>NZ_BCTJ01000013.1 GCF_001571225.1 Hydrogenophaga palleronii NBRC 102513
CTTCGACTTTTTCACACCGCGTGGCTACGACAAGATCTACCGCGAGGGCAAGAAGGTGCTGATGAACCTTCTGGACATCGAGGTGCCGGTCATTGCCGCGCTCAACGGGCCGGTTCGCCTGCATTCGGAATACGTGCTGTTGTCGGACATCGTGCTGGCAGCTCCCACCACGGTGTTTCAGGACAAACCGCATTTTGACTTCGGCATCGTGCCGGGCGACGGCGTCAACTTGCTGTGGCCGGAAGTCATCGGCAGTGTGCGCGGTCGCTATTTCCTGCTGACACGCCAAGAGCTCGATGCGAATACAGCCAAGGAATGGGGCGCCATCAACGAGATCGTGCCTGCCGATCAGCTGCTGCCCCGCGCAAGGGAGATCGCCGAATCGCTGGCCAGCCTGCCGCCGCTGACTGGCCGCTATACGCGCATCGCCTTGACGCAGAAGTTGCGCCGCATCGTCGACGAGGGTGCGGGCTATGGCTTGGCGCTTGAAGGCATCAGTGCGGCCGAAGTGGCGCGCTCCATGAATGCCGCTTGATTCACCCATTCAGTAATAAAGGACTCGTCATGTCACTTCAATCCCGTCTGGATGCCTTCAAGGCAGACTTCGAAGCCGGCAAGCCGCCGTACAGTGTTCCCGCGTCGGTCATCGAGACCATGCATCGAGCGACCAAAGAACTTATTGACTCGGGCGCTGCGGCGCGCGCATTGAAGGTTGGTGACCTTGCGCCGGCTTTTGACCTGCCCGACGCCAATGGCCAGATAGTGTCATCTGCCGAACTGCTGCGACGGGGCCCGCTCGTTGTCAGCTTCTACCGAGGAGTCTGGTGCCCCTACTGCAACATGGAGCTACAGGCGCTGCAAGACGTGCTACCCGCGTATCAAGCCGCCGGCGCGGCGCTGGTCGCCATCTCGCCGCAGACCGCGGCGAACAGCCGCCGTTCGGTGCGCGAGAACCATGTCGACTTCCCGATCCTGTCAGATGCCGGCAATGAGACCGCAGCAGCGTTCGGCCTGCGTTTTGCACTGCCAGCTTATCTGGTCGAGCTCTACAAGAGCCTCAAGAACGATTTGCCGGCCTTTAACCATGACCCCAGCTGGACGCTGCCGATGCCGGGCCGCTTTGTGATTGGTCAGGATGGCGTGATCCTTTATGCCGAGGTCAGTCCTGAATCGCCCCGGGTTTGAACTGACCCCCAGAAGTTGGACGAACTTCAAGGGGTTCCATGAAGAAATATCAAACAGAGTTCAAGCTGGAAGTCGTCAAGAGCTTTTTGGCTGGCGAAGGCGGAGCAAAGCTGCTGGCGCGGCGGTGGTGGTTGCCCGAGGAGAAGATCCGCAGCTGGGTTAGCCACTACCGCCTGCACGGCGTTGACGGTTTGCGCCCCAAGCGCAGCGCGTACAGTGCGCAGTTCAAGCTGCAGGTGCTGTCCCATCAGACCGTGAACAGCTTTCGAGCCGCCAGGTGGCGGCGGTCTACGACATCCGCAATCCAAACCAAGTGGTGGTCTGGCGACGCAAACTCGATGAGGGCGGCGTGGAGGCCCTTGGGAGCAGTAAGCAAGGGCGCCCCAATATGAAGCCAGAACGACGCTGCCCAGCGCCACCGGGCCCGGTCATCACAGATTCGGCGCAGGCTTTGCGTGAAGAGAACGGGCGACTGCGCGCGGAGGTGGCGTATCTAAAAAAATTGCAAGCCTTGATCCGGGCGAAGAGATCAGCTGCGCCGACAAAGCGCGTCTGATCACCGGGTTGAGGCGTCACCACAAACTGGCGGACCTGTTGCAGGTAGCGGGCCTTGCTCGCAGCACGTTCTACTACCAATGCCAAGCGATCCTGCGTACCGAACAGCAGAGCGACATGGAACTCAAAATCCGCGCCGTCTATGACGAGCACAAGGGTCGCTACGGCTACAGACGCATCACGGCAGCGCTGTGCAGGTCAATGGCGGAGCCCGTTAACCACAAGTGCGTGCAACGCCTGATGCAAAAGATGGGACTACGCGCATTGATTCGGGCGAAGAAGCGCTTCCGGCATGTCCCCGGCATGAGCGATGTGCACGTGCCCAATGTCCTGCAGCGTGACTTCTTCGCGGAGGCGCCCAACCAGAAGTGGGTGACCGATGTCACCGAGTTCAACGTGCAAGGGCAGAAGCTTTATCTGTCGGCGTGCATGGACCTCTACAACGGTGAGGTCATCGCGCATCGCATGGCCAAGCGGCCCATGTTCGACTTGGTGTCTGACACGCTTCGAGACGCCCTTGCGCGGTCAGAACGTGCGTCTGGATTGATTGTGCATTCGGATCAAGGCTGGCACTACAAAATGCAGCCGTACCGAGCAATGCTTGCGCATCACGGAGTCAAACAGAGCATGAGTCGCAGAGGGAACTGCTTTGACAACGCGGTGATCGAGAGCTTCTTCGGCACCCTCAAGGCCGAGTACTACCATCTTGAGACGCATGATGGCATCGCGGCACTCGAAGCTGGCGTGCACGACTACATCAGCTACTACAACCACGAGCGCATCAAGCTCGGATTGCAAGGGCTCAGCCCGGTGGAATACCGGCTGAGAAACACCGCCTGATTGGCGGGATCGCAACCGTCCAACTTCTGGGGGTCAGTTCACATCCGAGGCGGTCATTTTTGACTCTTGGGCTCTGGCCCAGCCAACTTGCTGTACCGCCATTCGATAGTCTGCCCACATGAATCCGGCCTACTCCCGGCCTGCTGAGACCGAAGGAATAGTGACTCACGACCACGGCGCAACAAGCCTGTCGCATACCTCCTGAGTCAGTAGGACTAGACTATTAATCCGGACCTTCAGCGTGTGATGGCGTGCACATTTTTGCGCGCATCACCGCGATCCGCATTGGCCGTGGGTCGATGCTGTCGCCGCCACGGGTCCTCAACATACTCTTCTACGCATCGTGCGGCTCCAATCGCTGAGGGGTCAAGCCTAGCCGGAGCCGAGGCTCACTTCACCGCGATGGCCCGAAACTCGGCGCCGGCCCCCATGGCAGCTACTCTTGCTCCCAGCATCAAGGCGTTGAGTTGCTTAAAACGTTTCACCCGAGCGGTGCTCGAAGAAGCATTCGCGACGCAATGGTCGTGTTCCTTCTCCGTCAGCCGTGGCTGAAGTATCAGAAGCGTTCGAGGGGCTGACGCCGGAAGCGCTCTAATGGCCGCGATCATGGCGGACCGATCAGTTTGCTTCGTTCCGTTGAGCCAGATGGCTCGCGCTATCTGCTTTCCGGCGCCGTCCTCCAACGCTTCCGCCAACTTCTGGGGCGAGAGGTGCCTGATGTTCTTCACGCCCTGAGAAACGACCACTTCGTAGTCGGAGACCGAGAGCTCCGTGAATCCCTTCTTCGTACCCGCACCCTTGACATGGATCAGCGTGATCCTTCCGGTCGCCGGGTGCAAGTGTACGAAGTCCGCAAGCTCCATCGCACCATCGTCGCAAGCCAGCCAGCCGGTCTTGAACAGGACTTGCTGGACGTACGTGAAGAGGGACGACTTTTCGCCAGCAACCGGAACGTCAATGGCATCTGGAAGCTTGGTATTACCGGTGAGGGCGGGCTTCTCTTGCCATAAGTTGAAGTTGGACAGGTCCTCGAACTCCCAGGACAGGACATGGTCAGTCCAACCTGCGAGATAGCAGTTCCCATCCGTGATCGCATGGCCGCTGTTGTAGTAGATCTTCACCTGCTCCGGGTCAGTCAAGAACTTTGCGCAAGCCTTCCGATCCTCGTCGGATGCGCTACCGCTTTTGGTCCACTTGGCGGAAAGGCGTATGCGCCCGTTGGCGTTTGCGCTAACCTCAATCAAGGCGGTCCCGACGTCGACACCGCCGCAGCTCACCTCCACGGAGAAGTTGGCACCTGTTCTGGCCTTAAGCGTGTAGGAAGCGTCATAGGCCCATCTGCCAGCCTCTCGAAGCTCCTCCGCTGAAACTCCGACCTCGTCCGCGAGCATGGCGGCCGGGAGGACCGCCAGACTGTGTGCTTTCGCCACGTCCGTCACGCTGATTACCGGTTTTGAGAGAAAGTGGTAGAGCTCGGTCGGTTTGTTCTTCTGTTTGAGGTGCTTGAGCAGGGAGTGTGTCTGACTCAGGAAGGACGACCAGTTAGCGGGGCGCCCAAGCCAGATGCGACTCGCCGATGGTGCGGCTCCAATGATCACCGGCTGGGTGGTTGCCCCAAGGCCTTGCACCCGTGGTTGGCTGCGGATTGCCGAAAGCGCGTAACTCTGGTCCCCGATCGGATCCAGCGCGTTCTCGAGGGCCGAGCCGTTCAGTGTCTTGCTGTCGGCTTTCACGGCGGTGCTCGCATGCACGCCGCTGAGCCACAAGGTCTTGGCCTCGGCGCCGATGAACGCGTCAGAGACGGCAGACACACTGAGCGGCTGTGCCGCTTTCATGCCCTTCGCGAGGACATCGCGCATGCTTGGATCGGAGCAGATCAAGGCTGCGGTGTTGCCGAGGACGGCGACCACCACAAGGTGGTTTACCTGGTCCACCAGTGACGAAGCAACGAGCCAGCTCGGCACGCTCGATTGCGAATAGATGAGCGTTGCAACATGAACCTGCTCTTGAAGCGACGACGGCTCGGTACTTACGATTGCTCTGAGCGGCGATCCAACCGTCGCGCCGGCGACGGAAGTCGTCGGAATGAGTGCCTCCGCCTCTTTCAGCAGCGCATCCGCCAAGGACGCATTTCGTTTGCCATTTGGCGAGGCTTCCAGGAACGCGGCAGAAAGGTAGGGGCGAAGATGCCCTTGCTGGACGGTCGACTTGGTAGGTCCCATGGCTCCCTGGTGCTTAAAGTTATAGGGCGACTTTAGTCGTACCAAAGTATTTTGACGGGGCGTAAAGCACCACTGGCATCGCTCCCCTCGATCTTTGTGCGTGAGAAAGGTCCGGTACAGCGAGCCAGCTTCATGGAAACCGGCAAGTCTCAGTCGGTGTTTTCGAAGTAACCCTTCGCTTTTCAGGTCCATCGGCACGCAAAAGTCGTCGAGGCAATGTCGCCACGAGCGGGTGGAGGCCTGCGCATGTTGGCGTTGGGCGTGACTGGCACCAACAGCCTACTTGAGTCACGGGCGCGATACCACTTGGCTACACCTGCGATTTCATCGTCGCTGCAGCTTCCCAGCGCTCAAGCAAGAAGTCGCACAAGAGAAGCGTCGTTCCCACGACGAATTTTGCCTCAGCCTGCGTAGCGCCGCGTTGGCCCGGAGCTTTGCCGTGGCCGTCCGAATAGACATTGCGAATCTCGGCGATGCGCTGCACCAGGGTCGTGACGGTTCGGCCCAGGTCCACGAACTCCCCATCCAACCTCAGATCCGCCTGACATGCTTTCACCAGTTGAGGCAAAGAAGGGTTCACTTGCACGACGGAATTGACTGCGACCATCTTCAGCACCCCTTCGAGTGCGGACTTTGCCGACCCAATTGCGGAGCTCGGGTCTCCGAGCACCCTATCCAGGGCGTTCTTCGCGTTTGTGTAGGCGTCAGGAACTAGCTGGAGTTTTGTTAACGAAAGTGGGGCCTCAGGTGCGGAAAAGAGGCTCGCTCTAGCGCGCGCGCCATACCCCCTTACGAAGTGCAGAGAGTATCCGAGCATGTTACTGACGTGGTAGACGCTGTCCGAATAATTGACGCTTTCTGCCCCTGTCGTGGGCTCATGCATGTGCACTCCTATCGAGGAGGTGCTTAAGATTCGCAGAGCGACTCTAAGGTGGCATTCTGGTAAGCCATGGTTTATGCGACTGGCCAGGTTGCCCAACGGTATGGACGTGACATTTGTGAGTTCGGGATTGGCAAGGTTTCTCTTGACCAGCCTGAGTATCTTGTCCATCAGTACCCGCAATGCCTCTGCTCTTGATGTCCGTACGCATACCAGCATGGCAAATCCAAGGAACTCAAGACGATAAGTCGTGCTAGCAGGCGTCTGGTGTAGCTTTAGGAAGGAGCCCCCTTCCAGCCAATCGATTTCCTTCTGCTTGGCGCGGTGCTTTTGTCTAAATTGTTCCCTAGTCAACGCCATCTCGCCCGCCAGGGAATTGCGCAAGACCGCCTCAAGAACCTGTAGGTGCTCACCCCGGAGACCCCACTCAGTAGAGGTCGTATCAAACCAGGTCTTTAGCGCAGCTTTTGCCTCAGCTGACGTCAAGCTATTTCCCATCCCCTCGTTCCTCCTGTTGATGCCAGTGATGTCAAGCCGAGACGAGTAACCCAATCTTGATTCACACGATTGCGTGGTTCATTGCTCTGTAGCCGCGAGGCCATACCCGAAGAGCCGCAAGTGTCGGGAGCAATCCCCTGCGGCAACTGAACGCCTGGAAAAAGGGCTGAATCGAGGCGTCCATTCGCCGTTCAAACCATTTCATGTCAACGGTATCTCCACAATCAGAACCCGCCATGGCGCTCGCGTATGTAAAAACGCAACTTTGGGCGCTGATTCGAAAGGGATGACTGCAGGGCCGCGGCTGTTTTGGCGCCCAGTCTTTCACTTGACAAGAAGTTGCCCTGTAGAACCCCGAAAACCAGATAAATGCTGGAGTTTTGAGGTGACGATGGAAACCTGCAGACACTGTTTCAAGTACATCAATTTGGAATGCCGACCACCACCTCATCGGGCTCGAACCATTGCTCTCGCAGAACAAACTGACGGACCAGATCCGGCTGGGTCGAGTAGGCCACCAGTGCCAAGCTGCGTTCCGCCCGACTGCAGGTGACGTAAAACAGCCGCCGCGTGGATTCGACCGATGTATCTCCGGCTTGCTTCCCACCAAAGAGCTTCGCGTAGCTGAAAAGGAACCCCCGAGCTTCGTCATCATCCATGATCACCATGACTCTCGGAAACTCCAGCCCTTTGACGCCTTGGTGCGTATCGAAATGCGCCTTGCCGGAAACGTAGGCGGCGTAGGGATCGATCTGGAAAAATGGTGCAGCAAGAAACTCATCTATCGCTACTGCCTTCTTGGTCTGGCGATCGACTTCCTGGCCGTCGACGTCTTCCACGCCATCCAATGAGGCATCACGGTCAGCGTTGGGTCGAAGAGCATCGGGCACGGCGAAGAGACCACTGCTTGCAACATTGCGCAGTACGTCGCCGAAGGTCGGTTCCACGCCGGCCTGCCAGAGCGACATCAGGCCATCAATCGCCTCTCTCGCGTGACGCAACTGCATCGGTTGATCTTCCGTCGTCCGCAGCTTGTCGCCACTGAGTAATGGCGACGACGTGCGAACGATGCGCGCAACGGCGAAGCGATCATTGCGTCGCTGTGCGTTCACCAGTGGCAGGATCTGCTCGGCAAAGAAGCGCACGAACGGCAGACTGCCATCGAGCAGGCCGGTCCGGAAGCTCTCAACCTCATGGAGGGCGACGAACATTTCCAGAAAGCCCATTCGTTTCGCGGCCATCCGGTGCTCGAGGGTCAGGCTCTTGTACGTGTCGGTTTTCCTCCATCCTTCGTCCGTTGTCAGTTGCTCCATTCGCTGCGCCACAGCCCGCTCGGCGGCGGGCTTGTCGACAGTGTCGCCTGGGAGAATAAAGAGCCTGACCCAGCCTTCAGCACTGTCCGTGCGGGGAATCTGCTCCTGACCATCAACCACCTTCCGGATCTTGTTGATCAGCTTGATTACACGTTTGGGACAGCGATGGTTCAGGCGCTTCCGTGGTGTAGCCCAGTCACTCGGCAAGTCCTGACCCAAACCCTCCTTGCCGTCGCTGTAGATGCGCTGCATCATGTCCCCGAGTAGGCCGAGCGCGAAGCGCTCGCGGTGACTGGACTGGACAGCGAACAAGGCATCTATCAGAAGTTTGTTGGTGTCCTGGCTTTCATCGATGAGCAAGATCGGGTAGCGCCCGACCAGGATGCTCTGCATCGTCGACTTGTTTTGCAGAAAGGTCGCTGATATCTTGATGACCTCGCTGTGATTGAGCGCATCGCGGCCGCGGTTATCCCCGGTTGGGCTGTAGATGAAACGGCGAACGGTGTTCAGATTGGCCAAGCGTTTGCTCTTCGACGCAATCTTGCTGATACGCTCCGCTGATGCCTTGGTTCCGCTGCGGCCTTTGGCCTCAAGCGCTTCGAGTTCTGCAATTTCCGCAGCAAGATTCGTCCGGAGCCACTCCCGGATGTCATGGTTCAGGCCTCCGATAAGAGTCCATGCAAAGCTGTGAATCGTCGAGACCTCGATCGTTCGATCAAACTCCAAGCGACGGTTAATTTCATCGCACGCTGCATTGGTGAAGGTAATGACGCCAACGCGCTGGCCTCGAAACCGAAGCGTCTCACCGTGCAATTGGCGTACATGATCGAGCGCCTTGACCAGTGATCGCGTCTTGCCGGAGCCAGCGCCCGCAAATAGAAAAAAACTTCGCGGAGCGGCTAGGTCGAGACATGCAGCAATCTCGGCATCGACCGGGTGGTCCAGATCGTCCAGCACGTCGGCGGCGGCTGTCATGCGGCCGCTTTCGTTTGGCCAATGGCATCTTGCTCCTTGCGCTTTAGCTGCAAGGCAAGCCAGGCCAGACCGTCGTGGATGTAGACAGGCACTTTCAGGGATGTGATCTTGTCGCTGTAAAGGAGATCGAGCGCAAATTCCGCCTTGTTCCCTGACTTCAAGGCCAAGTGGACTGCCGCTGCGAGCGCCTCCATGTCGGCGCTGTCCGCTAGGGCATCACGAAACTTCGCTATTAGCCCATGACCAGGCAGGTCGGCGAACAGGGTTGGATTCTCGTAAAGGAGCGCATCCTCGAAGGTGTTCGCAAGCGCCTCGGCCGGAGACTTCGATTTGAAGCTCAGCGCGATTGGCTGTTGATATGCCACCCTTATCGCGTATCCGCTGGGGTCCTCTTTGACAAGGTCGGGACCCATCTTGTCAAGCAAGACATCAAGCGAATCCTCGGCAGGAACCCAGGACTTCAATGTTTCGTTTCGCGCCTTCTGGCCGCTGTTGCGCTTTGGCGGCAGGGCCGCGCCCGATGTGCCATCCTTGGCATCAAGGTCGGTGACGATCAGGGTGGTGAGCCCGAGATGTTCAAGCAGACGCTTGAGCCGATGCGCATGGCTACCACCAATTTCGAGCCATGTGATGTAGCACCGGCGCAGATACTCGAAGTCGGGGCGTTCACGCACAAAGTGCGGCACGAGAATTCTTTCGGCAGGCCCTTCGATCAGGACCGCACCGTCTGCGAAGAACAGGTCACAGTGGACAGCCTTGAGATAGCGCGTGACGAACTGCTCGGTGAGATTGGCGGCGCCGAACACCTCCGAGAGGTTGACCACCGAAGCGATCGGCACCCCACCCGCTTCGGTAGGTGCAGGCAATCGCCGGAAGTATCGCAAGGATGCGAAATCGCACTCGTGCGCAAGATGGCTGGAATGCGTGCTGACAACCAATTGGGTTTTCAGGGCGGTCGCGTCACCTAGCTTGGGATGCTTTCGAAGCACCGCATACGCCTGCTTGATGAATACCTGCTGCACTTGGGCATGCAGGTGGGCCTCCGGTTCTTCTACGAGAATGAGATGAAGCGGCGGCACGAAGCTGTCGTCATCAGCGACTGAGATTCCGGCCTTGCCGACGCGCATCCACCGATCGCGGAAACTCATGAGAGCGAACACCATTGAAACCAGGTTCTGGTATCCCAGGCCGTTCGAGTCCTCTGGCAAGCGGTGACCCTTTTCCGCCTCGGCCAGATGTGTCGGCACTTCGTACTGGACGGCCGAGCCATGGTTCAGACCGTCTGTTGGTTTGATTCGCGTGGTAATCGTCAGTTTCGGGTCGGTAACGCCCGGATAGCCGATGTGCTCCAATTCCTTCAGTGCTGCGGCGAAGCCCTCCGTCAAGCGCGCTTCAAAGGCTGCCTCTGCGTCATGGAGGGCCTGCAAGGCTGTCAGGTCCTTGGGTTCGGGCTTGTCGTAAGGGTCCAGGTGCTGCGTGTAGTACGACCGCAACTGAGAAGACAACTTCTTGGCGCCGCGTGCCTCCTGCGGGTCGTACTTGGAATCGTCTTCGCTGGGGGCTCGCGTGCTGCCGGCATACCCGAAACCCCGCTGTGCGCTTATTTCGTCGATACAGATCAAGCCCTTGAAGGGATCGCCGTCGAGCGGATCGCTGTCGGGGGCCAGCACTTGAGGCACGGCCAACCCTTCTTGCGGCGCCTTGAGTGCTGCCGGGTCCAGAAGGTAAGCGCGCACCGTAAACATGCTACGCAATCGGCGGCCGAGGAACTCCATCATGGACTGTGGCCACAGCGAGAACGTATAGGCAGGCATTGCCGAGGGCACCGAGACCGCTTCTACGACCACCTCGGCGGCGCCCTCTGCGACCGCAACGACGGATGCGGCGGCAAGCGGATGTGCAAGCAGTTCCGTGATTGCCGCTCTGGCCTTCAGGTATTCCCGCTGAAGACCTTCGGCATCCTTGGGCTCCAAGCGAAGTCGAACGCCAAGATGTCCGCCTTGCCAGTCCAAGGTAGGCAACAGCTTCTGGACATAGTGCAGCTCGTTGTTGGAGACATTGAGCCAGACATCGAGGAACGGGAGCACATCGCTCCAGTCAAGTGCAGCGAGTTCCTCGCCGCTGCTGACCGCCGACTCCCACCCTGCGGCCGAGGCATTGATCTTGGTCCAGTGCGAGAGCGTCAGGTCATTGACGGTGAATTCGGATGGCTCGACCAAGAATCGCCGAAGCGCCACCATCGCGGAAGTTTTCCCGCTGTTGTTGGCGCCGACGAAGACCGTCTTCTGCTCCGAGAAATCGATGCGTACCGCTTTGAGTTTCCGAAAATTGCTTATCTCAACGTGTTGAATGTGCATCGCGCTGCCTCCTCAGTTGATGGTATCTGTCTTCTGCCGCTCAGGGTCGCGATCTCGCGTTCCTCGACGTGCTGTTCGATGGCCATTAGTTAGTTACTTGCTCTGTGTTGACGCTGATGCGCTCGTTCCCGAAAGCAGTCGTTCGTGATGGATGGCTTTTAGACGACATCCAGCTCGACGCTCAAGTCTCAATGTTCAAAGTTGAGATTCAGTGAGTCTTCTGAAGCTATTGATGCGCGGAACCGCGGGAGAGCGCGCTCGGCTTCTGCAGATTTCCTTGAATCACCAAGACACATACCTGAACACCGTTTTCAAGAGAAAGAATGCCTACTAACTGCGCAGGATCACGCGGGGGCCCGTTTTTGCCACTGCAGTCCAGAACGCAGAGCACTGCGGTCTTCTTGCCTTTCGCCACTGCATATGAAGCTACTTGGAAAGCGAAGCGCCTCCCATCCTCCAAGGCGAAAAGTGCCGAGCTCTCAACCTTCAACTCAATGGGGATTCCACGGAACGACAGATCAGTGATGCCACCCGCGGCATTGGCATGTTCGTCCAGTTCGATCCCGATGGATGGACTGCGTCGCAAGGCGGCACGCACGTCCAGTTGAAACTGCGCTTCGGACCGCTTCTCCGGAAACAGCGCATCCTGAACCGCGCTGCCCGCTAGGTTGAACAGTGCGGCCAGGACTTTCAACAGGTCGAGCAGCTCTGATTGCGCCATGCCAGGCGCTTTGCGCAGAGTCTCACGAAACTCGATGAGGCGACTATCCATTGCCGGGTAGCCGCAAATCGAACGCGACGGATCTGTGCCATCGATCAGCAGCGTGCGGTGCCCCACGATCGCAACTGGCTGCTCCGACTTGGGCGGCAAAAACTCCGCCGCATACTTGAATTCGAATGGCCGCGCGTGCAGTCCTTGCGACGCTTTCAGAATGGCGCGCGCGCGTTGATGCAGGATGTACGGCGGCTCACCGTCCGGGCGAGAAAAGTTGAAACTCGGAAAATCGTATGTTGAGGCAGGCTCCACAGAGACAGGCGTCAATTGGAGTTCACTATGTTCCTCGGGCCATCGCGAAACGCGAACTTCCAATTCCAGATCATGGACTTCTCCAGGCGTAAGCTGGTGGATGTGCTGCACGTCGACCGAGTCAACTTGGAACTTCAGGAATGCGACTGTGAGCGCAAGTGGTTCAGGAGTGGGCCGCTCATCGAGATTCGGGCCATGAATCCTCGCAAAGGACAGGTCCTGGACGAGCATGCCTAGCGGCAGTGGCGTGGCACCCACTCCATTGAGAAATTTCACCGCATCGTCCGGACTCGACACGTCCGGCAGCGTTCGACTGGCCTGGACCAGTCTGGCCGCCGCCACCTGCGCTTCATATTCCTTGAGCCAGAGTTGGTGGCGCGCCTTCGCGCTTCGCAAGAAGCGGTCGGCGTCAGGGAGCGCCGTCAAGACGGCGCCGTGCCACTGAACAAGGGTGGCTGCGATGCGCACCAACCCTGCAAACGCGGCGTACGCAACGGCGGTAGTCGGATTGGCAAGCGACGCCGATGTCGAATCA
The DNA here is from genome assembly GCF_001571225.1 of Hydrogenophaga palleronii NBRC 102513. Taxonomy (GTDB): domain Bacteria; phylum Pseudomonadota; class Gammaproteobacteria; order Burkholderiales; family Burkholderiaceae_C; genus Hydrogenophaga; species Hydrogenophaga palleronii. The sequence continues at coordinate 12,388 of NZ_BCTJ01000013.1, forward strand.
AGCTCGCCAGCTAGCGCATTCAGGTCATTCGTGCCTGTCACTGCCGGGAACCGCAACAGCGCTTCAACGGCATTCAGGCGTGATGAAAAGACGTCGGGTTGGACTAGGTTCTGTCTCATTCGTCACCCCTGCCGCGTTCCACCTCTTCCAAGATATGCTGCCATCGAACAGCGCATCCCAGGGCATCCGAATGGTGTCCTTCCGCCAGGTGTTGTTCAAACTCGGTCGCGAGTGCCGTCAAATGCGCGTATTGTTTGCGCACCCGCATCCGCGTTGAATCGGGCAAGGCGTCGCGCGAATGGCCTGCAATCTTCGCAGCAGAGTCCCATGCTTCTGCCGCACTGAGAACCTCGATGCAGGCTGCGGCCAGTACATGGTCATGGGAAAGCTGCTCGCACAAGGCGACTAGGCTCGTACGCATATTCAACAAGCCGTCTCGAGGAAGTTCGCGCAGCAGAGAAACCAGTTGATCGTCATAGTTTTCATGGCGCTCCGCTGAACGCAACAGCTTCAGGAGCAGATCGGGAAAGTCTTCTACGTTGACAAGCCGCTCCAACATCCATGAGCGACCATGTCGCAACAGAGTCCCGTCGTCGACCTTCATCAATACAGCGACAAAGATGCGCGCCCATCCACCAGCGAAGCCGGCCTTCTTGTGCAGACGGTTTACCAGAAGTTCGATGCAGGTCACAAGAAATGCATCATGCGCGCGGCCCTCTTGAGCGTAGACGCTAAAAATTGTCTTCAACTGCGTAGTGATGCGGTCCTCGTATTCCTTCGGAAGGGAGATGCGTTCCAGCGCCTCGGCGGCAGATTGGTGAACACCGACGATTGGGTCGGACAAGAGCAACAGAAATGCGTCATGCACGAGGGAAGGGAGGTCACTGACGCGGGAGCCACGCAACTCCTGTAGCGCCCGCGCAGCTGCCATCCGTACCAGCGCGGACTCTCCGACCATGGCGCCATACAGGAATGGAAGGACTGCATTCGTTGATGCTGCGGTGCGCATCAGCGGTGGCAGCGCCTTGACGAGGGCGCTACGAAACTGCTCCGGCCACTGCACGTCGCTGGCGATGAAGCTAATGAATTTTCCTGCGGCCGCTGAGTCCGTCGCCGCCGCGCCGCTGGCCCATTCAAGAATGGCGGCGCGCAGGCCAGCCAGTCGCTGCCTCTGGTTGCTGCGCTCCATTTGTGCCAGGAAATTGGTCGCCTCTTCAGGAGGTACCGGCGAATTCATGAAATCTGTGAGCGCCTGATCCACCAATGCGGCAGTTCCCAGCAGGAGCTCCATTTGTTCATGCGCAACCGGAGCAAGCTGTTCTGGAAAGTGCCGCAGGGCTTCTTGAACCTCTTGAATCACTTCCTGATTCTGCGTCGCCGAAGCCCACGTCAGGATGCGACGAAGCGCCGTTTCGTAAGGCCTGAGATCGGGAGCCGCATCTATGGATTCAAATCGATTGCCCGGTAGCCTCAGCAAACTGGAATAGACGCCGGCGATGCGCGCCTCGCCCGTCCTGGAGGCTCCCTGGTAGTAGTTCGCGAGCAGTGTGTCGACTTGCTGATCGTCGGCGAGCATGGCGTAAACGAGTGCACGCTCCAGTTCATGTGCGACCTTGTCTATTTCCGAATCCCGGTCGCTGTCGACAAGAGAGTCAAGCCGAGTGAGCTTTGCTGCGAGGCCGCGAACCAAGCCTGGTGAATAAGCATTGCGACCGAACACCAGAGGAATCGCCCTTGCCGCGGCCATGACGGCGTTGCCCGAGCTGCTGGCAATCAAGATGTCGAGCGCCTTTTCCACCGGCGCGGGATACCTAGACGCCAAAGCCTGCAGCGCTTCGGGCCGTTTCTCGGGTTCGGAGTAGTCAAAGTCGCTACGCGGCGGCGCGGCCAAGTAGCACAGGCTTCTGATGGCTGACTGCACCTGGGACGCATCAACTAAGTCAAGGTGCTCGAGGAGCACCGCGGCGGAAGTCATCGTGTTGCAACCCAGCGAGAGGCATTGCATCGCGCAGGCGACGAGCCTCTTGTGGTCCGATGACACTATGCGCAGGCAGCCAAGTGCCGTTTCAATCGCCCATGATTCCTCCGTTTCGATCAGACGAAACAGGTGCTCGACGATGTCGGCGTTGAACACCTCAGGCGCGAGGCGGGCAGTCGCGACAATCTTGTCCGACGCCGGCTCGGTGCGGGTTTGATCCAGTAACTGCAGATCTTCAATCAACGAGGCGACTGGCACCGTGGCATTGGCTTGAAGCGCAGCGCGTGCTTTTTGGCGGGAGTCAAATTCATCGCGGAGCTTTTTTGCCTGCAGCTCCTGATCTGCTGCCCTTACGGCCGCCTGCTGGTCCCGGCGGCCCACGAGTTCTACAAGATTGGGTAGGCGCAACGGCTGACGGACTTTGCAAATGGCGCAATTGCGATCGTAAAACGCCAGCGCCGCATCCTCAAGGTGCCAGGTTGCAGAACCGCCTGCCGGTGCGTGGTCGCAGGCCATAGAGTGATGGCCGATCGGGAAGCCGGTTGCTGCCTCGATCATCCCGGTACCACCAAATTTCTCGATCCTTGCGTGGCCGCACCAGTTCTGTATGAGAACCTTGACTTCCTGATTGCGCCGGCCGTCTTCCACAGCCCGGTGGTAATCCCGTTCTCCAGTCATCAGAACTCCTGTTGGTTTAGGAATCACACGAGGTTCTGAAGCAACTCCACTGATTCAACGCGAGGATAGTTATGTGGCACCTCTCTGAGGTCTAGGGCGACGACGGTTCATCGAAAAACTCAAACAGTTGCCCAACGCTGACATCGAAGTACTTGCACAGTGAGTCAATCGCGTCGAGATCAACCCGAGTTGCAGTCTCTTGGTAAAGCAGCGTGATGGTGTTGCGGTGCAGCCCCGTGTCACGCGCCACATCGCTGATCTTGAGCTTTCGCTCCCCCATCAGGCGGGATAGGTGGCACTTGATCAAGACATTCTCCGCGAAAAAATATCATTCAAAATGACAAAAAACACTTGACAGTGGCATTTCTTCCTTCATAATGCCATTCAGAATGACAAAAAAGACGTTTGGATGTTCTTTTGTTGTTCTGATTGTCCCACTAACCAGAAGGAGTGAGAAGTGTCCGCATGCACCTACCTGACAACCGATGAGTTGTCGTCCCGCATCAAGTACGACAGCAGAACCATTCGGGACCGGCTGAAAGACAGCGTATTGCTCGAAGGTCGGCATTACATCCGTCCCTTCGGTGGACGCAAGACGCTCTACATCTGGGAGCACATTGAGACCGACATGGCGCATCACTCAGCCATGGGCTCCGAGGCGATTCCTCTGGCCAATGGGGGTGTGCTTCATGGGTAGTATTCGCCGGCATGAGAGCAAGGGCACGCTCTTCATGGACTTTCGCCATGCTGGGCAGAGACTGCGCGAGTACACGTCTCTTGCAGACAACGCTGGCAACCGCAAACGATTGCAGAAAGCCCTCGACCGCATCGAAGCCGAAATCGCCCTCGGCACCTTCGACTACCAGAAGACCTTCGGCAAACCGCCGCCATCGCGAGAGCCGGTGGCCGATGCCGCTGTCAACGCGAGCGCATCAGAACTGCAGCGCCAACCGACTTCACGCATGGGTACGCCCACCTTCAAGGTGTTCGCCGAGCAATGGTTCGCGGAGTCGGAGGTGTCGTGGCGGCGCAGCTACCGCGTGACGCAACGTGGGTCGATCGACCAGTACCTTGTTCCCTATTTCGGGGAGAAGGAGGTCGGCCAGATCACCAAGGCAGACGTACTGGCATTTCGGGCAACACTCGCCAAAGTAACCACCCGTAGATCCCAGAACACATTATCCAACCGTCGCATCAACTCCGTGATGAAGCCGCTGCGGCAGATTCTTAATGAAGCGGCCGACCGGTTCGAGTTTACTTCCGCGTTTCGCAACATCAAGCCGCTGAAGATGAAGCGCAGCGACGTAATGCCGTTCACCCTGGACGAGGTGCAGCAGATCCTCACCACGGTGCGCGCGGACTACCGCCAGTACTTCACGGTGCGTTTCTTCACCGGCATGCGCACAGGTGAGGCCCACGGCCTGAAGTGGAAGTACGTGGATTTCGAGCGCCGGCTCATCCTGGTGCGCGAGGCCATCGTGCTCAAAGAAGAGGACGAACTCAAGACCGACGGCAGTGTGCGCGACATCCAGATGAACGACCTGGTGTTCGATGCACTGCAGGAGCAGTTCAAGGTGACCGGCAAGACCTCGGAGTTCGTGTTCTGCAACCGCGGAGGCACGCCCATCGACAACCAGAACTTTCTGAACCGGGTGTGGTCGCCGCTGCTGCGCCACCTGGACATCCCGCACCGCCGGGCCTACCAGATGCGCCACACCGCAGCCACCTTGTGGCTGGCCTCGGGCGAAGCGCCGGAGTGGATCGCGCGTCAGCTCGGTCACACCAGCACCGAGATGCTGTTCCGCGTCTACAGCCGCTACGTGCCCAACCTGACGCGCCGCGATGGGTCGGCCATGGAGCGCTTGCTCAAGCAGCACATCTCGGTCGCGCCGGTGCAAGGCTTGGTGCTTCGTTTGCCGGAAGAAGCAGACAAAGCCACGGCCACGCTTGCGATCCAGGGCCAGACCGACGATGCAATCGAAACCTTGCTCGCGGGCGACGATCTGGACGAGGCGGACGATGAAGACGCGGAAGAGGCCGAAGAAATGCTGACGCCTTTGGCAGCGCTGACGACCAAGATTGCCACGGCGCCGCATTCAAAGCACGCCGTCGCGCGACGGAGCAAGACCGTTGCGCGCGCATCGCCCGGCCTGCTGCCGTTTCTCAGGAGCCCGGAGCCGCCGGGCTTCCTGAAGCGCGAGTAGCGACAAGCGCACAGGCCTGAGCGCCTGAACACCACAAGTTGAACCCACCGGACGGGCAGAGGCGAGAAGCCTTCGCCGTGCGGAAGGGCGCAGCTTTGCCCAATCACTTCTCGAAACGCCCAATTTTCTCAGGACAACACCATGACCTCGAACCACAACTCGAACTCGAACCAGAAACCCAATCAGATTGAAGAATTCGCCACCGGACTGGAGCACTTCGCTGCCGAACTGCACAAGCACCATGCTCTGCAACCGCCACATGGCGCTCCTCAACCCATGAGCGTGGAGCTCTCCATCCCACCGGCTCCGAGCGCATACATCTCTGACCCCATGGACGAGTTCACCAACGTCTGCGGCGAACTGCTCGACCCGCTGTCGGTGATCCGGGTGACCGCGCACATCAGCGCCGCGCAGCCGTTCGGATCGATTGCGTCCGAGGCGGATCAGCACTTCTTGCAGACCGAGATGGCGTACCGCGGTGGAACGCCACCCAGCACGGTGGACCTCTCCGGCTGCATGTCCCTGGTCCGTCTGGGTGCAGGTGACCAGAGCGTGCTGCTGCCTTCGGTGCACGGCACCCGTTGGATTCCGGAGCCGGGCGTTTACGAACTCGAACTCATGAAGCATGCGGTGCCGAACGTGCCCTCGGATGTGCTGGTGCTTCAGCAATTCGGTAAGGCATTCCCAGGACCGGCCACGACGCCCTGGGTGCTGCGCCATCTGGGATTGCTGGACACGGTGGAACAGGATTTGCACCGCGTGCTCGCCAGCCTCAAACCCGTGCACCAGGCGTTCCTGATGGCCGCGCTTAGCCGACCGGACATCGAAGCAGCGCAGCAAGCGTCGACCGCCCCGGCTGGTCGGTACCCGCAGACGGCCGGGCGCAGCTTTGTCTTGCGCGCCGGCATTCTGGCCGCCATGCGCATGAACGCCCATGACCTCGACCGTGATGAAGCTTCGTTGGTGCGCCTGGCGGCGGTGCTGGCCGACCTGGGCGCACTGGACCTGCCGAACAAACCGCCATTGGTCGAACCGTCTTCATCTTCTTCGCCATCTTCACCTTCCCGCTCTGATGAAATGGAACTGAGGCGGCGCGCGCATCCCGATACGGTGCTGGTGCTTCGAGCCCTCCTGAGCCGCCTGGAAACGCTGGAGCCGGAAGACGCATCGCGACTGCGCGCGCTGTGGAGCGGGGAAGGCGAACGCCCGTTCCGCCTGGGCAGCCGTTTCGGCCCGCTGTCCAGGAACCCCGTGGACCCAGACGTGGCGCGCCTGGGCTGCGCGCTTGGCGATGCACTGAGCCGGGCTCGCGATGAAGACCACCGCCGCTTGAGCGTGCCGCGTTCGACGCAAGATGATCAGGGCGATGGTCGTTATGCCAGCGACGACGCAGGTGCCCGCAGCGCTTGGGTGGTGAAGTCAGTGCCCGCTCCTGCTCACGCCGTCAGGCCTGTAGTAACTCGTCCACCTGTGCCGTATTCAAAAGGCGAAGGTGGTTCCACCTCCGGTGGGTCCCCAGCCGGTGAACGTCACCCCGCGCCCCAGCGCCGCGCGATCTTTCCTCGGACGGTGATGGAGCATGAGTTGATGGAGGCGGTGTGCGATGCGTTAGATGACCCGAACGACATCTTCCTGCAGGAGCAGGACGTCATTGGCGAGTCCCATGCCGAAACGGATCACGAGCCCAGTGACGATGCCCACGGTGGTGATTCGGGTGATGCCCATGAGGACGCCAGTGGCGCTGGCGAGATGCTCTCGTGTAGTGAAGCCGCGACGGACACCGAAGAACTGGTCCGCCGGAAGTATTCGGTGAGCCGCATGCCACCTTCCAGCCTGGACTGGGCCGCCGGCATGCTCGACGGCGACGGATGCATCGCCATCGTGAAGCAACCGTTCCGTCACCGCAAGACGATCTACCGCTTGGTCGTGTGCATCGTCCAGAACTGCCGCCAGACCCTGGAGCACTTCCAGAAGTGTTTGAACCTGCCCGGCACCATCTACGAGGTGGCGCGCAAGCTCCAGCACAACAAGCAGGTCTACACCCTGAACTACAGCGGGCCGAACGCGATGCGGCTTGTGCAGATGCTCCAGGGCCACCTGGTGCGAAAGCGTCTGGAGGCTGCTGTGGCGTTGTCGTTCTGCGAGAACGGCCAGATCAGCCGGCGCTTTGGCTGCCACGGCGTGCCACCCCACATCCACAACATCCGTGTGGCGCACTACAAGAAGCTGCGGGCACTCAAATGAAGAGGATCCGCGTGCGCATTCATCCCGCCACAGAAAGCGCCGAACTCAGGATCGAGGTGCTCGAGGGCCTCACGCCGGTCCTCACGCCGCCCCCCTCCACGCCCGTGGCCTCTGAACACACGGGCCGACCGCCGTTCGTGACCGAAGGCCAGTTCGTGGAGCAGTCGAGCACGAGCCGGTACCACGCCGACCGAAAAGTCTTGTGGGTCACCCAGACCCTCAAAGACGAACTCGATGTCCAGGCCCAGCAAGAAGCCGAACGCAAGGCGCGCGAGGAGAAGGACGGCGCCGAAGCAGCCGAGAACGCCCAGGCGGAGGCTGCTGACGCCGCGGGCAATCCGCGTGATGCCAAGTCGGACAAGAAGGTCAAGGAAGAAGCGCGGCGTTCGCGGCGCAGGGGATTGCCCATTGGGAGCACAGATCCGAAAACATTCCAGGAGCAACTCAGCGGGTTGCCCGCCAAAAGGAAGCTGCGTGTCTACGACCCGGATGACCTGGAGAAGCTGTGCGAGAGCAAGCTGCAGAGCGACGCGGATGTGCAAAAGCGCAATGCCGCCATCTACAAAGAGCTGGCTCCCAAGGGCGCCTGGCGCCGGGTGGGCCTTCCCCCTAGCCTCAATGAGATCCTGGCCCTGGAGCAGTCCCACCCACATTTCTCTGAAGTGATCCATTTTGTGGCCGATCGACTCGCCCTGGCCAAGTTGAGCCGGCGTCCGGTGGGCATCCCACCCATGCTGCTCGCAGGACCTCCCGGGGTGGGCAAGACCCATTTCTGTGAGGCCTTGGCCCAAGCCCTGGGTGTGCCAGTACGGCGCCATCCGATGGACCAGGCCGAGACCTCATCGGCCTTGCTCGGTTCGGAGGTGACCTGGGGCAATACGCGCTTCGGCCTGGTGTTCGAGATGCTGGTCAGGGGAGACTACGCCAACCCGGTGGTGATCCTGGATGAGCTGGACAAGGCAGGGAGCTTTGGCCGGTCTTCAGACCCCACCGCTGTGTTGCACAGTCTGCTGGAGCCGGTGAGCGCCGGTCGGGTCCGAGACCAGAGTGTGGAGATGGAGCTCGATGCCAGCCTCATCACCTGGATCGCCACCAGCAACTATCCCTGGCAGATCGCGCCCACCCTGAGGTCCCGCATGCGGGCGTTCTACATCCGCATGCCCGACGCCGAGCAGGCCATCCTGGTGGCCCATACGGTGGTGGCGGCTGCGATCAGGAACGCCGGGGTGCGCCTGAAGCAGGAGCCCGACAAGGAGTTTGTGCTGGCGCTGGCGCACTTAAGTGCGCGGGAGATCTACCAGCTCACCGGGGCGGCGATCGCGCAGGCCGTGAGGCAGGGCAGCGGAGTTGTTTCGATCAAGGACCTGCCGGCCGAGGCGCTGGAAGACGACAAACAAGACGAACCAGTGAAGCATGTGCACTGAGAGCACTTGCCACAAAGACACCTATGACATCCACTTCCAACACTCCACCTGCTCCTATGAAGCCGTTGATCACTTTGTTCCTGGACTTTGACGGGGTGCTGCACCCCCAGGGCGGGTCCCACGGATCGGCTCTTCGAGAAAGCCCATCTGCTGCAGATCTGCCTTCGGCAGGTCGAGAACGTCGAGATGGTGATCTCGAGCTCGTGGGCGGCACACTACCCGTTGGAGAAGATGCGGGATTTCTTTGAAGAGCAGCCGGACCTGCATCGGCTCATCGTGGGCTGCACGCTTCAGAAAGGCAGTCCCAAGGTTGACTTTGGTGCCATACCGCTGCGTGAATCGCAGTGCCGCAACTGGTTGATCGCCAACCAGCGGGAGCCGCACCGTTGGATTGCGCTTGAGGACGATCTTCTGAACTTCAAAGCGCGAGAGCAGGTGGTGTTCACCGATCCCCGGCTGGGGTTCAGGACACGCGATGCCGAACGGGTGTTGGAGTTGGTCGGGCGTCTCCGAAAAGGAACGAGCGCATGAAAATCCAGCTGGCTTCCGACCTGCATATCGAACACCTTGAGAGGCGCTTCCCGCGAGAGGGAAAAGTGCTGCCTGACCCAAGTGCCGATGTGCTTGTGTTGGCGGGTGACATCCATTTGGGCACAAAAGGGATCGAGTACTACGCCGACGTCGATATCCCGGTGATCTATGTGGCCGGCAACCACGAGTTCTACGGAGCACATTGGGAGCGAACTCGTGCAGACCTTCAAGCGGCGGCCGTTGGGACATCAGTGCATGTCCTGGACAATGATCGCATTGAGATTGCAGGTGTTCGATTTCTGGGTGCAACGCTTTGGACGGACTTTAGGCAGCCGGGGTTCACGCAAAGCGCAGCGATGCAACGAACCGAGGCTGCTTTGAGCGACTTCAGATTGATCGAGACAGAAGAGGGGCCGTTTCAGGCACGGCATGCGCTCGCCGATCACGAGCGATCACGTGCCTGGTTGGAGGGTGAGCTGTCGCAAACATTCGATGGGTTGACCGTCGTCGTGACACACCATGGGCCGCATGCGCTGTCCATTCATCCCCGCTACCTCGGGAATCCTGTCAATGCGGGCTTCGTGAGCGACCTGGAGCCGTTGGTCAAACAGGCGGTTGTCTGGATGCACGGCCACGTGCATGACAGTTTCGACTACATGGTGGAAGGATGCCGAGTGATGGCGAATCCCAGAGGCTACCCCGTGAATGTGAACCGGGCTCGATCTGTCGATGAACTTCGGTTTGAGAATGTCGCGTTCAACGAGGTGTTCCTGATAGAGGTTTGAATCCCGCTCCAAATGGTGCCTGCGAGCGATCTCGTTGATGACATGACGTGTTGCCCGCACCACCCGCAAGAATCACTCGGCTTGCAACCGTGCCACCGCTTCGCGCTTGCCGATTTTGCGCACCGACATGATCTTCTCAAGTTGGGCTGCCCTGGGTGTCACTTGCCCGCTCTCCCACTTGTAGATGGATAGCGCAGATGCACCCACCAGTTGAGCCATCTGCGCCTGCGTGAAGCCAAGTCGTTGCCGCAGGGCCGAAAACTCGGCTGGACCAAACGTCACCTTGCGTCCTGGCTTGGTGCGAGCAAGAGTCGCATCGGGTTTGGACGCAGTCTTTGACGCAACACTCGGCGCGGTTCGGGATAGTGCTTTAACCTTTGACTCAAGTGCTTTGATCTTTCGCTTGAGCTCGGCAATCTCTGACCTATAGGTTGAGGAGCCCTTGCGCAGGGCTGAGAGCTCGTCGCGCAGCTCCTTGCGGGCGGCGCGGGCGATCTCTTTCTTAAGTGAAGCAGCGAAAGTAGTCATGTGCAGATTCTGCACCACAGCTGCGGATGCCTCTTACGGCGCCGCGCATTGAGCGCGTGTGTCTAGGGCTTACGGCACAACCCAGTCCAAGTATTTGTCCGCACCCCCGGTAGCTCAAATTTGGATCGGCGTCGACAGTGTCGACGACCAAAGCAAATCTTGAAAACTACGCGGCAATGACACAAGCTGGCGTCGAACTTTGTGGCCTCAGTTCCCACTGGATCGCACTCCGAACGTTGCCGTTGGATGGCAATATGACTGCCGAGCTCCTTCGCGGCTAATGTGGGCGATCGATTGCCCCGCCACATACGGCTCTTTGCCTCTTGGAAATCCGTTGGGCGCCAATGGTTCTGGCGTCTAAGTACGCCTGCATGACGCACCAATACCGAGGACTATTCACCTTCGCTGTCCTCAGCACGTGCCCCGCGTCGCGGCGCGCGAACATGGAGGCGTGCTTCGCGACTCAAACGGACATTCAACGGCTGTCAAATCAAGCCGCGCAGCCGAGAGAATTCAATGCGTGCATCGACGCTTTCGCGCCATGTCTCAAACTCAGCGGCTGTGGGCGCCTCCCCCTTGCCGGTCTGGTAGTTCAACATCTTCACGATGAAGACGCAATAAAGCTTATCCATGGCGGAAAGCGCAACTTGCTCCTTGAAGATTGCGTCACGCAGAGCTTGAATCGAGGTTTGGATCGGCATTGCAGTCCTTGTAAGTGGAACCTGCGCCTCAATGCCCCAGTGATTCTCGTCTCAGTATATGTCGCATCTTGCTCCTCCTATCCTCAGCCCACCGCCGATGAGATCCCGCGTGATCCGCACAGAGGTTTGACCGATCTCAACCCGCTTCACGCAGGATCGCAGCGGGTTTCCTTGTCCAGCCTGTTCTTCGTCGCTCGCTGGCGTCCCCCGCTGATACCCGTCTTGCGACTGACTTCTTGACTCGCGTGAACCGCCCCGTGTTTCGTGGAGGCCGGTTGGTTTAAGGCTACGCTGAACAAGTTGAGAGGTGGCGCGAGGTTTGCATGTATCGAGGCACCCGAGGCACGAAGGTGAAGATGAAGCAACAGACCCTGGCGATGGCAGCCGATCAAGGCGATGGCTACGAGCAGTACCGCAAGCCGACCAAGCGGGACACATTCCTGGCGACGATGGAACAGATCGTGCCGTGGCAGGAGCTGTGCTCGGTCATCGAGCCCCACTACCCCAAGGCCGGTAACGGACGCCCACCGATCGGGCTGGAACGCATGCTGCGGATGTACTTCGTGCAGCACTGGTTCAGCCTGGCCGACGAGGCCTGCGAGGAGGCCCTGCTCGACAGCACGGCGCTGCGCCGCTTTGTGGGCATCGATCTCGGGCGTGAACGTGTGCCTGACGGGACCACGCTGCTGAAGTTTCGCCGCCTGCTGGAGAAGCACAAGCTGGGCGAGGCCTTGTTTGCCAAGGTGGGGGTGGTACTGCAGGCGCGAGGCATGAAGGTGGGCACCGGCACCATCGTGGACGCTACCATCATCGGTGCGCCCAGCTCGACCAAGAACGCCGACAAGCAGCGCGACCCCGAGATGCACCAGACCCGCAAAGGCCAACAGTGGTACTTCGGCATGAAGATGCACATCGGCGTGGACAGCCGCACCGGACTGGCGCACAGCGCGGTGGTGACGGCGGCCAACGTGCATGACAAACACCCGCTGCCCGATCTGCTGCACGGCAACGAGCAGCGTGTGTACGGCGACAGCGCCTACGCCAGCCAGAGGGCGTTGATCGAATCGAAGGCGCCCCGGGCCAAGGACTTCACGAACCAGCGCGTGCGCTGGGGTGGCGAGGTCGATGAAGCCCAGCGCTCGAAGAATCACAACAAGTCCAAGGTCCGGGCCCGGGTCGAACACGTCTTCGCCGTGGTCAAGCGGCTCTGGGGCTTTACCAAGGTGCGCTACCGAGGCCTTGCCAAGAACGCCACGCGTTCGTTCGTGGTGCTGTGCCTGGCCAACATCTACCTGGCGCGTCAGCGCCTCGTGGCATGAGTGCGCCCTTTGCGCACCCCAAGTGCGGGAGCAAGGCCGGTATGACCAAGGAACGCGGTCAAATCGCCCAACTTCCCCGCATCAGCGACCACTTGCCCAGCGGGGCACTCAACTCGGCTACTTGTTCAGCGTAGCCTTAAGTCAAGCTTCCACCGTGGAGGCTTGACTGGCGAGTTGCCGATAGTAGTTTGCCTCAGCTTCTGCCGGCGGTATGTACCCGATGGGCTCAAGCAATCGGTGATGGTTAAACCAAGACACCCATTCGAGGGTCGCCAGTTCCACTGATTCCTTGGTTTTCCACGGCGCCCTGCGATGAATCAGCTCTGCCTTGTACAGGCCGTTAATTGTTTCCGCCAGGGCGTTGTCATAGCTGTCTCCTTTGCTGCCCACGGAAGGCTCGATGCCCGCCTCGGCCAGGCGTTCGCTGTAGCGGATGCCCACGTATTGCGAGCCTCTGTCCGAGTGGTGAATCAGCGTTCCATCGCGTTCGGGCTGGCGCGCGTACAGCGCCTGCTCCAGGGCATCAAGCACGAAGTCCGCACGCATGGAACTGCTGACCCGCCAGCCCACGATGCGCCTGGCGTACACGTCGATTACGAAGGCCACGTACAGCCAACCCTGCCAGGTCGAGACGTATGTGAAGTCAGAGACCCAGAGCTGGTTTGGCCGATCTGCCATGAACTGCCGGTTGACCCGATCCAGAGGGCACGGCGCACGCTTGTCGCTGATCGTCGTGCGAATTACCTTGCCTCTCATCACGCCTCGCAAACCCTGGCGCCGCATCAGACGCTCGACCGTGCAGCGAGCAACCGTTGTGCCTTCACGCGCGAGCTGTCGCCAGACCTTGTCCGCCCCGTAGACCTGCATGTTGGCGTTCCACACACGCTCGATCTGCGGCACCAGCAACTCATCGCGTTGTGCTCTGGCGCAGCGCTGCTGCGGTTCACGTCGCAGTGCTGCATGACGCCAGTATCCCGATGGGGCGACCCGCAATGCCTTGCAGATCGGCTCGACCCCGTGGGTGTACCGGTGTTCGTCAATGAAGTCCATCAGGACTTGAGTCGGCGGTCGAGCTCCGCCTGGGCGAAAAACGCGCTGGCCAACTTCAATATCTCGTTGGCTCGGCGCAGCTCCTTGACCTCTCGTTCCAGATCCTTGACCCGTTGGGCCTCACTGGACGTGACGCCTTCTCGCACACCAGAATCGACCTCGGCGCGCTTGACCCATTCGTTCAAGGTCTGCGGCACACAGCCGATCTTCGGCGCGAGGGACTCGATAGCTGCCCACAACGACGGGTACTCCCCACGGTGCTCTTGCACCATCCTCACCGCACGCTCACGCACCTCGGGTGAGAACTTGTTTGACTTCTTCATGGCTCAATCCTCTCAGAGAAAAGAGCCTCCTCAAAAACCGGGGCGGTTCAGTTAGCGCTCTAACAGTGGATGAATGCCCTGGCGAAACGAACCCGAGGAATAGCGGCGACTTGGCCCTACAAATCCAGTACTAGTAGTCGCGATTTCGCGCGCGAGCAGCATGGCGTGAACTGGTCATTCGCCGCATGCTCCGCATCGCTGAAATACTGATCGTGGTGGTCTGGCACGCCCTCCAGAACGCGGGTAACGCAGGTGCCGCAGATGCCCTGTTCGCAGGAGACGGGGATGTCGAACCCCAGCCGCGCAGCGGCGGCAACCACGGTTTCGTTCGGCCCAACCACCACCGTCTCGCCCGTGCTGGCGATGCGCAACTCAAAGGAATCGCCTGTCACCGGCTCCGATGCCGTGAAGGTTTCCGAGTGTGTCTGACCGGCAGGCCACGACACGGCTGCCAGCGTGTCGGACACATGCTGGAGAAATCCGGCAGGACCACAGCTGTAGACGTGCGCGTCGGGCCGTGACGCTTGCAAAGATGCCACGAGTTCGCGCACAGGCTGCGAGCCCGCGGGCGATTCGTCGTCCAGGTGAAGGACCACCTGGTCCGCGAACGCGCCCGTGAGCAACTCCGACAGAAAGGCAACGCGCTCACGCGACCGGGCAAAGTAGTGCAGCTCGAAAGGCCGGCCCCGTGCATGCAGGTGGTAAGCCATAGCGAGCAAGGGTGTCACGCCAATGCCACCCGCCAACAGCACGCTGGCGTGCATGCCATCGGACAGCGCAAACAGATTGCGCGGCATGCTGATGCGCAAGGTGTCGCCCTCATGAACCATGTCGTGAACCGCTTGCGAACCGCCGCGGGTCTTCGGGTCGCGCAGCACCGCAATGCGGTACCGCCCCTGCTGGGGCGGCCCGCCACACAGCGAATACTGGCGCACCAGCCCGTTGGGCAAGAACACGTCGATGTGGGAGCCGGCGTCGAAAGCCGGCAGGCTTTCCCCGTCGACGGCCACCAACTCGTAGGCATTGATGTCCTGTGCCTCGCGGGTTTTCTTCGCCACCCTGACGGCGATCTCATTCACGGGAAACACCTCGTCTTACTTCAGCGGACATTGCGACGCATAGGCATCCTGGTAACTCTTGAACGGTGTCGAGACGGTCTTGAGGTTCAGACGGCCGCCACTGTCCTTGCCAACCTCCATGATGTGCATGCCCTGCACCGGGAAGTTGTTGTTGCCGAACTTGAAGTCTCCTCGCACCGACTTGAAGTCGGCGGCTTTCAGCGCTGCCATGAAGGCCTTCTTGTCAGACACATTCCCCTTGACCTTGCCGATGGCCGAATCGAGCAATTGCGCCGCGTCGTAGCTTTGCGCGGCGTAGTTGGACGGGATGCGCTTGTACTTGCGCTCGAAATCCTCGACGAACTGCTTGCTCTGCGCGTTGGCAAAATCCGGCGCCCAGAAACCGCCGCTGACCATGCCGATGGACGAATCGCCAATGGCCGGCAACGACAAGGCGTCGGCGATGAAGGTCGTCAGCAACGGCAGGCTCTTTGACATGCCGGCTTGCGCGTACTGTTTGGAGAACGCAATGCCCAGGCCGCCGGGGAAGAAGGCGAACACCGCGTCGGGCTTTGCCGCAGCCACTTGCGACAGCTCGGCCGAAAAGTCCATTTGCGTGAGCGAGGTGTAGACCTCGTCGACCAGCGGGCCCTTGTAGTAGCGCTTGAACCCCGCCACGATGTCTTTCCCGGCCTGGTAGTTCGGCGCCAACACGAAGACCTTCTTGTAGCCCTTGTCCTTGGCGTACTGGCCGACCGCTTCGGCGGCCTGGTCACCTTGCCACGAGGTGATGAACTGGTAGGGCGAACACTGCGTGCCAGCGATCTGCGACGGACCGGCATTGGACCCGATGAGGAAGACCTCCTTGTCGGTCACGTACTTGTGCACGGCCATCATGATGTTGGAGAAGGACACGCCGGTGACGATGGGCACGTTCTCCTTTTCCACCAGGCGGCGCACCGCCTGGTTGGCGACGTCGGGCTTGAGCTGGCTGTCTTCCTTGATCAGCGTGATGGGCACACCGCCGAGCTTGCCGCCATTGCGTTCCAGCAACAGGTTGAAGCCGTCGAGCTGGTCTTGGCCCACGCCGGCGGTGGGGCCTGACAGCTCGCCCAGAAAGCCGATCTTGACCGGCGTCTGCGCCCAACCAGCGCTTGCGAACACCAGGCCGCTGGCGAGCAAAGCACGCGCCACGGTGGATGTGAGGGACTTGCTCTTTTTCGCCGTATTCGTGTTCTTCATCGTGTGTCTCCGTTGTTGAAAGCTGCTCTGGTTTCTCGTTCAGGCGTTTGCCGGTGCCGGTCCCGCGTTGACTTGTGCGGGTCGCACCACCTTGACGGGCACGGCGCTCGCCTCCGTCGCCTGGTCTTCCTTCACCATGCGTTCGAGCGAGCGGCGCATGCGCACCGGTCCGGCGTCCACGCTCAGCAGCACCGGCTTCATGTCCCAGAAGTTGTTGTCACCGATGGCTTCCTGCTGTGCGTTGATGATGGGTTTGTCCTGCGCTTCGAAGGCGTGCCGGCGCAAAGCTGAAAAGGTGGCCGCTTCTTCGGGGGTCATGTTGGTGCCGGGTGGCATGGCGGCGGCGAAGTGGTAGTGCACGGTCTTCTCCGACTCGGGCGTGAGGATGTGCACGCCGTAGTACCAGCCATGGTCCTCACGTTGACCACCGACCTCGTGCACACCGGAGTCGAGCAGAAAGCAACTGGGCGGGATCCAGGTCATGTTGGTCCACATGTCCACCGGCTTGCCATCGCGGCGATAGACCATGTCGAAGATGGGCGGCACGGAAATGTTGGGCATCCAACGGTTGCAGTGGATCTTGCTGCCCTCCTCTTTCAACACCTGGTCCGCGCCGACTTGCTCGGGGCTGCCCAGGTAACCATCGTGCAGGTAGGTGATGTGGCTCAGGTCCAGCAGGTTCTCGCCCATCAACTCGTAATTGGCATCGATGTGCAGGTAGCCGCGGCTGGTGGCGAAGCCGGCGTCCGACTCGAGCACGCTGTAGTCGGGGATGTTGGCCGGGTCGGCGGTTTCGCTGCCCATCCAGATCCACAACATGCCGTGCTTCTCGGCCACGGGGTAGGTCTTCACCTTGGCTGCGGCGGGGATCTTGCCGTCACCGTGCGGGTTCTTCACGCATGCGCCCGAGCAGTCAAAGGTCAGGCCGTGGTACACGCATTCGATCGCGTCGTCGACGATCTTCCCCAGATGCAATGGAATGAAACGGTGCGGGCAGCGGTCTTGCAACCCCACGGGAGTGCCATCTTTCTTGCGGAAGAACACCACCGCTTCGTTCAGAAGTTTGCGGTGAAACAACGCGTCCGGTTTTACTTCGTTGCTCCAGCAAGCCACGTACCAGGCATTTTTGATGAAGGCCATTCCAGGCTCCTTTCGTTCGTCATGGGATGGCTGGAATTTTCACATACAGAGCGTGCGGTTTGTAAATGCAATGGAGACAATTTTCTAGGTGTTGACCCGTAGATGGGCAGCCACCAACGCGATCAGACTCAAGGACATCCGCGAATGGGCGGGTCCATAATCGATCTCCACCACCGGCAGACAGATGACCCAACGCATGGCCCTTCCACCCTCTGACAGCACAAAGTCAAGCGCCGTGAAACCGCGCGCCAGCAAGAACGCTGAAACGCCCACCGAGAAGCCGCAGCGCCGCTCGCAGGAAGACCGAAGCCGCACGACGCGCGACAAGTTGCTGGCAGCGACGATCGAAGTGCTGCTGCGTGTCGGCTACAACGGACTCACGATGAAAGAGGTGGCGACATCGTCGCGTGTGTCGAACGGCGCGTTGATGCACCATTTCGCCAACAAGGCAGAGCTGGTGGTGGAGGCCACGGCCATGGTCTACGAAGAAGCCATTCAGCGCGGCCAGCACACGGCGCAGACCGCCGGCGCCACGGAAAAGTTGATAGAAGGCCATATCGCCGATTGCATCAGCGTGTACTTCGACTGGCCGTTCATTGCGGCGCTCGAATGCATCGTCGTGGCCCGCACCGATCCCTATCTGATGGCGCACATCCAGCCCGTGATGGAGCGCTACCGCGTGACCTGCGACGACATCTGGCTGGCGGTGTTCCGCAAGGCGGGTGTGCCCACCAAGCGGGCCCGCATGCTGATGAACCTGAACCTGAACATGGTTCGCGGCATGGGACTGAACCGCATGTGGCGCCACGACGATGCGCACTACCAGGCCTATCTGAAAGACTGGATCGCGATTGCAAACCAGCAACTTCAGGCCGGCAAATAGAGACGCCTCAGCTCATTCGGCGTCGGGCTGCCGTGAAGGTTGCGCATCGGCAAACGCGTCGAGCGCCTGGCAATTCGCATAGACCTTCATCGCGCATGGAAAGCCCGACAGATCCACGTTGAAGCGCTGTGCGCTGAAGACCTGCGGCACAAGGCAGCAGTCGGCCATCGTGGGCACATCGCCGACGCAAAAGCGCGACGCCGGACGGCGCGCCAGCTCGGCTTCCACGGCCTGCAGGCCGAGCGCGATCCAGTGGTGAATCCAGGCCGATTTGGCGTCTTCGCTGGCACCCAGCGTGGTGGTGAGGTACTTGAGCACGCGAAGGTTGTTCAACGGATGAACATCGCACGCGATGCCCAGCGAGAGTTGGCGCACGAGGGCGCGGTCGGCCAGGGCCTTGGGCAGCAGCGGCACCGTCGGATAGGCCTCGTCGAGATACTCCATGATGGCCAGCGACTGGCTGATTTGCACCCCGTCTTCGCTCAGCACGGGCACCAGCGCTTGCGGATTGAGCGCGCGAAAGGCTTCACCGAATTGCTCGCCCCCCTGTCGGGTCAGGTGCACGAAGACGTGTTGCGCCGTCAGACCCTTGAGGTTCAAGGCGATGCGCACGCGGTAAGCGGCAGAGCTTCGGAAGTAGGTGTGAAGGGTTCGGTTCATGGATCAACACTGTGTTGGGTCTGGGGCGGGTGTGGGTGCGCTATCAAACGCCCATGTACTGGCGCACGATGTCGGGGTTGTCGCGCAGTTCGGTCGAGCTGCCCTGCCACACCACGCACCCCTTCTCCACCACGACATGGCGATCGGCAAGGCCCAGCAACGCCTTGACGTTCTTGTCGATGACGATCTGCGACAGGCCCTCGCTCTTCAGCGCGGACAACGCACGCCAGATCTCCTGCCGAATCACCGGCGCCAGACCTTCGGTGGCTTCATCGAGCACCAGCAGGCGCGGGTTGGTCATGAGCGCGCGGCCAATGGCCAGCATCTGCTGCTCACCGCCGGACAGTTGCGAGCCCAGGTTGCGCCGCCTTTCCTTCAAGCGCGGAAAGAACGCGTAGATGCGCTCCAGGTCCCACGGCTTGCCACGGCCTTTGCCGTCGTCGCGCGCGGTGGCGATCAGGTTCTCTTCAACGGTGAGGTTGGGAAACACCTGACGGCCTTCCGGCACCAGCGCCAGACCTTGGCGCGCGATGCGATGCGAGGGCAAGTGGTCCACGCGCGCACCGTCGATCGAGATGCTGCCAGCACCCACCGGCAGCATGCCGAAGAGGCATTTCACCGTGGTCGAACGGCCCATGCCATTGCGCCCCAGCAGGGTCACCACCTCGCCCGCCGCAACGTCGAACGAAATGTCGAAAAGCGCCTGTGCATGCCCATAGGAGGCCTGCAGGCCTTTGACGGAAAGGAACGCGCTCATGGGGAGGTCTCCGGGGTCTCGGCTTCTTCTTCGCCGAGGTACACGGCGCGCACCTCGGGGTGGTTGCGGATTTCGTCGGGTGTGCCTGTGAACAGCACACGGCCGTAGACCAGCACGCTGATGCGGTCGGCCAGAGCGAACACAGCTTCCATATCGTGTTCGACCAACAGGATCGTGTACTTGCGCTTCAAGCGCTGGAGCAGCGCGATGACGGCGGTGGACTCCTGCGCACTCATGCCTGCCATGGGTTCGTCCAGCAGCAGAAACTGCGGCCCGGCGGCCAGGCTCATCGCCAGCTCGAGCTGGCGCCGCTCGCCATAGCCCAGATCGCCTGCCAGCGCGTTCACGCGGTGTGTGAGCCCGGTGTCCTGCAGCGCTTGTTCCGCGAAGCCGCGTGCGGCCTTGTCGCCCAGCAGGGGCGCCCAGAAGCCGAAGGCGTGGCGGCGGGCGGCGCGCGCGGCGAACGTTGCGTTCTCCAGCACGGTGAACTCCTCGAAGATCGAGGTGATCTGGTAGGAGCGCAACAGGCCAAGGCGCGCGCGCTCGTGGATGGGCAGCGACGAGACGTCTGCTCCCTTGAACCAGACGCTGCCGCTGTGAGGCTCCAGCTCGCCGGAGAGCTGGTTGATCAGGGTGGTCTTTCCGGCGCCGTTGGGGCCGATGATGGCGTGCAACTCACCTTCGCCGATGTCGAGCGACACCGCGTCCGTGACCAGCAAGGCGCCAAAACGTTTCGTGAGCGCATCGGTGCGCAATACGCTGGCCATCAGGCACCTCCATCGGCAAGGGTGTGGACCACCGGCTTGGGCGGTGGCGCCGCTTCAGGCTTGCGGGTGTCGAAACGCTCCAGCAGGCCAACGATGCCGCTCTTGCCGAGCAGCGCGACGACGACGATCATGGGACCGAAGATGACCATCCAGTGCTCGGTTACGCCCTTGAGGATTTCTTCCAGGCCCAGGAACACCAGCGCCCCCAGGAGCGGGCCGAACACCGTGCCCAGGCCGCCGATGACCACGATGACGATCAGTTCGCCCGACACCGACCACGCCAGCGTGCTCGGCGACGCATAGGCATTGAGGTTGGCCAGCAGAAATCCGGACAGCCCGCACAACATGCCAGAGACCACGTAGGCCAGCAGTTGGTAACGCACCACCGGGATGCCGGTGGCACTCACGCGCCGCGCGTTCTGCTTGGCGCCCCGAATGACCATGCCGAAGGGCGACACGCGCAGACGCGCCAGCCACCAGATGGACAGCACCAACAACACGAAGGATGCAACGTAGACGCTGGTGGCCGAGGACAGATCGACCGGGCCAAAGCGGCTGGTCAGTGCGATCGGCATGCCGTCGTCGCCGCCGTAGTTCTTCAGGCTCACGAACAGGAAGTAGCCCATCTGCGCGAACGCCAGCGTGATCATGATGAACGCGATGCCACTGGTGCGCAGGCTGATCGCTCCAGTCGCCAGGGCCACCACCCCGCACACCACCAAGCACAACGCGAGGTGGATCCAGCCGTTGCCGATGCCGTGAAAGGACGCCAGGCCCACCGCATAGGCGCCGATGCCGAGAAAGAGCGAATGACCAAAACTCACCAGCCCGCCGTAGCCCAACGCGATGTTGAGCGCACAAGCGGCAATGGCGTAGATGACGATGCGCGCGAAGAAGGCGATGTAGAACGTGTGGCCGGTGGCATGGGCCACGAAGGGCACGCAAGCCAGCAACAGCAACACCAGCAGAGGCACCCATTGGCTGGGTCGGGAAAGTAGTGCAGACATGGCGATCACCTGTGGGTCGGAAAAAGCCCTTGCGGGCGCCAAGCCAGTACCACCGCCATCAGCAGGTAGACCAGCATGGAGGCCAGCGCCGGTCCAGCGGCATCGGCGAACGAACGCTCGGCCACCTGGCGTAGCAGAAAGGGCAGGAACACGCGGCCCATCGTGTCGACGATGCCGACAATGAGCGCGGCATAAAACGCGCCCGTGACCGAGCCGATGCCCCCGATCACGATCACCACCAGCGTGGTGATGAGCACCGACTCACCCATGCCCGATTGCACCGAGAGAATCGGGCCGGCCATTGCACCGGCCAGGCCGGCCAGCATGGCGCCCACGCCGAACAACATGGCGTTGAGCAGGCGGATGTTGACGCCCAGCGCCGCCACCATGGCAGGGTTCACGGCGCCCGCGCGGATCAGCATGCCGACCCGTGTCTTGTTGATCAGCAACCACGAACCCACGGCCACCAACAGGCCCACGGCGATGATAGCGAACCGGTACGCCGGGTAGGTAAAGCCGCCGATGTCGACGGCACCGCTCAGAAAGTCCGGTACCTGCAGAAACACCGGCTGCGATCCCCAGATCATGCGCACCAGTTCGTTGAAGAACAGCACCAGGCCGAAGGTGGCGAGCACATGGTCGAGGTGGTCGCGCCGGTACAGCCGCGAAACCGCGACAAACTCCAACGCCAGCCCCAGCAACAGCGAGCCCACCATGGCCGCTAGCACTGCCAGCCCGAAAGAGCCGGTGTACGCGAAGGCGCTGGCCGCGAAGTACGCGCCCATCATGTACAGCGAGCCGTGCGCCAGGTTGACGAAGCTCATGATGCCGAAGACCAGCGTCAGGCCGGCGGCCAGCAGGAACAGCAGTACACCGTACTGCAGCCCGTTAAGCAGTTGAGCAAAAACGATAGTGCTGCTCATGGCGTCACTTCAGTGCGCACTGCGCGTGGTACGCGTCGGCCTGGCGCGTCATGGGCGTTGCTATGAGTTTTCCGCCCACGCCGTTGCTGGTCTTGATGGTCTCGAAGGCGTAGTAGTTCTGCACCGGCAGGTTGTTGTTGTTGAAGGCGAAGGGACCGCGCACGGACTTCAGCTCGCTGCCGGCGGCCTTCACGGCGGCGGCCAGGGCTTTGTTGTCACCCGGCTTGGCCTTGGCCAGCGCGATGTTCAACACCTGGGCCGCGTCGTAAGCGGTGGCGGCGTACTCGCTCGGCGTGCGTTTGTATTTGCTCTCGAAGGCGGCGACGAATTTCTGGTTCTCCGGCGTGTCGAGTGCGGCGTCCCACATGGCGCCACTGATGCTGCCCACGGCCGCGTCGCGCAGGCCCGGCAGCGTCGTGCCATCCACCGTGAACACCGAGTACAGCGGGATGGACTTCATCAGGCCGGCTTGCGCCATCTGCTTGACGAAGTTCACACCCATGCCACCGGGGTAGAAGACGAACAAGGCGTCCGGCTTGGCGCCCTGCAACTGGGCGAGTTCGGCGGCGTAGTCGGGCTGGTTGACCTGGGTGTAGACCTCGTCGACGATCTGCCCTTTGAAATAGCGCTTGAAGCCGGTGAGCATGTCCTTGCCGGCCTGGTAGTTGGGCGCCATCAGGTAGACCCGCTTCACGCCTTTCTCTTGCGCGAACTTGCCCATGGCTTCGGCCGCGCCGTCGTTCTGCCACGCGGTGGAGAACACATTGGCCTTGCAGCCCGCACCGGCCAGCGGAGAGGGTCCGGCGTTGGTTGCAATCGCCACCGTGCCCGACTCCACGATGCGCGGCAGGCTGGCCATCATCACGTTGGAAAAGCTCAGGCCCACGATGGCGTCGACCTTGTCCTTGTCGATGAACTTGCGCACGATCTGGCCGCCGATCTCCGGCTTGAGCTGGTCGTCTTCCTTGAGCACGGTGGCGGGCTTGCCGCCCAGCTTGCCACCCAGTTGCTCCACGGCGAGCATGAACCCGTCGACTTGGTCCTGACCCACCACGGCCACCGGACCGGAGAGCGGCGCCATGATGCCGATGGTGGCGGCAGAGGCGATCGCACTGGCGCTCGCAAGGGCCGCAAAAGCGGCGGCAGTGGCGCCGTAGCGCAGGGAAGTCGTGGTGTTTTTCATCGCTTTGTCTCGCTGTAAGGAAAAGTGGCGGCGGGCTCGAAAGGCCCGATCAAACGGAAGGCCAAAGGCCGGTGGTGTGGGGCGTGTGGCGTGCGTGTTGTGACGCGCTCAGTGGCCCATCTGCAGGAACACGCGCCCGCCTTCGATGCGCACCGGGTAGCTGCGCAGATCGACCTCGCTCGGCGCGCAGGTTGCGCGGCCATCGCGGATGTCGAACTTGCCCTGGTGCAGCGGGCATTCGATTTCGTGGCCCTCAAGGAAGCCATCGCACAGGCGCGCCTGGCCGTGGGTGCAGGTGTTGTCGGTGGCGTAGACGCTGCCCTCGACCTTGTAGAGGGCGATGTCGCGGCCGGCCACGTCCACGCCAATCACGTCGTCCTCGGGCACGGCGCTCTCGGCGGCGGCATCGAACCAGTCGGAAGAAGAGGTGGTGTCGCTCATGGTGTCGCTCTCGCTCAGATCGGATAGATGATGGAATTCGGGATCATTTCGCTGTCGTATACACACTGGCGCGACGCGAACTTCAGGCCTTGCGGCGTGCGCACGACCACGTCGATGTAGCGGCCGACGTTGAAGACCGTCGATTCCTGCGACAGCTTGGTGCGGAACACCGCGTAATTGGCCTCAGTCTCGAAGCGATCGGCTTCGGCCTTGTGGATCAACGGTGCACCGACCACATGCCGCTGGTAGTACGGGTCGTGGAACAGCGTTTCCCGGATGCCGTAAACGCGGTCCTTCAACATGCCCTTGCTTTCGAAGAACAGCGTGGCCAGCGGAAAGCCGCGCTCGTGGTTCTCGCGCGGTGTGAGCTTGTAGATGCAGTCGTCGGTGAAGAACTCGGACCAGAGATCCCAGTTGCCGGAATCGACGGCCTGGGCGTAGTCGGCGTACAGCTGGGCGAGCTGCAGGTAGTCGGCAAAGCCGATGTTGACGGCAGGGTGGGTGCTCATGCGTCGGCCTCCATCACTTCGCGCCAGTATTCGTACATGCCACGGATCAGCGTCTCCGTCACCATGTGGTCGGTGTCCTCGACGGTGCGGCCACCGAGCTCGGCCAGCGTGCGGTGGTAGGGCTTCTGCTCGAAGCCCATCTGCGACAGCTCGATCACCTCGCCATCGTCGGCCGACACGAAGCCGGCAGGACCGAACAGGTTGGCCTGTC
This sequence comes from Hydrogenophaga palleronii NBRC 102513, assembly GCF_001571225.1. Lineage (GTDB taxonomy): Bacteria > Pseudomonadota > Gammaproteobacteria > Burkholderiales > Burkholderiaceae_C > Hydrogenophaga > Hydrogenophaga palleronii. The sequence goes on from NZ_BCTJ01000013.1 coordinate 36,934, forward strand.
GCAGGCGGCGCTGCGTCATCTCTTCGGTGTCGTCCTCGAAGCCGAAATGGGTCCAGACAAAATCGAACGAGCCATGCCCGTCGGGCTGTATGTGGCGCGTCGAGACGCTGTTGACCTGCTGCTGCAGGATCACGCTCGGAAAGAGCGTCATCATCACGGCCGTCGGCCCCTTCCACCAGGGCTCTGGCACGATGTCGAGGAAGCGCGGATCGTGCAACTCCATGCTCTCCTTGAAGCTGGAAACCTGCGTTACCTGCTCGGCCTTGCCCGACTGACCGCGTGTGGAGATCATGGCCGCGTGCCGGTGCTTCGCGTCCATCTTCAGCTCGCTCTTGTTGTCGGCGCGCCATAGACCGAAGGTGACGAACCAGGTGTGCAACAAGCCCGGGTGGTAGGGGTCCTTGATGTTCTCTTGCATCAGCTTCCAGTTGCCTGGAATGCGCTGGCGGTTGTAGCCCAGGATCTTCAGCTGGCGCCCGTCAAAGAGGCGGTCGAAGTAAGCAAGGATGGTCGGGCCGAGGAAGTCTTCGAGCGATTCGATCTCGTGATCAAAGCTGGCGAACACAACTCCTCCGCGCGTCGCCACCTTGAGCTTGTTCAGACCGTGGTCGGGGGTCTTGAAGTCGGCCGGCATGCCGCCGTTGACCTTGCCGTCCTGCTTCACGCCGCGCCGAAATGGAACGCCCTGCAGGTTGCCCTTGAGCGTGTAGCTCCACTGGTGGTAGGGGCAGACGAACTCTTTTTTGTTGCCGTGGCGTTCGCGGCAGAACTGCATGCCCCGGTGGGCGCAGACGTTCTCGACCACGCTGATGCCGCCGTCCGCGTCGCGCACCATGATCACCGAGCGCTCGCCGACCACCGTGCGCTTGAAGTCACCCGTGTTCGGCACCTCCGCCTCCAGCCCGACGTAGTTCCAGTGCTTTGTGTAGAAGAACCGCTCCAGCTCCTTCTTGTGCTGGTCCGGGTCGGTGTAGGCCATGAAGGGAATCCGGCTCGAGCTCTCAGATTCCCAATGGATCTTGGCGGGAAAGGTTCCGGTGGATGTGCTCATTGCTTGTCTCCTGGTATCGACATCGGGGTGGCTCCGTTGACCACCCCACTGACAGACCGCTCTCGTTTTCTGTTACGCCGTCACCTTGACGGTGATCCCACTCAGGCCGCTGATCTCGCCCTGCATCACGTCGCCCGCGACCACCGCGTTCACGCCTTCCGGCGTGCCGGTCATGATCAGATCGCCGGGCTCGAGCGTTTCGTATTCGCTGAGGTAGGCGATGCATTCGGACACCGACCAGATCAGCTTGGTCACGTCGGACGACTGGCGCGCACCGCCGTTGACGGTGACGCTGATGGCGCCCTCGTTCAGATGCCCTTGCGCTGCGGCGCGCGAGACCGCGCCGATGGGCGCGGACAAGGCGAACGACTTGCCGAACTCCCAGGGGCGGCCCTTGTCGCGCGCGTCGAGCTGCAGGTCGCGCCGCGTCATGTCCAGGCCGACGGCATAGCCGTACACATGGTCGAGCGCCTGGTCCACGGCAATGTTCTTGCCGCCTTTGCCGATCGCCACGACCAATTCGATTTCGTGGTGGAAGTTGGCGGTCTTGGGCGGATACGGAATGCCCACGGGCGCGGCCGCATCGACCGCGGCATTGGCCGGCTTCATGAAGAAGAAGGGCGGATCGCGGTCGGGGTCCTTGCCCATCTCGCGGGCATGCGCCGCGTAGTTGCGCCCCACGCAGAAGATGCGGTTGACCGGGAACCGCTCGGCGATGCCTTCCACGGTGAGCGAGGTGACGGGTGCAGGAGCAATGGCGTAGTTCATGGGAGGCTCGGGTTGGCGTTGCAAAAAATGGGGGGGCGGTTCAGGCGCGCAACTCGCGCCACAGACCCAGTGCCTGCTGCACGGGACGGTCGGAATAACTGAAGAGCACCGTCTCGGCGCTGGCGTGGAACTGCACGGCGTGCCAGGACGGCACGACCAGCACGTCGTTCTCGTTCAAGGTGTAGGTCACCCCCTCGACGCTGGCTTGCGCGCGGCCCTTCAGGCACACGTACACCGTGCCGTCGGTGCAGCGGTAGGCGCGGGTCTCGAAGCCGGCGGGGATGAGCTGCGAGAACGCCGCCATGGTCGGCATGGGCGAGCGACCGGTGGCCGGGTTGATGTAGCGCTGCTTGTGGCCGAAGTGCGCATCGGGCGTGCCTGCGGAGATCGCCTTGAGCGAGGCGATGGTGCGCTCCCACGGGTACACAAACACTTTGGTTGGCTCGGCCGGCTGCTGGTAGAAATCAACCGGCACCATATTGGCGCCGTAGCGCGCCAGGGCATCGCCCTCGGGCCGCAACACGGCCTGGTGCTCGGCTTCGCTCTTCTCGGCGAACCCGGCATCGAGGAAGCGCACGATGGGAATGTCGAGGCCGTCCAGCCACACCACCGGCTCGTGGCCGAGGTTGCCGTGGTCGTGCCAGGTCCAGGCGGGCGTGATGATAAAATCGCCCCGGCGCATGGTCGTCCGCTCGCCATCGACGGCGGTGTAGGCGCCTTCGCCGTCCAGCACCAGGCGCAGCGCGGTCTGGGTGTGGCGGTGCGCCGGTGCCACTTCGCCCGGCATGATCAATTGCAAGCCGGCGTACAACGATTGCGTGATGGAGGAGTGGCCTCGCAGTGCGGGGTTCTCCAGAATGAGCACCCGGCGCTCGGCTTCTTCTGCGGTGATGAGACGCCCGGCCTCCATCACATGCTCGCGCAGCTCGGCGTACCGCCAGAGCGTCGCCTCCACCGGAGACCGGGGCTGGGGTGGCACCAAGGCGCCAAGCACCTCCCACAAAGGCGTCATGCTGTGTTGCCCGATGCGCGCGTAGTACGCGCTGCGTTCCGTGCCGGTCTTGGTGGGGGTTGCGGTTGCTTCCATTTGCGTTTCCTCAGGTTCCCTGGGTGTAGAAGGCGTCGGCATACACATGCTCGGGCGCAATGCCCTTCGTCCTGGCCACCAGCGTGGCGGCTTCGACCATGGGTGGTGATCCACACAGATAGGCTCGCCATCCGTCGAGATCGCCCAGGTCTTGCTCAATGGCTTGCGTCACCAGTCCGCCACGCTGCGTGGAGGGGTCGCCACCCGAACCGACAACCACATGGACCTTCAATTCGGGGTGCGCATGTTGGAGTTCCTTCAGCCACTCCAGGCCGTAAACATCTTTCGGCGAGCGAACGCCGAAGTACAGGTGGATGGGGTTGCGCATGCCACCCTCGATGGCACCACGCAAGATCGAGAGAATGGGCGCCAGCCCCGTGCCACCCGCCACGCAGAGCATGGGCGCTTCGTGCTTGCGCCGCAGGTAGGCGGAGCCCAGGGGGCCACTCACCTTCACCGCATCGCCGATCTTCAATTGGTTGGCGATGTACCCCGTCACACGGCCATCGGAGACAAGGCGGACGTGAAACTCAAACATGCCATCGTCGCTGAGACCCGCCATGGAATAAGGCCGGGCATGCTCGGGGGTGAATTGCAGTTGCACGTACTGCCCGGGCGAGAATTCAATCGGCTTCGCTGGCTTCAACACCAGCCGTTTGATGTCATGCGTTAGGTCTTCCAGTTCAACGACCGTCGCCTTGACCATGCGCGCGGTGTGCACCACGACCTCGTCAGGCTCGGGGATCTCGATGGTGCAGGGCTCGGTGATGTACGTGCGGCAGGCCAACACATAGGCATCGCCTCCATTGATGGGGCGCTGCTGGTCGCCACCACCCTCCAGCACGTCGCCGGCCACCAGCTTGCACCGGCAGGTTCCGCACCGGCCCGCCATGCACGAGTACGACATCGGCACCTGCGCAGCGCGAAGTGCTTCGAGCAGATTGGCACCGGGCTCGACCTGGACGATGCGATTGAGGGGCTGAACAAGGACTTCCATGGCGTGACCAGATGGTCTATTTGGCTGTGGGGGAGCGCATGATCTCGCGCCACGAGCGATCAGCCAATAGAATCTCGTGAATACAGGACATCACTGGTAGTGATGATGGAGACGGCGCATGGAACTCACGGACATCGACCTCAACCAACTGGTTTTGTTTCAGCAACTCATGGTGGAACGCAAGGTGTCCAAGGTGGCGGGCAACCTGGGACTGACCCAGCCAGCGGTGAGCAACTCGCTGGCTAAACTTCGGCGCCTGCTGGGCGATGAACTGTTCCTGCGAACCCCTTCCGGCATGGTCCCCACGCCTTTCGCAGAGCAACTGGCCGAGCCGGTGGGTTACGCGCTGGGCATGATCCACAGCGGCCTGAACCAGCAGATCCGTTTCGACCCCGCCAAGGCCAAGGGCTCGGTCACGATCGGCATGACGGACATCGGTGAGATCGTTTTTCTTCCAGCGCTCATCGAGCGCCTCAGACGGGAAGCGCCGGCCTTGACCCTCAACACTGTCAGGAACACCGCCGTGAACCTGCGGGAAGACATGGAGTCGGGCAAGGTCGATCTGGCCATTGGCTTGTTGCCGCAGCTGAAGGCCGGTTTTTTCCAACGGCGCCTGTTCCATCAGAAGTACGTGTGTCTCATGCGCAAGGGTCATGCGCTCGACAAAAAGAAGCTGTCGGTTGCCGAGTTCCGCTCGGCCGAACACCTGGTGGTGATGTCGGCGGGCACCGGGCATGGAAAGGTGGATGAACTCATGCGCCAGGCAGGCATTGATCGGCCCATCCGTTTGACAGTGCCTCACTTCGTGAGCGTGGGGCACATCCTGCAAAGCACGGATCTGATTGCCACGGTGCCAGAGCGCTTGGCGCAAAAGCTGGCGAAACCGTTTGGTCTCTCACCGGTGCAACACCCAGTCAAGTTGCCCGATGTCGCCATCAATGCGTTCTGGCACGCCAAGGCCCATCGCTCACCTGCGAGTCAGTGGCTTCGGGGTGTTGTGTTTGATCTCTTTGCCGAAGATGTCGTGACAACGCGGTTCGCCAATCAGAAGTGAATGCGGCGACGCAACATCACAGTGGGTGATGTACTTCATTGACGACGGGCTCTTGACATACCGCCGTCGAAGAACCACGATCGCAGAAAGTGCGACCCACGACAAACCGAAACCACTCACCATGCGAGCATCGCCGGATAAGCTTGATTTGAACCTGCTGAGGGTTCTGGTGCAGATTCACGAGGATCGGAAAGTCTCACTGGCCGCAGAGCACCTTGGCATCTCTCAGCCAGCCGCAAGCAGTGCACTTAAACGCCTGCGTGAAGAGTTGGGTGACAAGCTCTTCTCACCCACGGCCCACGGGATGGAGCCGACGCCAGTCGCGACGCAAATGATGCCCCAGATCAAAGAAGCGCTCCTGAACATCGGCATGGCAATGTCCCGCAGTGATGCATTCGATGTGGCTTCGGGTCCGCGCCAATTCACCATCGCCATGACGGAAATTGGGGAGCTCCACTTCCTGCCCATTCTGATGAAGGCTGCGAAGTCCATCTGCCCAATGCTGAGAATCGCGACCATCCGGAACACCGACTCAAATTTGCGCTTCGATCTTGAGCAAGGGAAAGTCGATCTTGCGATTGGCCATCTTCCCTTTCTGCCGCTTGATTTCCAGCGACGGCTGCTGTTCACGCAAAACCATGCCTGCCTTTTTCGTCGAGGCCATCGACTTGATGTTGAAGTCCCGAGGCTGCAGGACTACTCGGCTGCAGAGCATGCGGTGGTCTGGTCTGCCGGCTCGGAGTACTCGCACATCGAGGAAGAGATCGATCGAGCCTGCGAGGGGCGACGCATTGGGTTGCGCATACCGCACTTCTCGGCCTTGCCAGATGTGCTCGAGTGTTCGGATCTCGTCGCGACGGTTCCAGAAGCGTTCGCGCGGCGCAGCACCCGGCGTTTCAATCTGAGTTACAGAGCGCATCCTGTGGGGCTTGCACCGCTTGAGATCTGCATGTTCTGGAACAAGAAGCATCGGAACGACTCTGCAAACTTGTGGCTGCAAAGCCTGGTCGTGGATCAGTTCAGAGCGGTGGGCAACGCTCAATCGCTCTGAGACGAGAAGGAGCTCGGTGAGCGCTCTCGCTCTTGCGGTGTCATTCCTTTCATCGCACAGGCATGGGCTCTATTTCCTCGGCGAATACCGCAGCCCTTTGACAGGTCGTGGATGGGAGCGTTATTCGACACCGGCAATGAAGGCCTCGTTTCTCCCCATGCCTCTTTGAGGGCGACTGGTCACCATGCGTGGGTTTCCACAACACGACGAGAAGTAGAACCACCATGACCCAGTCCCATCCAATAGGCAGTTCACGCGAACCTTCGCAGCACCGCGCCGGAATGCTTGCGCTTGCCACTGTCACCACCTCCATCCTGATTGCTGCCTGCGGCGGGGGCGGAGGCGATGGTCAGCAAGCGCTACCGCCGATGCCTGAGTCGGTCGCGCTCAAGTGCGATGAAAGCATGAAGACTGCGTTCAAGCCTGATTCGAAAACCACCGTTGTCCTTGTCAAAGCGTACAAACAAGGCGACCCTCTCGCCTTGCCCGACACCCCAGGAACCCCCCCAGCCGCAGCAGCTGACCTTTGCCTTGTGAAGTTGCTTGTGGGTCCTGGCGCTCAGGACACGCCGCCCACTGCGGTCTCGAACTCTGCAGGCATCGGCATCGAGGTGTGGCTTCCTTCCCCCGCCAACTGGAATGAGCGGATTCGAAACGCTGGCAACGGTGGCTTTGCGGGCGGCACTCATGCCTCAGAAACCTTGATTGGTTTCGTGGGAGGCGCGGCGACCGCCGCAACGGGATTTGTTGTAGGGCAAACCGATACGGGCCACTCGATCACCACGGGCGGCGGCAGCTTTCTGATGCGACAGGACGGCAGCATCAACACTCCCCTCTGGGAAGACTTCGCGCATCGCAGCTCCCATGAACTGGCGCTCAAGACAAAAGCCTTGACGAAGGCCTTCTACCAGAAGGACTCGAAGTACGCGTACTTCGAAGGATGTTCCACCGGGGGGAGGCAAGGCTATCGAATGGCTCAAGACCATCCCGAACACTACGATGGTTACGTGCTCGAAGCCCCGGTTGTGAACTGGACGAAGTTCATCAGCACCGAGCTCTATCATCAGGTTGTCATGCAACAGGACCTTGGCGGTGCAATGGGCGACGCCAAGCTGAACACCATCAGTGCGGCTGCGACCAGCGCATGCGACGTGGTCAACGGGCAGCATCTGGGTTTCATCACAGATCCCGGCGCGTGCCGATATGACCCGACCAAAGATGCATCCGTGCTTTGTGCCGGGGTGAGCGGCCATGCTGGCGTCGTTGGCACGAGCAACAGCCCATTCTGTGTGAATCTGGCAGAGGCCCGAGCCGTCAACAAGATGTGGTTCGGCCAGACCACGGACGGCACCTATGCGGACCCAGCAATTGACAACGCAAGCACGAATACGCTTGCACCGAACCAGTTGTGGTGGGGTCTGACGCGTGGCACGAGTTTGACCTCACTGGCAGGCAGCCTGCCGTTTGCCATCTCAACCGATCTGGCTGCATTGCATCTCCAGAATCCACGTCTGGCCCAACCCGGCTTTGTCAATGCAACCGGCAATGGTGAGAATGGCTGGAGAGACATGACTTACGCAGACGCGGTCAACTCTTACAATCAGGGGCTTGCTTTGCAACCATTCTTTGGCAACATAAATGGGGACCATCCCGATCTGAAGGGTGTTCGGGATCGCGGCGCAAAGATCATCCATTTCCATGGCACGAATGACAACCTCGTCCCGCCTGCTGGCTCGGTGAATTACTACAACCGCGTTTCCAATGTCATGGGCGGCTTTGTCGAAACTGCCAAATTCAATCGACTGTTTTTAGTGCCGGGACGAGCGCATTGCCGTGGTATCGGCGCAGTCAGCGGTTCTGACAGCCCGGCGGCCGATGCCAACAACGTGCCAGCGCTGGTAGACGGGCAACTCTTCCAAGCCGTTGTCCAGTGGGTCGAAAACAAGGTGCCGCCGGAATCGTTCGTGCTCAATAGCGCCGACTCAAACGTCTCGATTCCTATCTGTCCCTATCCGAAGAAGATCTCCCACGATGGGGTGGGTCCGATCAAGAGTGCGACCAGCTATCGATGCCAGTAGCAGGAGGTCTCTTCCAAAGAAGCGAAGCCAGGGCCCTTGCGGGTCTTGGCTTTTTTTGCCTTTGGCCTGTCCTGGAAGAGTAGCGCTCAACTCGCGCTCTGTCCGGTTTGCGGCGGCGCACCATCACCGTGGGTGATCAACCCCATTTCACAGGGACGATTGCCAAGTGCGGGAGCAGTGTCCACCATGTGCCGGATACATCCGCCAATGAAACTTGTGTGCTCAGCCGATGTCCTGGAACTCAGCTCAGCCATGCCTCAACTGCCCAGCAACCCGTTTTTCACCAGCCGCTCCGATCGCGTCGAGCTGGCTCGCCAGCGCTACTTTGAAGAAGGGCAGATGCCCTCGGGGGTCATCAGCGACGCTGTCTTCCAGTCGTGGGCGCGCTGCCAGCGGCTTCACACCGATCCGCACGGGAAGGTCGAATTTCAACCCGTGACGGCCAGCCGCGCCCATCTGGCTTTGCAGAAGAACCGTCCCTTGCACGAAGCCTGGTTGGCCGAGCTTCCCCGGCTGGAAGCGACACTGAAGTCAACGTCATGCGCGGCAATGCTGACCGATGCCACGGGCGTTCTGATCGGGTCAACGTGTGCGGGTCGATCGCATGAACAGTTGATGCCGATCGCCACACGAATCGGTGTCAATCTTTCTGAAGAGGCCGTGGGAACGACGGCACCTGGTGTGGTTGCTCGATCGGGTCAACCCGTTTGCGTGATGGGGTCCGAGCACTATTTCGACAGCGTCAAGGCCATGCAGTGTGCCGCGGCCCCGATCCGCGACATGCATGGCCGCATGGTGGGTGTGCTGGACATCTCCAGCGAGGCCATGGCGTTTGCGTTCGACGCAGCGGCTGTCGTGGGCATCTTCGCAGGCGCCATTGAGAACAGGTTGCTGATCGCTCAATCTGCCGACCATCTCGTGATCCGCATACAGGTTTCCGAGTCCATGCTCGACTCACCGAACACCGGCCTCTTGGGCGTGGACACCCACGGCATGCTGGCCTGGCACAACGGCGTGGCTTCCCGCCTGGTGGGTCTGCCGGCGTCCACGGACGTTCATGAGCAGCACCGCGCTGACGTTGTCTTGGGCCTGGGACTTTCAGAGCTGCTGGATTTGACCCTCTCGGACCCTGCGCCCGTCCGTTTGCCGAACGGACTCCTGGTATGGGCTCGGGTGGATCTGCAAGCGCGCGACGGTCATCGTGATCTGGTGGCGGCCTCACCAAGGACTATCATCGCCAACCACGACCTCCTGACGGAGGACGTGCCGTCAAGGGCGGTCCCCTCGACCGCCGACGGCGCCGAAAGCATCGTTGCTGCAGAAGAGTCATCCGAAGACACAGAGAGGATGTCTGAGCGGACCGTCGATGCGTCGTTGCGCGAATCGGATCGAGACTTGATTTTTCGCGCTTTGGACGAGTGCAACGGCAATGTCTCCAAAGCCGCGAGAAAGCTGAAGGTGTCGCGCGGCTTGATCTACCGCAGGATGGGTTCGGATCAAGGCGTTTCCAGCTGACAGAGCGAATTTGCGATCGCGCATCGCCATGCTGTGTGCGCTGACTGTTCTGGAATAGAACAAGTCAAACACCTCGGGAAAACCCGAGATTCTTGATCGATGACATGCGGGGGTACCGTGCAGGCCCGTGTCGACTTCCCCCTTCGAAGTCGATGCGTGAATGGCCTGTCAACCTCTACCAGTGAAGCCCCCCCTTCATGTCTCAACCAACTTCAAACCAGCAAGGTCCCGACGCGTTGGAGCGCCTGGAACGCCGCTACCTGGCGGGTCGCATGGACCGACGCAACTTCATTCGGGCCGTGGCCGCAGCCGGCCTCATGTCAACTGGCGCATCTGCCTGGGCCGATCAGCTGGAAGCGATGCGGCGCAACCAGGACGAGCGCACACGAGCACTGCTGCCCCAGTACGACTACGTTGTGGTCGGCACGGGCAGCTCTGGCTCCGCCTTGGTGGGGCGCCTCGCCGCAACCCGACCGGATGCCAGCATCCTCGTCGTGGAAGCGGGCGACTGGGACACCGCCCCTGCGGTGATGAACCCTAGCGCATGGTTCACGAACCTTGGTACCGAGCGAGACTGGAAAGACGTGGCCATTCCGTCGACGGGTACCAACTTTCGTGCCATCCCCGAACACATGGGCAGGGTGGTGGGCGGCGGCAGCAGCATCAATGCCACGATCTGGGCACGCCCCTTCAAGAACGACCTGTCGTTCTGGGCGCAAGAGAGCGGGGATCCTGCCTGGGGTTATGAACATGCGCTGGGCATTTACCGGCGCATGGAGAACTGGCAAGGCGCGCCCAGTGCTCGCTACAGAGGCCAGGGTGGACCGGTTTGGTGCCAGCCCGCCAGCAACCCTCATCCCGTGGCCATGGCCATGCTGGAGGCTTGCCGCAGCCTGGGCATGCCGATGCTGGAGGACTTGAACGGCGCCCGCGAGGAGGGCGGCGGCGGCTTTGCGTTGATGAACCAGATCATCAAGGACGGTCAGCGTCAGAGCATGGCGCGCGCCTACCTCTATCCCGTGCTGTCGCAGAAGAACGTGACCTTGCTGGTGCGCACCCATGTGGATCGGCTCACGTTCAGCGGAACCCGTGCCTCGGGCATCGAGGTTCGCGATGGCAGAGGCACACGGCGCATCACTGCGAAGTCGGAGGTGATCGTGTGCTCTGGCGGCGTCAACACGCCCAAGCTGCTCATGCTCAGTGGCATTGGCAATGAAGCCCACCTGAAAACCCATGGCATCCAGACACTGGTGCATGCGCCTGAGGTCGGCGAGAACTTCCAGGACCACCTGCTCCATGGTGGTTGCATCTGGGAGCCCAAGGAACACATCCCCCATCGCAACAGCGCAGCCAATGCTTCGGGGTTCGTGAAGAGCCAGCAAAGCCTCGCCACACCAGACATCAATCTGGTGCAGATTGAGTTGCCCTACGCCAGCGGCGTGGTGGGCAAGCAGTACAACCCTCCCGCGACGAGTTGGGCGCTGTGTGCCGGCTTGGTTGCGCCGAAGAGCCGGGGTGCCGTGCGGCTGCGTTCCGCCCAACCCGACGACCGTCCAATCATCGACGCCCGATTCCTCAGCCACCCCGATGACGTCAAGGCATTGGCTCACGGCATTGAAGTGGCCCGCGACATCGGCAACTCCGCTGCAATGCGCGACTTCGTCAAACGCGAGGTGGCCCCTGGCAAAAAGCTCAGCGGAAAAGCGATGGAGGATTTCGTGCGCGATGGCGCAACGACCTATTTCCACCAGGCGGGGACCTGCCGGATGGGCAAGGACTCGCGCGCGGTCGTGGACGCCCAGCTCCGCGTAAACGGGATCCAGGGTCTGCGCATTGCAGACAGCTCGGTCATGCCCCGCATACCCGGCGTCGCCACGATGGCGACCTGCGCTCTCATCGGCGAACGCATGGCCGAGATCCTCGCAAAAGCCTGAACCCTTCGAACTGCCATCAAGTGGTTCGGCCAACATTTTTTCAACCTGGAGACAACGACATGGAAACACAACTGCTGATCGACAACGAGACCCGCGCGGCCCAAGGGGGCTCAACGTTCGAGCGCATTCATCCCACCTCTGGAAGCGTGGTCACACGCGCCGCTGCGGGCAGCGTCTCCGACGCCAACGCAGCCGTCGACTCTGCGGTTAAGGCCTACAAGATCTGGCGGAAGTCGTCCCCCAGCGAGCGCCGCCGGATCATGCTGAAGGCGGCCGATGCGCTCGAAGCGCGCACTCCGGCATTCATTGAAACGATGGCGGCTGAGGTGGGCGCATCTGCTCTGTGGGCAGGCTTCAACGTGTTCCTCGCAGCCAACCTCTTCCGGGAAGCCGCTGGACTGGCCACACAAACCCAAGGCGAGACCATTCCCACCGACAAACCGGGAACGCTGTCGATGACGGTGCGCCAGCCGGTGGGCGTGATCTTGAGCATCGTTCCCTGGAACGGGCCTGTGGTGCTTGCAGCCCGCGCCATTGCGTACCCGATCGTTTGCGGCAACACGGTGGTCTTCCGAGCTTCCGAATCCAGCCCGCGCACCCACATGCTGGTGGCCGAGGCCTTGGTGGAAGCGGGTCTGCCGCCCGGTGTGCTCAACCTGCTGAGCAACGCCCCCAAGGACGCGCCGGAAGTGATCGATGCACTCATCGCGCACCCGGCTGTGCGCCGCATCAATTTCACGGGTTCAACACGGGTGGGTCGCATCATTGCCGAGAAGGCTGCGACCCAACTGAAACGCTGCCTGCTGGAGCTCGGTGGCAAGGCGCCCCTGGTGGTGCTGGACGACGCCGACGTGGACGAGGCGGTCAAGGCCGCCGTCTTTGGGGCGTTTTTATACCAAGGCCAGATCTGCATGTCCACCGAGCGCATCGTGGTGGACGAATCCATCGCCGATGAGTTCGTTGCCAAATTCGCTGTTTCGGCCAAGGCACTCCCCGTGGGAGACCCGAGCAAAAACCCCGGTTGCGTGATTGGCCCGATGGTCACCAAGGACTCCGGGCCACGCCTGAACTCGATGCTGGAAGACGCAGTGGCCAAAGGCGCCAAACTGGCCTGCGGTGGTCACGCCTCCGGCGCAGAGATGCCTGCCACCATCGTGGATCACGTCAAGCCCGGCATGAAAATCTTTGACGAAGAAACGTTTGGTCCTGTGACCACAGTGGTGCGGGTCAAGGGTGTTGAAGAAGCGATCGCCATGGCCAATGACACGGCCTATGGTCTCTCTGCAGGCGTGTTTGGCCGCGATGTCATGCGCGCACTCGATGTCGCGATGCAGATCGACTCGGGCTCGGTGCACGTCAACGGAGCCACCGTGCAAAACGAGGCCCAGGCTCCCTACGGCGGAACCAAGCACAGTGGCTATGGACGCTTCGATGGCCGTGCGGTGATCGACGAGTTCACTGAACTCAAGTGGATCACCCTGGAGCCGCTGAAGCAGGACTACCCCGTCTGAGTGGGGACGAGGCGTGTCGGCCACAAGAGTCGACACGCCTCAACTTCGGCGGGTGACTACGCCGTGGACGTTTCGCCGAACAGCTTGTCTGCGCCGGCCCAATCGGAGGGTGCTACGTCCTCGAAGATCACGTAGATGTATTCGGCGGGTGTGCCGGTGTTGCGCACGATGCTTTCGGTGACTTCGGCGGCTACTGCTTGTTTGGCCTTGGCATCTTTGCCTTCAAACCAACTGACGCGTACGACTGGCATGGTGAGTTTCCTGGGTAGTGGGTGAACAGCCGGCCAGTCTATTGGTCATCAAGGGATTGATAAATCCCTTCCAGTGAGACTGTTTGTCTCGCCACGGGAGACAAGCAGCGAGCCCATGGAACGGTGCATTCAGTCTGATCGGTCAGATCGCCCAAGGCGGCGTCTTCAGGGCGTCCGCCAGAAAGTACACCAGGCGCCGGACCTTCAGCGGCAATTGTTTGCGTGTGGGATAGACCGCGAAGATACCCAGCTCGGTGCCGCGCAGATGAGGCAGGAGCTCCACCAGTGCACCGCTGCGCAGATCTTCGTGGACCAGAAAGTCCGGTTGCAGAACAACCCCCTGATGCGCCAGCGCAGCCGCACGACAGGTATCACCGTTGTTGGCGTGAATGCGTGGTTTCATGCGCACGGTCTCTTCGCCCTTGGGGCCCTGGAAACTCCAGACATCGCCTGTCGACCAGTAGCTGTACGAGACGACCGCATGCTCCGTCAAATCTTGCAAGTGGGTGGGTGCACCGTGTTGTTCGAGGTACTGCGGTGAGGCACACAAGACCATGCGCGTGCGGGCCAGTAAACGGCTCACCAGGCTGGAGTCGGACAACTGAGCGATTCGCACGACCAGGTCGTAGCCTTCCTCCACCATGTCGACCACGCGGTCGGTGAGCACGATGTCCAGTGAGACATGCGGGTTCTCTGCGGCTAAGCGTCCCCACAGGGCAGACAAATGCAGCGCACCAAACGTTTGAGGGGCACCAATCCGCACGCGCCCATGGGCCAGGGCGGCGGTGGAGCCGACCTCGGTCTCTGCTTCCTGCACCACCAGCAAAATTTCCTTGCAGCGTTGGTAGTACGCCTGGCCCTCGCTGGTGAGCGAAATACGGCGCGTCGTGCGTTGCAACAACCGCGTATGGGCGCAGCTAGTGGGCGGCAACGATTGAATCAGGAGTAATGCGCCGTGACAGATATGACATCGCGCTCGATCTAGACAAAACACAACTCCACCTGGTTCAGCTTGGTCGATTACATCGGTGCTAAGTGGGCGAAACCAATTTTCTTGCGAAAAAGCGCACAAGGAGCAATATTTTCCGTGAAGTCGAGAACAAGGGCTGCTATCGGTGGCTTACTGGTCTTTAGATAAAAAATTAAACACCGATAGTCTAAGGAACGACTTCTAAAGGACCGCCATGAACATCGAACACCCGCAAACTGCAACGCCCCTGGTACACCTTCGCCATCAGAGTGCCAGGCAAGCAAGCGCCGAATTCCTGACCTTCCGACTGGGCGGCGAGGAATACGGCATCGATATCCTGCGCGTGCAGGAAATCCGTTCTTACGAAGAGCCCACCCGCATCGCCAACGCGCCCCCGTTCATCAAGGGCGTGGTCAACCTGCGCGGCGTCATCGTGCCGGTGGTGGACCTGCGCATCAAGCTCGGTTGCGACAAGGTCGAATACAACGACTTCACCGTGGTCATCGTGCTCAACGTGCACGGTCGCGTCGTCGGCGCCGTGGTCGATGCCGTCTCCGACGTGCTCGAACTCACGGGCGACCTCATCAAGGCGGCGCCCGAGATGAACATCAACGTCAACACCAGCTTCATCACGGGCATCGCCACCGTGGCCGAGCGCATGTTGATCCTGATGGACATCGAAGCCCTCATGTCCGACAGCGACATGGGCTTGATGGACAACGCGTCCGTGCACTGAACACCGTCCACAGCACACATCAAAAGAGGGAATTCGCATGAACTTCATCAAAAACCTCAAGGTCGGCACGCGCCTGATCTCGGCGTTCTTGGTCGTCTGCGCCATCTGCGCGCTGGTCGGTGGCATCGGCCTCATCAACATGTCGAAGATCAACGACCAAGCCACTCACATGTATGAGAAAGAGCTGCTGGGTCTGTCGCACATCAAGGATTCGAACATTAACCTGATTTACGCAGGACGCGCTCGCGGCAACTACCTCCTCGCGACGTCGCAGGAGGAACGCGCCGCACACAAGGCTTCTTTAGAAAAAAGTCTTGCGAACGCCCAAGAAGCGATCAGAACAGCCAAGCCGCTGTTTTCTTCGGAGGCGGCCAAACGAATGTTCTCCGAGTTGGACACTGTGTTTGCGTCCTACTCGCAAGAACAGGCTGCCATGCTCACTCTGGCGGCGCAAGAGCCAGTTGCAAGCCGAAGCGAGGCATTGTCCAAGCTGCTGCACGATACGCGTGCCGATGCCAACAAGATCGATGAACTGCTCAACGAGTTGTCCAAGCTCAAGGAAGCGGACGCGAGAAACGCCAAAGATCTGACCGGCGCGCTGTTCACCTCTAGTATGACCATGATGCTGATTCTGATCGCGGCGGCGGTTGGCATTGGTATGACGCTGGGGATCGTCATCAGCCGCTCGATCACGAGACCCTTGAACGAAGCCGTTCGCGTGGCAGAGACAGTGGCCGCCGGCGACCTGACGTCACGCATTGAAGTCACAAGCCAGGATGAGACTGGGCAACTTCTGAATGCGCTCAAAACCATGAACGCCAGCCTGCTTGACATCGTGAACAACGTGCGGTCGAGCTCCGAGTCGATTGCCACGGGAAGCACGCAGATCGCTATCGGCAACAACGACCTGAGCCAGCGCACAGAGGCGCAGGCGAGCAACCTTGAGCAGACAGCCGCCTCGATGGAGGAGCTTACGTCCACCGTGCGTCAGAACTCGGAGACGGCACGTCAGGCAAATCAACTTGCGGCTACCGCAAGCGAAGCGGCCGTCAAAGGTGGCGAGGTGGTCGGTCGGGTGGTCGGTACCATGCAAGACATTACTGCCAGCTCCAAGAAGATTGTCGACATCATCGGGGTGATCGATGGCATCGCATTTCAAACCAACATCCTCGCACTGAACGCCGCAGTGGAGGCCGCGCGCGCTGGCGAGCAAGGGCGTGGCTTTGCCGTGGTGGCCGGGGAGGTGCGCAATCTGGCTCAGCGCAGCGCTGGCGCAGCCAAAGAAATCAAAATCCTGATCAACGACAGCGTTGAGAAAGTGGAAATCGGGTCCCGGCTAGTGGGGGACGCGGGACAGAACATGGATAGCATCGTGAGCCAAGTCAAGCGTGTCACCGACATGATCGCGGAGATCAGCTCGGCAAGCGTCGAGCAGACGCAGGGCATCAGCCAAGTGGGTGATGCCGTAAACCAGCTTGATCAGGTTACACAGCAGAACGCTGCACTGGTTGAGGAAAGTGCGGCTGCTGCGGAGAGCCTCAAGAATCAATCCGCTCGACTGGCCGAGATTGTGGGAGTGTTCAAGGTCTGAGAATTCGACGCTGGGCTAAGGCTCCACGGGCGCTGGAGGTCACCGAGTGGAGGAAGCGCAGAAGACTGGGGCACCTCCATGTTCTTGTGAATGGGGATGCAGTGTCGGGGGTGCGGCGGCGATCTTGGACTGGTTGTGCAGCAAGGCCAAGGCCCTTGCGGTATTCGATGTGGTGACGCGCGCTCAGCGAGATCTTGCTCCGTAGCAACGGATGAGAACTCAAACGAGCTGCACGCTGGCGGGCTGCGCCTTGGCCTTGTTGACATTGGGTGATCGCTTTGACCGCAACCGCTTGATGGTGATGCAATTTCCGGCTTTGATGGTGGCGTTTCAGAGGCGTTTTTTTGTGACGCTGTGCGTAGGGCCGAGAAGCGGTGTGTGATCGCATGGAATCCGTGACTGGCCCGGCCTTCAAAATTTTCTGAGATTCGTTGCTGCAAAAGGGGGAGGCTCCGCACCGCCTCACGCGCGGCTGAGACGGAGCCTCACTTCATGAGTCGGATGGCCTGTGGGTTAGGAAGGCCGTTGGACTTCATACGATGTGGCTCCGGGCCCTGCGGTCTTTTCGCAGAGCCCAAATTGTTGGGCGGTATGCACAATGTCCATGCCTCGGTCTACGCACCGTCGATCCCCATCGACCGGGTGAACTGCTTTTTTTTTCGCTACTTCCTCCTGAGAAGTACCAGATCGAGAACCGACGAGACGGGCCGCCGTTGGCCGCCTGTCGGCAGTCTCGGCGCCGACCCCTCTCCGTGCGCACTGTGCGGGAGCTGGGCATGGCCCTCGCCGCTTTCATGCGTGGCGACGACTGTGCGCTTTACACTTTCCCCGAACGCTTTTCATCGCCCCTTCACGTGCGGGCACATGGACATTGAAAATCTGGTTCAGATGTCCAACCGCATCGGCGAATTCTTTGAGTCGATACCAGGAAGAAGCCCTGAGCACTCGACGCGGATCGATCGTCTCTTCGGCCCGATGACTTGCCGCTGGTCGCGCCTGCGGCCTTGGACGAACCCACGACAGCAGCGGCGTGAGAAACCCGTCTCAACGGCTCAGGGCAGCGCTGCGCTTTCGCCAGTTGGAGTTGATCGGCACGGTGGCCGACACCCGGCAACATGCAGGCCGCGACGCAGCGTCTTCACATGACCACGGCGGCGGTCAGCAAAGGTTTGAAGGAAGTGGAGGCGCTATTCGAGCAGCCGCTGTTCCACCACCTTCCCCGTGGCGTCGTGCTTACCGGTGCCCCTACGCTGGACGTGCAGCGCGGCCGCGTGCTGCTGGCGGAGATGGAGCAGCTGTCGGCGCCGCTTCACGAGCGGCTGAGGATCGGCGCTACACCGTTCCGCACCTGGACGCTGTTGCCACGCAACCAAGTATCGCTCGCCAAACAGAACGCGTTGCCCGGCGTTCTGCTCGTCAATAAGGCAGTTGGCAGATACATCGAGCGAACTCAAGGCCGGCGAGGTCGAAACCATGATCGCTGGGCACCCTCTCGGAGCTGGCAGTCTGTCGGCGCAGGGATTCACCATCGAACACCTCGGGCTTCAGCAATGGGGTGCGGTGTGACCCTGAGCCACGCTCTTGCCGCGAGCGTGCCGCCAAAAAGGCGCGGAGGACCTTCTTCCATCCCTGTTCACATCGCGATGGTTACCGCCGAAGCGGCAATGCTCCAGTGGCTCAGTTGGCAGGATTCGAGACCCAGTGTCAGTCAGCCTTCGCACCCGTCACCCGCACTACCTCGCGCCAACTTTCCACTTGCGCTCGAAGGTAGTCTGCATACTTCTTTGGCGTGTCGATGGCTGACGTTTCGACGCCCTGGCGGGCAAAGGTCTCTTGCATCTCGGGCGTGTGAAGCGCGGCCTGTGCCACGGCGCCCAATCTTTCGACGACATCCTTTTGCAAACCTGCAGGCCCGACGAGCCCAAACGCGACGCCCAGATCCATCGAAGGCACTCCCTGCTCCCGGAACGTCGGCACGTCGGGAAGCACCGTGGAGCGACGAGCAGCTGCAACCCCCAATGGACGGAGCTTGCCGCTCTTGATGTGCGGCGCTGCTGTCAGAACGTCCAAGTACATCATCGTTACCTGGTTGCCCAAGAGATCGTTCAACGCTGGTGCGGTTCCTTTGTAGGGCACGTGCATCAGCTTGGCGCCCACGTTGCGATTGAACATTTCGCCCGCAAGGTGGTTGGTGCTTCCGTTGCCGGAGGAGGCATAGGTCAATCCTTCTTGGACTTTCGCGTGAGACACCAGCTCGGGCAGCGTTCGCAGCGAAGATGCGGCATTCACAACGAGCACGTTCGGAATCTCACCCACATAGGCGATGGGCGTGAAATCCTTCAGCGGATCAAAGCCCGCGTTCTTATACAGGCTCGTGTTGATGACCAACGGTCCTGAACTTCCGAACAGGAGCGTGTATCCATCAGCTGCGGATTTGGCGACGTGCGCTGCCCCGATGTTGCCGCCCGCACCCGGTCTGTTGTCAACCACCAAGGGTTGCCCAAGCCCTTGGCGCATACCCTGCGTCAGCGCGCGCGCAAGGGCATCGGTCGGCCCAGCCGCCGTGAAGGGCACCACTACGGTGACAAGGCGCGTGGGGAAGGGGCCATCGGTTTGCGCCACAGCCGCGAGCGCAAAAGTGCAAAGCGTGCATGCAACAACACTGCGGGCCCGAAAGAGTTTTAAGAAATTTCGCACGTCTGTCTCCTATGTATTGTTGATCTAGATTCGATTCACTGCTGCCGCTTTAGCCTTCGGCCAGCAGGCCAAGCCGCCGCAACCTGGGATCCAGTCGGTGCGCTACCACGTCGCGCACGTAATTGGCGCGATGGTTCAAATCGGGTTGACCCGACTCCCAGAGGAATATCACCGCGCTGCCGATGTGATACAGCACCGATGCCACTTCCCGCGCCTCTTCATCCTTGCGCTGCATGGCCGATCGCTCCGCATAGTCCAGCACCGTGGCCAAGCGAGACGACAGCAAATACGTCAAGGCGCTTGAGGTGGAGGCCAACAGCCCGCGCAGATGCGCGCCGTATGCCTCCAGCGCGTTCTCCCGCACGATGGCTCGGTACACGTCGAGCGCGACGATGTTGCTCGTGCCTTCCCATATCGACCCAAGGTGGGCTTCGCGCACGAGCCGCGGCTCCGTCCACTCTTCGATGTAACCGCACCCGCCGCGCACCTCCATGGCATCACCGGTCACCTGCCTCGCGTCGCGGCATGCGCGAAACTTGATCAGCGGCGTCATGATGCGAACAAGCTTGCGTGCTTGCTCATCACCTGCGTCGGATTTCTGCAAGGCTTGGGCGGCCTGGAATCCGAACGAACGTGCCTGCTCAGTAGGAAGGGTCATTTTTTCCAGTTGCCGGCGCATGAGCGGCAGGTCGGCCAACCGCTTGCCGAAGGCATGGCGATGGGTGGTGACAAATCGCGCCTCTGTCAGCGCGCGGCGCATGAGCGCGCCTGAACGTACACCATTTGACAGCCGCGAGCTGTTGACCATCTCGGCCATCTGCTGAAAGCCCTTTCCCTCTTGGCCAACCAGGTACGCCTCCGCCCCCTCAAGGCGAATTTCCCCGCTGGCCATCGACCGCGTACCCATCTTGTCTTTCAGCCGAACAATGCGGTAGTGGTTGGCGGTTCCGTCCGCCTTCACGCGAGGCATAAGGAAGAGGCTGACGCCGGCCATGCCCTGTGGAGCATCGTCCGCCCGTGCCAGCACCATCGCCAGGTCTGCGCTCGCGTTGGAGCAGAACCACTTGTCGCCGTGCAACGCCCAGTGCGCGCCACTGCGGCGGGCGACTGTTACGGTCTGTGCGATATCGGAGCCCGCACCCTGCTCTGTCATGAACATGGCGCCTTGGAAGTAAGTGTCGACGTCGAGCGACGTCAGGCGTGAGAAGAAGCGTTCTACCAGTTCAGGGTTACCGTACTTCTTCAACGTGCGCGTCAGAGAGTCCGTCATATTCACCGGACAGGTCAGGCCGAACTCGGCCTGCGAGAAGAGATAGAACAGCGTGTACTTCGCCACGGCCGGGAGTGGTGCGTGCCAGCCAAGTACACCGGGCACATGCGATGACGCGGCAAGCCCGAAGGTCGAGAACGCCCATTTCTCGAGCTCGATGTAAGCAGGGTTCTTGACGATTTCATTGCAATCGTGGCCCTGCCTCGTGCGAACGACCAACTCCGGCGGCTTCTTGTCCGCAATGGATGCCAGTTCCTCGAACTTGCCGCCCGCCAACTCGCCCAATCGGTGCAGGTGCGGCGTCAGGTGCGTGAGCAGCGCCGCGTCGAGGTAGAGCGCAAGCAACGCATGCAGGTCTGCGTCGGCCACATACAAGTTCTGCCCCAGACTGTCGGGGATGGGATCGAGTACCGCGTCGGGTTGGGTGTGTGACATTGTCGACCTCAGGTGGATGTAGAAAAAGAAGGCACCGCCGTCATTCCATTGCAGTGCGCGGTTTCAAGACGCATCGCCAAAGCGCGATGGCGCGATCCGGTAGGTGGCAGGTGTGCGTGACAGCTTGATAGGTGAACCTATGCCGGTGTAGCCGTCTCCGATCTCCACAACCATGCCGCGTTCGGCAGTTTGCGGGTGCGCCAACGCCTGATCGACCGTGAGCACCGGTCCACAGGGAACGCCCGCCTTCATGAGTTCGATGGCCAGTCGGCTCCCATCGAAAGGCCGGATTAGGTCGGTGAGTACGTCCCGCAACGCGTCGCGATGCATGGACCGATCGCTGTTGGAGCGGAAACGCCTGTCGCTCGCCAATTCCTCTTGCCCCAGATAGCCGCACAGACGGGCGAACTGCCCGTCGTTGCCGACGGCCAGATACACCGAGACGGACTGCGTCTCGAAGACGTCGTACGGGTAGATGTTTGAATGCGCATTGCCGACCCGGGCCGGTGCCTGGCCTGACAGAAAGTAGTTGGAAGCGTAAGGGTGCAGCATGGACAAACCACAGTCGTACAACGCCGACTCGACGAACTGCCCTGTTCCACTGCGCTCGCGCTCCTGCAGGGCGAACATCACGCCCAACGCAGCATTGAGACCCGTGACCATGTCAATCACCGGGAAGCCGACCCTGCACGGCCCACCGTCGGAAGGACCGTTGAGACTCATCAAGCCAGTGAGTGCCTGCATGGCCGTGTCGTAAGCAGGCAACCCGCCCAGTGGACCGGTCTCGCCGAAGCCCGTGACTCGGCAATACACGAGTCGCGGAAACCTGCGCTGGAGCGTCTCTGGATCCAGCCCCCATCGCTCCATCGTGCCCGAGCGGAAGTTTTCTACCAGCACATCGCATTCGGCGATCAGCGCGAGTACCTCCGCCTGCCCTTGCCGGCTGGCCAGGTCCACAACCATGGTGCGTTTGTTGCGATTGATGCCGATGTAGTACGACGCCGTTCCCTCCTTGAAGGGAGGTCCCCAGGTTCTGGTTTCATCGCCTTTCGGCGGCTCTACTTTGATGATGTCGGCGCCGTGGTCGCCAAGGATCTGTGTGCAGAAAGGTCCACCTAGAACGCGCGACAAGTCGAGCACTCGAATGCCTGCAAGGGCCCCCGGCTGCGCTGCGTCGCGCGGCAAAAACGCCTGACTTGCCATGATGTCTCCATAGTCGCCAGCGCTCTCAATTGGCTGGAGTGAAAACACTTTAAAAAATTCCAACGATTCAGTCCAATTGAATTTTCGACTCCATTGATAGCGTTAAGATATCATCAAAGGATGGAAATCAGACAACTAAAGTACTTCATTGCGCTCGCAGAAGAGTTGCACTTTCGGAGGGCAGCGGCACGGTTGTCGATGTCGCAACCCCCTTTGAGCAGCGCCATCAAGCAGATCGAAGAGGAACTTGGTACGCAGCTGTTCGAGCGCAACACCAAGATGGTGTCGCTGACATCCGCTGGCACCGCTTTCTATCCGGAGGCATTAAAGGTGCTGGCTCAGTTGGAACAGGCCTGCGCCATGACGCGCGATGTGGGGGCCGGCAAACGCGGCCAACTGCGCATCGGGTTCGTCGGTGGCATGCTTCTGCGCGGCATACCGGAAGCAATATCCCGCTATGAATACGAAACGACAGACGTAAGCGTGTCTCTTCGGGAAATGAGTTCTGCGGAACAGCTCTATGCCATCACTCATGGGCGACTTGCTGCGGGCTTCCTGCATGCCGGCGTCGTGCCCGCCGGCATGGAAACGCTGGTCCTCCGCAAAGAGTTGTTCGTGGCCTGTCTGCCGGCCACCCACGCTCGCGCGGGTCAACGTGAACTCAACCTGCAGCACATAGCCCACGAGGATATGATTCTGTTCGCACGTGACGCGTCACCCAGCTACTACGACAGCGTGATCGCCCTGTGCGCCGCCGCCGGTTTCTCACCGCGCGTGCGACACGAGGTCACACACTGGCTGACGGCGTTGGTCCTCATTGCTCGCGGTGGGGGTGTGGCGGTCGTTCCAGACGCGTTCATCCATGCTGGCCTGCAGGGTGTTCGTTATGTCGCACTGAAGGGATCCACGTCACAATCGGTCGCTTACTTTGTCTGGAGGCGCGACAGCACCGAACCAGTCCTCCTGGAGTTCGTTGCGCACATGCGCAGCTGGAGCAAGAGCAACCTGGCCACTCCCCCCGACGGGATCCCCGCAAGCGGCAAACTGGCCACCCTCCCCAAGACACCACGTGTGCATCGCACACCCTGATCCGCTGGTAGCCGCTCCCGGTCTGCAACCCATCACTTGGTTCGCGTGGCGCTGCTTGGACTTCGGAACCTGATTGACAGTGGCCTGATGAGCAACGGCAGCGGGCGTGGGCCACTCCATCCTCGCTCGGGACTGCGGCTCGAGAGGAACTGCGATCTGGACTCCCGTCCGGCGCGCACATCAGCCAACCAACGATCTCAAGACCCGTCTACTTGGCGCGCGCCAGACCGCGCCCTCAGTCTGCTGCGACGTCAGCGCCGCAGGAACTTATGGCTTTCATCGCTTATGAACGGGTCATCGAGGTCGATTGACCGGCAGAAAAAGTCCGGCGCTACCAACGATCGAGTGCAAAAGCCTTGTCGGTCCAGTCGCCGCCAGCCCACCATCCCTGGCCCACCTCCTTTTGATTGATCTGGCAGAAGCGGTGGGCATCACCTCCCCTTTGATGCTCTCGAGTTCAAAGTGACTCATCCAGCGATCGCGCGCGATCAACCACAGGTTTTTCTAAAGACACCGCCATGAAAGTCGCCGGCCTAAACCGACCTGACGGCTCATGCTCCACGCTTCATAAGTACACAGCACCTACATTCATTCCAAATATAGATTGCTTGATGACAATTAATCGTTTGATGGAATCATGCAAGACGCCCATGATTTGAGTTCGGATGGCAAACCGCATTGCAGTTCACTCGCCCGAAATCGCATTCAATCACCCAGCTCACACAGCGTGGGCATCCCAGGAGACAAAGATGAAGCTCAGAACTTTCGTGATCGCCGGCCTTGTCGCGCTGACAGCATCGATTTCGCAGGCCAGCGACTACCCGGCCAAACCTGTGACGCTGGTGGTTGCGTATGCGCCTGGCGGCATGACGGACATTCTTACCCGACGCATCGCGGCCACGCTGCAGGTCAAGCTGGGCAAGCCGTTCATCGTCGAGAACCGTGCAGGCGCCACCGGCCAGATCGCCACGGATTACGTCAGGCGCCAGGCACCGGATGGCTACACCATCCTGGTGGGCGCCACCAGCCACGTCATCAACCCCGCAATGAAGCCACTGCCCTACGAAGCTCGCACGGCCTTCGCACCTGTCGCTCTTCTGGCCATGAGCCCCAACTTCCTGCTGGTCAACGCGAATAAGGGCATCAAGAGCTTTGCGCAGTTCCAGGCTCACGCTAAGGCTGAGGGCTCCGTCAGCTACGGAAGCGCTGGCGCAGGCGGCGCACCGCACATCGTCGGTGAGTTGTTGCGCAAGCAGAGCGGACTCTCGTTGGTTCACCTTTCTTATCGCGGAGCCGGTCCTGCCATGGCCGATTTGGTCGCGGGCCAAGTGCCCTTCGGTATCTCCGAGTCGGTCACGGCCAATGCTTATCTGGAAGCCGGCAAGATCCTCCCGCTGGCAGTGGCCTCGGCCAAGCGGCAGGCCCGGTACCCCGACGTCCCGACGCTGAACGAACTGGGTTTCCGGGACTTCGACCTGTCCACCTGGGTCGGCGTTTACGCGCCGGCCGGTACCCCGCAACCCATCCTGGAACTGCTCAATCGCGAGATGCGCGCCGCCATCGCCCAAACCGCCACGCGGGATTACATCCTCTCCACGGGCTCCGAGCCCGGCAATCTGGATCTTGCGCAGTACCGCACCTTCGTTGACGCGGAATTCGCCAAATGGAAGGCTGTCATCACCGAAGCAGATGTCAAAGGTGAGTGATTCCCCTGCATCACCCGAGGCGCGTTTCCAGGCCGCGTTGGCCGAAGGGCGCTTCGAAGTCCAGTGGTGCACAGCGTGTGCGCGGGCCTTCTTTTTCCCGCGCACGCACTGCCCACATTGCCACGGTGCGGACCATGAGTGGCGCACGAGCACGGGGGTCGGCACCCTGTACAGCCACTCGGAGATTCCCGCCACCAGCAAGACACCCGGACGCAACGTCATCCTGGTCGACATGGACGACGGGTTCCGCATGATGTCCACGCTGCTCGACGCAGGCAGCGCGGATCTGCAAATCGGCCTGCGCGTTCGGGCATCGGTCGAACGCCTGACCGACCAGGCGCGGGTGGTGTTTCGAAGGATGGCGACATGAACCACTGGGACCAACAACTGCGCGGCAGCATCGCCATCACGGGCTGCGCGACCGCGGCCATCGGCGATGCCGGCGGCTTGACCGATCTTGAAGCGACGTCCTTGGCCGTGCATGCCGCAGTCCAAGACGCGGGTCTGCAGATGGACGAGGTGGACGGCCTCATGAGTGCCAGCCTCTCATCTTCCATGTGGGTGGTCAAACTGGCCGAGTACCTGGGCATACAGCCTGCGTTCTCCGAAAGCACCGGCATCGGCGGCGCCTCGTTCGTGGGCCACTTGCTGATCGCGGCCGCCGCGATCCGTGCCGGTCTGTGCCGCAACGTGGTCATTGCGTATGGCGCCACGCCGCGCAGCGGTGGCAGCATCGCCGCGACGTCCCCCGCCCGCGCGCAGTTGGACCCATTCCCTTTCGAGGAACCCTACGCACCGTTCAATCCGCCCACGGGCTACGCACTGGTGGCGCAGCGGCACATGCATCAATACGGCACGACGCGCGAACAACTGGCCCAGGTGGCACTGGCGGCCCGGTCCTGGGCCGCGCTCAACCCGGAGGCCTATCGCCGCGAGCCGATGAGCCTGGAAGACGTGCTGGGTGCGCGCATGATCTCGTCACCGCTGACCGTGCGCGACTGCTGCCTGGTCACCGATGGCGCTGCGGCGGTGGTGGTGCAGGCGGCGGATGTTGCCCTGGATGGGCCGCGCAAGCCGGTCCATGTGCTGGGGACAGCCATGGCGCATTCGCATCGACAGATCGCTTGCATGGAGGACTTGACCGTGACCGCTGCCCGGGTCTCCGGTCCGCAGGCCATGGAACGGGCGGGCGTCACGACGCACGACATCGATGTCGTCCAGTTGTACGACGCCTTCACCATCAACCCCATCCTGTTCCTGGAAGACCTGGGCTTCTGCGAAAAGGGGGAAGGCGGTGCGTTCGTCGCCGATGGCCGCATCGCACCCGGCGGTGCATTGCCGGTCAACACCAACGGCGGGGGGTTGTCTTGCGTGCACCCCGGCATGTACAGCCTGTTCGGCATCGTCGAGGCGGTGCGCCAGTTGCGCGCGGACTGCGGCGCGCGCCAGATTTCGGGTGCGGCTACCGCGCTGGTGCATGGCAACGGCGGCGTTCTGAGCGCACAGGCCAGCACTGTACTTTCCATTCATCGAGGATAAATTCATGTTGCAAGAAAAAGTGGTTGTCGTGACCGGTGCCGCCAATGGCATCGGACGTGCCGCGGCAATGGCGCTGGCGGCCCAAGGCGCCCGAGTGGTGGTCAACGACCTGAGCGTGAGCCTGGACGGCACGAGCGCCGTGGGCCAGAGCGCGCAGCAGGTGGTGGACGAGATTCGCCAGGCTGGTGGCGAGGCGGTGGCCAATGGTGATTCGGTGTCGGAGTACGCCTCGGCGCAACGCATCATTCAGACCGCCATCGACACTTATGGCCGCGTCGATGCGGTGGTGAACAACGCGGGCATCGTGCGCGACAAGATGTTCCACCGCCTCACGCCCGAGGATTTCGACGCGGTGGTCAAGGTCCATCTCTACGGCACGTTCAACCTGTGTCATGCGGCTGCCGAGCACTTCCGCAAGCAGGGTGGTGGCAGCCTGATCAACATGACGTCCAACTCGGCCGTCATCGGCAACCGGGGGCAGGCCAACTACTGCGCGGCCAAGCTGGGCATCGTCGGCCTGTCCAAAGCGATCGCGCTCGACATGGCCGCCTTCAATGTGCGGTCGAACTGCATCGCGCCACTGGCCTGGAGCCGCATGACGGAAACCATTCCGTCCAAGACACCGGAGCAGGCGCGCCACGTCGAGAAGATCCGCAGCATGGGCCCGGAGACGATCGCTCCTCTTATCTGCTACCTGGCTTCCGATGCGTCGGCACACGTGTCGGGCCAGATTTTCGCGATCCGGTTGAACGAGATGTTCCTCATGAGCCAGTCGCGCCCGGTGCGCTCGGTCCACCATTCGGACGGCTGGACGCCTCAGACCATCGCCGCGCATGGCATGGCCGCGCTGCAGGCCTCGTTCATGCCGCTGGACACATCGGCGCAGGTGTTCGCCTGGGACCCGATCTGAGGCCACACCCATGCTGGATTACCACCGCCTGAAGGCCACGCGTTTCGAGGATATCTCGCAGACTAACGACGCCGATGCCACCATCCTGTACGCATTGGGTGTGGGCGCCGGTCTGGGCGGCGAGGGCGGCCTGGGCGATGAAACGGAATTCCTGTACGAGGAAGTCCTGCGAGCGCTGCCCACCCAGGCCTCGGTGCTGGCCTATCCAGGCTTCTGGATGCGCTCGCCCGAGCACGGCATTGTCTGGCAACAGGTGGTGCACGGCGAGCAGCGCATGCATTTCCCGGGACACTTGGCGCCCACGGGCCAGGTGCGCTGCCGGATGGAGGTCAGCCACGTCGCCGACAAGGGCGAAGGCAAGGGCGCAATCGTCTTGACGCGGCGGATCTTGTCCGACGCCATCACGCAAATGCCCGTGGCCATCATCGAGCAGAGCAACGTCTGCCGCGGTGATGGTGGCTATGCTGGCGGCGATCCGGCGCTGAGCGATGCCATGCCACCGCCCATCTCCAGCCCCCCGGCGCGTGAACCCGATCACACGGTGCGCGTGCCCACCAGTGCCCAGCAGGCCGCACTGTACCGGCTCAACGCCGATCGCAACCCGCTGCACATCGACCCGGCAGCTGCGCGCCGTGCCGGCTATGACCGCCCCATCCTGCATGGCGCCGCCTTGCTCGGCATGGTCGACCGTGTGTTGCAGCACGAGCTGCGGCAGCACCAGGACCACCGCTTGGGCGAACTGAACATGCGCTTTCGCGCCCCCCTTTTCCCCGGTGAAACCGTGGCCGTGGCGCTCTGGCGCACGCCATCCGGGGTCATCTTCCGCTGCCGCTGCGAACAGGACCAACGAGACCTGGCCACGGGCAGTGCGAACTGGATTCAGATGGAACACCACGATGCTCGATAAGACCTGTCACTCGGTCCCCGAGGCGCTGCGTGACGTGATGTCGGGCGCGTCCATCTACGTCGGTGGCTTCGGCGGTTCGGGCATTCCAGCCCGTCTGCTGCTCGGCCTGCTGGACAAGGAAGGTGTGAAAGACCTCACCCTGATCAACAACAACGCCGGCGCGGGCGACACGAGCTTTCTCGGTCTGGTGCGTGCCGGGCGCGTGAGCCGCATCGTGTGCTCCTACCCCCGCATGCCCGGCAACGAGGTGCTGCGTGAACAGATCGAAGCCGGGCGGCTGCAAGTGGACGTGATGCCACAAGGCACTCTGGTGGAACGCATCCGTGCCGCCGGTGCGGGCTTGGGTCCGTTTTTCACGCCCACCGGTTTCGGC
Source organism: Hydrogenophaga palleronii NBRC 102513 (assembly GCF_001571225.1). GTDB lineage: Bacteria > Pseudomonadota > Gammaproteobacteria > Burkholderiales > Burkholderiaceae_C > Hydrogenophaga > Hydrogenophaga palleronii. The sequence continues at coordinate 65,657 of NZ_BCTJ01000013.1, forward strand.
ACGCCACTGGCGCAAGGCAAGGAGACCCGCATGTACCAGGGACGCGGCTATGTGCTCGAGGAGCCGCTCGCGGCGGATTTCGCGTTTGTCCGCGCCAGTCAGGCTGACGCCGCGGGCAACCTGGTGTACCGGTACGCGCAGCGCAACTTCGGTCCCATCATGTGCATGGGCGCGACCACGACCATCGTGGAAGTCGAGCAGATCGTGGCACTGGGTGCGCTGGCGCCCGACGTGATCGTCACACCCAGTCTTTTCGTCAATCGACTCCTGCAGGACGGTACCGCATGAAACGTCTGGCCCGTCAACAGATGGCCGCGCTGGTGGCCCGCGACCTGCCGAAGAACGCCGTGGTGAACCTGGGCATCGGCATGCCGACGCAAGTGACTGATCACCTGGCCGCTGAGCACGGCGTGTTCCTGCACAGCGAGAACGGCATCCTCGGCATGCGGCTGCTGGGTGCCGACGAGTCGCCGGACTCCGACCTCATCAACGCCAGCAAACAGTTCATCGCCTTGACCGAAGGGGCCGCCATCTTCGACCACGCCTGTTCGTTCGCCATCATGCGCGGCGGTCACCTGGACGTGAGCGTGCTGGGCGCCTTCGAGGTGTCCGCAAGCGGCGACCTGGCCAACTGGTCGCTCGGCCCCAACGACCCGCTGCCCTCGGTGGGTGGCGCCATGGATCTGGCCATCGGCGCCCGCGCGCTGTGGGTGATGATGGAAGCGCGCACGCGCGAAGGCCAACCGCGCCTCGTGCCGCACTGCACCCTGCCGCTGACGGGCGCTGGCGTCGTCAACCGGGTCTACACCGACATTGGTGTCTTCGATCTGCGAGATGGCCATTTCGTCCCCCGGGCGCTGGTTCCAGGCCTGGACGCCAGCGCGCTGCACGAGTGGATCGCCGGACCTGTTCGCCTGGTCGGCCCGGTCGCTGTGATCGATCTGCCGCGCACACCGCCTTTGAAGGAAATCCCCACATGATCCGAACATCCCATTTCCTGGACGATGCGGCCGCTTGGCTGGGCGATGCGCTGACGCTGCTGCGCACGCAGCATGTCGAAGCCGCCTCACACACGCCGTCCTGCCGGCAGGATTGGAACCGCATGCTGTGCGACACGGACCTCGTGGCCTTGACCTGGCCGCAGAACCAGGGCGGCCGCGCCCTGCCGACCGCCACGCTCATCGCATTTCACGAGATGTGCGCACGGCACCGTGCGCCACAACCCATCAACAGCATCGCGCACGCCATCCTCGCGCCGACGCTGCTCATGTTCGGCACGGCGGAACAGAAGGCCCGCTTCCTGCCGGGCATCCGCAACGGAACGGAGATCTGGTGCCAGGGCTACTCCGAGCCCCGCACGGGTTCCGACCTGTCTTCGGTGCGCACGCGAGCGGCCCGCCAGCCGAACGGCAACTGGCTTCTCAACGGCCACAAAATCTGGACCACCCAGGGACACCTGGCGAAATGGTGCTTCGCACTGGTTCGGACCGATCCCGCCAGCGTGGCGCACCGCGGCCTGAGCTTCATGCTGGTCGACATGCAAGCACCGGGCGTTCGCGTCGAACCGATACGGCAACTCACTGGTGAAGCCGACTACGCCGAGGTGTTCTTCGAAAACGTCGAGGTGCCTGCCGATCAGGTTCTGGGTGCCGAGGGAGAGGGCTGGCGCATCGCGATGGCCGCCGCCGAGTACGAGCGTGGCGTGTACTTCCTGCCGCGCGTGGTCATGCTCGAACAGGAGCTGGCGCAGTTGCAGGGCGAACTGGCCGCCGCCGCCGTGCTTCCCGCCGAACGGCACGTGCTGGAACACCGACTGCAATCCATCGTCGACCAGTGCCGCGTTGTTCGATGGCGAGTGGACAAGGTGCTCGACGCGGTGGCGGCGGGTGAAACACCCGGTATCGAAGGCGCCATGCTCAAGCTGCTCTGGAGCGAAACCCGACAGCAGGTTCAGGAGTTCCGCCTGGAGTTGCTCGGCGAATCGGCCCTGCTGGGCCCAGAAGCCATCGACAGCCATCCCGAACCGGCCGCCGTGGTCCGCGAGTTCCTCTGGTCTCGCGCCGAGACCATCGTGGCGGGCACGTCCGAGATCCAGCGCAACATCGTGGCCGAGCGCACGCTCGGACTGCCCAAAGACCGAGGTGCCCATGCAAAGTGAAATGACGACCCTTCTGTTGTCCACCTTCGGCCGGCTCGTGGGTGAACAGCATTCCATCGCGCATGCGCGCAAGGCCCTGCCCTGCGACGCACCGGCACAGCAAGCGCTCTGGGCGGAACTGGTCGACGGCGGCTGGCTCGACGCCGGGTGCCGGGACTTCCAGCAGGAAAACGGTGCCCACACACTGCTGCTGGGTGAGATCACCGGACGCGCGCTGATGACATTGCCCTACGCCAGCACGGCCTTCCTGCTCATGCCGCTGTTGGAAGCCGATGCCAGCCTGCAGGCTGATGGGCTGCTGGTGTCGCCGCTGCGCGACTGCCCTGCCAGTGTGCGGTGCAGCTCGGTGCAACAGGACGACGGCTGGATCGAGCACTTCGGCGAGGCCGCGCAATACCTGCGCCTGCTGCCTGTGGAAGACGGCACCTGGCGCCTGGAACGCCATGCGCCGTCCACGGTGGATGTGCTGCCGGGCATGGACGCCACCATCGGTCTGGGGCGACTGGGCCCGGCAGCGGTGGCCTCCGGCACGTCGACATCACAGCTTGTGCTGCCCGTGCTGCAGCGGCACTTCACTTTTGAACTCGCCCACCTGATGGGTGCGGCAGGCGCATCGCTCGACATGGCGATCGCCTATGCCAAGGAACGTGAACAGTTCGGTCGCCCGATCGGGCAGTTCCAGGCCGTCAAGCACGCGCTGGTCGATGCCTGGATGGGGCTGGACAGCGCCCGGTATGCCCTGCGGGCGCTGCTGAGCGCCACGACGGACGGCACGCTCGCGCCAGACCTCGCCGGCACCGCGCACCGACTCGCCGTCAGTGTCGGTCGACGCGCCTGCAAGCTGGCCATCCAGGTTCATGGTGGCATCGGTTTCGCATGGGAACACGACGCCCACCTGTACCTCAAGCGTGTCTATCACCTGGCCATCACCACACAGCGGTCGCTGAGCCTGCTGCAAGCAGCCGCATGAGCGGCATTCATACAGAGATCGATCACATGAACACCGCCATACCCGAGTTCCAACACAGTCGCGTCACGCGCGATGCGCGCGGCGTCTACACGCTGCACATCCAGGGCATCAAGAGCCTGAACATCCTGTCAACGCCCGTCACACTTGGCGTCACCGAGGCCTGCCGCTGGATCGCCGCCCAGCCCGATGCCAAGGCGGTGGTGTTGCGCGGCGTCAACGACAAGGCCTTCGTGGGTGGCGCCAACATCTTCGAGATGGCCGAACTCAATCCTGCGAGCGCGCGCGCCTTCATCACCCACCTGCGCGACCTCTGCGATGCCGTGCGCGACATTCCTGTGCCCACCATCGCGCGCATCTCGGGCCTGTGTCTCGGTGCCGGCCTAGAGCTGGCGGCATCGTGCGATATCAGGCTGAGCGCGCACGACGGTCTCTTCGGCATGCCGGAGGTGCGCATTGGCATTCCGTCCGTGATCCACGCGGTGCTGTTGCCCGCACTCATCGGCCCTGGCCCCGCCAACTGGTTGCTGTTGACCGGCGAAACCGTCAACGCAGAACAGGCCAGGCAATGGGGCTTTCTGGAGTTCACCTGCGAACTGGAGCAACTCGACGCCTTGGTCGAGCACAGCGTCGCGCCCATCGCGGCCAGCGGCCCACTCGCTGTTCGCGCACAGAAGATGCTGCTGCGCCATTGGGAAAGCGATTCGATCTCAGCCGGGCTGGACCGCAGCGTGCAAACGTTCGGTGCGTCCTTCGAAACGAACGAACCCCGCGAGTACATGGCCCCTTTTCTGGCGCGCAAGCGCGAAGGGGTTGCGTCGTGAATGCACAGTCCATTGGCAGCGCCGGGCCGCTCACCGGCGTGCGCGTGCTCGACATGACAACCGTCGGCATGGGTCCATTCGCCACTCAGATTCTGGGCGACATGGGCGCCGAGGTGATCAAGGTGGAACCGCCCGAGGGCGACGTGTTCAGAACAGCCGGCCCTTGCGTCCACACCGGCATGGGCGCCGTCTACCTCAACCTGAACCGCAACAAGCACAGCGTCACGTTGGACGCCAAGCAGACTGCGGACCGCGAAGAGCTGCTAAGACTGGCCGACAGTGCCGATGTGTTCGTCTCCAACGTGCGCCCACAGGCTCTCGCGCGCCTGGGTCTGAACGCTGAAACGCTATGTGCGCGCAACCCCCGACTGATCTACTGCTCTGCTGTCGGCTTCGGGCAGAACGGCCCCTACGCCGGACGGCCGGCGTTCGACGACATCATCCAGGCGATGAGCGGGCTTGCCGCGCTGCAGGGTGCCAATGGCGATGCGCCAGCCTACATCAACACCATCCTGGCCGACAAGGTGGCAGGCCTGACCCTGGCCTACGCCATTCCGATGGCCTTGTACGAACGCGAAAAATCAGGCTGGGGCCAAACCCTGGAAGTGCCCATGTTCGAGACCATGGTGGCGTTCTCGCTGATTGAACACATGGGCGGATACACCTTCGATCCCCCGCGTGGTGACGCCGGCTATGCGCGCGTGCTGTCGCCCCACCGCAAGCCGTACCGCACGAGCGATGGCTTCATCGCGTTGTTACCATACACCGATGCGCAGTGGCAGCGATTCTTCAAACTGGCGGGGTGCGACGACCTCACCCTCGACCCCCGCTATGCCACGGCGCAAGCCCGGGCTGGCTGCTTCAACGAGCTCTATGCGGACCTGGCCAATCTGGTGGCGCAGCGCACGACCCAGGCGTGGCTCGATCTGCTGGAGAACGCCGACATCCCGCATTCACGGATACTAGGCATCCCGGAACTTTTCGACGATCCTCACCTTGCCGCCACCGGCTTCTTCAAGCGCGTGGAGCACCCCACCGAAGGCATGCTTGTCACGCCCGATGTCTCGGTCCGCTTTTCCCGCACACCCGGCTCCATCCGCAGTCTGGCGCCATCTCAGGCCCCAAACATGACTAAGAAGCCGGAGGCTTTCGGCGGGGCTTGAACCACTAGCATGAACATCACCCTCAAGCAGCTTCGCGTCTTCTGCGCTCTGTACGAGCTGCGTAGCTTCACGGCTGCGGCACGCGCTGCGTTCGTCACGCAGTCGGCTGTCAGCAAGTTGTGCGCCGAGCTCGAGGGCGAAGTCGGACAACCGCTGTTTGAGCGCTCGACGCGCAGCGTGATGCCCTGCGAAGGAGCCGCCGATTTTTACGCCTACGCGCAGCAGATTCTGAGCACCGTGCGTGCCGCAGAGCGCAGCATGTCCAGTCTGCGCTCGCTGGAGCGAGGCATCGTGGGCGTGGCGGCTTCACCCATGGTGATGTACGGCCTTCTTGGCGATGCACTGGCCAGCTACCACCGCAATTACCCAGGCATCAAGCTCGACCTCTACGAACTGTCCACAGACGAGACCATCACCCACGTTCGCCATGGCAAGGTCGACATGGGGATCGTCTCGCTGGAGCTGGAGGACGCAGAGTTGGCAACGCGCCCAATCTTTCAGGACATCATGTATGCAGTCTGCACACCCGATCACCCTCTCGCGAAGACTGAGAAGGTCTCCTGGGCCGGGCTCGCCAAGTATGATCACGTCGGGCTGCACAGCGCATACAACGTGCGCCGCAGCTTCGATCGAATCTGCGAGCAACTTCATCTGGACATCCAATTCAAGATTGAAGCGGGCATGGTGACATCGGTTCTGGGCATGGTCCGCTCAGGGCTGGGCATCACGGTCATTCCCGGCTACATCTGCGATTTCGCTCGCCACCTGGGCCTGGTCGTCGTTGACATTCGAGGCGCGCAAAAGCATCCGCTGGAGCTGTGGCTGGTACAACGCACCGCCACCCGTCCATCGCTCGCTGCGTTCGCGTTGCTTGAATGCGTTGAGCGGCAGCTCAAGGAACGCGAATATCTACGTAGAAGGCAACCATGAATGTGATGCCAGGATACGTCGGTTCGAAGAGGAAGGCGACCTGTTAAGAAACCGCGCGGTACTTTGCCAGGGAACCCGAGTGAAGTACCGCTTCATGAACGAGACCGCCATGAGTTCTCTCTGCGCCTGCCGCGCCGGGTGCTACAGGTAGGCCTATAGAGCTTTCGCACCTGGTCGAGGGTAAGCCTGTGCCTGTCGCGCTGGCCAATCTCCACGACTCACCAGACCGTGCACAAGTGAAGCCATCAGATCCAGGATCACCGACATAGCGGCCGACTGAGGCCGGGTTGTGGCGCGAGCTAGGTAAACAGGCCGAGAGATTGTTGGTTGATTGATGCGGGCACCTGAAAGTAGACCCGATTGCAGCTCCTCTCGAACCGCAGCCAATGAAAGAATGGTGTAACCAACGCCCGCAGCCGAGAGCTGGATCAATTCGGGGATGGCATTCACTTCGGCGATTACTTTGAGTTCCACGCCGTTGCCCAGAAGGACGCTGTCAACCAGGGTTCTGAGCCCATGCAGCTTCGCCGGAAGAACTAGCGGATAACCTGAAATCTGCGCAGCAGGGATAGACAGTAGCGACTCTGGCCGGCCGTTGGTCATGGTGAAAAGCTTGCCAGGAGAACCGACCAGCACCAACTCCTCTTCTATCAGTTGCTCAAAATGCAGCCCTGCTGCACTTTGAGCATGAAAGGTAACCCCAATATCCAGATGGCCGCTGATCAAACTGTTGGGAATGTACCCTGTGCTCATCTCGACGACTTGCAGACGGATGTCTGGCCAACGGACCAAAGTCTCGCGGACCAACGGGACCGTTAGCAGCTTCGCTACGGATTGGGAAAGACCTATGGAAACTGTGCCGGAAGGGTTCTTCGCCCCCTCTCGCACATCCTCACAGGCGTAGTCCAAGCGTTTGAGGATGTCGACGGCCTGAGTCAAAAACCTCTGCCCCAACTCCGTCAGGACCACGCCCTTGGAAGTTCGCTCAAAGAGAATGACCCCGAGCTCCTCTTCAAGGTTCTTGATCTGCAAGCTGAGAGCAGGTTGCGCAAGATGCACCATCTCAGCGGCTCGAGAAATCGAACCGGCAGTAGCGGTAGCCACAAAACACCTGAGCGCGCGTACGTCGACTGGCATATGGTCTGCCCAAGCCGCAAAAGGCTGGAGGCAAAACCACAAGCATAACGCGCTACTTTTTGGAAACCCAGGAGGGCGTCCTTTTCTCTGCGTAGGCCGCCACGCCCTCTCGGCCCTCTGCCGACACAGCCACATTGCAGAAGGTTTCTACTGCGCCCGCCACCCCTTGGCGCCACCCATTGTCCGTGGCGTTCATGAAGGCACGACGACCCATTGCGAGGGAATACTGGGGCTTTGCCACTAGCGTTGCGGCGAGCTCGCGGGCGCTATCCATAACCTGTGAGTCATCAACCACGCTGTTCACAAGGCCGAGTGCGAAAGCCTCGTCCGAACCGAAGGTGCGACCGGTAAAAAGCAGTTCGAAGGCTCGGTGCCTTCCGACGATACGTGGAAGGTGTGTGAAATGAATGGCCGGAAGAACGCCCACATCAATCTCGGGGTAGCCAAATGACGCGCTCTTTCCTGCAACCAGCATGTCACACGAGATCGCCAGCGTCATACCGCCTCCGCGAGCAGCACCGGCAACCGCCGCGATGCTTGGTTTTCCAAGTGCGAACTGCGCCTCGGAAAGTCCCGTGTAGAGCTGCTCCAATAGTGCGCGAATCTGTTCCGGCGCCGCGTCTTGGAGAGCAGCAAGGTCTAGCCCTGCGCAGAATCGGCGGGCTACTGCACTGGAGATCACAATAACTTTTGCAGAGTCGTCTTTCGCAGCCCGGTGCAGTGCCGCTATCAACTCAGTCACCATCGCGGTCGTCAGAGCATTCACGGGTGCATTGTCGAGTGTGATTTCAGCGATGCCCTTGTGCACCTTGTACAGAATATTGCTCATTCAGTTTTCGCATCAGCTGATTGATCGAAGTTCGAGACAATTCCGTCTCTCAGAAGTTCTTGGATTTCGGCACTGTCAAACCCTAGATCGGACAGGACGTCTTGAGTATGCTGACCCAGCAACGGTGGGGGGAGCCGCGCATGTCGTGTTTCGTTTTGAAAGCGCACCGGCATGGCCATGTTGTTCACCGTGCCCAATACAGGATGCGCTGTGGTGACCACCAACTTGCGTTCGGCAAGTTGAGGATGCACGAGTGCGATATCAAGGGTGTTGATCGGTGCACATGGCACGCCCGCCGCAGAGAGTGCAGCCATCCATTCCTGGACAGTACGTTCCTTCATCTTCTCGCCGACCAATGCAACCGTGGCATCAAAGTTCTCTACACGAGCGCTGTTCGTCGCAAACCGTGGGTCATCGCGCATGGATTCCATCGATGCCACCTGACAGAATTTGGCCCACTGTGCATCATTGCCCACCCCCAGCATCATGTAAGCGTCCTTCGCTTGAAATGCTTGGTACGGACACATTGCAGGATGTGCGGTACCCATAGGCTGAGGTACCTTGCCGGTCATCCAGAAGTTCTGCGCCATGTAACCCATCAGCGACATGGCGGTGTCAAACAAAGAGACTTCTACATAGACACCCTTCCCCGTACGCTGCCGCTCCAGTAGCGCTGCCAAGACCCCCGCAACAGCGTTCATGCCGGTGCCAAGATCCACTGGAGAAAAGCTCACTCGAGTCGGCAGGCCACCTGGCAACCCAATCGTGCTGATCATCCCGCTGAATGCCTGCAACATCACGTCATATCCAGGCTCATTCCCAAGGGGGCCGGTTCGGCCGTACCCGGATATCTCACAGTAGATGATTCTCGGATTGATGGTGGACAGTGTCTTGTAGTCGACCCCCAACTTCACTGCGGTGCCCCCGCCAAACCCCTGCAGAACAATATCTACCTCTGCGGCGAGCCGATGGACAATTTCTCGGCCCTTTGGGGACTTCAGGTCAACCGCCAGGCTCTTCTTGTTGTGATTTACCGAGAGAAAAGTCGCAGACTGCCCCGCCCGCTGCGGCAACCAAGCGCGGGTATCGTCGCCCGTCCCGGTGGGCTCCACCTTGATGACCTCAGCGCCGAGTTCACCGAGGTGTTGTCCACACAAAGGCCCTGCGAGGACTTTGCTCAAGTCCATGACCTTGAGACCTTGGAGAGGTTGCGCCATTACTTACTCAGGCTTCAAGTTGATGGTTTTCGCCACTTCGCTCCATTTCCGCGCGTGCGTAACCACAAACCTCTCCACCTCGCTCGCTGTCACAACAACGGACTCGGCGCCCCGCTCGGTTAGATTCTTCTGGTAGCCAACTTCGGACGCTGCTTTCGCGACCGCTTGACGGAGTCGCTCAACAATAGGAGCTGGAGTCGACGCAGGCGCCTGGAGGGCAAACCATTGTTGCAACTCAAAATCCGGATAGCCCGCCTCCTTCATGGTCGGTACATCGGGAAGCAAGGGCGTGCGCTTGTTGGAAGTGATGGCGAGCGCCTTCAGCTTTCCGCTTTGCACCAACCCAAGCGAAGTCGTTATGTTGTCGAAGAGAAAATCGACGCTTCCGGCGAGGAGGTCGGTCGCAGCAGGGCCGCTTCCCTTGTAGGGAATTGCCAACGCAGTGAACTGGGCGAGTTTCTGCAGCAGCGCACCATAGATGTGAGGAGACGTTCCATTGCCAAAGGTGGCGTACGTCAACTCGTTCTCCCGCTCTTTTCCTTTGGCCGCGAGTTCCGCCACTGTTTGGAACTTTTGATTTACAGGGTTCACGACCAGTACGTTCGGTAGCGCGGCCGTGATGCCGATCGGCGTCAGATTCTTGCTTACGTCAAATCGAGCGCTCGGATACATGAGTGGATTCAGGGCCTGCATAGCTGCCGTGGTGTGCACGAGGGTGTACCCATCCGCAGGACTCTCCGCAACCGATTGAGCGCCGATATTCCCGCTTGCCCCTGCCCTGTTCTCCACGACCACAGGCTGCCCCAAGATATTCGACAGGGGGATAGCGATCATGCGGGCCACGAAATCTGTAGGGCCTCCTGCGGCGAAGGGAACGATTACCCTGATGGGCTGCGTCGGCCAAGACTGGCCAATTGCTGGAAATGCGGTGGCAGCGACGGCGGTGCCTACGAACTGACGACGATTTAGCTTCATGTGGTCTCCAATAATGTTTTTTACTGAGGCCGCTGAACTCTAGGTGTCGTGCATAGATTGATCAAAGAGAGGTTTTTGATGGAAGGTATAAGAGTTGTGTATGGGAGGCGGCATTCATCGCGCCTCCAATGCGCCACAGTCTTGAGGATCGTCAGTACGCATTCGGCCAGTTTTGGCCTCAGAACTGCGAGCATCCAGTGGGCCGATCAGCAGCAGCCTCTTCCACCCCCACCTTCTGGCTCCCTGTCACTGGCTCGTTTACGTACACACTCTGCCTCGGCATGGGTGCCACAACTCTGCTGTGGATGGTCTTCCCGGGTGTGGTACATCGTTGGCCTCGTCACTTCAAGGCGCGCGGCTTCAAGTAGTGCGCCACACGCACCTCCTCCAAGTCGGAAGAAGCCCACAGGCGCCTCTGAGCGTACTCAGCCTCGCGTGCCGACATTTCGCAGGCACTGGTAGTCCAGCAGCCGCACGCCACCATAAGCCGCCTCGGCTGCACCCGCCTCGCGCAGCAGACCCAAGGCCTGGTTGATCTGTTGCCGGGAGGTGCCAACGAGGTACGCGAGCTCCTGTTGGGTAATCCTCAGAACGGGGGCCGCCGCCGGATAAAGAACAGGATCGAAAAGTGTACACAAGGCCCGAGCCAGTTGCTCCTCCACGCCCAGGGTCTGTTCGGCCGCCTTGTAGGCGATGAACTGGCCGAGGCGCTCGTTGAACTGCCGCATCAGGAATCGGTTGAACTCGATGCTCTCTTCGAGCAGGCGATGGAAAACAGTCACCGGCAGCCTTGCCAGAAGGCCAGGCTGAAGCACCTGGATTTCATAGCGGTAGCTCTCGCCCTTCAGGATCGTTCCCTCGCCGAACCACCCGCCCGACGGAAAGCCGGCGAAGGTCACTGTTCGACCGTTTGCAGCGAAGCCACTCATTTTGACCAGACCTTCCAGCACCCCGATCCAATGCGTCGGCTCGGCACCCACCCGACAGACGAGTTCACCGGCCGTAGCCTCGCTGACCTGCAGGGCTTGAATCACCCAGCTCCGATGTTCGGTGGCGAGAATGGGCAACCAGGGAATCTTGAGCTGGTGGTCGGACGAGAGATGCGACTGGGATGGCATGGAGTAACCCTGAATTGTCTGTGTGCGGACAAACTTTGCAAGAAGCCAAGCCTAGACTGCCTAGCATGAACACCAAGCGTACCCTCTGTTCCGGTTGCGACATCTACTGCCAAGTGAAGACCGAAGTGCCCCTGTCAGGGCAAGTCGGCGATGTCCGGGTTCATGCGATGGACACGCGGCCGCTGAGAGCGAACATCTGCATCAAGGGTGTTCACGCTCCGTCAGGATTGTCCCACCCGGATCGCATTCTTCAGCCTTTGAAACGAACTGGCGCACGCGGCAGCGGCCAGTGGAAGGAGGTAGGCTGGAACGAGGCGATGGACGACATTGCCCAGCGCCTCTCAGACATCGTCGCGCGGCACGGCCCCGAGGCATTGGCCGTGTCCACTTCCCAATGGAACACCCAGAGCGACAACGGCCTGGGGCGCCGCTTCATGAACCTGCTGGGAAGCCCGAACTGGATCAGCGGGGTCGCCATGTGCGCGGACAACACGGCGGCGATCAACCGGATGGTGTACGGCTGGTTTCCGTACCCGGACTACCCAAACACCAAATGCATCGTGCTGTTTGGACACAATCCCAAGCGGCACTCCTGGACGCCCGTCTACAACGCGATCCGGCGTGCGCAGGAGAGTGGCGCGAAGCTCATCGTGCTGGACCCTCGGCGCAGCGAGAATGCGGAAATGGCCGACCTCTGGCTGCCGCTCAAGCCCGGGTCCGATGCGGCCATGTGCTTCGGCTGGTTGAAGGTAATAATCGAAGAGAAGTTGTACGACCGGGAGTTCGTTGCGAACTGGACCACTGGCTTCGAGGCCTTGCGCGCCCGGGTGAGCGAATTCCCGCTGGAGCGCGTCGAGCAGCTCACTGGCGTGCAGGCCGAGCAGATTGCCGCCGCTGCGCGCCTCTACGCCACAAGTGGCCCTGCGGTAATCCCGTGGACGCCGGTCACAGACCAGCAGCGTAACTCCACCTCCGCGATTCGCCTGATGTGCATGCTCCGCGCCATCTGCGGAAATGTCGATGTCCCAGGCGGCGAGGTGCTGCATGGTTTTCATCCAGACGTCGTACATGAGTCCGAACTTGAATTGCATGGCGCGCTCACCGAGGTCCAGCGCGCCAAGCAGCTCGGTAGCGACACGCACCCGGCATTTACCTACCGAGGCATGGCTGCCTTGCGGGAGCCGAGCCAGCGCGTGTGGGGGCATGAATGGCCCAACCTGATCAATGGCTGCTACATGGCGAATCCTTCGGCGGTGTTCAGGGCCATGGCGGACGGTGCACCCTATCCCGTGAAGGCCTTCTTTACGCTGGGGAACAACACCCTTATGAGCTTTGCCAACATGCAGTTGATCGAGCGCGCGCTGTTGAATCAGGATCTTGTAGTGGCGCTGGAACATTTCCGCACGCCGACGGCACAGCTAGCGGACTACATTCTCCCTGGCGACGCATGGCTAGAGCGCAATTGCCTCTCCGACGGCTTCGGCTGGACGGCCATCTACCGACCGTCGCAGAAGGTCGTTGAGCCACCGGGCAGCTGCCGTGGCGCATTCGATTTCTGGAGCGGCCTGGCCCAGCGCATGGGAATGGTGGAGCAGTTCCCGTGGGAGACCCACGAGTCCCTGCTTGACGAGCGGCTGGCCGGTCTTGGCATGTCGTTTGAGGAATTCGCCGCTAAGCACGCATACCACATGCGGGGACTCGAGTACCGCAAGTACGAGCGAACGGGCTTTGCCACCCCGAGCGGGAAGGTCGAATTGCATTCGGACCTGCTTGATGGGCTGGGCTTCGATCCGCTCCCGTACTGGCGCGACGACCTGCCATTCGACACGGAGTTCCCGCTGACGCTCTTCATGGGTGTGCGGGAGGATGAGTATTTCCAGACGGGGCATCGGCACATTTCCGCCCTGCGTGCGCGCAATCCCGAGCCGCTCATGCACATTTCACCTGCAGACGCGGGGACACTTGGGCTGCCCGAAGGCCGCTGGGTCGACGTCGAAACGCGTCAGGGCAAAGTCCGGCTCAAGACCGCCATCCGATTGGAGATGCCGGCAGGGGTCGTGCGCGTGCCGCATGGCTGGTGGCTTCCGGAACGAGCAGAAGGCGACGGTACGCTGTCCGGCGCTTGGATCCACGCCGATGCGCAGATCTGCCCGGACGACGCGGACCACCTGGACCGCGAGCAAGGCATCCCGCACCTGAAGGGGATCGCCTGCCGCGTGAGTGCGGTAGCCGAATGGGAGTAGAAGCCCAGTACGCTCCCGACCGGGTCCTTGCGTTCGAACCGCCAGAGGTTCAGCGGCATCGAATGGATGCCGCTCGCCGTTCGGTTCAAACTCGATCACGCGGGGCAACGCATTTTTTTGCCGGGTGGCGTGCCATGCCACTGCAGCAGCGACAAGATATGGTGTCTTCTTCTGCTGTTGGGGAGGGAGTAGCGGTCGAGTTCACCGCTTATGTTCTGCAAAAACTCGCAGCGCGAGGCGTGCGGCACCTAACGAGGTCGGGCGCGCAGGTCGTACCTGCGGCGACGGCACGTGCGACCTGCTGACGTACTTCTTAACGCGGCGATACCTGTCTGGGCTCGTCCGAGAATCAGGTCCTGACCTGACGTCGTCCATATCGCATTCCTATAGCCGATGTGCGCAATCAACTGGGTAGTCCATCGATGTTCACCTTCAGCTACCCACCAATGCACCCTGCAAGGCAAGGCGTCTGAGCTCAGCGATGCGCAGCGCATCGCCGAGTTCATCGACAAATACCGTAACGAACCTGAGGAGGTGAGGCTGATCGTGCATTGCCATGGCGGTGTGAGTTGATCGGCTGCTATGGCAAAGTGGGCAGGCGCGTTTTACCAGGTGCCTTTGCCGCAGTTGGTCGATGACATCTATCTGCTGGCCGCGGCCAATGCGCGCGTGCTTCGGTTGCTTGCCAAAGCTGACGAACACAGCTGACGCGGGGCCATGAGCGAGTGTCTGTGTTCGCCCGAGGCTCCGGGCAAGCGAAGCGCTTAGTCTTGAATCCGTGCCAGTGCTTCGCGCTTGCCGATCTTGCGAATAGCAAGAATCTTCTCGAGCTGCGCAACTCTTTGGATGACCTTCCCGCTCTCCCACTTGTAGATGGAGAGGGAGGAGGCTCCCATGAGCTTGCTCATTCCATTGATCTCTGACCCGAGCGGGGGGCGGACAAATACTTGGAATGGTTTATGCCGCACATCCAAGACTTCATCCGACCCCTCTTACCACCTGGGATCTGGAACTCAGTGATGTCAGTGATGTTGAATTCCATCGATCTCCGACCCCATCTCATTCAAGGTGACGCGACCCGTAAACCACCGCTACGTCACCACGACGACGTCATGCACTTTGCATAGAGCATTTTTGGACTTGGTAGGTGACTTGGCGAGCTGAACTTCAAGATCTATCGCATCGCGCCGCTTGACCATGCCAGCGATTACTTGAAAGCAGTGGGCTGGAATGTCATCTATGTGGGCACGGGCAATTCTTCCAATGAACCCCAAGGGTGCTTGGATCAACTCCATGACCACGCCGTTTCTGGCAAGCGATGGTTTAGCGCGGATCGTGCACTTTTCGTCCCATACTGGAAACGCGAAATTCTGAGTGAGATCGAACTCGGCGCTTCCTTGCGTGGCATGGACAACTTCTCCCGGGACTTCTCGACCGGTTGTGTAGGCAGCGACGGGAAGTTCTATCAATGTTTGAAGCGCATCAACTTCTGAGCCCCTGATGCGCGTCGCCGCCGTTGCTAGGCCTGGCAACGCGTTGCGGATCGTCTCCTCATTCAAAAGGGCGTTCCTCAACGCGGAGGCCCACTCGGTTCTCGCTCGCTCCTTCAGTACGTAGGGATCCAGATCAAAGTTGCCGCCTGACACGTTCCAATCGAAGTGCATTTGTGCTGGAAGTACGCACACTACCTCAACGATTAGTTCGTCCGCCTTCGAGATTAGCCTACCTTCAAGAGCCGTCACAATAGTGCCCAGTTCTTTGCTCATGACCTCGTTCAGCGATTCGACAAAACGGCGGGCAACCTGGTACTGATCGTGCATAGTTGAGGCGCTCTCCGCACTGTGCGTAAGACTTCGCAGCTTGAATTGTGCGATCGCGTGGTGCTGGAGCGTTCCCTTTGCCTTACGCCGCATGCCGAACCTCGCTTTCCAGTGCAGCGATCAGCTGTGTAGCCAGGAAGAGCGCAGCGAGTCCTTTCATGGAGTACGCGCTACCGTCTTGACTGGCTTCTCGGCCCAAATTCGGTGATGGTCCGCTGCTCATTGTGAGATACATGTTCGGCCGACCGTCGCGAGGTTTTCGCTCACGGAGGGGCATGTCGATACCGAACTCACTACGAATTTTTACCGCCGCGTGGCGGACTTTCAGTGACATGTCTCCTGGCGCGGAGACGAAGTTCAACGCAAAGCGCGCAAGGTTGGTTCCAGACGCCTTCAGTACAGCCAGCAGCGAAACGAAATCGGGATCGGCAGAGTGGACTTCGAGATACCGCGTCACTCCCAGATACTTCACCACGTAGTCGCCGGCCCGCCGAACCTCCTTCTGAGATGCGTGCGATTCAAGATACCGCGCAATGCGGGTCCATTTCTGCGCCGACGCGTTGTCAATCAACTCCGTCCAGTGTCGGTCGACGAGCCAGGCCTCGGGTTCCGACTCCGCCGCCGGGGGATTCCTGACGCCCTTGACATCTCGATTCAGATACCTAAACGCTCCGCGGATCGACTTCCACTCATGCGGCGAAAGCCCTGCACGAGCCGCAATCTCGATGTGGTGTTGTGGGCCAATCCGGTCGTCAACGAGGTTTCGCAAACTGTTGAGCAGGACGTCAATCCGGCTGCTGGCCGGTTTGAACGAGGCCAGAGGCGGAGTAGCTTCCACCAAACGGACTGGAGCCACGCTGTGGGCCAGAGGCAACTCTGTCGACCGCGAGAAAGTTTCGATCTCATCCATTAGGCGGCGTTGGCCTTGCGCCGCATCTACCTGGAATCCCTTCCGAGAAAGAGATTTGCGAAGAGCGGCATCACTCCTGCCGACCCATGCGGCAACGGATGCAGTCCGAAGCAGTCCGGCGCGCATCACTCGTTGATCCACCGCGCGCCGCAACCCGATACCAAAAATATGGGTATACGTGGTGTACATGAGGTCATTGACCGCATGACCCAGTGCGTTGGCGCGCTTGGCGTAGCTGTTCTGGGCACTCTGATCGCCGAGTGAGAAATCCGCTTCATTGCCCAGGCTCACCCAACTATGGCGCAGATCATGGAAGGTGGTCTTCGAATCCCCGGTAGCAGCTTTGAGCACTACTGATATCCACTTCCTAACTGCATTCTCATGCCAGAGTTCGTTGCGTCTGTGGGGGTCACCGAACAGGAGCTCCTCCCGGCCCTGAAGGGACCGGTTGAACGCGTCGTGATCGAACGATGAAATCTCCCCCGTCGCGTGGGCAACTGGCAACGCAAGTCCGTGCACTTGGGACATGAACGTCACCAGATTCTCGAAGGCACGGGGGGAGTTCAGGTGACACATTCGGCGCGAGTCCTTGGATTTCAGGCTCGGGTCCATCCGGGTAGGGGCCACTGTGATCTGGACGCTGTTGTTTACGATGGCAATGTTTTTCAGGCGAATCCTCATCACCTCACCGATACGCATGCCGGTGTCCGCACCCACCGAGATCGCGCATCTCACCATTGGCAAGATGGAGTCGGCGGGCGAAAGGGAAATCGATTCGCTCAACCAGGCGTCGGCGCGCGCGACTTCATGTGGCCAGACCACCTGTGCCCTAACGCCACCCTGGTAGCGCGCGGCGCCACCTCTGGGCAATCGCAAGGGATCGATCAAATCCTGCTCAACCAACTGGCCGATCACCGCCTGCGCGACGGCACGTACGGATGCCTTGTTGGACGGCTCGGCTTCATTCTCAGCTGTGCCCAATGCGTCGCAAAGGGTTTTGCTGTCCAGCTTGGCCAGTGGCATCGACCTCAGTGCACGGAACACCCGGGCCGCACCGCCGGTGAAGTAGCGGCCAATGCTGCTCATGGCCAAATCGCCCTCTCGGAGCATTTGGTATCCAGCGAGCAGCAGCACACGTGCCCACGCATGATGCTCAGCGATGCGAAGCTCAACGCCCGCCAGCGCTCTTCGAACAGCGGACATGCCGGCATGAGGGTTCAGGGCGTTGCCGGCGTTGAACGCGCGAACAAGATCCTCAACCAGATCCGACTCCCGAGGGTCTGGCGAAGCCGCAGATCCACCGGCTCGGGCGGCGAGCGCCACCGCCCTGGCAATATGCGCCTCATTCTTTGCGATGACGTCTTCCGCTTCCGAATCAACGGGGGCTGAGGGAATGATCAACTTGCTGGTCTCGCGCGCAGCACACATGGGATCCAGCGCCACCATCCGGAGTTGACCAAGCGCGTGAGCTCGCCCAGCACCGCTCAGCGTCGCCCCGGCGTAACCGTCGGCCGCGCGCAGCAGCTGCGCGTAGGAGCGTGGAAGGTCTCGATACTTCTGAGCCCTCTGGAGGGCCTGTTCCAGTTCATCGATCGCTGCGCTAAAGGTGATCCAAGTCGCGACCTGATCCACCGCGACTTTTGTGAAACAGCTTACGACGCGCTCGTCGTAGACGTCAGCGGTGGTGTTGGTGGATGTCTGCCCGGAATTGACCTTGTGTGTATGGGCCACGCCTCCCTTTTCCAAAGGCCACCTGATGGTGGGATGTGACCTGTATTCGTGGAGGGATTGCAGGGCCTTGTATGCCGACTCCACATCCTGGGCTTGCACGACGGCGTCGAACGCGATCAGCGTTGCGAGCGCAAGGGTAGGGGGTGAGAGCAAGGGCTGAGCATCGAGAACGAACCGCTGAAACGGTTCGAACCGGTGCATTTCGCTCGTGCTCTGAGGATTGAGTAGCGTGTTTTGGCGTTGATGCCGCTGGCGAGCTTGGGCGTTCGTCATGAGCACTTCTCCTTCAGCGAGCAGCACGGAGGCCTACGGGAGGGGTGAGCCCCAGTTCCGTGAGCTTTCTGTCTTGAAGCGAGGCAACTTGGGAGACCAGCGCCTCGATCGACTGGTTGCTGTATGCACTGGTCGGGCTCGTCCCGGTATTGATATGACGCAGAAACACGTCCACGGCATCATCGGGACATCCTTGCGCATGAAGATGGGTCGCCCAGTAGTGGCGCCCGGCATTCGCCTCACAACGCAGAGCCGGCGGCAGACCTCCCCAAGTGGACTTGCTTGACACGTTGCGGATGCCGTCAGGAAAAATCTTGAAGAGCAGGCCGACGTCCTGGCCTTCAACGATATGCTGAAGCCGGGAAATGATGGAGCGGCCGCTGGATCCGGAGCTAAACACTCTGTCGCGCGCGTACCGGGCCAGCAGAGATGCGCAGTGCGCGACCCAGTTTGCAAGGACCGCGGAGGCGAACTTACAAACAATGCCGACGCGCGTTCCCAGGGTGGATGTCCCCTTGTCGTCTATGTGCGTGAAATCAACGCTACCGGACAGTGCGGCGGCGCTAAGGATGTAGTGAGTGGAGGCCCTGAGTCCCAGGAGAAAGCTCAGTGCAGCAGCCGTCTGATCAGCAAACGCGTTGTGAAACAGCCGCAGCCGCTCAGCACCCATGTTGTTGCCCTTGGGGATGGCGTTGACACGATCTTGGTAGAAGTTCCAGATGTCCAGGAGCGCCTTGTCCGTCACAACATAAGGCGACCCGAAAGCGTGATCAACGGCTTCGGCAGTCGTTGCGAATGTCCACGCCTTTCCTTCTAGAAACTCCCTCCACTGTGTCTCAAACTCCGTTGCTTGTACGCGCACATACCAAGGGCGCGCTTTGCTGACCTGACCAAAATCCAGTCGAGCGCATGCGAGATGAAGCCGGGAAAGGCCTGCGGCGACCGCTTCGTTCGCCACGGTGTTTCGTGCCCGTGCCAGCGTCGGCTCAAATCCCGGGGCATAAGTGTCTGCATCCTCAATGGCGGATTGGCCGTTGGCGGGACGATGATCACGGTCGGCCTGCGGGAGGATGTCGACCAGGCGGCACCTGAACTCCTGTGATCCCGGCTCTGCGCGCCAACTCGCCAGCAGATCCTCCAGCGGCGCGAGGACCTCACGCGGCAAAGGCACACGGTAGTTTTCATCGGAGAGCGCGTAGATGCTGGGCATCTGCGACCTGGACATCTTGCGTTTCAAGATCGCGTCGAGCGCCACGTACAAGTGGCCACCCTCGATGTCGAGCACCAGAATTTCGCCGGTCAAGGGGCCCCGCCCGATCGCCAAACCCATGACGCCGTGGGCGTACAACCCCGTCAGGATGGAAAGAGCCTCACACAGCGAGCCTGTTTGCCGGGCACCAAGCCTCCTTTGCAGATCAGCCTCGTAGACCCGAAACTGCTCGGACGTGAGGGTGTGGCGCGTCGATACGGCCGAGCGCTTTTTGGCGGTAGTGCATGCTTTGGCACCCAGGATGTGCCGCAAGTGTTCATCCGCTGGAGCAGAGATCGGGGTTTTTGTGGAACTTGTGGCGGCAGGATTGAATGCCAGCTTTTGTGACAGACGCTTCCTGATTTGCTCAAAGGTCTTCTGCCAACGCTTGCCGAACTCAAGGAACATCAGGTCGTCACTGTTGATGTCGCACTGCGAGTCGGGCGCCGGGAGCAATTCCAGATCACGTCGCAGGTGGCTCACGTAGTCCTTGCGCAGTTGGCGGCCTTCCAGGAGTGCTAGCCAAACCTCCGCGCCCAAGGGCACGGATATCCCAAGCTGAGATGGCGCAAGTCGCATGCACAAAGCCCAGGCGGGATAGTCACCAATCCTGCCCTCGATTTGCGCGAATGCCGTTCGATCGAATTGGCTTTCTCCTTGAGCAAATTCAGCTAATTCTTGGCATTGCTGAATCAGTTCCTTGCCCAACTCGCCAAGGTGAGGTTCATCGTCGCCAAATGAAAGAACCGCGGCACTCAGATTTAGGATCACTTTGCTGAATTGCGGTTGATCAATGGGCGTTGGAATGAGGCCAGTTAATGCGTGGGCAATTGATTCAAGGTGCGGCGGAAGATTGGCGAGGAATTCAATTTGAGGAGTCGAGGGTTGACTGGAAACACTAAGAGCTGACATGACGGATACCTTGATTACTGAAGCAATGGCCCGCCGTGTCCGGATGAGGTTGACGGCTGGCAAGGGTTTCGCAAATCAGTCCGCTTGCTCGGCACTTGTACCGACTTTCAGGTCGTCCTTGAGCGGCCGAGCTCACTTCTTTTTTGCTTGAATACAAGATATCCAATCGAAGCGCATTCGACAAACCGAGCGCTAGGCTGGATCGGCATCTACGTCCCTAAACTGGAGAAAAATCTTTGATTTACAAGGAATTTTTCGATTTTTGATGAAGAGATTGCATCGTTCGACGTGCCCCGTGCAGGCATTTCGACGGTTGCTCGCAAACTGCTCGTGTAGTTGTAACGCCTACCAACTGCTCTGCTCGCTATTGATATGCATTCGACTGCTTTGCAACATGTTGAGATGCTTCAATGCGGCACCCGAGTTTTTGCTTGTGAAGTTAATAAAAAAGGGTTGTAGTCATTTCCAGCGACTCACTCCGCCGGACGAGCAAGCAAAGTTTTGCGGTGAGAGTTGTGACACGCATGGACCTATAGTCGCCATGCGACGTTAAAAGGTGTCACAACTGAGTTCGCGCAAGTCGTTGATTTCGTTGAATTGTGACGCTTGGCGCCATTCAATTCATCTTGAAATCAATGCATATACGCAGAGGAATTCGGGCCTCCGAAGCCAAGGGTCGTGGGTTCGATCCCCGCCAGCCGCACCAAGTCTCAACAAGTCCTTAATCCAACAGGACTTTCTCGGCTAAACGCCCTCTGCAGCACCACCCTAGTACAAAGGGCGTGTATGCAGAACCTCGAAAGACGTCCCAGTGGCGTCTACGTCGCACGATTGACGGTCCCCATGCGACTTCGCACGGTGGTGGGCGCGAGCACATTGGTAGCAAGCACAGGAAGCCGTAATCTAGCGGTTGCCAAGATGCTGGCTGCCGAGCAGATCGCGCGCTGGCGCCGCCACCTGTTCGACCTCGATCGCCTCAGCCTGATGGGACCCTCGATGACCCCCGAGAACATCCTCAAGATTGCCGATGGCCACCCGCTTCTACTGGCGGGCGGCTACATCCCGCTCGTTCAGGCGGCAACGATCATCGGCTTGACCACCCACGACCTGCTGCGCCAGGCCGCCGAAGGCCGTCTCGCGTTGCACTGCCGACTACAGGGCGAAGCAGGCTACAGGACGCCTTTCTGGTCGTTCGAGCCGGACGATCCTGAGCTGGGCACGGTGCTGGTGCCCAGGACTTGCTACAGGCCGCCTGAATCGAAACTCCACCGCGCATTCGGCATGTACCGAATCCCGCAGGACGAGACCACGTCGGCAGCGAACCTGCTCTTGACGGAGGGAGCGGTCACTATCTTGGCCTTCGCTGATTCGTCAGCGAGTACCGATGACCTGGCGTTCGTTCCAGAAAGGATTTTCGAACTCACGGACCAGCTGATCGAGGTCTCGGCGGTCGAGGTCGATGCCCTGCGCCGGAAGATGGCCGATGCGCTGCCGCCTGCGGCGCTGTCGGCGGTACGTCAGGCCCAGCGGGGCGTGGTTCCGCAAGCGCCTGCCAACGCGAAGAGCTCGCTTCCTCTGACCCAGGCCATCGAAGAGTACTGCAAGGCACATCTCCCACAGACAATCAGTTCTCCAAAGGAGGTGGCACGCATTCGCAACGGGCTCCTGTTGCTCGCCGAGTTCGAAGGCGATCTGGCGATCGGGCAGTTCAGTGCGGACATTCTCAGGAGCTTCCGCGACACGCACCTTGCGCAGATGCCTGCGAAAGAGAACCAGGTGCGTCAGAAGTTCGGCACGTCAACCATGACGGAGTCCATTCTCGCCATTGAAGGCTCGGACTGGCCTCGGATGTCGCCGAATGAGCGAGATGTCCGGATGCAGTGGCTCTATCGCATGTTTCGATGGTTCCACGCTCAGAAGTGGATTCCCGACGATCCCTGCACAGGGTTGAGGGGAGAGTCGGTTCTGACCAAGTCGCAGCGCAAGATGGCCGCGGTCGCGCGCAAGGACCGTACGGCATTCACCGAGGAAGAGGTCGCGAAGATCTTTGCGGCGCCGGTCTACCGAGCTGACTCCTGGAAGGCGACGCAAGCGGGCACGTTCAGGACGTTCCAGCCGTTCCACTACTGGCTCCCCTTGCTGGGACTGTTCACCGGTGCGCGGATAGGGGAGCTGTGCCAACTCTACCTGGACGATGTCCGCTGCGAAGAGGGTGTCTGGTTCATCGACATCAATCAACGAAGTGTCGACAAGAGCCTGAAGAACGAGTGGTCGAAGCGGCATGTACCCCTTCACCCCAAACTGGTTGAGCTGGGCTTCGTTGGCTGGTGTGACCACCTGCGCAAGGCTGGGTACAAGCGCGTGTTTCCTGAGTTGTCCTGGAATCCCACGAACCGCTACGCTAAGGAGCCTATCCGGGCCATGTCGCAGTTTCTGGAGAAGCTGGGCATGCCGCGCGACGGTACGAAGGTTTTTCACTCGTTCAGGCACGGAGTGAATGACCTCCTTCAAAAGCGTTCCTCAATGCCGGACATCATGAGGAAGCGGATGATGGGGCACGAACCTGGCGAAGGTGTGAACGAGCGCCACTACCTCAGCGAGCCCAAGCCGAAGGAGATTTATGGGTTCATCGGTGAGATGGGGGGAGGGCTGCCGTCTGTTAGCCCCTTCAATCTTACTGTCGGATCCCTCGCGATCGGCGATGCGTTGAGGCGCAAGAATGGGGGACGAGGAGCTAGTGAGTATGTGGGTTGAGCTAGCTGACGAGCGCCGCCTCTCGATACTTCGTTTGAGATGTCTCGCTTTCTACACGCACCGGCAATGCCCAACGTTGAGGAGATCGCGTGCCTAGAGAAAAGATTGCTGTCCGTACGCCTAAGCTCGGGGCGTATGTGGTCGAGAGGCTTTCTTATATCGATTCCATCTTCTTCAGAACCATCAGAAGGCTGGACGAAGCGGACTTGATGCGCTTGAAAAAGACTTTGATTCCAGACGAACGGTTCTCGAAAAGAAGATACTTCGGTGCGAAGCGGCCGTACACGAATCCAGTAACGGGAAGAACCCTGTTCCACTATGTGCATGTGGTTCATCAGCCCATGAGGGCAACGCTCGAACTGCTGCAAGATATCCAGGAGTGCGACCCTAAGCTGCTCCATCTTCTGGACGTGCACGTTGCGCTGGATCTCACGACACGCAGTCAATCTGACGCCGCCAAGCTGCACGAAGCGGTACTTGCTGTGCACACACCTGCGCGATTAGGTACGACCGATCATGACCAGGAAGTCGAGACTTCATATGTCGGAAAAAGGACAAACGGCAACGAGGTCGCTATCTACAGTAACGGTGAGAGAAAAGTCCGGCCTGACTCGTCCAGAGTTCACTTGGAGTGGCGTGTCCATGGAGCGAAAGCCCTGAAACGGGCAAAAATGGCTGCCGCAGACCAGGTCGTGAAACTTGACTACAGAGCTTTCTGGGCGAAACATCTGCGGCTAAACGTCATGCCGACGCTTCCGAGACTAGTACGCGTACTAGAGCTCAGAGCAGCGCGAAGCGGCAGGCCCATGAGTGCAAAGCAGATCCAAGGCTTGCAGAACGCGCTTTCAAGAATCAGCCAGGACTATGAAGGCCGATACTTCGCGCAAGGACTGGACGAGTATCTTCTCGACGGAGTTCATCCAAAGCCTTCGCGCCTCTACAAGTCGGTGTCGAACGAATGGGCGTTGCCGGCTCCTGGAAATGCGCTCTGGGATGATTAGTGGGCAAGCGGACGTTTTTCCTCAGAGCAAGCTGAAAAACGAATATCTGGGAAGCACTGGGCTTAGAAACGATAAGTCCAACGCTGAGCAAGTAGGCCGCTGAAGGCAGTGTGGCGACCGGGCGCGCCACAAAGCTGGCTAACAAGTTGAGTGGTCTGCCTGCGCCGACGGCTATGCCAAACGGCCCTACGACAACTTCGGTGTTCGATACGGCTACAAGGCGTCGGCTGCAGGCGAAATCTCCGTGGATGAGTTCCTCGACCTGAACGAGGGATTGGCGGACGCGACATCAATTGGATGGCCATGGGCCAACGATCCGCCGACGACGCGGCCACCCTTACAGCGATTTTCCGCAGCGGCCAGTTCAACCGCCTTGAAAACACGGCCTCCACGCCCATCGTCGACGAGAGAGCCTGCACCAACCACGAGATACACTCCCGCTTCCATAGCTTCAAGCTGCGCGAGCGCTTGCGCAATGCGACGAGGTCCGATGTAAACCACCTGCTGCTGATCGACAAGCCCGCGGCGGATTCTAGAAAGTGCCAGGGTAGGCGCCACCATCCATCAGCAGATTTTGGCCAGTGATGTAGCCCGCGTGGGCGCTGGCCAAGAACGCGCACGCCGCCCCGAACTCCGTGGGTTGACCAAAGCGCCTGGCGGGCGCCTGGGCCAGTTCATCTTCCCGCCCGGCTTCCGGGGCGATGTCGGCTTGGCGCGCACGCGCGTCGAACAAGGCCTTCAGGCGGTCCGTCTCGAAGTAGCCCGGCAGCAGGTTGTTGATGGTCACGTTGTGGCGCACCGCCGTGCGCGCCAAGCCTGCCACGAAGCCTGTGAGGCCGGAGCGCGCGCCGTTGGAGAGGCCGAGCTCTCCGATGGGTGCCTTCACGGCGGCGGAGGTGATATTGAGAACGCGTCCGAACCGGCGATTGATCATGCCATCGAGGGTCGATCGGATCAGCGCGATGGGCGCCAACATGTTGGCATCCAGCGCCGCAAGCCAGTCATCTCGCGACCAATCTCGAAAGTCGCCCGGTGGGGGCCCGCCCGCATTGGTCACCAAAATGTCCGGGTGAGGCAGGCTCGCGAGCGCCGCGCTGCGCCCGTGCTCGGTTGTGATGTCGCAGGCGACGTAGCCCACAGGCATTCCGCTAGAACACCCGATGTCGTGTGCGGCGAGACGAAGCTCTTCTTCCCCGCGTGCGACGATCGTCACCAGCACCCCTTCGGCCGCCAGCGCCGCCGCACACGCGCGGCCCAGGCCTTTGCTGGCCCCACACACCAAGGCCCGCCGGCCACGCAATCCGAGATCCATCGATTCTTCCTAAAGCTGCGGGTCAGGCCGCCACGGCCCCTTCGACAAAGACCAAGTCCGTGCGGGCACCGTCGTGCCGACCCTTGACGATCGACTGGTATTCCGGCGATCGGTACCAGCGAACCAGATCGTCCATGCAGACGAACTCGATCACGACCAGCCGCTTGGGCATCCAGGTGCCCTCGATCACCTGCACATCGCCGCCACGGACGATGAACCGCCCGCCGTACTTCTGCACCGTGCCAAGGGTGTGTTGCCGGTAGGTTTCATAGACGTCGGGGGAATGAACCTCGACGTTCGCAATGCAGTAGGCGGTCATGGTGAAAAGGGGTGGTGGTTGATCGGGCTGTGTGGCTTGTGATCGGGCTGTGTGGCTTGTCTGACAGCCCAGTGAGAGGTCACCTTGTCCCGTTTCATCGCATGGTGTTCAAGCGGCCTGCGGCAGATCGCCGCGGTCGGGCAGGCTTCTGAACTGTTTCAGCAACGCCGCCTGCTCCTGGTGGAACGCGTCAATGTTGTGCTGCTTGACGTGTCCGAAGCCCCGGACTTTCTCGGGCAAGGCCGCGATGTGGACGGCCAGCGCATGCCGGGAAAGATTCAGACCCGCAATCACCTGTTCCATCGAGGATTCATAAGCCGCAATCAAGCGGCGTTCCTCGCGGCGCTCCGCGGTATGGCCGAACACGTCGAAAGGCGTGCCCCGCAAGCGCTTCAACCGCGCCAGCCACCGGAAGCCATGCAGCATCCAGGGGCCGAATTCGCGCTTGAGCATGCGGCCCTGGCCATCCCGGCGAGGCATCAACGGCGGCGCGAGGTTGAATGCGATGCGGTAGTCGCCTTCAAATGTATGGGCCAGCTCTGCGGCGAATGCAGGATCGGCGAACAGGCGGGCCACCTCGTACTCGTCCTTGTATGCCAGCAACTTGGCGTATCCGCGCGCCACCGCTTCGGTCAGCTTCGTCTGACCCATGCCCGCTTCCGCATCCGCGACGCGGGTCACGAGGTCCTGGTACCGCTGCGCGTAGCGTTCATCCTGGTACTTCACCAGCAACGCGGTGCGGTGCGCGATGAGTTCCTCCAGGGATGGCTTCTTCTTGCGCGGCACGAACTGGATCACCTGCGCGGGGCGCGCCAGCGCCTCAACTTTCGCCAGGTCCGCGGCCGCGGCCCGGCCCCAGCGGAAGGCCTGCAGGTTCATCGGGACGGCCACGCCATTGAGTTGGATGGCCTTTTCGATGGCCTGGTCGCTCAGGGGCAGCGCACCTTTCTGCCAGGCGAACCCGAGAAGGAAGAGGTTGGTGGCGAGCGCGTCGCCCAGCAGCCCGGTCGCGAGCGCGCCCGCGTCCACGGCCCAGTTGTTCTCCTCACCGACCATCTGGCGGATGGCCTGCTGCAACTGGTCGGCGGGGAGCTCCCATTGCGTGTCGCGGGTGAAGTCCCCCGTGGGCGTGCGGTTGGTGTTGACGACGACGCGCGTGTGCCCGGGCCGCAGCTTGGCCAGCACATCCTGGCTGCCAGTGACCAGCAGGTCGCAGCCGATCACGGCATCGGCGGAGGCCATGGCCAGCTTGGGCGCGCGCAGTTGCGAGGCGTCCGGTGCGAATTGCACGTGGCTGGTGACGGCGCCTCCTTTTTGCGCCATGCCGGTCATGTCCAGGACGTTGGCGGCCTTGCCTTCCAGATGGGCCGCCATGCCGAGCACCTGGCCGATGGTGACGACGCCCGTGCCACCGATGCCGGTGACCAGGACCGCGTAGCGGCCCTCCAGCGCTGGAAGGCTGGGGGTGGGCAGCGCTGGCAGTGTCTTGCCGGCCTGGCTGGCGGCCACCCCTTTTCCCTTGCGCAACTGGCCACCCGTCACCGTGACAAAGCTCGGGCAGAAACCCTGGACGCAGGTGAGATCCTGGTTGCAGGACGACTGGTTGATGCGGCGCTTGCGCCCGAGCTCGGTGTCGAGCGGTTCCACGGAAACGCAGTTCGACTGCACGCCACAGTCGCCACACCCTTCACAGACTGCCGCATGGATGAATGCCCGCCGCGGCTGCGTGGCCATCGTGCCCTTCTTGCGCCGCCGCCGTTTTTCGGCGGCGCAGGTCTGGTCGAACACCAGCACCGTCACGGCGCGCACCTCACGCAGGCGCCGCTGCACGGCGTCGAGTTCGGTGCGGGGGTGCACCGACACGCCCGAGGGAAAGTAGCCCTTGGGGTATTTGTCCGGCTCGTCGGTGACGACCACCACCTCCCTCACGCCCTCGGCCAGCACTTGGCGCGCAATGGCCGCCGGGGTGAGCGTCCCATCGTGCTCCTGGCCGCCGGTCATGGCCACGGCATCGTTGAACAGGACCTTGTAGGTGATGGCGGTGCCAGCAGCCACCGCCTGCCGGATCGCCAGATAGCCAGAGTGAAAGTACGTGCCGTCGCCGAGGTTCTGGAAGACGTGGGCGGTGTGCACGAATGCGGCCTGTCCGACCCAGTTCGCGCCTTCTCCGCCCATGTGGGTGAAGGTTTCGGTCTCGCGGTCCATCCACTGTGCCATGTAGTGGCAGCCGATGCCGGCCAGCGCGCGAGAGCCT
Source organism: Hydrogenophaga palleronii NBRC 102513 (assembly GCF_001571225.1). GTDB lineage: Bacteria > Pseudomonadota > Gammaproteobacteria > Burkholderiales > Burkholderiaceae_C > Hydrogenophaga > Hydrogenophaga palleronii. The sequence continues at coordinate 93,753 of NZ_BCTJ01000013.1, forward strand.
TCGGGCACTTTGGTTGAGCTGTTGTGCGGGCAACCGGAACAGAAGTAGGGCGTGCGGTTCACCGTCGGCTTCAGCGCCGCGCTCGATGTCATGGCGTGCTCGATCTGTGCCACCCGCCGGGCGGCGGCGCCCATGCCCAGGCCCAGCCAGGCGGCGATGACACGGGCCACCATGGCCGGGTCGATTTCGCCCGCATCGGGCAGCAGCGTGTCGCCCTGCCGGTCGCGTTTGCCCATCACGCGCGGTGCGCCGGGCTGCCCGTAGAGGATCTGCTTGATCTGGCCTTCCATCAGGTCGCGCTTCTCTTCGACGACCAGCAGCTCCTCGCAATCCTCGGAAAATTCGGACAAACCCAGCGGTTCGAGCGGCCAGGGCATGGCCACCTGATACACCTTCAAGCCCAGCTCGTGGGCGGCCATTGCGTCGATGCCCAGGTCATCGAGCGCCTGCATCACATCGAGGTAGGACTTTCCGCTGGTGACGATGCCGCGCCGGGCTCTCGATGAGGCGAAATGGGTGCGATCCAGCCGGTTGGCGCGCGCATATGCCAGGGCGGCGGGCAGTTTGTGTCGGTTCAGGCGCTGCTCCATCGCCACGAAGCCCTGCTCCGGCCATCGGATGTTCAAGCCACCTTCCGGGAGCGACAGGTGCTCTGGCAGCACCGGCTGCACGCGCTCGGGCGACAGGTCGACCACGCCCGTGCTTTCGACGCAATCCGTCACGCATTTGAAGCCTACCCACAGGCCGCTGAAGCGCGACATCGCAATGCCGTGCAGGCCGAGGTCGATGAAGTCCTGCACCGTCGCTGGTGCCAGCACCGGCATGGAGACCGCCTGAAACAGGTGGTCGGTCTGCGCCGCCATCGTGGAGGACTTTGCGCTGTGGTCGTCCCCCGCCAGCGCAAGCACGCCTCCGTGTGCGGAGGTGCCGGCCTGGTTGGCGTGCCGCAGCGCGTCGGCGCTGCGGTCGACCCCCGGCCCCTTGCCATACCAGAGCGCAAACACGCCGTCGTATTTGGCATCGGACTTCAGGTTGGCCTGCTGCGTGCCCCAGGCGGCCGTGACCGCCAACTCTTCGTTCACACCTGGCAGGAACCGGATGTGGTGTCGATCAAGGTGGTCCTTCGCCTTCAGAAGCGCCTGGTCGTAGCCCCCCAGCGGTGAGCCGCGGTAGCCGCTGATGAAGCCGGCGGTGCGCAGGCCGCGCTGGCGATCGCGCTCCTGCTGCAGCATGGGCAGTCGCACGAGCGCCTGGGTGCCGCTCATGTAGACGCGGCCCGAAGAGGCGGTGTATTTGTCGTCGAGGGTGATCGTCGTGTCGATCGGTTTGTGGGTGTTGGCGTTCATGACGAAAGGGAAACGGATTGGACCGCCTGGCAGCGGATGGAGGCGGGCGTCGAAGTCGTCGAGCGTGGGAGTGGGCAACGCCTCGTGCATGTCGAGCGTTCGCAGCCGCTCACGAAGGCGTTGCATGATCGCGGCCCTGTCGGCGTCGCTCAGGTAGGGCACGTGGTGGGCGAAAAACGGCGGCAGCACGGACAGCCCTCTGTACGCCAGCGTGCCGCGCAGGAGGTGGCGCAGCATGTCCTCCAGGGTGCCATGGACCGTGCCGGGTCCGAACATGTGCGGCTGCCCGCCCAGTGAGGCGCAGACCAGCGCGCGCTTGCCTTTGAGGTCGCCGCGGTCGTAGAAGCGCATGCCCCCATACACCCTGCCGGAAACGAGCACGCGGTCGATCCAGCCCTTGAGCATCGCAGGCACCGAGAACCAGTAGATCGGGAAGTTCAGCACCAGGAGGTCGCAGCGCATCAGCTTGTCGAGTTCTTCGCGCACATCGGGGGCCAGCGTGCCGCTTTGCACCGCATGCCGCTGCTCGAGCGCATAGACCAGGTAGTCGGAATTGGCCGGGTTCGAGAAGTCGGCGCGCTTGGCCACGGGATCGAACCCCGGCGGTCTTCATGCCGGCGCAGAACGATGCCGGTTCGGGGTGGGCGTGCACGATCAGTACATTCATTCGGAGGTCTCCTCACCCAGATTACATGGGCAAGCGCGCCGCAATGCCATAACCGCGCGCTCATGCGCACATGACTGCCGCGAATGGAGAGCGCAAGGGACGAAGTCCATGCCTCACAGCGTGGCGAAGAACCCGCGGAAGTCCTCCGCCAGCGCCGCAGGTTGTTCGAGCGCCACGAAATGCCCGCCACGTTCGGCGATCGTCCAACGGCGCACATCGAAGACGCGCTCCCCGATGGAGCGCGGAGGCCGCATGATTTCCTCGGGAAACTCGATGTAGGTCAGTGGTGGTTCGATACGCCGGGCCTGCGGCGCCAGCACATCGCTGTGCAGTTTGGTACAGCCAGAACGAGGCGTTCACGGTCCGCGTGGCCCAGTACAGCATGATGGCCGTCAGTTGATCGTCCATCGAGCGGGCGGCAGCCGGTCATTCGCCGTGGTCCGTCCAGCTGGAGAACTTCTCCGCCATCCAGGCCGCCAGCCCGATGGGTGAATCCGTCAATCCGTACGCCAGCGTCTGGGGTTTCGTTCCCTGGATCCATTGATAGCCCGACTCCCGGGACAGCCATGCGTCGAGCGCGCGATAGTGATCCGCTTCGGCGCGGCGCGGCGCGGCTCGGGTGGGTGGGGCGTGGCAGGCTGCGCAGAAACCCCAGGAAGTTGAGATGGAGGCCGGTCACCCGCTTGGGCTCCTGCTCGGCCATCCTGGTGGCAATGTGCGCGCCCAGGTCGCCGCCCTGAATGCCGAAATGGGCATATCCCAGCACGTCCCGCATGAGCAGGACCAGCACGCGCGCCATGCCTGCTCGATCGAGCCTGCGCTGGCCGGGCTCGTGGGAAAAGACGAAGCCCGACAACGAAGGCACCACCACGTCGAAGGCGATGGCGTCTCCAGGCCGAAGTGCGCGGGGTCCGTCATCATGGGCAGGACCTTGTGGAATTCCCAGAACGAACCCGGCCACCCGTAAAGCAGCAGGGGTAAGGTGCGGCGGCCGCGGCCCGGCTCGTGGATGAAATGAATCGGTTGGGCTTCCAGGGTTACCCTGTGGTGCGTGACGCCATTGATGAGCGCTTCCTGTCGGCGCCAGTCGAACGCGTGCCGCCAATGCCTCACGAGGTCGCGTAGGTGGTCCCCGTAGATGCCGGTGTCCGCCTGCCCGTCTGGCGGATCGTCGGGCCAGCGCGCACGGGACAGGCGGTGCTCCAGGTCCCGCAACAGTTCGTCGGGCAACTGGCAATGAAACGGTGTGGCGTCACGGTCGCTGCCAACTCACGGCGTGCGACCCAGCAGGCGCATGGCGATCGCATCGGCGTATTGCGGAGCCCGAAGGATGTACGGGTAGTGCCCGCCGCCTGCCAGGTTGTGGTGTTCGGCCTGTGCATAGCGTCGGCGCAAGGCCTCGCGCATCACGGGCAGGATTACCGGATCGTCGTCGCCGTCGATCAGCACGATGCGATTCGAGGGCAAGGGCACCACCGGCGCCGTTCCTGACAACCTCAGCGCCAGCAGGCGCGTGCGCAGGGCCTCGGGGCTTTGATGGCGGCCCATGAGCGCCTGTACCGCCTGTTTCAGTTCCCGCTGGGAGGGCTCGTCATCGGGGCCTGCCTGCATCCTTGCCAGCATGCCGGCGAGCAGTTGGGTCGCAGGCGTTGCCGCGATGGCCTCGGCCGTGGGCATGCTGCCCTGGTAGGGGCTCGCATCGCAGAAGGTGTTGGCCAGAAACAGTGTATTAACCCGGTGCGGATGCTGTGCCGCGAACAACTGAAGCACGTGGCCTGACAATGATGAGCCCAGCAGATGCGCCCGGGTCAGGCCCATCGCATTTAGAAAGGCGGGCAGCGCTTGCGCCAGCGCGGCGCAATCCGCGACTGGCGGTGGCGTGGCGGTGACTACGCGCAGGTGCTGGCCCAGCGCGGGGGCGATGCGGTAGAACATGTCGGCCGTGCCCTGCGCCCCGGGCAGAAGAATCAGCGCGTCGCCCTCGCGGGCCGTCTCGCGGTATCGCCACGGGCCACCGGGCACGCCCACCTCGATCTCGGGATGACTGTCCTGAAATGCTTTCAGCGCCGGTGGGGCGAACTTGCTTGATCCCAATTCAGGCCTCGGCGAGCTGGGCCGCACTGGCAGGAGGCGCCAATTTGCCGGCCGCCTGCAACCATGCCTGGGCTTCGGGGGAATACTCCGCCTTGGGGCTCTCGCCCTGCACCACGCCGAGCAGGATCGCTTCCGATCCGTCGTCGGCCAGCGCGGTGGCTTCGAAGCGGCGTTGCACGCCGGGAGGGTAGGAAATCAGATCGTGCAGCCCAAGGTCCTGCCCGCCCACGCCTTCCGCGCCTTCCCATTCCACGCGCCAGCGTCCCGCGAGCACCATGAAGGTCTCATTGGTGTCGTGCACGTGAAAAGGCACGCCGTTGCCTGGCATGGCTTTGATGAAGGCTACGCCAAAGCCCGCGTGGAGATGGCGGATCACCGGCTGCGCAGTGGCCCCGACCGGGCTGAGTGCATCCCGCGGGGGAGCGAAGCCCAGGTAGTTGAACATTTGCCGGCGGCAGCCGGGCATATCGCTGTCAGGAAACCCATCGAAGGTGCCGTCGACATCGCTCGCGCGGGCGATGCAGAGTTGCATGTCGTCGTCGGTGGGGCGGATCACGGGAAGTGTCATGGTGGCTCCTGGAGATAAAAGGAAGGGGTGCGACCCGAGGGCCGCAAGGTGTCAGGTCAGCCGCTGGCGACCCCTGCGTCGAAAGTGATGCCTGTCTTTTCAAAGCCGCTCTTGGCCCCCGGCCCGAACTGGCGGACCACTTCCTCGCCGACCTCCGGGGCATAGGCGATGTCGGCCATGTCGTTGGGATCGCCCTGGATGATCACCAGCAGGTGGGCGGGTGCCTGTGAAACGTTCTTGAAGGCACGGCTGACGCCGGTGGGCACGGCGATCATGTCCATGGGCACCAGCTCTGTGCGGTGCTTCCCCGGGCCGCCATAGCGGACCTCGAAACGGCCGTCCACGCAGAAGAAGGTCTCGCGCGTGCGCATGTGGGCATGTGGGCATGCAGCATCGGGCCATTGCCCGGCGGACACTCCACCACGAACACGGAGAGGCCGGAGGTGCCCGCAACGGCAGGGCCCGTCGGGCCAGCGCATCCACCGGGCCGAGGTAGTAGCGGATGTCCTTGGCGGCGACCATCTCCATGGCCTCCACCGGAATCTCATGGCGCTCCAGTGCGCTACTCTTCCGCGATGGCACTTCGTGAAACCGCGCAATGCGTTCCTTCATCTGCTCAGGGGTGCATGGGATGGTTTGCATCGGAACTCCAAAAAATGGTTGAAGACGGGCGCGTTCAATCGAGGCGGATGCCCTTGGCCTTGATGAGGCGGCCCCAGGCCGCCGACTCGCGCGCCACGATCTCCCCGAGCTGTTCGGGGGTGCTGGTGGTGGGCTCGAATCCCATCTCGATCACCCGGGTGCGCATCTCCGGGCTCTGTGTGATGCGGTTAAGTTCGGTGTTGAGGCGGGCGACGATCGCCGGCGGTGTGCCGACCGGTGCCCAAACGCCATGCCAGCCCAGCAGCTCGACGCCGGGAAACAGCTCCGTGAGCGTGGGCACCATCGGCGCCAGTGGGTGGCGTGCGGTCCCGGTGAAGGCCAGGGCCTTCACCTTGTCCGCCTTGAGGAACTGCAGCGCGGTGGCCGCGGGTTCGATGACCAGCGGCACCCGCCCGGCGATCACGTCCTGCAAGGCACCCTGCCTGTAGGGAACGTGCCGCAACTGGATCTTCGCGGCGTCCTGCAACAGCTCGAAACCCAGGTGGGCCGCCGAACCCGCGCCGTATGAGGCGTAGGTGATTTCGCCAGGCTGTGCCCGGGCCGCTTCCACCAGCTCGGTGGGATGGCTGGGGCCGAAGTCCCTGCTGGCCAGGACGAAGTACGCGCCCGTGATGTTCTGGACGATGGGGGTGAAGTCCTTCTGCGCGTTGTAGGGCAGCTTGGAGAACAGCGCCGGATTCATCGTCAAGGGCGAGTTGAAGCCGTACAGCACGGTGTAGCCGTCCGGGGCGGCCTTGGCGACGTGGTCGGTCGCAATGATCATCGAGGCGCCGGGGCGGTTGTCCACCACCACGCTGACGCCCAGGGCCTTGGACAGGTGGTCGGCGTACAACCGGGCAAACACGTCGGGGGCGATGCCGGGCGGCGACGGCGTGACCATGCGGATGGAACGACCCGGCCACGGGGCAGGCTGGGCGTGCGCCGTGGCGCACACGGCCGCCGCGGCGGCCAGCAGTTGGCGACGTGAGAAGCGAGGCGATGGGGTCATGAAATGTCTCCTGGGTTCTTGTGCAGGGCATTAGAGGTCCCTGGTCGACGAACTTCAATAAAGGCGGTGGAATTCCCGCATAACTGCCCGGCATGCGCGATCCGGTGTTCAGTCTCGCTGCGACCCCGCCACCGCCGGGCATCGCATGTCGATCGGCCCGAAGCGTGATAGGGTCGCTGGCAGGTCCTCCCGCGCTCACACGGCGGCTTGCCGAAGGGAGGCTGACGTCCCTGGCAGCGAACCTGGTAACCACGATGCAACCTCCGGCCGAAAGTCCTCCTCCATCGCCTGCGGACTGGCGCAGGATCGACCTCAACCTTCTGGGCTGCCTCGAGGCGCTCGTCGACACGTGTTCCGTGACGAAGGCGGCGACGGTGATGGGCATGAGCCAACCTGGCATGAGCAAGGCCCTCACGCGCTTGCGCGTGGTGTTCAACGATCCATTGCTGGTGCGCACGAACCAGGGCATGGTGGCCACACCCCGTGGTATCGAGCTTCGGCTGCAGATTCGCACCGGCATGAAACACATCCGGGAAGCGCTGGCCGACCCAGGCGACTTTGAGCCCGCGTTGGCTGTGAGCACGCTCACGGTGGCCGCCACCGACTACATCGGCACCTCGCTAGTTCCACCCCTCATGGAGCGCCTGACCCGCGAAGCTCCCGGTGTGCGGTTGAACATGGTTCCGCCTGATGCGCCGCGCCTGAGGGAGTTGCTGGAGAATGGCGTGTGCGACGTGTCGATCGGCTTCTTTGTCGAGATGGCCGACGGACTCTATGCCACCCAACTGAGCAAGGACGGGATGGCCTGCATCGCGCGCGACCCACATCCCCTGATCGCAGGCCACCTCTCCCTGGCCGTCTATTGCGAGAATCGGCACGTCTATCTCGGCGCCTCTCCGCTGTTCAACAGCACGCTCGAGATGATGACCGACCGCGCTCTGAAGTCATTGGGCGTTTCGAGAGATATCGGATTCTCCGCGTCCAGTTCGACCGTATTGCCCGAGGTGGTGGCATGCACCGATCTCATTGCCACCTATCCTCGCCAAGCGGCGCTTCGGTACGCGAAAAGGCTCCCGCTGCAGGTGCTCGATCTACCGTTTCCGTCCTACGAGTACACGGTATCCATGGTGTGGCACGGGCGCAGCCATCGGGCGAGCTTGCACCGGTGGTTCCGCCAGTTGATTCGGGAGGTGGCGGACGATCACCTCCCATGAGCTGGGATCCTCGAAGCATGCACAGTCGCTCGCTAGCTATCGCGCAGCGTTGAGTCCCGAACACGGCGAGCAACAGTAGGTGGAGTACTTGTTGCCTTGAAGCGGCGAGGCCGGTGGGAGGTTGATTTCATGAAAACAATCAATACGCACTGACAGCACACCGTTCGCTACTACGAGGCTGTGGCGAAGCTCGTCAGTCGGCTCATAGCCTGAAGCCCCTTCCTTAAGACGCTGAGGTTTTGGCAATTATTTATTCCGAGCATCTCGTAGTAGGTGATCCGCAGGATGGCTAGCCTGTTCTAGGAAGTGCTTTCTACATCGCGATTGCGAATAAGCATTGCTGCCGACCATCGCCATGTGATGACCTGATAGGTGGTTTCTCATCCCTCAGGCATTGATCAGTGGCAAGCGCTATTGGGCTTTGCGCTGACTACCTGACTGACGTGCTGAAGCAAGGGTAGGGTGCGCTGTGTTGACAATCTTTACCCTGCGCGTGGGCGATTCGGTGCTTTCCTTGCTGGTGGCGATGGATGACTGCCCTCTAGGAAACGATCCCAGTGCGGAGAACAGCACCTCGGCCAATGCAAGGGGATCAAGTTTCAACGCTTTGGTCCACCTGTAGAACTCCAAAAGGTCCACGCGCTGTGACCCCGTTTCGATCTTGGCCACGTAGGGCTGGGGACGTTCAAGCTTCTTCCCCAGGTCCGCTTGGGTCCAGCCAAGTTGATTTCTTTTCGCCTTCAGCTTCTTCAGCAAATCGACGTAGGCGGTGTCGCGGTTGGATTTCAAGGGCGGTTCGCTGTTGGAAGCCGCCTTTATCTGTTCTGATTACAATAATTCGAAATTCGAATTTCTTGTTTGAGCCAACTGGTGGAGAACCGCGATGAAACTTCAGCTCTTAGTCACTCCGGCGATCTGCCTGGTCTTCATGAGCCCTTTGTGGGCCACGGAGGCTGAAAGTGGGGTGGAGGTCTATGTTGCCTCGATTCACTCCGTAGGTGACGTCAAAAGCCGTCTGTACGGGCATCTGAATGCAGAGTGCGGCACGGGGGCCTGTGTTGAAAACAACGCGGCCGAGGTGTGCAATCTGGTAGGGGCCTTGGACATACGCGTAGGCGGCGTCATAGCTTCGCCAGGGCAGGCACCGCAATCGCCGGCGGTCAGCATCACGGCAGGTGATCTTCAACTCATGAGGCGCATCTGGAAGCAGTGCAAGCCATCCAGTTGGGGATACTGGAACCGCCCTGCGCTGTTGCACGTTACGTACCAGGGAGATGAAAAGGAGGTGGCGGGAGTTTCCTCGCTGCTGCAAACCGCATCCATTCAAGGTCGAGGAAAAACAAGATGAAGAACGCTCCATTGGCGCTAGCCCAAGTTTGGCTCTCGTCGGTTTTGTTGGTGGGCTGTGCAGACATGACGGCGTTTCAGCAGTTGATGGGACAGGATGAGTCGAAACCCCGACTTGCGCCCGAGCAGTTGAAGCAAAAGTGTGTCGAGCAGGAAAAGATCAACTCTTGGACGACAGACTGTCTCGATTGGGCAAAGGCACGCGATGATTCTGAGGCGGCAAAACGCCGCTCAGATGCGCAAGCCCTTGCTGCGGCTCGTGAAACGGAGCTGATGGCACGTAGAGAGCTCGAGCGGCAGCGGCTGCGTGAGGAAGAAGTGCGCGAAAAGGCCGCAGTGCAGGAAGATGAGCGCGCGGGGTACAAACACCTGTCGTTTGAGGACTTCGCGTTGGATGCGGCGAAGATGCAAGGCACTAAGGTTGCCGTGTATGGGGTGTACGTTGGCAAAGGCAAGCGTCTTGCCTCTAGTCAACTCGCCGCGCTCATGTGGACTGAACGCGCGCATAGCATTCCAAGCGCCTTAATCCCTCTTGTTACTACTGAGGCGACGAGGGACTCTAGGTCGATGCTTCTGCATTGCGATGCATCGCCGATGGGTTGCGGGGTTGTCGTACGGGGGCGCATTCGCATGCTGACGCTGCAAAATGCGTTCGGCGCGGTTTCAAGGGACCTTGGCGTCGTTGTTGAAAGCGTCCGCTAGCAGGCGATGCAAAGCCAGATTGCCAGAGTCGGCCAGTTTGTACGCGCGCCCACTTTTTAAAGCCCCTGAGCCATTCCCTAGTCAAGAATCACCGTTGCGTCTCCTGAACCGCCCCGGGTATCGCGGAGGCCCGTTGGTTTAAGTCAGACGGTTGCGGTCCGACCAGCGCGTTGTTGATGGTAGTTGGCCTCGAACTCAGCCGGCGGGATGTAGCCCAGCGGCTCCATCAATCGGTGGTGGTTGAACCAAGCCACCCATTCCAGCGTGGCCAGTTCCAGCCGAGAGTTGCTGGGCTGGCATCTCTCGCGCAGCGGCCGATCCAAGACGGCCGAGTCGGCGCTGGAGCAAGCGCTGATCGCGCGCTTCGGCACGCTGGGCCGAGTTCCAGAGCCGTTCCTGCTGCGTTCGGATAATGGCTTGGTCTTTACCAGTCGCAGCTTCACGGCGTTGGTCAGAAGCTACGGGCTGCGCCAGGAGTTCATCACGCTGCACAGCCCCGAGCAGAAAGCCCTGGTCGAGCGGGTGATCCGCACCCTCAAGGAGCAGTGCGCGCACCGCCACCGCTTCGAATCGCTGCAGCACGCCAACCGCCTGATCGACGATTGGATTCACTTCTACAACTACAGGCGCCCACACCAAGCGCTCCACATGAGAACCTCGCTGAGGCATTCGCATTAGCGGCCTGACCTGTGCAGGTTCTGCTGGGTCAATACACTCCCTCCTATGCTCAAAGGATAGGAGGGGTTAGTCTACCGGACCAGGGGCGTTCAGTGATAATGCTTGTGCGCGTGGCCCACTGTGCACCGAATAAGCCCCCCAATAGCTTCAGAGTTAGTTTGCGCTGCTCCAATGTGGCTGCTTGCGATGCAGCGCACCAGTTAGTAGAGGCGTTCCGAGTCGTCAAGGCTGTTGTGCTTCACGATCAGGTTTCGGCTCGAAACGCTAGATAAGCGCTGGCGGTGGTGCCGAGACGTATTTGGCTGGTGAGGCCCCCGTCCACAGGTATGTCGATACCCGTCACGTAACGGCTCTGGGGGCCTGCGAGGAAAATCGCTGCGCCCACGACGTCCTCAGGCGCGCCGATCCGCCCTAGAGGCACGGCATCCGAAATCGACCTTACGGCGTCGGCGCTGGCGAACACGTCGCGATTGAGTCCTGTGACGGCGGGTCCCGGGCTGATGGAGTTGACCCGTATCTGCCTTGGCACGAGCTCACCGGCGAGGTGACGCGTCAGTGCCAGCACGGCTCCTTTGGATGCCGAGTAGGAGGCATAGCCATGTCCGCCACGGTGGCCCGAACTGGAGGCCACCTGGACAACGGAGGCACCTTCCTCCATGAAGGGCAGAGCACCTTGCAATACGTTGACGTAGCCAATGACGTTGACGTCGAAGACTTTTCGCCAGACGGCTGCGTCGGATTCGACGAATCCCTGCCGCACGATGATGCCAGCGCAGTTGATGACCACACCGATAGGCCCATGAATCTCCGTGGCCCTGATCAGTGCCTGCCCAATTGCCGCTGCGTCGGTGACGTCGACCGATGCCTGGATGGCGGCGGCTGCCTGGTCTGCCAATCTGGCGGTGCCGGCCAGCCCGTCGGCATCCAGATCCAGCAGCGTCAGCCGTGCTCCCGAAGCAGCGAGGCCGCATGCGATGGCGCGCCCCAAGCCCGATCCTGCGCCCGTCACCACGGCGTGCTTCCCCATCAAGTCTTTCATGTGTTGGCGCCTTCCTGTTTGTCTGCCGTGGCGCTGCGGCGCTTCACGTGGTTCAGCCAGTTGCCGACCTCTCCGACGATACCTTTGCGGAAGGCGAGGACGCATGCCATGAACAGCAATCCGTTGGCGACATCCACCGGAAAGTTGGTGTCGGCCAGAAAGTGTTCCATGCCAATGATGATCGCCGCGCCGACCACGGGGCCTGCCATCGTTCCCATTCCGCCCAGGAGGGACATGAGGACGACCACGCCAGACATGTGCCAGGTGATGTCTGTAAGGCTGGCCAACTGGAACACAATGGTCTTCACCGAGCCCGCCAGGCCGGCGAGTGCGGCCGACAGCACAAAGACCAGCAGTTTGTAGCGCGCCGTACGGTACCCCAGAGACACGGCACGCGGTTCGTTTTCGCGGATCGCCTTGAGCACGTGTCCGAAAGGCGAGTTCACGATCCGCCACACAGCGAACAGACCCAGGCCGAAGACGGCGAGCACCGCGTGGTAGAGCACCAGCGGATTCTCCAGGTCGAACATTCCGAGCAATTTGCCGCGCGGTATTGCCTGGATGCCATCCTCACCTCCGGTGAATGGCAACTGAAGGGCCAGGAAGCTGACCATCTGCGCCAGAGCGAGGGTGGTCATCGCGAAGTAGATGCCTTGTCGGCGTATGGCCAGCGCGCCGATGGCCGCGCCGAGCAGCGCAGCGAAAGCGGTGCCGGCCAGCACGGCGAGCTCGACGGGTAGGCCCCACACTTTCGCCGCGTGGGCCGTGATGTAGTCCAATCCCGAAGACAGGAGATTGGACGTGAAGAAGAGATTTACGGAAGAACAGATCATTGGCTTCCTGCGCGAAGCCGAGACGGGTCTACCGGTGGCCGAGCTGTGTCGACGACACGGTTTCTCGGAGGCCAGCTACTACCTCTGGCGCAACAAGTTCGGCGGCATGAGCGTCTCGGACGCCAAGCGCCTTAAGGAACTTGAGCTTGAAAACACACGCCTCAAGCGGCTGCTGGCCGAGTCGATGCTGGAGAACGAGGTGACGAAAGAAGCCTTGAGAAAAAAGTGGTGAGCGCACCCGCACGGCGCGAGCTGGTGCGCCACATGATCGGCTGCGGACTGAGCGAACGCAGATCACTGCGCATCACCGGCATGAGCGCCAGCGCCTACCGGTACGAACCCGCTGCAGACCGCAACGGTGCACTCAAGGCAAAGATCATGACTCTGGCTCAGCGTCATAGACGGTATGGGGCCAGCATGATCTACCTCAAGCTGCGTCAGGCCGGTGAGGTGGTCAACCACAAGCGCGTCGAGCGCCTGTATGTCCAGGCGGGTCTGCAGGTCAGAAAGCGTAAGCGCAAGAAGATCCCGCTGGCCGATCGTCACCCACTGCAGCGCCCGATGGCAGCCAACCAGGTGTGGTCGATGGACTTCGTCTTTGACCGCACGGCCGAAGGACGCAGCATCAAGAACCTGACGGTGATCGATGACGCGACTCACGAGGCAGTGGCCATCGTGGCCGAGCGTGCGATGGGTGGCAACCAGGTGGCGCGCATCCTGGATCAGATCGCCGCCACGAGGGGACTGCCCAAAGCGATCAGGACAGATAACGGGAAAGAGTTCTGCGGCCGGGCTATGCTGAACTGGGCCCACGCCAGGGGTGTTCAGCTGTTCCTCATCGAACCCGGCAAGCCCAACCAGAACGCCTACATCGAATCCTTCAATGGCCGATTCAGGGAGGAATGTCTGAACGAGCATTGGTTCACCAGCCTGGCACACGCCCGTGTGATCGTCGATGCTTGGCGTCGGGAATACAACGAGGAACGCCCGAAGAAGACCCTGGGCGGATTGACCCCGGCAGCCTACGCCAAGCAGTTGATACAAAACCCGTTAAATTACCCCCCGGACTCCAAAGCCCAGTGCTACTGAAAACGGGGGGACGTCGGAGCATTGCAGCGTGGACAACATTGGGATGGGCATAGACACGATCGCGGACTGGGTAAAAGAGACCATGACCAAGGCGGGCAGGGATCTGGAAAGAGACAGCGATAAAATCTCGCTATAGCAACCTCGTGGTGCAAATGCGAGGGGCGTAGCTGAGTTGTCACAGGGAGCGAGAGAGTTGGGGTCAATCCCCGCCAGCCGCACCAACCACGTCCAAGCCCTTGATCTTCAAGGGCTTCGTCGTTTGGGGATGCCTGTGACCCTTTCGCGGTTTTCGTGCTGTTCGGCAACCGGGAGTCGGCATGATCGAGGGCCCATCTTTGAGTCAGGAGAGCCCGCGGTGAAGACGCGCAAGCTCACTGGGAATCATTGAGGCAAAGCACGCTTGTCCCCAAGCAAACCGAGTGAGATGCGCGTTTTGAGGGGGCTGTCGCAAGCTGGGAATTTGCCGCGTTCAACACAGACCGCAGACCGGCAACGGGCTCCATCCAGGGTGCTGGCAAATGGGCCTGTAAGCGCGGCCTCAAACGCGACTTCGATTGAACCGGGAAATCGGACGGTTGCGCCAGGAGTGCCAGATCGCACTCCAGCGCCGCCTGCAAAGGCGGTGCTGAATCGGATCCCGGACCTGCTCCTGACGGCCGGGCGATGCGGCAAGAACGCTCAGCTCAGTCGGCGTGGAAGTCGTGGCGAACGACCACGAAGGGCACGATATCGATCGATTTCCACAAACCCAGGCCGTGGAACGGGTCCTGTGCATTGAATGCCCGGGCCTCGGCATGGTCCCTGGCTTCGATGATGAAGAGGCTGCCCGTTGCTTGCGTGCGGTCTTCATTCATGAGTGGGCCCGCCAACAGAATGCGGGTGGTGGTGGCGCCGAGGTACGCGCGGTGCAGGTGCATGTTCTCGGCCCGCAGGGAGGCCGTGTCTGGCCTGTCCCTGCAGTAGATGGCGAAGACGCCGTTGTCGCTCATGGCGACACATGCCCCGAAGAAATGGGCAAAGTGACGGGGCTCACAAGCGCACGTCGACCGATTGGCCCAGCTTGGCGCTTTGCGTCAAGGCCACCAGCGTGGCCGCGTTCTCAATGCTGACCACTGCTGCGTCTTCCATCGCCTGGGTGTTGCCCTCGCGCACCATGCGTGCAAATGCCTCGGCAGCAAGGCGGAAACCACTGCCCGTGGCAGTCTGCTGCAGTTCGAATGGGAGGTTCGCGGCAATGCCTCGGCGCAGGCGCAGCTCGCTGGGCAGGTAACCCACGTCATTGCCGGCAGGGAGTGCGCTGGTGTGGTTGAGGAACTCGGTTTCGATGGTGCCGTCCGAGCCCGAGATGGTGGCGCGACGCACGTTGGCCACGTCCATTGCGCAGGACAGTTGCGCTCGGCGCCCATCGGCAAAGGTCAACGTGGCCATGGTGCTGATGTCCACACCGCTGTCGGTCCAGGTGGCGTCGGCCATCACGCGCACAGGCGCAGCCCCCATCACGAGACGGATGAGGCTCAGCACATAGCTGCCGGCATCCAGGAGGCTCCCGCCGCCGAGTTCGGGCTGCATGCGGATGTTCTGGAGGTTCATCAACCGGAAGCCGAACACCGCCTGCATGGACTGCACCTGGCCGATCGCGCCGTCTTCGATCAGACGCATCATCGCTGCTGTCTGGGGTTGGAAGGCATATGGGTAGGACTCCAGCAGCAACACGCGGTTCTGGCGGGCTGCATCGAACATGGCGCGGGCTTCGTCCGGTCCCATCGCCAAGGGCTTTTCACACAGAACATGCTTGCCTGCCGCCGCGGCCTTGATGGCCCACTCGGCGTGCAGGCTGTTCGGCAGCGGCAGGTAGATCGCCTCGATGTCGGGGTCGGCCAACAGTGCTTCGTAGCTGCCATGGTGTTTGTCGATGCCCTGTGCCTGTGCAAAGGCCTGTGCCTTGTCCGCATCGCGGCTGGCCACGGCCACCAGGCTCACGCTCTCGCTTGGGGTTACGTCGCGAGCGAACTGCTTGGCCACATTGGCACATCCCAGAATGCCCAGGCGCAATGGGGTGGAGGGCGTGTTTGAAACGGTCATGAAATCGGTATTCCTTGTGGGTGACGGGGAGTGAGCTCAGGCGGCGGGTTCCGCCTCGTAGGGCTCACCCAGGTTGAGCATCAGCCGGTTGGCCCAGCCGAACATGGCGGTGGCGTGGATGGCGTCGAGGATTTCCAGCGGCGCGAGTCCGCCCTCTCTCAATTTGCGAACGCTGGCCGTATTGATGGTCTGCGGCGTGAGGGTCAATTCGATGGCGAAGGCGATCAGTGCGCGCTCACGGGCGCTGGTTCCCGCCGTGGACGGGTCGGCGTAAACCTGTGCGATCACATCGTTGCGCTTGGCCAGTTGCTCGAAAAAGCGCGAGTGTACCGAGCAGCAATACACGCAGCCGTTGACCCGCGACGCCGCCACGGCGCAGAGCTCGCGTTCGGCGCGCGAGAGCCCGCGTGGCGCGTACATCACGGCGTTGAACGCGGCCGAACGGATGTCCAGGATATCCGGGCAGTGCGCCAGCGTGAGGTAGTAGTCGGCGGTCTTTGCCGACTGGTGGCTCGCTTCGAGCACGGCGATCTGCTCGGGTGTGGCCGTCTCGAGATTCACCACGTCAAGCCAGGCGCGCCACAGCAGCATGCGGTTGCTGAACCCGTTGGCTTCCACGTCCGCGCTCACACGCAGCATGTCGTTGGAGAGCATGGCGTGATCCGGGGCCGCGGTGATCGCCGTGTCCGGCGCGCCGTCGTCAGCGTCCATGGCAAGCAGGCCCGCCACGATGCGCGTCTGGTACGACAGGAACGACACCAGTTGCGCGAGCAACACGATCTGCGGTGTGCTCAGGCCCACTGCGGGCAGCTTCATGAGTTCTTCGCGATCACCTTCGATGGGGCGAGCGACCAGAATGCGCGTGAAGTTCAGCATCGCGGCGAGTTGCGCGTCGGTGCTGGCCGCGATGTCGGCGGGTGCGCCCGATTCGAGCAGTCGAACCCAGGCGGTATCGGCACCGCACGAGAGCAAGCGGTCCCGGTAGTGGCCGGACAACGCTTCTGCCGGTGTCAGGCGGCAGGCATACAGCGCGATCGCCAGGCGGCGCTGGAGGGACAGCGGGCCTTCATCGCTGACGCTGTTGCCAAAGAACGCCTCATAGGAGCGGGAGGCCGTGGCGACGACCTTGTCGCGCTGGTGTCGCAACACATGAGCGGGAGAGCCCTCGGCCAGCGATGCCATGGCATCGATCAGGTCCTGTTCCAAGACGGGGTTCGTAGCGTTGTTCATGAAGGAAAGCTCTCTTTCTGTTTTCGTTGATCGGTCCATTCGTCGCCAAACACCTCGGGTTCGGCGAATGCCTCGATGGCCTTGAAATGCTGCGCAAAGTCCTCGCGGTACAGCAGGCTGGCGATGCCCTCGGACAGCCGGCGCGCGGCCACCGATATGCCCGGTATGTCGCCGGATATGTAGCCGTGTGTGAGCGACGCTGGGAAGTTGAAGCAGTGGATGTGATCCAGCCCCGGGCACGCACCAGCAACGCGTTCCTGCAGCTCGAACGCCCGGCCCAGGTCGGGCGAAGCGCCCAGCTCGGCATCTTCCTGACCAGGCTCTGGCAAGAAGCGATCACCCCACGAGCGCACGTGGGCAGCGAATGGCGCGAACGCATCGCGCTCGGACCAGTCGATGTGGAAGCCGGTGGAGAACACCATGAAGTCGAAGGTGAAGGACTGTTCCGGTGTGACGACGCGCAGGCCGTCAGCCACCGATTGCACGTCGAGCACCGGGCAGCCCAAATGAAACCGCGCGTTGGCGTGGCGGGACACCCGCAACATGCTGGCGCGTGGCGGTGGCACCTGCTGAACGTTGATGTAGTGGCGGATGCGCCACTTGTCTTCATCCGGCAGATCCCAGTGGCCAATCATGAAACCGGCATTGCTGGCGCCCTTGACCTTGTTGATGCGCGGAATGTCGTGGCGCCGGATCAGCAGGTCGGCGCTGGCCGCTCCGGCTTCCAATGCCGACGCCGCACTGTCCATCGACGAAGCGCCTGCCCCCACGACGCCAACGCGCAGGCCACGCAGGCGATTGAAGTCGAACACATCCGATGAATGGCACCAGCGATCGGTTGGCAACCCGTCCACAAATGCGGGCAGGCGCCGCCCGCCGAGCCCGTCGTAACCGGTGGCGAGCACCACGCGCCGGGCGAAGTGCACGATCTCGCCAGAAGGCGTGTTCATGCGGAGCCGGACGAGACCGCCAGGCAGCGGCTCGACCTTGATGACTTCGTGCAAATTGCGCACGTCCAGCGCCAGCACCTTGCGGTACCAGCGCAGGTAGTCCATCCACTGCAGGCGCGGAATCTTGTCCAGCGTGGCCCAGGCTTGCCTGCCGAACTGAGCTTCAAACCAGGCGCGAAACGTGAGGCTGGCAAAGCCTAGCGCGGGGCCGGTCAGCTCCTTGGGTGAGCGCAGTGTTTCCATGCGCGCCGTCGTGGCCCACGGCCCTTCGAGGCCCTCGGGCGCCGCGTCGAAGGCGATCGCTTCGATACCCAGATGGCGCAGGGCCGCGCAGGCGGCCAGGCCGAACTGCCCGGCACCGATGACGGCCACGTCGAGAACGGGCTGTCCCTCGTGCGAGTGCGCAAGCAGCCACGGTTTGGCAGGCAGAGCCAGGCGATCCAGGTCTTCGGCCAGGCGCGCCTCCAGCCCGGCCAGTCCGCTGCCGGTATCGGAAGATGTGTTCTGGGTCATGGTGTGGGCTTGTCTTCCAGCAGGCCGAGCATGGCGTCCAGACCGATGGTGTAGGAACGCAGGCCAAAGCCATAGACCACGCCGTCGGCCACGGCGGCGAGCATGGATGGAAAGCCGCGTGCTTCGATGTTGGAGATGTGCACTTCAACGTAACGCATGGGCACGGCGCGCAGGCACGATGCGATGGCGTAGCCGTTGCGGGAAAAGCTGGCGGGATTCATGACGATGCCCTGCACGCCCTCGCCCTCGGCGGCATAGATGCGCTCAATGGCCGCGCTCTCGCTGTGCGTGTAGAAGATGTCCAGCTTGTAACCGCGGGACTGAGCGTGTGCGCGGCAGATGTCGTCGAGTTGAGCGGCGGTGGTGGTGCCGTAGATTTCGGGCTGGCGCTTGCCCAGGTACGACAGGTTCGGTCCCTGGATCAGCAGGATGGAAGGCGTGGTCATTTGGCGAGGGGGAATGGTCGGTCGTTGGTCACCGGGTGAGGGCCGTGTAGGTGGCCTCGTCCATCAGGCTTTCGATGGCGGCAGGCTCGTCCGGACGGAACCGGAAGAACCAGGCCGCACCCAGCGGATCCGAGTTGGCGAGCGAGGGGTCGTTGACCAATGCCTCGTTCAGCTCGAGGATCTCGCCTGCCAATGGCATGTGCACGTCCGATGCCGTCTTGATCGACTCCACCACGCCCGCAGCGGCTCCGGCTTCGAACCGGGCACCCACGGAAGGCAGTTCAACGCTGACGATTTCGCCGAGGGTGTCTTGCGCATGAGCCGTGATGCCCGCCGTGGCGATGCCGCCGTCCAGCGTGACCCAGACATGCTCGTCCGTAAATCGAATCATGATTACTCTGCCTTGATGTTTCCACGGGTGATGATGTCGCGCCAACGAGCCGTGTCTTCGTTGATGACTTGTCCAAGTTGTTTCGCGTTGGCACAGACGATGATGTCGGTGAAGCGCGCGCTGGTCTCTGGCAGTGCACACGCAGCCATGAGCTCGCTCGAGAGTTTCTCGACGACCGCGCTCGGCGTGCCCTGGCGAACCATCACACCCAGCCAGACGGGAAACGCCACGCCCTTGACCCCTGTGACCTCGGCCACCGTGGGCACGTCGTTCATGGTCTTCAGCCGCTTCTCTGTGAACGTGGCCAGGGGGCGCATCTTGTGCGTAGCCACCAGCTTCTCCACCGAGGTGGCGCTGGTGGACAGGACGTCGAGCTGCCCACCCATCAGGTCCGTGAGGGTGGCCGTGGTCTGGTAGGGCACCTGGATGAAACGGGCATTCGTTTTTTGCGAGAGCAACTCCGTCGCGAGGTGCGACACCGCACCGATGCCCGTGTTGCCCACGGTGATCTTGCCGGGGTTCGCACGTGCGTCGTTCAGCAGGTCGCTCATGGACTTGTAGGGGCTGTCCGGTCGCACCACGAACACCATCGGCATGTCCGCGACCATCGCGACCGGCACCAGGTCGGCGGCGGGGTCGTAGGGCATCTTTTTGTGCAGGGACGGTGCGATGGATACCGGGCCACCCGTGGTGAAGAAAATGGTTTTTCCATCGGCAGGCGCGTTCGCCACGTAGGCGGCGGCAATCATGCCGGAGGCCCCCGGACGGTTGTCCACCACCACAGTCACGTCGAGCGCAGCCGCCAGCTTCTGGCCGAAGTAACGCCCAAGGGCGTCCAGCTGACCACCGGCCGAAAACGGAACCACTAGACGCACCGGACGCTTGTCGACAGCGTCGTTCTGGGCGATGCCCAGGGAGCAAGTCAGCGTGGCGGCCGCGACGATCGCCACGCGCAGGAAAAGTGCTTTCATGGGGGAAGTCCTTTGAAGGGGAGGAAGAAATGGCAAGAGCGGGGAAAACAGAGTCAAGCGCCCGGGTGCCTGAGCAGCTACGCGGGCGACCTGCAACAGGCTGCGTGCAAGGCCTCGGTGAAATCGAGGAGAAGGTCCTCAGCATTTTCCAGGCCAGCGTGAATGCGAAGCAGCGGGCCCTCCGCAGAGAACGTCGAGACCGACCGCACTGGCTGGCCTACCGGCAGGGCGAGGCTTTCGAAGCCGCCCCACGACAAACCGATGCCGAACAGGCGCAAATGCAGGAAGAAGCGGGAGAGTTGTTCGCGTTCCATCGGTTTCAACACCAGACCAAACAGGCCGCTGGAACCTTTGAAGTCGCGCTTCCACAAGGCGTGGCCGGGATTATCTGGCAACGCCGGGTGCAGCACCTGCGCCACCGCGGGATGCCCAAGCAGACCGTGGGCCAGGTGCAGGGCGTTCTTCTCGTGCTGGCGCAGCCGGACCGACAGCGTACGAAGGCCGCGCAGCGCCAGGAACAGGTCATCCGGTCCTGCCGTCTGGCCCAGCGCATGTGCGCCGTCACGCAGCAAGTCCCAGGCGCGCCGGTTGGCCGTCGCCACACCCAGCAGCGCATCGGAGTGGCCAACGATGTACTTTGTGGCCGACTGGATGGAGATGTCGACACCGTGCTCGAACGCCTGAAAGTACAACGGCGTGGCCCAGGTGTTGTCCATCACCACGAAACCACCCACGCCGTGCACAACCTCTGCAATGGCCGGCGTGTCCTGCACCTCGAAGGTCATGGACCCGGGGGATTCAAGGAACACCACCCGCGTGTTCGATCGCACCTGATGGCGGATGTTGCCGCCCAGGCACGGGTCGAAGAACTCGACCTCCACGCCCATGCGCGCCAGTACGCTCAGGGCGAATTGGCGGGTCGGCCCGTACACGCTGTCCGACAGCAGCACATGGTCTCCGGTCCGCACGAGTGCCAGCAAGGAAGTGGTGCATGCGGCCAGGCCCGAGGGAAACACAATGGCGGCGTGCCCGCCTTCCAGCTGCGCCACGCTTTCTTCAAACGCCCGCGTATTGGGATTGCCGAAGCGGCCATAACTGGCCATGGGGTTGCTGGGGAGCTTGCGCGCCTCCCACTGTTCCAGGTTGTGCGACAGGATGGTGGAACCCCGGCACACAGGCACGTTGACCAAGCCGCCAAAGGCCTGGGAGTCGCGCCCGATATGAGCCAGTGAGGTGTCGGCGTGGCCTGAGAGCGGACTTTGATCGAGATGTAGTTGCATGCACGAAAGTCTATGCAAGTGGCGCGAGAATTTTTTTCCTGAATTGCCTTGAATGACGTCAAGTTGAGAATCGAATTCCTTATTCTTTTATTTGCGGGGTAAAAATTTCCACTTGATTTGATTTGGCTGCAATCTGTTCCCATGCGGCCTGGGGCCTGGGGCGAGATGACGAAGGCCGCTGGCGGCGCCGGGTAGCGAGGCGGGTTTTTGGGCCGCACGGATGGCGAGGTCGACGCATTCGTTGCCTACCCGCATCCGCCGTGAGCCCACTCATGCACTGGATGACTGCGTCGACGCCCAGGCGTCCGAGGCGGTGGCGCCGGAATGGCCGGGATTCAAGGCGACAGCGCCATTGGCCCACCCGTGCTCAGGTGTTCCTGCAGAAACGCCACGCACACCCGTACCTTGGCCGAGTGACCAAGGCGCACGGTGCTGGCGGCCCAAATGTCGGCTGGCTGCGAGTAGGCGTTGAGGATGGGCACGAGGCGCCCCGTTTGCAGCGCGTCGCGCAGGGCCCATGAGGTCTGAAACAGGATGCCGTGCCCCTCTTCACCCCATCCTCGAATGAACTCGGCGTTGTTGGATGTGAGCTTGCCCGTTACTTTGATCTTCTCGGGACCGTTCGGCCCGTTGAGCTGCCACACGCCAAAGGCCAGGGTGCGCTCGCGCAGCACCAGGCACTCATGCTGACTCAGTTCGCTGAGCGATTGCGGAAAGCCACGGCGATCCAGATAGGACGGCGCGGCGCACAGGATCTTGATGCTGGGTGCGATGCGGTGCGCCATCAAATGGGGTTCATCCACCTCGCCCACGCGAATGTCCAGGTCAACGTTCTCGCGCACCAGATCCACGCGGCGGTCGACTGCATCGAGTGAAATGTCCAGCCGCGGATAGCGTTGCGCCATCAGCGAGAGCGCCGGTGCGATGTGCAACCTGCCCAGGAGCGCGCTGGTGGTGATGCGCAGGCTGCCGCGCGGTTCCTGCCGGCCGCTCGCCAAGGTCTCGCTCAGGTGGTCCACGCTGTCGAAGATGCGTTGCGCCGATTCGACGACCCGCTCGCCCTCGAGCGTGACGGTCACGCGCCGCGTGGCCCGGTGAAAGAGCTTCACACCAAGAGAGGCTTCAAGGATGGCAATGCGTTTGCTCACGAACGCCGGTGACGCCCCCAGCTCGGCCGCGGTGGCCGAAAAGCTCGATTTGCGTGCGGCCAGACAGAACAGGCGCAGATCGCTGATTTGAAAATCTGACTTCACGATTCGTGAATCATACTGACACGAACCCGCAGTTCAAATTCCATTCCAGTTCCTATAGATTCGGCCCCTCGATTCACACGCCGCTCTACATGAACCGCATCATCTCGCTGGCCGCCCTCACGGTTCTGGAGCTCACGCCCGAAGACATGGTCACCTGCGCAGCCGACGCGGGTTTTACGCACGTCGGCATTCGCCTGATCCCGGCCACGACGACCGAACCGCAGTACGGGTTGATCGGCGACACCCAGCGCCTGCGCGAAATCGAAAGGCGGCTGCGCGATACCGGCGTGAAGGTGCTGGACGCCGAGATCTTCCGCATGAAGCCGGACACGCGAGTTGCCGACCATGAAGCCGCCCTCGCAGCGGCTGCGCAACTGGGCGCCAGTGAAGTGCTGGTGGCAGGCAACGACCCGGACGAGGGCCGGTTGATCGATTCGTTCGCGGCCTTCTGCGAACTGGCCGGGCGTTACGGCCTGCATCCGGCGCTGGAGTTCATGCCCTGGACCGACACGAAGAACCTGCAACAGGCTGCCGATGTGGTGCGCCGCTGCGCACAGCCCAACGCCTCTGTTCTGCTCGATCCGTTCCATTTCAGCCGGTCGGGCAGCACCATGGCCGACATCGCCAGTGTGCCCGCCGCTCAATGGCGCTACATGCAGTTCTGTGACGCGCCCGCTGCGATTCCCCCCACCCTGGAAGAGGTCCTGCACGAGGCGCGGGCCGAGCGCTTGTTTCCTGGTGATGGCGGGCTGGACCTGCCCGGATTGCTGCAGGCCATGCCCCTGGACATCCCCATCAGCCTCGAAGTGCCCACGCACACGCTGGCACGCAGCGTGCCAGCGGTGGAGCGTGCGCGCCGCGCTCTCGCGGCAACCCGGGCTGTGCTGGCGCAGTTCGACCGCACGGGGCAAGGGGCATGAACGAACGTATGGATTGCGACCTGCTGGTGGTGGGTTCGGGGGCCTCCGGGCTGGCGGCCGCCGTGACGGCGGCATGGCACGGACTGAGGGTCGTGGTGGTGGAAAAGGCACCGGTCATTGGCGGCGCTTCTGCGTGGTCGGGCGGCTGGATGTGGGTGCCGGGCAACCCGCTGGCGAAGCGCGCCGGCTACGCGCACGACCCGGCGCAGGCGCGCACCTTCCTCAAAAACGTGTTGCGCGAACGCCATGATCCCGAGCGTGTGAACGCCTTTCTGGACAACGCCGGGAAGATGGTCGAATTCTTCGAGCAACACACCGCGCTGCAGTTCGTCGATGGCAACGGCATCCCCGACATTCACACGCATCTTGAGGGTTCCAGTGAAGCGGGCCGACAGGTGATCGCCGCGCCGTACGACGCGCGCAACCTGGGGGCTCTTCACAAGCGCCTGCGACCCACCCTGCGCGAAACGTCGTTCATGGGCATGCCCATCATGGCCGGCCCCGACCTCGCGGCTTTCCTGAACATGACGCGCTCGTTCAAGGCGTTCTTCCACGTGACACGCCGTTTCACGCGCCACCTGCGCGACCTGGCGTTCCATGGCCGCGCGATGCACCTCGTCAATGGCGTGGCGCTCATTGGACGGCTGGCCAAATCGGCTGACGATCTGGGCGTGCGGATGATCGAGTCGGCATCGGCACAGCGCCTTCTGCTCGACAACGGCGTGGTGCGTGGTGCCGTGGTGCGCACCGCCAAGGGCGATGTGGAAATCCACGCCACACGCGGTGTGGTGCTGGCGGCAGGTGGCTTCCCCAACGATGTGGAGCGCCGCAAGGCGCTGTTCCCGCGAACCCCCACGGGCCACGAGCATCTGGCGCTCCCGCCGTCGAGTTGCTCGGGTGACGGCATTGCGCTGGGCGAATCGGCGGGCGGTGTGCAAGCTACCGACCTGGCCTCGCCCGTGGCCTGGGCGCCGGTGTCGCGCGTGCCGCACGCGGATGGCAGCGTGGGCCATTTCCCGCACATCATTGATCGCGCCAAACCGGGGCTGATCGCGGTGTTGTCGAATGGCCAGCGCTTCGTCAACGAAGCCACCGGGTATCACGACTTCGTGGCGGCCATGGTCGCGCAGGCGCCGCAGGGCACAGAGGTGTGCGCCTGGATCGTGTGCGACCACCGTTTCCTGCGTCGGTATGGGCTGGGATATGTACGCCCCTTTCCCGTGCCGTTCGGGCGCTTCTTGCGCAGCGGCTATCTGCGCACCGGCAAGACCATCGAGGCGCTGGCCCGTGCGTGCGGCCTGCCGGAGGATGCACTCCATACGACCGTGGAGCGCTTCAACCTGCACGCGCACGGTGGCAAGGACCCGGACTTCGGCCGCGGCACCACGCCCTACAACCGCAGGATGGGCGATGCCTTGCATGAGGGCCCCAACCCCTGCGTGGCACCCATCGCGCAAGGCCCCTTCTACGCGGTCAAGGTGCTGCCCGGCAGCTTCGGCACGTTTGCGGGTCTGAAGACCAACGGGCATGCACAGGTGTCGGACGCGGAGGGCTCACCGATCACCGGTCTGTACGCCGTCGGCACCGACATGGCCAGCGCGCTCGGTGGCCACTACCCGTCTGGCGGCATCAACCTCGGCCCGGCGATGACCTTTGGTTTCATCGCCGGTCGCCACGCGGCAGGCGCGTGAGCGCCCCCGCCGACTCGGCGGCCTTGCCTGAAGCTCAGGCGTAGTCGAGCGGCAGCGCCGTGGTGTACTTGATCTGCTCCATCGCGAAGCTCGAGCTCACGTCGAAGAGTTCGATCTCCCGGATCATCCGCTGGTACACCGCGTCGTAGGCCTTGATGTCCGGCACCACAACGCGCAGCAGGTAATCGTTGTCGCCGCTCATGCGGTAGAACTCGACGATCTGCGGAATGGTGGAGACCACATCAGCGAACTTCTGGAACCACTTGTCGTTGTGCTGGTTGGTCTTGATGGCCACGAACACGGTGACGCCGACATTGAGCTTCTCGGGGGCGAGCAAGGCGACGCGGCGCTGGATGTAGCCCTCGCGTTCGAGGCGCTGGATGCGCCGCCAGCAAGGCGTGGAAGACAGGTTGACCTGTTCACCGATCTCGTTGACCGAGAGTGTCGCGTCCTTCTGCAACAACGCCAGGATGGCGCGGTCGGTGTTGTCCAGTGTGTTGGCCATGTCTTCCTTTGTATTCAGGTCTCGACCGCTGCGCGCAACGTGTCGAGGTTGGCGCTGGTGCCATTTCCGATGGATGGTTCACGCTGAAGCACCCCGGCACTCGACCGGCCTCAA
>NZ_BCTJ01000014.1 GCF_001571225.1 Hydrogenophaga palleronii NBRC 102513
CAGGGGGGTCTCCCTCAGTACTCCAGCCGCTCGGGCCGGATCTCCTGCAGGATCGTGGTGGCAATCTCTTCGATCGACTTGGTGGTGGTGGAGAGCCAGCGAATGCCCTCGCGCCGCATCATGGCCTCGGCCTCGCTCACTTCCATGCGGCAGTTGGCGAGATCGGCGTAGCGGGAGTTGGGGCGGCGCTCGTTGCGGATCTCGCTCAGACGTTCGGGCGCGATGGTCAGGCCGAAGATCTTCTTGCGGTGCGGCACCAGTGCCGGTGGCAGCTGGCGGCGCTCGAAGTCTTCCGGGATCAGCGGGTAGTTCGATGCCTTCAGGCCGTACTGCATGGCGAGGTAAAGCGAGGTCGGTGTCTTGCCGCTGCGGCTCACGCCGACCAGGATCACGTCCGAGCCCTGCAGGTCCTTGTGGCTCTGCCCGTCGTCGTGGGCGAGCGAGAAGTTGATTGCCTCGATGCGGTCGTTGTAGGACTGGCTCTTAGAGGCATCGGAAAAGCGCCCCACGCGGTGGTTGGACTTGATGCCGAGCTCGTGCTCCAGCGGCGCCACGAAGGTGCCGAACATGTCCAGCAGCACGCCCTTGCACTGGGTGCGGAACACCTCCAGCACCTCGAGATTGACCACGGTGGTGAAGACCAGCGGGCGCTTGCCCTCCAGGTCTGCCGCATGGTTGATCTGGCGCACCGCCTGGTGCGCCTTGTCCACGCTGTCCAGAAAGGGCAGCCGGACCCTGCGCATGGTGGTCTCGAACTGATTCAGGATGGCGTTGCCAAAAGTTTCGGCAGTAATGCCGGTTCCGTCCGATATGAAGAAGACCGTTCTGTTGCTCATGGAGCCGCGTCCTTACAATGCTGGATGTTGTGCCGGCGCCATTATCCCGCCGCCGGCTCGCCCGTATTCTGCTTTCGTGCCCGGTGCCAGACCCACAACAGAACAACAGGTCGTCCCGCCGATGCATGGAACACCCCGGTTTTTCAACCTTAGGAGCTTTCCCATGTCCAACCTGTTTGGAGCGGCCGATCTGGTCGTGCCTTTCGAAAAATTGAGAATGAGCGACGTCGAGTCGGTCGGCGGCAAGAACGCCAGCCTCGGCGAGATGATTTCCCAACTGCCCACCGGCGTGAAGGTGCCCACCGGCTTCGCCACCACGGCCCACGCCTTCCGCGAATTCCTCAAGCACGACGGCCTCACCGAGCGCATCAACGCCCGCCTGGATGCGCTGGACACCGAAGACGTGCGCGCCCTGGCCGAGGCCGGTGCCGAGATCCGTGCCATGGTCGAGAACCAGCCGTTCCCGGCCGACCTGGAAAAGGCCATCCGCGACGAATTCGCCAAGCTGAGCGCCGGCAACCCGCAGGCCTCGTTCGCCGTGCGTTCCTCGGCCACCGCCGAAGACCTGCCCGACGCGTCCTTCGCCGGCCAGCAGGAAACCTTCCTCAACGTGATCGGTGCCGACGAGGTGCTTCACAAGATGAAGGAGGTGTTCGCCTCGCTCTACAACGACCGCGCCATCAGCTACCGCGTGCACAAGGGCTTTGCCCACGCCGACGTGGCCCTGTCCGCCGGCGTGCAGCGCATGGTGCGCTCCGACACCGGTGCCGCGGGCGTCATGTTCACCATCGACACCGAAAGCGGCTTTGAAGACGTGGTCTTCATCACCTCCAGCTACGGCCTGGGCGAGACGGTGGTGCAGGGCGCGGTGAACCCGGACGAGTTCTACGTGCACAAGCCCATGCTCAAGGCCGGCAAGCGCGCGCTGATCCGCCGCAACCTCGGCTCCAAGCTGATCCAGATGGTGTTCAGCACGCCGGAAGAAAAAGCGGCCAGCGGCAAGCTGGTGAAGACCATCGACGTGCCGGTCGAGCAGCGCAACCGCTACAGCCTGACCGACGCCGACGTGGAGCAACTGGCGCAATACGCGCTGGTGATCGAGCAGCACTATGGCCGCGCCATGGACATCGAGTGGGGCAAGGACGGCACCGACGGCCAGATCTACATCCTGCAGGCGCGTCCTGAAACGGTGAAGAGCCAGAGCGCCGGCAAGACCGAGGTGCGCTACAAGCTCAAGGGCAAGGGCGCCGTGCTGGCCACCGGCCGCGCGATCGGCCAGAAGGTGGGCACCGGCCCGGTGCGCCTGGTGCACAACATCAGCGAGATGGACAAGGTGCAACCTGGCGACGTGCTGGTGACCGACATGACCGACCCCAACTGGGAGCCGGTGATGAAGCGCGCCAGCGCCATCGTCACCAACCGCGGCGGGCGCACCTGCCACGCGGCCATCATCGCGCGCGAACTCGGCATTCCTGCCGTGGTGGGCTGCGGCGACGCCACCGACCTGCTCAAGGACGGCACGCTGGTCACCGTGAGCTGCGCCGAAGGCGACACCGGCAACATTTACGACGGCCTGCTCGAAACCGAGATCACCGAAGTGCAGCGTGGCGACATGCCCGCGCTGGACGTGAAGATCATGATGAACGTGGGCAACCCCCAACTGGCTTTTGACTTCGCCCAGGTGCCCAACGGCGGCGTGGGCCTGGCGCGGCTGGAGTTCATCATCAACAACAACATCGGCGTGCACCCGAAGGCGATCCTGGACTACCCGAACATCGACGCCGACCTGAAGAAGGCGGTCGAGTCGGTGGCCCGTGGTCACGCTTCGCCGCGCGCGTTCTACGTCGACAAGGTCGCCGAAGGCGTGGCCACCATCGCGGCGGCCTTCTGGCCCAAGCCGGTGATCGTTCGCCTGTCGGACTTCAAGAGCAACGAGTACCGCAAGCTGGTGGGCGGCTCGCGCTACGAGCCCGAGGAAGAGAACCCCATGCTGGGCTTCCGCGGCGCGGCGCGTTACGTCAGCGAAGAGTTCCGCGAAGCCTTTGCCATGGAGTGCGAAGCGCTCAAGCGGGTGCGCGAAGACATGGGCCTGACCAACGTGCAGGTGATGGTGCCCTTCGTGCGCACGCTGGCCCAGGCCGAGCGCGTCACCGGCCTGCTGGCCGAGAAGGGTCTCCAGCGCGGCGTGAACGACCTCAAGGTCATCATGATGTGCGAGATCCCCAGCAACGCCGTGCTGGCCAAGGAGTTCCTCAAGTTCTTCGACGGCTTCTCGATCGGCTCCAACGACCTGACGCAGCTCACGCTCGGCCTCGACCGTGACTCGGGCCTGGAACTGCTGGCGCAAGACTTCGACGAGCGCGACCCTGCCGTCAAGGCGATGTTGACGATGGCCATCGGCGCCTGCAAGGCCGAGGGCAAGTACGTCGGCATCTGCGGCCAGGGTCCGAGCGACCATCCCGACTTTGCCCAGTGGCTGCGCGACGAGGGCATCAGCTCGATCTCGCTCAACCCCGACAGCGTGGTCGACACCTGGAAGCTGCTCGCACAGGCCTGAGCGCCTGAGCCGGCGGGTGCTAGCAAATACCTAGGCGCTGCATGGCGGCGCAATGCGATGATCCGCCGATGCCCGAGCCGACCACGACCGACAGCCACGAACCGCGCGCCCTGGTGCTCAAGGCGGTGCTGCTGTCGGTCATGCTGGCGGCCTCTTTCGGGGTGTGCTTCTTCGCCCGCTCGCTGAGCTTCCCGGTGTTCGGCTGGCCGCTGCACTTCTGGATGGCGGCCCAGGGCGGCGTGCTGGTGTTCATCGCCATCGTGGTGGTGTACGCCGCCGTCATGAGCCGGCTGGAGGCACAGGCCGAGCGGGCCGCACAGGCCACGCAGCAGGGGGCCGGTGCCGATGTCTGACCATCCGGGGTACGCGGCTTACAAACGCCGCCTGCACCACATCCTGGCCCTTTATGTGCTGGGCCTGATCGCCTTTCTGCTGCTGATGGCCTGGGCCGAGCACAGCGGCATGTCGCGCCGCTGGCTGGGCCCGATCTTTTTGTTCTCCACCGTGATGATGTACGGCGGCATCGGCATCTACTGCCGCACCGCCGACCCGGAGGAGTACTACGTGGCCGGGCGGCGCATCCCGCCGCTGTACAACGGCATGGCCGCCGCCGCCGACTGGATGAGCGCGGCCTCCTTCATCAGCCTGGCCGGCGGTCTCTACCTGCAGGGCTTCGGCGGCACCGAAACCCAGGCCGGCGGGCTGGCCTTCGTGCTGGGCTGGACCGGTGGCTTCTGCTTGGTGGCGCTGTTCATCGCGCCGCACCTGCGCAAGCTCAACCTCTACACCGTGCCGGACTATTTCCGCGTGCGTTTCGGCGGCCGCTGGCCGCGCCGCATTGCCGCTTTCTCGGCGGTGCTGTGTTCCTTCACCTATGTGGTGGCGCAGATCTACGGCATCGGCCTGGTGGCCTCGCGGCTGACCGGCGTGCAGTTCGAGATCGGCATCATGCTCGGCCTCGGCGGCGTGGTGCTGTGTTCCTTCCTCGGTGGCATGCGCGCCATCACCTGGACCCAGGTGGCGCAGTACATCATCCTGCTGCTGGCCTTCCTGATCCCGGTGTCCTGGCTGGCCTACAAGCAGCTCGGCAACCCGATGGCGCCGCTGGTGTACGGGGCGCAGATACAGAAGATTGCCGCGCTCGAGCGCGAGCTGCAGGCCTCGCCGGCCGAGCAGGAGGTGCAGGCGGCTTTTGCGCGCCGTGCGCAGGAGTACGGCCGCTGGCTGGAGGACGTGGAGGGCACGCTCAAGCGCGAGCGCGCGGCCAAGCAGGAGCGCGTGCGCACGCTCAAGGCGCAGAACGCCGACATCGAACTGGTGGTGGCCGCCACGCGCGAGCTGGCCGCCTTGCCTGCAGATGTGTCGAGCGCACGCGAGCGCTGGACCCGCGCCATGCAGGACAGCGAGGAACGTTCCAAGCCGCTCGGCGGCCTGCCACCACACAGCCAGGCCTTTGCCGGCGACCCCGAGGGCACGCCGGCCGAGCAGAAGGCCTACCAGACCTCGCGCAACAACTTCCTGGCGCTGATGTTCTGCCTCATGGTGGGCACGGCCGGCCTGCCGCACCTGCTGACGCGTTACTACACCACGCCTTCAGTGGCGGGAGCGCGCTCGTCCGTGGCCTGGTCGCTGTTCTTCATCGCACTGCTCTACGTGAGCGCACCGGCGCTGGCGGTGCTGGTGAAGTACGAGGTGATGCAGAACGTGGTGGGCAGCCGCTTCGACGCCTTGCCGGCCTGGATCGCGCAGTGGTCGCGGCTCGACGGTTCGCTGATCTCGGTGAGCGACATCAACGGCGACGGCATCCTGCAGTTCGGTGAGCTGCGGCTGGGCGCGGACGTCATCATGCTGGCCACCCCCGAACTCGGCGGCATGCCCTACGTGGTGTCCGGTCTGGTGGCCGCCGGGGGGCTGGCGGCGGCGCTGTCAACCGCCGACGGCCTGCTGCTGACCATCAGCAACTCGCTGGTGCGCGACACCTACTGCCACGAGGTCACGCGCATCGTCACGCCCGAGCAGCGGGTGATCCTGTCCAAGTTCGCGCTGCTGAGCGTGGCCATGCTGGCCGCTTTCGTGGCGGCGATCCGGCCGGCCGAGATACTGCCGCTGGTGGCGTCGTCGTTCTCGCTCGCCGCCGCGGCGCTGGTGCCGGCCATGATCATGGGCATCTTCTGGAGCCGCACCACCGGCGCGGCCGCGGTGGCCGGCATGTCGACCGGCCTGGTTGTGACGGTGGCCTACATGCTGATCAACGCACCCACGGTGCGTGGCTTTTTCGGCTGGACCGGCTCGGGCCTGTGGTTCGACATCCAGCCCCTGTCGGCAGGCGTGTTCGGCGTGCCGGTGGGCTTTGCGGTGATCGCCGTTTTGAGCGTTTTGCAGCGCCGCAGGTCGCCTGGCGTTTAGGGGTTTTCCCGATTCCTGGGGGTAGCGGGGCCCGCAGAACGCGCGATGTCAGTTTCTTGTCAGACGCTCCTAAAACACTGCGACGGCATCTTGTGCCAGGCATCTAACTTAGGAGACTTCAACATCATGGCAACTGCAACGGCTGCATCCAATGCACCGATGACCAAGGAAGAGAGAAAGGTGATCTTCGCCTCGTCTCTCGGCACGGTTTTCGAGTGGTACGACTTCTACCTGTACGGCTCGCTGGCGGCGATCATCGCGCGCCAGTTCTTCTCCGGCCTGGATCCAACATCCGCCTACATCTTCGCGCTGCTGGCCTTCGCCGCCGGCTTCCTGGTGCGTCCGTTCGGTGCGATCTTCTTCGGCCGTCTGGGCGACATGATCGGTCGCAAGTACACCTTCCTCGTGACCATCCTGCTCATGGGCGCGTCCACCTTCATCGTGGGCCTGCTCCCGAGTTACGCGTCGATCGGCCTGGCCGCTCCCATCATCCTGATCATCCTGCGCATGCTGCAAGGCCTGGCGCTGGGCGGTGAGTACGGTGGTGCTGCGACCTACGTGGCCGAGCACGCGCCACACGGCAAACGCGGCGCCTACACGGCCTGGATTCAGACCACGGCAACGCTGGGCCTGTTCCTGTCGCTGCTGGTGATCCTGGGCGTGCGCACTGCGCTGGGCGACAAGGAGTTCGGCGAGTGGGGCTGGCGCATTCCGTTCCTGGTGTCCATCCTGCTGCTGGGCATCTCGGTCTGGATCCGCCTGAGCCTGAACGAGTCTCCCGCGTTCCAAAAGATGAAGGCCGAAGGCAAGACCTCCAAGTCGCCGCTGAAGGAATCGTTTGGCCAGTGGAAGAACCTGAAGGTCGTGATCCTGGCGCTGCTCGGCCTGACCGCCGGCCAGGCCGTGGTCTGGTACACCGGGCAGTTCTACGCGCTGTTCTTCCTCACGACGATCGCCAAGGTCGACGCCACCACCGCCAACCTGTTCATCGCCGCCGCGCTGCTGATCGGTACGCCGTTCTTCATCGTCTTCGGTGTGCTGTCGGACAAGATCGGTCGCAAGCCCATCATCATGGGTGGCTGCCTGATCGCGGCGCTGACGTACTTCACGGTGTTCCCGATGCTGCTCAAGTACGCCAACCCGACGCTGGTGGCCGCTCAGGAAGCTTCGCACGTGACGGTGACCGCGGATCTGAAGGAATGCTCGTTCCAGGGCAGCCCGATCGCCCGCGACATCGATTTCCGCACCTCGTGCGATATCGCCAAGCGCGCGTTGACGCAGTCGTACATCCCGTACACCAGCGTTCAAGGCCCGGCCGGCGTGCCTGCCACGATCACGCTCGGCGACAAGGTGCTGAACGCTCCCGTCGGTGTGCTGAACGAAAAGCGCGACGCCTTCTCGGCCGAGAGCGTCAAGGCCATCGGTGACTTCCGCAAGGAGCTGACCGAAACGGCGAAAGCCGCCAACCTGACCATCGCCGCGGACACGACCAAGATGAACAAGCCGATGGTGCTGGCGATTCTGGTCTTCCTGGTGATTCTGGTGACCATGGTGTACGGCCCCATCGCCGCCATGCTGGTCGAGATGTTCCCCACCCGCATCCGCTACACCTCGATGAGCCTGCCGTATCACATCGGCAACGGCTGGTTCGGCGGCCTGCTGCCCACCACGGCTTTTGCCATGGTGGCGGCCACGGGTGATATCTTCTACGGCCTCTGGTATCCGGTGATCGTGGCCGCGGGGACCTTCGTCATCGGCATGATCTTCATCCGAGAAACCAAGGACATCGACATCTACGCCAACGACTGATGCGGCGTTCGTCGCCCCCGGCTTGCAAGCGGGGGCGATTTTTCCCAAACTGCCCGCCGTGTGCGGGCTTTTTTCATGGGAAATCGCAAGCGGTATGGATAAACCCCAATTCAAATACCCCCTTTGCCATGTCAAGCTTGCCCGGCTCGGCATCGAGCACTTCTGCGCCGTGGGCGCTCCAACACCAGGCAGCACGCCAGTGAAAAAACCATGAGCATTGTCAAAACGGAGGCCGGGCTGAGGGTGATGAAAGACCGCTCGGTGCCGCTGACACCCCGGCAAAGATCGGTTTTCATCCTGATCGACGGACGACGCAGCATGGAAGAAGTGCTGGCTGCGTCGGTTGCCATGGGTGTGTCCCAGCAAGATGTGGAGCAGTTGTTCGAGCTGGGCCTCATCATCGACGAAACGCCAAGCCTGAGCGCAGCAGAGCAGACCGCCCGCCAGGCGAGCGCAGTTGCCGACCTGGCATCCCGGGGGCGCACCGACGCGCAGCGTTACCAGGACGCCTATCCGATCGCCGCCCGCCTGACCTCCGAATTGGGCCTGCGCGGCTTTCGCCTCAATCTGGCGGTGGAGGGCGCGGGCAACTACGAGCAACTGCAGGCCGTGGCGTCACGCATCCGCGATGCCGTCGGGCCGGAAAAGTATGCGCCACTGGACGAGGCGCTGAACCACCGCTGAGCCTGCTGCTGCCGGCTTCTCAGGGCAGGGAAGTTCCGCAGGCTATAATGGAGAGCTTTTTCGCCTTGCCACACCGCTTCCAGACGCGGCGGGTGGCTGTATCCCGTCGTGGTTTGCGCCACGCCTCATCCTCAAGGAGTGTCTATGCGTCACTATGAAATCGTCTTGCTGATCCACCCGGATCAAAGCGAACAGGTTCCGGCCATGCTGGAACGCTACAAGGGCATGATCACCGCCGGCGGCGGCAAGATCCACCGCGTGGAAGACTGGGGCCGTCGCCAGATGGCTTACCAGATCAACAAGCTGTCCAAGGCCCACTACCTGTGCGTCAACATCGAGGCCGATCAGGCTGTGATGGCCGAACTGGAACACGCGTTCAAGTTCAACGATGCCGTGCTGCGCCACCTCACCGTACTGCGCAAGAAGGCCGACACCGGTCCTTCGGCCATGATGAAGTCGGTCGAGCGCGAAGAAGCCCGCAAGCTTCAACAGCCGTCCGCTCAGCAGCACCAAGCGCAGGAACAGGCCGCCGCGTAAGCCCGCGGCGTGACGTCGTCATCGGGTGAATCATCTTCAGTTGTCGGCCGTGGTGGTGCAGGTGCAGAGCCTGCGGTACACACCGGCAGGCATACCGGCCGTCAATCTCGTGCTCGAACACGAGTCCCAGGTCGTTGAAATGGACACCCCGAGGCAGGTGAAGTTGCAACTGAGGGCTGTGGCCTTCGGTGCCCAGGCCGAGATCCTTTCCCGACAGGGGCTCGATGCGGTCTGTGAATTTCACGGTTTCATGACGAACCAGCGCAACGGCAAAGGCGTGGTGTTCCACATCCAAGATTTCAGCAAAACATAGGAAGGCCCATCATGGCTGCACCCAAACGTTTCAACAAAGACAAGCGCCCCAAGCGCAATACCCAGTCGCTGCTCTTCAAGCGCAAGCGCTTCTGCCGCTTCACCGTGGCCAACGTCGAAGAAGTCGACTACAAGGACATCGATGTCCTGCGTGACTTCATCGCCGAGAACGGCAAGATCATCCCGGCGCGCCTGACCGGTACCCGCGCCTTCTACCAGCGCCAGGTCAACACCGCCATCAAGCGCGCGCGTTTCCTGGGCATGCTGCCCTACAGCGACCAGCATCGCGTCTGAAAGAGAGCCTGACATGCAAATCATTCTGCTCGACAAAGTCATCAACCTCGGCGCCCTGGGCGATGTGGTCAAGGTCAAAGAGGGCTATGCCCGCAACTTCCTGATCCCCACCGGCCGTGCCCGCCGTGCCACCCAAAGCGCCATCGCCGAATTCGAAGCACGCCGTGCCGAACTCGAAAAAGTGGCCGCTGCCAAACACGCCGAAGCCCAGGCCCTGGGTGAAAAGATCGCTGCCGTGACGCTCAAGCTGTCGCAAAAAGCCGGCGTGGACGGCCGCCTGTTTGGCTCCGTGACCAACGGCGACGTGGCGGAAGAACTCGTGAAGCAAGGCTTCGCGGTGTCCAAGTCGCAAGTGCGCCTGCCGAACGGTCCGCTCAAGAACGTGGGCGATTACACGGTCAGCGTGAACCTGCACACCGACGTGACGGTGGACGTCAACGTGTCGGTGCTCGGCGAAAGCGCCTGAGTCCTGCTCGACCGCCGTCTCGAAAAGCCGCTGCCTTCGGGCAGCGGCTTTTTTTTCTGGTGCGGCATTCAACTTGTCCCGTCTTCTGCACCTGATTCACACCGGTTTTCCACAGGGTTGTCCACTCCCGACGGGAACCTGGGGGCGTAACATCGCCCTTTAGCTCCGAGACCCCCATGCCTACAGCCTTTTCGAGTCCCTTTCCCGATTTTGACGCTGGCTTCGAAGAAGCCATGGGTGATCGTCAGGTTGCCCAGCTGCGCGTTCCCCCGCATTCGATCGAAGCCGAGTCCAGCGTGCTGGGTGGGCTCTTGCTCGACAACGGCGCCTGGGACCGTGTGGCCGACCTGATCAACGACTCGGACTTCTACCGCCACGAACACCGGCTGGCGTACTCGGCGATCGCAACGCTGGTCAACGGCAGCAAGCCCGCGGACGTGGTGACCGTGTTCGAGCACCTGCAAAACCTGGGCAAGGCCGAGGAAGCGGGCGGCTTGGCGTACCTCAACTCGCTGGCGCAGTACGTGCCCAGTGCGGCGAACATCCGCCGCTACGCCGAGATCGTGCGCGAGCGCGCGATCCTGCGCAAACTCGTCGCGGCGAGCGACGAGATCGCAACCGCCGCGTTCAATCCGCAAGGGCGTCCCGTCGCCAAGATCCTGGACGAGGCCGAGCAGAAGGTCTTCAAGATCGGCGAAGAAGGTTCGCGGATGAAGGAGGGCTTCCAGAGCATGGACACGCTCGTGGTCGACCTGCTGGACCGCGTGCAGGAGATGGCCGACAACCCCGCCGACGTGACGGGGGTTCCCACGGGCTTCATCGACCTGGATCGCATGACCTCCGGCCTGCAGGCGGGCGACCTGGTGGTGCTGGCAGCGCGTCCGTCCATGGGTAAAACCGCGTTCGCGATCAACATCGCCGAACACGTGGCGCTGAACGAGGGCCTGCCTGTGGCCGTGTTCTCCATGGAAATGGGAGCCTCGCAGCTGGCGGTGCGTATCGTGGGTTCGATCGGGCGCATCAACCAGGGGCACTTGCGCACCGGCAAGCTCACCGATGACGAATGGCCACGGTTGACGGAGGCGATTGAAAAGCTGCGGACGGTCTCGCTGCACATCGACGAAACGCCCGGCCTCACGCCGAGCGAATTGCGCGCCAACGCCCGCCGGCTGGCGCGGCAGTGCGGCAAGCTCGGCCTCATCGTGGTCGACTACTTGCAGCTGATGAGCGGCTCCAGTGCTGCGGGCGGTGACAACCGCGCGACGGAGCTGGGCGAGATCTCGCGGGGTCTGAAAATGCTGGCCAAGGAGCTGCAGTGCCCTGTGATTGCGCTTTCCCAGCTCAACCGCTCGGTCGAACAGCGCACGGACAAGCGCCCCATGATGTCGGACTTGCGCGAATCCGGCGCCATCGAGCAGGATGCGGACATCATCATGTTCATCTACCGCGATGAGTACTACAACCGTGAGACCTGCAAGGAACCCGGTGTGGCCGAGATCATCATCGGCAAGCAGCGTAACGGCCCGACGGGCATGGTGAAGCTGGCCTTCCTGAACATGCTGACGCGCTTCGAAAGCCTGGCCGGTGGCGGCATGGGCGGTGGCAGCGATTACTGAAGTGCGCCACCCATGAAAAAACCCGGCCATGGCCGGGTTTTTTCATGGTGCAGTCTGCCGCAGCGTCAGAGCACTTCGCTGGCGAAGTCCGCCAGACGCGAGCGTTCGCCGCGCGCCAGCGTGATGTGCCCGCCGTGCGGCCAGCCCTTGAAGCGGTCCACGGCGTACGTCAGGCCGGACGAGCCTTCGGTGAGGTAAGGCGTGTCGATCTGGGCCAGGTTGCCCATGCAGATGATCTTGGTGCCCGGGCCTGCGCGCGTGATCAGCGTCTTCATCTGCTTGGGCGTCAGGTTCTGCGCCTCGTCGATGATCACGTACTTGTTCATGAAGGTGCGCCCACGCATGAAGTTCATGCTCTTGACTTTGATGCGGCTGCGGATCAGTTCGTTGGTGGCGGCACGCCCCCACTCGCCGGCATTGCCGCCGTCGCCCTTGGCCAGGAACTCCAGGTTGTCGTCGAGCGCGCCCATCCAGGGGCCCATCTTTTCTTCTTCGGTGCCGGGCAGGAAGCCGATGTCCTCACCCACGCTCACCGTAGCGCGGGTCATGATGATCTCGGTGTAGCGACGGTCGTCGAGCACCTGCGTGAGGCCGCTGGCCAGCGCCATCAGCGTCTTGCCGGTGCCGGCGGTGCCGGCCAGCGTGACGAAGTCGATTTCCGGGTCCATCAGCAGGTTGAGCGCGAAGTTCTGTTCGCGGTTTCGGCTGGTCACGCCCCACACGGCATTCTTCAGGTGCGTGTAGTCCTTCAGCGTCTTGAGTACCGCGGTCTTGTCGCGGATCTCGGTCACGCGGGCGTACAGCGAGGGCTCGCCCGGGGCTTCGAAGTAGACGAACTGGTTGATGTAGAACTGCCCCACCGACGGGCCGCTGACGCGGTAGAAGGTGTGGCTGCCGTTCTGCCAGCTCTCGATGGTCTTGCTCTGGCGGGTCCAGAAATCCTGCGGCAGCGCCAGCGCGCCGGCGTAGAGCAACTCACCGTCGTCCAGCGTCTTGTCGTTCTGGTAGTCCTCGGCGGCCAGACCCAGCGCGCGGGCCTTCACCCGCATGTTGATGTCCTTGGACACCAGGATCACTTCGCGCTGCGGGTAACGTTCGCGCAGGGCGTGCACCACGCTCAGGATCTGGTTGTCGGCCTTGCCTTGCGGCAGGCTGGCGGGCAGGGCGTTGTCCAGCGGTTCGGTCTGGAAGAACAGCAGGCCGCGCGCCGACTGGTGACCGGTGGCCGCGAGCTTGAGGCCCTTGGTCATGTCGCCACCTTGCTGGGCCACCAGGGCGTCCAGCGTGCGGCTGGTCTGGCGGCCGTTGCGCGCCACCTCGGTCATGCCCTTCTTGTGGCCGTCGAGTTCCTCCAGCACGATCATCGGCAGGAAGATGTCGTGTTCCTCGAAGCGGAACAGGCTCATCGGGTCGTGCAGCAGCACATTGGTGTCGAGCACGAACAGGCGCGCTGGCCCCGTGCTGCCCGATTTGCCCGCCTTGCGGCGGTTGCTGGCCACTGGCGACACCCGCGTGGCGGCCGTGTCCACCGGGGTCTCGGCGCGCGCGGCGCGGGCTTGCGGTGCCGGGGCGGCAGGTGCGCGCACCGGTTCCGCGGGCGTCACGGCTGGGCGTTCATCGGCGCGGGCGCTGGTCTCCGCCGGCCGTTTGCGGCCGCGGGTGGTGGACTTGGCGCTGGCGGGTGCCGGTGTGCGGGCCACGGGGGAGGCAGCTGCCGCAGCGGGTTCGGGTGCCGGGTGCAGGTCCAGCGATTCTTCGGCGGCCCGCAGGGAGTAAGCGTCGGGGGCCAGCAGGGCGGCGCGTTTGGAGGGGGCGGGGGGCAGTGGCATGGATGGCTTGAGGTTTCAGCGTGGCGCTGGAAAACAAAAAGCCGCCGGGAAGACCGGGCGGCTTTGTGGGCTGCGAAGAGTGGCGGAAGAGGGTGGGGCCGAAAAGCTTCCCGTTGTCATGAAATTCATTATGCACGAGTCGTGTGACCCGGCCATGCACCCGTCAGCGCAGGTGCAACACCCTCATACAAATCAGGCGGCCTTCTTCAGGGCCTTGACGGCCTTGAGCACGTCTTCAACGTGGCCCGGCACTTTCAGACCACGCCATTCCTGCTTGAGCACGCCATCGGGGCCGATCAGGAAGGTGCTGCGTTCGATGCCCTTGACCTTCTTGCCGTACATGATCTTGTTCTTGACCACGCCGAACATGTGGCACATCTTTTCTTCCGTGTCGGCGATCAGCTCGAACGGCAGTTCCAGCTTGGTCTTGAAGTCGTCGTGCGACTTCATGTTGTCACGCGAGACACCGAACACTTGCGCGCCGGCCTTGACGAAATCCTTGTACTTGTCGCGGAACTGCATGGCCTCCGTGGTGCAGCCAGGGGTGTTGTCCTTGGGGTAGAAGTACAGAACGATGGTCTGGCCGAGGTGCGTCTGGTTGCTGACCTTCACGCCGCCGGTGGCCAGCGATTCGAATTCGGGAATGGGTTTATTGACAACGACTGCCATACTGCGTGGACCCCTGACGTAAGTTGGTGGTAATGCGTTGGCTTCCCGACTGCGTCCGCGACATGCCTGGCATCCAGGATGCAGGGCGGCGCGGCAGGAAACAATCTGCCATTTTACCCTGAATGGAACACTACGTCACGGATCAGGCCGTCTTCGCGGCGGCAGGGCCGCGGAAGTCTCAGGCTTCGATCAGCAGGGCGGCGACCACCCGACGGCCTTCCCCGGCCAGAATGTTGTAGGTGCGGCAGGCGGCGGCGGTGTCCATGGTTTCCACGCCAATGCGGCGCGCCATCAGGCTTTGCAGCAAGGCGGGCCGCACGAAACGCAAGCGCGCTCCGCTGCCGAACACCACCAGTTCGGGTGGGTCTTCCATCACGTTGACCAGTCCTTCGAAGTGCGCCGCGCTGAGGTCTTCGAAGCGCTGGCACTCCCATGGCAGCAGCTGACCGCCCGAGGCCAGCACCAGGCTGCCGGCATGCCGTTGCCCGTTGACCGCAATCCAGCCCTCGCCATAGGCGGTGATGGACTGCGTGTCCGGGGTGTCGGAATGGAGTTTCATGGGGCGGTGGGTGGGCGGGTGTGCCGGGGAACTGTGGTCAAATTGCAGGTTTTCCCTGCTGGTGAGACCGAATATAACGCCCGGTGCGCCCCGGTGGGGCCGTGTCGGCCATGACCCCAAACCCCTTTGGAGGGACTTTGAAAAGCATCCAGAAATCCGCCAAGCTGGCCAATGTGCTGTATGACGTTCGCGGCCCGATCGTGGACGCGGCCAAACAGATGGAAGACGAAGGTCAGAAGATCATTCGCCTGAACATCGGCA
Organism: Hydrogenophaga palleronii NBRC 102513; assembly: GCF_001571225.1. Lineage (GTDB taxonomy): Bacteria > Pseudomonadota > Gammaproteobacteria > Burkholderiales > Burkholderiaceae_C > Hydrogenophaga > Hydrogenophaga palleronii. The sequence goes on from NZ_BCTJ01000014.1 coordinate 14,836, forward strand.
ACCTCGCGCCGTTCGGCTTCGACGCGCCCGAGGAGATCCAGCAGGACATGATCCGGAATCTGCCGAACTCGGCTGGTTACTCGGACAGCAAGGGCATTTTCGGGGCGCGCAAGGCGGTCATGCACTACACCCAGGAGCAGGGTGTGGTCGGCGTGACGCTGGAAGACATCTACTTGGGCAACGGGGCCAGCGAACTGATCGTGATGGCGGCCAACGCCTTGCTGGACAACGGCGACGAGCTGCTGGTGCCGTCGCCCGACTACCCGCTGTGGACCGCCGCGACGAGCCTCTCTGGCGGCACGCCGGTGCACTACCGCTGCGACGAGAACAACGGCTGGCAGCCCGATCTGGCAGACATGCGTGCGCGCATCACGCCACGCACCAAGGGCATCGTTGTCATCAACCCGAACAACCCGACCGGCGTGTTGTACAGCGACGAACTGCTCAAGGGCATCGTGGACCTGGCGCGCGAATTCGGCCTGGTGCTGCTTGCTGACGAGGTGTACGACAAGGTGCTGTACGAGGGGGTGAAGCACACCGCCATCGCCAGTCTGTCGACCGACGTGCTCACGCTCACCTTCAACTCGCTGTCCAAGGCCTACCGCTCCTGCGGTTACCGAGCGGGCTGGATGATCCTTTCGGGGCCGAAACACATTGCGAAGGACTTCATCGAAGGCCTGAACATGCTGGCCAACCTGAAGCTGGGTTCCAACGTGCCGGGGCAGTGGGCCATCCAGACCGCCCTGGGCGGTTACCAGAGCATCAACGATCTGGTGAAGGAAGGTGGGCGCTTGCGCCGCCAGCGTGATCTGGCCTATGAGCTGATCACCGCCATTCCCGGCGTCACCTGTGTCAAGCCGCAGGCCGCGCTGTACATGTTCCCGCGCCTCGACCCCGAGATGTACCCGATTGCCGACGACCGCCAGTTCTTCATGGAAGTGCTGCGCGAGACGCGCGTGATGCTGGTGCAGGGCACGGGGTTCAACTACCCCGACCACCAGCATTTCCGCATCGTTTTCCTGCCGCACGAAGACGACCTGCGCGAAGCCATCGAGCGCATCGCGCGTTTCCTCGAAAGCCGCCGAAAGCGACCCGTCTCCTGATTTTTCCGTTCTTCAACCATGACCGACATGAAACCGATCCAAGTAGGCCTTCTGGGCATAGGCACCGTAGGCAGTGGCACGTTCAATGTGCTGCAGCGCAACCAGGAAGAGATTCGCCGCCGCGCCGGCCGCGGCATCGAGATCACCATGGTGGCCGACCTTGATACCGCCCGCGCGCAGTCCGTCGTCGGTCCGGACGTGAAGGTGGTGAACGATGCACGTGCCGTGATTGCCAACCCTGAGATCGACATCGTGATCGAACTCATCGGCGGTTACGGCATTGCGAAGCAGCTGGTGCTGGAGGCGATTGCCGCCGGCAAACACGTGGTCACGGCCAACAAGGCCCTGCTCGCGGTGCACGGCACCGAGATCTTTGCCGCGGCCTCGGCCAAGGGCGTGATGGTGGCGTTTGAAGCCGCCGTGGCCGGTGGCATTCCGATCATCAAGGCGCTGCGCGAAGGCCTCACCGCCAACAGCATCCAGTGGATCGCCGGCATCATCAACGGCACCACCAACTTCATCCTGTCCGAGATGCGTGACAAGGGCCTGGACTTCGCCGTCGTGCTCAAGGAAGCGCAGCGCCTGGGTTATGCCGAAGCCGACCCGACCTTCGACATCGAAGGCGTGGACGCGGCGCACAAGGTCACGCTGATGAGCGCCATCGCTTTCGGCATTCCGGTGCAGTTCGACAAGGCCTACGTGGAAGGCATCACCCAGCTGGGTGCGACCGACATCAAGTACGCCGAACAACTCGGCTACCGCATCAAGCTGCTGGGCATCACCAAGCGCACGGCCAAGGGCATCGAGCTGCGCGTGCACCCGAGCCTGGTGCCGTCCAGGCGCCTGATCGCCAACGTGGAAGGCGCCATGAACGCCGTCGTGGTGAACGGTGACGCCGTGGGCACCACGCTGTATTACGGCAAGGGTGCGGGCAGCGAGCCCACGGCCAGCGCCGTGATCGCCGACCTGGTGGACATCACCCGCCTGCACACCGCCGACCCGCTCCACCGCGTGCCGCACCTGGCCTTCCAGCCCGATGCGCTGAGCGACGTGGCCGTGCTGCCCATGAGCGAGGTGGTCACCAGCTACTACCTGCGGCTGCGCGTGGCCGATGAGGCCGGCGTGCTGGCCAAGGTCACCGGCCTGCTGGCCGAGGCCGGCATCAGCATCGACGCGGTGCTGCAGCGCGAGGCCGACGAGGTGAGCGGCGAGGGCGGCAACTCCACCGACCTGATCATCCTCACGCACGACACCCGCGAAGGCACGATGAACGATGCGCTAGCGCAAGTGCAGCAACTGCCCACCGTGCTCGCGCCCATCGTGCGCATCCGCAAGGAAGAGCTGAACTGATGCGCTACCTCTCCACCCGCGGCCATGCCGACCGCAAACGCTTCTGCGAGATCCTGCTCGAAGGCCTGGCGCCCGACGGCGGGCTGTACCTGCCCGAGCACTACCCGCAGGTGGATGCCGCCAGCCTGCAGCGCCTGCGCCAGGCGTTCAACGGTGGACAGGCCGGTGGGTACGCCGCTCTGGCGTTTGAAATCCTCTCGCTCTACATCGACGACATTCCCGCTGCCGACCTGCGCGCCCTCTGCGACAAGACCTATACCGAAGCGGTGTACGGCACGCCGCAGATCGTGCCGCTGAAAAAGCTCGAGGACGGCTTCTGCCTCGAAGCCCTGTCCAACGGCCCGACGCTGGCCTTCAAGGACATGGCGATGCAGCTGCTGGGCAACCTGTTCGAGTACGAACTGGCGCGCCGTGGCGAAGAACTCAACATCCTGGGCGCGACCTCGGGCGACACCGGCAGCGCGGCCGAGTACGCCATGCGCGGCAAGCAGGGTGTGCGCGTGTTCATGCTCAGCCCGCACGGCCGCATGAGCCCGTTCCAGCAGGCGCAGATGTTCAGCCTGATGGACGAGAACATCCACAACATCGCCATCGAAGGCGTGTTCGACGACTGCCAGGACATCGTCAAGGACGTCAGCAACGACCTGGCCTTCAAGCGCGCGCACAAGATCGGCACCGTGAACTCGATCAACTGGGCGCGCCTGCTGGCCCAGGTGGTGTACTACTTCGCGGGCTACTTCCAGGCCACCACGAAGGACGGCGAGCCGGTGTCCTTCACCGTGCCCAGCGGCAACTTCGGCAACGTCTGCGCCGGCCATGTGGCGCGCCAGATGGGCCTGCCGATCCGCACCCTGGTGGTGGCGACGAACGAAAACGACGTGCTCGACGAGTTCTTCCGCACCGGTGTCTACCGCGTGCGCGCCAGCGCCGACACGCACGAAACCTCCAGCCCTTCGATGGACATCTCCAAGGCCAGCAACTTCGAGCGCTTCGTGTTCGACCTGCTCGGCCGTGACGGTGCCCGTACCCAGGCGCTGTTCGGCGAAGGCTTGGCGCGTGAGGGCCGCTTCGACCTCAGCCAGGATCCGGCCTTTGCCGACGCCGCCACGCGCTACGGCTTCCGCAGCGGCAAGAGCACGCACGCCGACCGCCTGGCGACCATTCGCGATGTGTTCCAGCGTTACGGCGTGATGATCGACACCCACACCGCCGACGGCGTGAAGGTGGCGCGCGAGCAGCGCGACGACGCAGGCACGCCGATGGTCGTGCTGGAAACCGCCTTGCCGATCAAGTTCGCCGAGACCATCGTCGAAGCCCTGGGCTGCCAGCCCGAGCGTCCGGCGCAGTTCGAAGGCATCGAAGCCCTGCCCAAGCGCGTCAAGGTGATGCCGGCCAGCACGGCCGCGGTGCAAGCCTTCATCGCCGACACCTGCGCCGCAGCGTGACGGCGCAGCGCATGGCCGAGTGGGCGTGAGCCCCCTCGGCGTGCGCTGGATTGGTGCGGCCCGGTGACGCCGCGTGCGGCTTGCTCGACAATGCAGATCGCATCGCCCCCACGACGAAACGCTCTTCCATACGCCATGACCGCCTCTTCCCCTCCCACCGGCCGCGCACCTTTGATGTCATTGGCCGATGCCATGACCGACCTGCTGGGTCGCATCGATGCGCTCACCGCGACCGAAACCGTCGACACCTTCGAGGCCGACCGCCGCGTGCTGGCGCAAGACCTGGTGTCGGCCCTGCAGGTGCCACCGAACGACAACTCGTCCATGGACGGCTACGCCCTGCGCGCGGCCGATGTCACCGAAGTCGGGCAGGTGCTGCGTGTGAGCCAGCGCATCGCTGCCGGCCATGCCGGTGAGCCGCTGGAAGCCGGCACCTGCGCGCGCATCTTCACCGGCGCTCCCATGCCCGAAGGCGCGGACGCGGTGGTGATGCAGGAGGACACGGTGGAGGTTGGTGGCGACATCCATGGCGTGCACATCCAGGCGCTGCCGAAGGCCGGCCAGTGGGTGCGCCGCGCGGGCGAAGACGTGACCCGCGGCGCCGTGGTGCTGGCGCGTGGCGAGCGCCTCTCGCCCGCCGGCCTGGGCCTGGCCGCCAGCCTCGGCCTGGCCCGCCTGCCCGTGTTCGCGCGGGTGCGCGTGGCCCTGTTCTCCACCGGCGACGAACTCGTCATGCCGGGTGAGGTGGCACCCGAGGCCATGAAGCCCGGCGCGATCTACAACTCCAACCGTTTTTTCCTGCGCACGCTGCTGGAGCGCATGGGCTGCGTGGTGAGCGACCTGGGCATCGTGCCCGACAGCCGCGCCGCCACGCTCGCCGCGCTGCAGGGCGCGGCCGAGCAACACGACCTGATCCTCACCAGCGGCGGCGTGTCGGTGGGTGAGGAAGACCACATCAAGCCCTCGGTGCAGCAACTCGGCAGCCTCGACCTGTGGCAGATCGGCATGAAGCCCGGCAAGCCCTTCGCCTACGGCACGGTGCGGCGTACAACGGCGCCGGCCGGGCAGGGCTGCCATTTCATCGGCCTGCCGGGCAACCCGGTGTCGAGCTTCGTCACCTTCCTGCTGTTGGTGCGGCCGTTCCTGCTCAAGCTGCAAGGCGTGCCGGCCGACCGGTTCGAGGCGCTGCCCACGGCCCTCACGCTGCCTGCTCACTTCACCGTGGCCAAGGCCGACAAGCGCCGCGAATTCCTGCGCGTGCGCCGCAACGCTGCGGGCGGGCTGGATCTGTTTCCCAACCAGAGCTCGGGCGTGCTCACCTCCACCGTCTGGGCCGATGGCCTGGTCGACAACCCGGCGGGCACGACCATCGCCCACGGCGACCCGGTGTCCTACATCTCGTTTGCGGAGTTGCTTGCATGAACATCCAGCTGCGTTATTTCGCCTCCATCCGCGAGGCCCTGGGCACCGGCAGCGAAACGCTGCAGACCCAGGCCGCCACGCTGGCCGCCCTGCGCGCCGAACTGGTGGCGCGCGGTGGTGCCTACGCCGACGCGCTGGCACCCGGCCGTGCGGTGCGTGTGGCGTTGAACCAGGCCATGAGCGACGAAGCCGCGCTGCTCACCGAAGGCGCCGAAGTCGGCTTCTTCCCGCCCGTCACCGGGGGTTGAGATGAGCGCCCGCGTCAGCATCCAGACCGACGACTTCGACCTCAGCACCGAGGTTGCGCAACTGCGCGCGCTCGACAAACGCGTGGGCGCAGTCTGCAGCTTCATCGGCACCGTGCGCGACCGCAACGATGGCCAGAGCGTGAGCACGATGGAGCTCGAGCACTACCCGGGCATGACGGAAAAATCCATCGAGGCCATGATCGACGAAGCCTTCCGCCGCTTCGACCTCTTTGGCGCGCGGGTCATCCACCGCGTCGGCCTGCTGCAGCCGCTCGACCAGATCGTGCTGGTGGCCGTGACCTCCGCGCACCGCGGCCAGAGCTACCAGGCCTGCGAGTTCCTGATGGACTACCTCAAGACCCAGGCGCCGTTCTGGAAGAAGGAGCAGACGCCCGAAGGCGCACGCTGGGTTGACGCGCGCGTGAGCGACGACGCCGCGCTGGCCCGCTGGGGTATCGAGGCGCGCAACGGCTGAGCGCCTGCCGGCCAGCCATGCACACGCCTGCCGCCGACATCGAGGCCATCGAACGCGCCACGCTGCAGGCGGTGGCACCCGAGCACATCGAGGCGGCACTGCCCGGCTGGTTGCTGCCGATGGACAGCGGCAGCATCGGCCGCGCACGCAGCGCCGTGCCGCTGCACCACCACCACACCGACGCGCAGGTGCTCGACGCCATCGTGGTGCGATACCGTCAGCGCGGTATCGCACCCGCCTTCCGTGTGCCCGATCTGCCGGGCTGCAGCGCCTTGCACCAGGGCCTGCTGGCCCGAGGCTTCCGGCGCGAACAAGCCACGCTCACGCAATGCGGCGCGGTGCAGGATCTGCTGGCGGTGCACACCGGCCCTGTGTGCGAGCTCGCGACGCGGCCCGATGAGGCCTGGGTGGCGATGTTCCTGGGCGAGGGCTTCGACCCGGTGGAGGGCGCGAGCCGCGCGCAATCACTCGGCCGCGCCAGCGGCACCCTCTATGCCAGCGTGCGCGATGAGGACGGCCACACGGTCGCCTGCGGCGCGGCGGCGCTGAGCCACGGCTGGCTCAGCGTGCACGGCATGCGCACCGCGGCCGCGCACCGGGGCAGAGGGCTTGCGGCGCAGGTGCTGCACAGCATGGCGCACGAGGCCCGGCGCCAGGGCATCGAGCGCGTGTTCCTGCAGGTGACGGCCGACAACGCGCCGGCGCTTGCGCTCTACCGCCGTGCCGGCCTGGCGACCGCCTGGCCCTACGCCTACTGGCGCTGAGCCGCCTCCAGCGCCGGGCTGGTGCGGCGCGGCCGGCGGAACACCAGCACATTGCCCAGCATCACCAGCACCAGCCCGGCCAGCGCCGGTGCCGTCCACCGATAACCCTCCAGCCAGGCCGAGACGTTGAGCGCCACCACCGGGAACAGCACCGTGCTGTACGCCGCGCGTTCGGGCCCGAGCCGCCCGACCATCGTGAGGTAGGCGGTGAAGCCGATCACCGAACCCGGGATGGCCAGGTACAGCAGCGCGCCGGTGTAGCGCCAGCTGGTCTCGAACACCAGCGGCAGGCCGGCCAGCAGCGCGTAACCCAGCAGCACCAGCGTGCCCACCAGCATGCCCCAGGCGTTGGTCTGCACGGGCTTTAGGCCCTCGTTTTGCAGCGCGGCCGAGAGCAGGTTGCCGCAGGAAAAACACAGCGTGCCCGCCAGCGCCCAGGCCAGGCCGCTCACACTGCCGGTGCCGGCGGCCTGAATCTCGGGCCAGAACAGCAGCACCAGACCCGCCAGACCGAACGCGCCACCCGCCAGCACCTGCGGTGCGAGGCGGCGGCCGTGCAGCGCACGCGCGAGCAGGGCATTCCAGAGCGTGGCGCTGGAGAACACCACCGCCACCAGGCCGCTGGCCAGGGTCTGGCTGGCTTGCAGGAAACACACGAAGTTCAGGCAGAACAGGCACAGGCCCTGGCCCAGCACCCACAGCGCGGCCCGGCCGCGCGGGCGGGCCAGCTGCCCGCGCCACGCCAGCCAGGCAAACAGGATCAGCGCCGCCAGCCCGAAACGGTAGGCGATCGACAGCGCAATCGGCACCTCGCCGAGTTGCCATTTCAGGGCGATCCAGGTCGTGCCCCAGATCAGCACCACCCCGGCGTACAGAACAGCGTTCACGTGAGTCCTCCAACTGATGTGCCGAGCATGGGGCCGCGCCGGTGCCGCGGGTTGCCAATTCCTGCGGTTTTGTGGCGGCGCGGGCACCGGTGCGGGCCGGTGCTCGTTACGATGCCGTTGTGAACGCCGCCGTCGCTCCACCATCCCAACGCCCGCCCAAGGCCCGGTCTCTCGAGGTGTTCGAGGTGCTGAGCCGTTCGCGCGCCACGCTGGAGCGCCGCGCCCCGCTGGGCGACGCCTTGCTGCTCGCGCAATGGCACAACGAGCGCGACAGCCCGAGCTACCACTGCCCCGGGCACCACACGCTTTCGGTCTACCTGGAAGGCGGGCAGGGCACGCGCCTGGTGGGCCGCCCGCATGAGCCGGGTGCCCCTGGCCGCCATTGCGTGCTGCCCGCCGAGCACGAGTCGCACTGGCAGGTGGACAAACCCTTTCGTTTCCTGCACCTCTACGTGTCGGAGCTGGCGTGGTCGGAGCGGGTGGTGCGCCTGCTCGACGCCGAACCACGCGCGATCACGCTGGAGCCCTGCATCTTCGGTGAAGACAACGCCCTGTCTGCCTGGGCCGCGGCCGTGGCCCGGCTCGACTGGAACCGGCCGGCCGACCGCCTCCAGGCCAACGCACTGAGCCACGCCGCGCTCGACCAACTGGTGCTTCGTTCCGCCCGCCCGCGTGCGCGCCAGGCCGCGCAACGCCCGCTGGGTGGCCTGTCGACCGCGGTGCGCCGGCGTGTGCTCGAACACATCGACGCCGGGCTCGACGGCGCGCTGGAACCTCTCAGCGTGGGCCGGCTCGCCGCGCTGGCCCATTTGTCCGAATACCACTTCGCGCGCATGTTCCGCGTGTCCATGGGCTGCAGCGTGCAGAGCTGGGTCACGCAGCGCCGCATGGCGCGCGCGCAGGCGCTGCTGGCCCGCGGGCGCCTGCCGCTGGCGCAGGTGGCGCAGGACTGCGGCCTGGGCAGCGCCAGCCAGCTCAACCGCCTGTTTCGCCAGCAACTCGGCGCCACGCCGCTGCAATACCGCCAGGCCTGCGCCGCCACAGGAGCCGCCGCGCCAGCGGAATGCGCCGTGGCGGCTTGAAAAGCCCGACATCGGCGCCATCTGCGGGGCAGTTCTGAATTCACGGAGAGTCTTTCAACATGCGTCTCGACAAACTCACCACCAAGTTCCAGGAAGCCCTGAGCGAAGCCCAGACACTGGCGCTGGGGGCGGACAACGCCTACATCGAACCCGCCCACCTGCTGCTGGCCCTGCTGCGCCAGGCCGACGGCCCGCAGTCGCTGCTGCAGCGCGCCGGTGTCAACGTGCCCGGCCTCACCAAGGCGGCCGAAGCCGCGGTGCAGCGCCTGCCCGAAGTGCAGGGCCAGGAGCAGGTGCAGGTCGGCCCCGAGCTGGGCAAGCTGCTGCAGGCGACCGAAAAGGAAGCCATCAAACGCGGCGACCAGTTCATCGCCAGCGAGCTGTTCCTGCTCGCCGTGGCCGACAGCAAGGGTGAGCTGGCGCGTGCCGCCAACGAGAACGGCCTGAGCCGCAAGAGCCTGGAAGCCGCCATCACCGCGGTGCGCGGCGGCCAGAAGATGGACAGCCCCGAGGCCGAAGGCCAGCGCGAGGCGCTCAAGAAATACACGCTTGACCTCACCGAACGCGCCCGCCTGGGCAAGCTCGACCCGGTGATCGGCCGCGACGACGAGATCCGCCGCGCCATCCAGGTGCTGCAACGCCGCACCAAAAACAACCCGGTGCTGATCGGTGAACCCGGCGTCGGCAAGACCGCCATCGTCGAAGGCCTGGCGCAACGCATCGTGGCCGGCGAAGTGCCCGACTCGCTCAAGGGCAAGCGCGTGCTCAGCCTCGACATGGCCGCGCTGCTGGCCGGCGCCAAGTTCCGCGGCGAGTTCGAGGAACGCCTGAAGACCGTGCTGAACGAACTGGCGAAAGACGAAGGCCAGACCATCGTCTTCATTGACGAACTGCACACCATGGTGGGTGCGGGCAAGGCCGAGGGCGCGATGGACGCCGGCAACATGCTCAAGCCGGCGCTGGCGCGTGGTGAACTGCACTGCGTGGGCGCGACCACGCTGGACGAATACCGCAAGTACATCGAGAAGGACGCCGCGCTGGAGCGCCGTTTCCAGAAAATCCTGGTGGGTGAACCGAGTGTGGAAGCCACCATCGCCATCCTGCGCGGCCTGCAGGAAAAGTACGAGGTGCACCACGGCGTGCAGATCACCGACCCGGCCATCGTGGCCGCGGCCGAGCTGAGCCAGCGCTACATCACCGACCGTTTCCTGCCCGACAAGGCCATCGACCTGATCGACGAAGCGGCCTCCAAGATCAAGATCGAACTCGACTCCAAGCCCGAGGTGATGGACCGGCTCGACCGCCGCCTGATCCAGCTGCAGATCGAGCGCGAAGCCGTGCGCCGCGAAACGGACGAGGCGTCGCAGAAGCGTTTCGGCCTGATCGCTGAAGAAATCGCGCGGCTGGAAAAAGAGATTTCCGACTACGACGAAATCTGGAAGGCCGAGAAGGCCGCCGCGCTCGGCTCCAAGGACGTGATGGAGGAGATGGACCGCATCCGTTCGCAGATCAAGAGCTTCACCGACAAGGGTGACTTCAACAAGGTTGCCGAGCTGCAGTACGGCAAGCTGCCCGAACTGGAAAAGCGCCTCAAGGACGCGCAGGCCGTGGAGTCGGGCAAGGCGCAGAACAAGGACGGCACGGGCCGCCCGCAACTGCTGCGCACGCAAGTCGGCGCCGAAGAGATCGCCGAAGTGGTGGCGCGCGCCACCGGCATCCCGGTGTCCAAGCTGATGCAGGGCGAGCGCGACAAGCTGCTGCTGATGGAGGGCAAGCTGCACGAGCGTGTGGTGGGCCAGGACGAAGCCATCGGCGCCGTGGCCAATGCCATCCGCCGCTCGCGCTCGGGCCTTTCCGACCCGAACCGCCCGACCGGCTCCTTCCTGTTCCTCGGCCCCACCGGCGTCGGCAAGACCGAGCTCTGCAAGGCACTGGCCGGCTTCCTGTTCGACAGTGAAGAGCACCTGATCCGCATCGACATGAGCGAGTTCATGGAGAAGCATTCGGTCGCGCGCCTCATCGGTGCGCCGCCCGGCTACGTGGGTTACGAGGAGGGCGGTTACCTCACAGAAGCCGTGCGCCGCAAGCCCTACAGCGTGGTGCTGCTCGACGAGGTCGAGAAGGCGCACCCGGACGTGTTCAACGTGCTGCTGCAGGTGCTCGACGACGGCCGCCTCACCGACGGCCAGGGCCGCACCGTGGACTTTAAGAACACCGTGATCGTGATGACCAGCAACATCGGCTCGCACATGATCCAGGCCATGGTCGGCTCGCCTTACGAAGAGGTGAAGGAAGCCGTGTGGGACGAACTCAAGAACCACTTCCGGCCCGAGTTCCTCAACCGCATCGACGAGACGGTGGTGTTCCACGCGCTCGACGCGCAGCACATCGAGTCCATCGCCGCGATCCAGCTCAAGGTGCTCGAAGCGCGCCTGGCCAGGATGGACCTGCACCTGCAGGTCTCGCCGGCCGCGCTGGCCGAGCTGGCCAAGGTCGGCTTCGACCCGGTGTTCGGCGCCCGCCCGCTCAAGCGCGCGATCCAGCAGCGCATCGAGAACCCGCTCTCGAAGTACCTGCTGGAAGGGCGCTACCCACCGAAGTCGTCGATCCCGGTCGATGTGGACCCGGTGCAGAACCCCGGCGTGTTCGAGTTCGGCGACGCAGTCGCCGAGGCCTGAGGCACAGCGCCGGGACGGTCGAAGGCCGTGCCCCCGTCCGTCCGCGGTTGGGGGCACGGCCCTACCCCTGAGGGCGGGGCCGGCCTATCATGCTCCGCATGACGCAGATACCCCCCAGCCTTCCCCTGCGCGCGCTGTTTGACGCGCAACACCACGCCAGCCGCACGCAAGTCGAGGTGCCGCTGGCGGTGCGGCGCGACCGGCTGGCGCGTCTGCGCACGCTGCTCGACACCCACAGCGCGGCCCTGGCCGACGCGGTGCAGGCCGACTTTGGCGTGCGCTCGCCGCAGCTCACCGAAGCGGCCGACCTGTTCGTGCTGCGCGCCGGCATGGCGCAGCTCCACAAGCAGCTGCCGCGCTGGATGAAGCCGCAGCGCGTGCACACGCCGATCTACCTGCAACCCGCCAGCGCCCACCTGCAGCGCCAGCCGTTGGGCGTGGTCGGCATCATCGGCCCCTGGAACTACCCGCTGCAGCTCACCTTCGGCCCGGCGGCCACGGCGCTGGCCGCGGGCAACCGCGTGATGCTCAAGCCGAGCGAACTCACGCCCCACACCTCGGCCCTGATGGCCTCGCTGGTGGCCCAGGTGTTCGCGCCCGACGAGTTCACCGTGGTGCTGGGCGGCCCCGATGTGGCGCAGGCCTTTTCCGCGCTGCCCTTCGACCACCTGTTCTTCACCGGCTCCACCCAGGTCGGACGCCAGGTGGCGGCGGCCGCGGCGGCCAACCTCACGCCCACCACGCTGGAGCTGGGCGGCAAGTCACCCTGCGTGGTCGATGCCTCGTGCGATCTGCGCGACGCGGCGGTGAAGATCGTGCACGGCAAGCTGCTCAACGCGGGCCAGACCTGCATCGCCCCCGACTACGTGTTGCTGCCGCGCGGCCAGGAGGCGGCCTTCGAGCAGGCCTTCCGCGACGCCGTGGCGCAGCTCTTCCCCACCATCGCCGGCAACCCCGACTACGCCGCCATCGTGAGCGAGCGCCACCAGGCCAGGCTGCAAGCCCTGCTGGACGAGGCACACGCGGCCGGCGCGCGCGTGGTGGACGTGGCACCCGCCGGCGGCGGCACCACGGCCGCGCGCCAGATGAACCCGACGCTGGTGTTCAGCCCCGCGCCCGGCCTGCGCCTGATGAACGAGGAAATCTTCGGCCCCATCCTGCCGGTGCTGCCCTACGACGGCATGGACGAGGCCATCCGCTTCATCAACCTGCGCCCGCGCCCGCTGGCGCTGTACTGGTTCGGCAGCGACAACGCCGCGCGCGATCAGCTGCTGGCCAACACGGTGAGCGGCGGCGTGACGGTGAACGACACCCTGATGCACGTGGCGCACGAAGGTCTGCCCTTCGGCGGCGTGGGCGAGAGCGGCTGGGGCTCGTACCACGGCGAGACCGGTTTCCTGCGCTTCACGCAGCAGAAGCCGGTGCTGGTGCAGTCGCGCTGGGCCATGGGCCGGCTGTTCTATCCACCGTATGGCCCGCGCTTCCAGCGTGTGATGGATCTGCTCAGGCGTTTCCTCTGAGGGGCTGAAGCCTGTCGCGTGGCCGACGCACCTTTTCGGGGTGCGTGGCTAGCATGGGGCATGACCCACGCCCCACACCCGACCATTCCCAGTACCGACACCCAGGCCGCCGTGCCCGAGGGCTTTCGCCCGGTGCGGCTGGGTGGCCCCTTCATTGCGCACAACGGCCCCTTGTCGGCCCGTCTGCTGGACGGCCGGGTGCAGCTGGGTTTTCGCGTCGAGGCGCGGCACACCAACCCGCTCGGCATCTGCCATGGCGGCATGCTCGCTACCTTTGCCGACATGCTGATTCCCTGCGCGGCCATGTACCACCCCGGGCTGGAACCGCGCTTCCTGCCCACCATCAGTTTGCAGATGGATTACATGGGGGCCGCGCGGCTGGGTTGCTGGGTGCAGGGTGAGGCGCAGGTGCTGCGCAGCACGCGCAACATGGTGTTCGGCCAGGCCCTCATCAGTTGCGACGGTGAGCCCGCCGTGCGCGTGAGCGGGGTCTTCAAGCTGGGGCAGGCGATGGGCGAGCCCGGCCAGCCGTTTGATCCTCTGGGAGTGCTGGCGGTGCAGGCCTGACGCTCAGGCGCCGGTGGCGGCCTCGTCGTCGGCCTCGGTGGTGACGGTCAACGAGGTGCAGTGCAGATAACCCTGCTGTTGCAGGTTCTGCAACAGGTCGGAAACGTCGGTGCCGAGCAACTGGGACAGCTCCATTTCGCTGCGCCGGCCGTTGGCCATCAGCAGCAGCGTGTGCGCCTGGCGACCGACCACATCGGGTCGGGCCAGCGCGTCCCACGCGCGCGAGGTTTTGGCGTAACGCCGGATTGCGATCATCTATTGGTCTCCCCGTGGCTCTCTGCGACGGATTGTGGTCTGCCGCCCCTGCAGACTGCCTGTCAGATGTGACAGGACAGCGGCGGCCCGGATTTCAGGGAGCAAAAAGCGGGCCGCACCCGCCGCGGGCTCAAGCAGCCTGATCGGCGTGCTGGCTCCAGCGTGTGGGAGGGTGGCCCATCGCGGCCTTGAACATGGCGCTGAAGGCGCTGTCGCTGGCGTAACCGGTGGCCGCTGCCACCTGGCCGATTGGCACGCCGCGCGCCAGCAAGGGCAGGGCGTGGGCCAGCACCGCCTGCTGGCGCCACTGCTGGTAGGTGGTGCCGAGTTCTTCGCGGAACAGCCGCGCCACGGTGCGTTCGCTCGCGCCGGTGTCGGCTGCCCACTGGGCCAGGGTGGCGCGCTCGCCCGGGGCGTTGAGGACCGCTTCGCAGAGCGCGCGCAGGCGCTTGTCGCGTGGCAGCGGCACGCCCAGCGGCTGGGTGTCGGCGTGTGCGAGTTCGTCCAGCACCAGGCGGATCAGCAACTGGTCGCGCTGCGGCTCGGCGGCGCGCCGCGTGTCCGCGTCCATGGCCTGGATCAGCTCGCGCAGCAGCGGCGAGACCACGATCATGCGGCAGGCATCCCAGCCCGGTGGCGCAGCACCGGCGTAGACGTAGAGCGTGCGCAGCTCGGCGGCTTCGAGCACGGTGACGGCGTGGTGCATGCCGGGTGGAATCCAGACCGCACGCGAGGGCGGCACGATGTAGGTGACGGCCTGCAGGGTCGGGTCGTCGGGCGAAGCCATGGCCTGCACGATGCCGGTGGTGCAGTAAGCCAGCTGGCCCCAGGCGTGGCGGTGCGGGTCGAAGTGCGTGTCGGCCTTGAGCGCGCGGGCCCGCACGCGCACCGGGCGCGCCGCGTCGGGCGTGAAGGCGTCGGTGTCGCCCATGGGCTCGAAGCGCTTGCGCGGGGCGGGGCGGTGGGCGAGCCGGCTGCGGGTGGGGCTGCTCATGGGGATCTGTTGGCTGCGCTGTTGGGGTTGTTCGGATGGGTTGGCGGGTTTTCTAAAAATACTGACAGATCGTCGCGATCCCGCAGGTCGGCTTGAGTCTACGATCGCAACATGTCTTCTTCAAGCTCCACCCATCCCTTGCCCGCCGTGCCCCTGCGGCAGGACGCCAGCCTGATCGGCCTGGTCGGCCTGGCCCACATGATCAGCCACTTCAGCCAGTTGCTGCTCGCGCCGCTGTTCCCCTGGCTCAAGGACGCCTTGAACGCGAGTTATGCCGAACTCGGTTTCCTGATGACGATCTTCTTCGTCACCTCCTGCGCGGTGCAGACCGCCTCGGGTTTCGTGGTCGACCGCCTGGGCCCGCGCCCGGTGCTGTTTGCCGGCCTGGGGCTGCTGGGCTTGGCCGCCTTCGGTTTCGCCGCCAGCACCGGCTACTGGATGATGGCCTTCTTCGCCATCGTCGCCGGCATCGGCAACGGCGTGTTCCACCCGGTGGACTACACCCTGCTCAACCGCAAGGTGAGCGCGCCGCGCCTGGGCCATGCCTACAGCGTGCACGGCATCACCGGCAGCCTGGGCTGGGCGCTCGCGCCGGCCATGATGGTGCCCATCGCGCTGGCCTTCTCGTGGCGCGCGGCGCTGGCCAGTGCCGGCGTGCTGGCCTTTGCCGTGCTGGCCGTGTTGTGGTTCAACCGCGAACGCCTGAGCCTGCCGGCCGTGCCCAAGCCGGCGGCGGGCGCGGTGCACGCGAACGGAGAAGACCCGCTGGCTTTCCTGCGCATCCCGGCGGTGTGGATGTGCTTCGGCTTCTTCTTTTTCTACGCCATGTCGCTGAGCGTCGTGCAGGCCTTCGCACCCGAGGCCGCGCGCCAGCTGCACGGCGTGCCGCTGACCCTGGTGGCGGTGTGCCTGACCATCTACATGGTCTGCGCGGCCGGCGGCATGGTGCTGGGTGGTTTCCTGGCGTCCGATCCGGCGCGCTGCGAGCGCATCGTCGGCATCGGCTTCGGCCTGGCCGCCGGCATCGCCTTACTGCTGGCCTTCGCGCAACTGCCGGCGGTTGCGGTGCCGGTGCTGTTCGGCGCCATGGGTTTTTCGGCCGGCATCGCCGGGCCCTCGCGCGATCTGCTGGTGAAGAAATCCACCCCCGAGAACGCCACCGGGCGGGTCTATGGCGTGGTGTATTCCGGGCTGGACATCGGGCAGGCGATCTCGCCGCTGATCTTCGGCCTGCTGATGGATCAGGGCCACTTCCAGGGCGTGCTGATCGGCCTGGCGGTGGTGCAGGGCGTGCTGATCGCCAGCGCCTTCAACGTGCGCCGGGTGCGCCGCACGGCGATGCCGGCGGCGGGCAGCGTGGCCTGAGGTCTTTCGTCTGCCCGCGGGGGCTGAACACGGCGCCGCCCAGTGCCATGTTCGGCCCGGCTGCCGTTTATTTCCCGGGGGTCTCCAGCGTGGCGTGCACTGCGGTTATAAAAGCGGCTTGAACCACCCCTCGAATCGCCGCTTGATCACGGCCGTGTTTTCATGACGGTGCCCTCTCGTTTGCTGCAACAGTGTTTCCAGGAAGCACTCTCCAGCGCGTCAGAACTGCTGACGCGCAGCGTCGATGCGGCCATCGCCAGCCTGCAGGCGGCCGAGAAGGCGTCGAAGGAAGTGGCGCAGCGCGACCGGCTGGCGCTGGCCTGGTGGGGTCTGCTGCAGCACAAGATTCAATGGGGCAAGGACTTCTCTCACCACCTGAGCGACGCGCTGCTGGCCTCGCCCGAAGTCAACTCCTCGCGCCCGGCCTTGTTGTCGGAGCCTTCGCTGCTGTCCCTGGTGGACGACGATGCCGTCAACGAATCGCTGGAATCGGCCCGGCTGGTGCACAGCCTGCTGCCGGTGCTGGAGCAGCAGCTCACCCTGCTGGATGCGCTGATCAGCTCGGTGGTCGGCCTGCAAACCGTGCAGGCCGAACGCAACCCCCTGCGGCCTTCGGTGTTCGTGCGCGCCCTGCGCGCCCTGATGGCCACCGCCGAAGCCGAGCCCGAGGTGCGTGCGCTCTGGCTGCGCCACATGGGCCAGCCGCTGGGCCGCGAACTGCAGAAGCTCTACGAACGCGTGGCGCTCATCCTGCAGCGCGCCAACGTGCAGGAAGCCGGCTACCGCGTGCGCCTGGTGGACGACGCCGGGGCGGCCTCGCGTTCGGCCAGCCTGGGTGCGCAGTCTTCGCGCGCCGCCGGCCTGGGCGTGTCATCAAGCAGCCAGTGGGCCGAAAGCGGCCACAGTGGCCATGGCGGCGGCAGCAGCCAGGACACGCCGGCCTGGGCCCGCGCCGACCAGTTGCCGCCCATGCAGTCGCTCGGCCGCATGCAGCCCGGCGTGGACCACCAGGTGTTCCACGAATTCCTGAACAAGGGCGGCCAGCACTTTGACCGCCACCTGACGCCGGACTACTACGAGCAGGTGAGCGAGGAGCTCGCCGCCATCGAGGCCTTTGCGGCCATCCCGGTGCTCGACGAGTCCATGATCCTGGAGCAGCAGACGCAGTACCGCGACCTGCCCGTGGTGGACCGGCCGGCGCGCCAGGTCGGCATCTCCAGCCAGCTCAGCCACAAGGCCTGGGGCACCTACGCCGCCGCGCACGAACGTTCGCGCGTGCTGATGCACCTGAAGCAGAAGGCGCAGCGCGTGGGCCAGGCCGTGGGCCTGGACCTGGTGCGAACCCTGGTCAGCCAGGTGGCGAGCGACCCGCTGCTGCTCGGCCCGGTGCGCGAAGCGGTGGTGGCGCTGGAGCCGGCGCTGCTGCGCCTGGCGATGGCCAACCCGCGTTTCTTCAACGAAGACGAACACCCCGCGCGCCGCCTGGTTGAAGGCGTGGCGCAGCGCAGCTTCAAGTTCAACGACGAGTTCGCCGACGAGTTCCAGACCTTCTTCCAGCCGGTGCAGGCGGCGTTCAACGAGCTCAACGCCAGCGCCACGCGCGAGCCGCAGCCTTTCGCCGACGCCCTGACCGAACTGCGCGCCAGCTGGGACACGCAGGACCAGCAAGAGCGGGCCTTGCAAGGCAGCACCCTGCAGTCGATCCGCCATGCCGAAGAGCGCCAGGCGCTGGCCGACCAGGTGGCCTGGGACCTGAGCCAGCGCCCCGACATCGAGGGTGCGCCGGCCGTCATCGTCGACTTCCTTTACGGCCCCTGGGCACTGGTGATCGCCTCGGCCGAACTCGGCCGCACCGACACCACGGACACCGACCCCGGGGGCTATCGCAAGCTGGTCTCCAACCTGCTGTGGAGCGTGAAGAAGGAAGTCACGCTCAAACGGCCGAAAGAACTGTTTGCCATGGTGCCGGGCATGCTGGCCACGCTGCACGCCGGGCTGGAGATGCTGGGCCAGACGCCGGAGGAAAGCAAACCTTTCTTCGACGCCCTGATGCGCCTGCACCAGCCGGTGCTGGGTCTGCGCCGGGCGCGCATCCGTGCCGACGCCAGCCTGTCGTCGGGCCTGGCACCGCTGGAGCACAGCGACCCGGTGCCGCTGGAGGGCTCGTCCCTGTCCATGGACCTCGACGAATCCCTGCCCGCCACCGCCGAGCAGCGCACGCCGCGCCAGGCCGCACAGCCCTGGCTGGGCCAGCGCGAACTGGAGGCCGCGGGTTTCGAGGACACCATGCCGTCCGAACACGGCGAGTTGATCGACCTGCCGTCGCCGGAACACGTGGCGCACGAAGGCTCGCCCGCCGATGCCGCGCACGAAGAACCGGCCACTTCGCAGGCCGAAGACATCAACGCGGTGGCCCTGCTGGCCAGCCTGAACGAAGGCGACTGGGTTGACCTCTACTCGCACCGCGAATGGCTGCGCGCCCAGCTGATCTGGGCCAGCAACAAGGGCACCCTGTTCATGTTCGTGAGCCGCGGTGGCCGGCCGCACTCCATGACCAAACGCAGCTGCGAACGCCTGATCGCCAGCCGCCTGCTGCGTCCGGTGAATGCTCAGGGCGTGGTGCAGAAAGCCCTGCAGGCCATGGTGGCCGATGCGCCACAGGCGCGCGCGGCAAGACAGCCGCGGCTGCTGCGTGAGTCGCAAGCGGCCTGAAGCGGTGGCCGCGCGTGGCGCCGCGGAGCGGTTGGCCGCCACGCCACGGCCGCCCGAATCGGCCCTGAAAGACTGGATCTCCAGCGCCTCGGTGCGCGTCAAACCTTCGCTGACCGACTTCGACCTGTCCGGCAACGCGGGTGAGTTCAGCGGCGTGCAGTGGTTCGTCTTCGGTCACGCCGACGAATTCATGTCGCACCCCGCCTTGCGCCACCTCGACATGCCGCAGCGCAACGCGGTGTCCGCGGCGCGGCTGGCGCACTTCCTCGATGACATGACCTTGACCGAGCACCGCATCGTCAACGTGGCGGCGCAGGTGATTGCGGAGAACCGCTTGCGTGCCTACCTGCCGGAGCGCCTGGCCATCGACGCCTTGAAGCTCTACACCGACGAGGGTTACCACGCCTACTTCACTGCCCAGGCCAGCCGCGCCATCCGCGACCGTTTTGCCTTGCCGGTGCACGACGCGCCCAACCCCAAGATCGCCGCGCTCGAAGCCCTGGTGGCCGGCGTGCCCGCGCCGCGGCGCGACCTGGCGTGGTTCATGGTTGGCTTCGTGGGCGAGACCATGATCACCAAGGCCATCGTCGACACCATGCGCGCCACGGCACACACTGGCCTGCTGGCCCTGTTGCAGGCCCACCTGGAAGACGAGTGGCAGCACGCCCGGTACTTTGCACAGCTGTTCGGCCTGGTCTGGCCGCAGCTTGGTGCCGCCGACAAGGCTTTCTTTGGCGCCCTGCTGCCCACCATCATCCAGGCCTTCCACACCTGGGACGAGGCCTTCCACCGGCACCTGCTGGCGCAGATCGGCCTGGACAGCGCGGCCATTGAGCGCGTGCTGGCGCAGGAGGGCAGCGAGACCCGCCGCACCGCCCACATGCGAAGCCGCTGCGGCAATACCTTGCAGGTGCTGGAGCGCAGCGGTGTGTTCAAGCAGGCTGCGTTGCGCACGGTGTTTGTGCAGCACGGCCTGCTGGAGCGCGACAGCGCGCGCGGCGGGCGTGCCGCCAGGGCGCCATGACGGCCGTGTTGCACCGCGGCAGTTGCCTCTGTGGTGGGGTGCGGTATGAACTCACCGCCGACATCCAGGCGGTGACCCATTGCCATTGCAGCCAGTGCCGCAAAGCCCATGCGGCGGCTTTCGGCAGCTATGGCAGCGTGCGCCGGCCAAACCATGTGTTCACCCAGGGCGTGGACTTGCTGCGGCACTACCGGTCTTCCGCCCATGTCACGCGCAGCTTCTGTTCGGTGTGCGGCTCTGCCATGGCGTGGCAGCAGAGCGAGGGCGCCTACACCGACTGGGTGTCGATTCCCTTGGGCACGCTGGACACGCCCCTGGTGCCGCGCAAGCAGCGGCACGTGCACACGGACACGCGCGCGCCGTGGCACGCGGCCCAGGCCGACGAGGCACCTGGGCAATCCTGACGTCTTCGCTGCGTGTGTCGGCGGCTTCCTACAGCGATCGCCGCCGCGCGCCGACACGGTGGGGTGGTGATCGCAGGGAACATCACTGCAACACAACACACCGCCAAGAGCCCACCATGAAACGCACCGCACACGCCACCCGCAGGGTAGAAAGCAAGCGCGACGAGTTGCTGTCCAGCGCCCTGATCTGGGTGTTGTTTGGTCTGTCCTGTCTGGTGCTGGCGTGGTTCGTGAGTGTGGTGAACGAGTTCACCGAACGCGGCGAGCAACGCCGCATCCAGCAACGCACCACCGGCTCGCTGGTGCTGGCCGACGAGCAAGCGCAACGCAACCGCCCGCAGGGCAGTGCGGTGTTCACGGTGAGCAACAACGCCGCCAACGAACTGGTGACGGCGCGCTGAAATCCGGCGCGGCGCACCGGGGTTGCATCACACCGCGCTGCGGTGCCGGTCGATGCAGGTCTTCAACACCGTGTCGTGGTCCTGCTGCCACCAATGGCCGGTGGAAAAAATCTCCACCTCACTGAAGCCATTGAAGCCTTGCGCTTCCACCCAGCCGCGGATGCGCGGGATGTCGATCACGCCGTCGCCCATCATCCCGCGGTCGTTCAGCAAGTCGGTGGTGGGCGTGAGCCAGTCGCAGACGTGGAAAGCCAGCAGGCGGTTCTTGCCCGCGCGCTGAATCTGCGCCTGCTGCTTCGGGTCCCACCACACGTGGTACACGTCCACCGCCACGCCGAGCGCACCGCTCTGGCCGGGGTCGAGTGCATCGCACACGTCCAGCGCCTGCTCCAGGGTGTTGATGCAGGCGCGGTCGGCGGCGTACATTGGGTGCAGGGGTTCGATGGCCAGCGGCATGTCGGCGGCCTGGGCGTAGGTCAGCAGTTCGGCAATGCCGTCGTGCACCTGCTGCCGAGCGCCGGCGATGTCCTTGTGTGCGGCCTGGCCGGCGAGCGCGCCGGGCAGGGCGCCCACCACCAGCACCAGGCAGGGTGCGCCGAGTTCACAGGCTTCGTCCACCGCGCGCCGGTTGTCGTCGCGCGCGGCCCGCAGGCCGGCCGCATCCACCGCCGGGAACATGCCACCGCGGCAATAACCCGAGAGCTTCAGATCCAGCGCCTTCACCTGCGCCGAGACGGTCTTGAGGCCGACGGCGGCCACCTGGTCGCGCCAGGGTGAGATGGCGCGGATGCCGTGGCGCGCGCAGGCGTCGAGGATGTCGGTGAGTGGCAGATCCTGCCCCCGGCTCTTGCGCACCGTGGCGGTGTTGATGGACAGCCATGCGTGGTCTTGGGAGAAGTCGCGCATGTCCTGTTCACTCCACGCCGTGCAGGGCGGCCAGGGTCTTCATGCGGTGCACGGCCAGCTCGGGTTGTTCCAGCAGGTTGGCCGCATCGGCCAGGCGGAACAGCTCGGCAAAGTGCAGCAGCGAGCGTGTGCTCTGCTGGCCACCCACCATGCTGAAGTGGCGCTGGTGGCCGTTGAGCCAGGCCATGAAGACCACGCCGGTTTTGTAGAAGCGCGTGGGCGCGGCGAAGATGTGGCGCGACAGCGGCACGGTGGGGCCGAGGATGTCGTGGAACGCCTGCACCTTGCCTTGCGCGAGTTCGCCCAGCGCGGCCGCCGCCGCCGGTGCGATGGCGTCGAAGATGCCCAGCAGCGCATCGCTCTGGCCGTGCGTGATCTCCGCGCCGTGGCCGTCGCCGGCGATGAGTTCGGCGTAGTTGAAATCGTCGCCGGTGTACATGCGCACGCCGGCCGGCAGGCGCCGGCGCATGGCGATTTCCTTGTCCTTGTCGAGCAGGGAGATCTTGATGCCGTCCACTTTGTCGGGGTGCGCCGCGATCACCGCCAGCGCGGTGTCCATGGCCTTGTCGGCGTCGTCGTTGCCCCAGTAGCCCTTGAGCGCGGGGTCGAACATGTCGCCCAGCCAGTGCAGCACCACGGGCTGTTTCGCCTGGCTCAGGATGCGGTCGTACACGCGTTCGTAGTCGGCCGGGCTCTTGGCCACGCGGGCCAGCGCGCGGCTGGCCATCACGATCAGCTTGCCGCCGAGTTTTTCGATGGCGGCCATCTGCTCTTCGTAGCCGGCAATGACTTCATCGACCGTCTTCACGTTCTCCAGCACCAGGTGGTCTGTGCCGCAGCCCGAGGCGATCAAGGCGCCGGGCACGTCCTTGGCGGCGTCGAGCGACCGGCGGATCAGCTCCAGCGAGGTCGGCCAGTCCAGGCCCATGCCACGCTGCGCGGTGTCCATGGCCTCGGCCACACCCAGGCCGAGCGACCACAGGCGCTGGCGGTAGGCGATGGTGGCGTCCCAGTCCACCGCGCATTGCAGCCAGGGGTCGATGGCGGCCAGCGGGTCGGCCACCACGTGGGCGGCAGAGTAGGCGATGCGGTTGAACTTCACGCCGGCGGCGGGCTTCACCGGGGTGGTGCCGCGCAGGGTGTAGGCCTCGATCGCACCCGAGGCATTGGGCAGTTTGAGAGACAAGGTCATGTGGGGTTGCTCCTGAGCGCGGCGCGCGAGAGGGAGTGAATCAAGAGACACCGCGGAACCGGCTTTGCCGGGCCGCAGGTGTCGCCCCTTGAGGGGGTCGCGCGAAGCGCGGCGAGGGTGTTACACCGTGAGTGCTGGCACATCAACCCAGCGCCGCTGTTCCCAGCTCTCCAGCGCGGCTTCCACCAGTTGCACACCCTTGGCGCCTTCGGGCAGCGTCCACTTGTAGGGCTCGTTCTCCACCACGTGGCGGATGAAGTGTTCCCACTGGATCTTGAAGCCGTTGTCGTAAACCTGCGTGTCCGGCACGTCCTGCCACTGCTCACCGAAGTTCATGGTGTTCTTCACGTCCGGGTTCCACACCGGGCGCGGCGTGTTCACGCGGCTCTGCGCCTTGCAGCCGGTGAGCGTGGCGACGGCGGAGCCGTGCGTGCCGTCGACGTGGAAGGTGACGAGGTCGTCGCGGTTCACGCGCGTGGCCCAGCTCATGTTGAGCTGCGCAATCACGTTTTCACCGTTGTGGCCGGTGAGTTCGGCGGTGGCGTAGGCGGCATCGTCCGCCGTGCACTCGTAGGGCTTGCCGGCTTCGTCCCAGCGCGTGGGGATGTGCGTGGTGCCGATGCAGGACACCGACTTCACCTCGCCGAACAGGTTGTCCAGCACGTAGCGCCAGTGGCACATCATGTCCAGGATCATGCCGCCGCCGTCTTCCTTGCGGTAGTTCCAGCTCGGGCGCTGGATGGGTTGCAGGTCGCCTTCGAACACCCAGTAGCCGAACTCCAGGCGCACGCTGAGCATGCGGCCGAAGAAGCCGGCGCGGCGCAGCATGTCGAGCTTGCGCAGCCCGGGCAGGAAGAGCTTGTCCTGCACCGCGCCGTGCTTCAGGCCCGACTGTTCTGCCAGGCGCGCGATCTCCACCGCTTCGTTGAGGTTGGTGGCAATGGGCTTCTCGCAGTACACGTGTTTGCCGGCGCGGATGGCCTTGGCCAGCAGGGCGGGGCGCATCTGCGTGGTGCCGGCGTCGAAGAAGACGGTGTCGCTCTTGTTGGCCAGTGCGGCGTCGAGGTCGGTGCCCCAGCGTGCGATGTTGTGCGCCTTCGCCAGCGCTTCCATCTTCTCGGCGTTGCGGCCGATGAGGATCGGGTCGGGCATGACCTTGTCGCCGTTGGACAGCGTCACACCGCCTTGCGCGCGGATGGCGCAGATGGAGCGGATCAGGTGCTGGTTCATGCCCATGCGTCCGGTGACGCCGTGCATGATGATCCCGAGTTGTTGAACGGCCATCGTTGAGTTCCTTCTCTTCTCTCTGTGAAAACCCGTGGGTTGAAAACGGTCAGTTGGCGACTTGCAGGCCGGCGGCTTTCACCAGCGCGGCGTTGCTCTTGATTTCTTCCTTGATGTAGGCGTCGAACTGCTCGGGCTTGAGCGTCCAGGCGTCGGCGCCCAGCTTCAGGAAACGTTCTTTCACCTCCGGCGTGGCCAGGGCCTTCACCACTTCGTCGTGCAGGCGGTTGACGATGTCGCGTGGCGTTTTGGCGGGCGCCATCATGCCGATCCAGAAGTTGAATTCGGAGCCAGGCACGCCGGCTTCGGCGGTGGTGGGCACGTCGGGCAGGGCGCTGGCGCGGCGCGGCGAACCCACGGCCAGGGCAAGCAGGCTGCCGTCCTTGATCTGGCCGATCACCGGCGAGATCGGCGAGAAGTAGTAGTCCACACGGCCGGACAGCACTTCGGTGATGGCTTCGGCTGAACCCTTGAACGGAATGTTCACCGCGTCGATCTGCGCCGCCATCTTGAACTTCTCGGCATTCAGGTGGGTGGCGCTGCCCTGGCCGGCGGAGGCGAAGTTCATCTTGCCCGGGTTGGCCTTGGCGCTGGCCACCAGGGCCGGCAGCGTCTTGATGTTCTTGCTCGGCGCGATCACCAGCACGTTGGGCGTGGAAGAGATCGGCGTGATGCCGGCGAAATCGTTGATGGTGTCGAACGACAGCTTGGCAAAGGTGGACGGGCTCACCGTGTGCGAAGACGAGTGAATCATGATCGTGTAGCCGTCCGGCGCGGACGTGGCCACCGCCGCCTGGCCGATGGTGCCGCTGGCACCACCGCGGTTGTCCACCACCAACGTCTGGCCCATGCTCTGGCCCATCTTGTCGGCGATGGCGCGGGCAATGATGTCCGTGGTGCTGCCGGCCGCAAACGGCACGATCACGCGGATCGGCTTGTTCGGGTAGGCCTGCTGGGCGGTGGCGGGCAGGGTGGTGGCCAAGGCGAGAACGGCCAGGGCGGTGGCTTGGATCAGTTTCATGCTTGTCTCCATAGATGTTGTGTTTTGCCTGATTAATTCACTATTCGGTGAATAGTGCAAATTATAGAAGTGACCTGAATCGGCGCGCAACCGGAAATTTCCAGAGCGAATCCGGGGACTTACCCTAGGGATTGGCACTGGTGATTTGCCATGTGGTGCGCGTACGCCTGCGCACTGCCGGCGGTGCATCTGCGTGCATGGGTCCGTGCATCCGTTTCGCCCGTTTCGTCGCCTGAATTAACCGTTTGGTGAGTTTGTGCGCCGTGCACCCCCGGCCCGGGCCAGCGATGCCGGCTCAGGCGAGTGGCTGCAGGTCGCGCCACAAGGGGGCCGCCGCCCGTGCAAAGCCGGGCACGTGCAGCGACTGCAGATCGAGCTGGCCGCCGTGCACCGCCAGGTGCACGCGCCCGTTGGCCGAGGTGTCGTACAGGCCGGGGTGGGCTTGGGCAAACGCCTGCGCCTCTTCCGCCGGCGCGGTGCCGAAACCGTCCACGTAGTGGTGCCCGTTGCGCTCGATGTGGTGCACGCCCAGGCTGGCGGCGAGCAGCGTGTCCTGCTGCACCGCCAGGCCGGCCTGGCAGGTCAGGTCTTCGCCGGAGAGCAGCAGGCGCGGGTCTTGCGCGATGCGGTGGGCATTGGCCAGCGAACGGTAGATGCCCTTGCAGGCCTTGCTGGAGATGCCGCTGTAGCCCAGGGCCAGGCCTTCTTCGAGCGCGCCGGCGTGGTCGTCGGACTCGTCGAGGATCACCGGTACACCGATGCCGAGCGAGGCGATGGATTCGCGCAGCGCCACCGCGCGCGCCAGCGGCTGCTCCAGCAGCAGCGTGCGGCGCAGCATGTCGGTCAGCTCGGGCGTGGTGCGCAGCGCGTGCCAGAAGCGGCCCAGGCCGGTGGCGTCGCTGAAGGTTTCGTTGCCGTCGAGCGTGACGCGGTAGTCACCACCCAGGCGTTGCAGCACTTCGGCGATGCGTGTGAGGCGTTCCACGTCGGCCTCC
This sequence comes from Hydrogenophaga palleronii NBRC 102513, assembly GCF_001571225.1. Taxonomy (GTDB): domain Bacteria; phylum Pseudomonadota; class Gammaproteobacteria; order Burkholderiales; family Burkholderiaceae_C; genus Hydrogenophaga; species Hydrogenophaga palleronii. The sequence continues at coordinate 40,930 of NZ_BCTJ01000014.1, forward strand.
AGCTGGCCACATAGCTTGAGCTTGAAGTGGTGCAGGCCGTGGCGGCGGATGGCGGCTTCCAGCGTGGCGGGCAGGCCGTCTTGCGGGTCAGTGCCGGGGTCGCTTTCCACCAGCCGGTCGGCCAGGCCCACGGTGTGGCGCAGCACCACGTGGCTGGCGCGCACCGGCTCCAGCCGCGGGCTCCAGGGGTCGCCCAGCGCACCGGCGCGCAGGCCGTCCACCCAGCTCAGGTTGGCCGCGCGCAGCGCCGCGTCGGCCAGCGCCTTGTCGAGCAGGGCCGGGCCGAACTGCGCCGCCAGGGGCGGCAGGCCACGCGCCAGCGACACCGCCAGCGCCGCTTCGCTGGCGGCCTGCGACAAGGCATGCGGGCTCATCGGCTCGCGCGTGTCGAGCACGGCGGCGCAGGCATTGCGCACCGACTCGCGCAGCTGTTCAAAATTCTGTTCGTGCGTGAGCGCCGGGTTTTTGTCGAACCACTTGGGCACCATCAGTTCGGCGCTTGCGCCTTCCACGTGCTGGCCGTTCACCTCGGCGATCACGCGCACAAAGGCCTGCGGGCATTGGGTGACGGTGGCGGCACCGAAACGGAACGGCAGGCGCAGGGTGACGTGGCGCTGGTACAGCTGCACCTCGTGCACACGCAGGCTCACGGCGGTCATGAAAGCTCCCCCCAGATCTCGAACACATGGTCGGCCGAGGCGCGGGCACAGCCGGGGCCGTCGGGCTGGTAGTCAAAGGGCTCCACGGCGACCCAGCCGCTGTAGTCCAGGTCTTTCAAGGCCTGCAGCACCGGGCGCTGGTCGGTATCGCCCTGGCCAGGGCCGCGGCGGTTCCTGTCGTTCAGCTGCACGTGCGCGATGTGGCCGCTGTCGAGGAAGCGCCGCAGTACCTCGTGCACCGGCTCGCTCTCGCTGTGCGAGGCCGCGCTGACGTCGAGCATGGTGCGCACGGCCGGCGAGCCGATGCGGTCGACCATGGCCGCGGCCTCGGCCACGGTGTTGAGCAGCGGGGTTTCGAAACGGCCCAGCGGTTCGATGCAGTAGACGACGCCCGCCGCCTGTGCGTGCGGCGCCAACTCGGCCATGGCGGCTTCAAAACGCGCGCTGGCGTCGGCCAGGCTTTGCCCTTCTGAGGGTGAACGCTGTCTGGGCGAGCCGTGCACCAGCACGCGCGCGCCGCAGGCGGCGGTGAAGTCGATCAGGCGGCGCAACAGGTCCAGCGTGCGCTGGCGTTGCGCCGCGTCGTGGCCCACCAGCGAGAGGCCCTCGGGCTTGACCAGCAGCCAGTGCAGGCTGGAGATCGCCAGGCCTTCGGTGTGCGCGGTGGCACGCAGGCGGCGGGCGGCGGCGCAGTCGAGGGTTTCGGGCTGCTCGGTCAGGGTGAAGGGCGCCACCTCCAGTGCGCCGTAACCCATGCGCGCGGCGGCCGCGCATTGCGAGGCCAGCGGCAGCGGCAGCAGCACCTCGTTGCAGAGCGAGAGTTTCATGCCGGTGCCCGCGCGCCGGCGCGGCGGCCGTACAGCGACCAGAGCTTCCAGGCGATGGTGACGAAGATCAGCGCGGCCACCGAGCCGGCGATGGGGCGCGTGAAGAAGGGCGAGAGATCGCCGTCGGAGAGGATCAGCGCGCGGCGCAGGTTCTTCTCCAGCAGGTCGCCGAGTACGATGCCCAGCACCAGCGGCGCCATGGGGTAGCCGTAGTTGCGCAGGAAGAAGCCGATCAGGCCGAAGGCCAGCATCACGTACACGTCGAACAGGCGCCCGGCGATGGCGAAGCTGCCGACGGTGCAGAGCACGAAGACGATGGGCGTGATCAGGTGCTGCGGCACACGCAGCACCTGCACCAGCGCCTTGGTGAGCACCAGGCCGAAGATCAGGATGCCGATGGTGGCGAACAGCATCATGGTCACCACGTCGTACACGAAGCTGGGGTTCTCCACCATGATCAGCGGGCCGGGTTTAACACCGTGGATGATCATCGCGGCCATCAGCACGGCGGCGGGTGCCGAGCCGGGAATGGCCAGCGTGAGCACCGGGATGACGGCGCCGGGCACGCAGGCGTTGTCGCCGGTTTCGGCGGCCATCAGGCCTTCCACAGAGCCCTTGCCGAACTTCTCTTTTTCCTTGCTGGCGCGTTTGGCGGCGGCGTAGGACGACCAGGCCGCCACGTCCTCGCCCACGCCAGGCACGATGCCGACACCGGTGCCGATGAGGCCCGAGCGCAGGATGGTGCGCCAGTACTGCAGCACGTCGCGCACGCGGGGAATCACCGTGTCGAAGGCGCTGATCTTCACCGCGGCCTGCCGCTCGCGCATGGCGGTGAGCAGTTCGGCGAAACCGAAAGCGCCCACCAGCGCCGGCACCAGCTGGATGCCGCCTGCCAGATCACGCATGCCCCACGAGAAACGCTCGTAGCCGTATTGCGGTTCCTGCCCGATGGTGGCGATGAACAGGCCGGCGATGCCCGCGATCCAGCCCTTGAGCGGATCGTCTCCGGTGAGCGTGCCGGCGATGATGACGCCGAAGAACGCGAGCCAGAAGAACTCGTAGGCGCCGAACCGCAGCGCCATGTTGCCCAGCACCGGCGTGAGCGTGGCGAGGAAGAACATGCCGATCAGCGTGCCCATCACCGAGCCGGTGGTGGCGATGCCCATGGCCCGGCCCGCCAGGCCCTGGCGCGCGAGCGCGTAGCCATCGAGGCAGGAGGCGGCCGAGGCCGGCGTGCCCGGGATGTTGAGCAGGATGGCCGAGCGTGAACCGCCGTAGATGCAGCCGACGTAGGTGCAGATCAGGATCAGCAGCGCCTGGCTGGGCGGCAGCTTGAGCGTGAGCGTGGTCATCAGCGCCAGCGACATGGTGGCGGTGAGGCCGGGCAGGGCGCCCATCACCACACCGATCAGCGAGGCCAGCAGGGCATAGGCAATCGTCTCGGGCGCACTGAAGCGCGCGATGGATTGCCCGAACATGATCAGACCGTCAAACATGGTGTTCTTGTGGTTTCAATGGTGCTTCGAGCGAGCAAGCGAGCGGGCGTGCTTCATGGAAGCCGGACCAGGAAGACCTGCTCGAACACCAGCGTGACCACCGCCGAGGTGAGCACGCCGGCCAGCACGGCCACGGTGGCGCGGCGCAGCGGCTTGGAGCCGGAGGGCGCGAAGACCGCCACGAAGGTCGCGACGAACAGCGCGGTGACGAGCCAGAACGGCGCGCGCCCGATCAGCAGGCCGGCGTAGGCCAGCGCGAGCAGCATCGTGATGACGATGCGTCGGTTCAGCAGCGGCGTGGCGGGTTCCAGCTCGGTCGCAGCGCCGGCTTCGTTGCCGCGCCGTGCCCAGCCGCGCAGCATCAGCACCACACCCAGCAGCGCGACCAGGCCGCCGATCATGCCGGGCACGAAGCCCGGCATCGTGTAAAGCTCCGCGCCCATCGATTCGTAACGGTCCATGCGGACGGAGCCGATCACGATTGCCAGGCCGAACACAACCCAGCCCGCTCCACCGACGATGTCGGAGCGGGCGGTTTTTCCACCCTCGCTCATGTTGTTGGGTTCCGCGCGGGTTCAGGGCTTGGGAATGCCCACGGTGTCGGGCGACACCTTGGCCTTGCCGGCGGCCTGCTGCGTCCAGGCGTAGGACTGGATGGCCGGGAACACCGCCTTCTGCGCGTCTTCACCCGCGATCGGCGCGAACATCGCGCCGCGCGACTGCGCGTACTTCTTCAGCGCCTCGCTCTTCACCATTTCGGTGGACCAGATCTTGTTGAGCGTCTGCGCCACTTCGGGCGGCGCGGCCTTGGGCACGAAGATGCCGAAGTAGTTGATCGGGTCCTTGAAGCCCGGGATGAACTGCGACAGCGGCGGGATGGTGCCGAAGCCTTCGATCTCGATCGACTTGTCGCCCACCACCGCCAGCGGGCGGATGCGCTTGGCGCGGATCATGTCGGTCTGTTCGGCCGCGAGCTGCGTGGTCACCTCCGTTTCGCCGGAGGCGGCGGCCACGGCGGCGGGTGCGCCACCGTCGTAGGTGACGTGCTTGTAGGTCACGCCGGCCGCGCGCGCGATGGCCTCGATGGCCGAGTGCCCGCTGGAGTTCACGCCCGCGGTGGCCACCGACACCGAGCCCGGCTTGGCCTTCATGGCCGCCAGCAGCTCGTTCATGTTCTTGTACGGCGCGTCGGCATTGACGCCGACCACCGCGATGTGCGCCACGTTGAGGTACAGGTTCCAGTCGGTGGCCGAGGTGTCGAGCATGCCCAGCACCTTGTAGGTGCCCAGGTCCTTGGCGCCGCCGGCGGTCCAGGTGTAGCCGTCGGCCGGTGCGGCCATCGCGTTCTTGGTGCCCACCGAGCCCGAGGCGCCGGGCTGGTTCATCACCACGATCTTCTGGCCCAGGTGTTTTTCCAGTTCGGCGGCGGTCACGCGCGTCACCTGGTCGGTGGAGCCACCTGGTGCCCAGGGCACGATCAGGGTGATCGGTCGGTCCGGTTTCCACTGCGCCAGTGCAGCCGCCGAGGCGGTGGCGAGCAGGGCGGTGATCAACAGATGACGAAGGGGCAGTGCGGTCTTCATGTCTTGTCTCCAGAGGTTTTAATTCACCGAGCAGTGAATACTAAAAACCACCTCCTGCACCGTCAAGCGGCCCGCCGCCTCAGTTGATCAGGACATACCCTAGGATCACGTCGCACATGTGCGAGAGCCGTTCGTTGTGTGCTTTGGGCGTCATGAGATCGCGCCCGAAGATCGCCGAAAGCGTGTGGTTGTTGGAGAGGTAGAAGTAGGACAGACCGGCAATCGAGACGTAGAGCTGCACCGGATCGACGCCACTGCGGAAGCTGCCTTCGGCGCGGCCGCGGTCGAGCACTTCGCTGAGCATGGCGATCAGTGGCGAGTTGAGCGCACGCGCTCGCTCGGACTCTTGCAGGTGCCGCGCGCGGTGCAGGTTGGCGCTGTTGAGCAGCGTCATGAACTCGGGGTGTTCGAGGTAGTAGCTCCAGGTGAATTCAACCAGCCGGCGCAGGGCGGTGGCGGGCTTCAGGTCGAGCAGCTTGAGCTCGTGTTCGGCCTCGCGGATGTCGCGGTAGGCCTGCTCCAGCACGGCCTGGAACAGGCGCTCCTTATCCTCGAAGTAGTAGTAGATGAGGCGCTTGTTCAGGCCCGCTCGCTCGGCGATGCGGTCCATGCGCGCGCCGCCCAGACCATGCTCCGAGAACTCGTCGCGTGCCGCGTTCAGGATGGTATTCTGGGATCGGTCGGCGTCGCGCAGGCGCTCTTCCAGGACCGGTGTGGCTGAAGTACTCATGCCGCGATAATTCTCCAATTGGTTAATAAAGTCAAATGACCCGCATCGCTGGCCACCTGCTTGTCGAATGTCTGATTGTCCAGGGTGTGAGCCACGCTTTCGGGGTGCCGGGTGAAAGTTATCTGGCCGTGCTCGATGGCTTTCACGCCCACGCCGACCGCATCCGTTTCATCACCAACCGGCAGGAAGGCGGCGCCGCCTTCATGGCCGAGGCGCAGGGCAAGCTCACCGGCCGGCCCGGCGTGTGTTTCGTGACGCGCGGGCCGGGCGCGACCAACGCCTCCATCGGCCTGCACACCGCGTTCCAGGACTCCACGCCCATGGTGCTCTTCGTGGGCGACGTGGCAAGCGACGCACGCGACCGCGAGGCGTTTCAGGAACTCGACTACAGCAGCTTCTTCGGCCCCTCCACCAAGGGCATGGCCAAACGCGTGGAGCGCATCGACGATGCGCGCCGCATTCCCGAATACGTGGCACGCGCCTTCGCCACCGCCATGAACGGCCGCCCCGGCCCGGTGGTGCTGGTGTTGCCCGAAGACATGCTGATGCAGCAGGTGGACGCCGAACCCCTGCCGCGCGTGGAGCCGGTGCAGGCCTGGAGCGACCCGGGCGCATTGCGTGAACTGCGCACGCTGCTGCTGGCAAGCGAACGCCCGCTGGTGATCGCCGGCGGTGGCGGCTGGACGCCGCAGGCCGCGGCTGCGCTGCAGCGCTTCGCCGAAAACTGGCAACTGCCCGTGGCCAATGCGCTGCGTTTCCAGGACACCTTCGACAACCACCACCCGCTCTACGCCGGCGACGTGGGCCTGGGCATCAACCCGGCGCTGGCGCGCCGCGTGCGCGAGTGCGACCTGCTGATCGCGCTCGGCCCGCGCCTGGGCGAAGCCACCACCAGCAACTACACGCTGGTGGAGGTGCCGTTGCCGAAGCAGAAGCTGGTGCACATCCACGCCAGCGCCGAAGAACTGGGCCGCGTGTACCAGCCGGTGCTGGCGATCAACGCCACCATGAACGCCGCCGCGCGCAGCCTGGAGGTGTTGTCCGCACCACCCACCCTGCCCTGGACTGCGTGGACCGAGGCCTGCCACGCCGACCACCTGGCCAACGTGGACCCGGCCAACGGCGGCATCGTGCTGCCCGGCAGCATCGACATGCCGGCCCTGATCCACACCCTGCAGAAACACCTGCCGGCGGACGCGGTGCTCACCAACGGCGCCGGCAACTTCGCCAGCTGGATGCACCGTTTCTTCCAGTACCACGGCCTGGCCAAGGGGCACAAGACGCAGCTCGCGCCCACCAACGGCGCCATGGGCTACGGCGTGCCGGCCGGCATCGCCGCGTCCCTGCTCACCGGCCGCACCGTGTTCACCATCGCGGGTGATGGCGACTTCCTCATGAACGGGCAGGAGCTGGCCACGGCGGTGCAGCACGGCGGCAAGAGCATCGTGCTGCTGCTCAACAACAGCAGCTACGGCACCATCCGCATGCACCAGGAGCGCGAGTACCCGGCGCACGTGAGCGGCTCGGGCCTGTCCAACCCGGATTTCTGCGCGCTCGCCCGTGCCTACGGATATGCGGCCGAGCGCATCACGCACACGGCCGAGTTCGAGCCCGCGCTGCAACGCGCGCTGGCCGCGCCCGGCGGCAGCCTGATCGAGGTGCTGCTGGATGTGGATGTGATCACCACCCGCGGCACGCTCAGTGCCATCCGGCAAAACGCGCAAAACAGCCAGCGCGGTACTACGATGTGAATACCGCACAGGGAGCCCGGCAGCCACGCACAGCTCGAGAAGGCATGCGCTGCCTAGACTGCACCGTCCAACAAAAAAAAGGGGTAGTTCATGTGGCAAGCAGCTGACAAAACGTGGGGCGGCGCGTCAGATCCGTCAGCCAGCCAGGGAGGACGCTCGCCGCTCGGGCCGCAGCAACTCATGCGCGCGTTCGACGAAATCGACTACGGCATGTTGATCATCGACGCGCAGGGCCGCATCCTGCACGCCAACCACCTGGGGCGGCACGAGCTGGCCAATGGCCGCATCGTCATGTCCTACGGCAACAGCCTGCTCGGCAGCAACGCGAGCCTGACCGCGCAGATCCAGCAGGCCATGGAATCCTCGTTCCGCGGCCAGCGCAAGCTGCTGATGCTGACCGAGGGCGACAAGGAACTGTCGCTGGCCTTCACGCCGCTGAGCCACCCGCTGGAGGCCGACGCGCCGTCGGTGCTGGTGATGATGTCGCGCCAGAACGTCTGCGACAACCTGGCGGTGCGCATGTTCGCTCGCAGCCTGAACCTGAGCCCGAGCGAAGAGTCGGTGCTGCTGGGCCTATGCCGCGGCTGGCAGATCGCCGAGATCGCCAAATCGCACAGCGTGGCCGAATCCACCATCCGCAGCCAGATCAAGACGCTGCGCGAGAAAGCCAACGCGCCCAGCATCCGGCGACTGCTGCACCGGATCAACAGCCTGCCGCCGGTGGTCCCCGCCTTGCGCATCATCACGCCCATGCCGCACAATGCCACGGAGTTTTCCCACCCGTGAGCCTGGATGCCCGCCGCCGCAACGCCTTTCTGTCCGCCTGACACCCACCACATTGAAGCGCTCGCCGACCTCGGCACGCCGCGCCGTTACCGGCGCGGTGCCCTGCTGATCCAGGAAGGCGAAACCGGGGATACCCTGTACATCGTGCTGCAGGGGCGCCTGCGTGCGTTCGTTTCCGACAACCAGGGCCGTGAACTCACCCTGGGCATGTACGGCCCGCTGGAGTATGTGGGCGAGATGTCGCTCGACGGCGGGCCGCGCTCGGCCAACGTGGAAGCCACCGAGGCCAGCACCTGCGCGGTGGTGACCCGCGCCACGCTGCTGGAGTACATCGCCACCCACCCCGAATTTGCGCTCGAACTCATGGCGCGCCTGATCCGCCGCGCCCGCCTGGCCACCGACAGCGCGCGCAGCGTGGCGCTGATCGATGTCTACGGCCGCCTGGTGCGCCTGCTCAACACCATGGCCCATCCGCCGGACAGCCAGGGCCGGCGTGCCTTGAAAGAGCGCCTCACACACCAGCAGATGGCGCAGCACCTGGCCTGCTCGCGCGAGATGGTGAGCCGCCTGCTCAAGGACCTGGAGACCGGCGGTTACATCACCGTGCGCGAGCGCTGGATCGTGCTGAACAAGCCGCTGCCGGCGAAGTGGTGAGCACCCCGGCGCGGCTGCCGCGTGCCGGGGTGGCACGGGCCCGCGTCAGAGCGCGTTGAAGATCTTGCGCGCCTGCAAGGGCGCCGCCGAGCTGGTGCCCGCCAGGCGCACCGCACTCCCGCTGAGGCTGCCCGGTCCGAGCAGGCCCCACAGGGCCGGGTTGTCGTCCGATGCCTGCAGCGTTTCGGGCACTTTTTTCACCCTGGGCCGCTGCGGGCGGCCGGCGTCGGGGTCGGGCTTGCGCGGGGAGTACAGCGCAAAGTGGCCGCCCGGTGATGCGGCCACGCGCACGCCTCCCACGCTCACCGGGTACTGGCCGGTCGAGAGGCTGTTGAAGGTGCCGCTGCGCCGGATCGGCGTGGGGTTGCCGGGTTGGTCCACGAAGCTTTCGATGTTGCCGCTGGTGTCGTAGCGTGGGTCTTCCAGGTAGGACTGCCGTGCGCCGGTGTTCTGGCCCAGCGCCACGTCGTCGCGCTCGATGTAGGCATCGAACAGCGTGGCTTGGCCATCGTGGTTGCTCAGTTCCACCTTCCACACGCCGCAGGGCGTGGTGGCCACCGAAGCGTCCCGGCTGAAGGTGGGTGCCACGGCCAGCAGGGCACAGGTGCCATGGCTGCCGATCGCGCTGTGTTTGGGGTAGATCAGGCCGCACAGCGGTGCACCCTGTGCGTCCAGCCACACACGGCCCTGGCCCATGCGCAGGGCGGGAAGGGCTTCGGACTGGCCCGGTGGTGTGATCTTGAGCCGCACGTCTTTCGCCCCCTCGGGCAACCAGATCTCCAGGTAACTCTCGGTGCGGTCGTCGGGTTGCACGCGCCAGTGCAGGGCCACGGCGCCCGTTTCAGGCTTGATGGCACGGGCCGGCAACTGCGCGTTTGCGTGGGTGCGGCTCTGGTAGGCGTTGCCGGCCGGTACCGCGATCTGCAGGCGTCCACCCAGCAGTTCGATGAGCTGGTCCATCGCCGCTTCCAGCACCGAGGTGCCATCGTGCGGGCCGGCCAGCGTGCCCCAGCTGATGTTCACCACCACCTGCGCGCCGGGGCTGCAGCGCGCCAGGATGTACAGCAGGCCGTCGAGCACGCTCACGTTCATCGCGCCGCCCGAGGTGTCGACCACGTTGGACCAGTCCAGCTGCACCGCCACCAGGTCGCATTGGCTGGCGGCATCGTCCAGTGGATGCAGGGGCAGGCCCTTGCCGCTGGCCAGGCCCATCACATGGGTGCCGTGGTTGACCGGCCGGCTCAGGTCACGCAGTTGCAGCTGTTCGTACAGGGCGGCTTCGTCCAGCTGACCTCCATGCGTGTACGCCGCCATGGCGGCGTCGATGGCGGCGCCCGACAGCTCGTGGCCGTAGCCCATGTCGGGCGGCGTCGGGCCGGCGCGCGCCGGGTTGAGCGGTTCGCACACGTGCGGCCGGTTGCCCGGCCAGATGCAGGGCTCGCTCTGGTCCTGGCGCCAGAAGTGTTTGACGCGGGCGCGGCCATGGCGGTTGAGGAATTGCTGGTTGGCGAAGGCCAGGCCGCCGTCGATCAACCCGAGTACCGGGCCGTGGAGCAGGCCGGGCGCATGCACCGGCGGACAGCCGGGCGTGCAGGGGTCGAGCAGCGGACGCGTGTGGTGGTCCACCGGCAAGCCGAGTTCAAACCGCTTCACCAGACCACGCAGGTGGGCATCGCTGCGCAGCTTGTCAAAAAAGCGCGGCTTCACGTGCGCACTGCAAAAGCGCAGGCCCTGCACGTTGAGGTAGACGCGCGGCACCTGCAGCCAGCGGATGGAGCTGGCCGCCACCAGCGCCGGGATGTCTGCGTCGGCGCTCAGCTCGATGACGATCGGCAACCAGGTTGGCAGCGAGTGGTCGGGCCCGCCGTGGTAGCCCGCGAAACGGTTCGCCTCGGCCCAGACCAGATACGGGTCTTCGTTGTTGATGGCGCCTGGCGCGCTCCAGTCGATGCCGGTGAAAGGCCCGGTGGGCAGCGGTTGCCACTGCGGGCCGACGGGCGCTGTCCGTGTGTTCGCGCGGCGCGGCGCGGCCGCGCTCACGCCCATTCCTTGAGCGCGCCCTCCCACAACCAGGCCAGCAGTGGCGCGTTGCCCACGCCGGTGCTCGCGGCGGCACGGGTGTAGGCGCTGCCATGGGTCTGGTCCATCGGTGCGTGCAGGTTGAAGTCCATCGGTGTGCCGTCGGCGTTTTCGAACAGGCGGCCGTCAAAGCCGCGTTCGTGCACACGCTTGCCGGTGGCGCGCGCCACCAGGAACTCGGCCAGCGCCGTGCCCAGCAGGCGGCCACACGCGCTGTCCACCGGGTAGTGCACACCCGCCACCACGCGGTTGGTGGCGATGCGCGCGGCCAGGCGCTGCAACTGCTCGCGGCTCTCGCTGCCGTTGTGCGTGGTGCCGGTGGAGGCCGCGTTGAGCAGGGCTTCGAGCAGCTCCGCGACCGCAAACGCCTCGGTGGCGTGGCCGCTGGGCCAGCTGCCATGGCCGGGCGTGGGGATCACGGGCTGGATCTGCGGCGAGAACACCATCGGCCGGATGGACGCGAAAATCTGCTTGAAGCGCATCTCCACGTGCACGCAGAGCTGGAACACCAGGTCCATCAGCTCCAGCGTCTTCTTGTGGCGGTGCGGCTGCAGGCCGACCACGGACGACCAGAACTCCACCGGCGGCTTCATCTGCGCCAGGATTTCCGCCGAGCGGTCCATGCGCAGGTCGGCATACGCGGCCACCAGCTCGAGTTGTTTCTTGAACTGCGCCTTGCTCGGCGCGCGCAAACGCACCAGCGCTTTGCGCTGGATGTTGCTGGCCTGCAGGTTGGCAAACTCCAGCGTGGCCTGCTTGCTGCCGTTGTTGGTCTTGAACAGCAGGCCTTCCAGCAGTTCGGTGAAACAGGCCTGCACACGCGGGCCCTCGCCCCAGAGCGCGAGGTTGGCCGGTTTGTCGAAGCCGGGTTCCGTGGCGTGCAGCACGGGGCCGTTGTAGGGGCCGACGATGGCTGCACGGCTGAGGATGAGGGCTTCGGCGTTGCCGATTGCGTTGATTGCCACCTGACTGACACCACCGCTCACGCCGCCGCTGACTCCACCGCTCATGTTGTTCTCCTCGTTGAGTTAATCGTGTGGAAGGCCCAAGTTTGCTAGGGCTCGTGCGCCACGCTGCCGCATGGGACTCTGGCTTCCGGAGGCCAAATACTTGGCGACAGTCAAGTCTGGTTGAAGCGAACGCACCAATTCGAACGTCTTGCGTGCTTCTTCCATTTCACCAATCTCATACTGGGAGATGAGCAGCGCGCGGATCGTGGGCAAGTGATAGCGGTTCTTCTTCAGTGACGAAAGACACAGGTCGATCGCTTGTTGCAACCGACCAAGTCCCAAATAGCTATTCGCCAGCATCATCTCGAAATAGTACTTCTGCGGATCGAGCGGCGACAAGTGCAGCGCGTTCTCTGCTTCCGTCATCGAGTCTTCCGGCGTGCCCCACATGGTCGACCACACGCTGTTGTACAGCCAGGCCATGGGGTCGTTCGGGTTGCTCTGCGTGGCTTCCTGCAGCAAACGGTGCGAGGCGTCCACGTCTTCGCCCAGGTGGCACAGGGCATGGCCCTTGATGGCCATGGCGAGCGAGCTGCTGGGTTCGAGGTCGAGCGCGCGGTCGGCGGTGTCGATGGCGCGTTTGAAGTCCCGCGCGGGTTCGCCCGACAGGCCTTGCACCACCTGCATGATGTGCCACTTGGCCAGCCAGGCCCAGGGTGTGGCCACGCGCTTGTGGCGTTCGGCCACGGCTTCGAGCAACTGGTGGCTGCGCTGCAGGTCGCGCGGCGTCGAGCGGTGCATGAGCGTGATGCCGCCCAGCATCAGGGCGTTGCTGTCGAGCTGCGGCACCGGCAGCACCAGGGTGCGTTGCACCACGTTGTTGAGCAAGGCCCTGGCACAGGCCGAGCAGAGGGTATCAAGCAGGCTGCTTTGTGCTTCCAGCAAGTCACGCGTGTCGCCAGTGAGGCGTTCGGCCCAGATCACTTCGCCACGGCGGCGGTCGGCCAGCTCGGCCATGATGACCACCTTGTCGCCATAGGTGACGTAGCTGCCGCCGAGCACGAAGCTGGCGTCCAGGTGCTGGCCGATCTGTTCGGTGCTGCTGTGGCGGCCGCGGAAAGCGGTGGTGGACATGCGCGAGATCACGCGCAGGTCCTGGCTGCGCGAGAGCTGGGCGATCACGCCGTCGGCGATGAGTTCGCCGATGACGAACTGTTCGGCTGCGTGGCTGCGTGTCTCGAACGGCACCACGGCGAGCGAGGGCCGGAAATCGGTGCTGGCGCTCTCGGGCACCTGGGCCCGCACCGCCGTCGAATGGCTGGACACCGGGTACAGCGCCCAGGCCCGCACCGGCTCGGGCCAGTGCTTGAGGTAGTTCTCGCCGCGGTCTTCGACTTCGGCGTCCACACCGATCACGATGCCGTCGAACACGCTGGTGGTGATCACGGTCTCGCCCGGCGCTGCGAGGTCGGCCACGCGCGCCGCCAGGTTCACGCCATGGCCGTAGACGTCGTTCTCGTCCGCGTACAGGTGGGTGGCGTTGAGCCCAGCGCGCAGGTGCAGTTGTTGTGCGGAGGGCAGCGTCTGGTTCAGCGGCACGAAGTACTGGTGCAGCGTGAACGCGGCGCGCACCGCTTCGGTGGGTTGGTCGAACTCGATCAGCATGCCGTCGCCCAGGCTCTTGACCATGCGGCCATGGCAGGCTGGCAGCACTTTGGACGTGGCGTGGTGCACGAAGCCGCGCCAGTGGTTGACCACCGCCGCCTCGTTGGCGGCCATCAGCCGCACCGACTCCACCAGGTCGATGACCAGCACGACCTTGTGCCGCTGCTGCGGCAGGGGTGGCAGGTCTCCCATGCCAGTGGAGGAGGGTGTTGCGGTCACGGGAGTAGGGGCCATTGGCCGGAAAAACAGCTACAGGACAGGCGGCTGCAGTGTCTCACAAGTCCCTGGCAGCGCGCTGACGGGCGCGCAGGGGCGAAAAAAAGCCGGCTTGCGCCGGCTTTTGGGATCGGTTTTCCGCACCCCGGGGGTGCGTGGACACGCAGATCACTTGAGGTGTTCGTTGACCAGCTTGGTCATTTCGAACATGGAAGCCTGGGCCTTCTTGAAGATTTCCTTCAGCTTGGCGTCGGCGTTGATCATGCGGCGGTTGACCGAGTCTTGCAGCTTGTTCTTCTTGATGTAGTCCCAGATCTTCTTGGTGACTTCGGTGCGTGGCAGCGGAGAGTTGCCCACGATGGCGGCCAGAGCGGCGCTGGGGGTCAGCGCTTTCATGAACGCAGCGTTGGGGGTGCGCTTCTTGGCGGGAGCGGCTTTTTTCGCAGCGACCTTCTTCGCAGGTGCAGCGGCCTTCTTCGCAGGAGCGGCTGCCTTCTTGGCCGGAGCGGCTGCCTTCTTCGCAGGTGCAGCGGCTTTCTTTGCCGGAGCGGCTGCCTTCTTGGCCGGAGCGGCCTTCTTCGCAGGAGCGGCGGCTTTCTTGGCCGGAGCCGCTTTTTTAGCGGGTGCTTTTTTCGCAGTTGCCATGATTGAATTTCCTTCTAGAAGTTGACGATTCCCCAGCGGAAAACGCGCTTTCTCACTGGTGTCTCGGATGCTAATGGAGTTGCTGCAGCAATCCAAGGTGGCGAGCGCGTTTTTTTCTGGCTTTGCGCGCGCCAGAAGTGGTTTTTTGGCTGGGAAAACAACACTTGCTGTCGGGCGAGCCGCAGCCCGTCTGCCTCTGGGAGCGTTTCTGCTCCAATCGCCAGCAATTGCCGGACGTTTTTTTTGCGAGTTCCATCATGACCACGCCCACCGCTTTTGCCACCTGCGACCTCTGCGATCTGCACAAGAACGATGGCTCCGGCGCGTTCCGCGTGCTGCCTCCCGTGTTCCGCGATTTCGGCGCGCACCGCCGCTTTGCCGGGCCGGTGGTGACCGTCAAATGTTTTGAGGACAACACGCTGGTGGAGGCTGCGGTGGACAGTGCGGGCGACGGCCGGGTGCTGGTGGTGGACGGTGGCGGTTCGCTGCGCCGCGCCTTGCTCGGCGGCAACCTGGGCGCGGCGGCCGCACGCAATGGTTGGGCCGGGGTGGTGATCGACGGCTGCGTACGCGACGTCGCCGAGCTGGCGCTGAGCCCGGTGGGCGTTCGTGCACTGGCCTCGATGCCGCTGCCGACCGAAAAACGCAACGAAGGCCAGCGCGATGTGGCCGTGCAGATCCAGGGTGTGTGGGTACGGCCGGGCGACTGGCTCTACGCCGACGAAGACGGCATCGTGATCGCCGACCGCGCGCTGTGAACCACCGCCACGAACAGGCTCAGGCTCAGGCGGTCACGCCCTTGTAGAGCATGTAGGTGGCCAGCATGTACAGCAGGCAGGCGAACACGCGCTTGAGCGACTTCACGGGCAAGGCGTGTGCGGCCTTCACGCCCACCGGCGCCATCAGCACGCTGAAGACGGCGATCACCGCCAGCGCGGGCAGGTAGATGTAGCCGATGGAGCCGGCCGGCAGGTCGGTCAAACCCTGGCCTGCGATCACATAACCCACCGCGTTGGCCAGTGCAATCGGAAAGCCCAACGCCGCGCTGGTGGCCACCGCGTTGTGGATGGTCACGTTGCACCAGGTCATGAAGGGCACGCTGACAAAACCACCACCCGCTCCGACCAGGCCGGAGAGCATGCCGATAACGCTGCCGGCACCGACCAGGCCGGGTGTGCCGGGTAGGGTGCGTGTGGGTTTGGGTTTCTTGTCGATCAGCATCTGCGTGGCCGAGAAGCTGACGAAGGCGGCGAAGAACAGGGCCAGCCAGGCGCCCTTGAGCAGGGAGAAGATGCCCAGGCTGGCGATGGCCGAGCCGAGCACGATGCCGGGCGCCAGACCCTTCACGATGTCCCAGCGCACCGCGCCGCGCTTGTGGTGCGCGCGCACACTGGAGATGGACGTGAAGATGATGGTGGCCATGGAGGTGGCGATGGCCATCTTGACCGCGAGGTCTGCTTCGATCCCGCGGTCGGCAAGGATGAAGGTGATGAAGGGCACCATCAGCATGCCGCCACCAATGCCCAACAGGCCAGCGAGAAAACCGGTGCCGAGGCCGAGTGCGGCCAGCTCGATGATGAGAACGGGATCCAGGGGCATGAAAGGTGTCTGCAAGTGCCGCCGGACCGGCATCCTGAACCGGGGTTCAGGTGGGCAAGGGCAGCGTGGCTTCGGGTTCGTCTGACGCGAGACGCTCGCACCAGCCACGCAATGTACCAAGCCCGGGCTCTATGAGCATTGGTTCAAGGAAATATAAAGCCCGGCGCGCACTGCAGACGGTTCAAATTGTAGGCGCTGCACGCGGGCTCGGCGGCCCATGGGGCCATCTATTTTTTTGCGCTGACCGACGGTGCCTCAGAGCAGGCGTCCGTCCTTGTCCAGCGTCTGGTCGAGGCGGCGCATCAGGTCTTCCACGCGCGCCTGTGTCTGCGGGTCGAGGGGCTCGCTGTCGAAGCCTCCACCGGCCTCGGCGAAGCCGCCACCCTCGGCCTGGCCGAACGACGAAGCCTGGAAACTCTCGGCTTCTTTCTGCGACAGCTCGAACGCCAGGTTGAGCGAGGCCAGTACCGCGATACGGTCACGCGCCTTCACCTTGCCGGCGTCGCGGATGCGGCACATGGCGGTGTCCACGCGCTCCACCGCGTCGAGCAGCGAGGCTTCGCCGCCCGGCGGGCACGAGAGCAGGTAGCTCTGGCCCATGATCTGCACTTCGAGCTGCTTGCTGCCGGGCTTGTTCACGAACGCTCCTTGCTGGAATCTTGGGGGGTGTCGCCCAGGCCGGGTGGCAGGCGGTCGAGCAGGGCGTCGATGCGCGCACGTGCCGCCATCAGCCGGGACTTGAGCGAGTCGCGCTCGGCCTGCAACGCGTGCACCTGTTCCACCAGCAATGCATTGGTGCGTTGCAGTTCCTCGTGGCGCAGCAGCAGGCGCTCTACGCGTTCGGTGATCTGGTCAATGTGCTTGGGGTCGGCCATGGTCGTGACTCGAAGTTTTCGCATTGTAGGGTTGCCCCAGGTGGGCGCGACTTAGAATGGCCCCTGTTGGTGCTCGCGGTGTGGTTCACATGCCGCAGTTCAACGGGAAGCAGGAGGGCCCATCCCCGGGATGAACCTAACCTGCGCTGCCCCCGCAACGGTAAGCAGGCGGGACACGGGCGGCGCCAGCAGGCGCGTACGGTGTCCCAGCTTTCATCACGCAGCCACTGGAAAACCGCCTTGTTTTCCGGGAAGGCGATGGAGGTCGTTCTGTCAGCCCGGATACCGGCCAACAAGGTGGTGGTACGTCCGGCAACGGCCGCGCCGCCGTGACGCCCATGCACTGTCGGGGACGATGGTGAAGGCTCTCTCGCTGCTCTCCTCAAAATGAAAAACCGCACCCTGGCCGTGCTGCCGCTGGCACTGCTGGCCGGCTTCAGCGCGTCCGCTGCCCACGCCCAAACGTCCTCCGCTTCGCCTGCCGAGGCTTCTCTGAAAGAAACGGTGGTCACGGCCACGCGGGTTGAGCAAGCCCTGACGGACGTGGTCGCCGACATCACGATCGTCGACCGCGTGACCATCGACCGCAGTGGTGCCACCGGCATCGCCGACATGCTGGCTCGGGTGCCAGGTGTTTCGATCAGCCGCAACGGAGGACCAGGCGCCTCAACCAGCGTGTACCTGCGTGGTGGTGAGACTCGCTTCACGGCGGTGTACGTGGACGGTGTTCGCATCGAATCGCAAAGCACCAGCGGCGGTGCCAGCTGGAACGCCATTCCGCTGTCTCAGATCGATCGCATCGAGGTGCTGCGAGGCCCGGCCGCTGCGGTCTACGGCTCAGACGCGATCGCCGGCGTGATCCAGATTTTCACGAGGCAGGGCCAGGAGGGTTTCTTCCCCTGGGTTGAGGTGGGTGCTGGCACCTATGGCACTCGAAAGCTGGATGCAGGTTTTGTCGGTGGGTCGGGCGTCTGGGACTACGCACTCGGCGTCACGCGCGAGACCAGCACCGGCTTCAATGCCCAACCCGCTGGCAACCCCGACCGCGACGGTTATCGCAGCAAGGCTGTATCTGCGAAGCTGGGCTTGAAGCTGGTCCCAGGGCATAGGCTGGACATGACCTTGCTGTCCAGCAAGATGGATGCGCAGTACGACGCCTCCAATTCCCGCCGAGACGATCACGCGCTGTCCGAGTTGACCACGTCGAGTCTGAAGTGGTCTGCCAAATGGAGCGATGTCTACAGCACGCAGGTCAGTGTCAGTGAGGGCACGGACCGGTATGAAACCCGTCCGTCTCCTTACCTCACGAAAACCCGTCTGAGCAATTACCTCTGGTTGAACCAGTGGCGCTTGGGCGAGCACAACGTGACGGCGTCGCTTGAGCGGCGTGAAGACAAGTTCGCCAACGTGGACACCACTCCGCCGACGACCGACCGGTCACAGAATGCGGTGGCGCTGGGGTACGGCTGGCAGACCGGCAAGCACAGCGTGCAACTCAATGCGCGTCATGACCGCGACAGCGAGTTCGGAGCGAAGTCGACGGGCAGCGCGGCTTACGCCTACGCGTTCGTTCCAGGCTGGAGCCTCACAACCTCGGCCGGATCTGCGTTTCGTGTGCCGACTTTGTACCAACGGTTCAGCATTTACGGTGTCCCTTCGCTCAAACCCGAAACGGCCCGGAACGTCGAAGTGGGTGTGAAGCGTGACGTCGGTGGCAGCCACTTCAGCGTTGTCGCTTATCGCAACAAGGTGTCCGATCTCATCACCTACGTCGGTGGGCCAGGTTCGTGCATCAACGGTGTGGGTGCGCGAGCGGGCTGTTACGGCAACACGGCCCGAGCGGAGTACTCGGGAGTGACCGTCGCCGCCGATGGAAAGCTCGGCAAGTTCGCACTGCACGGCTCCATCGACTGGCAGCACCCCAAAGATCTCGACACAGGCCGGGAGCTGGCACGCCGACCCCGAGAAATGGCCAAGCTGGGTGTGGACACACAAGTAGCAGGCTGGACTGTGGGCACGGAGATGGAGTTGGTGGGCCGGCGTTTCAACGACGCGGCAAACCGCCAGCGTATGGCTGGTTACGGGCTGGTTAACGCTTACGCAAGCAAGCGCGTTGCCTCCGACTGGACCGTGCTCGGTCGCGTGGACAACCTCGGCGACAAGACCTACCAGACCGCCCGTGGTTACGCCACCGCGGGCCTCACGGTGTATGTGGGCCTGAAGTGGGCACCGCTCTGAAGATTCACCGCGCATGACGCCCCACCATTGCCCGGCCATTCTGGTGGCGGCCCCGGCTTCCGGCCAGGGCAAAACCACCGTGGCCGCGGCATTGGCGCGCCTGCATGCGCGCGCCGGCCGGCGTGTGCGCGCTTTCAAATGCGGGCCCGATTTTCTCGACCCGCACTGGTTGGCCCTGGCCAGCGGGCATGCGGTGCACAACCTCGATCTCTGGATGACCGGCGAAGCCGATGCGCGCGCGCGCCTGCACGCCGCTGCGGGCGAGGCCGACCTGATCGTGGTCGAAGGGGTGATGGGCCTGTTCGACGGTGAGCCGAGCGCGGCCGATCTGGCGCAGCGCTTCGGCCTGCCGGTGATGGCCGTGATCGACGCCTCCGCCATGGCCGGCACCTTCGGTGCGCTGGCCTTCGGCCTGCAGCACTTCCGCCCCGGCCTGCCGTGGGCGGGTGTGCTGGCCAACCGCGTGGCCAGCGAACGCCATGCCGAGATGCTGCAAGGCGCACTCGCTGGAGGCGGCGGTGGCCAGGCCTCGCCCTTCCTGGGCGCCGTGCCACGCGACGCCGCGTTTTCCTTGCCCGAGCGCTACCTGGGCCTGACGGTGGCGGCCGAGTTGCCCGACGCGCTGGCGCGGCTCGATGCGGCCGCCGATGCGCTCGCCGCCACGCCGCTGGGCCGCATGGACAGCGCCGCGCTGCAAGCCTGGTCGGTGGCTTTTGCAGCACCCGAGCCGGCACCGGCGACCGCACCCTTGCTGCAGGGCCGCCGCATCGCGGTGGCGCAGGACGCCGCCTTCTGTTTTGTCTATCCGGCCAACCTGGACGTGCTGCGCGCACTGGGCGCCGAGTTGTGTTTCTTTTCGCCGCTGGCCGACGAACCGGTGCCCGCCTGCGACGCGGTCTGGTTGCCGGGCGGTTACCCCGAGCTGCACGCCGCCACCCTCAGTGCCAGCCGACACACCGCGCCGGGCTTGCGCGCACACGTGGCCGCTGGCCGGCCGCTGTGGGCAGAATGTGGCGGCATGATGCCGCTGTTCGAAACCCTGGTGACGGTGGATGGGACCTCGCACGCCGGCTGGGACCTGTTGCCCGGCCGCGTGCTGGTGCAGCCGCGGCTGGCCGCACTCGGGCCGCAGCAGCTCACGCTGCCGGCCGGCAGCCTGCGTGGCCACACCTTCCATTACTCGCGCTGCGAATCGCCGCTGGCGCCGGCCCTGCACACCGAATCCCAACGCGGCGGGGTGCGTGGGCTGGGCGAGGCGGTGTACCGCCAGGGTTCGTTGCAGGCCAGTTATTTCCATGCCTGGTTTGCGTCCAGTCCGGCGGCCACCGCGTCGCTGTTCCTGCCGGCGGAGGGCGCATGAGCAGCAGCCACCGCCACGCCAGCCCGGGCCCGCAGCGCATCGTCTGCCTCACCGAAGAAACCACCGAGTGGCTCTACCTGCTGGGCCAGGAGCAGCGCATCGTCGGCATCTCGGGCTACACCGTGCGGCCGCGCCGCGCGCGCGAGGAAAAGCCCAAGGTCAGCGCTTTCCTGAGCGCGAAGATCGACAAAATTCTGGCGCTCCGGCCCGACTGCGTGTTCGGCTTTTCCGACCTGCAGGCCGACATCGCCGCCGAGCTCATCCGCGCCGGCGTGCAGGTGACGGTGTTCAACCAGCGCAGCGTGGAAGAGATTTTTTCCATGCTCTACCAGGTCGCCGCGATGGTGGGTTGCGCCGAAGCCGGCCTGGCCTGGATCGCCGACAGCCGCAGCCGGCTCGAGACCATCCGTGCCGATGTGCAGGCGCTGCAGGCCGGTGGCAAGCGCCGGCCGCGGGTGTTTTTTGAAGAGTGGGACGAGCCGCACATCAGCGGCATCCGCTGGGTGTCCGAGCTGCTGGGCATTGCGGGTGGTGACGACGTGTTCCCCGAACTCGCGGCCATGCCGCTCGGCAAGAACCGCATCATTGCCGACGGTGCCGAGATCGTGCGCCGCCAGCCCGAC
The DNA here is from genome assembly GCF_001571225.1 of Hydrogenophaga palleronii NBRC 102513. Lineage (GTDB taxonomy): Bacteria > Pseudomonadota > Gammaproteobacteria > Burkholderiales > Burkholderiaceae_C > Hydrogenophaga > Hydrogenophaga palleronii. The sequence goes on from NZ_BCTJ01000014.1 coordinate 61,666, forward strand.
ATCGTCATCGGCTCCTGGTGCGGCAAGAAGTTCCGGCCCGAGAAGGTGGCGGCACGCGCGGGCTGGTCGGACGTGCCGGCGGTGAAGAACGGCCAGTTGTTCGAGATCAAATCCGCCGACATCCTGCAGCCCGGCCCGGCCGCGCTCACCGACGGAGTCAATCAGATGCACCGCATCGTCACACACTGGATGCAGCAACATGGCTGAGCCCATTGCCCGCAGCGAGTTCATCCTCGGCGGCCAGCGCAGCGGCAAGTCGCGCCGCGCCGAGCTGATCGCGCGCCACTGGCTGAGCGCGGCACTCGACCACCGCACGGTGCTGATCGCCACCGGCCAGGCCTGGGACGACGAGATGCGCGAGCGCATCGCGCGCCACCAGCGCGACCGCGCCGAGCGTGTGCCCGGCATGCTGACGGTGGAAGAACCGCGCGCGCTGGCCGAAACACTCACCCTGCACAGCGCGGCACAAACCCTGGTGGTGGTGGACTGCCTCACGCTCTGGTTGACCAACCTCACCATGCCGGCCGAAGGTGTGGACGCCGTGGACCCCGCGGCGCCAACGCTGGCGCTGTGCCAGGCCATTGCCGCCGTGCCCGGCCCGGTGGTGCTGGTGGGCAACGAGATCGGCCTGGGTGTGATTCCGATGGGGCGCGAGGTGCGCGCCTTTGTGGACGCGCTCGGCGCGCTCAACCAGGCCGTGGCGGCCGCCAGCGAGCGTGTGACGCTCATGGCCGCCGGCCTTCCCCTGACTCTGAAAGCGCCTGCCTGATGGCCCGTCTCTTTTTCTGCTTCCGCTGGGTGATCGCGTTCGCGCTGCTGGCGCCGTCCGCCGGCGTGTTGCATGCGGCCGGAATCCAGATCACCGACGACCGTGGCGTCAGCGTGACGCTGGCGCAGTCGCCGCAACGCATCGTGTCCGTGCTGCCTTCGCTCACCGAAACGGTGTGTGAACTCGGCCAGTGCCACCGCCTCGTGGGGGTGGACCGTTACTCCAACTTCCCGGCCTCGGTGCGTGCCCTGCCGCAGGTGGGAGGCGGCATCGACCCCAACATCGAAGCCATCGTGGCCTTGAAGCCCGACGTGGTGCTGATGGCCACCTCCTCGCGTGGCGTGCAGCGGCTGGAGTCGCTCGGCGTCAAGGTGCTGGCCATGGAACCACGCAGCTCGGCCGACGCGCAGCGGGTGATGGGCAAGCTCGGTGAGCTGCTCGAAGTGCCCGACGCGCAGCGCATCTGGCGCGCCATCGATGCCGGCGTGTCGGCCGCGGCGCAGTCGCTGCCGCCGGGCGTGCGTGGCCTGCGGGCGTATTACGAGGTGAGTGCCGGTGGTTATGCGGCCGGCACGCAGTCCTTCATCGGCGAGATGATGGCGCGGCTGGGCCTGCAGAACATCGTGGTGCCCGCCATGGGCCCGTTTCCACGCGTCAACCCCGAGTACGTGGTGCGCAACAATCCCGACCTGATCATGGTGGGCGCGCGCAACGTGCATGGCCTTGCGCAGCGCCCGGGCTGGCGCAGCATGCAGGCGGTGCGCGATCAACGCATCTGCGTCTTCACCACCGAAGAGTCCGACGTGCTGATCCGTCCCGGCCCGCGCATGGCCGAGGCCGCGCGCATCATGGCGCGCTGCATCGCCTCGAAAGGTGTGCGGTGAGCGGGGCGCGGCACAGCCTCTGGCTCGGCGGCGCCTTGCTGCTGGTGGCCCTGGCCGCGCTGGTGCTGGGCGTGGGCGTGGGCAGCACCGGGTTCGACAGCGTGCTGAACGCCCATAAAGACCCGGTGGCCTGGCAGATCCTGTGGGAAATCCGCCTGCCGCGCACCCTGGGGGCCTGGGTGGCCGGCGCGCTGCTGGGGCTGGCGGGCGCGGTGGCGCAAGGCCTGTTCCGCAACCCGCTGGCCGATCCGTATCTTCTCGGCAGCGCCTCGGGCGCGGCCCTGGGCGTGGCGCTGGCGCTGGCCCTGTTCGGCAGCACGCCGTTCGCCACCCAGTGGCTGGTGCGCCTGGGCCTGACGGGCGCGGCCTTCACCGGCGCGGTGGTGGGCGTGGTGCTCACGCTCACGCTGGCCAAGGGCGTGCAGCACACGCTGCGCCTGCTGCTGGCCGGGGTCATCGTCGGCGTGGTGCTGGGTGCCGCGCGCGATCTGGTCACCATCGCTTCACCCGACACCTTGCAGGCCATGCAGGGCTTCATGCTCGGCAGCACCGGCTTTGTCGGCTGGGCCGCCTGCGGCGTGATGGCTGCCATGTTGCTGGCTGCAGTGCTGGTCGCGGCATCGCTGGGCCGCGTGCTCGATGGCCTGGCGCTGGGCGAGGCCACTGCCATCAGCCTGGGCCTGCCGCTGTACGCCGTGCGCGCGGTGCTGGTGGCGGTGCTCGCACTGGCCACCGGTGCTGCGGTGGCGCAGACCGGCCTCATTGCTTTCGTGGGCCTGGCCTCGCCACACCTGGTGCGATCCATCGTCAAGACCACACACGGCCGGCTGATCGTATTGAGCGCGCTCATGGGAGGGCTGCTGCTGATGTCGGCCGACGTGCTGGCGCGCTGGATCATCGCGCCGCAGGAACTGCCGGTGGGCGTTCTCACCGCGGTGCTCGGCGGCAGTTACCTGCTGTGGCTGATGCACCGCCGCCGGCCGGGAGCGGGCCTGTGAGCCGCACCCTCCACACACCGACGGCGGCGCTGCACGCGCAGGGCATTGGCGTGGCGCTGGGCGGTACGCCGGTGTTGCACGACATCGACTTGCCGTTGCCGGCCGCCCGCTGGGCCAGCGTGGTCGGCCCCAACGGCGCGGGCAAGTCCACCCTGCTCAAGACCCTGGCCGGCCTGCTGCCGCACAGCGGTGAGGTGCAACTGCAAGGCCGGCCCCTGCCGCAGTGGCGCGGCCGCGAGCGCGCGCGTTGCCTGGCGTGGCTGGGGCAGGGCGAGTCGGGTGGCGAAGACCTCAGCGTCTGGGACGTGGCCATGTTGGGCCGCCTGCCGCACCAGGCCTGGCTGGCCGCGCCGTCGGATGCCGACCGCGTGGCCGTCGAACAGGCCTTGCGCGCCACCCAGGCCTGGGACTGGCGCGACCGCTCGCTGGGCGCACTCTCGGGCGGCGAACGCCAGCGGGTGCTGCTGGCGCGCCTGCTCGCGGTGCAGGCCGACGTGCTGTTGATGGACGAGCCGCTGGCCAACCTCGACCCGCCGCACCAGGCCGACTGGCTGCTGCTGGTGCGCGAGCTGGTGGCGCAGGGCAAGACGGTGGTGAGCGTGCTGCACGAGATCGGCATGGCGCTGCACGCAGACCAGCTGGTCGTGATGGCCCAGGGGCGCGTGGCGCACTGCGGCGCGAGCGATGATCCCGCCACCCACCAGGCCCTTGAGCAGGTGTTCGACCACCGCATCGCCATCCACCCGCTGGGCGACCAGTGGGTTGCGCTGCCCCGCTGATTTTTTTCGGAGTCATTCATGCAGATCGAAGCCCCTCCCGTCGACCGCGACACCCCCAAACCCCAGGGCGAGCGCCGCGGCCTGGTGATCGTGCACACCGGCACCGGCAAAGGCAAAAGCACGGCGGCCTTTGGCCTGGCCCTGCGTGCCCATGGCCGTGGCAAGGCGGTGAAGGTTTACCAGTTCATGAAGGTGCCGTCGGCGCGTTTCGGTGAACACCGATTGTTTGAACAACTGGGCATTCCCATCGAAGGCCTGGGCGACGGCTTCAGCTGGAAGAGCCGCGACCTCGACCACTCGGCGCAGCTCGCGCTGGACGGCTGGGCCAAGGCCGAGGCGGCGATCCGCGCCGGTGAACACTTCATGGTCGTGCTCGACGAAATCATGTACCCGCTGCGCTACGGCTGGGTGCCGCTGGAGGCGGTGCTGACCTGCCTGCGCGAGCGCCCGCCGCATGTGCACGTGGTGCTCACCGGGCGCGGCGCGCCGGCCGAGCTGGTGGAGCTGGCCGACACCGTGACCGAGATGACGCTGGTCAAGCACCACTTCAAGGCCGGCGTGCCCGCACAACGCGGCATCGAGGACTGAATGCACCCCCGCCACGCTTCGCGTGACCCCCTGGAAGGGGGCGATACCTGCAGCCCGGCCAAGCCGGTTCTGCGGTATCCCTTGATCAAGCCTTTGCAGGCCTCCGGTTCTGCCTTGGCCATGCTGGGCCTGCTCGGCGGCATGGCCGTGCCTGCGCTGGCGCAGCACCGCATCGTCACGCTGTCGCCCTCGCTCACCGAAGCGGTGTGTGCGCTCGGCCACTGCGCCGAGCTGGTCGGCACCGACCGTTATTCCCGCTGGCCGGGCACGGTGGCGCAGTTGCCCAAGGTGGGTGGCCTGCAGGATGCGCAGATCGAACACATCGTCGCGCTGCGGCCCGACATGGTGCTGCTCGGCCCGCGCAGCCGTGCGGGTGAACGCCTGACCGAACTCGGCGTGCCGGTGCAGACCTTTGACGCCCGCACCCACGCCGACCTGAAACGCATGTTGCTCGCGCTCGGCCAGTCGCTCGGCGAGACCGCACGCGCCCAGGCGCTGGTGCAGCGCATCGACGCCGAACTCGACGCCGCCGCGCGCCGCGTGCCGGCCGCGTTGCGCGGCCGCAGCGTGTACGTGGAGGTCGGCATCGGCCCCACCGCCGCCAGCACCAAAAGCTTCATCGGCGAGACCGTGGCGCGCCTGGGCCTGGTGAACATCGTCAACGGCGACGGCAGCCTGTTCCCGCGCGTCAACCCCGAGATGGTGGTGCGCCGCTCGCCCGATCTCATCATCGGCCCTGCGTCCACGCTGCACAACATGGCCGACCGCCCCGGCTGGCGCGGCCTGCCGGCGCTGCGCCAGCAGCAGGTGTGCCAGCTCGACGAAGCGCGCATGGACCTGCTGTCGCGCCCCGGCCCGCGCCTGGGTGAAGCGGCGCAGATGCTGGTTGACTGCCTGCTCGCCTTGCCAACCCCGCCCACGCTGTCGCGTTGATACCGCGCCGCCTCCGAATTGCCCCGAACACCCTGAAAGGACTTCCCACCATGCAGACCCGCAAGATCCCCGCCACCATCGTCACCGGTTTTCTCGGCGCCGGCAAAACCACGCTGCTGCGCCACCTGCTGACCAACGCGCAGGGCAAGCGCATCGCCGTCATCGTCAACGAGTTCGGTGAGCTCGGGATCGACGGTGAACTGCTGCGTGGCTGCGGCATCGGCTGCGACGAAAACGGCGAAGAGAACGGCCAACTGTTCGAACTCGCCAACGGCTGCCTGTGCTGCACCGTGCAGGAAGAGTTTGCGCCGGTGATGGAGCAGCTCGCCGCGCGGCGCGACCAGATCGACCACCTGGTGATCGAAACCTCCGGCCTGGCCCTGCCCAAACCGCTGGTGCAGGCCTTCCAGTGGCCCACGCTGCGCAGCACCTTCACGGTGGACGCGGTGGTCACCGTGGTCGATGCACCGGCCGTGGCCGCCGGGCAGTTTGCCGAAGACCCGGTGGCGGTGGACGCGCAGCGCCGCGCCGATGAAAACCTCGACCACGAGTCCCCGCTGGCCGAACTGTTCGAAGACCAGCTCGCCACCGCCGACCTGGTGGTGGTGAACAAGACCGATGGCCTGGACGCCGCCACGCTGGCCCAGGTGGAGGCCATCATCCGCGCCGAAACCCCGGCCGGTGTGAAGCTGGTGCACGCGCAACACGGCAAGCTCGACCTGGCCGTGCTGCTCGGCCTGGAGCGAGCGGTGGAAGACGTGATCGACCAGCGCAAGACCCACCACGACGAAGAGGAAGACCACGACCACGACGAGTTCGAGTCGGTCTCCATCACGCTGCAGGTGGCCGACCGCCAGCGCCTCATCGACGCCCTGGTGGCGCTGGTGCAGCGCCACGAGATCTACCGCGTGAAGGGTTTCGTGGACCTGCCCGGCACCGCCATGCGCCTGGTGGTGCAGGGCGTCGGTCAACGATTCGACAGCCACTTCGACCGCGCGTGGCGCGCCGACGACGTGCGCGCCACGCGCCTGGTGCTGATCGGTGACCACCTCGACGCCGCGGCCCTGCAGGCCGAGCTGCAAGCCGCGTTGTCCGCCACCACCGCCGCCTGAGGTTTCCGCCATGCACCTGCTCAGCACCCGCCCCGGAGGCCACGTCGAAGACGGCGGCCAGGGTGTGGTGCGCGTGGAGCAGACGCCGGGCGACATCGTGGTGCTCAGCGCCGCCGACACCACGCTCTCGCTGCTGGCCGACGCGGCCGCCAGCCTGGGTGATGGTTTTCCCAGCGTGCGCCTGGTCAACCTGATGTGGCTGCGCCAGCCCGCGTCCACCGACATGTATGTGGACGAGGTGCTGCAGCACGCGCGGGTGGTGGTGATCGACCACCTCGGCGCGCCCAGCGACTGGGCCTACGTGGTGGAGCAGGCGGTGTCGCTGGCCGCCAAACGCGGCCAGTGGCTGGTGCTGTTCTCCGGCGACAACGTGCAGGACCCGCAGTTGCTGATGCGCAGCACCGCCGCGCCGGAAGACTGCGACCACCTCTGGCGCTGCCTGCGCGAAGGCGGGCGCGACAACGCGCTGGCCTTCTTCTCGCTCATCGGCCACGCCGCCTTCGGCCTGGGGCCGCGCCCGCCCAGCCCCGCACCGCTGCCGCCGGTGATGCCCTACACCCCGCAGGCCGCCGCGCCCTGGCGCGAGGGGGCGCCGGTGGCCTTGCTGGTGTTCTACCGCGCCCACCTGCAGGCCGGCAACACGGCGGTGTTTGACGCCGTGCTGGCCGCGCTCGCCGACGAAGGCCTGAATGGCCTGGCGGTGGCGGTGGACTCGCTCAAGAACCCGGCCAGTCTGGCGCGCCTGCAGTCCATGGCGCAGGAGCACCGCGTGGCCGTGGTGCTCAACGCCACCAGCTTTGCCGTTGCGTCGCTGGACGGCAGCGACGACGCCTTGCCCGACAGCGCGGCCCTGTCCGCTCTGGCCGGTGATGCGCCGGTGCTGCAACTCATCACCGCCGGTTGTTCGCTGGAACAGTGGCAGGGCGACCCGCACGGCCTGGCGCCGCGCGACCTCGCCATGCAGGTGGTGCTGCCCGAGGTGGACGGGCGCATCGGCACACGCGCCATCAGCTTCAAGGGTCTGGCCTGGCGCTGCGAGCGCACCGAGGTGGACGTGGTGCGTTACCAGCCCGAACCCGAGCGCATCCGCTTCGTGGCCGAACTGGCGCGCCGCTGGTGCACGCTGCGCGACAAGCCGGCGGCGCAGAAGCGCATTGCGCTGATCCTCGCCAACTACCCCAACGACGACGCGCGCCTGGCCAATGGCGTCGGCCTGGACACGCCCGCGTCCACGCTGGGCATCCTGCAGACCTTGCGCGAAGCCGGTTACGCCACCGGCGAACTGCCCATCGACAGCGGCGCGCTGATGGACCAGCTGGTGCAAGGCGTCACCAACGACGTGCACGCCAACGAAGACCGGCCTGCGCACCAGAGCCTGGCCATGGCCGATTACCTGGCCGACTTCCAGGCCTTGCCGCAGGAGAGCCAGGACGCGGTGAACAGCCTCTGGGGTGAGGCCGCGCAAGACCCGATGGTGCGCAGCGGCCGCTTCATGGTGCCCGGCCAGCGCTTCGGCCAGGTGTTCGTCGGCATCCAGCCCGCGCGCGGACGAGACCTCGATCTGGTGGCGAGTTACCACGACGCCGACCTCGTGCCCACGCACGCCTACCTCGCGTTTTATTTCTGGCTGCGGCGCGCCTTCGCGGTGGACGCGGTGGTGCACGTCGGCAAACACGGCAACCTCGAATGGCTGCCGGGCAAGAGCGTGGCCCTGGGCGCGGCCTGTTGGCCCGACGCCATCCTGGGCCCGCTGCCGCACCTGTACCCCTTCATCGTCAACGACCCCGGCGAAGGCAGCCAGGCCAAGCGCCGCACGCAGGCGGTGATCATCGACCACCTCATGCCCGCCCTCACGCGCGCCGAAACCTACGGTCCGCTGCAAGAGCTCGAGCGCCAGATGGACGAGTACTACGAGGCCCTGTCGCTCGACCCGCGCCGCGCCAGGCTGCTGCGCGAAGGCATCCTGGCCCAGGTGCTCAAGCACCAGCTGCACCAGGAGCTGGGCTTCCAGCCACCGGCCGACGACGCACAGCGCGAGCAACTGCTGGCGCGGCTCGACGCCTACCTGTGCGAGATCAAGGAGTCGCAGATCCGCGACGGCCTGCACATCCTCGGCCAGTCGCCGCAGGGCCGCCAGCGCACCGACACCCTGGTGGCGCTGGCGCGTTTTCCCGGCGGCCAGGTGGCGGGGCAGGGCAGCCTGCTGGTGGCGCTGGCGCGAGACCTCGGCCTGCACGGCTTCGACCCGCTCAGCCCCGAGTGGGCCGACACCTGGACCGGCCCGCGCCCCGAGGCCTTGCAGGCCCTGAGCGACGAAGCCTGGCGCCACGCCGGCCACACCCGCGAACGGCTGGAGCTGCTGGCCACGGCCCTGGTGGCGCAACACGCCGGCGCCGAGACCACCCCGCTCGACGCGCAGGCCTGGCCGCACAGCGCGCCGGTCTTGCAGCGCCTGCGCCAGACCCTGGCGCCGCGCCTGGACGCCTGCGGCCCGAACGAAATCGGCCAGTTGCTGCGTGGCCTCTCGGGCCGTTTCGTGCCCGCCGGCCCGAGCGGCGCGCCCTCGCGAGGCCGGCCCGATGTCTTGCCCACCGGGCGCAACTTCTATTCGGTGGACACGCGCGCCGTGCCCACGCCCACCGCCTACGCCATGGGCGCGCTGGCGGCCGAACGCGTGGTCGAGCGCCACGTGCAGGACCACGGCAACTTCCCTACCGCGGTCGGCCTGTCGGTCTGGGGCACCAGCACCATGCGCACCGGCGGTGAAGACATCGGCCAGGCCTTTGCACTGCTCGGCGTGCGGCCCACCTTTGCGCCGGGCAGCAACCGGGTGGTGGACATCGAAGTGCTGCCGATGGCGATCAAGAACCGGCCGCGCGTGGACGTGACGCTGCGCGTCTCCGGCTTCTTCCGCGACGCTTTCCCCAACGTGATCGACCTGTTCGACACCGCCGTGCGCGCGGTTGCCGCCATCTCCGAGGCCGACGAGCCCGACGACATCAACCCGATCCGCGTGCGCGTGCAGCGCGAAGCCGCCGCCGCCGTGGCCGCGGGTGCCGAAGCCGAAGACGCACAGCGCCAGGCCACCTGGCGCGTGTTCGGCCCACGCCCGGGCGGTTACGGCGCCGGCCTGCAGGAACTCATTGACAGCGGCCGCTGGCAGCACAACGCCGATCTGGCCCAGGCCTACCTGCGTGCCGGCGCCTTTGCCTACGGCCAGGGTGGTCACGGCACGGCCGCGCGCGAGGCCTTCGAGCAACGCCTGGCGCGCGTGGACGCGGTGCTGCACAACCAGGACAACCGCGAGCACGACATCCTCGACTCCGACGACTACTACCAGTTCCAGGGCGGCATGGCCTCGGCCGTGCTGCACCTCACCGGCACGCCGGCCGCGCTGTACCACGGCGACTTCAGCACGCCCGGCGTGCCGCGCGTGCGCACGCTGGGCGAAGAGGTGGCGCGGGTGGTGCGCGCGCGCGCCGTCAACCCGAAGTGGATCGACGGTGTGAAGCGCCACGGCTACAAGGGCGCCTTCGAAATCGCCGCCACGGTGGACTACCTGTTCGCGTTCGACGCCACCACCGGCGTGGTCGGCGACCATCAGTACGCGCTGGTGGCCGACGCCTACCTGCACGACGACGACACACGCGGCTTCCTGCAACAACACAACCCGCTGGCGCTGCGCGGCATCGGCGAGCGCCTGCTCGAAGCCATGCAGCGCGGCCTCTGGGCCGAGCCGGGCGAGCACCGCGAGCGCATCGAACAGCATCTGCTGGAACTCGAGCACCATCTGGAGGAGGGCCGATGACGCATGCCCGCCGCGTCGTGAATCTGCTCCTTCCCCTTTCCTTTGTGAGGGGAGGCCGGGATGGGGCCTGCGCGCCGACCACATGGCTTCAGCGGCCCCCACCCCAACGCTCCCCCGGAAGGGGCGGGAGCAACACCGATGTGCCTGCATCGCTTGCCCCCACACGCTGCGAACCGGAGAAAACCGCATGAGCCTTGAACCCACCGAACTGCACGCGGCATCAACGCCGGCATTCCCTTTCTCCGCCCTGGTCGGCCAGGACGCGCTGCAGGGCGCCTTGCTGCTGGCCGCCATCGACCCCGGCATGGGCGGTGTGCTGATCAGCGGGCCGCGTGGCACCGCCAAGTCCACCTCGGCGCGTGCGCTCGCCGCATTGCTGCCGAACGCCCCGTTCGTCACGCTGCCGCTGGCGGCCAGCCTGGAACAGCTGGTGGGCACGCTCAACCTGGAAGACGTGTTGCGCGACGGCCAGGTGCGGCTCGCGCCCGGCCTGGTGGCGCGCGCACACGGCGGCGTGTTGTACGTGGACGAGGTCAATCTGCTGCCCGACGCGCTGGTTGACGCGCTGCTCGATGTCGCCGCCAGCGGCGTCAACACCGTGGAGCGCGACGGCGTGTCGCGCCAGCACGCCGCGCAGTTCGTGCTGGTCGGCACCATGAACCCGGAAGAGGGCGAACTGCGGCCGCAGCTGCTGGACCGTTTCGGCCTCTCGGTGGCGCTCGCCAACCCGAGCGACGCCGCGCAGCGCCAGGCCATCGTGCGCGCCCGGCTGGCCTTTGACGCCGACCCGCAGCGCCTGCTGGGCGAACACGCCGAGGCCCAGGCGCACCTGGTGGCATCGCTGGCCGCCGCGCGTGCCGTGTTGCCGAAACTGCAGTGGTCGGACGCGGTGCTGCAGCACGCCGCCCAGCTGGCCCAGGCCGCCGGTGTGGACGGCATCCGCGCCGACCTGGTGATGCTGCGCGCCGCACGCGCCCTGGCCGCGCTGGCGCAGCGCGACACCGTGAGCGTGGCCGACGTGGACGCCGTGGCCGAACTGGCGCTGGCACACCGCCGCGCACCCCACGGCCAGCCGCCCGCGGGTGGCAACGCAGCGGCCACACCGCAGGCCGCGCCGCCACCGCCTGCCGGCGGCAACGGCAATGCGAGCAGCCAGGCGAACGGACCGGCATCCACCACGGCCGGAACACCCGCCGCCGACGGCGACTGGGGCGCGTTGCCGCCACAGCCACAAGGCATGGAACGGGTGCTTCACACGGGGGCCTGGCCCCCAAAAAAAGCATGAGCCACCCCAGCCCCAGCGCGCTCGGCGCGCCCGGTGGCTGGCGGTGGCCAGGCCCCAGACCCGCAGCACCCCGGCCCACGCTGGCGCGGCACGCTGCGCGAGCCACCCCGGCCGCGGGCGGTGCCGGCATCCACTGGGTGCGCACGCTGTTGGCCAAGGGGCCGCAACGGCTGGCCGCGGCCCACCTGCGCCACCGGCCGCTGCACACGCGCGTGCCGCCGCTGCACCTGATCGCGCTCGACACCTCGGGCTCGATGCGCCAGGGCGGGCGCCTGGCCTGGGCCAAGGGTTATGCCGCGCGCCTGATCGAACAGGCCGCGCGCGCCGGTGACCACGTGGCGCTGATCGGCTTCGGCGGCCAGGGCGTGCAACTGCTGCTGCCCCCCGGCCCGGCGCGCGCCGCCGGCAGCGCCCGGGTGCGCCCGCTCGGCGGAGGCGGCGGCACACCGCTGGCGGCCTGCCTGCACGAGGCCGAGCGCCTGCTGCAGCGCGACCAGCGCCTGCGTGGCCCGGGCGGTGGCGACAACAACTGCCTCTGGCTGCTCACCGATGGCCGCACGCTGGAGCAAGCCGCCGCGCCCGCGAGCGCGGCCCACATCGTCGTGGTGGATTTCGACGACCCCCTGCGCCCCGTCGGCCGCTGTGCCGCCTGGGCAACCGACTGGCGGGCCGAACACCGGCTGGCGCACTGAACCTGATTTTCCCACCCACCATGTCCACACGCGAAACCGTTTCACCACCGATGACCGAGGTCATCGTCTGCACTACCTGCCGCCCGGCGGGCGCGTCGCGCGAGCAACGCGCGGCTGGCGACATCCTGTTCGAGGCGGTGCAGGCCGCGCAGGCTTTTGCAGAGGCGCCCGATGCGCAGGTGCGCGTGCGTGGCATGGCCTGCCTCAGCAGTTGCTCGCGCGCCTGCTCGGTGGCCTTCCAGGCGCCCGGCAAATACACCTACCTGTTTGGTGACCTGCAGCCCGACGAAGAAACCGCCGCGCACGTGCTGGCCTGTGCCGCCATGCACGCGGCAGCGGCCGACGGCAACCTGCTGCGCAATGAGCGCCCGGCGCGGCTGCGCAGCGGCATCCTCGCGCGCCTGCCACCCAGCCTGGGGGCACCATGAGGCCGCCGCGCATGGCCCCGCTTTCTGTTTTCTGTCCCGTCCTGGCGCCGAGGGGCGCGGCGCCCAGGGCTTCCTTGTTCAACCGCCTCAATCTTTTTGTCTGAAATGGAGCACCACATGAATGGAACCAGCACCACGGCACCTTCGGGCGCCACCTCCGCCGCACGCAGCCTGCTGCTGCAACTGGCCGCCGCCGCCGGGCTTGGCCTGGTCGTGTTGTACGGCGTGGCTTTCGCCGAGAGCCCGCTGGCACACAACGCGGCGCACGACGTGCGCCACGTGACTGTCAAACCCTGTCACTAAGAGAACACCTCTGCCGCGCTGCGCGACCCCCTCAAGGGGTGATGCCTGCGGCCTGGAAAAGCCAGTTCCGTGGCATCTCTGGACCAGGTGCTTTCGCGCCGGCGACTCCGCCCGAACAGGCGGCTTCGTTCCAACACTTTTTGGAGTTTCACCATGATTTTTCAACGACTGATCTGGGCCAGCCTGGCCGTTGCGCTGGCCGTCGGCCTTGTGCAGACCGGCGTGCAGCAACTGCAGGCCGTGCCCATCATCCTGGCCGCCGAGGTCTTTGAAGACCAGAAGATCGAAGCGCCGGCTGCCGCCGAAGCGGCGCCTGACGCGGCTGCGGCCGAACACGAAGGCCATGCCATGGCCGAAGAAGACGACGAATGGGCGCCGGAGGACGGTTTGGAGCGCACCGGCTGGACCTTCGTCGCCAACGTGCTGCACGCCTTCAGCATGGCGCTGCTGGTGTTCGCCGTGATGGGAGTGGCCCAGTGGCGCGGCACCACGCTGCGCGCGCTGCCGCTGGCCCTGGTGACCGCCGCCGCCGGCTGGCTGGTGTTCCACTTCTGGCCCTCGATCGGCCTGCACGCCGAAATCCCCGGCATGGACGCCGCCCGCCTGGGCTCGCGCCAGGCCTGGTGGATCCTGGCGGCCCTGAGCGCGGCCAGTGCCTGCGCCGTCGCCGCCGGCATGCGCAGCCACCTGCGCTGGCTGCTGGCCGCCGCCCTGCTGGCGCTGCCCTATGTGGTGGGTGCACCGCACATCACGGCCGACCCGCTGGGCGGCTTCCAGGGCGAAGCCCAGGCTGCGCTGCGCGATCTGGGGCAGCAATTCGTCTGGGCCACCACCTGGTTGTCGTTGTGCTTCTGGGCCTGCATGGGCGTGGCCGGCGGCCTGGCGTACCAGCGCTGGGTGCAACCGGCCCTGCGCGCCAGCATCGGCGGTGCCGTTCCTGCGGCCCACGCGGTCTGAGGGCAACTGCCCGCTGACGGACGGCACGCCGCCGTCCGCGTGATGGCATTCTGCCGGCCGCTGCCGGCAGGCAGAATGCCCACTGACCGTTCAAAGGATCCCGAAACATGCCGACCGACCTCCTGAGCCCGGCTGCCAGCGTGCAGCCCCTGCATTTCCACGCCACGCCCAAGCCCGCGCCGCAAGACGACGCCGGCACCCAGCGCTGGAACGTGCCCGACGTGCAGGCCCTGTTTGACCTGCCGTTCTCCGAGCTGCTGTACCGCGCACAGACCGTGCACCGCGAACACTTCGACCCGACCGAGGTCGAGCTCGCCACCTTGCTGTCGGTGAAAACCGGCGGTTGCCCCGAAGACTGCGGCTATTGCCCGCAGTCGGTGCATTTCGACACCGGCCTCACCGCCGGCAAGCTGATGGGCGTGGACGCGGTGCGCGAAGCCGCGCAACGTGCCAAACAGGCCGGCGCCACGCGCTTCTGCATGGGCGCGGCCTGGCGCGCGCCGAAAGACCGCGACGTCGACGCCGTGGCCGAGCTGGTGCGCACCGTGAAGGAAGAGGGCCTGGAGGCCTGCGCCACGCTGGGCATGTTGTCCGACGGCCATGCCGAGATCCTGCGCGATGCCGGCCTCGACTACTACAACCACAACCTCGACAGCGCGCCCGATTTCTACGGCGAGGTCATCACCACGCGCGACTACCAGGACCGCCTGGACACGCTGGAGCGTGTGCGCGGTGCTGGCGTCAAGGTCTGCTGCGGCGGCATCGTGGGCATGGGCGAATCGCGCCGGCAACGCGCCGCGCTGGTGGCCCAGCTCGCCAACCTCGCGCCCGACTATCCCGAGTCGGTGCCCATCAACAACCTGGTGAAGGTGCAGGGCACGCCGCTGGCCGACCAGCCCGACCTCGACCCATTGGAGTTCGTGCGCACCATCGCGGTGGCACGCATCACCATGCCGCGCGCCCGCGTGCGCCTGTCGGCCGGGCGCCAGCAGATGAGCGAAGCGGTGCAGGCCCTGTGTTTCGTGGCCGGCGCCAACTCCATCTTCTACGGCGAAAAACTGCTGACCACCGGCAACCCCGACGTCGAAGCCGACATGGGCCTGCTCAAGAAGCTGGGCCTGCAGCCGCGCCGCGGCCACGGGGGCTGAGGCCGGGCATGTCGCTCAACGAAGCCTGGCGCCAACGCAGCCTGGCGGCGGTGTGGCATCCCTGCACCCAGATGAAGCTGCACGAGCCCGGCGGCGCCGCGCTGCCGCTGGTGCCGCTGTCGCGTGCCGAAGGCGTCTGGCTGCACGACCACGAAGGCCGGCGTTACCTTGATGCCATCAGCTCCTGGTGGGTCAACCTGTTCGGGCACAACCACCCGGCGATCCGCGCCGCGCTCATCGACCAGCTGAACTCGATCGACCACGTGATGCTGGCCGGCTTCACGCACGCGCCGGTGGTGGAGCTGTCGGAGCGGCTGGCGGCGCTCACCGGCCTGGGTCACGCCTTCTACGGCAGCGACGGCGCCAGCGCCACCGAGATCGCCCTGAAGATGAGCGCGCACCACTGGCGCAACGCCGGCCGGCCGGGCAAGCACCGTTTTGTCGGTGTGGCCGGTGGATACCACGGCGAGACTGTGGGCGCGCTGGCGGTGACCGACATCGCCTTGTTCCGCGAAGCCTATGCGCCGCTGGTGCGCCTGGCCGACACCGTGCCCAGCCCCGATGCGCGCGCCGCCGCGCCCGGTGAGTCGGCGGCCGACGTGGCCGAACGCGCCGCCGATGCGCTGGAGCGCTGGCTGGCCGAGCACCACGAGAGCACGGCGGCGCTGATCGTCGAGCCGCTGATCCAGTGCGCTGCCGGCATGGCCATGCACCACCCGGCCTACCTGCGCCGCGCCCGCGCCCTGTGCGACCGCTACGGCGTGCACCTGGTGCTGGACGAGATCGCGGTCGGCTTCGGCCGCACCGGCACCTTGTTCGCGCACGAACAGGCCGGCATCCGGCCCGACTTTCTCTGCCTGTCCAAAGGCCTGACCGGTGGCACGCTGCCGCTGTCGGTGGTGCTCACCACCGACGCGGTGTACGCCGCGTTTTATGACGACGAAGTGGCACGCGGTTTCCTGCACTCGCACAGCTACACCGGCAACCCGCTGGCCTGCCGCGCCGCGCTCGCCACGCTCGACCTGTTTGAACAGACCGATGCGCTGCGCGCCAACGTGCTCACTGGCGAGCGGCTGGCCGCGCAATTCGAGCCGATCTCCAAGCACCCCCGCGTGCGCCACGCGCGCCGCCAGGGCATGGTGTTCGCGTGGGACGTGGCCAGCAGCCTGCCGGACTTCGGCCGTCGCTACGCGCGCCACGCACTGCAACGCGGCGCACTGCTGCGGCCCATCGGTCACACCGTCTACGCCATGCCGCCCTACGTGATCGACGAGGCCGAAGGCGCCTTCCTCGCCGACGCCGCGCTGCAGGCCCTGCACGCCACCCTGGCCGAAGAAGACGGCCATGCCGCACCGGCTGCAGATGCGGCCTGGGGAGTGTGCGATGGCGTTTGACGGCTGCTTCGTGACCGGCACCGACACCGGTGTCGGCAAGACCCTGGTGAGCGCGGCCCTGCTGCACGCGCTGCAACAGCACCACGCACGCGTGGTCGGCATGAAGCCGGTGGCGGCCGGGCTGGTGGAGCAGGGCGGTGGCTGGGTCAGCGAAGACGTGCTGGCCCTGCGCGCGGCCTCCAGCGTGGCCGTGCCCGCCGCACTCGACAACCCGGTGGCCCTGTCCGAGGCGCTGGCGCCGCACATCGCAGCGCAGCGCGCGGGCCATACCTTGTCTGTTGCCCAACTGCTCGCCGCCCACCACGCGCTGCGTGCGCTGGCCGACGTGGTGGTGGTCGAAGGCGCGGGCGGCTGGCGCGTGCCGATCAACGCCAGCGAAACCCTGGCCGACCTGGCGCGCGCCATCGCCGCGCCGGTGGTGCTGGTGGTGGGTGTGCGCCTGGGCTGCCTGAACCATGCGCTGCTCAGCGCCGAAGCGATCCGCGCCGACGGCCTGCACCTGGCCGGCTGGGTGGCGAACCGGGTTGACCCGGCCATGCCCTGCGCGCAGGAGAACATTGAAGCGTTGCGCGAGCGCCTGGGCGCGCCGCTGCTTGGCCAGTTGCCGTGGTTCGACACCCCGCCCGATGCGCGCCGCGTCCAACTGCAACTGCCGCCCGACTGGCAATGAAAGACGGGGCACTCCCATGAGCTGGTTGAACGAGATCGATCAACGCCTGGCCGAGCTGGACGCACGCACCCTGCTGCGGCGTCGGCGCGAGGTGCTGCCCGAGGGCGGCGCACGGTTGCGGGTGGACGGTGAATCGCTGCTGGCCTTCTGCAGCAATGACTACCTGGGCCTGTCGCAAGCGCCGGCCCTGCGGCAGGCGGTGCACGCCGCGGTGGACCTGTATGGCGTCGGCTCCGGCGCTTCGCCCATGGTCAGCGGCCACAGCGTGGCCAATGCCGCGCTCGAACGTGAACTGGCCGCGGCCGTCGGCCTGCCGCGTGCGTTGTACTTCTACGCCGGTTACGCCACCAACGCCAGCCTGGTGCCGGCCTTGGTGGGTGAGGGCGATGCGCTGTTTTCAGATGCCCTCAACCACGCCTGCCTGATCGACGGCGCGCGCCTCTCGCGCGCCACCGTGCACCGTTACCGCCATGGTGATCTGGCGCACCTCGCCGAACTGCTCGCGGCCAGCCCGGTGCGGCGCAAGCTGGTGATGAGCGACGCGGTGTTCAGCATGGACGGCGACGTGGCAGACATCGGCGCGTTGCACGCCCTGTGCGAGCAACACGACGCGCTGCTGCTGCTCGACGACGCACACGGTTTCGGCGTGCTCGGCCCCGAAGGCCGGGGCGCACTCGCCGCCGCCGGCCTCACCGGGCCAACCGCTTCGCCGCGCGTGCTCTACATGGCCACCCTGGGCAAGGCCCTGGGCGTGGCCGGCGCTTTTGTGGCCGGCCCCGAGCGGCTGGTGGAATGGGTGCTGCAGAAGACCCGCAGCTACACCTATGCCACCGCCGCGCCGCCGCTGCTGGCCGAAGCCCTGCGCGCCAGCCTGCGCTGCGTGCTCGGTGCCGACGGCGAGCAGCGCCGGCAACAGCTGGCAGACCGCATCGAACAACTGCGCAACGGCCTGGCGCCCGGGCAGCACGCCGCCTTCGACGCCACCGGCTGGCGGCTGATGCCGTCTGCCACCCCGATCCAGCCGCTGCTGATCGGCCACAACCAGCCCGCGCTGGCGGTGATGGCCTCGCTGCGCGAACAAGGCCTGTGGGTGCCGGCGATCCGGCCACCGACCGTGGCGCTGGGCACGGCGCGCCTGCGCATCGCCCTGTCGGCCGCGCACCAGCCCGACGATGTGGACGCGCTGCTGCGCGCGCTGCGCAAGGCAGCGGCCCAGGTGGCGGCATGAGCGGGCTGTGGTGGCCGCTGGCGCCCGGTGCGGTGGCGTCGTTGGCGCTGCCACTGGCGGTGCTGCTGGCTTTGCTGGTGGACCGCTGCTGGGGCGAACCACCGGCGCGCTGGCACCCGGTGGTGGCCATGGGCGCTTACCTGTCCTTCATGGGCCGGCGCGTCGCACCCACGCCGAACGCGGGCCAGGCCTCCCATGCACGCCCCTTCGTGCGCGGCGCGCTGGCCTGGTGCCTGGGTGCGGCGCTGGTGGTGGTGGCCGCGCTGGTGCTGCAGGTGCTGGTGTCGAACGCGCCCTGGTGGCTGCAGGCGCTGGTGCTGGGCCTGCTGCTCAAACCCTTGCTGGCCTGGCGCATGTTGCGCGACGAGGTGCGTGCGGTGGAAACCGCGCTCGGCCTCTCGCTGGCGGCCGGGCGCGAGCGCCTGTCCTGGCTGGTGAGCCGCGACGTGCACACGCTGGACGAAGCGCAGGTGCGCGAAAGCGCCATCGAATCCCTGGCCGAGAACCTCAACGACTCGGTGGTCGCGCCGCTGTTCTGGTTCGCGGTCGCCGGCCTGCCGGGCGCGGCACTCTACCGCCTCGCCAACACGGCCGACGCCATGTGGGGCTACCGCGGCGAACGCAACGGCCGCGACTGGACCTGGGCCGGCAAATGGGCCGCACGCGCCGACGATGTCTTGTCGTGGTTGCCGGCGCGCCTCACCGGTCTGCTGCTGGGCCTGCTCGGCGCGCTGCGCCAGTTGCCGGCCCTGCCGGCGCAGGCCGCGCGCACACCGTCGCCCAACAGCGGCTGGCCCATGGCGGCCATGGCCTTGGCGCTGGACGTGCGCCTGGGCAAACCGGGCGTCTACCAGTTGCACGATGGCGGCCGCCGCCCGCTGGCCGCCGATACCGCGGCGGCGCTGCAGCTCGCCGGCCGCGTGGTGGTGGTGCTGGCCGCGCTGGCACTGCTCTGGACCGTTGTGGTCTGGCGGGGGCTGGCATGAGCGCGCTGTTTTTGCCGGTGCACGGTGGCCCCGATGCCGCCGGTGTGCCGCTGTTCGACTTTTCCACCAACGCCAACGCCTGCGGCCCGTGCCCACACGCACTCGCCGCAGTGCAGGGCGCGGACGCGCGCCACTACCCCGACCCGGCCTACACCCAGCTGCGTGCCGCGCTCGCCGCCTGGCACGGTGTGGACGCTGCGCGTTTCGTGTTCGCGGCCAGCGCCAGCGAATTCATCGTGCGCTTCAGCGCCTGGGTGGCGCAGCAGGGCGGCCGGCACGTCTGGCTGCCGGCGCACGGCTATGGCGACTACGCCCGCGCCGCCACGGCCTGGCAGTTGCAGACCACCGCCGAGCCGGCGCAGGCGAGTCTGGCCTGGTTGTGTGAACCCGCCAGCCCGCTCGGCCAGGCCGAAGCCACCGCGCGCAACGTGGTGGCCACGGCCACCCACACGGTGCTCGATCGCGCTTACGAACCGCTGCGCCTGAGCGGCCGCTGCAGCCTGGACGCGGCCGCGCTGGACCGCGTCTGGCAACTCTGGACACCCAACAAGGCGCTGGGCCTCACCGGTGTGCGCGGCAGTTATGCGATTGCGCCGCTGGGCCAGGCTGCTGTGGTGCACGACCTGGAACAACTCGCGCCGTCCTGGCCGCTGGGTGCCCACGCCGTTGCCATGCTGCAGGCCTGGGTGTCAGCGGACTCGCAGGCCTGGGTGCGGCACAGCCTGCCCACGCTCACGTCGTGGACGCAAGACCTGCGCGCGCTGCTGCTGGAACTCGGCTGGACGGTCGCGCCCAGCGACGCCCCTTACCTCTGCGCCGCACCACCCCACGCCTTCGACGCGGCGGCGCTGCGCGCGGCCGGCATCAAGCTGCGCGATGCAAGCTCTTTCGGCCTGCCCGGCCAGTGGCGCCTGCGCGCGATGCCACCCGAGGCACTGGCCGCCTTGCGCGCGGCGTGGCTGGCGCAAACAACCCCAACGGAGCGTGTGGCATGACAGCGGTGTGTGTGATGGTGCTCGGCACCACCAGCGGTGCGGGCAAGAGCTGGCTCACCACCGCGCTGTGCCGGCACTACGCGCGCCAAGGGCTCAAGGTGGCGCCCTTCAAGGCGCAGAACATGAGCAACAACGCCAGGGTGGTTTCTGGCGGCGAGATCGGCTCGGCCCAGTACTTCCAGGCCCTGGCCGCGCGCGCCGAGCCCGATGTGCGCATGAACCCGCTGTTGCTCAAGCCCGAGGCCGACACACGCAGCCAGGTGGTGTTGCTGGGCCAGGTGAACGACGAGCTCTCGGCCTTGCCCTGGCGCGGCCGCAGCCAGCGCGTGTGGCCGCAGATCTGCGCCGCGCTGGACGCGCTGCGGGAAGAAAACGACGTGGTGGTGATCGAAGGCGCGGGTTCACCGGCCGAGATCAACCTGCACGCCAGCGACGTGGTGAACATGCGCGTGGCCCTACACGCGCAGGCGCGCTGCCTGCTGGTGACCGACATCGACCGCGGCGGCGCCTTCGCCCACCTCTACGGCACCTGGGCCCTGCTGCCGCCGGAAGAGCGCGCGCTGATCCACGGTTTTGTGCTCAACAAGTTTCGCGGCGACGCCAGCCTGCTCGCACCCGCACCGCAGCAACTGCAGGAACTCACCGGCGTGCCCACGGTGGCGGTGCTGCCGATGTGGTGGCAACACGGCCTGCCGGAAGAAGACGGTGTGTTCGACGACAAGACCCGCGCGGCCGGCGCGGTGACGAAGACCGTGGCGGTGATCGCCTACCCGCGCATCAGCAACCTGGACGAATTCCAGCCGCTCAAGAACGTGCCCGGCGTGCGCCTGGTCTGGGCGCGCACACCCGCCGACTGCGCGGGCGCCGACTGGATCGTGCTGCCCGGCAGCAAGGCCACCGCGTCCGACCTGGCCTGGCTGCGCGCGCAGGGGCTGGACCGTGCGGTGGCGGCGCACGCCGCGCAGGGCGGGGCGGTGCTGGGGGTGTGCGGCGGCCTGCAGATGCTGGGCGAGGCGCTGATCGACACCCATGGCATCGACGGCAACGCCCCCGGCCTCGGCCTGCTGCCGCTGGTGACACAGTTCGACCCGCAGAAAACCGTGCGCCACGCACGCACCCGTTTTGGCGAGCTCACCGGTGCGTGGGCCGCGCTGTCGGGCGTGGACGCGGCGGGCTACGAAATCCACCACGGCCAGACCCTGCCGCACGCCGCCATGGCCGCCGCCGGTGATGTGGCGCGCGAGGCCCTGCCCGGTGGCCTGGGCTGGCAGAATGCGCGCGGCAACGTGCTCGGTGTGTACCTGCACGGCCTGTTCGAAGATCCCCGCGTACTGCAAGCCCTGTTCGGTACCAGCGTGCCCACGCTGGAGAGCGTGTTCGATGGCTTGGCCGATTTCCTGGCCGCCCATGTCGAACCCGGCCTGCTCGACCAACTCATCGAACCCTGAATATGAAGACCATCGCCGACATCACCCAGCCCGAACTCGCACAGGCACTGCAGCGCGCGCTCGACAACAAGACCAAACCGGTCGGCTCGCTCGGCCGGCTGGAAGCGCTGGCGCAGCGCATCGGCCTGATCCTCGGCACGCTGCAGCCCGAGCTGCGCGAACCGCAGATGCTGGTGTGCGCGGCCGACCACGGCCTGGCCGCGCGCGGCGTCTCGGCCTACCCGAGCGACGTCACCTGGCAGATGGTGGAGAACTTCCTTGCCGGTGGTGCGGCGGTGAGCGTGCTGGCGCGCCAGCACGGCATCGCCCTCAACGTGGTGGACTGCGGCGTGCGCCACGACTTTGCGGCGCGGCCGGGCCTGATCGTGCGCAAGATCGCGCCCGGCACGGCCGACGCGCTGGAAGGCCCGGCCATGAGCGCCACGCAATGCGCGCAGGCCATCGCCAACGGCCGCGAGGTGGTGCATGGCCTGCCGGGCAATGCGCTGCTGCTGGGCGAGATGGGCATCGGCAACACCTCGGCGGCTTCGATGCTGCTGGCGCGCCTGGCGCAGCTCGACGTGGCTGACGTTACCGGTGCCGGCACCGGGCTGGACGCGGCGGCGGTGCAGCGCAAGATCGGCATCCTGCGCGAAGTGCTGGCGCGCCATGCCGACGCCACCGCACCGCTGGACGCGCTCGCCGCCTTCGGCGGTTTCGAGATCGCCACGCTCACCGGCGCGGTGCTGCAGGCCGCCGAAGAACGGCGCGTGATCGTGGTGGACGGTTTCATCGCCAGCGCCGCCGTGCTGGTGGCCGCGCAGTTGCAGCCGCACCTGTTGCAGCGCTGCGTGTTCGCGCACCACTCGGGCGAACGCGGCCACGCGTTGATGCTGGCGCACCTGAAGGTGGAACCGCTGCTCGATCTGGGCCTGCGCCTGGGCGAAGGCTCGGGCGCGGCGCTGGCCTGGCCGCTGCTGCACAGCGCCTGCGCGCTGCTGCGCGAGATGGCGAGTTTTGAATCCGCCGGTGTCTCGCGCAGCGAAGACGTGGCCGACCCCAGCCGCGCCTGAAATCCGATGCCTTCCTTCTTCAGGCACTTCCTGCTCGCGCTGCAGTTCTTCACCCGCATCCCGGTGACCGGGCGGCTGGCCGACTGGGTCGGCTTCAGCCCGGCCATGCTGCGCGCCAGCGCCGCGCATTTTCCCGGCGTGGGCTGGGTGGTGGGTGTGCTTACCGCGGCGCTGCTCTGGGCCTTGCTGGTGCTGCTGCCGCCGGTGCCGGCCGCGGCCTGGGTGGCGGTGGTGCTGAGCACCGTGTTCGGCGTCTGGCTCACCGGCGCGTTTCACGAAGACGGCCTGGCCGATCTGGCCGATGGCCTGGGCGGCAGTGTGCAGCGTGAGCGCGCGCTGGAGATCATGAAGGACTCGCGCATCGGCAGCTACGGCGCCATTGCGCTGGTGCTGGTGCTGCTCACCAAGGTGGCGCTGCTCGCGCTGCTGGCGCAGGGCAGCGCGTGGCTGGCGGTGGTGGCGCTGTTCGCGGCCCACGTCACCTCGCGCACGCTGCCGCTGTTCATCATCCGCACGCTGCCGCACGTGGGTGACACCGCACAGTCCAAAAGCAAACCGCTGGCCGACAGCCTGTCCACCGCCGGCCTGCTGGCGGGCCTGCTCTGGTGGGCGCTGGCGATGGCGCTGGCCTGGTGGTGTTTGCCCGGTGCGCCCTGGTGGGCGGCGGTGCTGGGCGCGGTGATCGGCCTGGCCTGGATGTGGCGGCTGCTGCAGCGCCGTCTGCAGGGCTTCACCGGCGACGGCCTGGGCGCCACGCAGCAGGTGGCTGAAGTCTTGTTCTACCTCGGGCTGGCGCTGGCCTGGCCGCTGCTGTCATGAAGCTCTGGATGTTGCGCCACGCGGCGGTGATGCTGCCACCCGGCCTGTGTTACGGCGCCAGCGACGTGGCGGCCGATGCCGCGCTCACGCGCCAGGCCGCGAAAGACTTTGCGCCCCTGTTGCCGGTGGGCACGGCGGTCTGGGTGTCGGGCCTGCTGCGCGCACAACAAATGGCCGGCGCGCTGCAGGCCGAGCGCCGCGACCTGAAGGCCGCGCGCGTCGACACCCGTTTGAACGAAATGGACTTTGGCGACTGGGAGTTGAAACGCTGGGACAGCGTGCCGGCGGCGGCCTTCGACGCCTGGATGGCCGACTTCGCGCAGCACCGCTTTGGTGGCGTGGAGAGCACGCAGATGCTGCTGTACCGCGTGGCCGCCGCACTGGGTGACTTGCGGCCCGCCGCCAGCGCCAACGTGTTGTGGGTCACGCACGCCGGTGTGATCCGCGCGGCGCAGCACATTCTGCAAGGGGGTGGTGTGCGCATCCGCGAAGCGGCCGAGTGGCCGAAGGATGCGCCCGAGCCGGGCGGCTGGACGGCGCTCGACTTGTAGCCGCCGCGCCGCCGCACCGGCCTGGCGCGGGGCCGCTTCAGTTGCGAACCAGCACCGGGTCGGTGGCCGGCGGGTGCTCGGGGTCGAGCAGGCTGCGCGGCGGATTGCGCTTCATCTCGTCGGCCATGGTCAGCTGCTCGGGGCTGGTGCATTCATCGGCCATGCGCTTGCCCAGCTTCTGGTTCATGAGCATCGACTTGTTGCCCAGCTGCAGCCAGAGCGCGCCGCGCTTCGGGTCTTCCAGGCGAATGGCACCGGTGCGGCTTTCCACCGGGTGCATGTAGTAGCGCGCGTTGCGCACGTTCTTCACCTGCACGAGGAAGAAACCCTGGCGTTTGGCGGGTGTGATCTGCACCGCGTTGCCCAGCTCGCAAGGGATGTTGCCGAGGTAGACCCGCTGGGCCACCGCGAGGTCGGCTTCGGTGAGGGCCACGTCGGAGTCTTCTTCGATCGGGGTCGCTTCTTCCACGGCCTTGGCGGCAGAGCGGGCCAGCGGCGCGCGTTTCTTGACAGGGGCTTGTGCGCTGGCGGGCGCCTTGGCGGCTGCGGCCGGTTTGCTGGCCGGGGTTTGTGCCAGTGCCACGGCCGGAGCCAGTGCGACGGCGCTCAGGGAAAGCACGAGAGGAAGGATGTTCATGGGCTCATGGTGTTGGACGGGGACGCAGGCCCGGGGTGGGCCGGGCCTTCTCGACGTCGATCGGGAGCACCTCGGAATGCCAGGGTGCCGCCAATCTGGACAGCGCACAGTCTGACCGCATGGCGGTGCAAATGGTGTTCGCAGATGTTTCGGCGAGGGTCTTTCGCCGAGGGTCCAGATCGTGGCGTGAGCCTTGTCCGTGCCCGGCCTACAGGCCGAGCCAATCCAGCAAGCCGCCCAGTTTCTTTTCGGTTGAAGTGTCGAAGCCCTTGATGCCCACGTTCTTCAACACGCTCTGGCCCGCCTCGGTGTCGGGCATGGCGCGCAAGGCCTTTTGCATGGCGTCGATCTGGGCCGCGGTGAAGTCGCGGTCCGCGATCAGCGGGAAGTAGGGCTGGGATACGCTGGTGAACAGCACGCGCTGGCCGGTTTTGTCGAGTGACTTGGCCACGCCCGAGTACGACGCCACGCCGCCCACGTCGGCGAACTTGTTGCTCAGGAAGAAAGGAATGGAGGCTTGTTCGCGCACGCGCTGCACGTTCTCCTTGGCGATGTCGAGGCCTTCGTCGCGCAGCGCCGAGGTGCAGAACTTGGCCATGTAGGCGGCGGTCTCGGGCAAGACGAAGCGCTTGCCCTTCACGTCGGCCAGTGTCTTGTAGGGCGCGTCCTTGGGCACGACGATCAGGCACTGGCCATCGGGGCTGGCCGAGGCCACGTACTTGTAGCCGTAGTCGCGCATGCCCCGTGCCGGAAAGTCGCTTGGGCGCGCCATGGCGAGGGCAAAGCGCCGCTGCTTCATGCCCTCTTCAAGCGACGCGAACTCGCGGATGAACACCACGTTCACCTTCTGGTTGATGCTCTTGCCGATGACGTCGGCCAGGTCCTGGTATTTGGCAATGACGCGTGCGTGGTCGGTGCCGCCCGATGTGCCTTCGCTGATCGCGAGGATCAGGTTCTGCGCGTGCGATGGCGCGGCCAGCCAGGACAGTGCCACTGCGGCACAACAAAACAATGCTCTCATTACCGATATATCTGCGTGCATGAATGGAGGGAAGCGGGATCTTAGTCCGCACGCACCGCAGCAAGAGGATGCAGGAACGACGAACGCGACCGCTGCCGTGCCCAACGGGGCACGTGCAGGGGCGTTGTCAGTCAAAGGTTGACGGTTTTTTCCTTGAAGTCGCACACCGAAGCCACCGCGCAGCGCGGGCACAGCGGCTTGCGCGCCTGGCACACATAGCGCCCGTGCAGGATGAGCCAGTGGTGCGAGTCCACCGCATAGGCCGGCGGCACGCGCTTCATCAATTGCAGTTCCACCGCCAGCGGCGTCTTGCCCGGCGCCAGGCCGGTGCGGTTGCTGACGCGGAAGATGTGCGTGTCCACCGCCATCGTGGGCTCGCCGAAGGCCACGTTGAGCACCACGTTGGCCGTCTTGCGGCCCACGCCGGGCAGGGCTTCGAGCGCCTCGCGCGTGCCCGGCACCTCGCCGCCGTGTTGCTCCACCAGCATGCGGCAGGTCTGCAGCAGGTGCTTGGCCTTGCTGTGGTACAGGCCGATGGTCTTGATGTAACTCTCCAGCCCGTCCAGGCCCAGATCCAGAATGGCCTGCGGCGTGTTCGCCACCGGGAACAGCTTGCGCGTGGCCTTGTTGACACCCACGTCGGTGGCCTGGGCCGAGAGCAGCACGGCGGTGAGCAGCTCGAACACGCTGGTGTATTCGAGCTCGGTTTGTGGGGTGGGGTTGGCGGCCTTGAGCGTGGCGAAAAAGGCTTCGATGTGGGCGGGCGTCATGCGCGCGGATTGTCCCACGCGCCACGCGCCGTCTCAGCCGCGCTCGGCCTCGGCGCGCAGCCAGTTCGCGAAGTCCAGCGCATCGGGGTTGTCGTGCGCGTGGGCCGCCATTTCCACGTAGTAGCCACGGCGCGTGGCCGCGCCGCCGCTGCGAAACGGCGCCACCAGCTGCTTCCTGTCCACCAGCGACTGCAGCAGCGGCAGCCGGCCGATCACCACACCCTGGCCCGCCACGGCAGCGGCCACTGCGTCGGCGTACTGGGTGAACTGCATTGTGTTCTTCATGCGCATGTCCGGCAGGCCCATGACCTGGAACCAGGGTTCCCAGTCGGTGGTGAGCGCGGGGCCCGTGGGCTTCTCCACCGTCAGCAGGGTGTGGTGGGCCAGGTCGGCGGGCTGGCGCAGCGGGGTGGTCTTGTCGCGCAGCAGGGACGGGGCGCACAGCGGCTGCACGGTTTCCTCGAACAGCGCCTGACCTCGCCCGATGCTGGATGGCACGAACCGCACCGCCATGTCGAGCCGGTGCCGTTCGAGGTCCATGATCTCCATGGAGGCGGAGATGCGCACGTCCACCTGCGGGTGGCTGGCCGTGAAGCGGGCGAGCCGGGGAATGAGCCAGAGCGAGGCGAAGCCGTGCGTGCAGGTCATGGCCACCTGCCGCAGGCGTGGGCCGGGGCGCACGCGCGCCGAGGCGTCGCGCAGCCGTTCCAGTGCATCGCGCGTGGCGCGCTGCATCACCTCGCCGGCATCGGTCAGCACCAGGGCGCGGTGGTGCCGTTCGAACAGCGGGGTGCCCAGGCTCTCTTCCAGCAACTGGATCTGCCGGCTCACGGCCGACTGTGTGAGGTGCAGCTCTTCCGCGGCGAGGGTGAAGCTCAGCGTGCGCGCTGCTGCGTCGAAGCAGGGCAGCAGGTCCAGCCGCAGCATCTGCGAGCGGGGGAGGGCGCCCAGCGGGATTTTCACATTCCTGAATGGCATGCGAAGCATTCGAAATGAACGGTTGAGCAGTGTAGGGCGGCTAATTACAGTCATGCACATCCCTGATGCGAAAGGAGTGTTTCATGAAAACCGACACCTTGACCGTGGACCTGAACATGCCCCACAAGGCGCTGCAGTCCATCCCCGCTGGCGCGCTGCGCCTCGTGTGCCGCGAAGGCAGCGTGTGGATCACGCTCGACCACGACGAACGCGACGTGGTGCTGAACGCGGGCGACGACTTCGTCGTCCAGCCGCACCAGCGCGTGATCGCCTATGCCCTGAAGCCTGCCGTGCTGCGGCTGGAGCCGCATGCCCCCACCTGCACCCGGCGCGCACCCGAACCGCGCTGGCGCCGGCTGGCGCAGCGGCTGCATGGTGGCCGGTCGCACGGCCCGGCGGGCACGGCCCTGGCCTGAACCGGGGGCGCCCCGCGCCGGTGCGCGAGAATGGCGGTCGTTGACCACGACTTCACGGAAACCGCCGCCATGACCTTTGCCATTCCCTTTGCCGACCGCCTCAACAACGTCGAGACCTCCGCCATCCGCGAACTCTTCAAGCTGCTGGGCAAGCCCGGCATCATCAGCTTTGCCGGTGGCTTCCCCGACAGCGCGATGTTCGATGTGGACGGCATCCGCGAAGCGGTGAACACGGCCCTTACCGAAGAAGCCGGCGGCGCGCTGCAGTACGGTGCCACCGAGGGCTACCAGCCGCTGCGCGAACAGCTTGCCGCCTTCATGGCCAGCAAGGGCGCCAAAGACGTGGCCGCGAACGACCTGATCGTCACCACAGGCAGCCAGCAGGGCCTGGACCTGCTGGGCAAGACGCTGGTCTCGCCCGGCGACAAGGTGATCGTCGAAGGCCCGACCTTCCTTGCCACCATCCAGTGCTTCCGCCTCTACGGCGCCGAACTCATCAGCGCGCCGGTGGACGGTGATGGCGTGAAGACCGACGAACTGGAAAAACTCATCGCCGAACACAAGCCCAAGTTCGTCTACCTCATCCCCACCTTCGGCAACCCCAGCGGCGCCATGCTCAGCCTGGAGCGCCGCAAGCAGGTGCTGGAGATGGCGGTGAAGCACAACACGCTGATCGTGGAAGACGACCCGTATGGCGACCTTTACTTCGGCGCCGCGCCGCCGCCCAGCCTGCTCGCGCTCAGCGCCAGCGTGCCCGGCAGCCGCGAGCGCCTGGTGCACTGCGGTTCCTTGAGCAAGGTGCTCAGCCCCGGCCTGCGCGTGGGCTGGATGGTGGGCCCGGCCGCATTGCTGGCCCAGGCCACCATGTGCAAACAGTTCAGCGACGCCCACACCAGCACTTTTGCCCAGGCCACGGCCGCGCAATACCTCAAGGCCGGCCGCATGCCCGCCACGCTGGACAAGGTGCGCAAGGTGTACGCCGAACGCGCCATCACCATGGGCAACGCGCTGCGCCGCGAACTCGGCGACGCGATCGAGTTCGTGCAACCCCAGGGCGGCCTGTTCGTCTGGGCCCGCCTCACCGGCGCGGGCGGCAAGGTGGCCGACGGCGGTGAGTTCGCCAAACGCGCCATCGAAAAAGGCGTGGCCTTCGTGCCCGGCGCCCCGTTCTACGCCCGCAACCCCGACCACGCCACCCTGCGCCTGAGCTTCGCCACCGTGGGGGTGGAGAAGATCGAAGAGGGCGTGGCGCGGTTGGGGCAGGCGGTGTGAAGCTGCCTCGGTGACGACGCCCGACTGACCACGCTCCGGGGTCTTCCACCCCTTTTCTGGACAGCGCATCGGCTTTCATATACTGTACTTTCGTACAGTATATTGAGCCAGCCATGCAGCCCGCCCTTTCCTGGCCGGAAGACGATCCGTCTCCGGCTTTTTCACCCCTTCGCCCGGCCGCGCCTCCTGCGGTTGGCATGCCTGCGGCCGTGGCCGCTGCGCTGTGGCGGGGCGATCAGCTGGGTGCGCCGGTGTCGGCTGTGTGGCCGAGCGGTTTTGCTGCGCTGGACGCGCAGTTGCCTGGTGGTGGCTGGCCCGGCCATGGGTTGAGCGAAATCCTCACGCCGCACAGCGGCGCCCTGGAGTGGCGCCTGCTCGCGCCGGCGCTGCGCCCGATCTGTGCCGCCGGGCAGCCGGTGGTGGTGATCGGCCCGCCGCTGTCGCCGCATCTGCCGGGCCTGCGTTTTGAAGGCATCGACGAACGCCAGCTGGTCTGGGTGCAGGCCGACACGCCAGCCGAGCGCCTGTGGTCGGCCGAGCAACTCATCAAGGCGCAGGCCTGCGGTGCGCTCGTGGCCTGGCTGCCGCGCGCGCGGGCCGAGCAGATCCGCCGCTTGCAGGTGCTGGCGGCGGGTTTTGACGCGCCGGTGTTCGTGTGCCGGCCCAGCCGCGCGCTGAGCGAGTCGTCGGCCGCGCCGCTGCGCGTGGTGGCCTCGGTGGGGGTTAACTGGGAACTGCACGTGCGCATTGCCAAGCGCAAAGGGCCGCCGCTGGACGACACCCTGCGCCTGGCCTCGGTGCCGGGCAGCCTGGCGTCCGTCCTTCCGCTGCGGCTGCGCCAGCCCGGGCGCTGGATGCCACGCGAAGAGATTCAACAACATGTTGTGGACAGCCCTCCTGCCCAGCCCGTGCGCCGGCACAGCAGCGCCCACTGACGCCGCGCCGCCGCAGCGCGCGCTGGCCACCTGGGCGCTGCAGTTCACGCCCCGGGTGGCGTTGGCCGACGAAGCCGTGCTGATGGAGGTGGCGGCCAGCGTGCGCCTGTTCGGCGGCCGGCGTGCCCTGCGCGACCGCGTGTGGAGCGAGGGCCGGGAACTCGGCGTGGCGCGGCTGGCCTGGGCGCCCAACGGCCTGGCCGCGCTGGCGCTGGCGCGCGCCGGCATCGAGAACGGCTTGCGCCGCCCGCTGGAGGCCTTGCTCGACACCTTGCCGATGGAGACCTTGAGCGCCGTGCACCCGCACCGCCTCACGCTCGAACACATCGGCTGCCGTACGCTGGGCGACGTGCGCGCGCTGCCGCGTGGCGGCGTCGCCCGGCGCTTTGACGCGCAACTGCTGCAGGCGTTGGACCGGGCCTACGGCCACGCGCCCGAGGCGCACGACTGGGTGGCGCTGCCCGAGGTGTTCGAGGAGCGGCTCGAACTCATGGCGCGCGTGGAGCAGGCGCCGGCCCTGCTGTTCGGCGCGCGGCGCCTGCTGCTCGTGCTCAGCGGCTGGCTGGCGGCGCGGCGCGCGGGTGTCACCGCGTTCACGCTGTACTGGGCGCACGACGCGATGCGTTCGCGCGCGGCGGGCGAGGGCGGCGAAATCACCATCCACACGGCCGAACCCACGCGCGACATCGAACACCTCAGCCGCCTGCTGGGCGAGCACCTGGGGCGGGTGGCATTGAAAGCGCCCGTGGGCGACCTGCGGCTGGTGGCCACCGAGGTGCGGCCGCTGCACGACGTGAGCGCCTCGCTGCTGCCCGACACCGTGCGCCAGGGCGAGAAGCTCGGCCTGGTGCTGGAGCGCCTGGCCGCGCGGCTGGGGCCGCAGCGCGTGTTGCGCCCGGTGCTGTGCGAAGACCACCGCCCCGAAGGCATGTGCCAGTGGCAGGCAGCCACGCTGCCGCTGCCGCGCAAGGGCGCGCCCGGCACCGAGCTGCCCCAGCCCGGCTTCCTGCGGCCGGTGCCGCTGCGCCTGCTGGTGCGGGGCGACCACCCGATCTACCACGGCCGCCTGATGCTGCTGCTCGGGCCCCAGCGCGTGGAAGGCGGCTGGTGGGACCGCAGTGGCAACGGCGAAGACCACGCGCGCAACGTGGCACGCGATTACTGGGTGGCCCTGTCCGCCGAAGCCGGCGTGCTGTGGGTGTTCCAGACCCGGCTGGACGGCGCGCCCGCCTGGTTCCTGCATGGGCATTTCGCATGAACAGGAAAAGCACCCCCGCCGCGCTGCACGCTACCCCCTCAAGGGGGCGGCACCAGAGGCCCGGCAGAGCCGGGTCTTCGGTGCCTCTTGATGGCGCTGTCTCATGCGTTGATGAGCGTGCTTCGGCACCGTGGCGGCCATGAACACCGCTGCCGGATTGCCCGACTACGCCGAGCTGCGTTGTCTCTCCAACTTCAGCTTCCTGCGCGGCGCCAGCCACCCCGAAGAACTGGTGGAGCGGGCCGTTGAACTCGGCTACCGCGCGCTGGCGCTGGTGGACGAATGCTCGCTGGCCGGCGTGGTGCGCGCGCACGTGGCGGCGAAGAAGCACAAATTTCCCTTGCTCATCGGCAGCCAGTTCCGCGTGCGTTGCGACGCGCCTTTCACCCTGGTCGTGCTCGCCTGCAACCTCAACGGTTACGGCAACCTCTGCGAGTTCATCACGCGCCTGCGCCGTGCCTCGCCCAAGAAAGGCACCTACCGCCTCACCCTCGACGGTATCGACGCCGAAGCCCTGGCCGACTGCGTGGTGATCGCCGTGCCCGACATCGCCTGCGACCAGGACCAGATGGACACCATCGCCCGCTGGCTGCTGTGGCACTTCAGGGGCCGTTGCTGGCTGGGTGTGGAGCAGCTCTGCCGCTTCGATGACGAGATGCGTCTGCACCGCCTGCGCCAGAGCAGCGGGCTCACCGCCGTGCCGCTGGTGGCCGTGGGCGACGTGCAGATGCATGTGCGCTCGCGCAAACCGTTGCACGACGTGCTCACCGCCATCCGCATCGGCAAGCCGCTCACCGAATGCGGCTTCGCGCTGCAACCCAATGCCGAACAGCGCCTGCGCCTGCGTTCCACGCTGGGCAGCCTGTATCCCCCGGAGCTGCTGGCAGAAACGCTCGCGGTGCTTGCGCGCTGCCAGTTCTCGCTCGACGAGTTGCGCTACCAGTACCCGAGCGAGGTGATACCCGAAGGCGAGACGCCGCAGAGTTACCTGCGCCGATTGACCGAGGAGGGCGCCAGGCAGAAATGGCCGGGCGGTATCAGCGAGAAGATCGCGCAGCAGATCGAACACGAACTCGAACTCATCGCCTTCAAGCAATACGAGCACTACTTCCTGACGGTGTACGACATCGTCGCCTTTGCCCGCTCGCAACACATCCTGTGCCAGGGCCGGGGCTCGGCCGCCAACAGCGTGGTTTGTTATTGCCTGGGCATCACCGCCGTGAACCCAGACCTCACCGGCCTGCTGTTCGAGCGTTTCATCTCACGCGAGCGCGACGAGCCACCCGACATCGACGTGGACTTTGAACACGAGCGGCGCGAAGACGTCATCCAGTACCTCTACAAAAAATACGGCCGCGAACGCGCCGCGCTCACCGCCACCGTCATCAGCTACCGCCCACGCAGCGCCCTGCGCGACGTGGGCAAGGTGCTGGGCTTTGAAGAAGGCGCGCTGGTTGCGCTGGCCAAACAATCGCGCTGGTGGAACGGCCATGGCATTGCCACGGAACGCCTGGTGGAAGCCGGCCTGGACCCCGAGCAACTCCAGGTGCGCCAGCTGCTGGAACTCACCTCCACGCTGATGGGTTTCCCGCGCCACCTCTCGCAGCACACCGGCGGTTTCGTGCTCACGCAGTTGCCACTCTCGCGCCTGGTGCCGATTGAAAACGCCAGCATGCAAGACCGCACCGTCATCGAATGGGACAAGGACGATCTCGACGCACTCGGCCTGCTCAAGGTGGACGTGCTCGCGCTGGGCATGCTCACCGCGCTGCGCAAGGCCATGGCGCTGATCGGCCAGAAAGAAGGCCGCAAGTTCACTCTGGAAGACGCGACCCCGAACGACCAGCCCACCTACGACATGATCTGCGCCGCCGACACCGTGGGCGTGTTCCAGATCGAGAGCCGCGCGCAGATGAGCATGCTGCCGCGCCTGCGGCCACGTTGTTATTACGACCTCGTGATCGAAGTGGCGCTGGTGCGGCCCGGGCCCATCCAGGGTGGTGCCGTGCATCCGTACCTTGACCGGCGGCAAGGCAAAGTGCCGGTGAGCTACCCCGGCCCGAACAACGGCAAAGCCTTGAGGCAAGCGCTCGGCCGCACCATGGGCGTGCCCATTTTTCAGGAGCAGTGCATGCAGATCGCCGTGCTCGCCGCCGGTTTCACGCCCGGTGAGTCCGACCAGTTGCGCCGCGCCATGGCCGCCTGGAAACGGCACGGCAACGTGCAGAAGTACGAAGAGCGGCTGGTGAAAGGCATGACCGATCGCGGCTACGAACTCGACTTTGCCCAGAGCATCTTTGAACAGATCAAAGGCTTCTCCAGCTACGGCTTCCCCGAAAGCCACGCCGCCAGTTTTGCGCTGTTGGTCTACGTGAGCAGCTGGATCAAATGCCATCACCCGGCCGAGTTCCTCACCGCACTGCTCAACAGCCAACCCATGGGTTTCTACACGCCCAGCCAGCTGGTGCAAGACGCAAAACGCCACGGCGTCGTCGTGCACCCGGTGGACGTGCAACACAGCGAGCACGACAGCACGCTTGAACCCGATGGCGCCGTGCGCCTCGGCCTGCACCTCGTCAGCGGCATCCGCCAGGACAGCGCCAAACGCATCGTGGCCGCGCGCGCACAACAACCCCTGCGCAACACGCAAGACCTCGCCCGCCGCGCCGGCCTGGACCAGCCACAGATGAAAGCCCTTGCCGCCGCCGATGCCCTGATGGGCCTGAGCGGCCACCGCCGCCAGCAGGTGTGGGACGCCGCCGCACTGCGCACCGCACCCGCGCTGTTGAAAAGCGCGCCGGTGGACGAAGCCCCGCTGGCCCTGCCCACCGCACCCGAAGGCGAAGCCATCGTGTGGGACTACGCCAGCACCGGCCTCACCCTGCGCCGCCACCCGCTGGCCCTGCTGCGCGAAGAACTCAGCAAGCGAAGGCTCATGACCGCCGAACAACTCAAAGACGCACCCGACGGCCGCCTGGTGCGCCACTGCGGCATCGTCACCCTGCGCCAGCAACCCGGCACGGCATCGGGCGTGGTGTTCGTGAGCCTGGAAGACGAAACCGGGGTGGTGCAGGTGATCGTGTGGAAACGCATCCGCGAACGCCAGCGCGCCGTGCTTACCGGCTCACGCTTGCTGGCGGTGTATGGAAAGTGGCAGCGCGACGGCGAGGTGAGAAACCTGATCGCGGGGCATCTGGTGGATATGACGCCGCTGCTCAATGGGTTGTCGACGGTTAGTCGGGATTTTCATTGAGTGGACGAGCTCACTCGGATGTAACGGCGCAATTACGCTCTGCGAGTTTTCGGGAGCGATCCCGTGGAATTTTTCGAGGAGGCTTCAGTCGTGGCTAAAGATTGCCAATCTGCTAGTTAGAGAGAACTAGGGAAGCGCTTCACAACTCCGAGCAACAGCTCTACCGCTAAAGGCGCGGGATCGGCACGATGCTGGGCATGACGCTGAAAAACTTTGGACTGGTTTGGACCGTCCCTGGTCCGGTAGAACCCCCCGCCCCTGCTTCTGAACCTGTTCCCCACACTTTGCTTCACTACCCATGAAGCCGTGAACTCAAGTAACCTCTCGCCTTCATGCAAAACTCTTCTTTGGCCCTCATGAATTTTTTCCGTTTTGTCTTCGCACTTCTGCTCGCCCTGGGAATTTCCGGTTGTGCGACAACCCTGCCAAAAATTGACCGTATTGCCGAGGCCAAGAAATTGATTGCAGTTCAGGACTGGGCAGGCGCTTACAAGATGCTGGAGCCGGCGTTGGCTACCAATGACTTCGATGTGGTGGCCCAAGGCGTGCAGTTGGTGGCGAACAACCCTCCAATAATGAAGCTGGCAGATGAGTTCTTCGAGTATCAGAAGCTCAAGGCCTATATGGTCTCCATCGGACCGCAGAATGGCCGAGACTTCGCCAACATCAAACTGGAGTCCTATCGGCGAATTGCCACAGTGGCGAACACAGCTCAAGCTAGGCTAAACATTGACAAGGCCTTCTTGAGCTTCGAGGAAGAAAGCCGTGCGGCAATCATTAGGCGGGAGTTGATGCTCAAAGAAGCGGCAGCCCGCGCACGAATCACTTGTGCGGACACACTTGAATGCAGCAAGATGTTCTCGCTTACCCAAATCTATATTGACCAAAAGGCAACGATGAAGGTGCAGGCAGCCAACGACACCATCATTGAGACCTATAACCCAACAGATTCGATGGGCATTGGTATGAAGGCTCTCAAGTATCCGTCGCGCGGAACCTCGGGAGAGATCGTGCTGAGCGCGAATTGCAAGATCGATGAGAAGCAAGGGGACAAAGCACTGGAGGCCTCTCTGGATCTTTGCACTGTCAGGAAAGCCACAATCTACGATGGCTTCGTGCCGTTCGTGCGCGCTAACCTAGTCAACTAAGGACCATTTGTACAAATCTGGCGGAACTTGCTGAGCCAAGTAGGACCACGCCGATTTGGCGTGCAGTTCCAGTCTTGGGCGCCCCCAGCGCAAGGCCTCACAACAATGGGCTTGACGTCTTAGCCAAGG
The DNA here is from genome assembly GCF_001571225.1 of Hydrogenophaga palleronii NBRC 102513. GTDB lineage: Bacteria > Pseudomonadota > Gammaproteobacteria > Burkholderiales > Burkholderiaceae_C > Hydrogenophaga > Hydrogenophaga palleronii. The sequence goes on from NZ_BCTJ01000014.1 coordinate 97,310, forward strand.
CAGCCGTCAGACGGCAATCCGGGCAACAGTCCCCGCATGCTCACGCAGGAGATACAGCAGCCCGCCACCATCAATTAACTCAATCGGCTTATCTTTTGAAAAGTTGTACGCATCGGGACCATAGCCGCTGGTGCAGACCAAGATGCCTTTGTTCGCGCCTTCGTTGAGCATGGTTCCGTACAAATCGCGAACGGCGCTCACGCCCACCGTGTCTCGATAGCGTTTGGCCTGAATGACAACTTTGCCACCCAGCACTGGTCGGGTGTCGAAGGCGATGGCATCCACGCCACCATCCTTTGAACTGCGTGTGAGCTTGGTGTCCAGACCCATCCTGCTGAACAGATTGGAGACGAGCACCTCAAAGTCTGACGGTGTGAGCTCCATGAGGTTCGGGCGCGTTTCAAGCGCGGACAGGGCATCACCTTGCTCGATGAAACGTCTGTCCACCATGTCGAATTCGACGATGGGTTTGACCGCCTGCAACTCATCGGGACGATTGGACACCTGGGCACCGAGGTTTCGCAGGCAAGCAACCTTCTCAACCTTCTCCAGCCGCAGGGTCAGAAACTCCGCCTTCGACGAACGCACCGATACAACAGCCACCCTCACATCTCTACCGCTCGCTGGGTCATGCGTGTCCACCATGCCATTGAACGTGGCCAGTGCAAGTGCGTCGGCTTGATCGGCCTCAAACAGTTCGTGGAGCGTTCGAAGAGCGATTGAGGCAACGATGTCCTGGTACAGCTGTTTGATCTCTGTCGGCTTTCTGCTTTTTGCCTCGATGGAGTCTTTGGTTTTGACGTACCGGTACTCCGCCTGCTGCGGAATGACCTGTACCTCCGGCAGGTCGTACTCCACGATCAATTCCGACGAATCGGACCTGTAAGCGATGCGGAATTTCTGAGGGAACCCTTCCGTGGGGTACTCTGATCGCGCCAGCACCATTTCGCTATAGGCAACGACGGCGTCCGGTTCCTTCGCGCGGTAGGCTGCCTGGAACTCGTCGACCTCGGCGTTTCGGCGCCTGAGCTCCGTCTCGAACAGGCTTTTGCGCTGGTCGTACTCCGCCTTGAGTTTTGCAAACTTCTCTCGCTTGGCGGCTTCGGCCTGGTTGAAGCGCGCGACTTCCGACTGGTGATCGCTGCCCGCCTTGGCCAGCGCAGCGGCATGCCTCTTTGTTGCTCCGGGAATCAGTTTACGCAGCCCAGACGGTGTGGGCATTTTTGGCGCGAGTGGGGCGCGGCCTGGTGCCAGTTCCGGTGGTGGTTTGAATGCTTCGAAGCTCGCCGGTGGTCGCAGGACATTGAAGTCGATCAGGTCGTCTTGCGAGAGCGTATGCGCGAGGATACCTTGCAGCTCCTCCAGCCTATCTTGCAGTTCGGCGTTCAGGTCATCGACCTCACCTTGGCGATCAACCAAGTACTGGGCCTTTGCTGCCTTCTGTGCAGCACGATCGTCTCTGTTCTGTTGCGCCAGCGCCATGCGCTGATGACGTTCGATCTGGCGTGCCTGGGTCAATTGCGCTCGAATGCCCCGTTGACGTTCACGCTCTGCAGCTGCTATCGCGCGTCCCGTAGCACGCAGAAATCCCTCAAAGCCGCTTCTTCGTCCCATGATGAGTTCCCCGTCGTTTGTCTTTTTCGCTTCTAGGTGGGTTGCTATTCGCTTCCCGACGTTGTCTCGGAGATTTCAGTGTCAGTTTGGACTGCCCACGTTTTCAATTTCTCGAGTCCCTCTGCATCCTGCGGTAAAGCCGGAGCATCCCCAAAAGACGTTCCCCGATTTAGCACCTCGCTTCGCTACGCGCTGGACCATCGCTTTGCCGCAGCGTGGACATGAAGGTTCTGCCGCTATCGATGCACTCGGTTTGGTGACAGAGGGAGATGCAGAAGGCGTCAGCTTCCGTTGATCTGATGCGGGAGGTAACGGCTGGATCTCAGGCACCCTGACAACTGGTGCCACCTGAGCCGGTTTGGGTTGCATGAAATCCGGCAGCGCCAACAGATCGGCCGGGCGATGCTGGCGAACGAGTTTCTTGGCCCAGTCTTGAATGGTGTCGAGTCCTCGCAGATTCGCCATGAGCTTCAACGTTTCGCCGAATGTTCCTTCCTTGTCGACAAACTGCTTGTGCCACGAAGGAAACTGATCGGCCTTGATCACGTTTGTCGTATCGAAGGTCTTGGGCGCCGGGCGCTTGATGATGGACTTTGGGTGTAGCAGCACGACATGGAAGAAGCTCATCTCGCTACCGATGCGGTTACCGATACCAAGCTGTTTGAGCAGGCGCTGCAGGATGCGAGCGTGTCGCTCGCTCTGTTCGATGGGTGATGGAATGCCGAAACGCACGTCGTCGTATTGAGCCGTGAACTCACCGTGCTCGTTGATGGCCAAGTCACCCGAGTAGTTCTTGGTTTCAAACAAATAGATGCCGAAACCGCGATTGATCACCATGTGATCGATCTGCGCTACGTCACCATCCACGACGAAGCGCAAGTCATGCAGTACCACATGGTTGGATCCGTTCCTGAAGTACTGATCCAAGTAGTACGCGGAATCCTTTTCGCCTTGGATGCCCTTGCGCAGCCGCGTGAGTTCTTCACGCAACCATTTCTGCTGAGACGCACTGAGAAGGGTGGAACGCTGAAGTTCTTCCAGAAGGGCCAGGCGTTTCGATTTGTCGTCGGCTGTCTTGAGCAGCATGTCTGTCTCCTTTCGCGCGGAGTATTCATGCGGCGTTGCACGTGCGGGCGGTGGAATCGACCAGCGGTGCCGTCAAGCGAATCAAACCGTCCACTTTCTCACGCTTGCTATTCGATATGCCTCGTCAACCCTCGAACGAACGACCACGCTCTGGAAGAGGCTGGTGATCAGGCGTCTTTAGCCAACAGCGTGTCGGTGATGACCTTCCAGTGTTCCTCACTCACCGGCGTGATAGACAACCGATTCCTCCGCTGCAGCACCACCATCTCCGCCAGCTCTGGCGCGCCGCGCAACTCGGGCAGGCCGATCAGCCGTGTCTTGCGCAGGGCCTGCACGTCGAGCAGCAGCCAGCGCGGTGCGTCGGGTTTGGAGGCGGCGTCGAAGTAGGGCGACTTGGCGTCGAACTGCGTGGGGTCTGGTCGCGTGCTTGATGCCACGCGCGCAATGCCGGCGATGCCGGGTTGTGGGCAGCTGGAGTGGTAGAACAGCACGCCGTCGCCGATGCGCATGGCGTCGCGCATGAAGTTGCGGGCCTGGTAGTTGCGCACGCCGGTCCAGGGCACGGAGGCCTTTGGTGCGGCCAGGGCGTCGTCGATCGAGCACTCGTCGGGCTCGGATTTCATCAACCAGTATTGGGGCGCGGTGCTCATTGCGCCATTCTGCGGGCAAGGCCTGCCGCGCGCAACGGCGCGGCACCGTACCGCGGTGTTTACTGCAGGGCGGCGGGCGGTGCCACCAGGCCCATTTCGGCGCTGCCGATAAGGGCTTCGATGTCGGTCAGGATCAGCATGCGTTCGCCCACGCTGGCGATGCCGGTGATGAAGCCGGCGTCGAGCGTGGTGGTGATTTGCGGCGCGGCCTTGATCATGTCCTTGCCGAGTTCGATCACGTCGCACACCGAGTCGACCACCAGGCCCACCACGCGCCCGTGCACGCTGAGCACGATCACCACGGTGAAGCCGTTGTATTCGACCTTCTCGCAACCCAGCTTGATGCGCATGTCCACCACCGGCACGATCACGCCGCGCAGGTTGACCACGCCCTTGATGAAGTCGGGCGTGTTGGCGATGCGGGTGGGCTCTTCGTAAGAGCGGATTTCCTGCACGCGCAGGATGTCGATGCCGTATTCCTCCGCACCCAGGCGAAAGCTCAAAAACTCGCCGGCCTGGGCGATGGTGGGAGCAGGGCGGCGGGCGGCCGGGGCGACGGAAGTGGCGGTGTGCTGGGCGTCCATGGGGCGGTCCAAGAAAAGGAGAAGGGGCTTTGATCCTTCCTCCTTATCGGCCACCCGACCACGTTCTTGAGCGGCCTGCCATGCCAGCGTGGGCGGCGGGCTGCCCGCCACCGCGGGCTTACACCAGCGCTCGCTCCTGCACCGGTGCGGCCATGCCCACGGCCATGCGGTTCCAGGCGTTGATCTGTGCGATGCACCAGGACAGTTCGACGATTTCCTGGTCGCTGAACTGTGCCTTCAACAGCTCGAAGTCTGTATCGCGGCAGCCGTGGTACTCCACCATCCGCGTCATGGTTTCGGCCCAGTTGAGGGCGGCGCGCTCGCGGGCGCTGTACAGGCCTGTCTCGCGCCAGGTTGACAGGCTGTTGATGCGTTGCCAGGTTTCCTCGTGCTTGCGCAGGTCGCGCACGTGCAGGTCAACGCAGAAGGCGCAGCCGTTGAGCTGCGACACGCGGGTCTTCACGAGTTCCATGAGGATGGGGCCCAGCGAAGAGACCGCGATGCTGGCGCCGGTGGCGGCCATGGCCTGGTAGCTCTTGGGCGCGATCTCGATCCAGGGAAGTCGGGGGTGTTGGTTCATGTTGGTCCTTCAGGGTTGGTTGGGTGTCACAGCCCTGAAGACGTTCAAGGCCGCGTATGTGTGACAGCCAGCTCGCGGCCCAGCGCGGCGGCGATGCGCGCGAGCTTGTCCGGGTTGCGCTGCACGTGCACGCGCTGGATGCGTTCGCCGTCGGTCACGAACGACTGCGCCGATTCCAGGCCACCGTGGATGAAGCGCAGCAGGCCCCACTGGCCGTTGAGCACCACCACCTCGTAACGCACCGCGTCGCCGAAGCGCCGGTGCATGGCACAGAACAGCTGGCCGATGCGCCGGTCGCCCATGATGGGCACGCCGAAGCTGGGCACCTTGCCGCCGCCGTCGCCGATCAGTTGCGCGTCTTCTGCCAGCAGGGCCCGCAGCGCGCCGAGCTGGCCGCTGCTGGCCGCATCGGCAAAACCGCGCAGCAGGCGCAGCTGTGCATCGCGCGGCACGCTGTGGCGCGGCCGGTCGTCCTGCAGCTGGGCCTTGGCGCGGTGCACGATCTGGCGGCAGGCGCTCTCGGTCTTGCCCAGGGCCTGGGCCACCTCGCCGTAGTCGGCGTCGAACACCTCGCGCAGCAGAAAGGCCGCGCGCGCCTCGGGCGCCAGGCGTTCGAGCAGGGCCAGAAAAGCCACCGACACGTCGTCGGCGCGCTCCAGCATCTGCTCGGGCGTGGGTGGTGAGCCGGACAGCTCGGGCTCGGGCAGCCAGGTGCCGACGTAGTGCTCGCGTTGTTGCTTGGCGCTGCGCAGGCGGTCGATTGCCAGCCGGGTCGTCACGGTCACCAGCCAGGCTTCGCTGCTGTCGAGCGCGTCGTGCGGCGCCTTGTGCCAGCGCAGCCAGGCGTCCTGCACCACGTCTTCGGCTTCGGCGGGCGAGCCCAGCATGCGGTAGGCAATGCCCTGCAGGCGCGGGCGCAGGCGGTTGAAGGTGCTGATGGGGTCGTTGTTCATGCAGGCCAGACGCGTGACACGCCCGGTTTGTGACAGGCCGGACGCCTCAGTGCAGCTTGACCAGCGGCGTCGCACGCTTCACCAGGAAGCGCGCCACCGCCAGCACCCCCGTGCGCAGGGTGCCGAGCACGGCCTGGTGGTGCATCAGGTGCAGGCTCACGTACATGGTGCGGGCCAGCAGCCCTTGCACATACCAGGTGGATCGGAACAGGTTGCCCATGAGGTTGCCAACCGAGTTCTGCGTGCCGATCGACACCAGCGAGCCGTGGTCTTTGTAGACGTAGGGCTGGCTCGGCACCGCCTGGTCCATGGCGCGGCGCGTCAGCACCTTCACCAGGTAGCTGGCCTGCTGGTGCGCGGCCTGCGCGCGCGGTGGCACCCAGCCGCCGTCGGCGGTGGGGCAGGCGGCGCAGTCGCCCAGTGCGTAGATGTCGGTCTGTTCTTTCACGAGCAGGTTGCTGCCAACTTCGAGCAGACCCGAGCGGGTGGTGGGCAGGCCCAGCGTGCCCAGCACGTCGGGCGCCTTGATGCCGGCGGCCCACACCACCAGGTCGGCGGCGAACACGCGGCCGGTGGCGTCTTCCACCTGCTCGGGCGTGATGCGCGCCACGCGGCAACCGGTCTCGACAGTCACCTGGCGTTCGCGCAGCAACTGCGCGGCCGCGCTGGACACTTTTTCGGGCAGCGGCGCGAGGATGCGGTCTGCGCCTTCCAGCAGGGTGATCTGCACGTCGCGGTGCGGGTCGAGGCGGCGAAAGCCGTAGCGTGAGTGCACCACGCTGGCCTCGCGCAACTCGGCCGCCAGCTCCACGCCGGTGGCGCCGCCGCCGATGATGACGATGCGCACCTGGCCCTCGGCCCCGGCGCTCTTGCGCAACTCGGCGGCGGTGAGCAGCTTGAGCATGCGCAGGCGGAAGTGTTCGGCGTCGGCCGGTCGGTTGAGCGACAGCGTGTGCTCGGCCGCACCCGGCACGTTGAAGTGGTTGGCGGTGCTGCCGACCGAGATCACCAACTGGTCAAACGGCAGCACGCGCGCGGGCACCAGTTCTTCGCCGGTGTCGTCCAGCGCCGCTGCCACCTGCAGCTGTTTGGCCGCGAGGTCGATGCCGGTCATGGCGCCGAAGCAGAAGGTGAAGCGGTTGTCGTGCGCCAGCATCTGGTACGACAGGCCTTCCTGGTGAATGTCCAGCGTGCCGGCGGCCACCTCGTGCAGCGAGGGCTTCCAGATGTGGAACAGCTGCTGGTCCACCAGGGTGACCTGCGCGGCCCCCAGCTTGCGGCCCAGTTTGCAGGCCAGCTCCAGGCCGCCTGCGCCGCCCCCCACGATCACGATCCGGTGTTGCATGCGTCGAACTCCCGTTGAAGAACTGGCGTCCACTGTAGACGACGCGCAGACGCTCGCGCCGCGATGCCCTCAGTCTTGCGCCTGTGGCTGTGCTTGCACCTGTGGCTTGCGCGAGCCGTGGCGGTGGGAGTAGATCCAGGTGAACTCGGCGCCCAGCAGGAAGATCTGCGCCGAGTAGTACACCCACAGCAGCAGCACCACGAGCGAGGCCGCGGCGCCAAAGGGCGAGGCCACGCCGCTGCGGCCGATGTACAGGCCGATGAGGAATTTGCCGATGGTGAACAGCAAGGCGGTCAACGCGGCGCCGACCAGCACGTCCGACCACGGCACCTTGGCGCGTGGCAGCCACTTGTAGATCATGCCGAACAGGGCAGTCATGCTCAGGAAGCTCAGCGCCCAGTCCACCAGGTTGGCGGCCATGGCCATGTTGCCGAACCAGGGCGCCCACCACTTGCCCAGGGCGGCCAGCGCGGCACTGGCCACCAGCGAGACCATGAGCAGGAAGCCCACGCCCAGCACCACACCGGCCGACAGCAGCCGCGAGCGCAGAATGGACCAGAAGCCGCCGCGTGGTGCCGGCAGGTCTGGCGAGCGCCAGATACGGTCCATCGCGTTCTGCAGTTCACCAAAGACGGTGGTGGCGCCGATCAGCAGCACGCCGACACCGACCACGGTGCCATAGGCGCTGGCGCTCGGTTGGTTCAGGCTCTCCAGCACCGACTGCAGGGTGCGTGCACTGTCCACCCCGACCAGGCCGCTGAGCTGCTCCATGATTTCACCGCGCGCGGCATCTTCCCCGAACAACAGGCCGGCCACCGAAATCACGATGAGCAGCAAGGGTGCAATGGAGAACAGCGTGTAGAACGCCAGCGCCGCACCCATGCTGGGTGCGTAGTCGTCGATCCATGCAGTGAGGGTGTCGCGGATGAGGGACCATACGGTCTTGATCATGAGGATGGCCGATCAAAAGGGGATGGAGGAACGGATAGCACCGTAGCGTCGTGCGGCATTGTGCTCTGTTCGCCTGCACACGCCGGGGGCGGGTGGCGATGGGCCTCACCCGGCGCGGCCATCCTGTCGAGCACGCGCCGCCCGCCTTGCACCTGCGGGCGCCATTCCCTAACGTGCAGCGCGCGGGCCGGTCACCTCACAATGCCAGCGGTCGTGCCGCACGATGTGGCCCGAGGCCTCAAGCTGGCGCAGCGAACGCGCGATGGTTTCGCGCGTGGTCGAGAGCAGGGCCGCCAGCGCCACGTGGCTGGGCAGGCGGATCGTGCGGTTGCCCTGCTCGCGGGCGTACAGCTGCAGGGCGGCCAGGAGTTTCTGCTGCAGGCCCTTGATGCGCATCACGCGCGACCAGTCCGCCAGCTGGCCGTGTGAACCCACGATGTGCTGCTGGATGCAGGCATGGAATTGCCGATCCGCCACACCCAGGCGGTAGAAGTCGGGCACTTCAACGCTGCACATCCGGCCCGCCGAAAGGGCTTGCGCCCCGATCTGTTCCCGGTGTCCGTAGACCGCATAGCCGCCCAGGGTCTTGCCCCGGCCGAGCAGGGCCACTGGGTGCGACTCGCCCTGGTCGTCCCGCCGGGTGGCCATCACGGCGCCGATCTTGATGGTGGAGATGCGTCGGGCCATCTCGCCTTCGGTCTGCAGCGTGTCGCCCTTGGCGAAGGTGGACTCTTCGATGCAGGGCGCCAGCAGCTCGCGGGAGGCCTCCGGCAGAGACCCCATCACGCACATCGGTTGCGTGGCGCAGTGGCCGCAGCGCGATCGACATCGGGAGGCAGACGATGGTTTCATGCAGGGGTTTGAAATGTAAGTAACTGTTCCTACCTAGTAGACGCGAAAAGACGCGAAATGCCTCCGGTGGAAACGCGAGCTGCGTCACATCCGTTGCAGATTCCTGTTTTCCTGCTGCAGTTTTTGAGGTGGGTCAAACCGCTTGTGTGTCGAAATAAGGACACATGCGGTCCCTTGAGGCCCGTGGCGTGCACAACCACCTTCGTGAGAGCGAAACATCTGCCCATGCGAAACAACCAGCCGGTGACGGAACGGGAATACGAGTTCGACGAACACAGCACCCTGCTGTCAACGACCGACACGCAGAGCCACATCGTCCATGCCAACGCGGCGTTCGTCGAGGTCAGCGGTTTTACGACCGAGGAGCTCATCGGCCAGCCCCACAACCTGGTGCGCCACCCCGACATGCCGGCGCCGGCCTTCGCCGACATGTGGGCGACCCTGGGGCAGGGCATGCCTTGGTCGGCCCTGGTGAAGAACCGGCGCAAGAACGGTGACCACTACTGGGTGCGGGCGAATGCCGCGCCGGTGATGCGCGAGGGCGTGCTCACGGGCTACCTCTCGGTGCGCACCAAGCCGTCACGCGAGGAGGTGCTGGGCGCGGAAGCGCTGTACCGCCGGTTCACCGAAGGCCGGGCGCGCGGGTGGCGCTTCTTCCGTGGCCTGGTGGTGCGCCGCGGTCCGCTGGCCTGGTTGTCGTGGGGCCGGTGGTTGGGCGTGGGCGCGCGCATCCGCCTGGCACTGTTGCTGCCGGGCGTGGGCATGGTGGCTGCGCTGGCGGCGTCCGGGCTGCCTCGCGATCAGCTGGCGGGCATGGCGCTGCTGCTGGCCGCGCTGCTCGCGCTGGCGGCCGTGTGGCTGCAGCGCCAGCTGGTGATGCCCTTGCGGCTGGTGCTGCGGCAGGCCCAGCGTGTGGCCAGCGGGCATGCGGGTGGGCTGGTCACGCTGAACCGGGTGGACGAGATCGGCATGCTGTTGCTCACCGTGAACCAGTCGGCGCTGAACCTGCGCTCGCTGCTGGCGGACATGTCGTCGCAGGCGGCGGGCGTGTCGGTAGCGAGCGGCGAGATCGCGCAGGGCAACGACGACCTGAGCAGCCGCACCGAGCAGACGGCGTCGCACCTGCAGCACACTGCTTCTTCGATGCAGCAACTGGTGGCCACCATGCGCGAGAACGCGAGCGCCGCGCACGACGCCGCCGCGCTGGCGCGCAAGGCCAGTGAAGCGGCGAGCTCGGGCGGCGAGGCCATGCGGGCCATGGCAAGCACCATGGAGCAGATCACGCGATCGAGCCATCGCATCGCCGAGTTCGTGGAGATCGTTGACGGCATCGCCTTCCAGACCAACATCCTGGCGCTCAATGCCGCGGTGGAGGCCGCCCGGGCGGGTGAGCAGGGGCGCGGTTTCGCGGTGGTTTCCACCGAGGTGCGCACGCTGGCACAGCGCAGCGCGGGCGCGGCCCGGGAGATCAGGGAGTTGATCGAGGGCAGCCTCGCGGGCATCCGCGACGGTGTGGCCCAGGTCGAAGCCACCGGGTCGAGGATGGACGAGATCGTCGCGCAGGTGAACGACCTCACGGGGTTGATCGCCTCGGTCAATGCCGCTTCGGTGCGGCAGACGGCCGAGATCGAACAGCTCAACGGCGCGGTCGGGCTGCTCGACGAGATGACGCAGCAGAACGCCGCGCTGGTGGAGCAGAGTGCCGCGGCGGCCAACGCACTGAACCACCAGTCACAGAGCATGAAGAACGCCGTGGGCATCTTTGCCTGAGGAGCCCGGCATGTCATCGACTCCCTTGCCCGCCGCCGAAGATGTGCTGCGGCGTCTCCAGATGCTGGAGATGATCGTGGAAAACACATCGAACATGGTGGTGGTGACCGACGCGGCGCGGCGCATCATCTGGGTCAACGCCGCGTATTCGCGCATCACCGGCTGGACGCTGGACGAATGCGTGGGCCGCCGCCCGGCCGAGCTGCTGCATGGCCCGAAGACCAGCGCCGAAGCACTGGCACGCCTGGCCGCCCTGGTGCGGCAGACGCAGTCCGTGCGCGACTTCGAGCTGCTGAACTACAAGCGCTCGGGCGAGCCCTACTGGGTGTCGCTGAACATCCAGCCGATCCTGGATGCGACGGGCCGGCTGAGCAGCTACGTGTCGATCCAGACCGACATCACCGAACGCAAGAAGCGGGAACTGCTGACCGCCGACCTGCAGGAGCGCCTGGAGCAGGCACAGCGGCTGGCGCGCCTGGGCCGCATCGAGCACGACGTGGACACCGGCCGCTCGCGCTGGACGTCGGAGATCTACCGCATTCTCGGCCGCGAGCGCGACGACGAGGCGCATGGCGCGCAAGCGTTCATGGACCAGGCGCACCCGCTGGACAGGCCGATGCTGCAGGCCGCGCTGAACGAGGCGCTGCGCATGGGCGCGGAGATCGACGTCGAGTTCCGCGTGGTCACCACCAGCGGCGCGCTGCGCTGGGTGCGCTGCCGGGGCGTGCCCCACCAGGGCCCCGGGGGCTTTGAGCTGCCGCACACCTTCTCGGTGCAGGAGGTCACGCTCTACAAGAACCTGATCGAGCAACGCCACCGGCGCAACGAAGACCTGAACCAGCAGGTGCAGATGCGCACGCGCCAGCTGGAAGAGGCCTACGGCTCACTGGAAGAGTTTTCCTACGCGCTCTCGCACGACCTGCGCACGCCGCTGCGCCACATTGCCGGTTTTGCCGAACTGCTCAAGGAGGAGGTGAGCGCAGGAGGTGCGCAGGGCAGCCTGCCGTATTGCGACAAGATCATTCGTGCCGCGGTGCAGATGCGCCATCTCATCGACGGCATGTTGTCGTTCGCGCGCCTGGGACGCAAGGGCATGACGTTGCAGGAGGTCGACGTGGCCGCGCTGGTGGACGAGGTGGTGGCGACATTGGCGATCGACGCGGGCCTGAAGAAGCTGCGCTGGCGCATTCAGCCGGGCCTGCCCAAGGTGCAGGGCGACGGGGTGTTGCTGCGCGAGGTGTGGGCCAACCTGCTGGACAACGCGGTGAAGTACGCGTCGCACCGGGACACCATCGAGGTGGAGGTGGGTTGGCGCGCCGTGCCGGAGGGCACCGAGTTCCACGTGCGCGACAACGGCGTGGGCTTCGAGCCGGGCCAGGCCGAGCGCCTGTTCGGCATGTTCCAGCGCCTGCATGCCGACCCCCGGTTCGAGGGCGCGGGCATCGGCCTGGCGTTGGTGCGCCGCATCGTGGAACACCATGGCGGTCGCATCTGGGCCGATGCGCGCCCCGACCAGGGCGCGACCTTTTACGTGTTCCTGCCCGCGCAGGTGGAGCAAACCGCCAGCGAAGAGGGCGCCCCCCGGGAAGAAGGCGAGCCGCACTGCGACGGTTGACTCACATCCACAGCGCGCGCCAGGCCAGGCGCGGCAGGTCTGTCTTGTGCAAGGTGTGGCGGTGCTGCCAGCTGCGGTATTGCAGCGCGGCAATGCCGTCGAGGATGCGCAGCCCGCCTTGCACCACCAGGCGCAGTTCCCAGCCGGCGCGCCCCGGCACGCGGTGCACCAGCGGTGCGCCCTGTTGCATCAGGCCGCGCGCGTGGGCGCACAGCTCGGCCACCACGGCCTGCATGGCCGCGGTGCGCTCGGTGCGGTTCGCCTCGAAGTCGGCCACCGTGACCGTGTGGCGCTGCAGCACGTCGGCCGGCAGATAACAACGGCCACGGGGCAGGTCTTCACCGATGTCCTGCCAGAAGTTGATCAGCTGCAGTGCGCTGCAGATCTGGTCGCTCTGGCGCAGCGCGGCGTCGTTGTGCACGCCGTACAGGTGCAGCAGCAGGCGGCCCACCGGGTTCGCGGACAAGCTGCAATAGGCCAGCAGTTCAGCGGTGTCGGCATAGCGGTGGCCGCTGGCGGTGTGGCGCACGTCCTGCTCGAAGGCGCTCAGCAGGTCGTGCAGAAGGCGGCCGGGCAGGGCGTGGCGCTGCACGGCGGCACCCAGTGCCGTGAAGATGCCGGCCCAGTGCGCGGCAGCGCCGTCGAGCACGGGGTTCGCCGGTTGCTCGATGCAGCGCTGCAGCGCGGCGCGGTAGTCGGCCAGCTCGGCCAGGCGTTGCTCGGGCGTGGCCTGGCCCTCGTCGGCGATGTCGTCGGCGGCGCGGGCGAAGTGGTAGATGGCGGCCACCGCGGGGCGCAGCGCGGGTGGGCACAGCCAGGACGCGACCGGAAAATTTTCATAGTGCCCGACGCCCGAACCCAGCGGCGTGGCGCCGTCAGCAGAGGGGGTGGAGGCGCTTGCCATGAGGAAAAAAGGCCATTTTTTTGATCTACAATTTTGATTACTAACCGGTCAGTCATTAACGCGTGGCGCTTTCAATGGTCATGCAACCCGTGTTTTCACACACCTGCCATCGCCTGCCGCCATGAACACACCGCATTTTGTCCTGATCCTGAGTGCAGCCCTGGCGCTGGCTGCCTGCTCCCGCGCCCCGGCGCCTGCGGAGCCGGTGCGCTCGGTCAAGCTGATGACGGTGGGCACCGGCCACGTGGCGGCCCGCAGCGAATACGCCGGCGAGGTGCGCGCACGGGTCGAGTCGCGCATGGGCTTCCGCGTGGGCGGCAAGCTGGTGCAGCGCCCGGCCGAGGTCGGGCAGCGGGTGAAGGCGGGGCAGTTGCTGGCGCAGCTGGATGCGCAAGACCTCGCACTCTCCAGCCAGGCGGCCCAGGCCCAGGTGAGCGCGGCGCAGACGCAGCGCGATTTGAACGCGGCCGACCTCAAGCGTTACCAGGACCTGCAGGCGCAGGGCTTCGTGAGCGGTGCCGAGATCGAGCGCCGCCAGGCCAGCCTGAAGGCGGCCGAGGCCACGCTGCGCCAGGCCAAGGCCCAAGGTGCAGTGCAGGGCAACCAGGCCGCTTATGCGCGCCTGCTGGCCGACGGCCCCGGCGTGGTGCTGGCGGTGGAGGCCGAGGTGGGCCAGGTGGTGGGCGCCGGCACGCCTGTGGTGCGGCTGGCGCGCGATGGCGCACGCGACGTGGTGATTGCCGTGCCCGAAGACCGCGTGGCGCAGATCAAACCCGGCATGCCGGCGCGGGTGCGGCTGTGGGCCGGTGCCGGTGCGACGTCGAGTGCGGCTTCCGGTGCCGCACCGCTGACGGCCAGCGTGCGCGAGGTGGCGGCCAGTGCCGACGCGGCCACGCGGACGTACCAGGTCAAGCTGTCCCTGCCCGATCAGGCTGCGGTGCCACTGGGTGCCACCGCTTATGTGACGCTGGGTGACGCGGCCGAGGCCGTCGCGGTGATCAAGCTGCCGACCAGCGCGCTGATGCGCTCGGAAGAGGGCGACCGCAAGGGCTCGGCCGTGTGGGTGTTCGACGCGGCCAACGGCACGGTGCAGCCGCGCCCGGTGCAGGTGGCCGGTGCCGACGGCAACGAGATGGTGATTTCCGCCGGCTTGCAGCCCGGCGAGGAAGTGGTGGCCACCGGGGTGCATGTGCTCTCGCCGGGCCAGAAGGTGACGCGCTTCAACGCCGCAACCACGCATTGAGGCCGGCCATGCACGACGCCGCCTCCACCGCTGCCGCCGGCGAACCCAGGACCTGGGTTTCGCGTTTCAACCTCTCGCAATGGGCGCTGGACCACCAGGCCTTCACGCGCTATCTGATGATCGTGCTGATGCTGCTGGGCGTGGCGGCCTACTTTCAGCTCGGCCAGGACGAAGACCCGCCGTTCACCTTTCGTGCCATGGTGGTGCGCGCCTACTGGCCCGGTGCCGACGCGCAGCAGGTGGCCGAACAGGTGGCCGACCGCATCGAGCGCACGCTGCAGGAAGTGCCCTACGCGGACAAGATCCGCAGCTACTCCAAGCCGGGTGAGACGCTGATCATCTTCCAGCTCAAGGACTCTTCGCCGGCGGCCGAGGTGCCGCAGATCTGGTACACGGCGCGCAAGAAGGTGGGCGACATGCGCGGCACGCTGCCGCAAGGCGTGGTGGGGCCGTTCTTCAACGACGAGTTCGGCGACGTGTACGGCGTGATCTACGCGCTGCAGGGCGAGGGCTTCACGCCGGCAGAGAAGAAGACCGTGGCCGACGAGGTGCGCCAGCGCCTGCTGCGTGTGCGCGACGTGAGCAAGGTGGAACTCTTTGGCGTGCAGGACGAGAAGCTCTACATCGAGATCTCGCAGAAGCGCCTGGCCACGCTGGGCCTGAATCTGCAGCAGGTGCTGGATGCGCTGGGCCAGCAGAACGCGGTGGAATCCGCCGGTGCGGTGCAGACGCCGCAGGACGTGGTGCAGGTGCGCGTGGCCGGCGCCTTCAATTCGGTGGAGCAGTTACGCGCCATGCCGATCCGCGCCGGCAACGGCACGCAGATCCGCCTGGGCGACATCGCACAGATCGGCCTGGGCTATGTGGACCCGGCGCAGGTACTGGTGCGCCACGACGGCAAGGACAGCATCGCCCTGGGCATCTCCATGGCCAAGGGCGGCGACATCATCAACCTTGGCAAGGCCCTCAAGACCACCGTGGCCGAGATCGAGGCCACGCTGCCGGCGGGCATGACGCTGGCGCAGGTGCAGGACCAGCCGAGCGCGGTGACGAGCTCGGTCAATGAGTTCGTGAAGGTGCTCATCGAGGCCGTGGTGATCGTGCTCGCGGTGAGCTTCCTGGCGCTGGGCCTGCACCGGCGCCCGGGCGGTACCGGCTTGCGGCGCTACGTGCTGGACGTGCGGCCCGGCCTGGTGGTGTTCATCACCATTCCGCTGGTGCTGGCGATCACCTTCCTGGCCATGAACTACTGGGGCATCGGCCTGCACAAGATTTCGCTGGGCTCGCTCATCATCGCGCTCGGCCTGCTGGTGGACGACGCCATCATCGCGGTGGAGATGATGGTACGCAAACTGGAAGAGGGCTTCAGCATGGTGCGCGCGGCCACCTTCACCTGGGAAGCCACCGCCATGCCCATGCTCACTGGCACGCTGATCACGGCGGCGGGCTTCCTGCCCATCGGCCTGGCGAACTCCGTCACGGGTGAGTACACCTTTGCCATCTTCGCGGTGACGGTGCTCGCGCTCGTCATCTCATGGGTGGTGGCGGTGCTGTTCGTGCCCTACCTGGGCTTCGTGCTGCTCAAGGTGAAGCCGCATGCCGAGGGTGAGCCGCACGAGGTATTCGACGGCCCGTTCTACGTGCGCTTCCGCGCCGTGGTGGACTGGTGCGTGCAGCACCGCTGGCTGACCATTGGCGCCACCATCCTGACCTTCGTGCTCGGCATCGCCGGCATGGGCAAGGTGCAGCAGCAGTTTTTCCCCGATTCGAGCCGCCCCGAAATCCTGGTCGACATCTGGTTGCCCGAGGGCAGCAGCATGCAGGCCATGGACGAGGTGACGCGCCGTGTGGAAGACCGCATGGCAAAAGAAACCGGCGTGCGCAGCGTGACGACCTGGGTGGGTTCGGGCGTGCCGCGTTTCTACCTGCCGCTGGACCAGATCTTCCCGCAGACCAACGTGTCGCAGATGATCGTGCTGCCGACAGACCTGAAGACGCGCGAGACCCTGCGCCATGAACTGCCGGCCGTGCTGGCGACCGAGTTCCCCGAGGTGCGTGGGCGCGTGAAGCTGCTGCCCAACGGACCACCCGTGCCGTACCCGGTGCAGTTCCGCGTGGTCGGCACCGACCCGCAGGTGCTGCGCGGCCTGGCCGACGAGGTGAAGCAGGTGATGCGCGAGAGCCCGAACATGCGCGGCGTGAACGACAACTGGAACGAGTCGGTGAAACGCCTGCGGCTGGAGGTGGACCAGGCCAAGGCGCGCGCGCTGGGCGTGTCGAGCCAGTCGATTGCGCAGGCGGCGCGCACGCTGCTGTCGGGCTCCACGGTGGGCCAGTACCGCGAGGGGGACAAGCTGATCGACATCGTGCTGCGCCAGCCGCTGGACGAGCGCGACGCCATCACCAGCCTGGCCAACGCCTACCTGCCCACGGCCAGCGGCCAGGCGATTCCGCTGATGCAGATTGCCAGGCCGGTGTTCGACTGGGAGCCCGGCGTGCTCTGGCGCGAGAACCGCGACTACGCGATCACGGTGCAGGGCGATGTGGTGGACGGCATGCAGGGCGCCACGGTGACGGCCGAGCTGCAACCCGCGCTGAAGAAGATCAGCGAGAGCTGGGCGTCGCGCGGCCTGAGCGCGTACCACATCGAGGTGGCGGGCGCGGTGGAAGAGAGCAGCAAGGGCTCGGCCTCCATCGTGGTCGGTGTGCCGCTGATGCTGTTCATCGTGTTCACGCTGCTGATGTTGCAGCTGCAGAGCTTCAGCCGCTCGATGCTGGTGTTCCTCACCGGCCCGCTGGGCATGGCGGGTGTGGCGGCGGCGCTGCTGCTGTTGAACCGGCCGTTCGGCTTCGTGGCGCTGCTGGGCGTGATCGCCTTGATGGGCATGATCCAGCGCAACTCGGTGATCCTGATCGACCAGATCGAGCAGGACCGGGCGCGCGGTGTGCCGACATGGAACGCGATCGTGGAAGCCGCCGTGCGGCGCATGCGCCCCATCGTGTTGACGGCGGCGGCTGCCGTGCTGGCGATGATTCCCTTGTCGCGTAGCGTGTTCTGGGGGCCGATGGCGGTGGCGATCATGGGCGGCCTGATCGTGGCCACCGTGCTGACCCTGTTGGCCTTGCCGGCGATGTATGCGGCGTGGTTCCGGGTGAAGCGGCCGGCTTGAGTTTCACCGCTCTCTGAGACCTCGCGGGCGCATGGGGGCCGGCACACTGCTCCGCGACTGTTCCCCGGACCGGCGTCGCCGATGACCGATCCAGCCGGCGAAAACACATCGTCAACAATAGGCCATGCGCCTACGACACATCGAAGTCTTCAACGCGGTGATGCTCACCGGCAGCGTGAGCGCCGCCGCCCGCATGATCAACGTCACGCAGCCTGCGGTGAGCCGCACTTTGCAGCACGCCGAAATCCAGCTCGGCTTTCCGCTGTTTCAGCGCGTGGGCGGTCGCTTGCGGCCCACCGAAGAAGCGCAGACCCTGTACCCCCACATCGAGCGCCTCTTCACCCAGCTCGATGAAGTGCAGCGTCTCTCCGCCAGCCTGAAGGCCGGGCGTGGCAAGGGTGAGCTGCGCGTGCTCACCGTGCTGGCCCTCAGCTACGAAGTGTTCCCGCGCGCCATGCGCCTGTTCCGCGAGAAACACCCCGCCGTGCGTGTGCACCACCAGGCCCTGCATTCGCCGCAAATCATCTCGTCGCTGGTGCTGCAGGAGGCCGACGTGGGCTACGTGTTCAGCGCCGTCTCGCACCCCACGCTGGTGCAGGAGCAGCTCGCCGAGCGCCAGGTGGTCTGCGTGGTGCCCAAGGGCATGTTGACCGCGCGCCAGGTGCGGGCCGGCACCATCAGCTTCGCCCAGCTCTCGAAGCTGCCCGTGATCGCGCTCGACGGCCGCGACCCACTCGGCCTGCTGCTGGCCCACACCGTGCGCGACAGCGGCGCCGGCCTGAACGAGGTGATGACGGTGCAGACCTACCACGTGGCGCTGGCGCTCGCGCACCACGGCGTCGGCGTGGCCATGGTGGAGGCCTTCACCGCGGCCTCGGCCGACCCGGCCAAGGTGGATGTGCTCAAGCTCGAGCCCGCCGTGCCCACCACCGTGCACATGCTGCGGCCCGCCGCGCGGCCGAACTCGCTGGTCGCCCGTGCCTTCACGCGTTGCATGCAGCAGGCTTTGCAGGAGCTTGGGGAGTAAGTCGAAGCACCCCCTG
>NZ_BCTJ01000015.1 GCF_001571225.1 Hydrogenophaga palleronii NBRC 102513
AGGGGGAACGACACCTGGGGCCGGCGGAGCCGGACCCTCGGTGTCCCTGGATTGGGCGTGTCTGTGTTCGCAGGGTGTCTTTTTCTCTCGTTGAGGTTTTATGGACTTTTCTATTGCCAGCATTCTTGCGCTGGACGGCTTGACCAACGGCGCGGTGTACGCGCTCCTGGGTCTGGCCATCGTCCTGGTGTTCACCGTCACCCGGATCATCTTCATTCCCCAGGGTGAATTCGTCGCGTATGGCGCGCTCACCCTGGCCATCTTCCAGACCGGCAAGGTGCCCGGCACCGTGTGGCTGCTGTTGCTGCTCGCCGGCGTGGCCGCGCTCATGGATCTGTTCGAGCGCTGGCAGCACCACCGCAATGCGCTGATCGCCATCAAGGCGGCGGGCCGCACGCTGATCCTGCCGGTGGCCATCTCGGTCGTCGCCATCTGGGCCGCGCCGCAGCAGTTCCCGCTGTGGGTGCAGGCCGTGCTCAGCGTCGCCGTGGTCACGGTGTACGGCCCGCTGGTGTACCGCGTGGCCTACCAGTCGCTGGAAAGCTCCACGCCGCTGGTGCTGTTGATCGTCTCGGTCGGTGTGCACTTCGCCATGACCGGCCTGGGCCTGCTGTTCTTCGGCGCCGAGGGTTTCCGCAACCCGGCGTTCTGGGACACGCGCTTCAACATCGGCCCGGTCATGCTGTCGGGCCAGGCGATCATCACCTTCGCCGCCACGGTGGCGCTCATCGTCATGCTCTGGCTCTACTTCGAGCGCTCGCTGCGTGGCAAGGCGCTGCGCGCCATCGCGGTCAACCGCACCGGCGCGCGTCTGATGGGCATCTCCTCGCAGGCCTCGGGCCAGCTGACCATGACCATGGCCGCCTTCATCGGCGCGCTCTCGGGCCTGCTGATCGGCCCGACCACCACGGTGTTCTACGACTCGGGTTTCCTGATCGGCCTCAAGGGCTTCGTGGCCGCCGTGGCCGCCGGTCTCGCCAGTTACCCCGGTGCGCTGGCGGCCGCCCTCGGCGTCGGCGTGATCGAAGCCTTCGGCTCGTTCTGGGCCAGCTCCTTCAAGGAAGTGATCGTCTTCACCCTGGTCCTCCCCGTCCTGCTGTTCCGCTCGCTGCGCAGCAAACACTCCGACGAGGACCACTGAATGAAGCCCGTCCCGAAGCGCCTTCGGCAATTCTCCACGCGAGGCCACACCGGCGGCCTGGCCCAGCCAGTGCCGCGGTGTTCCGGAATGGCGTTGTCTCACACGCTGCATTCGGTGCTCAGCCAGACAGATACATCCCATGCTTAAAAAACAAAACCTCGGCCTGCTGATCCTGGCCCTTGCGATCCCCTTGCTCGCGGCGGCGCCGCTGCCCGACTTCTGGATCACCCAGCTCAACTACATCGGCATCTACAGCATGACGGTGCTCGGCCTGGTGCTGCTCACCGGCGTGGGGGGCCTCACCTCCTTCGGCCAGGCGGCCTTCGTCGGCATCGGCGCCTACACCACCGCCTGGCTCACGCTCAACACCGGCATGTCGCCCTGGATCACGCTGTTCATCGGCATGGCGCTGACCGCCGGCAGCGCGCTCATCATCGGCCTGATCACGCTGCGCATGTCGGGCCACTACCTGCCGCTGGCCACCATCGCCTGGGGCCTGTCGCTCTACTACACCATGGGCAACCTCGAAGGCCTGGGCAAGTACGACGGCCTGCTCGGCATCAAGAGCCTGTCCATCGGTGACTTCGACATCGGCCAGGGCCGCTCGTTCTTCGTGCTCACCTGGTTCATCCTGCTGGCCTTCGTTGCCGCGCTGCTGCACCTGCTCGACTCGCGCGCCGGCCGTGCCATGCGCTCGCTCAAGAACGGTTCGCAGATGGCCGAGGCGATGGGCATCAACACCTTCCGCTACAAGGTCACCATGTTCGTGCTGGCGGCGCTGTTCGCCTCCGTCGCAGGCTGGCTGCTGGCGCACTTCCAGCGCACGGTGAACCCCTCGGCCTTCGGCCTGAAGATGGGCATCGAGTACCTGTTCATGGCGGTGATCGGTGGCGTCGGCCACGTCTGGGGCGCCATTGTCGGCGCCGGCCTGATCCGCGTGCTGGAAGACCAGCTGCAAGTGCTGCTGCCCAAGCTGATCGGCACCAGCGGCAGCTACGAGGTGATCGTCTTCGGCATTGCGCTGGTGGTGGTGCTCAAGTACCTGCCCGATGGCCTTTGGTCCGTGGTTGGCAAACGCAAGGCACCCACGCCGCGCACGATGGACTGGCAGAACGCCGCCGCCCTGCCCGAGCGCGCCAAGCCCGCCACCGGCGAGCTGGTGCTCGACGTGAGGAAGGCGCGCATGCAGTTCGGTGGCCTGGTGGCGGTGAACGACATCAGCTTCCAGATCCACGCCGGCCAGATCGTCGGCCTGATCGGCCCCAACGGCGCCGGCAAGTCCACCACCTTCAACCTGATCACCGGCGTGCTGCCGGCCACCGCCGGCGAAGTGCAGTTCCAGGGCGGCAACGTCATCGGCAAGCCTTCGCGTGCCATCGCACAGCTGGGCATGGCCCGCACCTTCCAGCACGTGAAGATGATCCCCGACATGACGGTGCTGGAGAACGTGGCGCTGGGCGCGCACACGCGTGGCAGCAAGGGCGTGTTGCCCGCCATGCTGCGCACCAACCGCGCCGAAGAACGCCAGCTGTTCCGTGAAGCGCAGCGCCAGCTGGAGCGCATCGGCATGGGCGAGTACCTGCACGAACAGGCAGGCAACCTGGCCATGGGCCCGCAGCGCCTGATGGAGATCGCGCGCGCCCTTTGCGCCGACCCGACGCTGCTGCTGCTCGACGAGCCCGCCGCCGGCCTGCGCCACAAGGAAAAGCAGGCCCTGGCCGGCGTGCTGCGCCAGCTCAAGGCCGAAGGCATGAGCATCCTGCTGGTGGAGCACGACATGGATCTGGTGATGCAGATCTGCGACCACCTGGTGGTGATGGAATTCGGCACCCTGCTCACGCAAGGCCCGCCGGAACAGGTGCAGCAAGACCCGAAGGTGCGCGCTGCCTACCTCGGAACGGAACACTGAGGCCATGCACACCCCCTGCGTCGCCTTCGGCGCCTTCTCCCTAGCGGGGGACAGCGCCTGCGGCCCGGCCAAGCCGGTTCCGCGGCACTTCTGGAACAGATCTTTTCACTCGTCGCATCTCGCGATGACCGTCGGAACTTCGATATGAGCAACCCCATTCTTCAGGTCAAAGGCCTGCGCGCCGGTTACGGCCGCGCCGAGGTGCTGCACGGCATCGACCTCCAGGCCCAGCCCGGCGGCGTGATCACCGTCATCGGCCCCAACGGCGCCGGCAAGTCCACCCTGCTCAACACCCTCATGGGCATCCTGCCCGGCCAGGGCACGATCGAGTTCCGTGGCCAGGACATCTCCACCCTCACGCTGGAAGAACGCGTGATGAACGGCATGGCCCTGGTGCCCGAAAAGCGCGAGCTGTTCGGCACCATGGCGGTGGAAGACAACCTGCTGCTCGGCGGTTTCCGCCAGATGCGGCTGGGCAACGCCAAATGGCGCAGCCGCATCGACGACGTCTACAGCATCTTCCCGCGCCTGCAGGAACGCCGCGAACAGCTCGCGGGCACGCTCTCGGGCGGCGAGCGCCAGATGCTGGCCGTGGGCCGCGCGCTCATGTCGGCCCCCGACCTGCTCATGCTCGACGAACCCAGCCTGGGCCTGGCACCGCTGATCGTGAAGGAGATCTTCTCCATCATCGAACGCCTGCGCCAGACCGGCGTGACCATCGTGCTGGTGGAGCAGAACGCGCGCGCCGCGTTGCAGGTGGCCGACCATGGCTACGTGCTGGAAATGGGCGAGCTCAGCGCCCAGGGCCCGGCCAGCGAACTCGCCAGCGATCCACGCGTGATCGAGACCTACCTGGGCACCGCCCGCAAAACCAGCACCGCATGAACGCGTACCAACCCCATGCGGCCGAACATACCTTCGTGCTGTTCGATGTCCTGCGCGCGCACGAACAACTGGCCGAACTGCCGGCGATGGCCGAACACGCGGACACCGCCCTGCTCACGCAAGTGATCGAAGAAGCCGGCAAGTTCGTCGGCGAGGTGGTCGCACCGCTGAACCGCGAGGGCGACGAAGTCGGTGCGCAATGGCGCAACGGGGCCGTCACCATGCCGCCGGGTTTCCGCGATGCCTACCAGGCCTTCTGGCAAGCCGGCTGGCCCTCGCTGGCCAGTGCCACCGAAGACGGCGGCCAGGGCCTGCCCTGCGTGCTGGAAGCGGTGCTGCACGAGATGCTCAACGCCGCCAACCACGGCTGGACCATGGCACCGGGCCTGCTGCACGGTGCCTACGAATGCATTCGCCACCACGGTTCGGACGCACTCAAGGCGCGTTACCTCGACAAGCTCGCCAGCGGCGAATGGCTGGCCACCATGTGCCTGACCGAACCGCACGCCGGCAGCGACCTGGGCCTGGCGAGCACCCGCGCCCTGCCCCTGCCCGACGGGCACTACGCACTCAGCGGCACCAAGATCTTCATCTCGGGCGGTGACCACGACCTCAGCGACAACATCGTGCACCTGGTGCTGGCGCGCCTGCCCGACGCACCGCCCGGCCCCAAGGGCCTGTCGCTGTTCGTCGTGCCCAAGTTCGAAGCCGATGGCAGCCGCAGCGCGGTGCACTGCGAACGCATCGAAGAAAAGATGGGCCTGCACGGCAGCCCGACCTGCGTGATGCGCTTCGACGCAGCCCGCGCCGCGATCATCGGCGAGCCCGGCAAGGGCCTCAACGCCATGTTCGTGATGATGAACTCGGCACGCCTGCTGGTGGGCCTGCAGGGCGTGGGCCTGCTCGACGCCGCCTGGCAGAAGGCCAGCGCCTACGCGCAGGAGCGCCGCCAGATGCGCGCCCCCGGCACCAGCAGCAAGGTGGGCGAGGCGGACCTGATCGCCCTGCACCCGGCGATGCAGCGCATCCTCGGCACCCAGCGCGCCTGGATCGACGCCGGGCGCGTGATCGCCTACCGCACCGCGCTCGAACTCGACATCCAGAAACACCACCCCGATGCGGCACGGCGCGACGCCGCGGCGCGCTGGTGCAGCCTGGTCACGCCGGTGCTCAAGTCGGCCTGGACCGAACAGGCCTTCAGCGGCGCCAGCGCCTGCCTGCAGGTGTTCGGCGGCCACGGTTATGTGCGCGAATGGGGCATCGAGCAACACGTGCGCGACGCGCGCGTGTCGATGATCTACGAGGGCACGAACGAAATCCAGGCCATCGACCTGCTGGTGCGCAAGACCCTGCCCGACGGCGCAGCCTCCCTGCGCGCGCTGCTGGCCGAGCTGGCCGAGGACAGCGCCGACCCACGCGCCCGCGCGGCCCTGGAGCGCTTCGAGCACTTCGTGCGGCACGCCGTGGTGGCCGCGACTACCCCCCAGGGCACTGCATCGGTTGATCGCCCATACTGGCTCGCCGACGATTTCCTGCGCGCGCTGGCGCTGCTGCTCATGGCCTGGGCGTGGTCGCGCATCGCGGCCGCAGAGAGCGGTGGCAAGCCGTCGGCCGGGGCCGCCTTCTGGCGCTGGGTCTGGCCGGAATTCGAGATGCGCATGACACTCATGGACAACACACTGGCTGAGGCCTGAACAGCCCGTCTACCCCACACGACCATGGCCGACAACTCCACCGCCAACACCCTGCGCCGCACCGGGCCGCCGCGCAAGACCATCAGCGCATCGCGGGCGGCGGCCAGCGCCGATACGGCGGGTACGGTGGGTACGATCGACACCGCCTACCTGCAAACCCTGCTGGGCTACAACGCGCGCCGCGCTGCGCTGACGGTGATCTCGGTCTTCCTGCGCCGCATGGAGCCCTACGACCTGCGCCCGGTCGACTTCTCGGTGCTGTCGGTGGTGGCACACAACCCAGGCGTGACCTCGCGCCAGATCTGCAACACGCTCGACATCCTGCCGCCCAACCTGGTGGGCATGATCAAGAGTCTGCAGAAGCGCGGCCTGATCGCGCGCCTGCCGCACCCCACCGACCGGCGCGCCCAGGGCCTGCACCTCACCGAGCCCGGCCTGCAGCTCTACACCGAGGCCCAGGCCACCGCGACCGGACTGGAGCAAGCCGTGACCGACCGCATCACGCCCGCCGAACTGCAGACGCTGAACGAATTGCTGCGAAAGGTATACGCCAGGTAGTACCTGGCGACCTCTGCGGACAATCCGGGTAAATCCTAGGCATTGTCTTTACGCCACAGTGTGGTGTCGTTCACAGCTACTAAAGCGCTAGCGTCGTCTTTCCGGCCATTTCCTGCCTATAGTGGAGCCACCCGCCACGAACGGGTCGCACAAGGAGATTGCGCTATGAGTGCCAAGGACAAAATTGCCGTGATGAAGCTGTTCGATCTGCTCGAATCGCGTTATGCCATGCGCATCATCTGGGCCTTGAGCGATGGACACCCACAAACCTTCCGCCTGCTGCAGGACAGCGTGGGTGGCGTCACGCCCAACACCCTGAACACCCGCATCAAGCAATTGCGCGCGGCCCACCTGGTGGACCATGCCGGTCACGGCTACCGCCTCACCACCCAGGGCAGCGAGCTGGCGCGCCGGCTGACCGAGGTGCAGGCCTTCGCCGGCAAGTGGTCGCAGCAGCAGGCCCGCCTGGCCGCGGCCGCCACGCCACCGTCCGGCAACGGCGCACCGTAACGGCTGGCGCCATCCCGCTCCATCGGACTGCGGCCCCTCGGCGGCCCGTCAACGGCCGCCCGCACGCCGCGACTTAGAATCCTGCCCCAGGCACACCGAGAGGCCGCGCAGCACGACGTCTGCGCCGACCGGACCGGGCACCCGCGGGACCATGGCGCCAAGCATTTCCCCGGCGCTGCCTGCAAAAAGGGGCCTATTTGCCCCTTCGGCTGGCGAAAAGGCCGCCACACCCCTTGAATCCGGCCGGACTGGCCTCAACTCACGCGCACGGCCTGCCGGGCCATTGAATTCACGTCTTTGACTATTTACACATGAGCCAGACACCACACAACGCCCCCGCCGCCCAGCCCCAACAGGATGTTCCCGTGAGCCCCGAAGAGGCGCTTGCTGCCGAAGCCGCCAACGAGGCCGATGCCCTGTCCGCCCTCACCCAGGAGCTGGCCACGCTCAAGGCCCAGAACGTTGACCTCGCCGATCAGTTCCTGCGCGCCAAGGCCGAAGCCGAAAACGCCCGCCGCCGCGCCGAGGAAGAAGTGAGCAAGGCCCGCAAGTTCGCGGTGGAGAGTTTTGCCGAAAGCCTGCTGGCCGTGGCCGACAGCCTGGAGGCCGGCCTGGCCGTCCAGGAAGCCACGAGCGCCCAATTGCGCGAAGGCTCGGAGGCCACGCTCAAGCAGCTCAAGAGCGCGCTGGAGCGCCACAAGGTGCTGGAGATCAACCCCATCGGTGCCGCAAAGTTCGACCCCCACCAGCACCAGGCGATCAGCATGGTGCCGGCCGACCAGGAAGCCAACACCGTGGTGACGGTGCTGCAGAAGGGTTACCTCATCGCCGACCGCATCCTGCGCCCGGCCCTGGTGACGGTGGCTGCACCCAAATGAGCACCCTGCGGTCTTGAAATACCCACCGCTTATCCACACCTTCCCCACATCGTTTTTCACAATTTCATTTTTCGCATCGGAGCAACAACATGGGACGAATCATCGGCATTGACCTGGGCACCACCAACTCGTGCGTGTCCATCATGGAAGGCAACAACACCAAGGTGATCGAGAACGCCGAGGGTGCACGCACCACCCCGTCGATCGTCGCCTACCAGGAAGACGGCGAGGTGCTGGTCGGCGCGTCCGCCAAGCGCCAGGCCGTGACCAACCCGCGTAACACCCTCTACGCGATCAAGCGCCTGATCGGCCGCAAGTTCGCCGAGAAGGAAGTGCAGAAGGACATCAACCTGA
Organism: Hydrogenophaga palleronii NBRC 102513; assembly: GCF_001571225.1. Classification (GTDB taxonomy): domain Bacteria; phylum Pseudomonadota; class Gammaproteobacteria; order Burkholderiales; family Burkholderiaceae_C; genus Hydrogenophaga; species Hydrogenophaga palleronii. The sequence goes on from NZ_BCTJ01000015.1 coordinate 7,930, forward strand.
TGCCCTACTCCATCGTGGCCGCCGACAACGGCGACGCCTGGGTGGAAGTGCGCGGCAAGCAGATCTCGGCCCAGCAGGTCAGCGCCGACATCCTGCGCAAGATGAAGAAGACCGCCGAGGACTACCTGGGTGAGCCGGTCACCGAAGCCGTGATCACCGTGCCCGCGTACTTCAACGACGCCCAGCGCCAGGCCACCAAGGACGCCGGCCGCATCGCCGGCCTGGATGTCAAGCGCATCATCAACGAGCCCACCGCCGCCGCCCTGGCCTTCGGCCTGGACAAGCAGGAAAAGGGCGACCGCAAGATCGCCGTGTACGACCTGGGTGGCGGCACGTTCGACGTGTCCATCATCGAAATCGCCGACGTCGATGGCGAGAAGCAGTTTGAAGTGCTGTCCACCAACGGCGACACCTTCCTGGGTGGTGAAGACTTCGACCAGCGCATCATCGACTACATCATTGGCGAGTTCAAAAAGGAACAAGGCGTTGACCTGTCGAAGGACGTGCTCGCACTGCAACGCCTGAAGGAAGCCGCCGAGAAGGCCAAGATCGAGCTCTCCAGCTCGGCCGCGACCGACCTCAACCTGCCCTACATCACCGCCGATGCGTCGGGCCCGAAGCACCTGAACATCAAGCTCACGCGCGCCAAGCTCGAAGCCCTGGTGGAAGAGCTGGTCGAGCGCACCATTGCGCCCTGCCGCACCGCCCTGAAGGACGCCGGCCTGAGCGCGTCGGACATCCACGACGTGATCCTGGTCGGCGGCATGACGCGCATGCCCAAGGTGCAGGAAAAGGTGAAGGAATTCTTCGGCAAGGAACCACGCAAGGACGTGAACCCCGACGAAGCCGTGGCCGTGGGCGCCGCCATCCAGGGCCAGGTGCTCTCGGGTGACCGCAAGGACGTGCTGCTGCTGGACGTGACCCCGCTGAGCCTGGGCATCGAGACCATGGGCGGAGTCATGACCAAGATGATCCAGAAGAACACCACGATCCCGACCAAGTTCGCACAGACCTTCTCGACCGCAGAAGACAACCAGCCGGCCGTGACCATCAAAGTGTTCCAGGGCGAACGCGAGATCGCCTCGGGCAACAAGCTGCTGGGTGAGTTCAACCTCGAAGGCATCCCCGCTTCGCCGCGCGGCATGCCGCAGATCGAGGTGTCGTTCGACATCGACGCCAACGGCATCCTGCACGTGGGCGCCAAGGACAAGGGCACCGGCAAGGAAAACAAGATCACCATCAAGGCCAACTCGGGTCTGTCGGAAGACGAGATCCAGCAAATGGTGAAGGACGCCGAGCTCAACGCCGCCGACGACAAGAAGAAGGTCGAGCTGGTGCAGGCCCGCAACCAGGCCGAAGCCATGGTGCACAGCGTGAAGAAGTCGCTGGGCGAACACGGCGACAAGCTCGACGCGGCCGAGAAGGAAGCCATCGAGACCGCCTTGAAGGACGTGGAAGAAGCCGCCCTGGGTGAAGACAAGGAAGCGATCGAAGCCAAGACCGAAGCCCTGATGGCCGCCAGCCAGAAGCTGGGCGAGAAGGTCTACGCCGCGTCGCAGGCCGAAGCCGCTGCCGCCGGCGGTGCTGCCGAAGGCGCCGACGCGCAGGCCGGCAACAGCAAGGCGAACGACGACGACGTGGTCGATGCCGAAGTCAAGGAAGTCAAGAAGGACTGATCGGGGCCCGCGTCCCACCCTCATTCGCCGCGTCCGGGCAACCAGACGCGGCGTTTGTGCTTGAAACAAAACGCAGAAGACCATGGCTAAACGCGATTTTTACGAAGTGCTGGGCGTGCCCAAGAACGCCGGAGACGACGAGATCAAGAAGGCGTACCGCAAGCTGGCGATGAAGCACCACCCCGACCGCAACCAGGGTGATGCGGCCAAGGCGGCCGAAGAGAAGTTCAAGGAGGCCAAAGAGGCCTACGAAATGCTGTCGGACCCGCAGAAGAAAGCGGCCTACGACCAGTACGGCCACGCCGGCGTCGATCCGAACATGCGTGGCGGCCCCGGCGGTGCCGAAGGCTTTGGTGGTTTCTCCGAATCGTTCGGCGACATCTTTGGCGACATCTTCGGTGGCGCGCGCGGTGGCCAGCGCGGCGGCCGCCAGGTCTACCGCGGCGCCGACCTCTCCTATGCGATGGAGATCACGCTCGAAGAAGCCGCTGCCGGCAAGGAAACGCAGATCCGCATCCCGTCCTGGGACGACTGCGAGACCTGCAAGGGCACGGGCGCCAAACCCGGCACCAGCGTGAAGACCTGCAGCACCTGCCACGGCCAGGGTTCGGTGCAGATGCGCCAGGGCTTCTTCAGCGTGCAGCAGACCTGCCCGACCTGCCACGGCCAGGGCAAGATCATTCCCGAGCCCTGCACCGTGTGCCATGGCCAGGGCAAGATCAAGAAGCAGAAGACGCTGGAGATCAAGATCCCGGCCGGCATCGACGACGGCCAGCGCATCCGCAGCACCGGCAACGGCGAACCCGGGCAGAACGGCGGCCCGTCGGGCGACCTGTACATCGAGGTGCGGCTGCGCAAGCACGACATCTTCGAGCGCGAGGGCGACGACCTGCACTGCCAGGTGCCGGTGAGCATGACGGTGGCCTCCCTGGGTGGCGAGATCGACGTGCCCACGCTGGCCGGCAAGGCCACCATCGACCTGCCCGAAGGCACACAGAGCGGCAAGACCTTCCGCCTGCGCGGCAAGGGCGTCAAGGGCGTGCGCAGCAGCTACCCCGGCGACCTGTACTGCCACGTGGCGGTGGAAACGCCGATCAAGCTCACCGAGCACCAGCGCAAGCTGCTCAAGGAGCTGGACGAGTCGTTCCGCAAGGGTGGTCACAAGCACAGCCCGAACGACAAGGGCTGGTTCGAGAAGGCCAAGTCTTTCTTCAGCTGAAGCCGGTTGAACACGCCAGGCATGGCGCACAAAAAAAGCGACGCTGCGGCGTCGCTTTTTTCATGGGCGCCAGTACCAGAACAAGGCCACCTCGTGCACCGGTGGGTTCAGGCCCTGGTACAGCGCGGCGTCAAAGCCGCACAGCTGGAAGCCGCAGGCTTCGTAGAGGCGGCAGGCGGCCACGTTGTTGTGCTGAGTTTCCAGCATCACGCCGGGGCGCCGCCGGGCTTGTGACCAGGCGATGGCGTGCTGCACCAGCGCGCTTCCCACGCCCTGGCGCCGGTGGTCGTGGGCCACGAGCAGTTCGTTGATGCAGGCATAACCGTTCCAGGCGTGCGAGAGCCGGATTTCACCCGCCGGACGTTCGTGCACATGGGCCACAAAAACCTGGCTGCCGGGCGCGTGCCGGTCATCCATGGCGTAGGTCTTTTCGTAGGGCCGCACGGCCCTGGGCCGGTGCGTGATGCCCCCGTTCACAAGCGCCAGCTCCAGCTCGCTCTCGACCCGCAAACGCCGGTCGGCAGCGCTCCAGCGCGGCGCGGCATCACCGGCCTTGTGTTCGCGGATCTGGATCACGGCATCGTCGGCCAACGCTTCAGCCCTTGAACTCCACATCCACCCGCTTCGCCGCCGGCAGCTGTTCGTCCAGCGACTGCCGGTAGCGGATGCAGCCGAGCATGAACTGCGGCCAGGCCGGCACCTCCAGCACGGCCGCCGTGCGTTCGGGCAGCAGGGCCCACAGGTCCGGGTGGTGCCAGCACAGCGCATGGCCGCTGGCATCGCGGTGGGTGCGAATCGCGTCGCGCAGCCGGCGCACCTCGGCAACGAGCTGCTCGCGCGAAAGGCCTTCCAGTTCGTCGTCCATGGCGTGCCCTTTGGATGTGCTCAGACGCGCAGCAGGCCGCGAAAACCGCGCGCCGCGTAGTAGGACTGCGCACCGTTGTGATAGATGAACACGCGGTCGTAGCGCCGGTCGCCGAACAAGGCGCCGCCCAGGGAGCGCAGCTCGGGCGGTGTGGCGATCCAGCTAGACGTTTTGGTGTCGAAGCTGCCGAGCCGCTGCAGGGCCCGGTACTGCGCTTCGTCGAGCATCTCGATGCCCATCTCGGCGGCCATGGCGCCCGCGCTGTCGGCCGGCCTGTGCGCCTTGCGCGAGGCCAGGGCCTCGGCGTCGTAGCAGGTGCTGCGGCGCCCGCTCGGGCTTTCCGCCGAACAGTCGCAGAACAGGATCTGCCGGGTCTGCGGGTCCCGGCCGATCACGTCGGGTTCACCACCGCTGGCTTCCATCGCAAGCAGGGATGTCCACACCGCCGGGCCGGCGCCTTCGAGCCGCTCCAGCACATCGGCCCAGGCCAGGCCTTCGTGGCGGCGCGGGTGTTTGTCGAAACGCTTCTGCAGCTTGTTCTGCAGGTCTTCACGATCGCTTGTTTTCATGCTGGGTACCGTGGTGGTGCGGTGCGGGATCGGTGGGTTCTGCACTATCCCTCCACCCGTCACCGTGTGTTGAGTTTGTACGCGGGTTCTTGCAGAACTCACACCTGTTTTCGTTTGCCGCCGCGCCGGTGTGCATGCTGTTACCCGATGCTGCGCCCCGGCGCGACCGCCGCGCGCGACCCTCGCTAAGATGCACCGCATGACCGCACGCCACCCTGCCCTGCTCCTGTCCGCCGCGCTGCTCGCCGCACCGGCCTGGGCCCAAGCCCCCGCCGACGAATTCGCCACCTGCCTCAACACCTTGCGTGCCCCGGCGCGCGCCGTGGGGGTGAGCGACGCCAGCTTCACGCAATACACCCAGGGCCTGGTGCCCGACATGAGCGTGATCGACAAGCTCAACTACCAGCCCGAGTTCCGCACCGCGATCTGGGACTACCTCGCCGGCCTGGTGGACGACCAGCGCGTCGCCGAAGGCAAGGCCATGCTGGCCTTGCACGCGGACGTGCTCGCGCGCGTCAACGAACGCTACGGCGTCGACCCCGCCACGGTGGTCGCGGTGTGGGGCGTGGAGAGCAACTTCGGCCAGACCTTCGGCAAGTCGCCGCTGGTGCAGTCGCTCGGCACGCTGTCCTGCTTCGGGCGCCGGCAGGCGTATTTCCGCACCGAGTTCTACGCCACGCTGCGCATCCTGCAGGCCGGCCACATCACGGCCGACCGGCTGGTGGGCTCCTGGGCCGGCGCCTTCGGCCACACGCAGTTCATGCCCAGCACCTTCGAGCGGCTGGCGGTGGACTTCGACGGCGATGGCCGGGCCGACCTGATGGACAGCACACCCGACGCGCTGGCCTCCACCGCCAACTTTCTCGCCAAGGCCGGTTGGCAGAACGGCCAGCCGTGGGGCTTTGAGGTGAAGCTGCCATCGGGCTTCAACACCAGCGGCGAAGGCCGCCGCACCAAACGCACCATGGCCGACTGGGCTGAGCGCGGCCTGCGCCTGGTTGACAGCTCACCCCTGCCCGGCAGCGGCAACGGCAGCGCCGGCCTGCTCACCCCCGCCGGCCCACAAGGCCCGGCCTTCCTGGTGCTGCGCAACTTCGACGCCATCTACAGCTACAACGCGGCCGAGAGCTACGGCCTGGCCATCGCGCACCTGGCCGACCGCCTGCGTGGTGGTGGCCGCTTCGTCACCCCCTGGCCCACCGACGACCCCGGCTTGTCGCGCGCCGAACGCCGCGAGGTGCAGACCCTGCTGATCGCGCGCGGCCACGACATCGGCGAGGTGGACGGCATGCTGGGCGACAAGAGCCGCGTGGCGATCCGCGCCGAGCAGGAACGCCTGGGCCAGGAAGTGAATGGGCGCGCCGGCCAGAAGCTGCTGAAGACCCTGCGCGGCAGCTGAAGCGCGGCCTCAGCCGCCGTTGCGTTCCAGGTTGCGCGCCAGGCGCTTGCCGGCCTCGCGCATGCGCTCTTTCAGCACGGCTGGCTGCAGCACGTCAAAGTCCACGTCCATGGCCATCAGCCAATAGACCAGGGAGTCCATCGAGTCACCCTGCCCCACGCCGCAACGCATGAGGCAGCGGTTGTCGTCAATGGCCTCTAGCGTGGCGGCCGAGGGCGGAATGATGCGCGCCATCACCGCCCGCGAGCGGTGCAGCACCACGCGCGCCTCGTCACCCTGGTGCACGCCCGCCAGCGTGCCCGACACATAGGCACGCAGGTCACCGTCCGGCGCGGCACGCGGCGCAAAGTGCGCCCCGGTGGCCGGCATGCCCTCCACCCGGTCGATGCGGAAGGTGCGCCAGGCATCACGCGCCGGGTCCCAGGCCACCAGGTACCAGCGGCTGCCGGTGTGCACCAGGCCCTGCGGCTCCACCAGGCGTTGTGTGCTGTTGCCGCGCATGTCGCGGTAGGCAAAGCCGGCCTGCAACTGGTCGCGGCAGGCCGCCGACAGCACGGCCAGCACACCCGCATCCACCGTCGGGCCGATGCGCTGCATGGGCAGGATGGCCGAGCGCAGCGCGTCGCTGCGGCGGCGCAGGCGCGAGGGCATCACCTGCTCCAGCTTCACCAGGGCGCGCAGGGAGCTCTCTTCCACCCCGCTGACGGTGCCGGCGGCAGCCACCTGCAGCGCGATGGCCACGGCCAGTGCTTCTTCATCGTCCAGCAGCAACGGCGGCAGCGCGGTGCCGGCGCGAAAGGCATAACCGCCCGCCACGCCGCTGCTGGCGTGGATGGGATACCCCAGCTGGCGCAGTCGGTCGATGTCGCGCCGCAGCGTGCGCGGGTGCACCGCCAGCCGCTCGGCCAGCTCGGCGCCAGCCCAGTGGCGGCGCGTCTGCAGCAGGGACAACACGCGCAGCAGGCGCGAGGACGAAGACAACATGGCGCCACTCTAGCGCTTATCGAGGGCCAAAACTGTCCGCAATGGGGGCGACAGTGCGGGCACGCGCTCGGCACGGTGTCGGGCCGGTTCTTCAACCCCATCCAGGAGCTCACCATGCCCCAAATCGTTTTCTACTGGCACCCCATGTCCAGCGCCACGCCGGTCGCCTGCGCCCTCGCCGAACTCGACGTGCCGCACGACCGTGTGAAGGTCGACATCACCACCGGCGAACAGCGCCGCCCGGCTTTTCTCGCCCTCAACCCCAACGGCAAGGTGCCCACGCTGACGGTGGACGGTGCGCCGATGTTCGAGGCCCTGGCCATCGAGGTCTGGCTGGGTGAGCAGTACGGTGTGGAGAAAGGCCTGTGGCCCGCCGCCGGCACGCCCGAGCGCCTGCAGGCGATGTCGTGGAGCGCCTGGTCTTACGTGACCTATGGCGCCCAGCTGGTGCGCCTGCAGACCGCGCGCGACATGGGCACACCAGACGATGCACATGGCACCGCCGCCCACAAAGCACTGAACGAACTGCTGGCCCTGCTCGACGCGCGCCTGGCGCAGCAGCCCTGGCTGTTGGGCGACACGTACTCGCTGGTGGACCTGATCGTGGGCTCGGTGATCGGCTACAGCGCCTACATCGGTGCGCCGGTGCAGCAGCACACGAGCGTGCTCAACTGGCTGGGGAAAGTGCAGGCGCGACCGGCGATGCAGATCGACGCCTGACAGCCAGGCTCGACGTCTCCGGCGCGAAGGACTTCATCCAGAGCACCCAAGGATCTGGCTCCGCCGGTCCAAGGGTGCGCCCCCTCTTGAGGGGGACGCGCGGAAGCGCGGCGGGGGTGTTTTACAGCTTCACCGCGGTGCCGCTGACGGCGACCATCATCATCCCGTTGGTCTCGCCCAGCACCTCGTAGTCAAAGTCGATGCCGATCACGCCGTTGGCGCCCATCTCGCGCGCCGACTCGATCAGGTCTTCCATGGCGGCATCACGCGCACCCGAAAGGGCGCGCTCGTAGCCGCCGGCGCGGCCACCGACCACGTCGCGCACCGACGAGAACAGGTCACGGAAGATGTTGGCGCCGATGATGGCCTCACCGTGCACGATACCCAGGTACTGGCTGCGCTGCACGCCCTCGGGCAGGGTCGTGCTGAGGAAAAAACCGTCCTTGCTTTTGGAGAACCAGCCCATGTGAATGCTCCCGCTGTCGCACCGCACGGCGGGTGCCAGGTCATGGTAGCGCAGGCCATGCGCATCGAGCCGCCCGAGCGAAGTACTCACCGTCCAGGGACACCGAGGGTCCGGCCAAGCCGGCCCAAGGTGTCGTCCCCCACCCGCCGAAGGCGAGAGAGGGGAAGCGGCGCAGCCGCGCAAGGGATGACCCCTTTCAATGCGCCCCGCCAGCATCCACCGCCGCACCCAGCGTCGGCCGGGTCAGCCAGATCACGCCCACCAGCACGAAGAACAACGCGGCCGAGAGGTAGAACAGATCGGTCACCGCCAGGGTGTAGGCCTGCTGGTTGATCAGGCGGTCGATGCTGGCCAACGCCTGCTCGCGGCTCATGCCGCTGGCCATGAACTGCTGCAGCGTGGCCATCGCGGTGTCGTTGCCGGTGTTGATGACTTCGGTCAGCTGCGCGTGGTGCAAGGCGGCACGGCTCTCCCACACGGTGGTGAACAGAGAGGTGCCGATTGCGCCGGCCGTGATGCGCACGAAGTTCGAGAGGCCGGCGGCCGACGGCGTCTGCTGCGGTGACAGGCCCGAGAACACGATGGCCTGCAGCGGGATGAAGAAGAACGCCATGGCCGCACCCTGCAACAGCGTCGGGATCAGGATGGTCATGAAGTCGGCCTGGGTGTTGAAGTGCGAGCGCATCCACAGCACCGCAGCAAACCCGACGAAGGCCACGGTGGCGAGCTTGCGGGGGTCGATGCGGCTCACGTTCTTGCCCACCCAGGGCGAGAGCACGATGGCCAGTATGCCCACCGGCGCGGTCGCCAGCCCGGCCCAGGTCGCCGTGTAGCCCATGTACTGCTGCAGCCAGAGCGGCAGCAGCACCACGTTGCCGAAGAACAGGCCGTAGGCAATGGACAGCGCCATGGTGCCGGCGACGAAGTTGCGGCGCGCGAACAGGCGGATCTCGACGATCGGGTGTTTGTCGGTCAGCTCCCAGGCGACGAAGAACATGAAGCTCACCACCGCCACCACGGCCAGCAGGATGATCTCGCCCGACTCGAACCAGTCCAGCTCCTTGCCCATGTCGATCATGATCTGCATGGCACCCACGAACAGCACCAGCAGCACCAGGCCGATGACGTCCAGCGGCACGCGGCGCGGGCCGGGGTCGCGGCTGCGGTAGATCGACCAGGTGAGCGCCGCCGCCAGCAGGCCGACCGGGATGTTGATGTAGAAGATCCAGGGCCAGGAAATGTTGTCGGTGATCCAGCCGCCCAGCAGCGGCCCGGCCACCGGCGCCACCAGCACCGTCATGGCCCACATGGCCATCGCGGTGCCCGCCTTGGCGCGCGGGTAACTGGCCAGCAGCAGGGTCTGCGACAGCGGAATCATCGGCCCGGCCACCAGGCCCTGCAGCACGCGGAAAGCGATCAACGTGGCGATGTTGGGCGCCAGGCCGCACAGCCACGAGGCCAGCACGAACAGCAGCACGCTGGCGGTGAACAGGCGCACCTGCCCGAAGCGCTGCGTGAGCCAGCCGGTGAGCGGCACCGAGATCGCGTTGGCGACCGCGAACGAGGTGATGACCCAGGTGCCCTGCGCCGGGCTCACGCCCATGTCGCCGGCAATGGCGGGAATCGACACGTTCGCGATCGAGGTGTCGAGCACGTTCATGAAGGTCGCCAGCGACAGGGCGACCGTGCCCATCACCAGCTGGGCGCCCTTTAGCGGTGCGAACACTGGCGGGCCGGCGGGCGCCGCGGGTGCGGGCGGCGGTGGTGGTGGTGTCGGCGCGCCGGGCAAAGCCCCGGATGCCGGAAGTGCGTGGCTGTCGGCCATGGTGTGCTTCAGTACCGGTGGGGGTTCAGCGGGCCAGCGCCACGGCGCCGTTCAGGCTGGCCGTGCCGCGAGCGCCGGCACCACTGCTGCTGCGTTGTGCGGCGGTGGTGGTGCCACTGTTCTGCGCAATGATCTGCTGCACGCGCTGGTTGGCTTCCTGGTTGTCCTGCGTGAACACCTCGGTCTGCTGTTCCTGCGACGCGGCACCGGCCTCGGCCAGCATGCGGCCGTCGGTCTTGCTCACGTCGGTGCGCGCTTCCATCGACAGGCCCAGGCGCAGCGGGTGGTCCACCAGGTCCTTGGGGTCCAGGCGCACGCGCACCGGCACGCGCTGCACCACCTTGATCCAGTTGCCGGTGGCGTTCTGCGCCGGCAGCAACGCAAAGGCCGCACCGGTGCCGGCGCCCAGCCCTTCCACACTGCCGTGGTAGACCACGTTCTTGCCGTAGACGTCGGCGGTCAGCTCCACCGGCTGGCCGATGCGCAGGTTCTTCAACTGGCTTTCCTTGAAGTTGGCCTCGACCCAGACCTGGTCCAGCGCGATCACCGACAGCAGCGGTGCTCCGGCCTGCAGGCGCTGGCCGAGCTGCACGTTGCGGCGCGCCACATAACCGGCCACCGGGGCCTGCAGTTCCATGCGCTGGAGCGCCACATAGGCCTCACGCACACGCGCCGAAGCGCGCAGCACGTTCGGGTGCTGGTCCACCGCCGTGCCTTCGGTCAAGGTCTGGCTGGAGGCCAGTTGCTCGCGCGCGGCCAGCACACCGGCGCGGGCGGCTTCGGCGCTGCTGCGCGCGGCGGCGAGTTGCGACGACGCGTGGTTGAACTCTTCCTGGCCAACCGCACCCGAGGCCACCAGCGGCTGGCGGCGGTCCACGTCGGCCTGCAGGCGTTGCAGCTCGCTCTGCGCGCGCGCCAGGTCGGCTTCGCGCAATGCGATCTGTGCGCCCTGCGTGCGGTTGTTGGCGTACAGGGTGCGCACTTCGCGCACGGTCTGTGCGAGCTGGGCTTCGGCCTGTTCAAGTGCGATCTTCGCGTCGGTCGGGTCCAGGCGCACCAGCCACTGGCCGGCCTTCACGTGGTCGTTGTCGTTGGCGTTGATGGCGACCACGGTGCCCGCCACTTGCGGCGTGATCTGCACCACGTTGCCAGCCACGTAGGCGTTGTCGGTGGTTTCAAAGTGGTTCAGCACCAGGGCCCAGTAGGCGCTGTAGGCCAGGCCGGCGGCGACCACCACCGCCGCGACGGTGGTAAGGGCCTTCTTGCGGGCGGGGTTGCCTTGGGGTTGGGCGGCGTTGTCGGTGGTGGCGTTCATGAGGGGCTCCGGTATCGGTGCGCGAGGCAGGAAAGAAAAATGGGAAAGGAAAGATGGGGCAGGTGTCGGCGTGTGGTCAGCGCGCGAGCGGTTCGTCGGCCGTGTAGCCGCCACCCAGGGCACGCACCAGCGCCACCTGGGTCGACAGTGCGCGCGCCTGCAGGTCCACCGTCTGGCGCCGCTGGTTGATCAGCGTGGTCTCGGCGCTGAGCACCGTGAGGTAGTTGCTCAGGCCGGCGCGGTAGCGCTGGGTGGCGATGTCGTAGGCCGCTTCGGCGGCGCTGCGCGACTGCGCCTGCTGCTCGCGCTGGCGTTCCAGCGACTGGCGCGCGTTGAGCTGGTCGGCGGTGTCGCGCACGGCCTCGAGCACGGCGCCGTTGTAGCTCTCCACCGCGGCGTCGAGGTCGGCGTTGCGGGTGCGCAGTTGTGCGCGCAGGCGGCCGGCGTCGAAGATCGGCAGGTGGATCGCAGGGCCGATGCCGTACTGCTGGCTGCCGGAGTTGATCAGTCGGTCCAGACCGATGCTGGACAGACCGATGAAGGCCGTCAGACTCACGTTGGGATAGAACTGCGCCTTGGCCACGCTCACGCCCTGGGTGGCCGCCTCGATGCGCCAGCGTGCGGCAGTGATGTCGGCACGGCGGCCCAGCAGGTCGGCCGGCAGCATCTCGGGGAGGGCCAGGGGCTTCAGGCTTTGCAGGTCTGGCCGCAACTGCGCGTAGTGCTTGGGAGGCTGGGCGGCCAGCGCGGCCAGTGCGTGGCGGGCGGCCACGATCTGTTCGTCCAGCTGTTCGATCTGCACCCGCGCATCGGGCAAGGCGCCCTCTCCCTGCTTGAGTTCCACGCGCGTGTCCAGGCCGGCATCAACGCGCTGGCGGATCAGGCCGAGCATCTGCTCGCGCTGCGTCAGCGCCAGTTGCGCCACCTCGCGCTGCGCCAGCAGGCGGCCGAGCTGCACATAGGTCTGTGCCACGTTGCTGGCGAGCACGTTGCGCGCGGCCTGCAGGTCGGCGGCGGCAGCTCGTTCGCTGCCCACCGCGGCTTCGATGGCCGAGCGGTGCAGGCCGAAGAAGTCGAACTCCCAGCTGCCGGCGAGTTGCGCGTTGGCCAGCGTGCGGGTCGAGCCACCGAGCGGTGGCGGGTAGATGTTGGTGGCGCTGAAGCGCTGGCGCGTCACGTCGGCGCTGCCGTTGATCTTCAGGCCGTCGGCCGCTTCTTCGCCCGAAGTGGCGGCCTCGGCGCGCCGCAGCCGGGCCTGCGCCACCTTGAGCGAGGGCTGCGATTGCAGAGCCTGTTCGATCACGGCGCTCAGTTGGGCATCACCCCAGCTGCGCCACCAGTCGCTGGCCACCAGCGGCTCGGCCGGCCTATTGCCCGTGGGCTGGGCCAGGCCGATGGCCTGGGGATCGAGAACGCTGGCCTGGGAGCCAATGCCGGCGCTGCTGGCGCAACCGGCCAGCAACACCACAACGGCAAGCGAGACGGCGGCACCGAGCCGACGGGCACTGGTGGCGGGCAAAGAAGGGCAAAGATGGTGCTTCATGGTGGGGACCATTGGTTCACTGGGAGGGGAAAACAGGTTCAGAAAAGGAAGCGGACGGAGCGGCTGTGTTCGCCTCAACCCGCCTCGCGCTGGGCGTCGCCATTGGCGACCATGCGGGTCAGCAGCGCGAGCAACTGCTGCCACTCGGCCTCAGAGAAACCCGCCAGGTGCCGATTCATCACATCGGCCAGCACCTCGGGCACATGTTCCATGGTGGCGCGGCCTTCGGTGGTGAGTTCCACCATCACCACGCGGCGGTCTTCGGTGGAGCGCATCCGTTTGCACAGGCCTTTTTTCTCCAGCCGGTCGAGCAGGCGCGTCATGGCACCGGCGTCGATCATCGACCAGCGCGCCAGCTCGGCCACGGTGGCGGTGCCGCGCATGCGCAGGTTCATCATCGGGTTCCACTGCGCCGAGGTCAGGTCGTGGTCGCACAGGCGTTTGTCGGCCTGGCAGACGAAGGACATCAGCACGCGCTTGAGCAGGAAGCCCACGCTTTCTTCGGGGGTGTAGTGGCCGCCTTCGTAAAAGCGTGCGGGAGCGTTGGGGTCTGGCATGCAGGGGCAACAGTTGGATGGCGAAGGCCTCCAATGTACATGCCTAGGCAACTACTGATATGACAAGTAATGTGACAAATGAAATATGCGCCGGCCGGATGCCCTCGACCGCACAACGCAACGCGCATGAAAAAAGCCCGCGATGCGGGCTTTTTTCATGGGCCTGGCCGGATGGGCCAGTGGGCGATCAGCCGCCCTTCTTCGAGCGCTTGCCCGGGTTTTTCTTGCTGCGCGTGGCGACGCCGCGCTCCAGGCTCACGCGCTGGCCACGACCCGGGGTGGTCAGGCTCACGCCGGCGACGGGCGTCGGACGGGGGGTGGCTTTGCGGTCGGCTTCAGTGACGATTTTGTTGCCCATGTCAGGTTCCTGAGAGAAATTGCAAAGGCGTTATTAGGCCATAGACCGCGAGACCTTCCGCCAAGGCCATCACGAGGGGCGCTCCCGGGCAGCGCAGGCCCGTGCCAATACCCCGCTGCGGTAGTAGGTTTTTCCAGACAAAGCACGGCGACAGCCCTAGCATTGATTCCGTAATGAATCAACGTTTCATATACAAAACATAAAACCCACCGCAGGCTCCCCATGAACGACGCACTTCACGGCTCCCGCGCAACCGCCACGGCCCCCGGCGGTCTGCATCCCGCGATCGAATTCATCGGCGTGGACAAGCGCTTTCCCGCCCGAGGCAAGAACCCCGAGGTGATCGCCGCGCGCAACGTGACCTTGTCGATCCAGCCCGGCGAGGTGGTCTCGCTGATCGGCCCCTCGGGTTGCGGCAAGAGCACCTTGCTCAACATGGGCTCGGGCCTGGCCAAGGCCTCGGCCGGCACGGTGAAGGTCAACGGCGAAGTGGTCACCGGCCCGAACAAGCACGTCGCCTTCATGCTGCAGAAAGACCTGCTCATGCCCTGGCGCACGATTGCCCAGAACGTGGAGTTCGGCCTGGAGTTGCGCGGCGTGAAGGCCGCCGACCGCGCCGCCATTTCCACCAGGCTGCTGGCGCAATGCCACCTCAAGGGCTTTGGCAACAGCTACCCGCACCAGCTCTCCGGCGGCATGCGCCAGCGCGCGGCGATGGCGCGCACGCTCGCGGTCGACCCGATCGTGCTGCTGATGGACGAGCCCTTCTCCGCGCTCGATGCGCAGACCAAGATGATCCTGCAGCAGGACCTGGCGCGCACCGTGGCCGAACACAAAAAGACCGTGCTCTTCATCACCCACGACCTGGCCGAGGCCGTCGCGCTGTCCGACCGCATCCTGGTGATGAGCGAGCGCCCGGGCACCATCGTGGAAGAAATCGTGGTCGACATTCCCGACCGCGCCAACCCGATGGCGCGCCGCAAGCACCCCGACGTGGGCGACTACGTGAGCCGCCTGATGGACCTGCTCAAGCTCGACGCGCAGACCGACGTGCACTGATCCCCCCCTCCCTCCCTCCCTCCCTCTCTTTCTTCCCTTTCATTTAGCCGACCCACTGGAGCTGCCATGAAGATGACCCGCACTTTCAACGGAACCCGCCGTGCCTGCCTGAGCCTGCTCGCCACCGCGGCGCTGGTCTCGCCGCTGGCCGCCCACGCACAGGTGCAGGAGATCACCTACCTGCTGCCCGCGCCCGCCACGCTGCCGGCCTTTGGCCCGTGGATGGTGGCGCAGGCCAAGGGCTACTACGAACAGGAAGGCCTCAAGGTCAACTTCGTCACCGCACGCGGTGGCGTGGACGTGGCCAAGCAGATCGGCGCGGGCAATGCCGTCATCGGCGGCGCCATCGGCGACACGCCCATCATCGCGCGCGCGCAGGGCATTCCGGTGAAGGCTGTGGCGGTGCTCGGCGCCGGCTCGCTCACCCAGCTCGTGAGCCACAAGGACGAGAAGATCGAAAGCCCGCGCGAGCTCAAGGGCAAGACGGTGACCGTGCTGGCCTACACCGACACCACCTACTACGCCCTGCTGGGCATGCTCAGCAAGGTCGGCCTGACCAAGAACGACGTGAACATCCAGGCCGCCGGCCCGGCAGGTGTGTGGCAGCAGTTCACCGCCAAGAAGGCCAGCGCGATGGCCGGTGTGCCCGACTGGACGGTGAGCGCCATGGACGCCGGCGCGCAGGTCGACATCATGCCCGCCGACCTCTACTTCAAGAGCATGGCCCAGGCCATCCTCGCGTCCGACGACACCATTGCCAAGAACCCGCAGCTGATCCAGAAGCTGGTGCGCGCCACGCTCAAGGGCATGAAGGACATCATGGCCGACCCCAAGGCCGCCACGGCGACCTACGTGGCGCATGTGCCGATGCACAAGGGCAAGGAAGCCAGCATCCAGACGGCCTTCGAGCTGTTCAACAAATACGTGTACGCGGCGCAGAAGGTGCCCGGCACGATGGACGAAACGCGCCTGAGCGAACTGCAGAAGTTCTACGTCACCAACGGCGTGGTGCCGAAGGAAACGCCGCTCAAGGAGCTCTACACGAACCAGTTCGTGACGGCCAAGTAAGCCGCGCCCTCTTCCCTTCCTGCTTCTACCTGCTTTTGAGAGTCGCGAGATGAAAGACGTATTGCAACGCTACTCCACGGTGCTCTGGAGCCTGCTGGTGCTGGTGGTGTTCATGGCGGTCTGGGAATACGTTCCCGGCCTGCTGGGCGTGCCCGAGTTCGTGCTGCCGCCCTTCTCGCGCGTGTGGGAAGAGGCCGTGCGCATCTGGGGCACCGAGCGCCTGCTCTGGCATTCGGGCATCACCGCGGCGGAAGTGGTGGTGGGCTTCATCCTGGGCTCGCTGCTGGGCGCGCTGATCGGCTACGCTCTGGGCCTCTCGCCGAAGGTCGAGGCCGTGCTCTCGCCCTACCTGCTGGCGCTGCAGATCGCGCCCAAGGTGGCGTTCGCACCGCTGTTCGTGATGTGGCTGGGCTACACCATGTACCCCAAGATCCTGGTGGCCGTGCTGATCGTGTTCTTCCCGGTGCTCATCAACGTGCTCTCGGCCATGCGCACCATGGACCACGACCTGATCAACCTCGCGCGTTCGTTCTCGGCCACCCGGCTGCAGGTGTTCCGCATGGTCGAGTTCCCCACCACCTTGCCGCCGCTGTTCTCGGGCCTGCGCATCGCCAGCACGCTGGCGGTGATCGGTGTGGTCGTCGGTGAACTCGTGGGCGGCAACATGGGCCTGGGTTACCTGCTGGTGTTCTTCGAAGGCCAGGGCAACACCGCCGGTGTGTTCGTGGTCATCGGCGCGCTCACGGTGATCGGCATCGTGGCGTACTACGCGGTGGTGATCGCCGAGAAACGCGTCCTGCATTACCTGCCCAGCGCCGAGCGGCGCGTGGCCTGATGGAGCACCACAGCATGGCCCAGGAAATTGTTCTCAGCGGCCGCCGCGTGCTGGTCACCGGCGCCGCGCGCGGTCTGGGCGCGAGCTTCGCGCAGTCGCTGGTGCAAGCCGGCGCGCGCGTGGTCATCAGCGACGTGCTGCACGAAGCCGGCCAGCAACTGGCCCAAGACCTCGGCCCCAACGCCCACTACGTGCCGCTCGACCTGCTCGACGCGGACAGCGTGCGCAGCGGCGTCGATGCCGCCGCGCAATGGCTCGGTGGCCTCGACGGCCTGATCAACAACGCCGCCATCACCAACTCGGGCGGCAAGGGCATGAACCAGCTCAGCGCCGAGACCTGGGACCTGGTGATGGACGTGAACGTGCGCGGCACCTGGCTCGTGACCGCCGCCGCGCGAGCGCACCTGGCCGCCAGCGGCAGCGGCCGCGTGGTCAACCTGGCGTCGGACACCGCGCTGTGGGGCGCACCCAACCTGCTGGCCTACGTGGCGAGCAAGGGCGCGGTGATCGCCATGACGAAATCGCTGGCGCGCGAGATGGGCGAAGACGGCACCACCGTCAACGCCATCGCCCCCGGCCTGACGCTGGTGGAAGCTACCGCCTACGTGCCGCAGGAGCGGCACGAGCACTACCTCAAGGGCCGCGCGATCCAGCGGCCCCAGGTGCCCGAAGACGTGAACGCCGCTGCGCTGTTCCTGCTGACCCAGGCCAGCGGCTTCATCACGGGCCAGTTGCTGCCGGTCAACGGCGGCTTCGCCATGCAATGAAAAACAACCCCGTGCCAGCGGGCCGGCACCGCCGGTTTCATGGCACATCCGGCCCCACCGTTTCAAGCGCCCTCTCACTCTGAAAGGAAGACCATGAGTACCGCCACCATCAACAAACCCACCGCAGCAGCCAACGCGCCCGTGTTCAACGAACGCGGCCTGATGGACGCCAACATCCCGGCCGAGGCCGACATCCAGCGCGGCATGATGCGCGCCGAAGGCCAGTCCTTCGCCCAGTGGATGGAAACGCGCGTGGCGCGCAAGTCCACCCGCAGCTACGACTGGGACGCCCTCAAGTTCCAGGCCGACTTCGACCCCAAGTACCGCCGCGCGCAGATGCGTTACGTGGGCACCGGTGGCACCGGCGTGAACAAGGACACCAACACCGTGCCGTCCGCGCACTTCACGTTCTCCACCATGGTGATCCCGGCCGGCAACATCGGCCCGTCGCACATCCACTATGACGTGGAAGAAATCTTCTTCGTCATGCGCGGCGCCATGAAGGTGGTCTGCGAGAAGGACGGCGAGCGTTGGGAAACGGTTGTCGGCGAACGCGACCTGATCTCGGTGCCGCCCGGCGTGTACCGCGAAGAGCACAACATCGGCGACGAAGACGCGCTGATGTGCGTGATGCTGGGTTCGCCCAAGCCCATCACCCCGACCTACCCGCCCGATTCGCCGCTGGCAAAGATCAAGCGGTAAGAGGCTCCCCCCGCGCCGCTTCGCGTCACCCCCCAGGGGGCAACACCAGCGGCCCGGAGCAACAAGCCTCCCCCTGCGCCGCTTCGCGTCATCCCCCGGGGGACAACACCAGCGGCCCGGAGCAACAAGCCCCCTGCGCCGCTTCGCGTCACCCCCCAGGGGGCAACACCAGCGGCCCGGCAAAGCCGGCTCCGCGGTGTTTCTGGATCAAGCCACTTCTCTCGTCGCATCTCTTCTTCTGCCCTCATGACACCTCTTCAAGCCCTCGCCGCCTTTCCCCTGCGCCCTGCTGCGCTGGCGGACGGTGCGTGTGTGTCGTACCGCGAAGCGGGTTCGGCCACCGAGGTGACGCATGTGCTGCTGCACGGCATCGGCTCGGCGTCGGGCAGCTGGGTGCGGCAGCTGGAGGCCGCGCAGGGCAAGGCCTTGCGCGTGCTGGCATGGGATGCGCCGGGTTACGGCGACTCCACGCCGGTGGCCGCGGAATGGCCCTCGGCCGACGACTACGCCGCGCGTCTCTGGGCCTGGCTCGACGCGCTGAACGTGCACGCACCGGTCACGCTGGTCGGCCATTCGCTCGGCGCGCTGATGGCCGGCCGTGCGGCGCGGCTTGCCCCTTCGCGTGTGCAGCGCCTGGTGCTGATCTCACCCGCCGGCGGTTATGGCCATGCCGAAGCCGCCGTGCGCGAACAGAAACTGAACGACCGCCTCGCCTCGCTCGCCCGCCTGGGCCCGCAGGGCATGGCGCAGGCGCGCGGCGCAGCCATGCTCTCGCCCGGCGCGCCGGACGAGCTGGTGGAGGCCGTGCGCCAGAGCATGTCGCAGGTGATTCCCGCCGGCTACACGCAGGCCGCGCGCCTGCTGGCCCACGGCACGCTGGTCGACGACGTGGCGGCCCTGGGCTGCCCCATCGCGGTGGCCAGCGGCAGTGCCGACGGCATCACCACCCCGGCGGCCTGCCAAAAGGTGGCGCAGGCGGCCGGCGTGTCATGGAATGATCTCGGTTCGGCGGGCCATGCGTGCCCGCTCGAAGCACCCGGCCAGGTCAACACCCTGCTCGGGCTCCACTGATCAAGGAACCGACCATGGCCACCGAGAAAACCACCGACGACCGCTACACCGTTCCCGCGCTCATGCGCGGCCTGCAGCTGTTGATGCTCTTCAAGCGCGACGAGCGTGAACTCACCGGCGCGGAAATTTCGCGCCGGCTCGAGCTGCCACGCGCCTCGGTGTTCCGCATGCTGCAGACCCTGGAGCAAGGGGGCTTCGTCGAACGCGTGGGCGACGGCGCCAGCTACAAGCTCGGCCTGGCGGTGTTGCGCCTGGGCTTCGAGTTCCTGGCGTCCATGGAGCTCACCGAACACGGCCGCCCGGTCATCGAAGCGCTGCGCGACGCGTGCGGCTACTCGGCCCACGTGGTGGTGCGCGACGGCCGCGAAGCGGTGTTCATCGCCAAGGTGGCCGGCCGCAGCGCCCTCTTCCATTCCATCCAGGTCGGCGCGCGCCTGCCGGCCCACGCCACCGTGCTCGGCCGCCTGCTGCTGTCTGACCTCGACCTCGCCGCCCTGCGCAAGCTCTACCCCGAAGCCACGCTGCCCAGCTACACGCCGCGCACGCCGGCCACCGTCGAACAGCTCAAGCTGCTGATCGACGAAGACCGCGCCCGCGGCTACGCCGTGAGCCAGGGTGGCTTCGAAACCGGCATCTCCACCATCGCCGCGCCCGTCTTCAACGACCAGGGCGAGGTGGCGGCGGCGGTGAGCATCACCGTGCCGGCGCAGCAAGTGCAGCCGGACGAACTCGAAACCCTGGTCCAACACGTCCGTGAGGCGGCCGACCGGCTCACGGCCCGCATCCGCCACACGCCCGAACGCGGCGGCTGGCAAACCAAACCAACCGAGAAAAACACCGCATGACCTCGACACACAAACGCATCACCGTGGGTGAACTCGCCGCCCGCTTCCTGGAGCAGTGCGGCGTGCGCGCCGCCTTTGGCGTCATCTCCATCCACAACATGCCGATCCTGGACGCGTTCCACACGCGCCAGAAAATCCGCTTCGTCTCGGCGCGCGGTGAGGCAGGTGCCTGCAACATGGCCGACGCGTATGCGCGGGTCAGCGGCACCCTGGGCGTTTGTGTCACCAGCACCGGCACGGGCTGCGGCAACGCGGCGGGCGCGATGGTCGAAGCCATCACCGCCGGCACACCACTGCTGCACCTCACCGGGCAGATCGAATCCCCCTTCCTCGACCGCGACCTGGGCTACATCCACGAGCACCCGGCGCAACTGGCCATGCTCAAGGCAGTCGGCAAGGATGCCTTCCGCATCCGCAACCCCGAGACCGCCCTGGCCACGCTGCGCGAGGCCGTGCGCCTGGCGCAGACGCCGCCCTGCGGCCCGGTGAGCATCGAGATCCCCATCGACGTGCAGAAGATGACGCTGGACCTGCCGGCCGATCTGTCGCCGCTGGCCGTGCCGGCTGTGTTGCCGAACCTGGCCACCGTGGACCAGCTGGCCGAGCGCCTGCTGAGCGCCAAGCGCCCGCTGCTGTGGCTCGGTGGCGGCGCACGCGGCGCCAGCGCCGCGGCGCAGCGCTTCGTGAAGATGGGCTGGGCCGTGGTGTCGTCGGTGCAAGGCCGCGGCATCGTGCCCGAAGACCACCCCGCCACCCTGGGCTCGTACAACCTGCAGAAACCGGCCGAAGAGTTCTACGAAACCGTGGACGCTTTCCTCGCCGTGGGCACGCGCCTGCGCAGCAACGAAACGCTGAACTACAAACTGCGGCTGCCGGCCACGCGCTACCGCATCGACGCCAACCCGCTGGCCGAGAACCGCGGCTACACCAGCGAGCTGTTCGTGCACGGCGATGCCGAGGCCACACTCAACGCGCTGGCCGACCGCCTCGAAGGCCGCCTGCAGATCGACCCGCAACTGGCTGCCGACGTGAAGCGCACGCGCGCCGAAGCCGCAGCGCTGGTGGATGGCACGCTGGGCCAGTACGCCAAGCTCAAGAACGCGCTGGGCGAAGTGGTCGGCAAAGACCTCTGGTGGGTGCGTGACATCACGCTCTCCAACAGCATGTGGGGCAACCGTGCCCCGGTGCTGGACCACCCGCGCGCCGGCGTGCACGCCCTGGGCGGCGGCATCGGCCAGGGCCTGGCCATGGGCGTGGGCGCGGCCGTGGCCGATACCGAGCACGCGCTGGGCCGCCGCACCATCTCGCTCTGCGGCGACGGTGGCTTCATGCTCAACGTGGGTGAACTCGCCTGCGCAGCGCAAGAGAAAGCCAACGTGGTGTTCATCGTCATGAACGACCAGCGTTATGGCGTGATCAAGAACATCCAGGACGACATCTACGGCAGCCGCCACGCCTACGTGGAACTGCACACCCCCGACTTCGCGCAGCTCTGCGCCAGCCTGCAGGTGCCGCACTTCAAGCTGGGCACCCCGGCCGCCACGCGCGAGACGCTCGAGAAGGCCCTCGCACCGGCCAACGGCCCGGTGGTGGTGGAGGTGGACATGGAGGCCTGGGGCGCGTTCGCCGTCAAGTTCGCCGGCCCGCCGAAGAAGAAGGAAGAGGCATGAGCATGAGCATGAGCATGAGCATGAGCATCCAGCAGGTCACGCTCATTGGCTGCGGCGCCATCGGCCGCACCCTGATCGCCCGCATGGCCGACCATCCCACGGTGCGCATCACGCACGTGGTGGTGTCCAGCGGCCACACCGCCGAATGCCAGGCCGCCATTGGCAGTGGCGTGACCGTCTGCACCGAGGTGCCGCCCGAGACCACCCTGCTGGTGGAGGCCGCCGGCCACGGCGCGATCACCGACCACGTGTTGCCCGCACTGGCGCGTGGCGTCGAATGCGCGGTGCTGTCCATCGGCGCGCTGTCGGAAAACGGCCTGCCCGAGCAACTGGCCGACGCAGCCCAGCGCGGCGGCACGCGCGTGCACCTGCTCGCCGGCGCCATCGGTGGCATCGACGCCATCGCGTCCGCCCGCCTGGCCGGCCTGGACAGCGTGACCTACACCGGCCGCAAGCCGCCCGAAGGCTGGCGCGGCAGCCCGGCCGAACAGGTGACCAACCTGGACGCGATCACCGAGCCCACCGTGATCCTCGAAGCCACGGCGCGCGAAGCAGCGAACCTGTACCCGAAGAACGCCAACGTGGCGGCCACCGTGTCGCTCGCGGGCCTCGGCCTGGACGCCACGCGCGTGCGCCTGATCGCCGACCCGACCGTGACCGAGAACATCCACGAGATCGAGGTGCGCGGCGCCTTTGGCGAGATGCACATCACCATGCGCGGCAAACCCTTGCCCGACAACCCCAAGACCTCGGCCTTGACCGTGTTGTCCGCGCTGCGTTTCCTGCACAACCGCACCGCCCCGGTGACGATATGACGCCCACCCCCGCGCCGCGCCTGCAGCGCGTCAGCCCCTCAAGGGCGCGGCGTCCCGGGCCGGCGTAGCCGGACCCTCGACGCCCCTGGACCTGCAACCCTTCGCGCCGACCACGGAGACTCCACATGACAGAACAACTCAAAAGCTTCATCGCAGGCCAATGGCGCGATGCCTCCGGCCCCGAATACACCACCGAATACCCGCACGACGGCAGCACCGTCGCGCGCCTGCACGCGGCCACCGCCGCCGATGTGGACGAGGCCGTGCAAGCAGCCGAGCGCGCGCGCATGCAGCCTTCGTGGGCCAAACTCAAGCACCACGAGCGCGCCGGCATCCTCTACCGCATCGCCAACGGCATCCGCGAACGCAGCGAAGAACTCGCCCAGCTGCAACGCCTGGACAACGGCAAACCCATCAAGGAATGCCGCGCCCTGGTGGCCAGCGCCGCCGGCACCTTCCAGTTCTTTGGCGCCGCCGCCGAAACCTGGGAAGACACCATCACCCCCTCGCGCGGCGACTTCCTCTCGATGAGCGTGCACGAGCCGCTTGGCGTCGTCGGCGCCATCACGCCCTGGAACTCGCCCATTGCCAGCGAAGCCCAGAAGCTCGCGCCGGCCCTGGCCGCCGGTTGCGCCATGGTGTTCAAACCGGCCGAAATCACGCCGCGCATGGCGCTCGAACTGGCGAAGATCGCGCAGCAGGCCGGTGTGCCCGACGGCATCATCAGCGTGTTGCCGGGCAAGGGCAGCATCGTCGGTGACGCGCTGGTGAAGCACCCGCTGATCAAACGCATCGCCTTCACCGGCGGCACCACCGTGGGCATGGGCATCCAGCGCCTGGCGGCCGAGAAGCTGATGCCGACCTCGCTGGAGCTGGGTGGCAAGTCGCCCACCATCGTCATGCCCGATGCCGACCTGGACCACGCCGTGGCCGGTGTGCTCTACGGCATCTTCAGTTCGTCGGGTGAGTCGTGCATTGCCGGCTCGCGCGCCTTCGTGCACGAGAGCGTGTACGACGAATTCAAGGCCCGCCTGCTCGAAGGTGTGAAGAAGCTGCGCGTGGGCGACCCGTCGAAGGAAGAGACGCAGATGGGCCCGCTGGTGAACCTGGGCCACCGCGCCTCGGTGGAGAAGTACGTGCAGATGGGCCGCGACGAAGGCGGCACGGTGCTGTGCGGCGGCGAGCGTCCCACCGGCAGCTTCTTTGATGGTGGCAGCTACTACCTGCCGACCATCTTCGAAGGCCTGCCCAACAGCGCACGCATGTGCCAGGAGGAGATCTTCGGCCCGGTGCTGGCGCTGCTGCCCTGGAAGGACGAAGACGACCTGATCGCGCAGTGCAACGACAACATGTTCGGCCTGGCCTCGGGCATCTGGACGCGCGACTTCAAGAGCGCCTGGCGCATCGGCCGCGCGCTGCAGACCGGCACGGTGTGGATCAACACCTACAAGGTTTTCTCCATCAGCACACCGTTCACCGGCGTGAAGATGAGCGGCTACGGCCAGGAGAAGGGCCGCCTCGGCATTCTTGAATACACCAGCCAGAAGAGTTTCTATTGGGGCTTGAACGAGTCGCCCATGCCCTGGGCTGCCAGCTGATTTCCGATTTCCGTTTCCCCAACCTGCAACCTCCGCTCGACATGACTTCCCGTCGCACCCTCATCGCCCTTGCCTCCCTGCTCGCCTTCGTGGGCACCACCGCCCACGCCCAGAGCGCCGCCGAGAAGCAACTGGCTTCCGACAAGTTCACGCTGGTCGCGCCCTTCCCCGCCGGTGGCCCCATCGACATCCTGGCGCGCGTGCTGGCCGACGGCCTGGGCAAGCGCTACAACCAGATTGCCGTGGTCGACAACGCCCCGGGCGCGGCCGGCAACATCGGCATGGACCGCGTCAAGCGGGCCAAGGGCGACGGCCACACGCTGCTGGTAATTCCGGCCGGCAACCTCACCATCAACCCCACGCTGATGCCGAAGTTCCCCTTCGACATCCAGAAGGACTTCGTGCCCGTGGCCATGCTGGCCACCACGCCCAACGTGATCGTGACCAGCGCGAAAACCGGCATCAAGACCGTGGCCGAACTCGTGGCGCAAGCCAAGGCCAAGCCGAACACCTTGTCGTACGCCTCGCCCGGCGTGGGCAGCGGCCTGCACCTTGCGGGTGAGCTGTTCAAGTCGCAAGCCGACGTGGACATCCTGCACATCGCCTACAAAGGCACGCCGCCGGCCATCAACGACGTGCTCGGCGGCATCGTGCCGCTGACCTTCAGCAACCTGCCCACGGTGCTGCCGCACATCCGCAGCGGCAAGCTGGTGGCCCTGGCCCTCACCGACAGCAAGCGCACGCCCACCGCCCCCGAGATCCCGACGCTGGCCGAAGCCGGTGTTCCGGGCGTGGTGGTGCCGTCGTGGTACGGCCTGCTCGCACCCGCCGGCACGCCGGCCGACGTGGCCGAACAACTGGCCAAGGACGTGGCCGAGGTCCTGGCCCAGCCGGCCGTGACTGAACAGCTCAAGGGCCTGGGCCTGAGCGCCTGGGACATCCGCACCTCGGCTTTCGACAAGCACATCCGCGACGAAACCGCGCGCTGGGCCAAGGTCATCAAAGACCGTAACATCACGGTGGAGTGAGGCAAGCATGAGCGACGCCAACGTGCTGATCACCATCGTGCTCAAGCACCACGCCGGCCTCACGCTGGACGACGTGCAGGCGAAGCTCAAGGCCAGCGGCTGGTGGGAGCGTTTTCCGGTAGAGGGCACGCGCGTGGTGTCGTGGACCGTGGCCATGGGCCTGGGCCAGATCGTCACGCTGGAAGTGCCGCCGCACCTGCTCGGCCGCGTCAACCTGGAGCTGGAGCGCTCGGCCTGGGGCGTGTTCAGCACCGAGTGTTACCCCACCTACGATTTCGTGCCGGTGCGTGAGCGCATCCAGGAACGTGTGCGGCAAGGCGGCCAGTGATGACAGCCGCCGAAAAAATCCACGCACCCCAGGTGCCCGACCTGCCCACCGCAAGCTGGACCAACGGCTACCGCATCGGGCATGAGGTGGTGATGTCGGGCATGACCGGCCACCCCGCCACGCGCGAGGCCGCCGCGCGCGGCGAAGCGCTCGGCGCCTACGAGCAGACGCTGGTGGTGCTGCAGAAACTCGAAGCGCTGGTGGTGGCCGCGGGCGGCCATCGGCACAACCTCATCAAGACCGTGGTCTACCTGACCGACATCGCCGACAAGGACGACGTGGGCCGCGCGCGGCGCGATTTCTTTGGCGCGCACACGCCCTGCTCCACCCTCGTGGCCGTGCAGGCCCTTGTGTTCCCCGAGCTGCGCGTGGAGATCGACGCGTGGGCGCGGCTCGACGTGGACCTGCGCGAGGCTTGACATGAAGCACCCCCTGCGCCGCTTCGTGCCCGCCCCTTCTTTCGCCAGCGGCGGCAGGCAAACCGAACCCACGGCCCGGCCAAGCCGGTGCCGTGCCGCGCCTGGCATGGCGCGCTTTTCACTCGCAATGGAGAACAACTGATATGGACCTGGGCATTGCCGGCAAGAAGGCGCTCGTGTGTGGCGCGAGTTCGGGGCTGGGCTACGCCTGCGCCGAGGCACTGGTGAAAGACGGCGTGCACGTGGTGATCGTCGCGCGCACCGAAGGCCCGCTGCGCGAGGCCGCCGAACGCCTGGCCGCGCACGGCGCGGGCACGGTGAACTGGGTGGCGGCCGACGTGACCACCGACGAAGGCCGCGCGCGCATCTTTGCCGCGCACCCCGATTTCGACATCGTCGTCACCAACGCGGGCGGCCCGCCGCCGGGCGACTTCCGCACCTGGGACCGCGAGACCTGGCACCGCGCGGTGGACGCCAACATGCTCGCGCCCATCGAACTCATCAAGGCCACGGTGGACGGCATGATGGCGCGCGGCTTCGGCCGCATCATCAACCTCACCTCCAGCGCGGTGAAGTCGCCCGTGGACGGCCTGGGCCTGTCCACCGGCGCGCGCAGCGGCCTCACCGGCTTCGTGTCGGGCCTGGCGCGCAGCACCGTGGCGCACGGCGTGACCATCAACAACCTGCTGCCCGGCACCTTCGACACCGCGCGCCTGGCCAGCAACTTTGCCGCCCAGGCCAAGCGCGAAGGCAAAACCGTGGACGAGGTGCGCAGCGCGCGCCTGGCCAAACACCCGGCCCACCGCGTCGGCCAGCCCAGCGAACTCGGCCACACCTGCGCCTACCTGTGCAGCGTGCACGCGGGCTACATCAACGGCCAGAACATCCTGCTCGACGGCGGATCGTTCAGCGGCGTGTTCTGAGCAGCCAGGCCGCGCCGCCCCCCCCGATTGGTTTTTGGTTTTTCGGTTTTTGGGTTTTCCCCGTCAGTGCAACAACCTAGGAGACATCGAACATGACCGCCCGCCGCCCCCTGCTGCTCACCGCACTCGCTGCTGCCGCCGCGCTGGCCCTGCCCATGGGCAAGGCCATGGCGCAAACCTACCCCAGCAAGATGATCACCGTTGTGGTGTCCTTCCCGGCCGGCGGTGACACCGACGCGCTGGCGCGCACCTTCGCCGAGAAGCTGCAGGCGCGCCTCGGCCAGACAGTGGTGGTGGAGAACAAGACCGGCGCCAGCGGCACCATCGGCAACGCCTTCGTGGCCAAGGCCGCGCCCGATGGCCACACCCTGCTGTTCACGCCCAACACCATCGCCACCGCACCGCTGGTGCTCAAGCCCGGCACCGGCGCCGTGTACGACCCGCTCAAAGACTTCACGCCCATCTTTCTGGCCGGCACGCAATCGCTCTTCCTCATCACCCACGCCGGCTCGGGCCTGAACACCGTGAAAGACGTGGTGGCCGCCGCCAAGAGCGGCAAGCTGAGCAACTACGCCAGCCCCGGCAGCGGCTCGCCCATGCACATCCTGGGCGAGATGTTCAACCGCTCGGCCGGCACCAAGCTGACCCAGGTGCCCTACCGCGGCGTGGCGCCCGCCATCGTTGACCTCGTGGCCGGCCACATCCCCATGCTGTACACCACGCTCGGCCCGGTGGCGCAGTACATCAGCCAGGGCAAGCTGGTGAACGTGGCCGTGGCCGACCCGCAGCGCTCGCCGCTGGCCCCCAACGTGCCCACCCTGGCCGAGGCCGGCCTGGCCGACGTCGAAGTCGGCGCCTGGCAAGGCTTCATGGGCCCCAAGGGCATGCCCGCCGACGTGGTGCGCACGCTCAACGGCCACCTGAACGAAATCCTGAAGATGCCCGACGTGCAGGCCCGCATGCAGCTCATGGCGCTGATCCCCGCCGGCGGTGAGCCCGCTGCGCTCGGGAAGATCAACCAGTACCACAACGAGCGCTACGGCAAGGTGATCCAGGAGACCGGCATCATGGCCGACTGAAGCCCGGGCCGACGACATGAGAGAAGTCATCGACGTCGGCCTGCCCGAATTCAAGCAACCGTTCTCGTGGATGGTGCGCGCCGGCGGCGTGCTCTACACCGCCCACGGCCCGGTGCGCGAAGACGGCAGCGTCGACACCACCGGCAGCATCGAACAACAGGCCCGCCTGACCTTCAGCAACCTGCAACGCGCGGTGGAACGCGCCGGCAAGACCATGGACGACGTGGCCCAGGTGCTGATCTACATGACCGACGTGGCCGACATGCCCGCCATCGACGCGGTGTACCGCGAGTTCTTCCGCGCGCCATGGCCCAACCGGTCGAGCGCGGGCGTGGCGCTGGTGGTGCCGGGCATGAAGATCGAGGTGGTGGCTTACGTGGCTTGAGAGAGGCCGCGGCCCACAGGTACTGCGGTGCACAGCGCCCCCCGGGCGCACGCAGTCCTACAATTGCCGCTCCCTTGAAAGAACCGTCATGGCTGAGGCCATGAAGGGCTTTCATCCTTGCAACCACATGTGGTGAAGATGAACAAGCCTTTCATTTCTCTGTGCCCTGAGATCACTCGGGCCAACGCGCTGACTCTCATGGACTGGCTCGAAGACGAATGCGTCACCGAGCACCTGAGCGACTCACGCCACGTCTCCCGGTTCATCGAACAGGTCATCAATCGGGTCCAGCTGCCGATCCTGACCCATCTGTTCAACCAGGGCGGCAGGTTCTTCATGGCCTACGACCGCGATGACATTCCAGTCGGCTTCGTCCGCCTTGTCATGTCGGGGCGTGACTGCGAGATGGTCCTGGTCATCGGCAACCGCGACAACTGGGGCCGCAAGCTCGGCGCCAGCGCCATCCGCGAAGCCATGAAGCTCGCCTTCTTCGAGATACGCGCCGACAAACTCATCGCAAAGATTCGCGCGGAGAACGACCGTTCGTTGAAGGCCTTCCAGAACTGCGGCTTCCTGCTCGAAAGCCAGACGCTGTCCATGAAGTCCTTTTCGATGACGGCAGAGAGCTACCTCCGGCGCTTGCGCGAAAGCCCCGCAGGCCACCGCGCCGACATCTACATCACCGAGATCGACAGGGCGCGCCTGAAGAGCCTGGTCGATGGCGAACTTCCCCCGGCGATTTTTGAGCTGGAGCACGAGATCGAACGCGCCATCGTCGTCGATCCGAGGCAGGTTCGGCGCGACGTGGTCACCATGAACTCCAGAGCCTTGCTGCAGCTGGACAACGAAGAGATGGAAGTGGCCCTGGTCTACCCGGAAGACGCAGACGGCAGCGACGGAAAGCTGTCGATCTGCTCCGACGTCGGCACCGCCATACTGGGCTACAAGGAAGGCGACGCCTTCGATTGGCGGATTCCAGACCGCACCTGCCGCATCCGCATTGAAAAAGTGCTGTACCAGCCGGAAGCTGCGGGCGATTTCCACTTGTAGGTTCGTGCGCTGCGGCGCGGCTTGAGGTTTGCGTCGCGCGGCGCGCGCCTGCGCGTCACCACCCGGCCGAACCGGTCGCGTGCGGTAAGGCGCTGGTGGTACGGGGAATAAACATCGAGGTTGTGGCTTTCGTGTTTTGAGGGTGCACGCTTCTTGCGTTGATGTCCGCATTTCGGGCCGCCTAGAACGCACGCTCGGCTCAAAGGTGATTCGCCGCTTCACGATCATTGAATGGCTGATCGCGTTTCGCACAGCAGGGGCACTGCGGCCATTCGCGCGGAGAACACCGATGCCGGGTTCCCTGAAGCGCCCTAACCAAAAAACCCTCTTCATTGACAATTCGTAACAGGTTGGCTAAAAACGCCTTGGAGAGGGGACGAACTCGCATCCGACGGTGAAGCGGTACGAGTCGAACTGGAGGGGTAATGAAAAAGATCGACCTGCACATACACACTATCTCAACGATCAGCGACAGAGCTTTCAAATTTAGCCTCGACTCTTTTCGGAGATACGTCTCTGAGGCCAAGCTCGACGCAGTTGCAGTTACCAATCACGACGTCTTCGACGCCGAGCAATTCCGAGCTATTCAACAGGCACTCGAAGTAGTTGTATTTCCGGGCATCGAGATCAATGTCGCAAAGGGGCACGTCTTGGTCATAGCGAGGCCCTCAGAGATCGACGACTTCGCCGCCAAGGCTGATGTCATATCGCAGCGAATCACGAAAATCGGCGACTGCATCTCCGTAGAGGAGTTGACGAAGATCTTCGGCGACCTCAAAAGCTATCTTGTTATTCCCCACTATGACAAGGGGCCACCCATCACAGGAGAGGCACTAGAACAGCTCAAGCCCTTCGTCAGTGCCGGAGAGGTGGACAGTGCGAAGAAGTTTGTGCGCGCAATCAAGGACCCCACAAAGTTGACGCCCGTTCTCTTCAGCGACTCTCGAATGATGGAGGGGTTAGCAAGCCTGCCAACACGGCAGACGTTCGTCGACTGCGGTGTTCTGACGCTTGAAGCACTCAAGAGCTGTTTGCTGGACAAGGCGAAGGTGGCGCTGTCGGAGCGAGACGGAAACAAGCTGTGGCAGGTGCTCGATAGCGGACAGATGCTATCTACCGGGCTCAACGTCCTGATCGGAGCCCGTTCGACAGGTAAGACGCACACGCTCGACCAAATCAGCAATGCAATCAGCGGGTGCAAATACATCAAGCAGTTTTCCCTCGTCCAACAAGACGAGGCCGTTTACGAACGAGAGTTTAAGCACGGCATCGAACGACGACGAAGTGCACTTGTCGATCAATATCTCGCCGGGCTCAAACGAGTGATTGACGATGTTGTAAAGGTGGACCTCGATGCTGACGATCGCGAAGTAGGCGCATATCTTGATTCACTGCTGAAGTCGGCCGCAGAGGCTGATCGCCGTGACGCGTTTTCAAAAGCGGCTTTGTTCGATGAGGTCGAATTTCCTGTCGGAAATGCGACGACGCTCCAGTCACTCATCGAGTCCGTACGACAGGTCATCGAGAATCTCGAATATCGCGAGATCATTGAAAAACACGTTGACCTCGCGACCTTGAAAAGGCTCGCAGTGGAGCTCATCGAACTGTTGCGCGGAAAAATGCTCGACACCGAGAAACGGCGAGTCGTCAACGCTCTCGTGAAGGAAATCAAGCAAGGCCTGAAGTTCCGAACCGCAGCCGTTCAAGTACAAGATGTCGACCTCTACGCAGTCGCTATGGACAAGCGCCGCGTCATGCGGTTTACCGAGATAGTCGAGTGCCTCAAGAAGGATGCGGTCATTCTCCAGGACTCGCTCCAAGGGTTCCGCATTGAGGCAACGAAGCAGGCCTTTGCAGGAGCGGGTGAAGTCAGGGCGGCGAGCGGCGCAAAAATCGGCTTTACAGATGTGTTCCGAAAGTACGAGAACCCGTACAACTACTTGCGCGAACTTGCGCGACTTGAGGGCCTACCTTCGGGAGACTATTACAAACTCTTCGCCAAGATCAGCTATCGCATCCTCAACCGGGATGGCCATGAGGTGTCAGGCGGTGAACGCTCGGAATTCAGGCTGCTTCAAGAGATTGCCGACGCACAAAATCACGATCTCCTTTTGATCGACGAGCCTGAGTCGTCGTTCGACAATTTGTTCCTCAAGTCCGAAGTCAATCAAATCCTCAAAAGCCTGTCTGAGACCATGCCTGTTGTTGTCGTGACCCACAACAATACGGTCGGTGCATCCATCGACGCGGACTACCTCCTCCATACGACCAAAGATGTGAGCAGCGGGAAGCCGGTGTACCGCATCTTCTCGGGCTACCCGACTGACAAGTCCTTAACTTGCGTGGACGGCACTTCCATCGAAAGCCACGCGACGCTCATGAATTCCCTCGAGGCTGGGGCCGATACGTACGAGAAAAGGAGACAAGGCTATGAAGCTGTTAAGGATCAATGAGTACGCCGGGCAATTCCTGCAGGCGGATGGCAACTACGAGGTCATCGACAAGATCGACAAGGAGCAGCTGTTGCGCTTGGTGGATCACACCTTGGAAGACGAAGAGTTCGAGATCGACGAATACGATGATCAAGCAATCAAGAACCAAGCTCACCAAGTGATCTACAAGAGCATCTCCCAGAAGCTCACAGACCTGCGGAGGCGCCGCCAAGAGTTCATCGACGAATCCGCCAGACTCTTTCTTGACGAGTACGAGAGGTACCGCGAAAAGGCCTGAGTGCGCGGATCGTGTGCGCAGGCAAGCTCGATCTCATCTCGCCTCCGCCCTGGTCAACCTCCGACGAGATGCGGCATAAGTTAATCGCGGCACCCTCGGTTTTTGATGCCGCGTGTTTGACAGTACGCATCGCGTCAATACAAGCTGACCCAGCGCCCAGCGCCCTGCGCCCTGCGCCTGAGCGCCCCCGCAGCCCCCCGAATCAGTCACCACCCGAAGCAATGTGCGGCTCTGTCATCGCCGCCCTCCGCGCCGCCTCCTGCCTCGCATACGCCGTGGGCGACAAGCCCGACCAGCGCCGGAACGCGCGTGCGAACACCTTGTCGGACTCATAGCCCGCATCCTGTGCCACCTGGGCCAGTGGCAGGTGTCCGGCTTCCAGTTGTTCGGCGGCGAGTGCCATGCGGTGGCCGCCGAGGTAGCCCATGGGGGTATCGCCCACCAGGGTCTTGAAGCGGTCGCTGAAACGCGAGCGCGACATGGCGGCTTCGCGTGCCAGGGTCTCCACCGTCCAGCTGCGTGCGGGGTCGCGGTGCATCGCGGCGATGGCACGGGCGATGGCGGGGTCTGACAAGCCGCGCCACCAGTTGGCCTCTTCTGTGCCGCTGCCGGTGCCGTGGCGCAGCAGGTGGCCGCGCAGGATGTTGATGAGCAGCAGCTCGCCCATGCGGCTGGCCGAGAGGCGCCAGCCGGGGCGTTGGTCCAGCGTTTCGGTCACCAGCGTTTCCATCGATGCCGCGAGGATGACGGCGGTGGGCAGTTCGCTGGCGCGCACGTGGATCAACGGCGGCAACACGCTCAGCACCGAGTGCCGGCAGTAGGCAGAGAACCAGAGCAGCGCGCTGAACATTTCGCAGCCTTCACCACCGCCTCCGTGCTGCAGGTCCAGCGGCGCTTCGTCGCGTGCGCCGGGTGTGCGCTGCGTGAGCAGTTGGGCGAAGGGCACGGTGGGTGCGTCGGGCGCGGAGCCCATGCGGTGCGCGGCACCGAGCGGCATCATCACCAGGTCACCGGGCTCCACACGCAGCGGGCCATTTCCACCGGCCGCTTCCACCCACCAGGGCGCGCCGCGCGCCATGCGGATCATGGCGGCCCCAGACACGCCGTTGGAGTGCAAGCCCCAGGGTGCGGAGAGGTGGAAGCGCGCCGTGACCGCGCGCTCGGCGCGGCAGATGGCGAGAACTTCGCTCAGTACGTCCATGGGGTGCGTGGGGGTTGTGACGGGGGAAAGACGTAGGGGAAAACGTGGGGGCGGTCTGGACGAATCGTACCCATTTCGGGCGTCCATGCGGTTGAGTGCGAGAAGCCTGCACAGAACAATGCAGCTTTCGTCAATGCAGGAGAGAAGCCCCATGAGCAGCAGTCTGAAAATCGGTATCGCCGGCGGTGGTGTGGGTGGCCTGGCCGCCGCCATCGCGCTGCGCCAGCAGGGCCACGATGTCACCGTGTTCGAGCAGGCCAGGGGCTTCTCGCGCGTGGGGGCAGACATCAACCTCACGCCCAACGTGGTGCGCGCCATCGACGGCCTGGGCGCGGGCGCGTCCATCCGCCGCACCGGCGCACAACCCACTTTCCGCATCAGCCGCGACTGGGACACGGGCCACGAAACCTCGCGCCTGGGCATGAGCAACATCGCCGAGGAACAGTACGGCGCGCCGCAGGTCACCATCCACCGAGCCGACATCCTGGCCGCGCTGGCCGAGCAGTTCCCCATCGAGAACATCCAGTTCGACAAGCGCCTGCAGACGCTCACGCAGAACGACGCCGGCGTGACGCTGCAGTTCGACGACGGCAGCGAGGCCAGCTTTGACGTGGTGGTGGGCGCCGACGGCA
Source organism: Hydrogenophaga palleronii NBRC 102513 (assembly GCF_001571225.1). Taxonomy (GTDB): domain Bacteria; phylum Pseudomonadota; class Gammaproteobacteria; order Burkholderiales; family Burkholderiaceae_C; genus Hydrogenophaga; species Hydrogenophaga palleronii. The sequence goes on from NZ_BCTJ01000015.1 coordinate 41,631, forward strand.
TTCACTCGCGCGTGCGCACCGCGCTGTTTGGTGAAGAAAGCCCACGCTTCACCGGCGTGGTGTCGTTCCGTTCGGTGGTGCCCACCGAGCGCGTGAAGCATGTGCCCGAGATCGAAGCCTTCACCAAGTGGTGGGGCCCGAACCCGCAGAGCCAGATCGTCACCTTCCCGCTCAACCAGGGCAAGGAAACCTTTGTGTTCGCCACCACCGGCCAGGACAGCTGGACCGAAGAGTCGTGGACGAGCCCGGGCGACGTGAACGAGCTGCGTGGTTTCTACAAAGACTTCCACGCCGATGCACGCGCGCTGCTGGAGGCTTGCGACACCACGCTCAAGAGCGCGCTGTACGAACGCGAGCCGCTGCCGCAATGGTCCAGCGGCACGGTCACGCTGCTGGGTGATGCCTGCCACCCGATGCTGCCCTTCATGGCGCAGGGCGCGGGCATGGCGATTGAAGACGCGGTGGTGCTGGGCCGTGCGCTGGCCGGTGCGGGCAACCGCGCGCAGGCCACCGAGGCGCTGCGCCGCTACGAGAAGACGCGCATGGAGCGCACGGCCAAGATCCAGATCGGTTCGCGCGGCAACCAGTGGATGAAGGGCCAGGGCAACGCCGACTGGGTCTACGGCTACGACGCCTGGCACGTGCCGCTGGCCCAGGCCTGAGTTCCCCCACCCACCCGAAGGAGACAACGCCATGCAAAACCAGAAACGCCACTTCACCCTGGGCCTCATCGGCCTCGCCCTCGCCGCTGCCCTGCCCTTCGCAACGGCGCAGACGTTTCCGAGCAAGCCCATCACGCTGATCGTGCCCTTCCCGCCCGGCGGTGGGCCCGACCTGGCCGCGCGCGTGCTGGCCGAGAAGATGGCGCCGAAGCTCGGCCAGCCCATCGTGGTGGACAACCGCCCTGGCGCGGGCGCGCTGCTGGGTGCCAGTGCGGTGGCACGCTCCACCCCCGACGGCCACACGCTGCTGCTCACGCCCAACACCATGGTGATCTCGCCCCACGTGCTCCCGAGCGGCGCGGGCGGTGGCGTGGACGTGCACAAAGACCTGGTGCCGGTGATCTCGCCCGTCACCACGCCCATGGTGCTGGTGGCCAACCCGTCGTTGGGTGTGACCAACCTCAAGGCCGCGCTGGAAGCGGCGCGCAAGTCGCCCGGCCTGCCCTACGGCAGCCCCGGCAACGGCTCGCCCATGCACTTCGCGGGCGAAATGCTCAAGCGCTCGGCGCAGGTGGATCTGCTGCACGTGCCCTACCGCGGCGTGGGCCCTTCGCTCACCGCCTCGCTCAGCGGTGAGGTCAAGCTGCTGTTCACCGGCCTGGGGGGCGCCGTGCCGCACATTCGGGGCGGCAAGCTGGTGCCGCTGGCGCTGACCGAGAAGCAACGCTCGCCGCTGCTGCCCGATGTGCCCACCGCCACCGAACAAGGTGTGAGCGGGGTCGAGGTCAACGCCTGGTACGGCGTGTTCGCCCCAACCGGCACGCCCGCACCGGTGATCGCCCGCCTCAACCAGGCATTCAACGAAGCACTGCAGTTGCCCGACGTGCGCGAGCGGCTCGGCGGCGCCGGCCTGGACGTGTTGGGCGGCACGCCGCAGGTGCTGGCCGATTTCATGAAGGCCGACAACGAGCGCTACGGCAAGCTGGCCAAGGAACTCAACATCAAGGCAGACTGAGTTGGCATCCCGCTGCGCCGCTGTGCCGCTGTGGCGCGCCTTCGGGGCTTCGAGGGGAAGCGGCATCTCGGGGCGGCGCAGCCGGACCCTGGATGCCTCTGCTCTGCGATGCCTCTTTCGTCGCGGGCGCTGCTGCGGCCCGCGCCCCACTGAGCCAGACATGAGCCAGGCATGAGATGACGCGACGCCCCAACTTCCTGCTGTTCATCACCGACCAGCACCGTGCCGACCACCTCGGCTGCTACGGCAACACCGAGGTGCGCACACCGCACATCGACGCGCTGGCCGCGCAGGGCTGCCGCTTCGACGACTTCCACGTCGCCACCCCGATCTGCCAGCCCAACCGCGCCTCGCTCATGACCGGGCGCCTGCCCAGCGCGCACGGCCTGCAGATGAACGGGCGCGAGCTCTCGCATGGCGAGCGCACCTTTGTCGAGACCTTGCGCGAGGCCGGTTACCGCACGGCGCTGATGGGCAAGTCGCACCTTCAGAACATCACGGCCGTGCCCGCGCTCTGGCCGGCCGCCGGCCAGCGCCTGCCGCACGACGCGCGCCGGCCCTTTCCCGGGCCGTATGGGCAGGAGATCTGGAAGCGCTGGGAAGACGATCCCGCCTACGAACTCGCGCTGCCCTATTACGGCTTCGAGCAGGTGCGCCTGACCATCGGCCATGCCGACGAGCAGCACGGCCACTGGCGGCGCTGGCTGCGCGAGCAGACGCCCGATGCCGACCGCCTCATCGGCCCCGACAACGCCATACCCACCCCCGGCCTGCAGCTCGGCGCACTGCGCCAGGCCTGGCGCACGCGGGTGCCCGAAGCGCTCTACCCCACGGCCTACATCGCCGGGCAGGCCTGCGACACGCTCACGCGGTTGGCGCAGGACGATGCACCCTTCTTCGTGCAGTGCTCGTTCCCGGACCCGCACCACCCCTTCACCCCGCCCGGGCGCTACTGGGACCTGTTCCGCCCCGAAGACGTGTCGCTGCCCGCGAGCTTCAACGCTGAGCCGATCGATCCCACGCCGCCAGTGCAATGGTTGCGCGAACAGCGTGCGCGCCAGCCCGGCTTCCGCCCCGGTTATGGCGCCTTCGCGTGCAGCGAACAGGAGGCGCGCGAAGCCATCGCGCTCAACCACGGCAGCCTGGCCTGCATCGACGATGCGGTGGGCCGCGTCATGGCGCGGCTGCGCGAGCTGGGCCTGGACGACAACACGGTGGTGATGTTCACCAGCGACCACGGTGAACTGCTGGGCGAGCGCGGCCTGATGTTCAAGGGCGGCCTGCACTGCACCGGGCTCACGCGCGTGCCCTTCATCTGGCGCGACCCGGCACCACAGGCCCCGGCCGGCGCGGCCCGCGCGGCGCTGGCGCAGACCACCGACATCGCAGCCACCGTGCTCGCACGCGCCAGCCTGCCGCCCACCAACGGCATGCACGGGCAATCCCTGCTGCCGGTGGTGGCGGGCGAAGCCGATGCGGTGCGGGAGCACCTGGTGATCGAAGAGGAAAGCCAGCGCGGCGATTTCGGCCTGGACCGGCGGGTGCGCATGCGCACGCTGCGCGACGCCCGCTACCGCCTCACCGTCTACGACGGCCAGGCCTGGGGCGAACTGCACGATCTGCAGGAAGACCCGCTGGAGTTGCACAACCTCTGGGATGACGCGGCTTCGCTGCCCTTGCGGCGCGAACGCATGGAACAGCTGGCGCGCGCGATGTTGGCGGCGGCGGACCAGAGCCCCTACCCGAGCGCGGCCGCCTGAGGCTGGCGCCACCGGGCCTGGTGGCGCTGATGCATCGACGCCATCGCTCGTATTCATGAAGAATAATCATTTTTAGGAATTGATCGCCACCCCTACAGTCGCGCCCATGCCCCGCGGGGCCAGCAGAACTACAGGAGCGATCGAATGGAGAAAGTCCTCAGCGGTATCAAGGTGCTGGAGCAAGGCACCTTCATCACTGGGCCGGCAGCGGGCATGTATCTGGCAGACCTGGGGGCGGAGGTCATCAAGCTGGAGCAGCCCGACACGGGAGACCCCTTCCGGTCTTTTAATGGTGGGCTCTACAGCCCACATTTCCAGACCTACAACCGCAACAAGCGCAGCATCACGCTCAATCCCAAACAGGCGGATGACGCCGCCGTGTTCGACGAACTGGTGAAGGACGCGGACGTCTACATCCAGAACTTCCGCCCCGGTGCGGCCGAACGCCTGGGCGCGGGCGAGACCCGCTTGCGCGGCCTCAACAGCCGCCTGATCTACTGCGCCATCAGCGGCTTTGGACAGACCGGCCCGGCGGCCGGGCGACCGGCCTACGATTCGGTGGCGCAGGCCGCCAGCGGCTTCCTCAAGCTGATCGTCAACCCGGCCAACCCGCGCGTGGTCGGGCCCGCCATGGCCGATGCACTGACCGGCTTTTACGCCGCCTACGGCATCCTCGGCGCGCTGGTCGAACGTGGGCGCACCGGGGTTGGCCGCAAGGTCGAGGTGTCGATGCTGGAGGCCATGTGCCACTTCAACCTCGACGCCTACACCCACCTGTTTTCCGAGAACGAGATCATGGGGCCGTTCAGCCGGCCGAGCGTGTCGCAGTCCTATGTGCTGGAGTGCGCCGACGGTCGCTGGATCGCCTTGCACATGTCGTCGCCGGAAAAGTTCTGGCAGGGCCTGGCCAAGGCCATTGAGCGGCCCCGGCTGTTCGACGACACGCGCTTTTCCACCCGCAGCGCCCGCATTGCCCACCAGGAGGCCTTGATCGTGCTGCTGGGCGACCTGTTTCGCCTGCGTGAGCGATCCGACTGGTGCCGGCGACTGGAGGCCGAAGACGTGCCGCACGCACCGATGTACGACACCCACGAAGCGATGCAGGACCCGCAGGCGATCCACCTGCAGTTGAAGGTCGGTGCGCCGCATCCGTTGGGCGGCGACTGGCACACCATCCGCTCGCCGGTCAGCTTCGACGGGCAACGCCCGCTCGACGTCACCGCACCGCCCACCCTGGGCGCCGACAACGCGGCGCTGGTAGAACCGATCCGACAACGCCTGCGTGCCGCGCAGGCCGCCGCCGCCGCCGTTCCCACCCACAGCAACGCACAGAAGCAACCATGATCCCCTCGAACGAAAACGAACTCACCCACGCCGTGCTGGACCGCCTGACGGGGGCCAGCGACCCACGTTTCGTGCAGGTCATGAGCTCACTGATCCAGCACCTGCACGCCTTCGTGCGCGAGGTGGATCTGACGCCGGACGAATGGATGAAGAGCATCCAGTTCCTCACCGCCGTCGGCCAGACCTGCGACGACAAGCGCCAGGAATTCATTCTGCTGTCCGACACCCTGGGTGTATCGATGATGGTGGTGATGCTGCAGCAGGCGCGCGCCGCCATGGGCGGGGGGGAGCAAGCCGCGGCCACCGAATCCAACGAGCTCGCCACCCAGGCCACGGTGCAAGGGCCGTTCTACTGGGAAGGGGCGCCCGAGCATGCACTGGGCGCCAACATCGCCGAAGGCGTGGTGGGTGAGCCGACCTACTACAGCGGGCGCATCACCAACACCGCAGGCCAGCCGCTTGCCGGTGCCCTGCTCGACATCTGGTCGGGCGATGGCGACGGTTTTTACGACATGCAGATCGCCGGCGCCAGCATGGCCGCACGCGGGCGCATCCGCACCGACCACGAAGGCCGCTACCGCTTCTGGTCGATCCGACCGACCTTTTACCCGGTGCCGGTCGACGGCCCCGTGGGCCGCATGCTCGACGGCATGGGCCGCCACCCCAACCGCCCGGGCCACATCCACATGATGGTGTCGGCCGCGCGGCATGTGCCCCTGACCACCCACCTGTTTGTCGCCGGCAGCCCCTACCTCGACTCCGATGCCGTGTTTGGCGTGCGCCCCAGCCTGATCGTGGACTTCCAGCCGCATCCCGCCGGCAGCGCCCCCGACGGCAGCACCGTGGCCACCCCGTTCTGGTCGGCGCAGTACGACTTCGTGCTCGAACCGAGCGCCGCTTGAGGACAACATCTGATGAAAATCGGCAAAGAAACCATTCCCCGCTCGGCCATCTGCACGGCCGACGAACACACCATCGTGGTGCGCGGCAAGGACCTGTGTGAGGAGTTGATCGGCCATGTGTCCTTCGCCGACTACTTCTTCCTGCTGCTGACCGGCCGCACGCCCGACGCAGCCTGCAGCACGGTGTTGAACGCCACCCTGGTGGCGATTGCCGAACACGGCTTTGTGCCCAGCGTGCAGGCCAGCCGCATGACCTTCGCCGCCGCACCCGATGCCCTGCAAGGTGCCGTTGCCGCGGGCATTCTGGGTTGTGGCTCGGTCATCCTGGGCGCATCGGAAACCGCCGGCCAACTGTTTGCCCGCGTCGCCGCACGCATGGACGCCGGCCTGGCGCTGGATGCCGCCGCCACCGAGGCGATCGCCCAGCTCAAGGCCACGAAGTCGCCCATTCCGGGCTACGGCCATCCACTGCACAAGGCGAACGACCCCCGGGTCGACCGGCTGCTGGCGGTGGCCACCGAAGCCGGTGCCGACCTGCGCTACGTGCACATCGCCCAGGCACTGGAGCGGGCGATCCCGGGCATCGTCGGCCGCGAACTGCGCATGAACGTGTCGGCCGCGATACCGGCCGTGCTGATGGGCGTGGGCTTCCCGGTGGTGTCGCTGCGCGGCGTGCCGATCCTGGCGCGCACCGCCGGACTGATTGCACACCTGGCCGAAGAAGCAGTGCAACCCAGCGGCTTTGCGCTGTCGTACCAGGCCATGCAGAACTACCAATACGACGGCGCCGTGCCCGACGGCTTCGGCGCACAGGCATGACACCAGCCCTGGCCCATGCGGCCATGCCACACCCCAAGCAGCCCCAGGAGCCGCCGCAGCGATCTGCAGTTTCCCTTTGATTTCGAACCACAACAACGGCATTTGCCGGTATAGGAGACAAACCCCATGCGCTTGAAATTCCAACTCATCACGGGCCTGCTGGCAGGCCTGTTGTGCGGCCTCGCCGGTGCGCAGAGCACCGACTGGCCGAACAAACCGATCCGTGTCGTGGTCGGCTTCGCGGCCGGCACACCGCCCGACATCTTTGCCCGCTTGTACAGCGAATACGCCTCGAAGAAGCTCGGCGTGTCGATTGTGGTGGACAACAAGCCGGGGGCGGCAGGCAACCTCTCCTCGGACATCGTGGCCAAGGCGCCGGCCGACGGCTACACGCTGCTCTACAACCTGTCGACCGGCTTCACGATCAACCCCTTCATCTATTCCAAACTGCCGTTTGATCCCGCCAAGGATTTTGTGCCGGTGGCCACCACCATGCGCCAAGGCCTGGTGCTGATCACGAACCCGAACTTCCAGGCCAAGACCATCGGCGACCTGGTGGCCGCGGCCAAGGCCAAACCCGGCGTCTACACGCACGCCTCGTACGGTGCCGGCAGCCCCTCACACCTGATCGTCGAATGGCTGAAGGAAGAGAGCAAGATCGACATGCTCCATGTGCCCTACCGTGCCAGCCCGATCCCCGACCTGTTGGGCGGACAGGTCGATACGCTGATGGAGCCGATCGCCACCGCCATGCCCCTGATCAGCAGCGGGCGTGCCAAGGCCCTGGCGTACTCGGAGACCGCGCGCCACCCTTCGTTGCCCGAAGTGCCGACCCTGGCCGAGGTGGTGCCGGGCCTGAGCGTGAGTTCCTGGCACGGTATCTGGGCGCCAGCGGCCACGCCGGTCAACGTGCTGAACCGGCTCAACAGTGTGCTGGTGGAAGCCAGCAAGGATCCCGACATGGCCAAACGCATCCGCGATCTGAACGTCGAGCCGCTAGGCCTGAGCCGGGCCGAGATGGCGGCGATGGTGAAGAAGGATGCGGACGTCTTCGGCCGCATCGTCAAGGCCAAGAACATCACGCTCGACTGAGGCAGAACACGCCGCAAGGCACCACGAAGCGCTTGGCGCCGCCATGGGCGGCGCCAAGCGCTTCGTGGTGCGCTCAAACCTCCTTCGCGAGACTGCCGTTGAAGCCCAGCTTGCGAACGATGGCGGAGAACGAACGCGCCTCGGGCGAGGGGTGATCGGACTTGCGGCGCAGGATGCCGGGAGTGCGGATCGGTGTCGGGCTCTCGATCGGAATCGCCCTGAGCACGCTGCCTTGCGGCACCACACTGCCGGAGACGATGGTGGCGATGGGCATGCGCTCCACCAGCGACAACATCGGACCCACGGTGTTCATTTCGGCCAGCACACGCGGCTCGGCGCCACTGGCCACAAAACACTCGTCCAGCAAGGTTCGCGTGGCGAACTCGGGCGACAACAGCACCAGCGCCTGGCGGTGCAACTCCACCATGCGCACGCGCCGCCGCTTGAACAGCGGGTGGCCAGGACCGACCACCAACACCATCTCTTCATTGAACAAGGGTTCAAACACCAGTCCACTCAAGGCGGTCGGCCGATAGGCGATGCCGAGGTCCAGATCGCCGGAGCGCACCTGGCTGACGATGTTGTCGGCGCTGAGTTCCTGCACCGCCATGTGCACCGTCGGGTGCTGCTGCATGAAGAGCGCCACACATTGTGGAATGAAGCCGAGGTTGGACGAATGCGTGGCGCCCACACGCACACGGCCCTGTAACGCCTCCTCCTCCGCCTTGAGCGCGCCCACGCCTTGGTCGACCTCCTTGAGCGCGCGGGTGGCGTAGGCCAGAAAGGTCTCGCCGGCATCCGTCAGCACCACCTTCTTGCCGACGCGATCGAACAGCGCCGTGCCTAGCTCCTCTTCAAGCTGGCGGATCTGGTGCGAGAGCGTGGACTGCGTGACATGCACTTTTTCAGCGGCACGAGTGAAGCTCAAAGAAGCGGCCAGCGCGGCGAAGTAGCGGAGATGTCGTAGTTCCATGGGGTCCGTTCATTGCATTCACAGCATCGATGGTCAGAGGTCGTAAAAACTATATCGATAGTGCCATGCCGTGGCAATAAAAACCGCTGCGGCATTTGATAAAACCCTGCAACACAGGCCAAACGTCAAGCCCCGGCGGTTTTTTCTTCATCGACGCGGTCAATCATTACCATTGAAATTCGCCCTTCGCCTGTGGCGCTTGCACTGCTAGATTGGTTCGCGACGTCCGGACGCTGGCCAGGCCGGGCAGACCCAACAGAGCTGCCAGCGAGGACAGCAACGCAAACCCCTGACCTCAGAACGAATCCTCCAATACCAGGAGACCAACCCTATGGATCGACGTAACTTCATGCGCAACGCGGCCGCCGGCGCCGCGACCATCTCCACCCTGCACCCTGCACCCTGCACCCTGCACCCTGTGGTGGTGGCGGTGGTGACAACAACGGGGTCGACGACAGTGCGACCACCGATCTGTTGCTCGTCAACGGGCGCATCCACACCATGGACGATCGCGACAGCGTGATCACGTCGATCGGCATCCGCAACGGTGTGTTTGTGCTGGACAGCGACATCGATCGCAACCGCGCGCGCGTCATCGATCTGCGTGGCAAGACGGTCGCGCCTGGTTTGATCGAAAGCCACACCCACTTCATCAGCCTGGCGAATCGCCCGGAATACCACGTCGCGCAATGGGAGCTCGCCTCCAACATTGCGAAGTTGTTGGCGATATTGAAAGCGCGGCGCGACGCCGGCGTGCCGGAAGGACAGTTCATCACGGCCATGGGGGCCGGCACGCCACGCATCTTCAGCGAAGCGCACCTGCCGACGCTGGAGGAGATCGACAGCCAGTGGCATCCACGCCGGCATCCACCAGGACGGCGTGCACATTGACCTCACAACCCTTGGTTCGCGCTCCACTACGCCACCACCGGCCTCAACCTGGCGGGCGAGCAGATCAACCCAGGGCAGCAGATCACGCGCACACAGGCGCTCAAAGCCTATACGCGTGAGAAGGCCTGGTACCTGAACCGGGAAAACGAGCTCGGGTCGATCGAGTTGGGCAAGTGGGCAAGTGGGCCGACCTTGTCGTGCTGGACCACGACTACTTCACGGTGAGCGACGCCGACATGCACAAGATCACCTGTGACCTGACCATCATTGCCGGCAATGTGGTGCACGACACCGGCGCCCTCTAGGCCCCTGGCGCCGGCGCATCCACGCCGATAGACAGCCCCGGTGCGCCCTGGCTGGCGCACCGGGGCCAGAGCGGCCTCAGATGTCGAGCACCAGGCGGTCGCTCTTGCAACCGGAGACGCAGACCATCATGGCCGTGTTGGCCGCACGCTCGGCATCGGTGAGCACCATGTCGCGGTGATCCGGAATGCCTTCGAGCACCTTGGTTTCGCACGAACCGCAGATGCCCTCTTCGCAACTGAAGGGCACGTCGGCGTTGATCTCGATCAGGCGCTTGTGCAGCGTGGTGTCTGGCGTGACTTCAAACGTCTGGCCGCTGCGGCGCAGCTCGACGGTGAAGGTCGTCTTCGCATCGGCCGCGGCCGCCACCTCGACCGCGGTGAAGCGTTCGATGTGCGCGTTGGTGTGGCCCAGCGCGGCGCAGGTCTTCTCGAAGTTGTCCAGCATCACGGCCGGGCCGCACGCGTAGTAGTGCTCGCCCGAGGCCACGGCACGGCGGCCGAGCAAGGCGGTGAGGTCGGGCGGGCCGCCCTTCTCGTCGTCGAAGTGCCAGGCCACCGGCACGCCGAGCGCTTCGATTTCGGCCGCGAAGGCCGCGCTCTGGCGCGAGCGCGCGAAGTACAGGAACTCGAAGCTGCGCCCTTCGTCTTTCAAACGGCGCGCCATGCACATCATCGGCGTGACGCCAATGCCACCGGCCACCAGCACCGAGTGCGAGGCGCCCTCGTGCAGCGGGAAGTTGTTGCGCGGCGCGCTGATGGTGATGCGCATGCCGATGCGCAGCTGCTCGTGCACGCAGCGCGAGCCGCCGCGGCTGGCGCGGTCTTTCAGCACGCCGACCACGTAGCGGCCACGTTCCTGGCAGTTGTTGGACAGCGAGTAGCTGCGCACCATGCCGTTGGGCAGGTGCAGGTCGATGTGCGAACCGGCTTCAAAGGGCGGGAATTCCACGCCCGAAACCGGGCGCAGGTCCACGCTGATGATGTCGTCGGCTTCGTGGCGCAGCGTGTGCACCCAGGCTTGCAATGTGTTGGCGTTGTTGCTCATCCCGCGATTCTCACACGGTCTTGTCGAGCTGGGCCTTGGCCAGGTTCCTCAGGTGACGGCGCAGACGCACGATGCCCATGTCGTGTGCGTACAGGTGCTCGCGCTTGTTGGCATCGGGCTCCATGTTCTCCACCGCCACGCGGTCCTGCTCGAGCACGTTCCAGTGGCGCTCTTCCAGGCGGTTCTTGTAGAGGAAGCGCCAGGTGTCGCGTTGCCAGCCGGTCACGCGGCGGCAGCGCCAGTGGAACACGCCGGAGGTGCGGCTGCTGATGGGCGTGTAGCTGCCGATGATGGTGAAGTTGCCGCCGGGGCCGCCGGTCTTGGGATACGGGATCTCCAGGCGCATCACGTGGATGCCGAGGTCCATCCACTCGGTCCAGTCGAAGTTCACGCCGCGCTGGCCCTTCTTCTCGAAGCAGAAGCCGTTGGGAATGTCGCGGATCTGGAACTCGGCCTGGTTGTCGCCTTCACTCATGGTGTGCGACTGCTTGTGCAGGTACACGCCGTGCATCGGGTCCATCACGTTGTCGACCACGTAGCGGTAATCGCCGCCCCACTCGGTGTAGCAGAGGAAGGACGACCACTCGGGCGAGGTCAGCTCTTCCGGCAACTGCAGCGGCGGTGCCTCGTCGAGGATGGGGTTGCTGGCGTTGTAGAGAAAGATCGCGCCGGCCGCTTCGGCGGCATGGAACATGCGCGCGGGGCGCGAGCCTTCGAGCTTGCAGCCGGGGCTGCCGGGCACGCGGGTCACGGTGCCGTCGCAGCGCACTTCAACGCCGTGGTACGGGCAGGCCAAGCGGTCGCCCAGGTTCACGCCGAGCGAGAGTGGCGCGCCACGGTGCGGGCAGTGGTCTTCCAGCGCGTGCACCTTGCCGGTGGCGTCACGCCAGATCGCGATCTTGTAGCCGAGGCGGCGCAGCGAGACCGGGTCGTTCTTGACGAAGTTCGATGGGCAGACCGGAAACCACAGGTCTTTCAGGCCGACTTCAAGGACGGCATCGACCGGGTCGAGCTGGACGTTGATGACAGAGGTATCCATGGACGTGTCTCCTGGCGGGTGGGGCTGGGGTCGTTTTGGTATGTGGCGTGGGGCGCTTGGCGCGCTCAGGCGCCGAGGCGCGCCATTTCCTGCTGGAACGACTGCTCGCTCCAGCGCTGGCCGTTCGGGCCCGAAGGGCCGGCGTCGTTGAGGTACTTCACCACGCCTTCCAGGTCGTGGATGCCTTGCGCATACGCGCGCTCGATCGAGTCACCCAGCAAGCCTTCGTACGAGGTCGGCGGTGCGGTGCGCGACTGGTGGGTTTCGTTGTACAGATCGGGGGTTCGCATGGGTGGTCTCCGTTGCTTCATTCCGTGGGGGGCTTGACCTTGTCGGTCATGAATTTGCCGCTGGGCGCCGCGGCGTTGATCTGGCGGCGGGTGTTGCCGTCGATCCCGCCCTTGATGGCCCATTCAGCAAAAACGGTCGGGCCGGGCGTGAATTCGCGCGGCTGCCAATCGGCGGTGAGTTCGTCTTCGTCGGTGTAGTACTCCACCAGCGCGCCGGCGGGGCATTCGAAGTACCAGAACATGGCCGAGGAAATGGGGTGGCGGCCCGGGCCGAGTTCGGTGGTCCAGCCGCTGCGCGACATGTGCATGCCGCCGCCCACCACCTCGTGCAGATCGCGCACGGCGAAGGCCACGTGGTTCAGGCCCTTGCGCGGCTCGGGTGGCTGCAGCAGGAACAGGTCGTGGTGGCCGCCTTCTGGCGCGCAGCGCAGGAACAGGCCGCGGCCGGGGTAGCTGTCGGAGACGGTGAAGTCGAGGTTGTCGAGATAGAACGCGCCGGTGGCCTTGATGTCGGTCACGAAGAAGACCACATGGCCCACTTCAACCGGCGCGGCGCGGTCGTAGGCGGGGCTGCGCTGGTTCACGCGCTTGCGCTCGCTCCAGGTGTTGACCACCGCGCTCTCGATCTTCACGTCGCGCTTCTTCGTGAGCTGCAGGCGCACGGCCAGGCCATTGGGGTCGGTGCAGCCGATGCGGCCGTCGGCGTCGACGAAGCCGGGTTGGTTCTGCAGGCGGCTGCGGTAGAGCGCCAGGCTCTCGGGCGAGTCCACGCCCCAGACCACTTCGCGCAGCGTCGGATCGGGCTCGACACCCGCCGGCAGGCCGGGCTTGTCGGAATGGGCCACCACCACGCGGCAGCCATTGAGCGACTCGAACACCAGCTCTTGCGCGGCCTCGCTCACCAACGTGAGGCCCCAGTCCAGGAAGAACTGCCGGCAACGCGGCAGATCGGCAGCGCCGTAGGTGATTTGATCAATGCCCAACACGCTCATCTGCTGTCCTTGAAGTGCCTGGTCGCCGCGGCGCCCGAGCGTTTCTTTAGTAAATCGCTGTTTCTTTCTTGAAACGACCTGAATTTTACCGACAAACCTCCAGCGTGTGAAGAGGACCGCAGAGTAATTTGCTCGGCTATGCGTTGCCCGGCCATGCGCCGCAACGCGTGAAGCGCGCCGCTTGCAGAAGCAACCAGGGTCCGGCTGCGCCGGAAGGTGCGCCACAGAGAGGGCGATAGAGATAGAGAGAGAAAAAGGGGGAGCCGCAAAGCGGCGCAGGGAGAAGCGCCTCTTCAGGCCACCGCCTGCCAGCCACCGTCGGTGGACAGGGCTTCTTCGCGGTGCACCGGCATCAGCCAGCCATGCTGCGGGCTGACCTGGGCCGAGATGTCGATGCGCGGGGGCTGCGCAAACACACTGCCGAAGATGGTGGCGAACGAGACGTCGGCCGCGTCGCGCCCAGTGCCGATGCGCAGAAAGCCCATCGGGATCGCCGTGCCCGAGGGGTCGAAGATGTACCAGCGGTGCCCGATGTAGGCCTCCACATAGGCGTGGAAGTCGGTCGGGCCCAGGGCCGGGTCGGCGCCGAAGTCGATCGCGGTGGTGAAGCGCGCGGGAATGTTGAGCGCGCGGCACAGGGTGATCATCAGGTGCGCGAAGTCGCGGCACACGCCCTTGTGGTCGTTCATGGTGTCCAGCGCCGAGGTCATGGAGTTGCTGGTGCCCGACTCGAAAGTCACCTGGCTCTGCACCCACTTCTGGATCGCCTGCACGCGGCGGTAACCCTGCGGCACCTGGCCGAACAGATCGTTGGCCATGGCCGTCACACAGTCGGACTGGCAGTAGCGGCTCGGGTAGATATAGGCCAGTGCCTCCGGCGGCAGCTGCGCCACCGGGGTCTCGCGGATGTCGTCGGGTTGCTCCACGTGGTGGGCAATGTCCAGCGTGGCGCGGTAACGCAGCGACAACGGGCCGGGCACGGCCGTCAGGCGCAGGATGCGGGTGCGCGTGGGCGCGTCGGTGTGCATCACCAGCGGCACGGTCTGGCTGATCTGCAGCTCTTCCCACGCCACGGTCTGTTGTGGCGAATGCGCGGCCTGCACGTTGAAGATGAAGTCCGCACCGGGTGCGTGGACTTCGTACTGCAGATCGATGGCGATGTGGAGACGAACCATGTGGGGACACCGGAAAAAAGGTGAGCCCGCCTTGAGGGCGGGTGGCAGCGGCACGGGCCGCTGTGGGTGTTGTGGTGGTGCCGAGAAAGTGACGATTCATCGTAGGCGTGCGCCGCGTGCGCTGTCGGTGCGCTGGCTCACCCAAGGCCATGGGATTCAAAGGCTTCAAAGGGCTTAAGCTCCTGCCACATGCGCGCGCTGCTCACCACGTTCTCCAAGCAAGAGTTGCGCCATCACCCCTGGCGCAACGCCTCGGCCGTGGTGGCGGTGATGCTGGGCGTGGCGCTGGCGTTTGCGGTGCACCTCATCAACGCGTCGGCGCTGGCCGAGTTCTCCAGCGCGGTGAGTTCGGTCAACGGCCAGCCCGATCTGGAACTGCGCGCCAGGCAGGGCGCACTGGACGACGCCTTGCTCGAACGCATTGCTGCACAACCCGGCGTGGCGCTGGCCAGCCCGGTGCTGGAACAGCCACTGCAACTGCCGGACGCGGGCGGCACCCGCATCGGCGTGACCCTGCTCGGCGTGGACGCGCTGGTGGTGGCCGGCCTCTCGCCCGCGCTGATGCCGGTGCCCGATGCCACGGGCAGTGCCGCCGGCGCGCGCCGCCTCGACCTGTTCGCACCCGACGCGGTGTTTCTCAACGCCGCCGCACAACAGGCCTTTGCCGGGCAAGGCACGCTCACGCTGCCCGGCACCCACAAGGCGCTGCGCGTGGCCGGCCGCGTGAACGCCCCCGGCGCACCGCTGCTGGTGATGGACGTGGCGGCGGCGCAGGCCGCCACCGGGCGGATCGGTGAACTCAGCCGCATCGACCTGCGCCTGAACCCGGGCGCACGCGCCAGCGAGGTGCTGTCCGCACTCGCCCTGCCCGCCAACGTGATCGCGCAGCGGCCCGAACAGGCGGGTGAACGCGTCAGCAACCTCTCGCGCGCCTACCGCGTCAACCTCACCGTGCTGGCGCTGGTGGCGCTGTTCACCGGCGCCTTCCTGGTGTTCTCGGTGTTGTCGCTGTCGGTGGCGCGGCGCCAGCCGCAGTTCGCGCTGCTCGGCGTGCTGGGCCTGTCGGGCCGGGAGCGCCTGCGCCTGGTGCTGGCCGAATCGGCCTTGCTCGGCCTGCTGGGCAGCGTGCTCGGCATTGCCCTGGGCACGGCACTGGCCGCGCTGGCGCTGCGCCTGCTCGGGGGTGACCTGGGCGGTGGTTATTTCTCCGGCGACACACCGCCGCTGTTGTGGAGCCCGCTCGCGGCCGGCGTCTATTTGCTGCTGGGTGTGCTGGCGGCGCTGGTGGGCGGCTGGTGGCCAGCGCGTGCCACCGCGCGGCTGGCGCCGGCGCTCGCGCTCAAGGGCCTGGGCGCACCGCCCCGGCCCGGCGCGCGCCGCCACACGCTTGCGCTCGGCCTGGTGCTGCTGGCCGGCGCGCTGGCCTGGGCACCGCCGGTGATGGGCATTCCGCTCGCGGCCTATGCCTCGGTCGGACTGCTGCTGGTGGGCGGCATTGCGGCGCTGCCGCTGGGCGTGGGCTGGTTGCTCGACCGCATTGCTCCGCACCTCACACGCCAAGCCTTGCCCGTGCTGGCGGTGGAACGCGCACGCCGCCTGCGCGAGACCGCGGCCGTGGCCACCAGCGGCGTGGTGGCGAGCCTGGCGCTGTCGGTGGCGCTCACGGTGATGGTGGCGAGCTTTCGCGACTCGGTCACGCAGTGGCTGGACGCGGTGCTGCCGGCGCAGCTCTACGTGCGCAGCATCGGCGCGGGCGGCGACAGCAGCCACCTGCCCGAGCCGTTCGTGAACGCGGTCGCGCGCGTGGACGGTGTGGCACGCGCCGACACGCTGCGCGCCACGCCGGTGCAACTCGCACCCGACCGCCCCGCGGTGATGCTGCTGACGCGCCCGCTGGAGCGGCAAGCCGGCGCCGTGCCCAGCCTGCCCCTGGTTGGCAACCCCCTGCCCGCGCCCGCCGTGCCCGAAGGCGAACGGGTGGTGACGGTGTACGCCAGCGAGGCCATGGTCGACCTGTACGGCGCCGAGCCGGGCAGCTGGTTGCCCGCAATGGCGCTGGCCTTTGCCGAGCCGCAGGTGCGCGGCGTGCATTTCTTCGTTGCCGGGGTCTGGCGCGACTACGCGCGCCAGCACGGCAGCGTGGTGATGGACCGGGCCGACTTCGTGCGCCTCTCGGGCGACACACGCGTGAACGACCTCGCCCTGCACCTGGCCGAAGGCGCCGACGAGAACACGGTGCGCGAACGCGTGCGCGCACTGGCGCAGGCACAGGGTGTGGCCGAGCAGATCGAGTTCGCCTCGGTCGGCCAGATCCGCGCCACCTCGCTGCGCATCTTCGACCGCAGCTTCGCCGTCACCGTCTGGCTGCAGGCGGTGGCCATCGGCATCGGCCTGTTCGGCGTGGCCGCCAGCTTCAGCGCGCAGGTGCTGGCGCGGCGGCGCGAGTTCGGCCTGCTGGCGCACCTGGGCCTGACGCGGGCGCAGATCCTCGGCGTGGTGGCGCTCGAAGGCCTGGCCTGGACGGTGCTGGGCGCCATCGCCGGGCTCGCACTCGGCCTGGCGGTGAGCCTGGTGCTGGTGCACGTGGTCAACCCGCAGAGCTTCCACTGGACCATGGACCTCGTGCTGCCCTGGGCCCGCCTGCTGGCGCTGTGCGCTGCGGTGGTGGTTGCGGGCACGCTCACCGCATGGCTGGCCGGCCAGGCCGCGGCCAGCCGCGACGCGGTGCGCGCGGTGAAGGAAGACTGGTGACCCACAATGCCGGCAAGCCCGCCCCGCACGCTTCTACTGCCCGACACCTCCACATGACCGATTCCATTCAATGGGTGCACCAGGCCATCGCCCGCATCGAAGCCGACTTCTGCCGCAGCGCCGACACCCACCTCATCGACCTGCCCCTGCCGACCTGGCACGCGCACGGCATCGACTTCTATCTCAAGGACGAATCGACCCACCCCACCGGCAGCCTCAAGCACCGGCTGGCGCGCTCGCTGTTCCTGTACGCGCTGTGCAACGGCTGGGTGCGCGAAGGCACCACCGTGGTGGAAGCGTCCAGCGGCTCCACCGCCGTGAGCGAGGCCTACTTTGCGCGCCTGCTCGGCCTGCCGTTCATTGCCGTGGTGCCGCGTGGCACCTCGCAGGAAAAACTTGAGCAGATCACCCACTACGGTGGCCATTGCCATTTCGTGGACAAGGCCGGCGAGGTGTACGCCGCCGCGCAATCGCTCGCCCACGAAACCGGTGGCCACTACATGGACCAGTTCACCAACGCCGAGCGCGCCACCGACTGGCGCGGCAACAACAACATCGCGCAAAGCATGTTCGAGCAGATGGCGCACGAGCGGCACCCGGTGCCGCGCTGGATCGTGGTGGGTGCGGGCACCGGCGGCACCAGCGCCACCATCGGCCGCTTCCTTCGTTACCGGCGCCATGCCAGCCAGCTCTGCGTGGCCGACCCGGCCGGTTCGGTGTTCAGCGCCTACCACCGCCTGCGCGATCCCGCACTCACCGCCGCGGGCTCGCGCATCGAAGGCATCGGCCGCCCGCGCGTGGAGCCCAGCTTCATTCCCGCCCTGGTGGACCGCATGGTTGAGGTGCCCGATGCCGATTCGCTGGCCGCCATGCACGCCCTCTCCGATCTGCTGGGCCGCCGCGTGGGGCCGTCCACCGGCACCAACCTGGTGGCCATGCTCGCGCTGGCGCAGGAGATGAAGGCACGTGGCGAACCAGGCGCCATCCTCTCGCTGCTGTGCGACAGCGGCGAGCGCTACCTCCAGACCTACTTCGACACCGCCTGGGCACTGGAACGTTTTGGTGACGGTACGGCCGCACGCCAGCGCGTGCAGGCACTGCTGGAAGGCTGACAACACCATGGCACCGCTGCGGCCCGGCCTCCTCCCCACGCGGCGCGATGCGGTGCTGGGCATGGCCGGCTGGCTGGTGCTGCCGGCGCTGCAGGCCCAGCCCTCACACCGCCCCGGCGATACTCTGCAGCCGCGCCCGCTGGTGTTCCCGCGTGACCACGGCAGCCACAACCAGACACGCACCGAGTGGTGGTACCTGACCGGCCAGGCCAGCACCGCGCAAGGCCGGCGCTTCGGTTTTCAGGTGACCTTCTTCCGCAGCCGTGTCGACGAAGCGCAAGACCTGCGCAGCCGCCTGGCCGCGCGCCAGCTGCTGTTTGCGCACGCCGCCATCACCGACGTGCAGAGTGGCGAACTGCGGCACGACCAGCGCATCGCACGCTGGAACGGCGAGCCACCCGAGGTGCGCGAACGTGGCGTGTTCGCCAGCACCGAAGACACCCATGTGGTGTTGCGCGACTGGTCGCTGCAGCGCCACGCCGACGGCGGCTACAGCACGCGTGTGGCGGGCAGCAGTGAGCTGGCGATCGTCCTGCGCGCGCAGGCCACACAGGCCTGGCTGCTGCAAGGCGCCCAGGGTTTCTCACGCAAGGGGCCGGACCCGTCGCAGGCCAGCTTCTACGTCAGCCAGCCGCAGCTGCAGGTGCAGGGCACGCTGGGCGTGAAAGGCGAGCGCTTCGAGGTGCAGGGCACGGCCTGGCTGGACCACGAATGGAGCGAGGCCATCCTGCACCCCGAGGCGGTGGGCTGGGACTGGATCGGCATGAACCTGCTCGACGGCAGCAGCCTCACCGCCTTCCAGCTGCGCCGCGCCGATGGCAGCGCGCTGTGGACCGGTGGCTCGTTTCGCCGCGCCGCCGATGCGCAGAGTGCCACCGCCGCGCGCGCCTTCCAGCCCGGAGAGGTGTCATGGACACCGCTGCGCCACTGGACCAGCCCGCTCACGCGTGCGGCCTACCCGGTGGAATGGCGGGTACACACACCGGCCGGCGAACACACGGTGAAGGCGGTGATCGACCCGCAGGAGCTCGACAGCCGCGCCAGCACCGGCACGGTGTACTGGGAAGGCCTGTCCGACCTGCACGACGCGCAGGGCCGCAGCGTGGGCCGCGGTTACCTGGAGATGACGGGTTACGCGCAGCGCCTGGTGCTCTGAGGCTCAGGGCGCGGCGCCGTCCGACTGCCACTCGCGGAAGAAGCGGATGCGTTCCGCGTGCTCGGGGTGGCTGCCGATGGCAATCGGCAGGGACACGCGTTCTTTGTCCTTGTCGCCGCTCTCTTCGCGGTCTTCGTCGTCGTCCTTGCCGCCCACTTCTGCCCCCGGCTTGTTGCGCCGCCGGCCCTTGTTCTCCACCTCGTCGCGGATGCGTTCGAAGAAGGTCGCCATCACCGCCGGCCGGATGCCGTTGGCGTGCAGCAGGCGGGCCGCGTGCGCGTCGGCGCGGCGTTCGGCGTCGCGCGAATAGGCCTGTGTGGCCAGCGTGGCCGGCACGGTGGCGAGGAAGCCGCTGGCATCACCCAGCACCACACCCACCATGGCGCTGATGAGGCTGGCGCGCACCACCATGTCGAGCCCGTCGCGGTACTGCACATGGCCGAGCTCGTGCGCCAGCACGCCGGTGATCGCGTCGGGCTGGTCTTCCAGCAACTCCACCAGCTCGTCGGTCATGACGATGTAGCCCCCCGGCAAGGCAAAGGCGTTGGGGCCGAGCATGGGCGAGGCATGAAAGCTGAGCTGCCAGCCGGGCGCATCACCCTGCGGGTGGGCGCTGTCCACCAGCGCGGCGAAGCGCTGGCGCATGGCGTCCTGCTGCGCCTGCGGCAACTCGCTCGGGCGCAGGAAGAGGCGGTCCAATTGCTGCAGGCTTTGTTGGCCGATGCGTTGTTCCAGGCCCAGCGGCACCTGCTGCGCCAGCGTCTGGCTCAGCCAGGGCACGCCCCAGAGCCAGGCCACGGTGAGGAACAGCACCGAACCGGCCAGCGCCACGCCGGTGGCGCGCCAGCTCTGCATCCAGCCGACCACGCGGCTGTCCCGCAGGCCGCTGGCCTGGGCCCAGGCGTCCCATTCGGCGGCGTTGGCGTGCTGGATCAGGCCGCCGTCGGGCAGCTCGGCCTGGCGCTGGCCGTGGGTGCGGCGCTCGGGCCAGCGCACACCTGCCAGCGGGTAACGGCGCACCTCGTCCGCCACCTGCAACAGCAGCTCACCGCCCTGCACCTGCAGCAGCACCGGGTGCGGCCGCGGCGACTGGCCGTCGAACCACAACGAGGCCAGCGGGGCCGCTGCCTCGGCCATCAAAGCCCCATGTCCATGCCGAAGAAATCGCCCGCGGCATCGCCCAGCACGCCTTGCTGCGAACGCTGCGCCTGCGCGAGCCAGCCGTCCACCGGGCCGTCCACTTCCAGCGACATGGCTTCGAGCTTCAGGCGCGCGGCACGCACCTTGGCGAAAGGCCAGAACAGGCCCAGCGTGAGCACGATCAACAACCAGTTGACCAGGGTGACGCGGAACAGGCTGCGAAAACGCAGCGTGCTGCCAAAGCGGATGCGCTCGCTGCGCGTGCCGCCCCAGAGCAGGTTCTGGAAGCGGGCACCGAAGTACGGTGCCGACACCAGCGGGATCAGCAGGTAGAACACCGCCAGCGCCACCGGCACCAGCAAGGCCACCAGCGCGCGCCGGTTGCCATCACCAACGCCGCTGAACACACTGCTGGCCAGCAGGAACACGCCCGCCGCCACCACGGCCGCACCGGCCAGGCCCACCAGCAGGCTCACGCCGCTGGTCTTGAGGAACAGGGTGTAGAAGCGGCCGGTGCCGGCGTGCAGCTGCGTGCGCTCCTGCGCAAACGCGTAACCGCCGTGCTGGTAACGCTTCATGCGCGCGAACAGCCAGGGCATCAGCAGCGTGAAGCCGATCGCCACGGCACCGACGATGATCATCGCGCGCCGTGCCTCGCCGGGCAGCATGTCATCGCCCTCCGGTACCTCGGGCAGCAGCAGCACGAACAACAACGCCGGCAGGAAAAACGGCAGCATGCTCAGGTAGGCGCCCTTGAGGTCTCCGGCAAACGACAGGCGCACGCCGCGCCAGCTGGTATTGCGCAGCCGGAACTGCAACGAGGCGCGCCAGAGCGCGGGCCACAGCACCATGAAGACCAGCAACGCGATCCAGGCCAGGCCCGGCAGGAAGTGCGACACCCCCCAGTACGCCAGGCCCAGCACCACCATCAGCAGGTAACCGCGGAACATCTTCCAGGGGTCGGCATGGAAACCGAGCGGGTCGCCGCCGACCAGGGTGTTGTTCTGGAAATAGGCGATGCGGCGTGCACGAGCAAACGGCAGGTACAGCGTGAGCGTGACGAGGGTGAGCAGCAGGTTGACGATCCAGATGCGGAAATACTCGCTGCCCGAACCGGTGAACCGGATGTCCATCGCCTGCGCGGTGCCCCGTGCATGCACCTGGTCGTGCAGCTGGTCCTGCGCCACGGTGGGCGCGAAGTCGTCCTGTTGTGCCATCCCCATCCCTCTCGAAGTTGAAAATTTTGCGCGCATCCTAGCACCCCGGCCTGCGCCCCCTGCCTTGGAAAAACCCGGCACACTGTGGCCCATGCCCGTGACCACGCCATCCGAACGCCCCAAGGCCAGCTCCCCCACTTCGCTCAGCGGCCTGTTGCCGTTCATGCGGCCCTACCGCTCCCAGATCGCGCTGGCGATGCTCTTCCTGGTGCTGGCCGCGGTGGCCACGCTGGTGTTTCCGGTGGCGCTGCGCGGCCTGATCGACAGCGGCCTGGTGCCGGGAGGCGACCGCAGCGCGCAGGCCATGGGGCTGCGTGGCCACTTCGTTGAACTCTTTGCCGTGGCGGTGGCGCTGGGTCTGTTTTCAGCGGCGCGCTTCTACCTCGTGAGCTGGCTGGGTGAACGCATCACGGCCGACCTGCGCAGCGCGGTCTACCGCCATGTGCTGCGCCAGAGCCCGCAGTTCTTCGAGACCACGCAGACCGGAGAAGTACTGTCGCGCCTGACGACCGACACCACGCTGGTGCAGACCGTGGTGGGCTCGTCGCTCTCCATGGGCCTGCGCAACGCGGTGATGGGCATCGGCGCGCTGATCATGCTGGTGTGGACCAACCCGTATGTGATGCTGCAGGTGCTGCTGATCATCCTGCTGGTGGTGCTGCCCAGCATGTGGTTCGGGCGGCGCGTGCGCAAGCTCTCGCGCGCCAGCCAGGACCGCGTGGCCGACTCCAGCGCCATCGCGGCCGAGGTGCTCAACGCCATTCCCATCGTGCAGAGCTACACCGCCGAAGAGCGCGAGGCGGTGCGCTTCCGCGACGCCACCGAAAGCGCTTTCGTCACCGCCATCCGCCGCACCAAGGCGCGCGCCGGCATGGTGGCCTTCATCATCATCAGCACCGCCGCCCTGCTGCTCTGGGGCCTGTACCAGGGCACGCAGGCGGTGCTGGCCGGCACCATCACGCCCGGTCACCTGGGGCAGACGGTGGTCTACATCATCATCCTGGCCGGTGCGGTGGGTGTGCTGGGCGAGGTGTATGGCGACCTGCTGCGCGCGGCCGGCGCGAGCGAGCGCCTGATGGAACTGCTGGCCAGCGAGTCGCCGGTGCAGTCACCGGCACGGCCGCTGCAGGCGCCGGCACCGCAAGGCGGCAGCGCCCTGCTCTTCGACGACGTCAGCTTCCACTACCCCTCGCGCCCCACGCAGGCGGCGTTGAGCGGCTTCACGCTGGACGTGGCGCCCGGGCAGACGGTGGCGCTGGTCGGCCCCAGCGGCGCCGGCAAGACCACGGTGTTCGGCCTGCTGCTGCGTTATTACGACCCTGCGCTGGGCAGCATCCGCCTCGACGGCGTGCCGATCGACCAGCTCGACCTGCACGCGCTGCGCCAGCGCATCGGCATCGTGCCGCAGGACCCGGTGATCTTCTCCAGCAGCGCGCTGGAGAACATCCGCTACGGCAAGCCGGGTGCGAGCGACGCCGAGGTGCGCGCCGCGGCAGCGGCGGCGTTTGCCGACGAGTTCATCGACCAGTTGCCCGAGGGCTACGACACCTTCCTGGGCGAGCGCGGCGTGCGCCTCTCGGGCGGGCAACGCCAGCGCATTGCCATCGCACGAGCCATGTTGAAGAACCCGCCCCTGCTGCTGCTCGACGAAGCCACCAGCGCGCTGGACGCGCAGAGCGAGCGCATGGTGCAGGCGGCGCTGGAATCGGCCATGAAAGACCGCACGACACTGGTGATTGCCCACCGCCTGGCCACCGTGCAGAAGGCCGACCGCATCGTGGTGCTCGACCATGGCCGCCTGGTGGAACAGGGCACCCACACCGAACTGGTGGCGCACGGCGGCCTGTACGCCGGGCTGGCGGCGCTGCAGTTTCAGGCTTGAGGCCCCCCTGCGCCGCTGACGCGGCCTCCCTCCCTCAGTAGCTCGCCTTCGGCGCTTCGAGGGGGGACGGCATCTCGGGCCGGCTGAGCCGGACCCTTGATGCCCCTGGACGGGGCGGCGTCCCTCCTTGTTCTGCGCCTGAAGGCGAAACCCAACTATGCATCGAATGCATGACGCAATGGCAAGCAAGCCTTGGACATTCGTGGACCGGCTCCGTAAGCTGCGGGGTGTTGGCGCAGCAGTGCATGCGCCACACACCCCAAAGGACTATTCCATGTCACAAACACCGCCCCGCCCGGCCGGCAGCGCATCCAGCGCTCCGGCCGTTTTCACGCAAGCCCTGCCCTCGTACCTCGATCCGAAGCACCTCGGCCCGTGGGGCGTCTACCTGCAGCAGGTGGACCGCGTCACGCCGTACCTCGGCCCGCTGGCGCGCTGGGTGGAGACGCTCAAGCGGCCCAAACGCACACTGATCGTGGACGTGCCGATCCAGCTCGACAACGGCACCGTCGCCCACTTCGAGGGCTACCGCGTGCAGCACAACACCTCGCGCGGCCCGGGCAAGGGCGGTGTGCGTTTCCACCAGGACGTGACGCTGTCGGAGGTGATGGCGCTGTCGGCCTGGATGTCGATCAAGAACGCGGCGGTGAACGTGCCCTACGGCGGCGCCAAGGGTGGCGTGCGCGTCGACCCGCGCCAGCTCACGCGCGGTGAACTCGAACGTGTGACGCGCCGCTACACCAGCGAGATCGGCATCATCATCGGCCCGTCCAAGGACATCCCGGCGCCGGACGTGAACACCAACGAGCAGATCATGGCCTGGATGATGGACACCTACTCGATGAACGAAGGGGCCACCGCCACCGGCGTGGTCACCGGCAAGCCGGTGGATCTGGGCGGATCGCTCGGCCGCCGCGAAGCCACCGGCCGCGGCGTGTTCACCGTGGGCGTGGAAGCGGCACGCCGCATCGGCCTGGACGTGTCCACCGCGCGCGTGGCGGTGCAGGGTTTTGGCAACGTGGGTGGTGTGGCCGGCAAGCTGTTCTCGGAGGCCGGTGCAAGAGTGGTTGCGGTGCAGGACCACGGCGGCACCATCTACCGCGAAGCCGGGCTGGACGTGCCGGCCTTGCTGGCACACGTGAAGCAGGCCGGCTCGGTGGCCGGCTTCACCGGCGCCGAGGTGCTGCCCAACGACGACTTCTGGGGCGTGCCCTGCGACATCCTGATTCCCGCCGCGCTGGAATCGCAGATCAACGAAAGCAACGCGGGCCGCATCCAGGCCCGCATGGTGATCGAAGGCGCCAACGGCCCGACCACGCCGCAGGCCGACGACATCCTGCACGAGCGCAACGTGCTGGTGCTGCCCGACGTGATCGCCAACGCCGGCGGTGTGACGGTGAGCTACTTCGAGTGGGTGCAGGATTTCTCCAGCTTCTTCTGGAGCGAGGACGAGATCAACGCCCGCCTGGTGAAGATCATGAAAGACGCCTTCGCGGCGGTCTGGCAGGTGGCCGACGAGAACAAGGTGAGCCTGCGCACGGCGACCTTCATCGTGGCCTGCAAACGCATCCTGCACGCACGCGACTTGCGCGGGTTGTACCCGTGATGCGCGCCGGCCCCGTGGCCTGACAGCGCCCGACAGAAAGCCCCGCTGGCCGGGGCTTTTTTCCGCCTGTGCAGCGCGCGAGACCAGACCTCCCGGCTACGCCGCCTCGATCCGGCTGAACACGGCCCTGGCGGCGCTCAGGCCGTTCAAGGCGGCGGGGAAGCCGGCATACACCGCCATCTGCATGATGGTCTCGACAATCTCCTCGCGCGACACCCCCACGTTCAACGCACCCTGGATGTGCACCTGCAGTTGTGGGGCGGCATTGCCCAGCGCGGTGAGTGCGGCCACCACGGCGATCTCGCGGCTCCGCAGGTCCAGCCCGGGGCGCGAGTAGATGTCGCCGAAGGGAAATTCAATCAGGTACCGCGCGAAGTCGGGCGCAATGTCGCTCAGGCTGTCCAGCACACGTTGGCCGGCATCGCCGTCAATCTCGTGCAGTTTGGCCAGCCCGCGTTCGTAGCGGTTCAAGGTCGGTGTGTTCATGTGGGGGTGCTCCGGCAGATTGAGAAACCGGCACCGGGGACCGTTCCAGCGAGCGGTAGTGTGTGATCTTGTCCTGCAAGGCTGCAACGGACAGGCGCATGGCCTCCATCTCGGCCAGCACATCCGTCAGATGCGTTTCCAGCAAGGCACGTCGATCAGACACCGTGGAGTCTCCGGCGCCACGCAGCCTGGCGAACGCCAACATCTTGCCGATGGGCATGTGCGTCGTCCTCAGGCGCAGCAGGAATTCGATCCACGCAATGTCCGCGGCGGCGTAGCGGCGCTGCCCACCGCTCGCACGGGCAATCGGCGCAATCAGTCCGATGCGTTCGTAGTAGCGCAGGGTGTCGGGCGTGAGCCCGGTGCGCCGCGCGACCGCTTCAATGCTCAGAGGGAATTCCATGGCGTGATCCTGAAGGTTGGAGCGCGCTCCAAGTCAATCACTTTCTGCACCGGGAAACAAGTGAAGCAGCAGGAATGGCGAAACGGATCACCCCTGCTCCCGCTGCGCGCGGAATCCGGCGCGCATGGCCAGGCGGGACTGCGCGCCCAGGCCGCCAGCGGCCCACCCCTACTGCAGGGTTTCCTTGATCGCCGGCACCATGGGCAGGGCGATCACCTCCACGCCCTCTTCCATCAGTTCCAGCGCTTCCTGCGGGCTGGCCTGGCCGCGGATCTGGCGCGGTTCGATTTCGCCGTGGTGCATGGCGCGGGCCTGGTCGGCAAAACGTTCGCCCACGTCTTCGGTCTGCGCCATCACCTCACGCAGGGCCTGCAGCACGCGGGCCTGCATGGCGGCGAGTTCGGGGTGCTGCGTCTGGTTGCTCATCGCCACCGTGCGCTCGCCCTGGGCGGGCGCTGCCGACGCATTCGCGTCCGGATCCTGGCGGCCGGCGCGCAGGTTCAGCCGCGGCGCCGAGAGTTTCTTCTGGATGTTCACGTCGCCGCACATCGGGCAGGACACCAGGCCACGGGCGAGCTGGCTCGTGAAGTCTTCTTCCGAGCCGAACCAGCCTTCAAAAGCATGCTGGTGTGCACATTGCAGGTTGAGCACCTTCATGCGGCAGATTCTCCCGCATCCAGCGCGGCCTCGCCGGCACGCCAGACCAGAGACCATTCGCCGCGTTGCACGTTCTGCAGCCACATGGCGCCGATCAGGGTCTTGCAATCGATCACGTCGCCCTGGAAACACCAGGCCTGCAGTTCGGCCGGGGTGGCGGCGAACACGTCGAGGAATTCACCGTCGTCGAGCCGGCGCTCGCCCAGGCTCAGGCCACGCGCGAACCAGATGTCGATGACTTCGTCGGAGTAGGCGATGGTCGGTGCAAGCCGGCCGGCAAAGGCCCACTCCTGCGCTCTGTAGCCGGTTTCTTCCAGCAGCTCACGCTGCGCGCAGGCCAAGCTGCCTTCACCGGCGTCGAGCTTGCCGGCGGGGAATTCGATCATCACCTTCTGCATCGGGTGGCGGTACTGCCGTTCGAGCACCACGCGGCCGTCGTCGAGCAGGCCGATCACCATCACCGCACCGGGGTGCAGCACGTATTCGCGGGTGGCTTCCGAGCCATCGGGCAGACGCACGGCGTCGCGCACCACGTGCAGGAAATGGCCACGCAACAGCTCGGTGCGCGACAGCGGGGTTTCTCGCAGGTGGCTGTCGTCGCTCATGTCGGGCTCAACCGCGGCGGTGGTAGAGGTAACGGTAGACGAAACCGGGGAAGGCCAGGGTGAGGAAGAGCGAGCCGGTGACGGCGTAGAACTCCCAGCCCTGCGGCGCGACCTGGCCGGCATAGTGCTCCAGCGCCACGCCGAGCGCGCCCACCAGCGCGTACCAGACCAGCAGCTCACCCACACGCATCCACAGCGTCTTGGGTGCGCGCCGCGGCCACACGGCCAGCCAGCGCTCGTTGATGAACGGCAGGTTGGCCGCGATGAAGGCGGCGATCAGCACCAGCCAGACAGAAGAGGTATGGGTCATGGAACGGTGTGTGAGCCGGTGGCCGCCGGCAAGTTCACCGGCAGCACCACGGTCTTCAGCCGAGCAGCTTGGCCACGGCCTGGGCGCAGAGCGTCATCAGGCCACCGGGCACGATGCCCAGCACCAGCACCAGCAGGCCGTTGACGGACAGCACCGAACGCGCGTCCAGGCCGCCTTCGATGCCGGCGGTCTGCGTCGGCGCGTCGAAGTACATGACCTTGACCAAGCGCAGGTAGTAGAAGGCGCCGATCAGCGACATCACCACGGCGAACACCGCCAGGCCGACGTAGAACGCGCCGCTGGAGGCCAGCAAGGCCTGCAGCACCGAGAGTTTGGCGTAGAAGCCCACCAGCGGCGGCACGCCGGCCAGCGAGAACATGCAGATTGCCATCACACCGGCGTACAGCGGGCTGCGCTGGTTCAGGCCGGCGAGGTCGCTGATGTTGTCGGACTCGAAGCCGCTGCGCGAGAGCAGCAGGATGACGCCGAAGGTGCCCAGCGTGGTCAGCACATAGGTGACCACATAGAACATCGACGAGCCGTAGGCGTTGGCCATGTTGCCGCTGTTCAGGCCATCTGCGCCCTGCACCACGCCGGCCAGCAGGCCCAGCAGCATGAAGCCCATCTGCGCGATGGTGGAGAAGGCCAGCATGCGCTTGATGTTGGTCTGCGCGATGGCGGCCAGGTTGCCCACCAGCAGCGACATGACGGCGAGCACCGCCAGCATCTGCTGCCAGTCCACCGCCAGCGGCTGCAGGCCTTCGACCAGCAGGCGGATCACGATCGCAAACGCGGCCAGCTTGGGCGCACCACCGATCATCAGCGTGATCGCCGTGGGAGCGCCGTGGTAGACGTCGGGCACCCACATGTGGAATGGCACCACGCCAAGCTTGAAGGCCAGGCCGGCCACCACGAACACCAGGCCCAGCGTGAGCACCTGCGGCGAACCCTTGAGGGCATCGTCGCCGCCGGCGATGGTGAGCATCACCTCGGTCAGGTTCAGCGAACCGGTGGCGCCGTAGACCATGGACAGGCCGTAGAGCAGGAAACCGCTGGCCAGTGCGCCCAGCACGAAGTACTTCATGGCCGCCTCGATGGCGTTCACGTCGTCGCGGCGCAGCGCCACCAGGGCGTAGCTGGACAGCGTAAGCAGTTCCAGGCCGAGATAGATCACCAGGAAGTGGTGGCCCGAGATCATGACGAACATGCCCAGCAGCGCGAACATGCCCAGCGTGAACAGCTCGCCGCCACGCATCATGTCGCGCTGGCCGGAGTAGGCGCGGGAGTAGACCAGCGTGACCATCATGGCGATGGCGGCGAAACACTTGAGCCAGTTGCCCATGGGGTCGCTGACGATCATGCCGCCGAAGCCGTAGACGGTGTTGCCCGAGCTCGCGGCCAGGCCCTGCAGCGCCGCGACCACGGCGAGCGTGGCCATCGTCAGGCCGTAGGTGACGCCGCGCAGCGGCGTCTTTACCGCCAGATCGACCAGCGCGATCACGCAGGCCATGGTCAGCAAAAGGATTTCTGGGTAAGCCGCGACCCAGCTGAGCTTGTCAATCATGTGAGCGTTCTCTTGTGTAGCGTGGTGCCCGGCAGGCTCATCAGTTCAGTTTGGAGATGGCGACGTGGCGCAGCAGCTCGGCCACGGAAGCGTCCATCACGTCGGTGAAGGGCTTGGGGTAGACGCCCATGTAGAGCACCGCGAAAGCCAGCACGCCCAGCACCAGGAACTCGCGCTTGTTGATGTCGAGCAGTGCCTTGACGTTGTCGTTGCCGACCGCACCCAGGTACACGCGCTTGAACATCCAGAGCGAATAGGCGGCGCCGAAGATCAGCGCGGTGGCGGCCAGCAGGCCGATCCAGAAGTTGGCCTTGACCGCGGCCAGGATCACCATCCACTCACCAACGAAACCGGCGGTGCCCGGCAGGCCGCAGTTGGCCATGGTGAACAGCAGCGCAAAGGCGGCGAACTTGGGCATGGTGTTGACCACGCCGCCGTAGTCGGCAATTTCACGCGAGTGCACGCGGTCGTACAGCACGCCGATGCCCAGGAACATGGCAGCCGAGACGAAACCGTGGGCGATCATCTGCACGATGGCGCCGGACACGCCGAGGTCGCTGAAGACGAAGAAGCCGAGCGTGACGAAGCCCATGTGGGCGACCGACGAATAGGCCACCAGCTTCTTCATGTCCTGCTGCACCATGGCCACCAGGCCGACATAGATCACCGCCACCAGCGACAGCGTGATCATCAGCCAGGCCCACTCTTGCGAGGCGTCAGGGAGGATGGGCAGCGAGAAGCGCAGGAAACCGTAGGCGCCGAGCTTGAGCATGATGGCCGCCAGCACCGCCGAGCCGCCGGTGGGCGCTTCCACGTGCACGTCGGGCAGCCAGGTGTGCACCGGCCACATCGGCACCTTGACCGCGAAGGCGGCGAAGAAGGCGAAGAAGAGCAGCGTCTGTTCGGTGCTGCCCAGCGGCAGCTTGTACCAGTCGGCCAGCGCGAAGCTGCCGCCGGACTGGGTGTACAGGTAGATCAGCGCCACCAGCATCAGCAGCGAGCCGAGCAGCGTGTAGAGGAAGAACTTGAAGGCGGCGTAGATCTTGTTCGGGCCGCCCCAGATGCCGATGATGAGGTACATCGGGATCAGCGTGGCTTCGAAGAAGACGTAGAACAGCATCGCGTCCTGCGCGCTGAAGACACCGATCATCAGACCCGAGAGGATCATGAAGGCGCCCATGTACTGGTTCACGCGCGAGGTGATCGACTCCCAGCTGGCCACCACCACCACCACGTTGATGAAGGCGGTCAGCAGCACCAGCCAGAGCGAGATGCCGTCCACGCCCAGGTGGTAGTGGATGTTGAAGCGGTCGATCCAGGCGCTCTTCTCGACGAACTGCAGCGCAGCCGTGCCGAGTTCGAAGCCGGTGTACAGCGGCACCGTGACCGCCAGGCTGACGATGGCACCCACCAGGGCGATCCAGCGCACCGCCTGGGCCTGATCGTCACGGCCCAGCGCCAGCAGCACGACGCCGAAGAAGATCGGCGTCCAGATTGCAAGGCTCAGCAAACCCATCTTGTTATCCCTCTTCTTATTTGGCGAGCCAGACGAAATACGTCATGAACAGCAACACGCCCACGATCATCATCAGCGCGTAGTGGTACAGGTAACCGGTCTGGGCGCGGCGCACCCAGCCCGAGACCAGGCCGACCAGCTTCCAGCTGGCGTTGACCACGCCGCCTTCGATCACGCCACGGTCGCCACCCTTCCAGAGGCCGGTGCCCAGGGCGCGCGCGCCGCGGGCCAGCACGTTTTCGTTGAACCAGTCCAGGTAGTACTTGTTCTCCAGCACCACCACCAGCGGGCGCAGTGCGCGCGCAATGGCCGCCGGCACCGCCGGGTTGACCAGGTACATGTACCAGGCCGCCACCGCACCGGCGACCACCAGGTACAGCACCGGCGTGTACAGCGAGTGCAACGCCATGGCCACCGGGCCGTGGAAGCTTTCCGCGAACTCGGCAAAGGCCGGGTGCGCGGCGCTGTTGAGGGTGATGGCGTCCGTCAGGAAGTCACCGAACAGCATCGGTTCGATGGTGATGAAGCCGATCACCACCGACGGAATTGCCAGCAGCAGCAGCGGCACCGTCACCACCCAGGGCGACTCGTGCGGCTTGCCGTCGCCATGGTGGCCGTGGTCGTCGCCATGCGCGTGGTGGTGGTCGTGGTGCGCGTCCGGGTTCTGGTCGTAGCGCTCCTTGCCATGGAACACCAGGAAGTACAGGCGGAACGAATAGAAAGAGGTGACGAAGACACCGGCCATCACGGCGAAGTAGGCGAAGCCCGCGCCCGGCAGGTTGCTGGCGTGCACCACTTCGATGATGCTGTCCTTGGAGTAGAACCCGGCGAACAGCGGCGTGCCGACCAGTGCCAGCGTGCCCAGCAGCGAGGTGATCCAGGTGATGGGCATGTACTTGCGCACGTTGCCCATCCAGCGGATGTCCTGGTTGTGGTGCAGGCCCATGATGACCGAGCCGGCGGCGAGGAACAGCAGCGCCTTGAAGAAGGCGTGCGTCATCAGGTGGAACACCGCCACGGAGTAGGCCGAGGCACCCAGCGCCACCGTCATGTAGCCCAGCTGCGAGAGCGTGGAGTACGCGACCACGCGCTTGATGTCGTTCTGGATGATGCCCAGGAAGCCCATGAACAGCGCGGTGATGGCGCCGATGACCAGGATGAAGTTGAGCGCCGTGTCCGACAGTTCGAACAGCGGCGACATGCGCGCCACCATGAAGATGCCGGCGGTCACCATGGTTGCCGCGTGGATCAGCGCCGAGATCGGGGTCGGGCCTTCCATGGAGTCGGGCAGCCAGACGTGCAGCGGGAACTGCGCGCTCTTGCCCATGGCGCCGATGAACAGGCAGATGCAGATCACGGTGATCAGCATCCATTCGGTGCCGGGGAAGCCGAGCGTGCCGAGTTCGGGCGCCTTGGCGAACACCTCGGTGTAGTTCAGCGTGCCGGCATAGGCCACGATCAGGCCGATGCCGAGGATGAAGCCGAAGTCACCCACGCGGTTGACCAGGAAGGCCTTCATGTTGGCGAAGATCGCCGTTGGCTTGTTGAACCAGAAACCGATCAGCAGGTAGGACACCAGGCCCACAGCTTCCCAGCCGAAGAACAGCTGAAGCAGGTTGTTGGCCATCACCAGCATCAGCATGGAGAAGGTGAACAGCGAGATGTAGGCGAAGAAGCGGTTGTAGCCCTCGTCCTCTTCCATGTAGCCGATGGTGTAGATGTGCACCATGAGCGAGACGAAGGTGACGACCACCATCATCATCGCGGTCAGGCCGTCGACCAGGAAACCGATCTCCATCTTCAGGCCACCCACCACCATCCAGGTGTAGAGGGTTTCATTGAAACGCGCGCCATCCACGGCCACGCTCTTGAGCGTCATGGCCGACAGGATGAAAGCCACCAGCACGCCCAGGATGGTGAAGGTGTGCGAGGCGCGGCGGCCGATGACGTTGCCGCCGAAGGTGGTGCCCAGAATGCCGGCGATCGCAGCGCCCACCAGGGGAGCCAGCGGAACGGCGAGCAGGGTGCTTGCAGAAAGGGTGGTGCTCATGGGGTTCTTGCCTGAGTTCTCGTGTGGGGTGGCTCTGGCCTCAACCCTTGAGGGTGTTGAGTTCTTCGACGCTGATCGACGGTTTGTTGCGGAACAGCAGCACCAGAATGGCCAGACCGATCGCCGATTCGGCGGCAGCCACGGTCAGGATGAAAAACACGAAGACCTGGCCGTTCATGTCGCCCAGGAAGTGCGAGAAGGCCACGAAGTTCATGTTGACGGCCAGCAGCATCAGCTCGATGGCCATCAGCAGAACGATCAGGTTCTTGCGGTTGAGGAAGATGCCCACGACGGAGATCGCGAACAGGATCGCGCCGACGGCGAGGAAATGGCCCAGGGTGACGCTCATGGCTTCTTGGCCTCCTCGACCGGTGCAGCTTCAACGACGGCAGGTGGCGCCTTGCGGGTGGGTGCCATGGGCACCACCACCAGGCGTTGGTGGGCGCGCACGTGCACCTGCAGGGCGGGGTTGATGGCCTTGCTGTCCTTGCGGTGGCGCAGGGTCAGGGCGATGGCGGCGATCATCGCCACCAGCAGGATCACCGCGGCCACTTCAATCGGGTACAGGTATTCGGTGTAGAGCAGCACGCCCAGCTCACGCGTATTGGAGTAGTTGGCGGCATTGGTGCCGACACCGGCTACGTCCGCCGCGGCTTCCAGCGAGGGGAAACCGGCCCACAGCACGGCGATCAGCTCGGCCGCCACCAGGCCACCCAGCAGGGCCGCCAGCGGAAAGTGTTTCCAGAAACCCAGGCGCACGGTGTCGAGATTGATGTCGAGCATCATGACCACGAACAGGAACAGCACCATCACCGCCCCCAGGTACACCAGCACCAGGGTGATGCCCAGGAACTCGGCCTTCAGCAGCAGCCAGAGCGCCGCGGCCTGCGAGAACGCAAGCATCAGGAACAGCACGGCATGCACCGGGTTGCGCGCGGTGATCACGCGGTAGCCTGCAAAAAGCAGCACCGCAGCGAACAGGTAAAAAAAGCCGGTCTGGTAATCCATGGCGTCGTGGTTCTTGTGTCGTCGGGTCCGGCCGAAACGGGTCGGCCGTGCTCAGCGGTAAGGGGCGTCGGACGCCCGGGCGGCGGCGATCTCGGTCTCGTAGCGGTCACCCACGGCCAGCAGCATTTCCTTGGTGAAGTACAGGTCACCGCGCTTCTCGCCGTGGTACTCGAAAACGTGCGTCTCGACGATGGAATCGACCGGGCAGCTCTCTTCGCAGAAGCCGCAGAAGATGCACTTGGTCAGATCGATGTCGTAGCGCGTGGTGCGGCGCGAACCGTCGTCGCGCACGTCCGACTCGATGGTGATGGCCATCGCAGGGCAGACGGCTTCGCACAGCTTGCAGGCGATGCAGCGCTCTTCGCCGTTTTCATAACGGCGCAGCGCGTGCAGGCCACGGAAACGCGGCGACAGCGGCGTCTTTTCTTCCGGGAACTGCACCGTCACCTTGCGCTTGAAAGCGTAGCGGCCGGTCAGGGCCATGCCCTTGAACAGCTCCACCAGCAGGAAGCTGTTGAAGAAGTCGCGGAAGGAGAACGGGGCCACGCTGGCGGGCGTGGCGGCGGGGGAAACGGTGGTCGTGGACATGGTCTTGCGCCTGGCTTATTTCCAGATGTTCCATGGCGTCTGCATGAACGCGCCCACCAGGAGCAGCCAGATCAGCGTGACGGGGATGAAGATCTTCCAGCCCAGACGCATGATCTGGTCGTAGCGGAAGCGCGGGAAAGTGGCGCGGATCCAGATGAACATGGACACCACGACGAAGGTCTTGAGACCCAGCCAGATCCAGCCCGGGATGAAGTCGAGCACGGCGAACGGCGACAGCCATCCACCCAGGAACATCAACACGGCCAGCACCGAGACCAGCCACATGCTGGCGTATTCGGCCAGGAAGAAGATCGCGAAGCCCATGCCCGAGTACTCGACCATGTGGCCGGCCACGATTTCGGCTTCACCTTCAACCACGTCGAACGGGTGGCGGTTGGTTTCGGCCACGCCGGAGATCAGGTAGACGAAGAAGATCGGCAGCAGCGGCAGCCAGTTCCACGACAGGATGCCCACGCCATGCGCGGCGGCCATGCCGCGGCCCTGCGAGGCCACGATCTCACCCAGGTGCAGGCTGCCCGAGACCATCACCACCACCAGGAAGCAGAAACCGATGGCGATTTCGTAGCTCACCATCTGTGCCGAGGCGCGCAGCGCGCCCAGGAAGGCGTACTTGGAGTTGGACGCCCAGCCCGCGATGATCACGCCATAGACCTCGATCGAGGTGATCGCCAGGATCACCAGCAGGCCGGCGTTCACGTTGGCAATGATGGCTTCGGGGCCGAAGGGGATTGCCACCCAAGCCGCCAGTGCCGGCATGATCGCCATGATGGGGCCGAGGCGGAACAGGCCGTTGCTCGCCGCGCTGGGGCGGATCATTTCCTTGGTCAGCAGCTTGAGCGCGTCGGCGATCGGCTGCAGCAGGCCGAAGGGGCCCACGCGGTTGGGTCCGTGGCGCACCTGGATCCAGCCGAGCAGCTTGCGCTCCCACAGCGTGAGGTAAGCCACTGCACCCATCAGCGGTGCGAGCACCAGCACGATCTTGAGCAGGTTCCAGATGACGGGCCAGGCACCGGTAACCCACCAGTCGGCGGCAATCAGGCCGAGGCCGCCGTTGTACATCGCATCGATCACGCGGAGACTCCTTCCACGGCTGGCGCAGCTGCGGCTGCAGCGGCGCGCGCATCGGCGGTCAGCTGCAACGCAGGCGAGCGTCGCACCAGACCATCGAGCTGGTAGATGCTGGCCACGCAGGGCTCGGTGTTGGCCAGCGTGGTGTCGATGGTGGCGCTGCCGGCATTGGACAGGCGCGCGGCATCCACCAGGCTGCCGTTGGCGACGCCCGGCAAGGCGGCGGCCAACACGGCTTGCGAAGAGTCTGCGTCAAAGCCCGGCAGTTCGAGCAGGTTGCCGAGCACGCGCAGCACTTTCCAGGCCGGACGCGTATCACCCAGCGGGCGCACGACGGCGTGGAAGCCTTGCAGGCGGCCTTCGGCGTTCACGAAGGAACCCGAGGTTTCGGTGAACGGGGCGATCGGCAGCAGCACGTCGCTCACGTCCAGGTTGGTCTTGAACGGGCTCAGCGTGACCACCATGCCGGCCGGTGCAACGTTCAGTGCACCAGCGGCGGAGTCGTGGCCGGGTTCGGTGTTGAGCAGCAGCGCGGCATGCAGGCCGCCAGACAGCATCTGGCCGGCGTTCAGGCCGCCCTGCCCTGGCACGGCGTTGACGAGCTGGGCGCCGACGGTGTTGGCCGCTTCGCTCAGGTAACCGACGCTGGCGCCGGTCTGCTGGCCGATCCAGTTGGCCAGCGACAGCAGGCTGCTCGCCTGTGCGTGGTGCGCGGCGGCGTTGCCGAGCAGGATGGCTTTCTGTTCACCACCAAGCAGGGACTTGGCGATGGCGCGCTGGGCGTCGTTCACCTCGGCCTGGGCCGGTGCGGCAACGCCAGCTTCGGCGGCCACGGCCGCGGCAATGCCGGCCAGTGCCGACACCCATTGGCGGCTGTCGGCCAGCACGGTGTTCTTCACCGGCATGGCCCAGTCTTGCGCCACGGCGTTGAGCACGTTGACCTGGCCGCCCTTGCGTTGTGCCTGGCGGATGCGCTGCGCGAACAGCGGGTGGTCCTTGCGCAGGTTGGAACCCACCACCAGCACGCGCTGCAGGCTGGACAGGCTGGCGATCGGCTGGCCGAGCCAGCGCGCCGTGCCGGCGGCAGCGGTGTTGGAGAAGTCGGCGTGGCGCAGGCGGCTGTCGATGTTCTGGCTGCCCAGACCACGCACCAGGGCACCGGCCAGGGCCAGTTCTTCCAGCGTGCTGTGCGGGCTGGCCAGCAGGCCGATGGCGGCGGCGCCGCGTTCGGTCTTGATCTGGCGCAGGCCGTTGGCCACGTATTCCAGGGCGGTCTGCCAGTCAACCGTCTTCCACTCACCGCCCTGCTTGAGCATGGGTGAGGTCAGGCGTTCTTCGCTGTTGACGGCTTCGTACGAAAAGCGGTCGCGGTCGGCGATCCAGCACTCGTTGACGGCTTCGTTCTCCAGCGGCACCACGCGCATGACCTTGTGGTTCTTCACCTGCACGATCAGGTTGGCTCCGGTGGAATCGTGCGGACTCACGCTCTTGCGACGCGACAGTTCCCAGGTGCGGGCGCTGTAGCGGAAGGGCTTGCTGGTGAGCGCGCCGACCGGGCAGATGTCGATCATGTTGCCCGACAGCTCGGAGTCCACCGTGTCACCGATGAAGGTTTCGATCTCGGCGTGTTCGCCGCGGTGCGACATGCCCAGCTCCATCACGCCGGCCACTTCCTGGCCGAAGCGCACGCAGCGGGTGCAGTGGATGCAGCGGCTCATCTCTTCCATCGAGATCAGCGGGCCCACGTCCTTGTGGAACACCACGCGTTTTTCTTCTTCGTAACGCGAACCGGAGCTGCCATAACCCACGGCCAGATCCTGCAGTTGGCATTCGCCGCCCTGGTCGCAGATCGGGCAGTCCAGCGGGTGGTTGATGAGCAGGAACTCCATCACCGACTGCTGAGCCTTGATCGCCTTGTCGCTCTTGGTGCGCACGATCATGCCCTGCGTGACGGGCGTGGCGCAGGCCGGCATGGGCTTGGGCGCCTTCTCCACGTCGACCAGGCACATGCGGCAGTTGGCCGCGATGGACAGCTTCTTGTGATAGCAGAAGTGCGGAATGTAGGTGCCGGCCTTCTCGGCCGCATGCATCACCATGCTGCCCGGGGGCACTTCCACCTTCTTGCCGTCGAGTTCGATTTCAACCATGGGAGTTTCTTCTCTTAAGCAGCCTTGGCTGGCGACTGAGCGGCCGCGATCTTGGCCTCGAACTCATGCCGGAAATGTTTGATCATGGCGCGCACCGGCATGGCCGCTGCATCACCCAGGGCGCAGATGGTGCGGCCCATGATGTTCTCGGCCACGTTGTCGAGCAGCGCCATGTCGGCCGGTTTGCCCAGGCCGCGGTCGATGCGGTCAACCATGCGCCAGAGCCAGCCCGTGCCTTCGCGGCAGGGCGTGCACTGGCCGCAGGATTCGTGCATGTAGAAATAGGACAGGCGCTTGAGCGACTCGACCATGTCGCGCGAGTCGTCCATCACGATGACGGCGCCCGAGCCCAGCATGGAGCCGGCCTTGGCGATGGAGTCGTAGTCCATCGTGCACTCCATCATGATGTGCGCGGGCAGCACCGGCGCCGATGAACCACCGGGGATCACGGCCTTGAGCTTGCGGCCCTTGCGCACGCCACCGGCGAGCTCAAGCAGCTTGCTGAACGGCGTGCCCAGCGGCACTTCGTAGTTGCCCGGCAGCTCCACGTCACCCGACACCGAATAGATCTTGGTGCCGCCGTTGTTCGGCTTGCCGCAGGCCAGGTAGGCCGCGCCGCCGTTGCGGATGATCCAGGGCACCGCGGCGAAGGTCTCGGTGTTGTTGATGGTGGTCGGTTTGCCGTACAGGCCGAAGCTGGCCGGGAACGGCGGCTTGAAGCGCGGCTGGCCCTTCTTGCCTTCGAGCGATTCGAGCAGCGCGGTTTCTTCGCCGCAGATGTAGGCGCCGAAGCCGTGCGCCGCATGCAGTTGGAAGTTGAAGCCGCTGCCCATGATGCCGTCGCCCAGGAAGCCGGCGGCACGCGCCTCTTCCAGCGCCGCTTCGAAGCGTTCGTAGGCCTCGAAGATTTCACCGTGGATGTAGTTGTAGCCCACGCTGATGCCCATCGCATACGCGGCGATGGCCATGCCTTCGATCACGATGTGCGGGTTGTAGAGCAGGATGTCGCGGTCCTTGCAGGTGCCCGGCTCGCCTTCGTCCGAGTTGCAGACCAGGTACTTCTGGCCCGGAAACTGGCGCGGCATGAAGCTCCACTTCAGGCCGGTCGGGAAACCGGCGCCACCACGGCCGCGCAGCACGGACTCTTTCAGGGTGGCGATGACCTGGTCCTGCGTCATGCCGACCACCGGCGGATCACCTGCCGGTGGTGAACCGTCCTGGCCCAGCACCTTGCGCAGGGCCTGGTAACCACCACGCGCCACGTAGTCTTGCAGCGACCAGTTGTTGCCGTTCAGGCCGGCGTAGATCTGTGGCTCGATGTGGCGGTCGTGGAAGCAGGTCTGCACGCCGGTGGCGCGGAACTGCAAGAGGATCTGCTCGGCGTTCATGGCTGCTGTCCTTCGGAAGCGCGCAGGCCTTCGATGAGCTGGTCGAGCTTGTCGTTGCTCATGAAGCTGCACATGTGGCGGTCGTTGACCAGCATCACAGGCGAATCGGCACAAGCACCCAGGCATTCGCTCTGCTGCAGCGTGAACAGGCCATCGGCCGTGGTCTCGCCCATGGTGATGCCCAGTTTCTGCTCCAGGTGGTGCAAGGCCTTGTTGCCATCGCGCAGCTGGCAAGGCAGGTTGGTGCAGACGTTGAGCTTGAACTTGCCCAGCGGCTGCTGGTTGTACATGTTGTAGAAGGTGGTGACCTCGTGCACCGCGATCGGCTCCATGCGCAGGTACGTGGCCAGCGCCGCCTCTGCGGCCGTGCTCACGTGGCCCTGCTCCTGCTGGATGATGGCCAGGCAGGCCATCACGGCAGACTGGCGCTGCTCGTCGGGGTACTTGGCGACCTCGCGGTCAAAACGCCCGATGGTGGCGTCGGAAAAGCTCACGGGCGTCGTGGCGGCGGTGGTGCTCATCGATCGATCTCTCCGAAAACGATGTCCATGGTGCCGATGATGGCCACGGCATCGGCCAGCATGTGGCCGCGCGCCATTTCGTCCATGGTGGCAAGGTGCGCAAAACCGGGCGCACGGATCTTCAGGCGGTAGGGCTTGTTGGCGCCGTCGCTCACCAGGTAGATGCCGAACTCACCCTTGGGGTGCTCGACCGCTGCGTAAGCCTCGCCTTCGGGCACGTGCATGCCTTCGGTGAACAGCTTGAAGTGGTGGATCAGCTCTTCCATGTTGGCCTTCATGGCTTCACGGGCAGGCGCTGCCACCTTGTGGTTGTCGGTGATCACCGGGCCCGGGTTGGCGCGCAACCACTTCGAGCACTGCTCGATGATGCGGTTGGACTGCGCCATTTCTTCCATGCGGACGAGGTAACGGTCATAGCAGTCGCCGGTCTTGCCGACCGGGATGTCGAAGTCCATCTGGCCGTAGACGTCGTAGGGCTGCTTCTTGCGCAGATCCCAGGCGATGCCGGAGCCACGCAGCATGGGGCCGGTCATGCCCAGATTGAGCGCGCGCTCGGGCGTGACCACGCCGATGCCGACGGTGCGCTGTTTCCAGATGCGGTTGTCGGTCAGCAGCGTGTGGTACTCGGCCAGGTAGGTCGGGAAGCGCTTCGTGAAATCGTCGATGAAGTCGAGCAACGAACCCTGGCGGTTGGTGTTCATGTCCGCCAGCGCGCGCGCATTGCGCA
The DNA here is from genome assembly GCF_001571225.1 of Hydrogenophaga palleronii NBRC 102513. Classification (GTDB taxonomy): domain Bacteria; phylum Pseudomonadota; class Gammaproteobacteria; order Burkholderiales; family Burkholderiaceae_C; genus Hydrogenophaga; species Hydrogenophaga palleronii. Next base: position 81,858 of record NZ_BCTJ01000015.1, read on the forward strand.
GCTTGTTGGCCTTGTATTGCGGCATGGTTTCCGGCAGGTCGCGGTAGACACCGCCCGGACGGAAGTAGGCCGCGTGCATGCGCGCGCCCGACACCGCCTCGTACATGTCGAACAGATCTTCGCGCTCACGGAAAGCGTAGATCAGGATGGTCGAGCTGCCGCAGTCGTTGCCGTGCGAACCCAGCCACATCAGGTGGTTGAGCAGGCGCGTGATCTCGCTGAACATCACACGGATGTACTGCGCGCGGATCGGCACCTCGATGCCGAGCAGCTTTTCAATTGCCAGGCAGTAGGCGTGCTCGTTGCACATCATCGACACGTAGTCCAGCCGGTCCATGTACGGCAGCGACTGGATGTAGGTCTTGTGCTCGGCCAGCTTTTCGGTGGCGCGATGCAGCAGGCCGATGTGCGGGTCGGCACGCTGCACGACTTCGCCGTCGAGCTCGAGCACGAGGCGCAGCACGCCGTGCGCAGCCGGGTGCTGCGGACCGAAGTTCAGGGTGTAATTCTTGATCTCTGCCATGACGATTCACACGACGGGCCTAGGCCTCAGTGCAGGCCCCCGTAGTTGTCTTCGCGGATGATGCGCGGCGTGATTTCACGCGGCTCGATGGTCACCGGCTCGTAGATCACGCGCTGGCGCTCGGCGTCGTAACGCATCTCGACATGGCCCGACAGCGGGAAGTCCTTGCGGAACGGGTGGCCGATGAAACCGTAGTCGGTCAGGATGCGACGCAGGTCGTCGTGCCCTTCGAACACGATGCCGTACAGGTCAAACGCTTCGCGCTCGAACCAGTTGGCACCAGCCCACAGCGGCGTGACCGAGGCCAGCACCGGGAAGTCGTCTTCGTCGCAGAACACGCGCACGCGCAAGCGGTGGTTGTGGCTGACCGACAGCAGGTGCACGACAGCGGCAAAACGCTGACCTTCCCAGCGGCCATCGCCGTAGGTCTGGTAGTCCATGCCGCAGAGGTCGATGAGCTGCTCGAAGCGCGATGCCGGCGCATCGCGCAGGGTCTGCATCACCGCGAAATAGTCGGCCGCCGCAACGGTCAGCGTGACCTCTTCGCGCACCACCTCAATGGACCGCGCCTGGGCGCCCAGCAAGGTGGCAAGGGTGCTCTTGAGCGCCTCGGGCTCGACGGCGTGGGCGGTCGTGACGGTGTCGGTCATGAACAAGCTCTTTCAGGGCCAGTGGCGTGCGCGGGTGCCGGACACGGCGCGCTCAGGCACGGGCGATGGTGTGGGTACGACGGATCTTCTGCTGCAGCTGGATGATTCCGTACAGCAGGGCTTCGGCGGTGGGCGGGCAGCCCGGCACGTACACGTCCACCGGCACGATGCGGTCGCAGCCACGCACCACCGAATAGCTGTAGTGGTAATAGCCACCGCCATTGGCACACGAGCCCATGGACAACACCCAGCGCGGCTCGGCCATCTGGTCGTAGACCTTGCGCAGTGCCGGCGCCATCTTGTTGCACAGGGTGCCGGCCACGATCATCAGATCGGACTGGCGCGGGCTGGCACGGAACACCTCGGAGCCGAAGCGTCCGATGTCGTAACGCGCGGCGGCCGCATGCATCATTTCCACCGCGCAGCAGGCCAGACCGAAAGTCATGGGCCAGAGCGAGCCGGTCTTGGCCCAGTTCACCACCGAGTCGTAGCTGGTGGTGACAAAGCCTTCCTTGAATACGCCTTCAATCATGAGCCGCTCCAGTGCGTGCGCGGGTGTGTGCCATGGTCATTCCCAATCCAGTGCGCCCTTCTTCCACTCGTAGGCAAAACCCACGGTGAGGATGGTGAGGAAGATCACGCCGGCAACGAAGCCGGTGGTACCGATGTCGCCAAAGGCCACAGCCCAGGGGATGAGAAAAGCGATTTCGAGATCGAACAGGATGAAGAGGATGGCCACCAGGTAGTAGCGCACATCGAACTTCATGCGGGCATCTTCAAACGCCTCGAAGCCGCACTCGTAAGGGGAGTTCTTTTCGGCGTCCGGCAGGTTGGGGCCGAGGATGTAGCCGAGCACCTGCGGGATGATCCCGACAGCGATACCCACCAAGATAAACAGGAGAACAGGAAGGTATTGTTCGAGACTCATCTGGGGATTCCGCTGACACGGCGTGGGGCCGTGCTTTTCCTATGATTGGTGCCGACGGCGAGACTCGAACTCGCACAGCTTTCGCCACTACCCCCTCAAGATAGCGTGTCTACCAATTTCACCACGTCGGCTGGGTCTGCATTGATGGGCTCGCGAGGAATGGTGCGAGCCCTGCTGACAACTCATAGAGTTTACCCTGAAACACCCGCTGTTTCCGGGTGTGGCCCCGCTTTTTCACTCTGCGCGGGGCGGGTCTTCAGGCGCTGGAGGATCCACCTCGGGTGCAACCCCCGGGGTGGTTCGCGCCAGGCATTTTATTTGGCCGGGATCTGGCCTGCACCAGCACCAGCACCACCGGCAGCGGGCACATCGCTGGCGGCCGGTGCCGCAGCAGGTGCGCTGGTCGCGGGAGCCGGGCTGGCGCCAGGAATCTGGTGTGCGGCTTCGGCCGGCTGGGTCGGCACCGGTGCGGTACCTTCGAGCACGCTGCCCGCGCTCGGGGCCACGGTGCGCAGGTTGCCGAAATAGGCCAAGCCCAGGGTGCAACTCAGGAACACCGCCGCCAGCACGGCGGTGGTGCGCGACAGGAAGTTCGCACCGCCCGAAGCACCGAACAGGCTGGCCGAGCCCGCGCCACCACCAAAGGCTGCGCCGGCATCGGCGCCCTTGCCGTGCTGCATGAGGATCAGGCCGATCATGCCCAGCGCAGACAGGATCTGAACCGCCAGCAGGATGGTCAACAAAGCATTCATCTTTTTCTCCGGAGTATCTGTGGTCACCGCGCCCGGCACGGGCACGAAAGTTTGTTCAAGCGGCCGAAGCCACGATCTGAAGGAAGTCGGCCGCCTTGAGCGAAGCGCCACCGATCAGGCCGCCGTCGATGTCGGGCTGGGCCAGCAGGCTGGCGGCATTGGCCGCGTTCATGCTGCCGCCGTAGAGGATGTGCACCCGCTCGGGATGTTCGGTGGCCGCGGCCAGTTGCGCGCGCAACACCGCATGCACCTGCTGCGCCTGTTCGGGCGAAGCGGTCTTGCCGGTGCCGATCGCCCAGACGGGTTCGTAGGCCACCACGATTTCGCTGGTGCAGTGCGCCACGGCGTGGATCACGGCCGCCAGCTGGCGTTTGACCACCCGCTCGGTCTCACCGGCATCGCGTTCGGCCAAGGTTTCGCCCACGCAGACGATGGGCGTCACGCCGCCGGCCAGCGCGCGCTGGGCCTTGGCGGCCACCAGGGCATCGGTCTCGCCGTGGTATTGGCGGCGCTCGGAATGGCCGACGATGGCGTAGCGGCAACCCAGCTCCTTGAGCATGGCCACCGACACTTCGCCGGTGTAGGCGCCCTGCTCGTGGCTCGACACGTCTTGCGCGCCCCATGCGATGGCGCTGCCCTGCAGCAGCGATTGCAGCTGAGCCAGGTACGGCGCGGGCGCGCACAGCGCCATGTCGGCGGCCGGCGTCTTGCCACCCAGGCCGTCGAGCATGGCCTGGAGCAGCGCTGCGTTGGCCGCCAGCGAGCCGTTCATCTTCCAGTTGCCTGCGATCAGTTTTCTCATGTTCGATTCTCTGAAGGGCGCTCAGGCCCAGCTCAACACCAGTTTGCCCACATGCTGGTTGGACTCCATCAGCGTGTGCGCCTGCGCGGCCTGGCCGGCGGGGAACACCTGGTGGATCACGGGCTGGATACGGCCACTGGCCAGCAGCGGCCAGACACGTTCGCGCAAGGATGCGGCGATCGCCGACTTGAAGGCCAGCGGCCGTGGCCGCAGCGTCGAGCCGGTGATGGTCAGGCGCTTGCGCAACACCAGGCCGGCGTTGATCTCGGCCTTGATGCCGCCCTGCACCGCGATGATCACCAGCCGGCCGTCTTCGGCCAGGCATTCGATTTCACGCGCCACGTAGGCGCCCGCCACCATGTCGAGGATGACGTCGACGCCCTGCCCGGCCGTGATCTCCTTCACCGCGGCCACGAAGTCCTGCGTCTTGTAGTTGATCGCGTGGTCGGCACCGAGCCGCAGGCAGGCGGCGCACTTCTCGTCGCTGCCGGCGGTGGCGATCACGCGCGCGCCGAGGGCCTTGGCCATCTGGATCGCGGTCACGCCGATGCCGCTGGTGCCGCCCTGGATCAGCAGGGTTTCACCGGCCTGCAGACGGCCGCGGTCAAACACGTTGCTCCAGACGGTGAAGAAGGTCTCGGGCAGCGAAGCCGCGGCGATGTCGTCCAGACCCTCGGGCACCGGCAGACACTGGCCCACCGGCGCCACGCACCAGGCGGCGTAACCACCACCGGCCACCAGGGCGCAGACGCGGTCACCCAGTTTGAAACCGGCGGCGGCCATGGCCGCCGTGTCGCCGGACTCGATGACGCCCGCCACTTCCAGACCCGGGATGTCGGACGCGCCCGGTGGCACCGGGTAGTTGCCGGTGCGCTGCAACACGTCGGGGCGGTTCACGCCCGACGCGCTGACACGGATCAGCACCTCGCCCGCACCCGCCACCGGCACCGGGCGTTCGCCCAGGCGCAGCACTTCGGGTGCGCCAAAGGCGCTGATTTCAACCGCTTGCATCACCGGCACGGCCCAGGGACTCAGGCTTGCGGCTGTTGCGCAGGCTGCTGCTCGCCGCTGTTGCGGTCGGCCAGGGCCTTCATCGACAGCTTGACGCGGCCCTTTTCGTCGGTCTCGAGCACCTTCACGCGCACCACCTGGCCTTCGGTCAGGTAGTCGGTGACCTTCTCGACACGTTCGTGCGCGATCTGGCTGATGTGCAGCAGGCCGTCCTTGCCGGGCAGCAGGTTGATCAGGGCACCGAAGTCCAGGATCTTGGTGACCGGGCCTTCGTAGACCTTGCCCACTTCCACTTCGGCAGTGATCTGCTCGATGCGGCGCTTGGCTTCGTCGGCCTTGGCCGAGTCGGTCGAAGCGATGGTGATGGTGCCGTCTTCGTCGATGTTGATCTGCGTGCCGGTTTCTTCGGTCAGCGCGCGGATGACGGCGCCGCCCTTGCCGATCACGTCGCGGATCTTCTCTGGGTTGATCTTCATCGTGAACAGCTTGGGCGCGAAGTTCGACACTTCGGTCTTGGCTTCGCCCATGGCTTCCTGCATCTTGCCCAGGATGTGCATGCGCGCTTCCTTGGCCTGGGCCAGTGCGACCTGCATGATTTCCTTGGTGATGCCCTGGATCTTGATGTCCATCTGCAGCGCCGAGATGCCGTTGGTGGTGCCGGCGACCTTGAAGTCCATGTCGCCCAGGTGATCTTCATCGCCCAGGATGTCGGTCAGCACGGCAAAACGGTTGCCGTCCTTGATCAGGCCCATGGCGATGCCGGCCACGTGGGCCTTCATCGGCACACCGGCGTCCATCAGCGCCAGGCAGCCGCCGCACACCGATGCCATCGACGAGGAGCCGTTGGACTCGGTGATTTCCGACACCACACGCATGGTGTAAGGGAAGTCTTCCTTGCTCGGCAGGGCGGCGATCAGCGCGCGCTTGGCCAGGCGGCCGTGGCCGATTTCGCGGCGCTTGGGCGTGCCGAAGCGGCCGGCTTCGCCAGTGGCGAAGGGAGGCATGTTGTAGTGCAGCATGAAGCGGTCTTCGAACTCGCCGGCCAGCGCGTCGATGCGCTGCGCGTCGCGATCGGTACCGAGCGTGGCCACCACCAGCGCCTGCGTTTCACCACGGGTGAACAGGGCCGAGCCGTGAGTGCGCGGCAGCACGCCGTTGCGGATTTCGATGGCGCGCACGGTGCGCGTGTCGCGACCGTCGATGCGCGGCTCGCCGGCCAGGATCTGGCCACGCACGATCTTGGCTTCGATTTCGAACAGCAGGGCTTCAACGGCCACGCTGTCGAACTCAACACCTTCGGCCTTCAGCGCGGCCATGACGTCGGCGTAAGCGGTGCGGCAGGCCTGGGTGCGGGCCTGCTTGTTGCGAATCTGGTAAGCGGCTTCGAGCTTGGCTTTGGCCAGGCCGTCGATCTTGGCGATCAGCGGCTCGTCCTTGGCGGGCGGCTGCCAGTCCCAGGCCGGCTTGCCGGCTTCGCGCACCAGGTCGTTGATGGCGGCGATGGCGATGTTGCCCTGCTCATGGCCGAACACCACGGCACCCAGCATGATGTCTTCGGACAGCTGGTCGGCTTCGGATTCCACCATCAGCACAGCGGATTCAGTGCCGGCGACGACGAGGTCGAGCTGGCTGTCTTTCAGCTGGGTCTGGCCCGGGTTCAGCACGTAGGCGCCGTTGACGTAACCCACGCGGGCAGCGCCGATCGGGCCGTTGAACGGGATGCCGCTGACGGCCAGGGCGGCCGAGGTGGCGATCATCGCAGCGATGTCGGCCTGCACTTCAGGGTTCAGGCTGACGACGTGCACGATGACCTGCACTTCGTTGTAGAAACCTTCGGGGAACAGCGGGCGGATCGGGCGGTCGATCAGGCGGCAGGTCAGCGTTTCGAGTTCGCTCGGGCGGCCTTCACGCTTGAAGAAGCTGCCGGGGATCTTGCCGGCGGCGTAGGACTTCTCGGTGTAGTCCACGGTCAGCGGGAAGAAGTCCTGGCCGGCCTTGGCTTCGGTCTTGGCGACCACGGTGGCGAGCACCACGGTGTCGTCGATGTTGACCAGCACGGCACCGGTGGCCTGGCGTGCGATCTCGCCGGTTTCCATCGTGACCTGGTGCGGCCCCCATTGGAAGGTCTTGGTGACTTTGTTGAACAAGCTCATGTTGTCTCTCCGTTAAGCGCCCCCGCCAGTGGCAGGGGCCGAGCATGCAGGCTGGCTGCACAAAACCCGGAGACTCAACCCAGAACACGATGCCATTCCAGACCGGCAGTGCGCGCGACGCATGGCGCACAACCTGTTTGGAATGACACAGCTTCGCTCTGTAATCGGGGCTCCGGAATCAAAAAGTGCCGTCGACAAGCAAAAAACGCCCGAGCCAGCGAACCAACTCAGGCGTTTCGTGCGTCACGGCGTGTCCAATTACTTGCGCAGGCCCAGTTTCTTGATCAGGGCGAGGTAACGCTCTGCGTCCTTGGACTTGAGGTAGTCGAGCAGCTTGCGGCGACGGCTCACCATGCGCAGCAGACCGCGGCGGCCGTGGTGGTCCTTGGCGTGGGTCTTGAAGTGAGGGGTGAGTTCGTTGATGCGGGCGGTCAGCAGTGCGACTTGCACTTCAGGGCTGCCGGTGTCGTTGGCGGCGCGGGCGTTGGCCGCGACCACTTCGGCTTTGATGGATTGAGCGATCATGTTGATTTCCTGAGGCCAGTTGCCTGGCGTGACATGCGTCCCGTCGCAGCGCGCAAGGGCGGGACCGGGTCCAGCGCCTGCCGCCGCAATGGGCGTGAATTTGCCGTCCGTGAAGACAGCAACCGCGGATTATAGACCAGGCGGCGGCTCAGGCCGCGCGTGCTTCCCCGGCGGCCAGCCAGCCCCGCAGGCGGTTCACGCCCTGCACCAGCCGGTCGGTGTCGCGGCTGGCGAAACACCAGCGCAGCCAGCCGGCGGCCTCGGGGCCGAAGGCGCTGCCCGGCGCCAGGCCGAGGCCGACCTCACGCACCAGGCGCTTGGCCACGTCCAGGCAGTCGTCCTGGCCGGCCAGGCGGAAGAAGGCGTACATGCCACCCTGCGGCTCGGCCAGCGTGACGCCCGGCAGTTCGCGCAGCAGCGGCACCAGGGTGTCGCGGCAGCGGCGCAGGTGCTCCACCAGGGCCGGGGTCACCTCGGCACCGCGCTGCAGCGCCACCGTGGCGGCGCGCTGCACGAACACCGGCGCGCAGGAGGTGTTGTATTCGATCAGCTTGCCCACCGGGTTGGTCAGCGCCGGCGGCAGCACGAGCCAGCCCAGGCGCCAGCCTGTCATGAGAAAACTCTTGGAGAAGCTGTGGGCGACGATGACGCGGTCGTCCGCATCGGCCACGTCCAGAAAACTGGGGGCCGCTCCGTTGGGCGTGTCGCCCGCGAAATACAGGCGCTCGTAGACCTCGTCGGCCAGGATCCAGGTGCCAGTGCGCCGGCAATGGGCCAGGATGGCGGCCTGTTCGGCGCGGCTCAGGGTCCAGCCGGTGGGGTTGTTCGGCGCGTTGACGACCAGCAGGCGCGTGGCCGGCGTGATGGCGGCCAGCAAGGCGTCCAGGTCCAGCACCCAGGCGCCGGCACGTGGGCCATCGGCCTGCACGCGCAAGGGCATGCAGGTGACGCGCGCGCCCATGATGCGCGGCTGCGCCACCAGGTTGGGCCAGGCCGGCGTGACCACCACCACCTCGTCACCCGCTTCCAGCAGCACCTGTGACGCCAGCATCAGGCCGTTCACGCCGCCGGAGGTGACGGCCAGCCGGTCCTGCCAGTGCGCCGTGCCGCGGCCCGGGTGCAGGCCGTCGGTGTAGGCGGCCAGGGCCTCGCGCAGCTCCGGCAGACCGAGATTGTGGGCGTAGAAGGTTTCGCCGGCGTGCAGCGAGGCCACGGCCGCGTCGCGGATGAAGGCCGGCGTGACCTCGTCGCTCTCGCCGAACCAGAACTTGAGCACGTCGGCCCGTCCCAGGCCTTCGTTCGCCACCTCGCGGATGCGCGAGGCTTCCAGTTGCTCCACCACAGGTCTCATCGGCACTCGCTTGTCGGGTTGGTCAGGGTCGCTGCATGTTACAGCTGTGGCGCTGTTCGGCCTGCTGTGCAGACAGGTTGCGGATCACCCGGAAGCCGTAGCCCGAGCCCTCGACGTCGAACTGCACGCCGGGCGCGCCCTGGCGGTCCATCACCGCCACCGCCAGCGACTGCTGAAACTGGTGGTCGGCGGCGCGCATGCGGGCGCGTTGCCCGGCCAGGGTGACGTCGGCTTTTTCCAGTTGCGCGGCGATGCTGGCGGCGTTGATGGGGCCGGCCGCACCGGCGCGCTCGATCGCCTGCGCCAGCGATTCGATCATCAGCTGCATGCGCATGTGCACGTAGTCGTCGGCGGGCTTGGGAAAACGTTCGCGGAACGAGCGGTAGAAGGCCTCGGACTCGGCCGTGGGCACGTTGGGGAACCAGTCGGCCACCGCGATCACCTTGCCGATGCCGGCGTCGCCCATGGCGGCGGGTGCACCCAGGGCGTTGCCATAGAAGGTGTAGAAGCTGCCCTCGTAGCCGGCTTCGCGCGCGGCCTTGACCAGCAGCGTGAGGTCGTTGCCCCAGTTGCCGGTGAGCACGGCCTGGGCGCCGCTGGCCTTGATCTTGGCGGCGTAGGGCAGGAACTCCTTCACGCGCCCGACCGGGTGCAGCTCTTCGCCCACGATGCTGATGTCGGGCCGCTGCTCGGCCAGCTGGCTGCGCGCCTCGCGCAACACGGCCTGGCCAAAGCTGTAGTCCTGGCCGATCAGGTACACCTTCTTGAGCTGCTTGTCTTCGCGCAGCACGTTCATCAGCGCGCCCATGCGCATGTCGGCATGCGGGTCGAAACGGAAGTGCCAGAAGCTGCACTTCTCGTTGGTGAGCACCGGGTCACCGGCCGAGTAGTTGAGAAACAGCACCTGGCGCGCGGTGTCGCGCTCGTTGTGTTTGTTGATGGCTTCCAGCAGTGCGCTGGCCGCGGCCGAGGAGTTGCCCTGGGTCACGATGGTGATGCCGCGGTCCAGCGCCGAGCGCAGGGCCGACAGCGATTCTTCGGTCTGGCCCTTGCTGTCGAAACGCTCGATCACCAGCGGCCGGTTGCCACCCGGCAGCTTCACGCCGCCGCGCGCATTGACGCGTTCCGTGGCCCAGACCAGGTTGCGGAACACCGCCTCGCCGGTGTTGGCGAAGGGGCCGGACAGGCCTTCGATCATGCCGATGCGGATCGGCGCGCCCGTGGGCGGTGTGGCGGCCATGGCCGGCAACAGTACGCCGCCCAGGGCACCGGCGAGCGTGACCACGAGCGCACGGCGGCGCACGGACGAAAGGGTTTGAAGCAGGTGGTTCATACGGGAAAGGGCTCGTGAGAGCGAAAGCGCACAGGAAGAGTGGGCAGGGACGACAGTCTGCGCAAAGGTGTCGCCCGGGTGACAGGCGCGCAGTCTACTGGACGGGGTTGCCGTGCATCCCCGCCGCGGCCATCAGGCCGGCAACACGGCCGGCCCGAGTTCGGACAGCGGCCAGCGTGGCTTCACGTCGAAGCGGTAGGCGCCGTCGAAGGCATCACCATCGGCCAGGCCGGCCTGCACCCGCATGCCGCCGGCCAGCGCGATCATGGCGCCGTTGTCGGTGCACAGGTGCAGTTCGGGGTAGTGCACGCGCACACCGGCCTTGGCGCAGGCGGCACCCAGCTGCTCGCGCAGCAGGGCGTTGGCACCGACACCGCCGGCCACCACCAGACGGCGCAAACCGGTCTGGCGGATCGCCATGAAGGATTTTTTCACCAGCACCTCGACGATGGCGGCCTGCACGCTGGCCGCCACGTCGGCCTTCTGCTGCGCGCTCAGCGGGTCGGCCAGGTGCAGGGTGGCCGGGCCATCCAGGCTGGCATGGGCCAGGCGTTTCACCTGGGTCAGCACCGCCGTCTTCAGGCCGGCAAAGGAAAAGTCGAGGTCGCCGCTGTGCAGCAGCGGGCGCGGGAACTTGTAGGCCTGGGCATCGCCCTGCACAGCCAGGCGCGAGAGCGCCGGGCCACCCGGGTACGGCAGGCCGAGCAGCTTGGCCGACTTGTCGAAGGCTTCGCCGGCGGCGTCGTCGATGGTTTCGCCCAGCAGCTCGTAGCGGCCCACGCCGTCCACGCGCATCAGCTGGCTGTGGCCGCCCGAGACCAGCAGCGCGACAAAAGGAAACTCGGGTGGGTCGGCACTCAGGAAGGGCGACAGCAGGTGGCCCTCCAGGTGGTGCACGCCGATCACCGGCTTGTCGAGCGCAAACCCCAGGGCACAGGCCACGCCCGAGCCGACCAGCAGCGCGCCGGCCAGGCCGGGGCCGCGCGTGTAGGCCACCGCGTCCACCGCCGACAGCGGCAGGCCGGCCTGCGCCAGCACGGCGTCGGTGAGTGGCAGGACGCGGCGGATGTGGTCGCGGCTGGCGAGCTCGGGCACCACGCCACCATAGGCCTGGTGCATTTCAATCTGGCTGTGCAGGGCATGGCCCAGCAGCCGGGGTGTGGCGCTGCCGCTGGCATCCACCAGGGCCACGCCGGTTTCGTCGCAGGACGATTCGATTCCCAAAATCCGCATGCCGGAAGTGTACGGGCGGCACGCTTGTTGCTCGTCCCGTGGGTTCATCCACCCCACGCCCTGCTCCATGACCACCGGCCTGCATTTCCTGGTCGCCGCCAAACGCTGCGAAATCGCCGAGCTGCAGCAGCTCTCGCTCACCAGCGCCCTGGTCAACGTGACCGCACGGCTGATCCACGGCCTGCAGCGCGAGCGCGGCCTGTCCAACCTGCACATCGGCTCGCGGGGGAGCCAGTTCAGCGCGCAGCGCGAGCAGCAGATCGAACAGTGCGTGGCCATCGAGGCCGAGCTGCGCGCCTGCTTTGACAGCCTGGACACCGACGCCACCGGCATCGGCCATGGCGCACGCCTGTTCAGCCGCATCGCCTACGTGCTGCACGGGCTGGACGCCCTGCCCGGCCTGCGCGAGCGCGTCGGCACGCTGCAATGGAGTGCGCGCCAATCCACCGACGCCTACGTGCGCCTGATCGCCGGCCTGCTGGCGCTGGTGTTCGAAGCCGCCGACAGCGCCAGCAACCCCGAGATTTCGCGCCTGCTGGTGGCGCTGTTCAACTTCATGCAGGGCAAGGAGTTCGCCGGCCAGGAGCGCGCCACCGGCGCGGTCCTGTTCGCCAGCGGCCTGGCCGACGCGGGCGAGCAGCAGCGCCTGCTGCACCTGATCGAATCGCAGGAGCGTTGCCTGCAGGTCTTCGTCGAGTTCGCGCGCCCCGAGGCCGAAGCGCTCTGGGTGGCCAGCCAGGCCAGTGCCACGCTGGCCGAGCTGGAACGCCTGCGCCGCGTGCTCTGCACCGCGGCACCCCAGGCGCCGCTGAGGGTGCAGCTCTGCCAGCCCTGGTTCGACTGCTGCAGCCAGCGCATGGACGGCATGAAGCTGGTGGAAGACCGCCTCGCGCTCGACCTGCTGCGCGCCTGCAGGGACAAGATCGCCATCGCGCAAGCCGAGCTCGACGCCTACCAGTCGCTCAGCGCCAGCGCCACGCGCGAGGCCGATGACATGTCTTTCTTCCAGGACACGCCGGCCAGCAGCGCGGTGGTGGAACCCAACGGTTATGGCACCGCCACCCAGCCCTTTGGCCTGCAGCTGGAGCGCTCCATCCTTGAACTGGTGCAGGAACAGGCGCGCCGCCTGCAGACGATGGGCGAAGAGCTGGACACGGTGCGCGCCAGCCTGAACGAGCGCAAGCTGATCGAACGCGCCAAGGGCCTGCTGATGGCGCACCGCCAGCTCAGCGAAGAAGAAGCGCACAAGACCATGCGCCAGATGGCCATGAACCAGAACCGCCGGTTGATCGAAGTGGCCGAGGCGGTGCTGGCCATGGCCGACGTGTTGCCGGCCCGCCCGCGCTGAAAGCCCTTAGCGATGCCTGCGGTGCTGCGGTGCACAAATAACGTGCCTCCGCCCGCCGCCGCACCAGTTTGAAGCCCTGACGCCACCGCTTCAGCGCCCAACGGGTCGGCCCGGCCGCGGCGCTTGCCCTCTGAAATCCAACTTCTGACACCCAGGCGCGGCACAAGCCTGAAGCTGGCACGGTAGCTGCTTTGAAGCAGGCAAGGGAAACCGGGCCAATGGCGGTCCGGCTTTCCATCGTCTTCCCAGACACACGGACAACGGCGTCCATCTCCAGTTTGCGTTTTGCAGCTCGGAGATGGGCGCCGTTGTGCTTTTGGGCACCGTTTTTTTATCAGCAAGGAGTTGGACATGAACGCAGGCACCCCCACCCCGGCCGACGACACCCCGGCCAGCGCAGCGAGCGCCGAGACCACGGGCGCCTCGCGCCGGCAGTTCATCAAACAGGGCAGTGCCATCGGCACCACCGCCCTCTTCTCCACGCTGGGCCACCACGGGGCCTGGGCCGCGGGCTCGGACGCGCCGGAGAAGACCGAGGTGAAGATCGGCTTCATTCCATTGACCGACTGCGCCAGCGTGGTGATGGCGGCCGAGCTCGGCCTCGACAAGAAGTACGGCGTGAAGATCGTGCCCACCAAGGAAGCCAGCTGGGCGGGTGTGCGCGACAAGCTCGTCAACGGCGAGCTGGACATGGCGCACGTGCTCTACGGCCTGGTCTACGGCCTGCAGCTCGGCACCGCCGGCCCGAAGAAGGACATGGCGGTGCTGATGAACCTGAACCAGAACGGCCAGGCCATCACGCTGTCGAAGAAGCTCGCCGACAAAGGCGCGGTGGACGGCCCGTCGCTGGCCAAACTGATGGCGACCGAGAAGCGCGAATACACCTTCGCGCAGACCTTCCCCACCGGCACCCACGCCATGTGGCTCTACTACTGGCTGGCCGCCGCCGGCATCGACCCGATGAAGGACACGCGCGCCATCGTGGTGCCGCCACCGCAGATGGTGGCCAACATGCGCGTGGGCAACATGGACGGCTTCTGCGTCGGTGAACCCTGGAACCACCGCGCCATCATGGACGGCATCGGCATCACCGCCAACACCACGCAGGACATCTGGAAGGACCACCCCGAGAAGGTGCTCGGCACCACGGCCGAGTTCGTGCAGAAGAACCCGAACACCGCGCGCGCCGTGACCGCCGCGATTCTTGAAGCGGGCAAGTGGATCGACGCCGGCCTGCAGAACAAGAACAGGATGGCCGAGACCATCGCGCAGCGCTCTTACGTGAACACCAGCGTGGACGCGATCAACCAGCGCATCCTGGGGCGCTACCAAAACGGCCTGGGCAAGACCTGGGACGACCCCAACCACATGAAGTTCTACAACGACGGCGCGGCGAACTTCCCCTACCTGAGCGACGGCATGTGGTTCCTCACCCAGCACAAGCGCTGGGGCCTGCTCAAGTCGCACCCCGACTACCTGGCCGTGGCCAAACAGGTCAACCGCATCGACATCTTCAAACAGGCCGCCACCGCCAGCAAGACGGCGCTGCCCAAGTCGGAGCTGCGCAGCGCGAAGTTCATCGACGGCGTGGTGTGGGACGGCAAGGACCCGGCCAAGTACGCCGACAGCTTCAAGATCAACGCGGCGGCCTGAGCACGTTGCAGCAACGGAGGAACACCATGGTCAGTGCCGTCTTTCACACCCCGCTGGAGCCAGTGGCGCCTGCCGCCGTGCCGGTCCACAAACCGGCCGCAACCGTTGCTGCCACCGCCCCTGCGCCAACGCCTGCTGCCGTGGCGCCGCGCAGCGCCCCACCCACCCCCTGGCGCGATCACTTCGGTGGTTTCTTTCGCGCGGTGCTGCCGCCGCTCTTCGGCCTGGTCTTCCTGGTGATCGTCTGGGCGCTGGTGGCGGGCACGGGCGAGAGCGGCATCCCCACGCCGCTGGCCACCTGGACGCAGGCGGTCAGCGTGTTCTCCGACCCGTTCTACCGCGCCGGCCCGAACGACCAGGGCGTGGGCTGGAACGTGCTGATGTCGCTGCAGCGCGTGGCCATCGGCTTCGGCCTGGCCGCGCTGGTCGGCATTCCGGCGGGTTTTGCCATCGGCCGCTTCGAGTTCCTCAGCCGCATGTTCAACCCGCTCATCAGCCTGCTGCGCCCGGTCTCGCCGCTGGCCTGGCTGCCGATCGGCCTGCTGGTCTTCAAGGGCGCAAACCCGGCCGCCATCTGGACCATCTTCATCTGCTCCATCTGGCCCATGGTCATCAACACCGCGGTGGGCGTGCAACGTGTGCCGCAGGACTACATGAACGTGGCGCGCGTGCTCAACCTGAGCGAGTGGAAGATCTTCACCAAGATCCTGTTCCCCGCCGTGCTGCCCTACCTGCTGACCGGTGTGCGCCTCGCAGTCGGCACGGCCTGGCTGGTGATCGTGGCCGCCGAGATGCTGACCGGCGGCGTCGGCATCGGCTTCTGGATCTGGGACGAGTGGAACAACCTCAACGTCGCCAGCATCATCATCGCCATCTTCGTGATCGGCATCGTGGGCCTGGTGCTGGAGTTCGGCCTGATCAAGCTGGCCACCCTGTTCACGTTCGACGAGGTGAAGTCATGAGCGAGCCCACGAAGTACATCGAGATCCAGGGCGTCGAGCAGACCTTCAAGACCCGCAAGGGCAACTTCCCGGCGCTGCGCGACATCCACCTCAACGTGGCCAAAGGCGAGTTCATCACGCTCATCGGCCACTCGGGCTGCGGCAAGTCCACCTTGCTCAACCTGATCGCCGGCCTGACCACGCCCACCGCCGGTGTGCTGCTGTGTGCCGACCGCGAAATCGCCGGCCCCGGCCCGGAGCGCGCGGTGGTGTTCCAGAACCACTCGCTGCTGCCCTGGCTGACCTGCTTCGAAAACGTCTACCTCGCGGTCGAGCGCGTGTTTGGTGCGAACGAAAACAAGGCGCAACTCAAGGCCCGCACCGAGGCCGCGCTGGCCCTGGTCGGCCTCACGCCCGCCGCCCAGAAACGCCCCGGCGAAATCTCCGGCGGCATGAAGCAGCGCGTGGGCATTGCGCGTGCGCTGTCGATGGAACCCAAGGTGCTGCTCATGGACGAACCCTTTGGTGCGCTCGACGCGCTCACCCGCGCCAAGCTGCAGGACGAACTGCTGGAGATCGTGGCGCGCACGCGCAGCACAGTGGTGATGGTGACGCACGACGTGGACGAAGCCGTGCTGCTCTCCGACCGCATCGTGATGCTGACCAACGGCCCGGCCGCCACCATCGGCGAGGTGCTCAGCGTGGAGCTGCCGCGCCCGCGTTACCGCGTCGCCCTGGCCGACGACCCGGCCTACCAGAGCGCGCGCAAGGCGGTGATCGACTTCCTGTACACGCGCCAGGCGCATGTGGAAAAGGTGGCCTGACATGGACAAACGCGTCACCACCCCACAAAAGATGAAGCTGGTCATGGTCGGCAACGGCATGGCCGGCGTGCGCACGCTCGAAGAGCTGATCAAGATCGCGCCCGACCTGTACGACATCACGGTGTTCGGCGCCGAGCCGCACCCGAACTACAACCGCATCCTGCTCTCGCCGGTGCTGGCGGGCGAGCAGACGCTGGACGAGATCGTGCTCAACGACTGGGCCTGGTACAGCGGGCACGGCATCACCCTGCACGCCGGCAAGACCGTGACCGAGGTCGACCGCGTCAGGCGCATCGTGCGCGCCAGCGACGGCCTGGGCGGCGTGATCGAAGCGCCCTACGACCGCCTCATCATGGCGACCGGCTCCAACCCCTTCATGCTGCCGATCCCGGGCCGCGATCTGCAGGGCGTGCTGGCCTACCGCGACATCGCCGACACCCAGGCCATGATCGACGCGGCCACGCAATACAAGCATGCGGTGGTCATCGGCGGCGGCCTGCTCGGCCTGGAAGCGGCCAACGGTCTGATGAAGCGCGGCATGACGGTGAGCGTGGTGCACGTCGCGCCCTGGCTGATGGAGCGCCAGCTCGACGACGTGGCCGGCAAGCTGTTGCAGCAGTCGCTGGAACAGCGCGGCATGCAGTTCCTGATGGGCGCGCAGACGCAGGCGCTGGTGGGCAACGAAGCGGGCCGGGTGAAAGCGATCCGCTTCAAGGACGGCAGCGAACGAGCCGCCGACCTGGTGGTGATGGCGGTGGGCATCCGCCCCAACACCGCGCTGGCCGAAGCCATGCGCCTGCATGTGAACAAGGGCATCGTGGTGAGCGACACGCTACAGACCGTGACCGACCCGCGCATCTACGCGGTGGGCGAATGCGCGGCGCACCGCGGCATCGCCTACGGCCTGGTGGCACCGCTGTTCGAACAGGGCAAGGTGCTGGCCACGCACCTGGCCGAGTTCGGCATCGGCCGTTACGTCGGCTCTCTCACATCAACCAAGCTCAAGGTCACCGGCATCGACCTGTTCAGCGCCGGCAACTTCACCGGCGGCAGCGACACCGAGGAGATCGTCATGAGCGACCCCTCGGGCGGCGTCTACAAGAAGCTGGTGATCCAGGGCGACAAGCTGGTGGGCGCCTGCCTCTACGGCGATACGGTGGACGGCAGCTGGTACTTCAAGCTGCTGCGCGACGGCCGCAGCGTGGCCGACATCCGCGACCGCCTGATGTTCGGTGAATCGAACATCGGCGACGTCGGCCACCAGGGCCATAGCAAGGCCGCCGCCATGGCCGACAGCGACGAGGTCTGCGGCTGCAACGGCGTCACCAAGGGCAGCATCTGCAAGGCCATCAAGGACAAGGGCCTTTTCACGCTGGAAGAGGTGCGCAAGCAGACCAAGGCCAGCGCGTCCTGCGGTTCGTGCACGGGTCTGGTGGAACAGATCCTGATGTTCACTGCCGGCGGCGACTACTCGGCCACACCCAAACTCAAGGCCATGTGCGCCTGCACCGACCACGGCCACCAGGCGGTGCGCGACGCCATCCGCGACAGCAAGCTGCTGAGCATCGGCGCGGTGTTCAAAGGCCTGGGCTGGCGCACGCCCAACGGCTGCGCCACCTGCCGCCCGGCCGTGAACTACTACCTCATCAGCACCTGGCCGAAAGAGGCGAAGGACGACCCGCAGAGCCGCTACATCAACGAACGCGCACACGCCAACATCCAGAAGGACGGCACCTACAGCGTGATCCCGCGCATGTGGGGCGGCGAGACCACCGCCGACGAACTGCGCCGCATCGCCGACGCGGTGGACAAGTACAAGATCCCCACCGTGAAGGTCACCGGCGGCCAGCGCATCGATCTGCTGGGCGTGAAGAAGGAAGACCTGCAGGCGGTGTGGAACGACATCGGAATGCCCAGCGGCCACGCCTACGCCAAGGCCCTGCGCACGGTGAAGACCTGCGTGGGCAGCGAGTGGTGCCGCATGGGCACGCAGGACAGCACGCAGATGGGCAAAGACCTGGAGCGCGCCATGTGGCGCATGTACGCGCCGCACAAGGTGAAGTTCGCGGTGAGCGGCTGCCCGCGCAACTGCGCCGAGGCCGGCATCAAGGACGTGGGCATCATCGGCGTCGACTCGGGCTGGGAGATGTACGTGGCCGGCAACGGCGGCATCAAGACCGAGGTGGCCGAGTTCTTCGTCAAGCTCAAGACCGCCGAAGAAGTGCTGGAGTACACGGGCGCCTTCATGCAGCTCTACCGCCTGGAGGGCTGGTACCTGGAGCGCACCGTGCACTACGTGCACCGCGTCGGCCTCGACTACGTGAAGAGAAAAATCCTCGACGACGCCGATGGCCGCAAGGCGCTGTGGGAACAGCTGCAGTTCGCGCTCGACGGTGAACCCGACCCGTGGTTCGAACACCAGAAGGCGGCGGTGGACACGCGCCAGTTCATTCCGATCAAGGCGGTTTCGCTCGAAGGGAGTGCGGCATGAGAACCCATACCCCCAGCTGGATTCCGATCGCCCGCGTGGACGACATCCCCGTGCTCGGCTCGCGCTGCGTGCAACGCGAACACGGGCTGGATGTGGCGGTGTTCCGCAACGCACAGAACGAGGTGTTTGCCCTGCTCGACCGCTGCCCGCACAAGGGCGGCCCGCTGAGCCAGGGCATCGTCTTCGGCACCCAGGTTGCCTGCCCGCTGCACAACTGGACCATCGGCCTGGACAGCGGCTGCGCGCGCGAACCGGACGAGGGTTGCACGCCGCGTTTTGCGGTGGACGTGAAGGGCGGCGTGGTGCACCTCGACGCGCACGAACTCGCCACACAGGCCATCGACCTCACCCGCCCCGTCGCCGGCCCGGCGCGGCGTGCCTTGTCCCCTCTCCCGCTGGGAGAGGGCTAGGGTGAGGGCCTTCCCCGTGCCAGTGCGCTCCGGAGGCGGCCCTCTCTCAGAGGAGGAGGAAAAGGGAGCAAGACAGCTCACGCGCTCCACCTGCCCGTATTGCGGCGTGGGCTGCGGCGTCATCATCGAGACCGAGGGCAGCCAGATCACCGGCGTGCGCGGTGACCCGCTACACCCGGCCAACTTCGGCAAGCTCTGCACCAAGGGCCAGACGTTGCACCTCACCGCCGCGCCCGCCCTGGCGCAGCAGACCCGCCTGCTGCAACCCATGCAGCGCCTGCAGCGCAGCGCAGCGCCCGAGGCGCTGGCCTGGAATGCGGCGCTGGATCTGGCGAGCGAACGTTTTGCCTCGGTCATCCAACGCCACGGCCCCGACGCGGTCGGCTTCTACATCAGCGGCCAGCTGCTCACCGAGGACTACTACGCTTTCAACAAACTGGCCAAGGGCCTGATCGGCACCAACAACGTCGACACCAACTCGCGCCTGTGCATGAGCAGCGCGGTGGCCGGCTACAAGGCCACGCTGGGTGCCGACGCACCACCGGCCTGCTACGACGACGTGAACCACGCGCAATGCCTGTTCTTCGTCGGCAGCAACGCGGCCTTTGCGCACCCGGTGCTGTTCCGGCGCATCGAAGCCGCGAAGCAGGCCAACCCCGCCATGAAGGTGATCGTGGCCGACCCGCGCCGCACCGACACCGCCGGCTTCGCCGACCTCTACCTGCCGCTGCAACCGGGCAGCGACGTGCTGCTGTTCCACGGCCTGCTGCACATCATGCTGTGGGAGGGCTGGACCGACGCCGCCTACATCGCCAACCACACCAGCGGCTTCGACGCCCTCAAGGCGCTGGTGCGCGACCACACGCCCGAACGCGTGGCACAGGCCTGTGGCCTCCAGCAAGAAGACCTGTTCACCGCCGCCAGATGGTTTGCCGGTGTGGAGGGCCAGGGCGCGCGGCGGCCCACCCTCAGCCTCTACTGCCAGGGCCTGAACCAGAGCAGCAGCGGCACGGCGAAGAACGCCACGCTGATCAACCTGCATCTGGCCACCGGCCAGATCGGCAAACCCGGCGCCGGCCCGTTCAGCCTCACCGGCCAGCCCAACGCCATGGGCGGGCGCGAAGTGGGCGGGCTGGCCAACCTGCTGAGCGCGCACCGCGACCTGTCCAACCCCCAGCACCGCGCCGAAGTGGCGGCGCTCTGGGGCCTGCCTTCGGTACCTGAGGAACCGGGCCTGAGCGCGGTGGAGCTGTTCCAGGCCGCGGCCGACGGGCAGGTGAAAGCGCTGTGGATCGCCTGCACCAACCCGGCCCAGTCCATGCCCGACCAGGCCACGGTGCGCCGCGCGCTGCAGCGTGCCGAGTTCGTCGTGGTGCAGGAAGCCTATGCCAGCGCCGCCACCTGCGACCACGCCGACCTGCTGCTGCCCGCCACCACCTGGGGCGAGAAGGACGGCACCGTCACCAACAGCGAGCGGCGCATCAGCCGCGTGCGCCCGGCCGTGCCCGCACCCGGCCAGGCGCGGCACGACTGGCGCATCGTGGTTGATTTCGCACAACGGCTCGAAGCCCGGCTGCGTCCGGACCAGCCCACGCTGTTCCCCTACCGCGACGCCGAAAGCATCTGGCTCGAACACCGCGAGTCCACCCGCGGGCGCGACCTCGACATCGGCGGCCTGAGCTACGCGCTGCTGGAGCAGCACGGCCCGCAGCAGTGGCCCTTCATGCCCGGCGACACGCAGGGCCGACAACGCCTGTACGAAGACGGCGTGTTCCCCACGCCCGACGGCCGCGCGCGCTTCGCCGCCCTGCCCTTCGTGCCGCTGGCCGAGCCGCGCGAATCGCGGTACCCGTTCTCGCTCACCACCGGCCGCCTGCGCGACCAGTGGCACGGCATGACACGCACCGGCACGCTGGGCCGCCTGTTCGGCCACGTGGCTGAACCGCTGGTGCAACTGCACCCGCAAGACATGGAGCGCCGCGGCCTGAAGGACGGCGACCTGGTGCACATCACCAGCAAACGCGGCTCCATCCTGGTGCCCGCATGGGGCTCGGACGAAATCGGCCTGTCGCAAGCCTTCGTCGCCATGCACTGGGGCCCCGAGTACCTGAGCGGGCGCAGCAGCACCGGCGAACCGCTGGCCGGCATCAACGCGCTCACCACCTCGGCCTACTGCCCCACGTCCAAACAACCCGAGCTCAAGCACGCGGCGGTGAAGGTGCTCAAGGCCGAACTGCCGTGGACACTGCTGGCCCTGGCCTGGCTGCCGCAACACAGCGCACTGGCCACGCGCGAAGCGCTGCGCTCGCTGATGGCCGAGTTTTCGTTTGCGAGCTGCGTGCCGTTCTCCAACGGTGTGCCACTGGCCGAGGCGGCCGACCGGGAACGCACCGGCGTGCTGTTCCGCGCCGCCGCGCACGAGGCGCCCGAGCCGGCGCTGATCGAACGCATCGAAGCCCTGCTCGGCCTCAACGGCACCGACGTGCTGCGCTACGCCGACAAGCGCCTTGGCCAGCGCCGCACCGCGCGCCTGGTGCGCGAGGGCGAGCTCACGCGGCTCGACGCCTTTCTGCTCGGCGGCGACACACGCGCGGAGGTGTGGATCAAACCCCTGCTGCAGGACGAACTGCCCGCCGGCGCCTACGGCCGCCTGTTGCTGATGCCCGGCGCCAAGGCACCGGTGGCGGTGGTGGCCAAGGGCCGGCAGGTCTGCACCTGCTTCAACGTGACCGAAGACGCCATCCGGGCCAAACTGCAGAAATGCGAAGGCAATGACGACCAACGCCTGACCAGCCTGCAGGCGGCGCTGCGCTGCGGCACCAACTGCGGCTCCTGCGTGCCCGAACTCAAGCGCCTGGTGCGCGCGGTGCCGGCGCTGCAGACCGCCTGAGGCCTGTGTCTTGGCGCAATGAGCATATAACTCGAAGTCATCAACTTTCCCTCACAATCGCGCGCCATGGGCATCAGCCACTACATCAAGGAAATCGGCCGCGGCAAGGACGGCGCGCGTCCGCTCACGCGCGAGCAGGCCACAGACCTGTTCGGCCAGGTGCTGGACGGCGCCGTGACCGACCTCGAAGTCGGCGGCTTCTGCCTGGCCATGCGCATCAAGGGCGAAACGCCCGAAGAGATGGCCGGCTTCCTGGACGCGACACACGCCCGCCTGCACCGCCTGCCCGACAACGGCCTCACCACCGTGGTGCTGCCCAGCTACAACGGCGCGCGCAAGCTGCCGGTGCTCACACCCTTGCTGGCCCTGCTGCTGGCGCAGCGTGGTGCGGCGGTGCTGGTGCACGGCACCGCCACCGAAACGCAGCGCGTGATCGCGCCCCAGGTGCTGGAGATGCTTGACATACCGAGCGCCACCGAGGTGCCGACGCTGCGCGCCGGCGACGTTGCCTACGTGCCGACCGAGGTGCTGCTCCCGGGCCTGAAGCGCCTGCTGGATGTGCGCCGTGTGGTCGGCCTGCGCAACCCGGCGCACAGTCTGGTGAAGCTCATGAACCCGTGCGCCGGCCGCGCCTTCCTGGTCGGCAGCTACACGCACCCCGAGTACGCCACCTCCATGGCGGCCACCTGGTCGCTCACCGGCGCACACGCGCTGCTGCTGCGAGGCACCGAAGGCGAGTGCGTGGCCGATGCGCGCCGCACGCCCCGCATGGAGGTGTTCCGCGACGGCCAGCGCACCGAGGTGCAGGCGCAGCAGGACGGACCACTCGCCAAGCTGCCATCGCTGCCGGCGGTGGATGCCGCGTCCACCGCCGCCTACATCCGCGCCGTGCTCGACGGCAGCCAGGCCATTCCCACGCCGATCGCCCTGCAGGTGGAACACATCTTGCAGGCGCTGGCGCAACATGAACCCCTTAGCCACCATGCCCTCTCCGTCTGAATTCCTGCCCGGCACCGTCGCACTGGTGGGCGCCGGCCCTGGCGACCCCGAGCTGCTCACGCTCAAGGCCGTCAAGGCCATTGCGGCGGCCACCGTGCTGCTGGTGGACGACCTGGTGAGCGACGCCGTGCTGGACCATGCTTCGCCCAAGGCGCGCATCGTGCACGTGGGCAAACGCGGCGGTTGCAAGAGCACGCCGCAGGCCTTCATCGAAAAACTCATGGTGATGGCGGCCCGCGAAGGCGAAATGGTGGTGCGCCTCAAGGGTGGTGATCCCTTCATCTTCGGCCGCGGCGGTGAAGAGGTGGAACACCTGCGCGCCGCCGGCATTCAGGTGCAGGTGGTCAACGGCATCACCGCCGGCCTGGCCGGGCTGACCTCGCTGGGCGTGCCGCTCACGCACCGCGAGCACGCGCACGGCGTGGTCTTCGTCACCGGCCACGCCAAGCCGGGTGACAGCGGCACCGACTGGCAGGCCCTCGCCGCCACCGCGCGCGACGCCAAGCTCACGCTGGTGATCTACATGGGCGTGTCCAGCGCGGCGCAGATCCAGCAAGACCTGCTGACCGGCCTGCCGGCACACACGCCGCTGGCGGTGATCCAGCACGCCAGCCTGCCGCAGCAACGCCATGCGGTGACCACGCTGGCGCAGCTGCACGCCACCATCGAATCCGAGGGCCTGGGCAGCCCGGCCGTGATCGTGGTCGGTGATGTGGTGAGCGGCATCGCCGCCATGCAGCAGGCCCCGCAGGCCGTCCCCCGCAGCGCCTGAGCGCCGCTACACTCCCGCCCGGGGCGCCCATGGGCGCATGCAAAGAGGGGGAAAACATGCTGAAAAAACTCAATCAATTCACCGAAAGCCACGGTGCGCTGCGCCCGGGGCGCGGCCTGGTCACCGGTGTCATTGCGCTCACGCTGGCCATCCTGTGTTTCCTGGGCGTGATGGCCTTTCATTTCCCGCAGTACCTCACCACGCCCGAGCTGCGCAAGCAGTACGACGTGGCGCTGATGCGCCAGCTGTTGTTCGTCGCGATGGTGGTGGCCGGCGGCCTGAGCCTGGTGAACGTGCTGTTCAACCGCGCGCGCTGGCTCTCGGCCTTCGCCTTCGGGCTGGTGGTGCTCGGCGCGCTGCTGGGCGGGCACCAGGTGGAGGTGGACCCGAACTTCCCCGACCACACGCCCTACATCGGCATGGACTGGTTCATCCTCGACCTGCTGGGTTCGTCGCTGATCTTCATCTTCATCGAGAAGCTGTTCGCCCTGCGCAAGGACCAGCCGGTGTTCCGGCCCGAGTGGCAGACCGACTTCCACCACTTCATCGTCAACCACATGGTGATCGGCTTCATGCTGCTGGCCACCAACCTGCTGGTGCACAACATCTTCGGCTGGGTGCCGGTGGATGGCGTGCGCGGCTGGATCGCCACCCTGCCGTTCTGGGCCGCGCTGCCGCTCATCATCCTGGTGGCCGACCTGGCCCAGTACTGGACGCACCGCGCCTACCACGAGGTGCCGCTGCTCTGGCGCCTGCACGCGGTGCACCACAGCACCAAACACATGGACTGGATGGCCGGCTCGCGCCAGCACATCCTGGAGACCATCATCACGCGCACCCTGGTGCTGGGCCCGATCTACCTGCTGGGCTTTTCCAAGGAAGTGATCGACGCCTACATCATCGTGGTCGGCTTCCAGGCGGTGTTCAACCACGCCAACGTGAGCGTGCGCCTGGGGCCGCTGCGTTACCTCATCGTCACGCCCAACTTCCACCACTGGCACCACAGCCAGGACCAGGAAGCGCTGGACAGGAACTACGCCGCGCACTACGCTTTCCTCGACCACCTCTTCGGCACCGCGGTCAACAGCCCGCGGATGTGGCCCGAGCGCTACGGCGTGCTGGGCGACTACGTGCCCAAGGGTTTTCTGAAGCAACTCGCCTTCCCTTTCACCTGGAAAGGCTGAGGCTCGCGCGCCAAGCACAGCAGCCCGGTTCCCCGGTGCGCCTACACTGCGCGCCATGCAAGAATTTGACGCCATCGTCATCGGCGCCGGCGCGGCCGGTCTGTTCTGTGCCGGTGTCGCAGGACAGCGCGGCCAGCGCGTGCTGGTGCTGGACCACAGCGAGAAGGTCGCCGAGAAAATCCGTATCTCGGGCGGCGGCCGCGCCAACTTCACCAACCGCGAACTCGATCCGCAAGCGCCGCACAAGCACTTCCTGAGCGCCAACCCGCACTTCTGCCGCTCGGCACTGTCGCGCTACACGCCGGCCGACTTCATCGCGCTGGTGCAGCGCCACGGCATCCCTTTCCACGAGAAGCACAAGGGCCAGCTGTTCTGCGACCACTCGGCCGACGACCTGATCCAGATGCTGCTGCGCGAATGCGATGCCGGCGGCGTGCAGCGCTGGCAGCCCTGCGGCGTGAAAGCGGTGCGCCAGGGCGGTGACGGACTCTACGAACTCGACACCGAACGCGGCCCGGTGCGTGGCCGCAAGCTGGTGGTGGCCACCGGCGGCCTGTCGATTCCGAAAATCGGCGCCAGCGATTTCGGTTACCGCATCGCCAGCCAGTTCGGCCTGCGCCTGGTGGAGCGGCAACCAGGGCTGGTGCCACTCACCTTCGACGGCGACGGCTGGGCGCCCTACGCCGGCCTGGCCGGGCTGGCGCTGCCGGTGCGCATCGAGACCGGCGACAAGAAAAACCGCATGGCGTTTCTGGAAGACCTGCTGTTCACCCACCGCGGCCTGTCCGGCCCGGCGGTGCTGCAGATCTCCAGCTACTGGCGCGAAGGCACCCCGATCCGGCTCAACCTGGCCCCCGACACCGAACTGCCCACCGCGCTGGCACGCGCCAAGGCCAGCTCACGCAAGCTGCTGGCCAACGAACTCGCCGCCCTGGTGCCCAGCCGCCTGGCCGACGCCTGGGTGCAGCAGGACGCCGACTGGCAGCGCCCGGTGGCGGACACCACCGACAAGGCGCTGGCCCGGCTGGCCGAGCGCCTGTCGCGCTGGGAGATCGCCCCCACCGGCACCGAGGGCTACAAAAAAGCCGAGGTCACCCTGGGTGGGGTGGACACGCGAGAACTCTCCTCGCAGACCCTGGAATCGAAACAGCCCGGCCTGTATTTCATCGGTGAGGTGGTCGACGTGACCGGCTGGCTGGGCGGCTATAACTTCCAGTGGGCCTGGGCCAGCGCCCACGCCTGCGCCCAGGCGCTTTGAGCCTCCCGCGCACCGCTGTGGCTGCAAAAACGGTGGCTGTGCGCGGGGAAATGGCTATAATCCCTGGCTTTGCTGGCAAATCCCCGTCTGCCAATACTAGTTAATGACGGGACATTTTGCGGAAACGACGCCCGGGCCCGATCTTCCCGTACATCCTCTTTCCGCGCATTCTGGATATCTTTCGCCAATGACGACCATCCGTGTAAAAGACAACGAACCCTTTGACGTCGCTCTGCGCCGTTTCAAGCGCACCATCGAAAAGCTCGGCCTGCTGACCGACCTGCGCGCCCGCGAGTTCTACGAAAAGCCGACCGCCGAGCGCAAGCGCAAGAAGGCCGCCGCCGTCAAACGCCACTACAAGCGTGTGCGTTCGATGCAGCTGCCGAAGAAGCTGTACTGAGCGTAGCCACCGGGCCCGTCCCGGTCGCGCCAAAGCCCGCTGGAGGACGCTCAAGCGGGCTTTTTTGATTTCCGATTCCCCATTTCACAAGGACTCCCGCCATGTCGATCAAAGAACAGATCGCCCAGGACATCAAAGCCGCCATGCTGGCCAAGGACGCGCCGCGCCGCGACACCCTGCGCCTGCTGCAGGCCGCCGTGAAGCAGAAGGAAGTGGACGAGCGCATCGAGCTCGACGACGCGGCGGTGATCGCGGTGCTCGACAAGATGCTCAAGCAGCGCAAGGACTCGATCGCGGCCTTCGAGCAAGGCAACCGCGCCGATCTGGCGGCCCAGGAAGCGGCCGAGATCGCCATCCTGCAGCCCTACCTGCCGGCGCGCCTGTCGGCCGACGAGGTGACGGCCGAAGTCAAAGCCATCGTCGCCGAGCTGGGTGCCAAGGGCCCGGGCGACATGGGCAAGGTCATGGGCGCGGTGAAAGCCCGCCTGGCCGGCAAGGCCGACATGGGCCAGGTCTCGGCCGCCGTGAAGGCCGCTCTGGCAGGCTGAGGCTCAACGCCAGCGCTGCCCTCCGCTTGGGCCAAGCACCCGGAAGCGCTGCACGCCCTGAAACCGCAGAGCGCGCAGGCCAACCGGCGTCAGCGGCGTGGCGGCACCGGCACCGGCACCGGCACCGGCACCGGCACCGGCACCGCCGAGCACCGTATCGGCAGAAGACCAGCGCCGCCCCCAGGGCTTGAAGGCGCATCACGACCGGGGCCGGATCATGAACGAGACAGGCTCCCCGGAATGATGCGGACGCGCGTGCGCTGCGCGCCAATGGTCACGATCACATCCAATGGCAAGGCCGCGGGTGGCATGGCCGAGGCCACGAAGGAGCGTGTCTCGGGCAGGAAGCGCAGCCACGCCGGCAGCGGTGCGCCGTTCGGCAAGGTGGCGGTGATGGGTGTTTCGCGCACCAGGCCTTCGGTGAGGGCCGGCGACAGCGCAACCTGGAAGCCGCTGGCCGCCATCTCCTCGGGCACCCACACGTTGAATTGCCCTTCGCTTCCCTCGGTCGGCACCCTGAGCAGCGCGACGACAATGCCGTCCGCCGTGCGCTCGGAAGAACCAGTCCGGACTTGCGTCGCCAGCGCCGCTTCGCGCACGGGCAGCACCAGGGATGGCTGCGCAAGCGGCATCGCCCGCAGCACGCTGGACACCGGGTCGATCACGATGCCACTGAACCTGGCCTGACCGCTGGCTTGCACCTGGCCGAGTGTGAGCACGCCGTTGCTGGCCACCTGGATGTCGTGCCCGCTGGCGCTGAAGGGGCCTGCAAACTGGTTGCCCCCGTTGTTCAGCAGGATGTTGCTGCCCCCCGCGTTCACATGGGTTTGTCCACTCGCGTGGATGGCCGTGCCTGCGGCCTGGGTGACGTCGCCGCCCGTGCTGACCACATGCAGATCGCCGCCGGCCTGGAGGTTGCCCAGGGTGATGCCGCCGGTGGTGTCGGTGATGCTGACGTTGCCGCCAGCGCTCACGCTTCCGCTGCCGCCCTGGCTGTAGCCATCGCTGACCGTGAAGTCGCCATCGGTGCGGGTGTCGCCGCCGGTCTGGGTGAAGCTTCCAAGATCGATGCCGCCCTGGCTGTCCAGGCGGCCGCCGTTCTGCGTGAGGCTGTCCAGCCGCACACCACCAGGACCGACGTTCAGCGTGCCATCGGCCTGCACCAGGTGGCCGCCCTGGCCCAGGCTGTCGATCACCACCGGGGCTGAGGCCTCCGCGGGTGCGACGGCGCCCGTGGTGTCGAAGCGCACGGTGACACCGTTGGGGATGATGACGTGGGCCACGTTGGCCAGGTCGGGAATGGCGCCGTCGGCCCAGTTGGCGGGGTCGAACCAGTTGCCGTCGCTGCCGCCGATCCAGGTGGCGGTGTCGCGCCGGGTGATGTCCGCGCTGGTGGTGCCGCTGGCGGCCACGCTGTAGTTGGCTGCGTCGGCGCCATCCAGGGTGACGCCGCTCAGCGTCACGGTCTTGCCGGTACCCACGTTCTTGTCCGCGAAGCTGGCCGAGCCCCATGTCACGACCAGCGTGTCGCCGCCGATGCGGTTGTCGCTGGTGGTCACGGTGGCCACCGTGTTGCCGTCGTAGGTCTTGTTCACACCGGTGTAGCCCACCTGCAGCGCGCGCGGCGTGATCTGGCCGTCCGTCCCGGTGAAGCTGCTGCCCGCGGGCAACTGGTAGTTGGCGGCGTCGCTGCCGGAGAGCAGCAGCCCGCTGATGGTGTAAGCCACGTTGTTGCCGGCGTTACGGCTGGCGAAGCTGCCCGCACCATCCACCGCCACATGGTCCCCGGCTTCAAGGCCCGCCAGGCTCAGCGTCACGCCATTCATGGCCGTGGTGCCGTCGTACACCTTGCTGATGCCACCGCTGGCGCTGGCGGTCAGGGCCTTGGGCGTCACCGTGTGCTGGCCCACCACCACGAACTGGTCGCTGAAGTTGCTGCCGACCTGGTTGACCTGGGTGGCACCCATGGTGTGGAGCCCGGTCACCAGATGGCCGGCGCTGCTGGTGGCCGCGCCGGTGGTGTCCAGCGTGAAGCTGGCCGTGCCGCCCGCGCCGTCGCTGAGAGAGAAGCGATTGGCGCCCAGGCTGGTCGGCGAGAGCGTGACGATGGTGCTGCCGTCGCTGGCAAGGTACTCGGCACTGGCGATGGCGTAGCCGGCGGCGCTGCCATAGACCGACTGCTGAGGCTGCACCCGGACCAGCAGACGCTCTGCGGGCACGATGGTGTAGTTACCCGCCTGGTACGCAATGCTGTAGTTGCTGGCACTCAACCCCGACGCGTGCAGCACACCGGCATAGGTGCCGGCGCCCTCCACGCCCGCATTGCTGCGCGCGACGGACAAAGCCCCGCCCAGTACACCGGCACCTTCGCCGTTCACAAAGCCCATGTAGGTCACGCCCTGGTAGCCGGCGGCGTCGGTTTGCGTGACCAGCTTGGCGTCGTTGTGGGCGATCACGCTCAACGGTGCCCGCAGAATGTCGGCCGTGGTTGTGGCGGTGCTGCTGGTCAGCTGGTAGTTGCTGGCCAGGCCACCGTGGGTGCCATCGGCCAGCGCGTAGCCACTGGCCGTGACGGTCAGGCCGGTTCCGGCGCCGGCCTGCGAGAAGGAGGCACCGGTGCGCGAGAGCGCCAGCGTCTCGTCGTTCACGCCAGTGATGGCAGTCCCCCAGTCGAGGATGCTGACGGTCGAGGTGCCGTCGTAGGTCTTGTTCGCCGCGCTCAGGCCGCTCACCGACACCTGACGTGCGGTGATGTCCGCACTGGTGGTGCCGCTGGTGGCGACGCTGTAGTTGGCCGCGTCGGCACCGTTGAGCGTGACGCCGCTCAACGCCACCGCCTTGCCGGTGCCCACGTTCTTGTCGGCGAAGCTGGCCGCACTCCAGTTCACCACCA
>NZ_BCTJ01000016.1 GCF_001571225.1 Hydrogenophaga palleronii NBRC 102513
CAGGGGGGAGTCTCAACTACTCCCACGGATGACCGGCTCGAAGCCCAGGTCTACCGAGTGTTGTGCCGGCGTGTTGCCGCGCATCAGGCTCAGCAGCATCTGCGCGCTGGCTTCGCCAATCGCGCGGCGCGGTGTGCGCACGGTGGTCAGCGGCGGCACCATCTGGTCGCTGCCGGAGAGGTCGTTGAAGCCGGCCACCGCAATCCGCCCGGGCACGTCGATCTTCAGGCGCAGGGCGCACAGCAGGCCGCCTTGTGCCAGGTCGTCGTTGCAGAAGAACACCGCGTCCACTTCGGGCCGGGTGCGCAACAGGTCTTCCAGCAGTTCGCCGCCGAGTTGCATGGAAGAGGGCTGCGAGCTCAGCAGTTCGAGCTTCGCGTCGTACAGGCCGTGCTGGCGCAGGCAGCGCCGGTACCCTTCGGCGCGCTGCATGGTGCGCGGGTCGAGCTGCGCCGCGACAAAGGCGATGTGTTTGTGGCCGCCTTTCACCAGATGCTCGGTGATCGCGTGCCCGGCCTCGATCTGCGAGAAGCCCACGCAGTAGACCCCGGGCGCCTGCGTCAGCTCCATCAGGTGCACGCAGGGCACGCCGCTGCCGGCGATGAGCTGGCGCGCGGTCTCGGTGCGGTCGAAGCCGGTGAGCAGCAGGCCCGCCGGCCGGTGCGCCAGGTAGCTGCGCAGCAGTTGTTCCTCTTCGCGCGGCTCGTAGTGCGTGACGCCGATCAGCGTCTGGTAACCGTGCGGCAACAGGGTGCGGTGCACGGCTTCGAGCACGTCGACGAAGAGTGCGTTGGACAGCAGTGGCACCAGCACCGGCACCTGCGTGCTGCGCTGGGAGGCGAGGGCGCGTGCGGCGGGGTCGGGCACGTAGCCCAGCTGGTCGGCCGCGAGCTTGACGCGTTCCACCAGTTCGGCGGCCACGCTGCGCTCGCCACGCAGGGCGCGCGAGGCGGTAATGGGGCTGACGTCGGCGGCACGCGCCACATCGCTCAGGGTGATGCGCCCGCTGTGGCGGCGCTTGCGTTCGGTCGATTCCAAGGGTTTTCCCGGTGGTTTTTGCCGTATGGATGGCAGTAGGATAGCGCTGTCCAACGCCTTGGACACCCGAATTTACCCTGAATCGTCCCGCCTGCGTGCACAAGCCCTTCCCGATGAAGATGGGGCTGGCCCGGTTGGTGGCACAGTCCGTTTTTTTACCCTCTTCGGATAGCGCTACCCAATGAATGCACCGTCTGATCACACCTGCATCGTCGTCATGGGCGTGGCGGGTTGCGGCAAGTCCAGCCTGGGCCAGTTGTGCGCCCGGACGCTGGGCGTGCCCCTGCTGGAGGGAGACGATTTCCACTCCGCCGGCAACGTCGCCAAGATGCGCGGCGGCATCCCCCTGAGCGACGACGACCGCACGGCCTGGCTCAACACCCTGGCCGAACAACTGCAGGCCCACGCGGATGGCGTGCTGCTGACCTGCTCGGCGCTCAAGCAGCGTTACCGCGACCGCTTGCGCGCTGCCGTGCCCGGCCTGCGTTTCGTGTTTCTGGAACTCACGCAGGCGCAGGCGCGCGAACGCGTGGCGGCGCGGCCGGCGCACCTGTTTCCGGTGAGCCTGGTGGCGAGCCAGTTCGAAGCGCTGGAGGACCCGAGCGGCGAGCCCGGCGTGTTGCGCCTCGATGCCACACGCGATCTGGCCACGCTGTGCGCCGAGGTCACGCGCTGGGTGGGTGGTGTGGAGGTATTGCCATGAACGTCAACCGCTTCTTCCGGCGCGGGGCCGAGGTGCTGCTGGCGCTGTGCCTGGCCGCCATGGTGCTGTGCGTGTTCGGCAACGTGGTGCTGCGGTATGGCTTCAACAGCGGCCTCAATGCCACCGAGGAGCTGTCGCGCCTGCTGTTCGTGTGGATGGTGTTCCTGGGGGCCACCGCCGCCTACCCGGCGGGCCAGCACATGGCGTTCACCAGCCTGGTGGGCATGTTGCGTGGCCGCCCTCGCGCCTTCGCCGCCGTGACCTTGCTGGTCCGCCTGCTGGTGCTGCTGGCCTGCGTGCTGCTCGGCCGCGGCGCCTGGCAGCAGGTGGTGGTCGGTCTGGACAGCCATTCCGTCGTGCTGGGTTATCCCGTGGCGCTGCTGCCCTTGCCGGCATTGCTGTGCGCGGTGGCCATCGGGTTCATGGTGCTGGTCGAGATCGTGCGGCGCACGCCGCTCGACCTGGGCCATTCGGCAGACATGGAGTAACAGCATGAGCGTTGAAGCATTGGCCTTTGTGGTCTTCCTGGGCGGCATGGTGCTGCTCATGGGCGTGGGCATGAACATGGCGTTCGCGCTGCTGCTGACCGGGGCCGCCATGGCCTGGGTGATGGATTTCTGGGACACGCAGTTGCTGGCCCAGAACATGGTGGCCGGCATCGACGGCTTCCCCTTCCTGGCCGTGCCTTTCTTCATCCTGGCCGGCGAGCTCATGAACTCGGGCGGGATCAGCAGACGCATCATCGACATGGCGCAGGCCTGGGTGGGCCACGTGCACGGCGGGCTGGGTTACGTGACCATCGGCGCGGCGGTGCTGCTCTCGGCCATGTCGGGTTCGGCGCTGGCCGATGCCGCCGCGATGTCCGCCATCCTGCTGCCCATGATGCGCAAGCACGGTTACCCGATGACCACCTCGGCGGGCCTGATCGCCGCCGGCAGCGTGATCGGGCCGATCATCCCGCCGTCGATGGCCTTCGTGATCTACGGCGTTACCACCAACACCTCGATCTCGGCCCTGTTCGTGTCCGGCATCGTGCCCGGGCTGATCATGGGCGTGGCGCTGGTGGTGACATGGCGCATCGTGCTGCGCAAGATGACGCTGCAACGCAGCCCGTCGGTGCCCATGGCCGAGCGCCTGCGTCTGACGGCCCGCGCCGTGTGGGCGCTGCTCATGCCGGTGATCATCATCGGCGGCATGAAGAGCGGCGTGTTCACGCCAACCGAAGCCGCCGTGGTGGCCGCCTGTTATGCGCTGGTGATCGCGCTCTTCGTGCACCGCGAGATGCGCCTGGTCGAGCTGTACGGCACGCTGGTGCGTGCGGCCAGCACCACGTCGGTGGTGATGTTCCTGTGCGCCGGCGCCGCCGTGGCCAGCTACATGATCACGCTGGCCGACCTGCCGTCAACGCTCACCGGCTGGCTGGGCCCGCTGATCGAACACCCGCGCCTGCTGATGGTGGCCATGATGTTCGCGCTGGTGCTCATCGGCACCGCGCTCGACCTCACGCCCACCATCCTGATCATTGCGCCGGTGATGCTGCCGATTGCCGTCAAGGCCGGCATCGACCCGGTTTACTTCGGTCTCATGTTCGTGCTCAACGGCGCCATCGGCCTGATCACCCCGCCCGTGGGCACCGTGCTCAACGTGGTGGCCGGCGTGGGCCGCCTGCCCATGCACCAGGTGATCCGGGGCGTGAACCCGTTCCTGATCGCATACCTCCTCGTTCTCGGCCTTTTCGTCGTGTTCCCGCAGATCGTCACCGCGCCCGTGGCCTGGATGCGCTGACCTTCATCCCTTTCCATCCAACCTGAACAATGGAGACAACCATGACCCTTGCCCGTCGCACCCTGATCGCCGCCGCCGCCGCGATCACCCTCGCCGCACCGCTTGCCAGCTGGGCGCAGGACATCAAGCCGCGCCTGATCCGTTATGGCTACGGCCTGACCGAAGCGTCCAACTCGGGCCGCGCCAGCAAGCTGTTCGCCGAGGAGGTGGAGAAGGCCTCGGGCGGGAAGATGAAGGTCCGCACCATCGGCAACGCGGCGCTCGGCTCGGACGTGCAGATGCAACAGGCGCTGATCGGTGGCGCGCAGGAAATGATGGTGGGCTCCACCGCAACCCTGGTGGGCATCACCAAGGAAATGGCCATCTGGGACACGCCCTTCCTGTTCGACAACGCGAAGGAAGCCGACGTGGTGCTCGACGGCCCGGTGGGCCAGAAGGTGATGGACAAGCTGCAGGAGAAGGGCCTGGTCGGCCTGGTGTATTGGGAGAACGGTTTTCGCAACCTCACCAACAACCGGCGCGCGATCAACCGGCTGGAAGACATCGACGGCATCAAGCTGCGCGTGATGCAGAACAACGTGTTCATCGAGAGCTTCAAGACGCTCGGCGCCAATGCCGTGCCGCTGCCGTTCTCGGAGCTCTTCACCGCGCTGGAAACCAAGACGGTGGATGGGCAGGAGAACCCCTACAACACCATCCTGTCGAGCCGTTTCTACGAGGTGCAGAAGTACCTCACCGTCACCAACCACGTCTACAGCCCGTGGATCGTGCTGGTGAGCAAGAAGTACTGGGACGGTCTCAGCAAGGACGAGCACAAGGTGCTGCTGGACGCCGCCCGCAAGAGCCGCGATTTCGAGCGCCAGGACACGCGCGCGGAAGCCGACCGGGCGCTGGCCGAACTCAAGAGCAAGGGCATGCAGATCAACCAGCTTGCACCCGCCGAGGCCAACCGCATGCGCGAAAAACTCAGCGCGGTGAACGCCAGCATTGCCAGCCACGTGGGCGAAGACCTGTGGAAGGAAACGCAGGCCGCCGTGGCCAAGGCTCGCGCCGCGAAGTGAGCGGCCGGAACCACGGTTCGCATCCAGGGAGGCCACATTGCCACTGCATCCATTGATCGTGGACATGATGGCCGCCGCGCGCGCCGTCGGCAAACCCGCGCTGTCGGCAGGATCGCCAGACGATCTTCGCCAGCTCATGGCCAGCGGGCGGGCCGCATTGGGCCGCGGCCCCGAGGTGGGCGAGGTGCGCGAGCTGCGCATCCCGTCGCGCTCGCAAGGTGTGCCGGCCCGGCTCTACCGCGGCATTTCAGGACGGCAGGAGCGTGGGCTCATCGTCTACGTGCACGGCGGGGGCTGGGTCGGTGGATCGCTGGACGACTACGACCTGCTCGCCCGTGCGCTGGTGGACCGCTCGGGTTGCGCCGTGCTGTCGGTGGACTACCGCCTCGCGCCGGAACACCGTTTTCCCGCCGGCCTGCACGACGTCGAGGACAGCATCGTCTGGGCGACTGCCCATGTCCATGAACTGGTGGACAAGCACGTGCCCGTGGTGGTGGCAGGCGACAGCGCCGGCGCCAACCTCGTGACCGTCGCCCTGAAGGCCTTGCAGCCAGCCGTGCAGGTGGCGATGCAGTGCCTTTTTTATCCGGTCACCGACACCGACGTGCAGCGCCAGAGTTACCGCGACTTTGCCGAAGGCCTGCCGTTGCTGGCCAGGGACATGGTGTGGTTCATGGCGCACTACGCGTCGCCGGAAGAGCACAGCGACCCGCGCGTGGCGCCCCTGCGTGATGCCCGCCTGGGTGGCTTGCCGCCGGCCTGGATCACCACCGCCGAATACGACGTGCTGCGCGACGAGGGCGAAGACTATGCGCAGCGCCTGCTTGAGGCCGGCGTGCCGGTCAGCCTCACGCGGGCCGAGGGCATGGCGCACGGCTTCATCCGCTGGTTCAACCTGGTGCCCGAAGCCGACGCGGTGCTCACCACGGCATGCCGTGCCATGGCCGAGGCCTGCGAAGCTGCACCGTCCTGACGTGCAGTCCTGACGTGCAGATCTAACGCGCTGGTCTGAGCTGGGCACGCTCGGCCCAGCCATGCAGCAGCATGCCCACCAGCATGGCCGCGACGAACACCGCGGCCTTGAACTCGCCCGAGGCCATGGACACCAGGGCCGGGCCCGGGCAGAAACCCGCCAGCCCCCAGCCGGCACCGAACACCAGGCTGCCCACCACCAGGCGGCGGTCGATCTGCGTGGCCTTGGGCAGGTGCATGGCATCGCCGAAGAAGCTGGTGCTGCGCCGCTTCGCCAGCGCAAAGGCGAAGAGGCCGACCGCGATGGCGCCGGCCATCACCAGCGCCAGTGAGGGGTCCCAGGCGCCGAACAGGTCGAGAAACCCCAGCACCTTGGCCGGATCGGCCATGCCCGACAACAGCAGGCCCAGGCCGAACAGCAGGCCGACGAGAAATTCGATGACGCGTTGCATGACGGGTCTCCTCAGAGCAGGTGCCGAACGACGTAGACGACCACGAAACCGGTCGCCATGAAGCAGAGCGTGGCCACCAGCGAACGCGGCGACAGGCGCGACAGCCCGCACACCCCGTGGCCGCTCGTGCAGCCCGAACCGTAGCGCGTGCCCAGGCCCACCAGCAGGCCGGCCAGCACCAGCAGGCCCAAGCCGGCGTCGATGCGCGGCGCCGGCGTGAGGCCTTCGGGCGCCAGCCAGCGGTAGAGCAGCGGTGCGCTGAACACCCCGAGCAGGAAGGCGACGCGCCAGCCCGCGTCACCCGCTTTGGGTGGCAGCAGGCCGCCGAGGATGCCGCTGATGCCGAGCACGCGGCCGTTCATGAGAATGAAGGCCGCCGCGGCCAGCCCGATCAGGATGCCACCGGCCAGTGCGCTCCAGGGCGTGAAGTTCGTCCAGTCAATGCCGATCATGGTGCTCTCCGTTGACGTCAGGCCGAGCATACGGGGCCTGCGGGCGCGTGTCACCGCATGGCTTGCCGGGCATGTTTTTGGTCATATACTGCGGAGCATAACGAAAGGCCGCCATGCAAGGCGGCCTTTCCTTGTCAGCCCACACCATGACCGACCCTTCCAACGCCGATCCGGTTTCGCCCGTGCAGCCCGCGTCCACCGCCTTGCCGGTGCACATGGTGTCGCACGAGGTGCCGGTGAGCGCTGCGCTGAGCCACCTGCCCGAGCTGCGCAACGCGGTGCAGGTGTGTGAGTGGATGGTGGAGCCGGTGCAGGGCAGCACATCCCGTTCGCTCACCCTGGTGTTGTCGGAAAACGTGAGCCTGTGTTTTCTGCTCAGCGAAGAAGATGCGCAAGACCTGGGTTTTGCGCTGCGGCGCGGCCAGCCCGATGCAGCGGCCTGAGCGCCGCGGGCCTCAGGGCGCCACCAGCCGGTTCAGGCGTTGCAGCTCGGCCGCTGCGGCGGCCAGGGCGATGTCTTCCACCGCGCGGTAGCGCCGCACCAGTTCCTCACCCGTGGCGGTGAGCGAGGTGCCACCGCCCCTGGCGCCACCCGATGCGGTGAGCACCGCGGGTGAGGTCAGGCAACGGTTGATCTCGTCCACCAGCAGCCAGGCGCGCCGGTAGGACATGCCGAGTTCGCGGCCCGCGGCCGAAATCGAGCCTGTGCGCGCAATCGTTTCCAGCAGGCCGACCTTGCCCGGACCGATGGCAATGACGTCGCCGCGCTTGATGCGCAGCCGGAACTGCACCTGGGGTTTCATGCTGGGGAAGACCTCGCTGTCGTGGGGAGAGAAGTGGCAGGGTGTCGGGCGATGCTAACGCAGGCACCAGTCTGGGGCGACGCCCTCGAACAACTCGCCCAGCCATTGGGTGAACACCCGCACCCGCCCCGACAGCTGACGGTTCTGCGGGTATAGCACCGACACCGGCAGGGGCGGCGGCGGTGCGTCGGGCAACAGCTCATGCAACTGGCCGGAGGCGAGTTCCTCCGCGATGCGGTAAAGCGGTACCTGCACCAGGCCAAGGCCGGCCAGTGCGGCACCGGCGTACAAGTCTGCCCCCGTCACCGAGATGCTGCCCGGCAGGTTCAGTTCGGTCACCTCGCCGTTGAGCGTGAACTCCAGCGGCAGGGGCTGGCCGGTGGCGCTGGAGACGTAGTTCACTGCGCGGTGGCTGGCCAGGTCGGCCAGTGAGCGCGGCTGTCCGAACCGCGCCAGGTAGCCCGGGCTGGCGCAGGTCACCTGCCGCAGTTGTGCCACGCGGCGCGCCACCAGAGACGAGTCGCGCAACTGACCCGCGCGCAGCACGCAGTCCACGCCTTCGCGCACCAGGTCCACCAGCCGGTCGTCTTCGCCGACCTGCAGGGCCAGCTTGGGATAACGCGTGAGAAAGTCTGGCAATGCCGGCACGACAAACCGCCGCGCCAGCGTGCCTTGCAGATTCACCCGCAGCAGGCCGCTGGGCTCGGCCTGGCGAAACAGGCCGTCGGCTTCTTCGAGGTCGGCCAACAAGGCGTTGCAGCGCAGCCGATAGGCCTCGCCATCGGGCGTGAGCCGCACACTGCGGGTGGTGCGCTCCAGCAGGCGCACGCCCAGGCGCGCTTCCAGCCGCCGGATCAGATTGCTCACGGTCGCACGCGGAAGTTGCAGGTCATCCGCCGCTTGCGTGAAGCTGCCACGCTCGGCGATGCGCACGAACACCTGCATTTCCTGGAAACGGTCCATGGCACGGCTTTGATTGTTGGCTTGAACCGAATTATGTTGCTGAAAAATGGGGAATGATCTTTTTCTGACAACGATCCATGATGCGTTGCATTCGACAACCCATCCTTTCGCCACTCAGGAGTTTGATCATGACTGCCCCATCCAAAACAACCGACCAGCCCACCGTCACTTCTCGCATCGCCCTCGTCACCGGTGCCTCGCGAGGTATCGGTGCCGTCCTGGCGCGACGCCTGGCGGCCGAGGGTTGTGCCGTGGCCGTCAACTACAGCGCCAGCGCCACCGAGGCCGAGGCCCTGGTGGCGGAACTGCAAGCCACCGGTGCACGTGCGCTGGCGGTGCGCGCAGATGTTTCGCGTGCCGACGAGGTGCGCGCCATGTTTCACCGTGTCGAACAGGAACTGGGCCGACTCGACGTGCTGGTGAACAACGCCGGTGTGCTCAAGACTGTGCCGCTGGCGCAGACCAGCGACGAGTTGTACGAGCGCACCTTCAACATCAACGTGCGGGGCACCTTCAACACCTTGCGCGAGGCCGCCACGCGCTTGAACGACGGCGGGCGTATCGTCAACTTCTCCAGCAGCACGGTAGCGATGAACCTGCCGGGTTACAGCGTCTATATCGCCTCCAAGGCGGCGGTGGAGTCGCTCACGCAGGTGTTTGCCAAGGAGTTGCGTGGTCGCCAGATCACGGTGAATGCCGTGGCACCGGGGCCGGTGACCACCGCGTTGTTTTTTGAGGGGAAGACTGACGAGCAGGTCCAGGCCATGGCCAACATGCCTCCGCTGCAACGGCTTGGTCAGCCCGAAGACATCGCTTCGGTGGTGGCCTTCCTGGTCGGCCCGTCGGGTGGCTGGGTGAATGGCCAGGTGCTGCGCGCCAACGGCGGCCTGGCCTGAACGAGCACAGTGCGCGGCTCTTCAACCGCGCCGCTGGCTGCGCTGGAAGGACTGCAGCTGGGCCTTGGACACATTGCCCTCGAACAGGGGCGTGAGGTCGCTGACGGCGGCCAGGGCGCTGGCCTCGTCGCGCTGCAGGCACAGCGCCTGCGCCAGGTCGGCGCGCAGGAACCACAGCGCTTCGATGCTGGCGGCGTAGCGGATGCGGCTTTCGAGCTGGGGGTTGAGTTCGGCACCCCGCACGCCGAGCAGGCGCAGCATGGACTTCTGGATCAAAACCATGGCCTGCGGATCCTGCGCCGTCGGATGGGCCTCCGAGTTCGGCGTGAGGATGGACGTCAGACTGCTGAGAAAGGTTTTGACGCGTTGCATGCTGTCAGGATGCCTCCGTTGTCTCGTGAACCTGTGAGAGCACAGGTGCCTCGGTGAGCAGATCGGTTTATACCCCATCCCCGTACGGGGTTGCTGCGCCGCCCGGGACCCGGGGCGGCGCAGGCCGCCAGACTTCAGCGCGCCGCCTGCGTCTCCATCGCCTTGGCCATGGTCTTGCCCAGCTCCACGCCCCACTGGTCGAAGGCGTTGATGCGCCAGATGGCGGCCTGGGTGAACACCTTGTGTTCGTAGAGCGCGATCAGCGCGCCCAGGCGCATCGGGTCGAGGCGGTCGAGCCAGAGGATGTGGCTCGGGATGTTGCCCTCGAAGCTGCGGTGCGGTGCCATGGCGCGTGCCTCGGCGGCACCCAGGCCGCCTTGCTGCAGCACGGCCTCGGTGTCGGCCAGCGAGCGGCCGCGCGCCATGGCCTCGGCCTGGGCGCGCAGGTTGAGGTTGACCACCTCGTGGTGCGTGGCCGCCAGCGGCAGCGGTGTGTCTTCGTTCTGCACGCCGATGAAATCCACCGGCACCGTGTGTTTGCCCTGGTGGATCAACTGGAAGTAGGCGTGCTGGCCGTCGATGCCCAGGCCGCCCCAGACGATGGGGCCGGTGTCGATGCTGACGGGCGTGCCGTCGTTGTGTGTCTGTTTGCCGTTGGACTCCATGTCCATCTGCTGCACGAAAGGCGTGAAGCGCACCAGGCGCGAGGCGTAGGGCACGATCAGGTGGCTGGGCAGGTGCAGGAAGTTGCGGTTCCAGATGCCGTTGAGCGCCAGTTGCACCGGCAGGTTCTGCGCCAGCAGCGTGGTGGCGAAGTGCTCGTCCATCTCGCGCGCGCCGGCCAGGAAGGCTCGGAAGTGTTCGGTGCCGATGGCAATCGCCAGCGGCAGGCCGAGTGCCGACCAGACCGAGTAACGCCCACCCACCCAGTCCCAGAACAGGAAGGTGCGCTCGGGTGGATAACCCAGCTTGGCGGCCTGCGCCGGGCTGGCGGTGATGGCCACCAGGTGCTGCGCCAGCGCGTCGGCCGGCACGCCGTGGTCGGTCAGCCAGCGTTGTGCGCTGGCGGCGTTGGTCAGGGTTTCCTGGGTGGTGAAGGTCTTGCTGGAGACGATGAACAGGGTGCGTTGCGCGTCGAGCCCGCGCAGCACGCTCCACAGCGCCCAGGCGTCGGGGTTCGACACGTAGTGCACGCGCACGCCGGGGTGCGTGAGGTGTGCCAGCGCGTCGGCCGCCATGCGCGGGCCGAGGTCGGAGCCGCCGATGCCGATGTTCACCACGTCGGTGATGGCCTCGCCGCTGTGGCCGCGCACGCTGCCGGCGCGCAAGGCCTCGGCAAAGTCGCAGATGCGCACCAACTCCTGCTGCACCGCCTTCTGCACGTCCGCCCCCCAGGGGCCGGTGTGCAGCGGGTCGCCGCGCAGCGCCACGTGCAGCACCGGGCGGTCTTCGGTGTGGTTGATGTGTTCACCGCGGAACATGGCGTCGCGCTGCGCCGCCAGGTCCGACTGTTCGGCCAGCGCCAGCAGGGCCTGCTGGATGGCGGGCGAGGTGCGTTGCCGGCTGGCGTCGAGCGTGATGCCGGCCGCGCGCACGGTCATGGCTTCGGCGCGGGCGTTGTGGTCTCCGGCCGACAGCACGTCCCGCAGGTGCGGCTGCGGGGCGTCGGCCAGGGCTTGAAGCTGGGACCAGGCGGGCAGGGTGGTGGGCAGTTTCATGGGGCAGAGGCGAACGTCTCGAAAGGAACTTGAAAAAGGAATCAGGCGTTGGCGGTGGTGAGCGCGGTGGCGGTGCGCGCCAGTTGTGTGATTCTGGCCCAGTCGCCCTGGGCCAGGGCGTCGGCCGGCGTCAGCCAGGAGCCCCCCACCATGGCCACGTTGGGCAGAGCGAGGAAGTCACGCAGGTTGTCGGGGCTCACGCCGCCGGTGGGGCAGAAGCGCGCGTCGGGCAGCGGTGCGCCGAGCGCCTTGAGCATGCCGATGCCGCCGGCCTGGGTGGCGGGGAACAGCTTCATGAGCGTGAAGCCGTGGTCGCGTGCGCGCATCACTTCGCTGGGGGTCATCACGCCAGGGATGAAGGGCAGGTGGGCGCTGCGCACCGCGTCCACCAGCGCGTCGGTGCAGCCGGGTGAGAGCGCGAACGTGGCGCCGGCATCGATCACCAGCCGGACCTCTGCCGCCCGGGTGACGGTGCCGGCGCCCAGGTGCATCTCGGGCACGGCGCGGGCCACCGCTTCGATGGCCTGCAGCGCGACGTCGGAGCGCAGGGTGATCTCCATGACGTCGATGCCGCCTTCGAGCAGCGCATGGGCCAGCGGCACGGCATGGGCCGCGTCGCCGAGCACGATCACGGGCACGACGCGGGAGGTGAACGCGGGACGGGTGAAGCAGGTGGTGTTGGAGGTCATGTTTCAGGCTTCAGGCGGGCTGGGTTTCGACGATGGCTTGTGGGCGTTCCACCGGCAGTGGCGTGAACAAGGGTGAGGCGCCCCATTCGGCCGCTCCGGCATTCTGGCGGAACAGGCCGAACAGTTCGCGCCCGCTGCCGTGGCCGTTGGCGCTCAGGTCGGGGTGTTGCACGCTGCGCTGGGCCAGGGTCTCGGCATCGACTTCGAGGTCGAGCCGGCCGGCTTCGCAGTCGAGCGTGATCCAGTCGCCATCGCGCACCCGGGCAATCGGGCCGTCGGCCAGGGCTTCGGGGCTCAGGTGGATGGCGGCCGGCACCTTGCCCGAGGCGCCGGACATGCGGCCGTCGGTCACCAGCGCCACCTTGAAGCCTTTGTCCTGCAGCACGGCGAGCGGTGGCGTGAGTTTGTGCAGTTCGGGCATGCCGTTGGCGCGTGGGCCCTGGTAACGCACGACGGCGACCAGGTCGCGTTCGAGCTTGCCTTCGTTGAACAGGCTCAGCAGGTCTTGCTGGTCGCTCACCACCACCGCCTGGGCGCGCACGAAGCGGTGCTCCGGCTTGACCGCCGAGACCTTGACCACGCTGCGGCCCAGGTTGCCCTGCAGCAGGCGCAGGCCACCGTCGGCGCTGAAGGGTTCGGCCACCGGGCGCACCACGGCGAGGTCGCCGCTGGCGTCGGGCAAGGGGCGCCAGGCCAGCTTGCCGTCGTCCAGCCAGGGCTCCTGGGTGTAGGCGTGCAGGCCGCTGCCCATCACGGTCTTCACGTCTGCGTGCAGCAGGCCGGCTTGCACTAGCTCGCGCATGAGGTAGCCCATGCCGCCGGCGGCGTGGAAGTGGTTCACATCGGCGTTGCCGTTGGGGTAGACGCGGGCCAGCAGCGGCACCACGTGCGAGAGCTCGGCGAAGTCGTCCCAGTCGATCAGCACGCCGGCCGCACGCGCCATCGCCACCAGGTGCAGCGTGTGGTTGGTGGAGCCGCCGGTGGCGAGCAGGCCGACGATGCCGTTGACCAGGGTCTTCTCGGTCACGATGTCGGCCAGGGTGATGACCGCCTCACCGGTGCGCCCGGTGTTGCTCACCGCGCGCTGCACCGCCGCCTGCGTGAGCGCATCGCGCAGCGGTGTGCCGGGGTTGACGAAGGAGGCGCCGGGCAGGTGCAGGCCCATGATCTCCATCAGCATCTGGTTGCTGTTGGCGGTGCCGTAGAAGGTGCAGGTGCCGGGGCTGTGGTAGGCCTGGGCTTCCGATTCCAGCAAGGCGTCGCGCCCCACCAGGCCTTGTGCGTACTGCTGGCGCACCTTGGCCTTGGCGTCGTTCGACAGGCCCGAGGTCATGGGGCCGGCGGGCACGAACACCGTGCTCAGGTGGCCGAACTGCAGCGCGCCCATGAACAGGCCGGGCACGATCTTGTCGCAGATGCCGAGCATGAGCGCGGCGTCGAACACGTTGTGCGAGAGCGCCACCGCAGTGGAGAGTGCGATCACGTCGCGCGAGAACAGCGACAGCTCCATGCCGGCCGCGCCCTGGGTGACGCCGTCGCACATGGCGGGCACACCACCGGCCACCTGCGCGGTGGCACCGAAGTGGTGCGCGTGTTCGCGGATCTGCTGCGGGTAGGTTTCGTAAGGCTGGTGCGCCGACAGCATGTCGTTGTAGGCGGTGACGATGCCGATGTGCGGCGCGCGCTCGGCGTGGATCTTGAGCTTGTCGGCCAGCGGCAGCGCGGCCGTGGTGTGGGCCATGTTGGCGCAGCCCATGCCGCTGCGCTGCGTGCCGGTCTTGTGCTGCTGGTCCATCGCCGCGAGGTAGGTCGCGCGGGTGGCGGCGCTGCGCTCGGTGATGCGGCGCGTGACCTGGTCCAGGGTGGGGTGGAGCGGGTGGTGTGGGTTCATGGGGCTGTCCT
The DNA here is from genome assembly GCF_001571225.1 of Hydrogenophaga palleronii NBRC 102513. Lineage (GTDB taxonomy): Bacteria > Pseudomonadota > Gammaproteobacteria > Burkholderiales > Burkholderiaceae_C > Hydrogenophaga > Hydrogenophaga palleronii. The sequence goes on from NZ_BCTJ01000016.1 coordinate 13,807, forward strand.
TTTTGAGAGAGCACCGCGACACCGGTGGGGCCGGTGCGCGGGGGTGGCCGCCCGGGGCGGCATCGGCGGCAGGCCAGCGCGGGTGGCGCGGCTCATGCCAGCCAGACGCTCACCGGCGTCTGGTGCTGGTTCAGCACCAGCGAGACCGGCAGGCTTTCGTCGGCGCTGCGGCTGGCCTGCTGGTACACGGCGAGTTTGGTGGCGCCCGCGATCGACAACGCGAGTTCGCGCGACGCCAGCAGCGCGGGCAGGGTGAGGGTGAGGCGTGCGTGCGGCGCGTTGGACGCCGCGCCCGGCCGCAGCCAGGTGATAGGGCCGGACGCGCTGAGCGCACGTTGCAGGCCCGTGGCACCGGGGAAGATGGAGGCGGTGTGGCCGTCTTCGCCCATGCCGAGCACCGCCACGTCGATCGGCCAGGGGTGGGCCGCGAGGCGCTGGTTGGCCTGGTCGGCGAGCCGTTGCAGCGCGTCGTCATCGGGGGCTGGCGGCACCTGGTCAAAAAACGCCACGAAACTCGCTGCTTGCGCGGCGTCCTGCAGCAAGTGCGAGCGCACCAGCCGGGTGTTGCTGTCGGCGTGGTCGTGCGGCACGCAGCGCTCGTCCACCAGCAGCACGCTCACCCGGGCCCAGTCCAGCGGCTGCACACGCAACTGCTCGAACAGGGCAATGGGCGATTTGCCACCCGAGACCGCCAGCACCGCATGGCCCCGCGACTCGATGGCCTGGCGCAGGTGCTGCGCGATGTGCTGCGCCAGCCGTTGGGCCAGGTCTTGTGCGTGTTCGGTGGCGACCACCTGCGGGTGGCTCGGCGGCATCGGGCTGGAGGTGTGTGCCATGGCCTCAGGCCTCCTCGGCCCAGGCCGAACCTTCGCGCGCCATCAGCGCCGACGAAGCGGCCGGGCCCCAGCTGCCGGCGGTGTAGGCGCGGGGCTTCTCGTTCAGGTTGCCCCAGGCATCGAGGATGGGTTCGACCCAGCTCCACGCGGCTTCCAGTTCGTCGCGGCGCATGAAGTGCGTGAGGCGGCCCTTGATCACGTCCATCAGCAGGCGCTCGTAGGCTTCGGCGCGGCGCACGCTGAAGGCGGATTCGAGATCCAGGTCCAGGCTCACCGGACGCAGGCGCATGCCGCTGCCGGGTTCCTTGGCCATCATCTGCAACTGCACATGCTCTTCGGGCTGCAGGCGGATCATCAGGCGGTTGACCGGCTGGCGCGGCGCGTCGGGGAAGATGGTGTAGGGCACGTCGGCGAATTCGATGACGATTTCCGAGCGCCGCTCGGCCATGCGTTTGCCGGTGCGCAGGAAGATCGGCACGTTGGCCCAGCGCCAGTTGTTGATGTGGGCACGCAGGGCGACGAAGGTTTCGGTCGTGCTGTCGGCCGGCACGTTGGCCTCCTGGTGGTAACCCACGGCCTTGTCGCCGTTGGACGCGCCGGCGGTGTACTGGCCGCGCACGGTGTCGCGCGCCACGTCGGCCACGGTCATGGGCCGCAGCGAGCGCAGCACCTTGAGTTTTTCGTCGCGCACCGCGTCGGGGTCGAGCGAGACCGGCGGCTCCATCGCCACGATGCACAGCAGCTGCAGCAGGTGGTTCTGCACCATGTCGCGCATGGCGCCGGTGCCGTCGTAGAAACCGGCACGGCTGCCCACGCCGACCGCTTCGGCCACCGTGATCTGCACGCTCTTGATGTAGGGGCTGCGCCAGAGCGGTTCGAAGATGGTGTTGCCGAAGCGCAGCACCATCATGTTCTGCACCGTTTCCTTGCCCAGGTAGTGGTCGATGCGGAAGGTTTGTGGTTCGGTGAAGTAACGCCCCACCTCGTCGTTGATGGCGCGCGCCGAGGCGAGGTCGTGGCCGAGGGGCTTTTCCAGCACCACGCGCGAGCGTTCGTCGATCAGGCCGGCGCCGTGCAGGTTGCCGCAGATGGCGGTGAACAGCGTGGGCGCGGTGGCGAGGTAATACACGCGGTCGGAGCCGGGCTGCAGCGCCTGGCCCAGGGCGGTGAAGTCGTTGGCCTGCGTGGCGTCGAGGCAGACATAACCCAGCCGGTCCAGGAAGCCCTTCCAGGCGGCGTCGTCTAGGGCCTTGGGGTCGATGAAACCGCGCACCTTGTCGTCGACGAACTGGGTGAAGGCGGCGCGGTCCCAGGCCTGGCGGCCGAGCGCGTGGATGCGGGTGGATTCGGGCAGCGTGTGGTGCAGGTGCGCCATGTAGAGCGCGGGCAGCAGCTTGCGGACCGAGAGGTCCCCGGCGCCGCCAAAGATCACCATATCGAGCGGCGCGGCAGGGGCTTGGGTGGGTTGGGGTGCGGCCATGTCTCTAATTTAGTTACTTCGAGGCTGGTGATTCTAATGTAATCAAGTTACATGACGGAGGCTTCCTGGCCGGTTTTTCCGGCTTTTTTTGTGCGGCCATGCCAGACCTTACCCCGACGGGCTGCGGCATGCACGCTCAAAGCCGGATGACACGGCAAGCGCCTGAGCCTGCGCCGGCGTTCGGTGCAGATGGCGGGTACCGGCCTGGCGCCGTGCGCTCAGCCGGCCGGGCCGGCCTGCAGGCCGTTCGCCGTGAGGTGCAGCACGCGCTGCGCGCGGGCCGCGGCGGTGGCCGAGTGCGTCACCAGCACCAGCGCCGCGCCGCTGTCGGCCGCCTGCTGCTGCAGCACGTCCATCACCTGGGCGGCGGTGCGCGGGTCGAGGTTGCCGGTGGGCTCGTCGGCCAGCAGCAGGCCGGGGCGGTGCACCAGCGCGCGCGCAATCGCCACCCGCTGCAACTGCCCGCCAGACAGCTCGGCCGGCAGGCGCGCACCGAGCGCACCCAGGCCCACCGCCTCCAGCATGGCCTGCACGCGCGCGGCATCGGGGCGGCCGAGCAGCAGCAAAGGCAGGCCCACGTTCTGCGCGATGTCGAGGTGCGGCAGCACGTGGAAGGCCTGGAACACGAAGCCCAGGTGTTCGCGCCGCCAGTGCGCGCGCTGCGTGTCGTCCAGGCCGTTCAGGTCGGTGCCGTTGTGCGTGATCGTGCCCTCGCTCCAGTCGTCGAGTGCGGCCAGGCAGTTGAGCAGGCTGGACTTGCCGACGCCCGACTCGCCCACGATGGCCACGAACTCGCCGGGCTCCACGCGCAGGCTCACGCCGCTGAACACCACGGTGTCGCCGTAACGTTTGCCCAGGCCTTCGACGCGCAGGCTCATGGCGGCGGGCCCAGTTGCGCCTGCACCGCCTGCAGCACCTGGTCCAGCGCGTCGGGCGCGTCACAGGCGATCACGCGGCGCTGCGGCATGGAGCGCAGCCAGGTGAGCTGGCGTTTGCCGAGCTGGCGCGTGGCGAAGATGCCGAGGTCGCGCAGCTCCGCGACTTGCTCGGGCGAGAGCGTGTCGCCGTGGCGGTCGAACATGTCCCAGGCCTGGCGGTAGCCCACGCAGCGCATCGACGGCAGGTCGGTGGAGAGGTCACCACGCGCGCGCAGGCTGCGCACCTCGTCGAGGAAACCGCTGGCGAGCATGGTGTCGAAGCGCTGGGCGATGCGCGCATGCAGCCAGGCGCGGTCTGCCGGTTCGAGCGAGATCAGCTGCTCGGGCGCAAGCGGGCTGTCGGGGTTGTGGGTGCGCCCGGTCTGGAAGCTGGAGATCGGCCGGCCCGACACCGCGTAGACCTCCAGCGCGCGCTGGATGCGTTGTGCGTCGCCGGGTGGCAGGCGGGCGGCGGTGACCGGGTCCACCCGGGCCAGTTCGGCGTGCAGCGCCGGCCAGCCGTGTTCGCGCGCCTGCGCCTCCAGCCGTTCGCGCACCGCCGCGTCGGCCGGCGGAATGTCGTCCAGGCCGACCAGCAGCGCCTTGAAGTACAGCATGGTGCCGCCCACCAGCAGCGCGGTGCGGCCGCGCGCGGCGATCTCGCCCACCAGGCGCGTGGTGTCGCGCACGAAGTCGGCCGCGCTGTAGCTCTGCAGCGGGTCGAGGATGTCGATCAGGTGGTGCGGCACCTGGGCGCGTTCGGCCACGCTGGGCTTGGCGCTGCCGATGTCCATGCCGCGGTAGACCAGGGCCGAGTCGACGCTGACGATCTCCACCGGCCAGCGTTGCGCAATCGCCAGCGAGGCCGCGCTCTTGCCACTTGCCGTGGGGCCGGCCAGCGCGATGCAGCGGGCGGTGGTGTTGGGTGTGCTGCTCACGGGTTCGACGCCGAATCGGCGCCGGCCAGGCGCTGCGGTCTGCTGCGTGCTTCGCCGTGGCGCTGCACCAGCGTCCAGGCCACGGTGGCGATCAACACGCTCCAGAACCACACGCCGTTGGTGAGCGGCAGCACCGAGCCCGCGCCGTCGGAAAAGCCGGCCATGCTGTGGCCCAGCCAGCCACCCATGAGGAAGGCCGCGGCCATCGACAGAAAACCGCTCAACGCGGACGCGGCACCCGCGGCCTGCGGAAACGGGCCGACCGCGCCGCTCTGGCCGCAAGGCTGGTGCACCCCGTGCGCCAGCATGAAGAGCCAGAACGGCACCAGGATCGCCCAGGTGCTCTGCACCCCCATCAGGCCGAGCACGCCCATGAGGGTGCCGGCCGTGAGCGTCATCGCGCCGGCCACGGCCACGGTCTGGCGCAGGCCCAGGCGCGGCAGCAGGTGGCGGCACAGGAAGGTGCCGAGGATGTAGGTGAAGGACATGCTGAACATCAGCAGGCCATAGGCGGTGGTGGTCAGGCCGAGCACGCGGATGAACACGAAGGACGACGCCGCAAGAAAGGTGAACAGGCCCGCGTAGGACGTGGTGGACAACAGGGCGAAGGCCCAGAAGGTGGGGTGGCGCGCGATCAGCAGCCAGTTGCCGACCAGGGTGGCGGGTTCGAGCGCGCGCGGGTTCTTGTGCTGCAGGCTTTCTTCAAAGCGCCAGGCCACCACCGCCAGTGCGACCGCGCCGAACACGGCCAGCGCCAGCAAGGCGGCGCGCCAGCCGAATACGCCCGACAACAGGCCACCGATGGGCGAGGCCATGCAGGCGATCACACCCAGGCCGGTGAGGCCTTTGGACATCACCCGAGCGCCCTCGCTGGGTGCGTACAGGTCGCGCACGATGGCGCGAGCGCACATCACACCCGCGCCCATGGCCGCACCCTGCACCGCGCGCCAGACGATGAGCTGTTCCATGTTGGGCGCAAAGCTGCTGCCGATGGCCGCTGCGACGAAGGCCGCCATGCCGACCAGCAACACCGGGCGCCGCCCGAAGCGGTCCGACAGCGGACCCCACACCAGTTGCGACAGGCCGAAACACAGCAGCAGCGCGGTGAGCGTGAGCTGGGCTTGTGACATCGGCGCGCCGAAGCCCGCGGTGAGGGCGGGCAGGGCGGGCAGGTACAGGTCGGTGGCGACGGGCTGCAGGCCCAGCAGCAGCGAGAGCACCAGCACGATCAGGCTGGGCGACATGGCAGACGTGGGGGGCGGGGCAGACATCCGGGCGAGGTTAGCAGAACGCCCGCGCGGGGCAGCCCTGCTGCGCGGGCCGGCGCCGCCTAGGGATGGACGCGGTTGGCGTCGGCCAGAACGGCTTCGGCGACGCTGTCGTCGCGCAGCCCGAACAGGCTCGACAGCGCGGTGCGGTATTGCGCCTGGCCAACCGAGTTGGTGTTGTGGTGCGAGCCGCCCTCGACCAGCACGAAAGCCTTGCGGCCCTTGGCGGCCTCGTACAGCTTGCGGCCCAGCTCGGGCTGGATCAGGCGGTCGTCGCCGCCGTGCACCACCAGCAGCGGCGAGCCGATGTCGGGCACGCGCTTGACGGCTTCGAAGCGCTGCGTGATCAGCAACGAGATCGGCAGCCAGCCCCATTTGAAGGTGCTGACCACGTCGGGGATGGAGGTGAAGGTGCCTTCGACCACGGTGCCGGCTTCGTCGTGCACTTGAGCGGCGAGTTCGATGGCGATGGCACCGCCCAGCGAGTGGCCGAAGATGTAGCGCGGGCGGTTCGGGTACTTGGCGGCCAGCCAGTCCCAGGCGGCGCGTGCGTCTTCGTAGGCGGTGGCTTCCGAGGGCAGTTCGTTGGTGCTCTTGCCGAAGCCGCGGTAGTCGATGGCCAGCACCGAGAAGCCCAGGTCTTCCATGCGGCGGGCGCGGAAGGCCGAGCCGGTGACGTTGAAGCGCGCACCGTGCAGGTACAGCAGGACGGGCGCGTCCTTGCGGCGTTCGAAGTTGTCGTGTTCCGCCCACAGGCCGTGCAGCTGCACCGGTTTGCCGGTCTTGGGGGAGTGGAAGTCGATCCACACATCCTCCATGCCTTCGGCGGCGGCCTCACCACCGGCCCAGCTGCGGTCGGAGGGCTGGAAGATCCAGAAGCGTTGCTTCTCGTCCAGCGTGGCGCATCCGGCCAGCAGGGCGAACGCGGCGAGCAGGGTGAAGAGGAGACGCTTCATGGCGGTGATGGATGCATCTGGCAGGGCAAAAGTTCAGGCGGTGGCGCCATGCTGCAGGTTCCATGCCGCTTCCGATAGGGGCGAAACCCGTGCGCGTGTGGCCTTGGTCACGGCAACGGCCCACATTCGTGGCATGATGGCGCCCTTTAATGCGAATGAATCTCAATTGCGTTGACGTGAGGCGTTTCTGAACGGCCCCGCGCACGCGGCCCGGCTCCCTTCCATGTCCACTTCCCCGCATTCCGACGGCTCCCTGCTCCTGCTGTACACCGATCACCACGGCTGGCTGGTGCAGTGGCTGCGCCGGCGGGTGAACAACCTGCACGAGGCGGCCGACCTGGCCCAGGACACCTTCGTCAAGCTGATGGGCCAGAGCCCGGGCGAGCTGCGCGAGCCGCGCGCCTACCTGGCCACGGTGGCGCGTGGTGTGCTGATCGACCACTGCCGGCGCCTCTCGCTGGAGCGCGCCTACCTGGACACCCTGGCGCTGATGCCCGAGCCGGTCACGCCTTCGCCGGAAGAGCGCGCCATCGTGCTCGAAGCGCTGAGCCAGATCGACCAAATGCTCGACGGCCTCGGTCAGCGCGCGCGCAGCGCTTTCCTGCTGGCCCAGCTGGACGGGCTCACCTACCGTGAGGTGGCCGCGCGGCTCGGCGTGAGCCTGAGCTCGGTCGAGAAATACATGGCGACGGCGTTTCGCCACTGCTACCGCATCGTCTACCAGGACGGTGCCGCATGAGCGCACACCCCGGACATGCCACGGTGCCGGCGCCCGAGCCCGCCGTGGTGGAGGAGGCGATCGCCTGGCTGGTGCGCCTGCAGTCGGGCGAGGCACAGCCCGCCGACTGGGAAGCGTGCCAGCGCTGGCGCGCCGCGCAACCCACGCATGCCATGGCCTGGGAACGGCTGCAACGCATACAAGGCCGCTTCAATGGCCTGCCGGACGGCCCGCGCGCGCGCACCGCGCTCGACGATGCCCGCCGCGACATGACGCGCCGCCGCGCCCTGCGCCTGCTGAGCGTGGCGTTCGTCGGCGGTGCCACCGCCTGGCTGGTGCGGCCGCTGTTGCCGGTTGACCAGCTGCTGGCCGACCACAGCACCGGCGCCGGCGAACGCCGCCGCATCGAATTGCCCGACGGCACCCTGGTGTGGCTGGACACGCGCAGCGCGGTGGACGTGCGCTTCACCGCCGCCGAACGCCGCCTGGTGCTGCGCCAGGGCCGGGTGGCCCTGAGCACCGGCCGCGATGGCGCGGCCTCGGTGTACCGACCGTTGTGGGTGGAGACCCGGCACGGCACGGCGCGCGCGCTGGGCACCCGTTTCCAGGTTGGCCTGGACGAGGCCAGCACGCAGGTGCAGGTGTTCGAGCACGCGGTCGAGCTGCAGCCGCGCGAAGCCGCCGTGCCGCGGCGCTTGCAGGCCGGTGAGAGTGGACGTTTCGACGCCAGTGGTGTGCACGAGGTCGCGGCGCTGAACCCCGACCAGGACGCCTGGACCGACGGCCTGCTGGTGGCACGTGACATGCCGCTGGGCGAGCTGATCCGCGAGCTCGCCCGCTACCGCCCGGGCTGGCTGGCCTGCGACAACGAGGTGGCGCAGCTGCGCATCTCGGGTGTCTTCAGCCTCAGCGACACCGACCGCACCCTGGCCCTGGTCGAGAAGACCTTGCCGGTGCGTGTGCAGCGCCGCACGAACCACTGGGTCACGCTGCAGCGCCGCACCTGACCGACCGAGCCCGGCCCCGCCGGGCCGCGCGCTCCCGTCGCCTCAAAAACTTTTTTGCTGCCGCGTTGCGGGTTTTGCGCCGTCGTCCGTCCTGTACCCAAGAGCCACACACACGGCCTTGCCGAGAGCCCGCTGCGAGCGGGTGCCGAGGGCAGGGCGACAACCCAAGGACCGATGCCATGACACAGCCCCCATTGCCCCGCACCGCGGGCGCCACGGGCCACCCCTCGTTTCGCGTGCTGCCACTGGTTGCCGCGTTGCTGGCGGTCGGCGCCACCCTGCCGCTCGCCTCGCCGGCCGCAGCGCAAGCGGTGAGCACCTCACGCGGCGAAGCCTTGCGCCCCTATGCGGTGGAGGCCGGCGGGCTGGAGGCGGCGCTGAACCAGTTTGCGCGCCAGGCCGGTGTGCTGATCTCTTTCGATGCGGTGCTGGTGCGTGGTCTGCAGAGCCCGGGTTTCCAGGGCCATGCCACGGTGGCCAGCGGCCTGGCCTCGGTGCTGGGCGAGCACCCGCTGGTGGCGCAGACCGAAGGCCCCGGTGCCTGGCGCATCCGCGCGGCGGCGCCCGGTTCGCGCCCGGGGCAGGCGGCCACGGCGGGTGAGCGGGCCAGTACGCCCGCGGTTGAAAACGCCCTGCCTACGGTGGAGGTGCGCGCCCAGTCCGAGGAAGAACTGCAGAAGGACTTGCCGTACCGCAGCGCCGGCTCGCGCAGCCACATCACACGCGACCGCATCGAGCAGTTCCGCGGCACCTCGGTGGGCGACATCTTCCAGGGCACGCCGGGCGTGCTCATCGGCGAGAACCGCAACAGCGGCGGGCTGGACGTGAACATCCGCGGCATGCAGGGGCAGGGCCGGGTGCCCGTGCTGGTGGACGGCGCGCGGCAGGAGACCACGGTGTACCGGGGCTACGCGGGCGTGTCTTCGCGCAGCTATGTGGACCCCGACCTGATCGGCGGCATCGACATCGAAAAAGGCCCGAGCATGGCCGCCGGTGGCACCGGTGCGGTGGGTGGCCTGGTGACCATGCGCACCATCAACGCCGAAGACATCGTGCGACCAGGCCAGACGCTGGGCCTGCGCCTGCGCGGCAGCCTGCTGGGCAACAACAGCGGGTCGGCACCCGCGCCGGGCACACCGTCGGGCTACAACACCGGCGGCAATGGCACCGACGGTGTGTTCCGCATCAACTGCGTCATTGCCAGCCTGTGCGCCGGGCCCTTCAACATCGCCAATGCCCAGGCGTCCGACGAAGGCATGTCGCGCCCGGGCCTGCTCAAGCCCAAGAGCTTTGCCGGCAGCGCGGCCGTGGCAAAGCGCTTCGAGCAGGCCGACGTGGTGGCGGCCTACGCCAAACGCAGCCAGGGCAACTATTACGCCGGCACCAAGGGGCCGGTGCCGTATCTGGACCTGTCCGACACGCAGAACCGCGGCTTCTACACCGAGGTGCGGCCCAAGGTCGTGGGCGCGACGCGTTTCCGCGCCGGCGAACGCATCGTCAACTCCAACTACGACAGCGAGTCGGTGCTGCTCAAGACCAAGCTCTACATGCCCGACGACCAGGAGCTGGAGCTGAGCTACCTCCGCTACGAAAGCACCTACGGCGAGCTGATGCCGTCGCAACTGCTCTGGCTCGGCCAGGTGCGCCAGACCAGCAACAGCCATGTGCTGGCCGACACCTATGCCGCCCGCTACCGCTGGAACCCCGTCGACAGCACGCGGCTGGACCTGCGCGCCAACCTCTGGCACACCGACACCACCAGCGAGAACCGCAACTACTCGGAAGGCACCTGGAGCAACGCCTTCGACATCGGCGGCGAAAACTACAAGCGCTGGGGCTTCGATCTGAGCAACGGCATGCGCTTCGACCTTGGTGGCGACATCAAGCTGAACTACGGCCTGTCGGCCCAGAACGAACGGGTGCGCGGTGACGGCCAGGCGACCAATTTTTCCGCGGGTGGTCGCGCCGGGCAACGCGACGAATACAGCCTCTTCACCGACGTGCAGTGGAAGCCCGTGCCGAGCCTGACGCTGCAGGGCGGGCTGCGCCATACGCGCTTCCAGTCGCGCGACGACAAGCCTCACAACGTGGACCCCGGCAGCGCCTACTGCGTGGACCCGGATGGCGACGGCGTGTGCGAGCCGCTCATGATGAGCAGCCGCAACAGCGGCACCGCGCCCATGGTCAGCCTGCTGTGGGAGCCGCGCGCCGGCCTGCAGTTCTATGCGCGCCATGCCGAGGCGCTGCGCATGCCGAGCCTGTTCGAAACCACGTCCGGCTTCTCGGTCAGCCCGTCGCAGGACATCCACCTCAAGCCCGAACAGGCCACCAGCCGCGAGATCGGTGTCAACTACCTCAAGGACGATCTCTGGCGCAGCGGCGACAAGTTCCGCGCCAAGGCCGCCTGGTTCCGCAACCACACGCGCGACTACCTCACCCGTACCTTCCCCAACACCTGGGAAGAGGGCATGGGCACCCAGTTCTTCTCCTTGCGCAACATCCAGAGCGTGACCTTCCACGGCTTTGAACTCTCGGGCTCGTACGACCTCGGCCCGGCCTTCCTGGAGCTGAGCGGCACCCGCTACACCTTCATCGAGACCTGCCACTTCGGCAGCTACCGCCGCACCGAGTGCACCGACTACGGCATTGCCGCGAGTTACGTGAACAACATGATTCCGCCCAAGTGGCACGCCAGCGCCACCCTGGGCGCGCGCCTGCTGCAACGCAAGCTCACGCTGGGCGTGCGCGGCACCTTCATGGGCCAGCGCACACCGACACCGGCCCACAACGACCAGGGCGTGGTGTCGCAGGGGGCGGCCTCGCCGGTGCCCTGGCACAAGTACTCGCTGTGGGATCTGTTCGCCAGCTACAAGGTCAACGACCAGCTCAGCGTCGATTTCAACATCGACAACGTCACCGACCGCTACTACCTCGACGCCCTCAGCCTGGGTCTGGTCCCCGCGCCCGGGCGCAGTGCCCGCCTGAGCGTGACGCTGCGTTTCTGAGCGCCGCCGCACATGCGGCCCACGCGGCCCATGCCGCCGATGCGGCCCGCCGCGCCCCTGTTCACTTTTTTCCCCATCCGCTTCGCCCGCCCAGCGGGCCCCATCTGCAAAGGAAGCTCACACCATGAAGCACCCGATACGTCATCTCTTGCTGGGACTGGGCACCGCCCTGTTCCTGGCCGCCTGCGGCGGCGGCGGTGGAGGCGGCGGCAGCTCCGCTCCCACCACCCCCACGCCCACCGCGCGCGCCAGCGCCAGTGCCACCAACGTGGAAGCCGGCCAGACCGTCACGCTCGACGGCAGCGCCAGCACCTCGCCCAACGGCGGCGCCATCAGCTACCAATGGAGCGTGGAACAGCGCCCCGACGGCAGCAACGCCGCGCTGTCCGCACCGACAGTAGCCAACCCCAGCTTCACGCCCGACCTGCCGGGCAACTACCTCATCGGCCTGGTCGTGAACGACGGCCGCGCCAGCAGCACGGCGGCTCAGGTGGCCCTGGTGGTGAGCAACCCGAACCCGGTGGCGGTAGTCATTCCGCAGGTGAGCCAGCTGGTGAACACGGACGTGCAGCTCGATGGCAGCGGCAGCCTGGCACCACAAGGCGGCAACGCCAGCGGCCTGCGTTTCCTGTGGGTGCTCACCGAGCGGCCGGCCGGCAGCACCGCGGTGCTCGATGACGCGTTGCGCGCGCAACCGCGCTTCACGGCCGACCAGGTGGGGCGCTACGTGGCCACCCTGGTGGTTTCGCACGGCGGCAAAACCAGCGCGCCGGCCACGGTCAACATCGACATCGGCCAGGTCAACGCCTTGCCCGTGGCGAATGCCGGCCCGGCCATCACCGCCGTGCGTGGCAGCCGCGTCACGCTCGACGGCAGCGCCAGCAGCGACGCCGACGGCGATGCCCTGCAGTACCGCTGGAGCTTCGCGCTCTTTGGCAAGCCTTATGGCTCGCGGGCCGTGATCGAGAACGCCGACAAGGTCTCCGCGTTCTTCGTGCCCGACTTCGCCGGCACCTACCGCCTCACCCTCGCGGTGTACGACGGCACCGCCCGCACCACCGCCGGCCTGCAGGTCACGGTGACAAAGCCCGCAGGTGCGCCCAACACCAAGCCGGTGGCGGTCATCTCGCGGCCTTTCAACGCCACCTTCGAGTCCGAGCGCGACGTCGTGGTGGCCCTCACCGCCGTGTATTCGATGGATGCCGATGGTGACGTCATCCTCCCCGCCAACCGCGAATGGACGATGCTGTCGGCCCCTGCCGGGTTTGACCGCGTGGCCAACTTCAACAACCCGTATCAGGGCTCCTTCAAGGGCACCCACTACGGCGACTACCTGCTGCAGCTGCGCGTGTTTGACGGCACGGACTGGAGCGACCCGGTCACGCAGGTCTACACCGTGATCAACGGCGCCAACCGGCCACCACGCGCCGTGGCCAAGGTGCTGGGCACCTCCAGTACCGTCGGCGTGGGCGCGACCGTCACCCTGTCGGGCGAGAACAGCACCGATGCCGACAACAACCGCCTGAGCTACCGGTGGACCCTGCTGGAACGCCCAGATGGCAGCGCGGCCCAATTGCGCAACGGCAACACCGTCAACGCCAGTTTTGTCGCCGACCGGGCCGGCCCCTACATGTTTGAGCTGGTGGTGACCGACGAGCACGGCGCGGTCAGCAGCGACGGCATCTCGAGCCAGCCGACCCAGATCATCGTGATGGCCAAGTCGCGCAACTACGCGCCGGTGGCGCGCCTGGAGAGCCTGGTGTCCTACACCGCGGAGCAGCCCCTGGTGATCGGTGCCAAGGGCATCCAGGGAAATTACGCGTCGGCGGACTACGACATCTGGAACAGCTTCCAACTGCACCCCAACGGCTACGACTCCGACGGAGACGCCCTGAGCTACCTGTGGACGCTGACCCAGGGGCCGAGCAACAGCGCCTTCCAGATGCCGGCATCGGGCTACTTCTGCGGCGCCACGGGCAGCGCCAATTACCCAGGCCCTGACGTCATCGCCTACACGACCTGGCGCGACGAAGGCCTGGCCCTGCGCAACTGGACCTGCGACCGTCTGGGCCTCGCGCCCACCGTGGCCGGTACCTACCAGGTGCAGCTGGCCGTGAGCGACGGTATCGGCTTCGGTGGCCCCTACACCCTGAACCTGCACGCGGTTGACCGTGCCAACTACCCCAGCCTGCTGCTGGAGCACATGAACCGGCAGCACACCTGGTCCAACGACGCGCAGGCCATGGTGCTGGAGGACGCCGACCCCGGCGCCGGCAACATGGCGGGCCTGGCACAGCAGGAGGTGTTCCCGTTCACCACCTTCGGCGGCAACACGAGCTTCTCCAACGCCATCACCAGCTCGCGCGATCTGCTCAAGACCTACTTCGACAACTACGTGTCGGGCCACTACGTGGTGCGTACCTTCCGCCTGACCGCTGGCGGGGGTGACTACACCATTCAAAACCTGGGCGCGACCGACAGCGAAGGCCGGCTGCAACCCGCCTTTGTCGGGCTGCAAAACGGCCAGGTGATCCGGCGTGGCGAAAGCGTGACCTTCCAACTGGTCTTGGCCGGCGGCACCATGCCGACGCTGGACACCAGCGGCAGCATCGTGAACACGAGCCGCAACCTGCGCTGGTCCTTCGGCGTGCAGGAGAAGCCGCACTTCACCTTCGATTTCAACCCCACCATCGCGGTGTACTGACCGCGTACCCCGGACGGTGCCACACCGTCCGGGGCCATTCCTTTCCCGTCCGGGCGGCGGCACCGTTCGCCGCCCGGGCCTTCACCGATGGCCCTGGCGCCATGTCCCCCATGTCTGACACACCCACCACTCCTTTGAGCGTTGCGCTCAAGGCCGCCACCGCGCCCACGCACGGTGTGCTGGACCAGCGCATCATGGCCTTCAACCCGTTTGCCGGCCGCGAGCACTACGCCGCCTTCCTGCAGATGCAATACCGCTTCCACCGCGATGTGGACGCGCTGTTCTCCGACCCCGAACTCAACCGCCTGCTGCCCGGCCTGTCCGAGCGGCGCCGCTTCCATCAGGTGGCGCAAGACCTGGCCGATCTCGGCCTCACGCCATCCGGTGACGACACGCCACCCGCGTTCGTGCCCGGCGCCGCGGTTGACGTGCCCGGCGCACTCGGCTGGCTCTACACCGAAGAAGGCTCCAACCTCGGTGGCGCCTTTCTGTTCAAGCTCGCGGCCCGCATCGGCTTCGACGAAAACCAGGGTGCGCGGCACCTGGCACCACACCCCGAGGGCCGCGCACCGAGCTGGAAAGCCTTTGTCGCCCAACTCGACGCCGTGCCGCTGGACGCTGACGGCCGCGCGCGCGCAGCCGCGGGCGCACAGGCCGCGTTCGCCCGTGTGCTGGGCCATGTGGAAGCGTGCTGCCCCTTGCCCGTGGCCCAGGGCACCCCGGCGTGAGCGCTGGCCGCACACACTGGGCCGTGCTGCTGGCGCTGTGGGCGGGCGTGGCCCAGGCCAACGGCGCGCCCCAGGCGCCCCAGCCCGGTTGGCAGACCCTTTATGAGCAGGCCCTGCAGCAGCACGCTGCCCGTGATTTCAGCGCCGCCGAAACCAGTGCACGGCAGGCCCTCGCCCTGGCCCGGCGCAGCCCGGACCCGGTGCGCGGCCAGGCCTTCGTGGCCAGCAGCCTCAATGCCCTGGCCCTGGTGCGCCAGGCGCAGGGACAACACGCGGAATCGATCGGCCTGCTGCGCGAGGCACTCGGCCTGAGCGAGGCCGCGCTGGGTGCCCACCCGAACACCGCGTCGCTGGCCTTCAATCTGGCGCAGGCGCTGGAAGCAGAGGGAGCCGTCGGGGAAGGGCGTGCCGGCGAAGCCGTGGCCCACTACGAACGGTGCCTGGCGATCAGCCAGGGCCTGTCGGACAGCACCAGCCTGGCCCTGCGCGCCAGGGCCGGCGCCGCGCTCGACCGCTGGCGCGAGGCGCAGCACGCCGACCAGCTGACACGCGAGGCACGGGCGCTGCAGGCGCAAGGCCAGGCGGAGGCCGCGCGTGCGGCCTGGGCGCAGGTGCTGGCGGTGCGCGAAGCGCACAACCCAGACGACCCGCTCCTGGCCGAAGCGCTCAACGAACTGGCGCAAGCGCACATGGCGCAGCAGGAACACGCCGCCGCCGAAGCGCTGCTGGCGCGTGCGCTGGCGCTGGTGGAACGGCACCAGGGCCCGCAGAGCCTGGAGGCGGCGCGCCTTGTGGGCACGCAGGCCCTGCTGCAGGGCGAACGCGGCCAGGAGGCGCGCGCGCAGGCGCTGCACGAGCGTGCGCTGGCCATCTATGAAGGGCATCCGGCGCAAGCCGAAGCGCTGCTGGGCCAGGCCCAGGCCCTCAACCACCTGGCGGGGCAGGTCTACCGCAAGCGGCGCTTCGACCTCGCCGAACCCCAGTTCCTGCGCGCGCTCGCGCTCACCGAACAAGCCGTGGGCAGCCATGACGTTCGGTTGTTGCCGCTGCTGGACAACCTGCAGGCGCTGTACCGCAGCCAGGGTCGGGCCGACGAGGCTCGGGCCTATGGGCGGCGTGCTGCGTTGTTGCGCAAGGCTGCGCTGGAGGTTTCGCCATGAGCGCCGCCCCGGAGCCCACCGCCACGGCCACCCCGGCCGCACCGCGCCTGGTGCAGAACCGGCTGGTGCGCGCGCTCTTGATGTTGCTGGCCGTGCTCAGCCTGGGCCTGGGCCTGCTTGGCCTGTTCCTGCCCGGTTTGCCGACCACCGAGTTCGTGCTGATCGCCGCCTGGGCGGCGGCGCGCAGTTCACCGCGCCTGCACCAGTGGATGCTGAACCACCGGCTGCTCGGGCCGCTGCTGGTTCAATGGCAGGCCGGGCGCCTGCCGCGCCGCGCCAAATGGGCCGCGACGCTGGCCATGTCGCTGGCCGCTACCGCACTGCTGCTGCACCTGCCATGGCCGCCACCCTGGTGGGTGGTGGCGGCCCTGGTGTCGATGGCCTGCGTGCTGGCCTGGCTCTGGAGCCGGCCCGAACCGCTCAGATGACGCCCTGCGCCAGCATCGCGTCGGCCACCTTCACGAAGCCGGCGATGTTGGCGCCGTCCACGTAGCTCACCGTGCCGTCGGCGCGGCGGCCGTGTTGCAGGCAGGCCTCGTGGATGCCGCGCATGATGGTGTGCAGGCGCGCGTCCACTTCCTCGCGCGGCCAGGACAGGCGCATCGCGTTCTGGCTCATTTCCAGGCCGGAGGTGGCGACACCACCTGCGTTGCTGGCCTTGCCCGGGGCGTACAGCACGCCGGCGGCTTCGAACTTCTGCACCGCGTCCATGGTGGTCGGCATGTTGGCGCCTTCGGCGACACAGATCACGCCGTTCTTGATCAGCGTGGCGGCGTCGTCGGCGTTCAGTTCGTTCTGGGTGGCGCAGGGCAGGGCCACGTCCACCGGCACCGACCAGGGGTTCTTGCCGGCCTCGAAGCGCGTCTTGGTGCGTTCGGCGTACTCGCCCAGGCGGCCGTACAGGTGGTTCTTCACCTCCATCAGCTCGGCCAGCTTGGCCGGGCTGAAGCCGTCTTCGTCGATCACCGTGCCGCTGGAGTCGGACACCGTCACCACCTTGGCGCCCAGCGCCATGGCTTTTTCGACCGCGTACTGCGCCACGTTGCCCGAGCCCGACACGCTCACGCGCATGCCCTGGAAGCTCATGCCGCGCTGCTTGAGCATTTCTTCGGCGAAGTACACCGTGCCGTAGCCGGTGGCTTCGGGGCGGATCAGCGAGCCACCGAAGGACAGGCCCTTGCCGGTGAACACGCAGTCGGCGCGGTTGCTGAGCTTTTTCATCATGCCGGCCATGAAGCCGACCTCACGCCCGCCCACACCGATGTCGCCGGCCGGCACATCGGTGTCGCTGCCGACGTGGCGGAACAGCTCTGTCACCAGCGCCTGGCAGAAACGCATGACTTCACCGGGGCTCTTGCCCTTGGGGTCGAAGTCGGAGCCGCCCTTGCCGCCGCCCATGGGCAGGGTGGTGAGGGCGTTCTTGAAGGTCTGCTCGAAAGCCAGGAATTTCAGGATCGACAGGTTTACCGAGGGGTGGAAGCGCATGCCGCCCTTGTAGGGACCGATGGCCGAGCTCTGCTGGATGCGGTAGCCGCGGTTGACCTGCACGTCGCCATGGTCATTGACCCACGAGATGCGGAACATCACCACGCGTTCGGGTTCGACCAGGCGGTCGAGCAGGCCGTGTTCGGCGTATTTGGGGTGGGAGGCGATGAAGGGCCACAGGCTCTCCATCACCTCGGAGACGGCCTGGTGGAATTCGGGCTGACCGGGGTTCTGCTGTGCGACGCGTTCCAGAAAGTGATGGGCGGAGGTGTATTTCATGGTCTCATGCTTCAAAAATGTGCATGACATTATGCGCAACACGCATTTCGCGACACAAAACGCCCGCCGATGGCGCGTTTTTGCGCGCGAGGCAGCCCATCGCATCCAGAAACGGTGCGTTTTTCCAGGCTTGGCGCCTGGGTGGCCTTGTTTTGGTGCGGGTCTCAGCGACCGCGCAGGAACAGCGCGTCCAGCTCGCGCATGCCCATCTGGCGCCAGGTCGGACGGCCGTGGTTGCACTGGTCGGAGCGCTCGGTCACTTCCATCTGGCGCAGCAGGGCGTTCATCTCGTCCAGCGTGAGGCGCCGGTTGGCGCGCACCGCGCCGTGGCAGGCCATGGTGGCCAGCAGCTCGTTGCGCGCGCGTTGCACCACGGTGCTGGCCTCGTGCTGGCCCAGCTCGGCCAGCACGCTGCGCGCCAGCTCCACCGGGTCGCCCTGCGCCAGCGTGGTCGGCACGGCGCGCACCGCGAGCGTTTTGGGCGAGAGCGCGGTGATCTCCAGGCCCAGCGTGGCCAGCACCTCGACGGCGTCGTCGGCGGTGGCCACCTCGTCGGGGGTGGCGGCGAAGGTGGCCGGGATCAGCAGCGGCTGGCTGGCGACCTGTTGCGCGTCCAGTTGCTGCTTGAGGCGTTCGTAGACGATGCGCTCGTGTGCCGCGTGCATGTCCACCACCACCAGGCCGTGTGTGTTCTCGGCCAGGATGTAGACGCCCTGCAGTTGCGCGATGGCGCGGCCCAGCGGCCAGTCGCCTTCGGGCAGCGGCTGGGCTGCGGGGGGAAGGGCGGTGTTGGGCGTGTCTGCACGGTAGGACGGAGCGGCCGCGCCGAAGGTGTTGGCGAAGGGCGCGCCGGCGGCACTGGTGCGGTCCGTGCCGCCCGACCCCTGGCCCCACAAGGCGCCAACGTCACTGACCCGGTGTCCGACCTCGGGCTCACGCGGCGCGAAGGCAAAGGGCGTTTGCCGTGCGGGTGGTGTCCAGGCCGGTGAGTGGGGGGCGGCGGGCAACTCGGGCGCGGCTTCGGCGCTGCCGTTGCCCGACGAGCGCGGCACAGCCAGCGTGGCCTCCACCGCGTGGCGCACGCCCTGGTGCACCTCGCGGCTGTCGCGGAAACGCACCTCGATCTTGGTCGGGTGCACGTTCACGTCGACCCGCGTCGGGTCGAGCGAGACGAACAGCACGTAGACCGGCTGGCGGTGGCCGTGCAGCACGTCTTCGTAGGCGCTGCGCGCGGCGTGGGTGATGACCTTGTCACGCACGTAGCGCCCGTTCACGTAAGCAAACTGCCAGTCGGCGCGTGAGCGCGCGGCGTCGGGCACGCCGGCAAAGCCCCAGACGCGCAGGCGCTGCGGCTGGCCTTCAACATCGGCCGGGGCATCCACCGGCCAGTCCACCGCCACCGCCTGCTGCACGAAGTCTTCACCCAGCACGTCGGCCACGCGCTGGCGCAGCGCGTCCAGGCCGCCGCCGGCCACGGCGCGCCACTGCGCCACCAGCTTGCCTTCGTGCCAGATGGCAAAGCCCACGTCGGGCCGCGCCAGCGCGTGGCGGCGCACCGCCTCGATGCAGTGGCCGAGCTCGGTGGCATCGGTCTTGAGGAACTTGCGCCGCGCGGGTGTGGCGAAGAACAGCTCGCGCACCTCCACCGTGGTGCCGTGCGCGCGCGCCGTGGGCAGCAGCTCGCCACTGCGGCCGTCGAGCAGCCAGCCGTGTGGTTCGTCGTCGGTGTTGACGCGGGTGAGCAGCGAGACTTCGGCAATCGAGCAGATGGCGGCCAGCGCCTCGCCGCGAAAACCCATGGTGCCGACCGATTCAAGATCCGACAGGCTGGCGATCTTGCTGGTGGCGTGGCGCTTCAGGGCGTTGGGCAGCTCGCTGCGGTGGATGCCGCAGCCGTTGTCTTCCACGCTGATCAGGCGCACGCCGCCGGCCTGCAGGCGCAGCGTGATCTGGCTGGCGCCGGCGTCGAGCGCGTTGTCCACCAGCTCGCGCACCACCGAGGCCGGGCGCTCCACCACTTCGCCGGCGGCGATCTGGCTGATCAGCTCGTCGGGCAGTTCGCGGATGGGGCGGCGGGGGGCGGTGGGGAGCGGGGGAAGGTTCGTCACCGGCAAATTGTAGGTGGCAGGGATAATGCCCCTCCTATGGAAATCGTTACCTTCCTCATCGACTTCATCCTGCACGTGGACCAGCACCTGCAGACCTTCGTGCAGAACTACGGAGCGTGGGTCTATGCCTTGTTGTTCCTGATCATCTTCACCGAGACCGGCGTCGTGGTCATGCCCTTCCTGCCGGGCGATTCGCTGCTGTTCGTGGTGGGCGCGCTGTGCGGCGCGGGGCTCATGAGCCTGCCGCTGGTGATGGTGCTGCTGGTGATCGCGGCCATCCTGGGCGACCAGACGAACTACAGCATCGGCCGCTATTTCGGGCCGAAGGTGTTCCAGTGGGAGAACTCGCGCCTGTTCAACCGCAACGCCTTCAACCAGGCGCACGCCTTCTACGAGAAGTACGGCGGCATCACCATCATCCTCGCGCGCTTCATGCCCTTCATCCGCACCTTCGCGCCTTTCGTGGCCGGTGTGGCCGAGATGACGCGCGGCAAGTTCACCGCCTACAACGTGATCGGCGCGCTGATCTGGGTGGTCGGCCTGACGACGGCGGGTTACCTGTTTGGCAACCTGGCCTGGGTGCAGGAGAACCTGAGCATGATCATCTGGGCGCTGATCATCGTGCCGGGGCTCATCGCCATCTTCGGCGCCTGGAAGGCCAGCCGCGACAGCAAGGGCAACGGCGTCGCCTGAGCGCCCTGGCGCAGCCTCGGTTCGAAGCGAGTGCTGCGCCGCCACTTCTCCAGGGGCTGCGCCCGCACCACGCCTGCTTCCTGCCCGTGTGGGTGGGGCTGGTGACCACTCATGCCATGCGGCGCACTCGGGCTTCTCGCGGGAATTGATAAGTGGGCGTATCATTTTCCAAACAGCGGGGCCGTTCCCGCATGCGAGGAGACATGAACGCACCCCAAGACCTGTCGCGCTGGCGCGAACCGGGCACCAGCCGCGTGCCCTTCTGGGCCTACACCGACCCCGGCCTTTACCAGCGTGAGCTGGAGCGCCTGTTCTACGGCCCGCACTGGAGCTACATCGGCCTGGCGATCGAGATCCCGAACACCGGTGACTACCGCCTGAGCTGGCTGGGTGAGCGCCAGGTGATCATGGTGCGCGACCGCGTGGCGCCCAAGGACCGTGGCACCGACCACGGCATCCGCGTGGTGGAAAACCGCTGCGCGCACCGCGGCGTGCGTTTTTGCCAGGCACCCATGGACGGCCAGACCGGCAATGCGCGCAGCTTCGTCTGCCCCTACCACCAGTGGACCTACAAGCTCAACGGTGATCTCGCCGGCCTGCCGTTCAAGGACGGCGTGAAGGACGGTGAGTGCGTCAACGGCGGCATGCCGGCCGACTTCGACATCAGCAAGAACGGCCTCACCAAGCTGCGCGTGGCGGTGCTGCACGGCATGGTGTTTGCCACCTTCAGCGAAGAGGCCGAGCCTTTCGAGCAATACATCGGCCCGCAGGTCATGCCCTGGCTGGACCGCATCTTCAAAGGCCGCGAGCTCAAGCTGCTGGGCTACAACCGCCAGCGCATTCCGGGCAACTGGAAGCTGATGATGGAGAACATCAAGGACCCGTACCACCCGGGCCTGCTGCACACCTGGTTCGTCACCTTCGGCCTGTGGCGCGCCGACCAGAAGAGCCGCATGGTGATGGACGAGAAGGGCCGCCACGCGGTGATGATTTCACGCCGCAACGACGGCGGCGCCAACAAGACCGTGACCGAGGGCGTGACCAGCTTCAAGGCCGACATGGCGCTGAACGACACGCGACTGCTCGACGTGGTGCCCGAGCCCTGGTGGACGGTGGACGACCCGTCCAACCCCGGCACGCCGATCACGCCCACGGTCACCATGATTACGCTGTTCCCCAGCCTGATCGTGCAGCAGCAGGTGAACTCGCTGAGCACCCGCCACATCGTGCCGCGTGGCGCCGGTGAGTTCGATTTTGTCTGGACGCACTTCGGCTTCGCCGACGACAGCGAGGAGATGACGCAGCGCCGCTTGCGGCAGGCCAACCTGTTCGGCCCGGCCGGTTTCGTGAGCGCCGACGACGGCGAGGTGATCGAGTTCAGCCAGGACGGCTTCAAGCAGTGGGGCGATGAGGGCGCCACGCTGGTCGAGCTGGGCGGCCGCGACGACGACGTGGGCCAGCCGCCCACCGAACACATGGTGACCGAGACCCTCATCCGCTCCATGTATGCGTACTGGAAGAAAGCGATGGGGATTCAGTGACGCTCCCCATGCCTCGCTGCCGCCGCACCTCTTGGCCATCCTCCTTTGTCTCCGACCCCGTTTCGCCATGAACGCTTTGATTGATACCGACCTGCAGAGCCTGCTGCTGCACCACGCCATCGACCGCTTCAACGCGGCCTACGCGGCGTCGCTCGACGAACGCCGCTTCAATGAATGGCCCGAGTGTTTCGTGGCCGATGCGCGCTACAAGGTGCAGGCGCGCGAGAACTTCGACCGCAAGCTGCCGCTGGCACTGATCGCGCTGGAGAGCCAGGGCATGATGCGCGACCGCATCTACGGCACCAGCCAGACCATCTACCACGGGCCGTACTACACGCGCCACGTGGTGAGCCCGGCACGCGTGACACACGCGGGTGCCGGCACGGTGGACGATCCCATTCAGGCCGAAGCCAACTACGCAGTGTTCCGCACCAAGCCGGGCAGCGTGAGCGAGGTTTACCAGGTGGGCCGCTACATCGACACCTTCGTGCAGACCGACGCCGGCCTCAAGCTGCAGAGCCGGCTGTGTGTGTACGACAGCGAGATGGTGCTGAACTCGCTGATCTACCCGGTGTAGACCACCAGCCTTCAGTTGAAGGTGCGCCTGCCAGCGACCTTGTGGAGCAAGGCGATGAGGGTGTCGAACTCGGTATCGCTGAGGTTCTTGTAGACCTTGCGTTCGCCTTCGATCAGGCGGGTGGTGGCTTCTGCCACGAGCTTGGCGCCCAGCGGCGTCAGGCGAATCTGCAGCGCACGGCGGTCGGTGCTGCTCTGCATCCGTTTGACCAGCTTGCGCTCTTCGAGCCGATCAATCCATGTGGTGATGTTCGGCGCCGTCACGGCGAGTGCCTGCGCCAGGCGGGCCAGCGTGTGGTCCGGGTTCTCCCTGATCAACGCCAGGATCGTGAACTCGACCGGGCGCAGCTTCTGTTCTTTTCCCACCAGGAAGTTGAAGGAAGCAATGGTGGAAATGGCCGCTTGCGCCACCTGGTAGCCCACGATGTGGTGCAGCCGTGCTTCTTCCAGCTCGCCTTCAGGGGTGACCTCGCCTGCGAGATCGGGACTCGTTTTTTTCATGCCGCGATTGTCGCTGCCAGCGTGCGCTTCCCACAAGGCGTCAGACCCGGGTAAGTACCTAATGCTCTTAATAGTTAAGTAACTTAACCTTTGTTTCCGCGCCAGCAAGAAGCTCAAGAAGCTGGCGAGCAGTTCAATTCAACCGGCAGGAGACAAATATGAAAGTGTTCAGACGATCAGTGTTCGCGGTGACGGGCAGTGCCGCGCTCATCATGGGATGTGGTGGTGGCGGTGGTGACGGTGGCACCCAGGAGCCTCCGTCGTTGGCCATTGCGGCCCCAGGTTCTTTGCTGGCCCCGGTGGCGGCCAACAAAGAAATTACCGCTGCCGATTGCACGGCGGCCAAGCTCGGGGCTTCGATTCCCGCCAACCTGATTGGAGAGCGTGTCTCCGGCGTGTCCTTGAACGCGCCCACCTGGACTGCTGCCGCAGGTACCAACCAAGCCTACTGCACGGTGACTGGCGATATTCATCCCGTTGACCCCAGCGCACCGCCGATCAAATTCAAGGTTGCGTTGCCCTCGTCATGGAGCCTGCGCGCGGTGCACACCGGTGGTGGTGGCATGAACGGTTCTGTTCCGGGCGCTCCATCGCCGGAGATCCTCGGGATGGGGGCCGCGACCTGGGGCAGCGACTCGGGTCACTCCGGCTTCGGCGCGCAGTGGGCGCTGAATGAAGAGTCCATGTTGAACTTCTCTTACATGCAGATGAAGAAGACCCGCGACGCCTCGGTGGAGCTGGTCCAGCGCATGTATGGAGAAAAGCCCCGCTTCACCTACTGGCAAGGCGGCTCTCAAGGCGGCCGCGAAGGGCTGACGGTCGCTCAGCGGTACCCGAACGACTACGACGGGGTCGTGGTGACGGTGCCTGTGCTCAGCTTCTCCTCGCTTTCGATGGCGCCGGACTGGATGCGCATTCAAGAAAAACCGCTGGCCAACTGGGTGCCGCACGTCAAGGCGGAGGCGATCCGCACGGAGTTCATGCGCCAGTGCGACAAGCTCGATGGACTGGTGGACGGCATCATCAACAACTACCAGGCGTGCCGTGCCATCTTCAACGCGAAGAACGATCCGTCGGGCCGCAACCCGTGGCTCAGCAAGCGCTGCCCCGACAACATCGATCCCAACCCCACGGACAACACGGCAAGCGCGTGCCTCACGGACGGGCAGATCGACACCTTGAAGTTCATGTTCTCGTCCTACAACTTCGCGACGCCACTGGCACACGGTGCCACGTCGTTCGGTATGTGGATGCCCACAACCGAGGTGCCCGGCTTCATCCTGAACAACGGCCGTTACGCAGGGCAAGAGGGCGCAGCAGTTGGAGCCTTGCCGTTCAGCCACCTGGGCAGCCCAGGCGCAAAGGGCTTCCTCTTCAAGGACCTGAACGCGAACACGCTGGACTACGTGGAAGGCGGTGCGCTCAACGCCCGACGCCTGCAAACCTCGGAGTACATGGATTCCGCCAACCCGGATCTGTCCGCGTTCTACAAGCGCGGCGGCAAGCTGCTGGTCACCATCGGTACCAACGACAGCCTGGCTTCGACGGGCGCCCAGCTTGACTACTACCAAGCGGTGGTCGACACGATGAAGCGCCCCGTGGTGAATGCGTTTGCGCGCCTGTGGGTTCTGCCCCAGACCGGTCACGGCCTGAGCGGGTCGAACGTCGCCGTGAATGGCGATGGCGCGACCATTCCGGTGGAGAACATCCCCAGCGCATTCAAGGGGCTGGAAATGCTGAAGACGTGGGTGGAAACCAACGAAGCACCGAGCCTGTCGCCGACGGTGACGGCAACGACGGCTGGCGTGACGAAGACGCTGCCGATGTGCTCGTACCCTACGTACCCGAAATACGTGCAAGGACCGGCCGGCGAAGCGGCTTCCTACACCTGCGCTGACTGATCGGGTTTGAAAACTGAAGGCCGGGGATGTCTCCTTCTGGAGACGTCACCCGGCCTTTTTTTTGTTACTGCTCGGCAGCGCCTGGTCTGGGGGCGCGCCGGGCACTTTCACTGGTGGCAGACAAGGGCCAATGCTTCTTCAGATCTGCCGGCTGCGCGCCAGCGGCGGATTCTTCGAGAAGTAAGCGACGATGCCGCGCACCAGCGCGTCGGCCAGGTCGTCCTGGTATTTGGCGTCGTTCAGGCGCCGCTCTTCGTCGGGGTTGCTGATGAAGGCGGTTTCCACCAGCACGCTGGGGATGTCGGGTGCGCGCAGCACCGCGAAGTTGGCCTGTTCCACGTTGGGCTTGTGCAGCCTGCCGATCTGTTTGACGTGGCCCAGCATGGCCGCGCCCAGCTTGAGGCTGTCGTTGATCTGGGCCGTGGTGCTCATGTCGAGCAGTGCGCGCCGCACATGGGCGTCGGCGGTCCGGGTGTTGAGGCCGCCCACCAGATCGGCCGCGTTTTCCTTGTCGGCCATCCAGCGCGCTGCGGCACTGCTGGCGCCGCGGGTGCTCAGTGCGTACACGCTGGCGCCCTGCGGCTTCGGGGTCAGGAAAGCATCGGCGTGGATGCTGATGAACAAATCGGCCTGCACCTGTTGGGCTTTCTGCACCCTCACCTGCAGGGGCACGAAAAAGTCTTTGTCGCGCGTCATGTAGGCGCGCATGGGGTTGCCGTTGACGCGTGTGTCGTTGATGCGGTCGCGCAGCTTCTGGGCAATCTGCAGCACCACACGTTTTTCCTGCGTGCCGCCGGGGCCGATGGCGCCCGGGTCTTCGCCGCCGTGGCCGGGGTCGAGCGCGATGATGATCAGGCGCTCGGTCTTGCCCTTGCCAGCGGGTGGCTGTTTGGCGGGGCTGCCGCGGCCGGGTGTGGCGCCGGCCACCACGGGCGGTGTGTCTTCTGTCTGTGCCGGCGGGGGCGCGGGTGTCGGTCCCGGGCTGGCGTTGGGGCCGGCGGCCGGTGCGGCAGGCCGCTCGCGGCCGGCGATCAAGGCGCCCAGCGGATCGTCTTCGGGGCGCACCGGGCGCTTGACCTTGTCGGCCTCCAGGCCGAGCAGGCGGGCCGCGCGTTCGCTCGCCTCGTCCATCTCCTTGATGTGCTGGGCGATCAGCTGGTCCACCGGGTTGGGCGGGTCGGCGGGATACAGGTCGAACACCAGGCGGTGCTGATAGGCCGCCACCGGGGTCAGGCTGAACACCTGCGGCTTGATCGGTTTCTTCAGGTCGATGACCAGGCGCACCACGGTGGGTGCGTTCTGCGCGGCGCGGATGCCGGCGATGTTGGGGTCGTCCGACTTGAGCTTGCCCACCAGCTCGCGCAGGCTGGGCAGCAGGTCGATGCCTTCGATGTCCACCGCCAGGCGCGGCGGGTCGGGCACGAAGACGTGGCGCGCCTTCAACACGGCGTCGGACTCGATGGTCACGCGCGTGTAGTCCTCGGCTGGCCAGATGCGCACCGCCACCACGCTGGCGCCGCGCGCGATCTGCTGGGCGCCGATCAGCAGCACCAGCGAGCCGGTGCGTAGCAGGGTGCGGCGGTTCAGGCCGCCGCTCATGCGAGCGCCCTCAACAGCCGGCGGCCGGTGTCGGTGAGCGCCGTGGCCTGCACGGTGCGCTGGCTGTCCTGTTCCAGATCGTCGGTCGGGGCGTGAGGTGTCATGTTGTCGGGTTGAATGTCGATCTGCAGATCAACCACCGGCAGAAAATCACCGGCGCGCTCGGGCCACTCCAC
Organism: Hydrogenophaga palleronii NBRC 102513; assembly: GCF_001571225.1. Lineage (GTDB taxonomy): Bacteria > Pseudomonadota > Gammaproteobacteria > Burkholderiales > Burkholderiaceae_C > Hydrogenophaga > Hydrogenophaga palleronii. The sequence continues at coordinate 40,383 of NZ_BCTJ01000016.1, forward strand.
CAGCTTGAGGCCGGGGCTGGCGAAAAGTTCGCGGAAACCCGCGTCTTCCCATTCGCGCGGGTCGTTGAAGCGGTAGAAGTCGAAGTGCCACACCATCAGCGCCTGGCCGGCGGGCAGCGCCGCATGGCCGCCCGCGGTGTGCGGTTCAACCACCGCGTACGTGGGGCTCTTGATGCGCCCCTGCACGCCGAGCGCGCGCAGCAGGTGGCGCACCAGCGTGGTCTTGCCCGCGCCCAGGTCGCCCTGCAGGGTGAGCGTGGCGTGGGCGATGGCGGGCGCGGCGGCCAGCCGGCGTGCAAAGGCCTCGGTGTCTTTCTCGCCGGCCCAGTGGCCTTGCCAGCGGTCGCCGCCGGCGAACGCCGGGTCCACAGGCAGCAGCGTGCTTCCTACAATCGGCTTCACATGAAGTTCGCTTTTGATGCCGCTCAACTCGTCTCGCAAATACAGGCCTGGGGCCGGGAGCTCGCATTTTCCCAAATTGGCGTCGCCGGTGTGGATTTGTCGGCCGCCGAACCCGGTTTGCAGGCCTGGCTGTCGGCTGGATGGCACGGTGACATGGCCTACATGGCCGCGCATGGCATGAAGCGCGCGCGCCCGGCCGAGCTGGTGCCGGGCACGCTGAGCGTGATCACCGCGCGCATGGACTACCTGCCGCGCGACACGCCCGAAGACTGGCAGGCGCATGAACTGCAGCGGCTCGAGCGGCCCGGGGAGGCCATCGTGTCGGTCTATGCGCGGGGGCGGGACTACCACAAGGTGTTGCGCAACCGCCTGCAGACGCTGGCCGAGCGCATCCGGGCGGCGGTCGGCCCGCTGGGCCACCGCGTGTTCACCGACTCGGCCCCGGTGCTCGAAGCCGAGCTGGCCCAGCGCAGCGGCCAGGGCTGGCGCGGCAAGCACACACTGCTGCTGCACCGAGAAGCCGGCTCGATGTTCTTTCTGGGCGAGATCTACACCGACCTGGACCTGCCGCCGACCGAAGCCGTCACCGAACACTGCGGCGGCTGCAGCGCCTGCATCGACGTCTGCCCGACCCAGGCCATCACCGCGCCACGGCGGCTCGACGCACGCCGTTGCATCAGTTACCTCACCATCGAACACGCGGGCCCGATCCCCGACGAGATGCGCCCGCTGATGGCCAACCGCATCTACGGCTGCGACGACTGCCAGCTGATCTGCCCCTGGAACAAGTTCGCCCGGCGCAGCCCGCTGGCCGACTTCGACGCGCGCGAGGGGCTGAGCGGTGCCACGCTGGTGGAGCTGTTCGGCTGGAGCGAAGAGCAGTTTCTGCTCCGCACCGAGGGCAGCCCGATCCGGCGCATCGGACACGAGCGCTGGCTGCGCAACATCGCGGTCTCGCTCGGCAATGCCCTGCGCAGCGCAACGGGGAATCAGGACGAGCTGCGGCGCGCGCTGCAGGCCCGCGCCGATCACCCCAGCGCGCTGGTGCGCGAACACGTGGCCTGGGCCATGGGGCAGGGCACCGTCGCCGCCCACTGAGGTCTTTTCAGCTGTCGCTGCCCACGTTGTCCTGTAGGCGGTCGAGCAGGGCGAGCAGGCTGCTGCGCTCCGATGCCGTCAGGCCGGCGGTCAGGGTCTTCTCGAAACGCGCGCGGTGCTGCTGCATCCGGCGCTGCAGCGCCTGGCCGGTGGCCGTCACGCTCAGCCGCTGGCTGCGTCCGTCGTTCGGGTCGGGGCTGCTGACCAGCAGGCCGCGGTCGAGCAGGGATTTGACGATGCGCGCGATCTGCGCCTTGTCGCGCCCCGCGTGCTGCACCAGATCGCGCTGCGTGCCACCGTCGTTGCGCATGAAGTACCCCAGGCAACGCGCCTCCATCGGGCCCAGGCCTTCGCTGTCCTGCCGCACGGCTTCCTGCAGGTGGCGCCGCAGGCCGTGCATCAGCGCGTGCAGGCGGTCCAGCACCTCGGTGTTGTCTGGTTTCATTCTCGTGGGTTGTCCATGTTGTTGACAGTGTCATCCAATCCTGGCATGATGGTTGTCATTATCAACTAAATGCCAACATGAACACAAGCACATCCCCTTCCCTGGTCGTGGAGCGCGTGCGCCACACCCTGCAGGTGCGCCGCCTCACGGTGCAGGCCATCGAGCGCGTCGGTGCGAACTTCCTGCGCATCCGTTTCGCGGGCGACTCGCTGCACGATTTCGTCAGCGCCTCGTTCGACGACCACGCCAAGCTCATGCTGCCGGCCCAGCCCGGCCAGCCGCTGGTGCTGCCGCAGCCGGGCCCCGACGGCCTGGCACTGCCGCCCGGCGCCGAGAAGCCCGCCATGCGCGACTACACGCCGCGCCAGTACGACAACGCGGCGCGCGTGCTCGACATCGAGTTCATGCTGCACGGCGATGGCGCCGCCTCGCGCTGGGCCGAGTCGGCGCAGGTGGGCGACGAGGTCGGCCTGGGCGGGCCGCGCGGTTCCTTCGTGGTGCCCACGGCTTTCGACTGGCATCTGCTGGTGGGTGACGAGACCGCCATCCCGGCGATCGCGCGTCGCCTTGAGGAGTTGCCCGAGACGGCGCAGGCGCTGGTGGTGATCGAAACCGCCGACGCCGGTGACCGCCGCGCGTTCGACAGCCGTGCCAGCGTGCAGCTGCACTGGGTCGAGACCGGCGCCACCGATGCGCTGGCGCGCGCCGTGGCCGCGCTCACCCTGCCAGCGGGCGAGGGCTTTGCCTGGGCCGGTGGTGAGGCCGCGAGCATTGCCGCGGTGCGCCAGGTGCTGGTGGGGCAGCACGGCCTGGACAAGTCGCGCGTGCGCGCCTCGGCCTACTGGAAACGCGGCAGCGCCGGCCACCACGAAACCCTGGGGTGAGGAACAGCGCTCGACGTGGCGGTGGTCAGCCCGCGTAGCGCTGGCGCAGCTCGCGCTTGAGCAGCTTGCCGCTGGGGTTCTTGGGCAGGCTGTCGGTGAACACCACCCGCTTGGGTGCCTTGAACGTGGCCATATGCTGGTTGCAGTGCGCCAGCACCTCGGCCTCCGTGAGTTGCTGGCCGGACTTGACCACGATCACCGCGGTCACCGCCTCGACCCACTTCGGGTCGGGCAAGCCGATCACCGCCACCTCGCTCACGGCGGCTAGGCGGTACACCATTTCCTCCACCTCGCGGCTGGCCACGTTTTCGCCACCGGTTTTGATCATGTCCTTCTTGCGGTCGACCACGGTGATGAAGCCTTCTTCGTCGATCACTGCCAGGTCACCGCTGTGGAACCAGTCGCCTTCAAAGGCGGCGCGCGTGCGCTCGGGGTCGTTGAAGTAGCCCAACATCAGATGGGGCGAGCGGTGCACGATTTCGCCGATCTCGCCCACGGCCACGTCGCGCATGTCGTCGGTCACCACCCGGGTCTCTACGTTGAGCACGGCCTTGCCGCAAGAGCCGGGTTTGCGCAATTGATCGTCCGGGCCGAGCATGGTGGCCAAGGGCGCAATCTCGGTCTGACCATACAGGTTCCACAGTCGCACAGCGGGCAATCGCGCCGCGAGTTCCTTGAGCACCTCCACCGGCATGATGGACGCGCCGTAGTAACCCTTGGACAGGCTGCGCAGCCGTGCCGCGTCGAATGCGGGGGAGCGCAACAGGGCGATCCACACGGTGGGTGGCGCGAAAAAGCTGGTGATGCCGTACTTCTCGATCAGCGCAATCAGGTGGTCCGGCACCGGCTTGGACGTGATCACGTTGCTGCTGCCGATGTAGATGGCCGGGCCGAAGAACACGTCGAGCTGCGCGCAGTGGTAGAGCGGCAGCGCGTGCAGGGTCTGGTCGTCCTCGGCGACTTCTGCATTGAGCACGCAGCTCACGTACTGCCACAGCACCGCGTCGTGCGTGAGCATGGCGCCCTTGGGCGTGGATTCGGTGCCGCTGGTGTAGACGATCTGCGCCAGGTCAAAGCTTCCCAGTGTCACGTCGGGCAATGCATCGGTGCAGGCAGCGAGTTCGTCGAAGCGGTGCATGCCGGCCACCGGCTCGCTCGGGTCTTCCGAGGGCAGCCAGATGGTCTGGGCGACTTGCGTGTCCAGCGCTGCTGCTGCGCGTGCCAGCTCGGCCAGGCCGCTGTCGGTCGCCAGGGTGCGGGCGCCTGCATGGCGCAGGATGTAGGCCACCTCATCGGCCTTGAGCATGAAGTTGATCGGTACCAGCACCGCGCCCAGGCGCGCCAGGGCAAAGCGCAGGGCCGCGAAACCATGGGAGTTGCGTGCCAGCACGGCGACCTTGTCGCCCTGGCCCACGCCGATGCGCACCAAGCCCGCGGCGAGCCGGCTCACCAGCGCGTTGAACTCGGCGTAGGTCCAATGCGTGTCGCCACAGACGATGGCCGATTTGTTCGGCAGGCGCAGTGCAGTCCGGTGCAGTGCATCGGCGATGGTCTGGCGGCGCACCACCGGGTGAATGGAAGCGGGCATGTCGGGTCTCCTCTTGGCAGATGGGCTGGACACCATTCTGGCGCTGGGCTTGCCAAAGCGCTGTCACCTGGGGCGTACGGGCAGACCGCGTTGGGCCGGATCCCAGGACTATCATCGACGCATGAACCCGGTGCAAGCCACACACGACACGTTGGGCCGTTGGGCCCGGGGCCTGCGGGCGAACTGGAACGCCTGGTGGCACACCCTGTTCGTCGGCGCACAGATCCTGGTGCTGGCGCTCTCGCCCACCAGTTACCGCGCCGGCACGCACCGCGAGGCCGTGCTCAACAGCCTGTACCGCGCCACCGCGCCATTGCTCACCTGGTTCCTCGTGCTGTCGGCGCTGGTGAGCCTGGTGCTGATCCGCATCGTGGTCGCCACCGCCACCAGCTACGGCCTCTCGCAGTACGCGCTCGAGGTGCTGGTGCGCACTCTGGTGCTTGAACTCATTCCTCTTTACGTCGCCATGTTCGTGGCCGTGCGTTACGCCATGCCCGGCGCGCAGGAGGTGCGCAAGCACCTGGCGCTGCAACAGCGAGAAGGCAGCCTGCCGGAGCGGCAGGGCCTGCTGGTGAACGAGCTGCTGCCGCGCGCCCTGGGCAGCATGTTTTCGGTGACCTTGCTCGCGGCGCTGAGCTCGGTGGTGGCGCTGGTGCTGACCTACCTCGCGGTGTACGGCTTTTCGCCCTGGGGCTTGCCGGGCTACACCCGCGCCGTGGGCAGCGTGTTCACGCCCGCCGTCACCTTGATCTTTGGTCTGAAGACGCTGTTCTTCAGCCTCGCCGTGGCGGTGGTGCCGCTGGCCGCCGCCGCACAGCCCGATCGCCTGGGCCGCTACAGCCGGCGCAGCGACATGAGCGAGTTCGCGCGCCTGTTCTCGGTCGTCCTGATCATCGAGGTGGTGTCGCTGGTCGGCAACTATTACTGACACACACAATGAACCCCACGCCCACCAACCCGCCACCACCACCGCCCGACACACCGCCGGTGAAGAACCTGGAGTTCAAGGCCGGCCTGCTGCTGATGCTGATGGCCGTGCTGGTGCTCGGCTCGGCCGCCTACATCCTCTACGCGCGTGGCGTGCTGGAGCCCACGCAGCGGCTGGTGCTGATCTCGGACGACTCCGAAGGCGTGGTGGTGGGCCTGGACATGACCTTTGCCGGTTTTGCCATCGGCCGCGTGGCGCGCATCGAGCTGGCCGACGATGGCAACGCGCGCATCCTGGTCGACGTGCCGCGCAAAGACGCCAAGTGGCTGCGCACCTCCAGCATCTTCACCATGGAGCGCGGCCTGGTCGGCGGCACGCGCATCCGCGCCTACAGCGGCGTGCTGGAAGACCCGCCGCTGCCCGACGGTGCCGAGCGCACCGTGTTGCGCGGCGACACCGCCGCCGAAATCCCGAAGCTGGCCGCCAGCATGCGCGAGGTGCTCGACAACCTGGCCGCGCTCACCAAGGCCGACGGCGCTGTGGCCGGCACGCTCGGCGGCGTGCAGGTGACGGCCGAGCGCCTCAAGGGCCCGCACGGCGGCCTGGGCGTTTTGATGGGCAACGACGCCGATGCGAAAAAACTGGTGCTCACCATCGAGCGCACCAATGCGCTGCTGCAGCGCGCCGACGCCCTGGCCACGCGGCTGGACAGCCTGGCCGCCAACGCCGACCGCCAGGTGTTCGGCCAGGGCGCGGGCCCGGGGCAGGGCGGCCTGGTGGGTGATGCGCGGGTGTCGGTGCAGCAGCTCAACGGCCTGCTGGCCGAGGCGCGCAACAGCCTGCAGAAGGTGGACGCGGTGCTGGTCGAGGTGCAGGGCATTGCCGGCAACACCCGCGAGGCCACGGGCGACCTGGGTGATCTGCGCGGCGAGGTGGAGTCCAGCCTGCGCAAGGTCGACAGCATGATCAACGACATCAACCGCAAGTGGCCTTTTGCCCGCGACACGGAGATCAAACTACCGTGAACACCATCACCCCCGCGCCGCTCCCTTCGGTCCCGTCACCCCCTCAAGGGGGCGATGCCTGCGGCCCGGCAAAGCCGGTTCCGCGGCATCTCTGGAAGGGTATTGCCTCGTTCGTTGCCGCTCTGACGCTGGTGGCCTGCGCCAGCAAGCCCCCCGCGCCCGAGTGGCAGATGAACGCCAGGGGCGGTGCCGAGCGCGCGACCGAAGCCTGGCTGCGGGGCGACTCGGCCATCGAAGCGGCCGAGTTCGCCCGCGTGCGGCGCGAACTCGGCAGCACCGGCCGGGCCGACCTGCTGGCGCGCGCCGAGCTGCTGCGTTGCGCCACACGCGTCGCGTCGCTGGTGTTTGAGCCCTGCACCGGGTTCGAAGCGCTGGCGCAGGACGCGGCCCCGGCCGAACTGGCCTACGCGCGTTACCTCGCAGGCACGGCGCAGCCCGCCGACGCAGCACTGCTGCCCGAGGCGCAGCGCGCCTTGCTGGGCGGCAGCGGCGCACCCGAAGCGGCGCTGGCCGGCCTGCAAGACCCGTTGTCGAAACTGGTGGCGGCCGGTGTGCTGCTGCGCAGCGATCGCGCCACACCGGCGGTGCTGCAGCAGGCGGTGGACACCGCGTCGGCCCAGGGCTGGCGCCGGCCGCTGGCGGCCTGGCTCACCCTGCAGCGGCAGCGTGCGCAGGCGGCGGGGGCCACGGACGAGGCTGCGCGCCTGCAGCGGCGCATTGACCTGGTGCTGGGTCCGGCGCGCTGAGGCCTGCGCGCGGGGTATTTCTTTTCGGTCTGCAGATGGCCGAGGTGTGGCTCGGGGCCCGGCCTCAGGGAATCTTGCCCAGCACGCCGAGTGCAAACGGCAGGCTCACCATGCCCAGCACGGTGGACAGCGTGACCAGCCCGGCCACATACGGGCCGTTGTAGCCCATGCGCGCGGCCAGCACATAACAGCTCGACGCGGTGGGCACGGCCGAGAAGGTGAGCAGCACCAGGGTCTGGGTCGGGTCGAGCCGGAACAGGCGGGCCAGGCCGAAGGCGATGACGGGCACCACCGCGTGCCTGAGCGCGAGCACCACCACCGCCAGCGTCTTGGCCGTGGCCATGGAGCCGAACTGCATGCCGGCGCCGGCCGCCATCAGGCCCAGTGCCAGCGAGGCCTGGCCGATGCGGTTGACCGTGGGCTCCAGCCAGTACGGGATGCCGAAGCCCAGCAGGTTGGCCACCAGGCCGGAGGCGGTGGCGACGATCAGCGGGTTGCGCACCAGCTCGCGCATGAAGCCGCGGTTGGCGTGCCGCGCCATCGGCCAGACCGCGCCGATGTTGAAGATCGGCACGCACACGCCGATGATCACCGCCACCATCAGCAGGCCTTGCGGGCCGGCCACGCGGTCGGCCAGGGCCAGCAGGATGAAGGAGTTGAAGCGGAATGCCACCTGGGCGCTGGCCGCGTGCAGGCGCAGGTCGATGCGCTTGCCCAGCCAGGGCCAGTGCGGCACCGAGTAGGCCAGCGCGATGGCGCATGCCGCCAGCGACACCGCCGCGCCGACCAGGCTGGAGGCGGCCGAGAGGTCCAGCGGGCTCTTCACGATGGAGTGAAACAGCAGCACCGGGAACAGGAAGTAATACACCAGGCTCTCCACCTGTTCCCACACCCGGCGGTTGAGGGCCGTGAAGCGGCAGACCAGGTAGCCGCAGAGGATGAGGGAGAAGTCCGGGAAGAGCAGTTGGGCGAAATTCACGCCCAGAGCATAGCCTGCACTGCCGGCCGTTTTCGGGTTAATACGTATGTGATCACCCCATGTTCACACCGGCCAGGGCACGCTACAGTGCTTTCTCGGATGGGGTGGGCTGCCTCGAATCGGGCGCGTTGCTCCACAGCGGCGATCCTTTGTTGGCCCACTGCAAAGTCACCTGTGTTTTCTCACCCAAGGAGTACTTTTCATGGTTTCTCGTCGTCAGATGGTTGCGATCGGCCTGGCCACCGCCTCGGTGGTTGTGGGCAGCACCGCCTGGGCCCAGGCTTACCCCAACAAAGTGATTCGTTTGCAGGTTCCGTTCGCACCGGGCGGCACGACCGACATCATTGCGCGCGTCATGTCCGAGCCGCTCGCCAAGTCCCTGGGGCAAAGCGTGGTGGTCGAGAACAAGGCCGGTGGCGGCGGCGTGGTGGGTGCGACCGAACTCGCACGCACCCCGCCCGACGGCTATGTGATCGGTGTGGCCACGGTGTCCACCACCGCTGCCAACCCGGCGATCAACCCGAAGATTGCGTACAACACGCTCACCGACTTCACGCCCATCACCAACATCGCGGCCACGCCCAACGTGATCGCGGTGCACCCGAGCTTCCCCGCCAAAGACCTCAAGGCCTTCATCGCCGAACTCAAGAAGAGCCCCGGCAAGTACAGCTACGCCAGCTCGGGCACCGGCGGCATCGGCCACCTGCAGACCGAATTGTTCAAGAACCTGACCAACACCTTCATCACCCACATTCCCTACCGTGGTGCGGGCCCGGCGCTGAACGACACCATTGGCGGCCAGGTGCCGATCATTTTTGACAACCTGCCTTCGGCACTGCCGCACATCAAGGCCGGCCGCCTGGTGGCGCTGGCCGTGGCCGCGCCGCAGCGCCTGGCCGTGCTGCCCGATGTGCCCACCTTCAAGGAAATGGGCCTGGAGCCGGTGAACCGCATGGCGTACTACGGCCTCATCGGTCCCAAGGGCCTGCCGCAGGACGTGGTGGACAAGGTCTACAACGCGTCCAAGCAGGCGCTGGCTGACCCGGCGGTGCGCAAGCGCATCGAAGACACGGGCTCGCTGATCGTCGGCAACTCGCCGTCGGAGTTCACGGCGCAGATCAAGGCCGAGTTCGACGTCTACAAGGACGTGGTCGCCAAGCAGAAACTCTCGCTCGACTGATGAATCCGAAGTCCCTGGCGGAGGCCAGTGAGGGCCTCGCCGGGGCCTTCGTCGACAGTCTCTGGCTCGAAGAAGGCCTCTCGCGCAACACGCTCGACGCCTACCGGCGCGACCTCGTGCTGCTCGGCCAGTGGCTGGCCGAACACGGCAAGACGCTGCCCGAAACCCGCGAGGCCGACCTCAACGCGTATTTCAGCGAACGCCACGCCAGCACGCGCGCCACCACCGCCAACCGGCGGCTCACGGTGTTCAAGCGCTACTTCCGCTGGGCGCTGCGCGAACGTTTCATCACCGTCGATCCCACCTTGCGGCTCTCGCCGGCGCGCCAGCCCTTGCGCGTGCCCAAGACCATGAGCGAAGCGCAGGTGGAAGCGCTGCTCAATGCGCCCGACGTGGGCACGCCGCTCGGTTTGCGCGACCGCTGTATGCTGGAACTCATCTACGCCAGCGGCCTGCGGGTGAGCGAGCTGGTGACGCTCAAGACCTGGCACGTCGGCATGAACGAACACGTGCTGCGCATCACCGGCAAGGGCAACAAGGAGCGGCTGGTGCCGTTCGGCCAGCTGGCCGGGCAATGGCTGCAGCGTTACATGGGGCAGGCTCGGGTTGAGATCCTCAACGGCCTGCAGAGCGAAGACCTGTTCGTCACCTCACGTGGCTCGCGCGCCGGTGAGGCCATGACACGCGCGATGTTCTGGCAACTGGTGAAGAAGTACGCGGTGCAGGCCGGCATCACCTCGCCGCTGTCGCCGCACACGCTGCGCCATGCGTTCGCCACGCATTTGCTGAACCATGGCGCCGACCTGCGCGCGGTGCAGATGCTGCTCGGCCACGCCGACATCTCCACCACCACCATCTACACGCACGTGGCGCGCGAGCGCCTCAAGACCATCGTCGCGCAGCACCACCCGCGCGGCTGAGGTGGCGGGGCAAGGTCAGAACGGTTTGGGCACCAGGCCGACCACCAGGCCGGTGGCGGTGATGGTGATCTCGCCCGGTTGCATGCCCATGGCGTCCACCGCGCGCAGGTCTTGTGCGCTCAGCTCGTGCAGCACGACCTCGCGCAGCGACTGATCGGCCAGCCGCGGGGCATAGGCGTTGAGCATCTCGCTCACGCGTGGCTGCAGCGTGGGAAAGGCCAGCCGCGCCAGCCGCAGTTGGTGGGCGCGCAGCGTGCGGTCGCTGGGCTCGTAACGCAGGCCGAAATCCACATCGAAACTGCCCTGGTGGGCGCGGTTGAGCGCCGGGCCGGCGGCCACCACCGCCATCTCGGCGCGCAGGCGGTTCTGTTCGGGCAGCAGTTGCAGGCGCGGGGTTTGCAGCTCCAGATCGAGCAGGCCCTGCACCGGGTAGCGGCGTGGAAAGCGCGTGCCCACTCCTTGCTGCATCTGCGCCAGCGACACCTTGTAGCCGGGTGGGCCATCGGCCCGGTCTTCGGTGTCGAGATCGGCCGCGCGGGCCGGCAGGGTGCCGCCCAGCATGAGGGGCAGGCCGGGCAGGAGGGCGGGAAGGGAGAGGAGGAGGGATCTGCGTCGCATGATGGCCTTTGGAGGGCATTGTGCGGCGCAGGTTCTGGGCAAGTGGTCTCTATTTGTAGAAGGCTTCGACCTTGCCCTTGAGCTGGATCAGCAGCGGGTTGCCCTTGCGGTCCAGCGTCTTGCCCGAGGGCACTTTCACCCAGCCCTGGCTGATGCAGTATTCGGAGACGTCAAAGCGCTCCTTGCCGTTGAAACGGATGCCGATGTCGTGTTCGAACACGGCGGCCACGTGGTGCAGGCTGCGCGGGTCGATCGAGAGGTGGTCGGGCAGCTCGGGGCGGCCGGGGGAGGGGGACGTTTGGGTTTCTTCGCTCATGGCGGGGATTGTCCGTCAGTTCGGTGGGTGGTTTTGTGAAGCGCTCAGCCGCCCAGGCCGGCGAACACGTTCTGCACGTCTTCGTTGGCGTCGAGTGCGGCCAGGAAAGCCTCCACCTCCTCCAGCTGCTCGGCGCTTAGGCTGTCGGGGGCAATGGGGTTCTTGGGCTTGTAGCCGAGCTTGGACGAGAGCACGGTGAAACCCTGGGCGGGCAGGGCGCGGCTGACCAGATCGAGGTCGGTCGGGTCGGTCAGGAACACGGTCACGCCGTCTTCGTCGGCGGGGTGAAAGTCCTGCGCACCGGCTTCGATGGCGGCCACTTCGGCGTCGGCGTCCTTGCGGGCCGCTTCGGCTTCGATCAGGCCGACGTGGTCAAAGTCCCAGGACACCGAGCCCGAGGTGCCGAGCTGGCCCTTGCGGAACAGCACGCGCATGTCGGAGGCGGCGCGGTTCACGTTGTCGGTCAGGCACTCGACCATCACCGGCACACGGTGCGGCGCAAAACCTTCGTAGATCACGTGGTCGAAGTGCACCGTTTCGCCGGTCAGCCCGGCGCCTTTCTTGATGGCGCGGTCCAGTGTGTCCTTGGGCATGGAGACCTTGCGCGCCTGCTCCACCACCAGCCGCAGGCGGGCATTGGCCGCCGGGTCGGCGCCGTGGCGCGCGGCGATCATGATGTCCTTCGCGAGTTTGCCGAACAGCCGGCCCTTGGCATTGGCGGCGAGGTCTTTGTGCTTGGCTTTCCACTGTGCGCCCATGGGCTGCTCCTGATGTGTGACGGTTCGGGGCCATGAGTTTAGTGCCCGCCGGGCAGCTTGCCGAGCGCCCGCCAACCGAATTAGCATGGCCGTCCGGATCCAAAGACACGAAGGGAGCATCCATGGAAACGCAGGAAATTCACCGCGGCCGCCTGATCGATCATGTGCAGTTGGTCGTTCGCGATCTGGCCGCCAGCCAGACCTTTTACACCGCCGTGCTGCAGGCCCTGCAGGTGCCGATGGGCGGTGCCGAGGCAGACTACTTCTGGGCCGACGAATTGTTTGTCACCGGCCTGGACAGCGCCGCCGCCACCGGACACCTTACCGGCCGCCACCACCTGGCCTTCCAGGCCGAAAACCGCGCAATGGTGGATGCCTTCCACGCCGCCGCCCTGGCCGCCGGCGGCAAGGACAACGGCGCGCCGGGCGAGCGCAGTTACCACCCGGGTTATTACGCCGCTTTCGTCATCGACCCCGACGGCAACAACATCGAGGCCGTGTACCACGGCGAGGCGAAGCGCAGTGCGCGGTCGGTGACGGTGACGTTCTAGGCCGCCACCCGTTCAACCAGCCGCTGGCCCAGGCCACCGTCGCCGCTGAGGGTGATCAGCAGCTTGTGCGTGGCGCGTGTGGCCGCCACGTAGAGCACGCGCGCGGCTTCGGTTTCGTCTTCGCCGGCGCCGGGCATGTGGCCGGCGCCGGGCAGGGCGACCACCGGAAACTCCAGGCCCTTGCTGACCTTCATGGTCATGATCTGGATCACATCGGCACCGGGTGTGAATGTCCCTGCCTTCTTGTGCACCGCGTGCGGCAACCTGCGCTGTTCGAGCGCGTCGGCGCAGAGGTCCATCGTGCTCCAGTCGCGGCACAGGATGGCCATGTCGCCCCAGGCATGGCCTTGCTGGTGGGCCGCGCGAAGGTGGTCGGCGATGGTGAAGGCTTCGTCGCGCAGGCTGGGCAGGCGGATGACCATGGGCGCTTCACCGTCGCGGCCACAGCTCACCGGTTTGACCAGCGGCACGCCGTCGTCGTCCTTGTCGTCGGCGGTCAGCAGATCGGCCGCGATCAGGCTCGCGGTCTGCAGGATCTGCCGCGTATTGCGGTAGTTGATCTTCAAGATGGTGGTGCGGCCCTGCGCCTGCACGCCCACGCTCTTGAAGCTGAAGTGTTTGCCGCGCGCCCGTTCGTAGATGCTTTGCGCATCGTCGTAAAGCAGCAGCAGGCTGTTGGTGGCCGGGTCCACCATCTGCGTCACCAGCTTGAGCCACTCGGGCGCGAAGTCGTGGCCTTCGTCGATCAGCACCGCCTGGTACTGGCCGCCGGGGATGTGCGAACGCTCCACGCCGCGGATCACGTTGTCCACCATCTCGTCGAACATCCCCGGGCCCTGCGAAGGGATGGGCTGCCCGAAGGCCACCAACTGCTGGCGGCACCATTTGTGGAAGTTGCGCACATGCACCGCGTGCGACAGGCCCTTGGCCTCCATCACGCTGGCCAGTTGCGCGGCCAGCGGCACGTTGAAGCACCGCACCAGAATGGGTTTGCTGGTGGGTGTGTGGGCCTTGGCGAGGTGTTCGGCGCGGTAGCCGAGGATCATGGTCTTGCCCGAGCCCGCCACGCCGTGGATCACACGGTGGCCGTCGCCCAGCGAGCGCGCAAGCTGTTCCTGCTGCAGGTCCATCACGCGCATGATGCCGGGCAACTCTGCCTCGGCATCGTTGTCGTCGAAGATGCTGCCTTGCACAGGCACGCGCACCTGCGGAAACAGGATCCAGCGCACACGATCAACCTGCGGCAACGTCATCGCGCCACCAAAGCTGTGCGGGAACATGTTCCACAGCCGCTGCTGGAAGGCCTCCGGGTCGGCCGACTCTTCCATCTCGTCCTTGCAGATCACGTAGTGGGGCTCGATGGCCTCGTGCAGGCCGGCTGCTTCGAACTGCTTGCGCGTGATCCGCGTGAACACCACCCCATGCCCCCATGGAAACGCGAGCTTGCCCTGGTGCGGGCCACCGGGCTGCACCAGTTGCGGATCACGCTCCAGGGCGTTGACGACCTGGATCGCGCAATGCCTCGCCTGCGCCAGCGGGTTGATCAGCACCTTGGGTGAGCCGTTGGACAAAATGGTCCAGTACTGCCGGGTGGCTTCCTTGACCGTGTCCAGATGCCAGTCCTTGGTCTCCAGGATCAACAAGCCACGCCGCGGGTGCAGCACCACAAAGTCGGGGTGGGTCTGTTTGGGGCCGATGGGCACGTTGTGCCACAGCAGGTAGTCGGCATCGAGCTTTTGCTCAAGCCGCTCGGCGAGCCGGCGTTCGCCGGTGGAGTCGAACGAGGTGCTGCCGATCGATGGAATGAGGGTTGCCATGGGCGGGTCACGAACACGCGGTTGGAAATCAAAGGCACATCATGCAGAGGAACGTGCTTGCTACAACCCTGTGAGCGTGACTTATTGCCGCATGGCCGGATGGATCAACCCGGCGGTCGCTTTGGCCGTTCGAAGCGGTAGAACAGATTGGGCTCGGACAGCACGTAGATCGCGCCATCGGGGCCCACCGCCAGGCCTTCGGGTTGCGGCACCTTGCGCCGCAGGCCATGCAGGCCGCGCCACAAAGGCATCACGCTGACGGGCTGGCCGTCGGGTGCGTACTCGGCGATCAGCGCCGACTCGTCGCTCAGCAACAGCAGGTGGCCGGTCGGGTCGTGCAGGGTGAGCGAAGAGAGGTCGCTCATGAACAGCGAGGCCGAGCGCGAAGACTGCCATTCGCTGATGTCGATGTTGAAACCGCGCGATTCGTTGAACACGTCGAGCCCGCTGATCACCAGCACGCGCAGCGGCAGTTTTTCCTTCACCACGTACAGGCGGTCGTGCCGGCTGTCCCAGGACACGCCTTCAAAGCTGCTGTTGTGCACAGTGTCGATGCCCAGGCCCAGGCTGGAGGAGCCTTGAACCGAGGCGCGCGTGGCATCGGCACCGATCTTCACCCAGTACATGGTGTGGCTCGACTCGTCGGACACCACGTAGGTGTCGCCCTGCACATGGGTGATGCCCTCCGGGTCCTTTACGCCGTTGAGCGCGATGACGCGCAGCAGCTGGCCGTCGGGTGTGAGTTCGGCAACCTGCGGTGGCCGGTTGATCACGGTGAACAGTGTGCCGGTCTCGGTGTTGAAGGTGAGGCCGGAGGCGTTGCGGCTCAGGCCCTGCACCGGCAGCGCTTCCACCGTCACGCGGTAGTCGGGCAGCCAGAGCGATTTGCCCTGCCACTGCGCGGCGCGCAGGCTGGTGCTGGCCCAGTAGTAACCCAGGGTGAGCACCTTGAAGTACCAGACGAAGAGCACAGCCAGGGTGATGAGGGTCACCCAGACCCAGCGCTTGCGCAGCAGGTGCATGGCGCTCACTCAGTCTTCCAGCACCCGCACCTTCACGCTCTTGCCCTTGATGCGGCCGGCGTTGAGCCGGCTTGCCACCTGTTGGGCGATGTCGCGGTCCACCGCAACGTAGGTGGACCATTCGTTGACGTTGATCTTGCCCACCTGCTCGCGCGTGTAGCCGAGGTCGGCGGTGAGCGCGCCCAGCACGTCGCCGGGGCGGATCTTTTCCTTGCGGCCGCCCTGGATGTGCAGCGTGGCCATGGGTGGCACCAGGGGCTCGCGGCTGGCCGGTTGCAATTCGTTCAGCGGATGCCACGCCGATTCGCGGCCCTGCAGGTGTTCGATCTTGCCGACGCTGCCCATCTCGTCCAGGCTGGCGAGGTTGAGCGCCAGGCCGGTTTCGCCGGCGCGGCCGGTGCGGCCGATGCGGTGGATGTGCACCTCGGGGTCGGGCGTCACGTCCACGTTGATCACGGCGGCGAGGCTGGCAATGTCCAGGCCCCGCGCGGCCACGTCGGTGGCCACCAGCACCGAGCAACTGCGGTTGGAAAACCGCACCAGCACCTGGTCGCGCTCACGTTGTTCGAGTTCGCCGAACAGCGCCAGCGCGCTGATGCCTTGCGCCTGCAGCACCGCCACGAGGTCGCGGCATTGCGCCTTGGTGTTGCAGAAGGCCAGCGTGCTCGCCGGGCGGAAGTGGGCGAGCAACTTGCTCACGGTGTCGAGCCGTTCGTTCTCGCTCACCTCGTACCAGCGCTGCTCGATCTGCGCGCCGGCGTGCTGCGCTTCCACCTTGATGGTGACCGGCTCACGCATGAACTGCGCGCTGAGCTTGGCGATGCCCTCGGGGTAGGTGGCGGAGAACAGCAGGGTCTGGCGTGCCTTCGGGCACTGGCGGGCGACGGTGACGATGTCGTCGAAGAAGCCCATGTTCAGCATGCGGTCGGCTTCGTCCAGCACCAGGGTGTTGAGCGCGTCCAGCTGCAGGCTGCCACGTTCCAGGTGGTCCATGATGCGGCCCGGTGTGCCCACCACGATGTGCGCGCCGTGCTCCAGCGTGGCGAGCTGGCCGCGCAGTGGCACGCCACCACACAGCGTGACGACCTTGATGTTGTCTTCGGCGCGCGCGAGGCGGCGGATTTCGGTGGTCACCTGGTCGGCCAGTTCGCGCGTGGGGCACAGCACCAGCGTCTGCACCGCAAAACGGCGCGGGTTCAGGTTGGCCAGCAGGGCCAGGGCAAAGGCGGCGGTCTTGCCGCTGCCTGTCTTGGCCTGGGCAATGATGTCCTTGCCGAGCAAGGCGGGGGGCAGGGCGGCGGCCTGGATCGCCGTCATGGCGGTGTAGCCCAGCTGCTCCAGGTTGGCCAGGGTGGCGGGCGAAAGGGGCAGGGTGCTGAAGGCGGTCGAGGGTGCGGAAGTCATCCCGAATTATCCGGGATCGACCACGGCGGCCTCGATCACGCGCTTCGGCGCTCAATCGTCACCCACTCGCGCCCGTAGAATCCGCCGCACACGCCTGTCTGTCGGGCACCGGCAGGGGAGGCCGCAGATGTTTTCGGAGCAACAAGAACGGCCGGGCCACGAGGCGATGCACACTGGCGCCACAGCCAGTGCGGCGCGGCCGCTGCGCGCCATGGTGCTCGGCGCCAGCGGCTTCATCGGCCACCACGTGGTGCAGGCCCTGCTGGCCGACGGCGCGCAGGTGCTGGGCGTGCGCCGCCCGCATGGCGCAGCAGGCACGGCGCCTGCACCCGCCACGCTGGCGAACGCCGACCACGATCGGCTGCGCTGGCGCTTCCTGCCCTTGCACACGGTGCTGGAGCCTGCCGCCTGGCAGGCGCAGCTGGAGGAGGTGGACGTGGTCATCAACTGCGTCGGCATCCTGCGCCAGCGCAGCGGCGAGAGTTACGAGCAGGTGCACCACGCCATGCCGCGCGCACTGGCCACCGCCTGCGCTGCCGCGGGCGTGCGGCTCATCCACACCTCGGCCCTGGGCCTGCACGAAGGCGCGAAGAGCCGCTTCCTGTCGAGCAAGCTGCGCGGCGAGCAGGCCATCCAGGCCAGCGGGGCCGACCACTGCATCGTGCGCCCCTCGTTGATCGATGGCCTGGGCGGTTTTGGTGCCAGCTGGCTGCGCATGCTGGCGGGCTGGCCGGTGCACTTCGTGCCGCGCGGCGCCACCGGCCGCATTGCCGCACTGCAGGCCAGCGACCTCGGCCAGGCCTATGCCGTGCTCGCCAGAATGCCCACCCTCTCCGGCCAGCGCGAAGCCAACCTGGGCGGTGAGCGCCTGTTTGCCTACCGTGAATACCTGCAGCTGCTGCGCGGTGTGGAGCACACCGAACAACCGGTGGCACCGGCACTGCAGGTGCAGCTGCCCGACTGGATGAGCCGCACCGGCGCGCACCTGTGCGACCTGTTCCGCTTCAGCCCCTTCAGCTACGGCCACTGGATCCTGCTGCAGCGCGACAACATGCCGCTGCCGAACGCGCTGCCGCCGCTGCTGGGGCGCGCGCCGCTGCCGGTGACTCATCGGCGGGTGGCGTTGCGGGATGACTTCCGGTTGTCTTGAGTGGGTGGCGTGGTTGTTGTTGCGCGGTTCGCTGGATTGGCTGAATGGAGCAGGGCCTTGAGAGCTGCTTTGGGCCCAAAGCGGTATGCGACGAAGATGCTACGAGCTGCCACACAATTCACCACATGCAAGACCCATTTCCGCTACCCCCGCCCGACGCGCCTCCAGAAACGATCACGCTGATTGAGCCCATTGGTTGGTTCTCCATCGGCCTCACCGTTACAGCTGACGATTTGATACCTGAGGAAATCTCGCGTGTCTTTGGGGTAGAGCCGACGAGAAGCCGGACCAAAGGAGTTCCCGTGCTGGATGCCGACTGGCCGCCATTGGTGAAGCTACCCGACCACGGAAGCTGGAAACTTCAAATTAAGAAGCATCAAACCGATGAATGGGATGTAGGTTCGGCAGTGGAAGAGCTTCTTGCTATGTTGCCAAAGGACCTAGAGGTATGGCGGCCAGTTTTCGAGAAATGTAGTTTAAGGCTGTCGATAGGGCTGGACTTAACAGGTTGGAATGGTGATTTCACCTTGCAACCAGAGCTCCTCCGCTTCCTTGGCGAGCGACAGATTTCTGTGTGGTTTGACGTGTACTGTGATGCCGCCAGGGAGAACGATTGAATGCCGCTCTTGGCCGATCGCGGTCATTCTAGACATTGGCGTAAGCCGGCCGCGCCACGGTCTGGCTACGCAATTGGCATCTTGCCGTGCTGCGCCGCCATCAGATAGCCCCGAGCCGGCGCAGCCCGATCAGGACTGCAGCAACGCATCCAGCTCCGCCTGGCTGAACCCCGCCGCCAGCCGAGCCGAGTCGTTGAACGGTGGCTTCAGGCGTGGCGCCGAGTGTGCACGCGCCAGCCGGCGGTAGTGGCTCAGCGGCTCGATGCTTTGCTGCGCACACAACCAGCCATACCAGCGGTTGCCCACTGCCACGTGGCCGATCTCGTCGCGCAGGATCACGTCCAGAATCTCCACCGCGCGCAGCGCCGCCGGTGTGCCAACCTTGCGCAGGCGTGCCTGCATCGGTGGTGTGGCGTCCAGGCCGCGGGCTTCCATGGTGCGCGGCACCAGGGCCATGCGGGCGGTGATGTCCTCTTGCGTGCGCACACACATCTCCCACAGGCTGCCGTGCGCCGCGAAGTCGCCGTAGTGGTGGCCCAGGCTTTCCAGGTGGGTGCGCAGCAGTTCGAAGTGGATGGCTTCTTCGTGTGCCACGTGCAGCCAGTCGCTGTAGAAGTCGGCCGGCATGTCGGGGAAACGCCAGACCGCGTCCAACGCCAGGTTGATGGCGTTGAACTCGATGTGGGTCACCGCGTGCAGCAGCATCGCCAGGCCGGGCGGCGTGAAGGGCGAGCGCTGCGGCACGTCCACCGGTGCAAGCAGTTCGGGCCGCGCGGGGCGGCCGGGCAGGGTGGTGTTCGGGGGCGGCTGCAGGCGCTCTGCGGTGTCCAGCGTGGTTTCGCCGGCCGACCAGGCGGCCCACAGCGCCTGTGTGGCCGCCACCTTGCGGGCCGGATCGCTCTCGCACAGGGCGGCCAGGGCGCTGGCGCGCAGGGACGGGGGCGACAGGGTGACGGTGGCTTGCATCCCTACAATTCTAGGTTTCATCAAAGACCGACAACGGAGACTCCCCCATGGCAATCTACGAACTCGACGGCGTGGCACCGCAACTGGCGGCATCGGCCTGGGTGGCCGACAGCGCGCAGGTGATGGGCAACGTGGTGCTGGAAGCCGACAGCAGCGTCTGGTTCGGTGCCGTGTTGCGTGGCGACACCGAAACCATCACCGTGGGCGCGGGCAGCAACATCCAGGATGGCAGCGTGATGCACGCCGACATCGGCTTTCCGCTGACGCTGGGCGCGAACGTGACGGTGGGCCACCAGGTGATGCTGCACGGCTGCACCATCGGCGACGAGACCCTGATCGGCATCGGCGCCACCGTGCTCAACGGCGCGAAGATCGGCAAGAACTGCCTGGTGGGTGCGCGCGCGCTGGTCACCGAGGGCAAGGAGTTTCCCGATGGCAGCATGATCCTCGGCAGCCCGGCGCGTGTGGTGAAGACGCTCACGCCAGAGCAGATCGAGGGCCTGCGCCGCAGCGCGCACCACTACATCGAGAACGCCGCACGCTACCGCCAGGGCTTGAAAAAGCTGGCCTGAGCACCACCTGCTTCCCTTCGATTTTTTTCTGACTGTCTCCGAAAGCCCTGCGTGTCCGAACTCCACAAATTCGTCTTTGAAGGCATGCCCGTGCGCGGCATGCTGGTGCGCCTCACCGATGCCTGGCAAGACATCCTGCAACGCCACCGCGATGGTGGCGGTTATCCCGCGGCCGTCACCGAGCTGCTGGGCGAGATGACCGCGGCCGCCACGCTGATGCAGGCCAACATCAAGTTCAACGGCGCGCTGATCATGCAGATCATGGGCGACGGCCCGGTGAAGCTGGCCGTGGCCGAGGTGCAGCCCGACCTGAGCCTGCGCGCTACCGCCACGGTGAAGGGCGAAGTGGCGGCCGATGCGCCGCTGTCGCACATGGTCAACGTGAACAACCAGGGCCGCTGCGCCATCACGCTCGACCCCAAGGACCGCCTGCCGGGCCAGCAGCCCTACCAGGGCGTGGTGCCGCTGTTTGGCGACAAGCGCGAGAAGCTGGAAAGACTCAGCGACGTGATCGAGCACTACATGCTGCAGAGCGAGCAGCTCGACACGCGCCTGGTGCTGGCCGCCGACGACAAGATGGCCGCCGGCCTGCTGATCCAGCGCCTGCCGCTGCAAGGCGAGGGCAACCTGGCCGGCCAGTCGGTGGCGCGCGACGAAGACCAGATCGGCCAGAACGAGGACTACAACCGCATCGCGATCCTGGCCTCCAGCCTGAAGCGCGAGGAGTTGCTGGGCCTGGATGCCGACACCATCCTGCACCGCCTGTTCTGGGAAGAGAAGCTGCTGCGCTTCGAGCCGCTCATGGGCGAGACGGGGCCACGTTTCTCCTGCACCTGCTCGCGCGAGCGCGTGAGCAACATGCTGCGCGGCCTAGGCCGCGACGAGGTGGAGTCGATCCTGACCGAACAAGGCCAGGTGGAAGTGGGTTGTGAGTTCTGTGGCGCGCAGTACCGCTTTGATCCGGTGGACGCAGCCCAGGTCTTCCTGCAGCCGGAAATCCAGCCGCCCGGCTCACCCGGCGTTCACTGAGCGGGGGGCCGTAGCGCCCGTCCGGCCGGTCTTCATGACTCGGTCCGGGTGGGCGCACCGGTCTTGAGCAATGCGGTGAACAGCCGGTGTTCACACACCGGGTCGCTGCAGTTGTCGCAAGACCAGGGGCGCAGGCCGTGGGCCAGCGCCGGGTCTTCGGCCAGCAGGGCGCGCCCGAGCAGGCGGCCGATGGCGCGCAGGGCCTGCCGCTCGCGCGCCGCACCCGCACCATGAACGGCTTGGAAGGCCACGTCCGCAGCCTGCAGTTCCTGCCGCAGCAGGGCATCGGTGCGGGCGCGCGCCTGCGGGCTGTCGCGGTGCAGGCCGTCGGGTGTCCAGGGCAGGTCCAGGCCCATCAGCAGCGTGAGGCTGTGGCGGCCCTGTTCGGCCAGTGCGTCGGCCAGCAGGCTGCGGTCGTTGAAGTACTGCGCGCTGTACACCGCCACCATCAGGGCTGTGGTGTCGGCGATCACCAGGCCGATGCCCGGGGTGTCTTGCGCGGCGCGGATCCGGCGGCTCTGTTCGGCCGCGATGGCGGCCTGCTCATGGGCGTGTGGTGCGCGGCCTTGTTGTTCGCACCAGTGGCGCAGGTGCTCGGGCACGACGGCCACCTGCAGGCCGTGCTCCGCCTGCAGCCTTTGTTGCAAGGCCAGGGCCAGTGTGCTCTTGCCGCTGGACTCGCCGCCGAGCAGGGCGATGACGGGGGCGTGGCCGGGGATGCTCATGGCGCGCGCTTCATGGTGGGGGAGGGGCCGGGTGTGTCAACGCCGCAGCGGCGTTGACGGGTCTGCGTGACCACAGACTCAGAGCGTCTCGCTCAGGGCCTGCCCTTGGCGATCTGCACAAAGATCTCGTTGGGCTTGACCATGCCCAGTTCCTGGCGGGCGAGTTCTTCGACCATGTCCAGGCCTTCCTGCAGGTTGCGCACCTCGTTGCGCAACTGGTCGTTGCGCAGTCCAGCATCGCGGTTGGCCTGGTCTTGCAGGGCGAGTTGCTGCTTCATGCTCGTCACCTGCGGCACGCTGCCGCGCCCGAACCACAGTTGGGCGTGCACCACCACCAGCAAGGCGATCAGCAGAAGGGGAATCAAGCGGCGGGCCATGGGCTCTGATTGTCACCGAAAAGCATTCGGTCACCCGCACCACACGCCGCGTGCCAATGGCCAGCCCCTTGGCAGGGGTGCTGGCGCGTGTGGCGGCGCGGCGTGGCAGCCACGTTTACTTGAGGTTGTAGAAGGCAGCGCGGCCTGGGTACACCGCCACTTCGCCCAGGTCTTCCTCAATGCGCAGCAGCTGGTTGTACTTGGCCATGCGGTCCGAGCGCGAGAGCGAACCGGTCTTGATCTGGCCGGCGTTGGTGCCCACGGCGATGTCGGAGATGGTGCTGTCTTCGGTCTCGCCCGAGCGGTGGCTGATGACGGCGGTGTAGCCGGCGCGCTTGGCCATCTCGATGGCGGCGAAGGTTTCGGTCAGCGTGCCGATCTGGTTGATCTTGATCAGGATCGAGTTGGCGATGCCCTTGTCGATGCCTTCTTTCAGGATCTTGGTGTTGGTGACGAACAGGTCGTCGCCCACCAGCTGCACCTTGTTCGCCAGGCGGTCGGTCAGCACCTTCCAGCCGTCCCAGTCGCCTTCGGCCATGCCGTCTTCGATGGACACGATGGGGTACTTGTCGACCCAGGTGGCCAGCATGTCGGTCCACTGCTCGGCGGTCAGGGCGATGCCGCCTTCGCCTTCGAGCACGTACTTGCCGTCCTTGTAGAACTCGCTGGCGGCGCAGTCCAGGCCGAGGGCGATCTGCTCGCCGGCGGTGTAGCCGGCCTTGTCGATGGCCTGCAGGATCAGTTGCAGCGCGGCTTCGTGGTTTTCGACCGAGGGCGCGAAACCGCCTTCGTCGCCCACGGCGGTGCTGATGTGCTTGTCGTGCAGGATGGCCTTGAGGGCGTGGAACACCTCGGCGCCCCAGCGCAGGGCTTCGCGGAAGCTCGGTGCGCCCACTGGAATGATCATCAGCTCTTGCAGGTCGAGCGAGTTGTTGGCGTGTGCGCCGCCGTTGATGATGTTCATCATCGGCACCGGCATCTGCACCGCGCTCATGCCGCCGAAATAGCGGTACAGCGGCAGGCCGGCTTCTTCGGCGGCGGCGCGGGCCACGGCCATGGAAACCGCCAGCATGGCGTTGGCGCCCAGGCGACCCTTGTTGTCGGTGCCGTCGAGGTCGATCAGGGTCTTGTCCAGGAAGGCCTGCTCGGAGGCGTCCAGGCCCAGCACGGCTTCGCTGATTTCGGTGTTGATGTTCTCCACCGCCTTGAGCACGCCCTTGCCGAGGTAACGGCTCTTGTCGCCGTCGCGCAGCTCGATGGCTTCGCGCGAACCGGTGGAGGCGCCCGAGGGCACGGCCGCACGGCCCATCACGCCGCTTTCCAGCAGCACGTCGCATTCGACGGTGGGGTTGCCGCGGCTGTCGAGGATTTCGCGGCCAACGATGTCAACGATTGCACTCATGGATTCATTACCTCTGGGTGAGAACGATAAAAAATGGAAAAGATCAGGCGTTGAAACGGTCTTCGAGGAAACCGTTCTTCTTGGTCACGCCGTCGAGGGCGATCAGGGTCTCGAGCAAGGCCTTCATGTGTTTGAGCGGCACGGCGTTGGGGCCGTCGCTCAGGGCCTTGGCAGGATCGGGGTGGGTTTCCATGAACAGGCCGGCCACGCCCACGGCCACCGCCGCGCGCGCCAGCACCGGCACCATCTCGCGCTGGCCGCCGCTGCTGGTGCCCTGGCCGCCGGGCAGCTGCACGCTGTGGGTGGCGTCGAACACCACCGGCGCACCGGTCTCGCGCATGATGGCCAGGCCACGCATGTCGGACACCAGGTTGTTGTAGCCGAAGCTGGCGCCGCGTTCGCAGGCCATGAAGCTGTCTTCGTCCAGGCCGGCTTCCTTGGCGGCGGCACGGGCCTTGTCGATCACGTTCTTCATGTCGTGCGGCGCGAGGAACTGGCCCTTCTTGATGTTCACCGGCTTGCCACTCTGGGCGACGGCGCGGATGAAATCGGTCTGGCGGCACAGGAAGGCCGGGGTCTGCAGCACGTCGCAGACCTGGGCGGCATCGCGGATGTCTTCTTCGCTGTGCACGTCGGTGAGCACCGGCACGCCGAGCTCGCGCTTGACCTTGGCCAGGATCTCCAGGCCCTTGTCACGGCCCGGGCCGCGGTAGCTGGTGCCGCTGCTGCGGTTGGCCTTGTCGAAGCTGCTCTTGAAGATGAAGGGCACACCGAGTGAGGCGGTGATTTCCTTCAGCTGGCCCGCCACGTCCATCTGCAGCTGCTCGGACTCGATCACGCAGGGGCCTGCGATCAGGAAGAACGGGTGGTCGAGTCCGATGTGAAAGTCGCAGAGTTTCATGGGAAGGCTCCGATCGGCAGGACTCAGGCAGCGACGGCGGCTTTCGCCGCCGGCTGGCCCTGGTGGTCCAGTGCCGCCTTGATGTAGGCGTTGAACAGCGGGTGGCCGTCCCACGGTGTGGACTTGAACTCGGGGTGGAACTGCACGCCCACGTACCAGGGGTGCACCTGCTGCGGCAGCTCGACCATTTCGGTGAGCTGCTCGCGCTGCGTGAGCGCCGCGATCACCAGGCCGGCCTGGCGCAGCTGGTCCAGGTAGTTCACGTTGGCTTCGTAGCGGTGGCGGTGGCGCTCGGTGACCACCGGGCCGTAGATCTGGCGCGCCAGCGTGCCGTCGGCCACGTCGGAGCTTTGTGAGCCCAGGCGCATGGTGCCGCCCAGGTCGGAGCTTGCGCTGCGCTGCTGGATGCTGCCGTCGGCGTCCTTCCACTCGGTGATCAGGGCGATCACCGGGTGCGGCGTGTCGGGTTCGAACTCGGTGCTGTTGGCGTCCTTCAGGCCGGCCACATGGCGCGCGTACTCGATGGTGGCAACCTGCATGCCCAGGCAGATGCCGAGGTAGGGCACCTTCTGTTCGCGGGCGTAACGCGCCGCGCAGATCTTGCCTTCCACGCCGCGTTTGCCGAAGCCGCCGGGTACCAGGATGGCGTCGTACAGGCCGAGGATCTTCGCCACGTTGCCGGGCTCGATGGTTTCCGAATCGATGTACTCGATCTGTGCCTTGGCATGGTTGCGCATGCCGGCGTGGCGCAGCGCTTCGTTGAGCGACTTGTAGCTGTCCGACAGGTCGACATATTTGCCGACCATGGCGATCTTCACCGTGGCCTTCGGGTGCTCCACCTCGTACACCAGGTCGTCCCAGCGCTTGAGGTTGGCCGGCGGCGTGTTGATGCGCAGCTTGTCGCAGATCAGGCCGTCCAGGCCCTGCTCGTGCAGCATGCGTGGCACCTTGTAGATGGTGTCCACGTCCCACATGGAGATCACGCCCCACTCGGGCACGTTGGAGAACAGCGAGATCTTGGCGCGCTCGTCGTCGGGCACGCGGCGGTCGGCGCGGCACAGCAGGGCGTCGGCCTGGATACCGATGGCGCGCAGCTCCTTGGCGGTGTGCTGCGTGGGCTTGGTCTTGAGTTCGCCGGCGGCGGCGATCCAGGGCACGTAGCTCAGGTGCACAAAGGCCGAGTTGTTCGGGCCCAGGCGCAGGCTCATCTGGCGCACGGCCTCCAGGAAGGGCAGGGACTCGATGTCACCCACGGTGCCGCCGATTTCGACGATGGCCACGTCCACCGCATCGGCCGTGCCGATGCCGGCGCCGCGCTGGATGAATTCCTGGATTTCGTTGGTGACGTGCGGGATCACCTGCACCGTCTTGCCGAGGTAGTCGCCGCGGCGTTCCTTCTCCAGCACCGACTGGTAGATCTTGCCGGTGGTGAAGTTGTTGGTCTTCTTCATGCGCGTTTCGATGAAACGCTCATAGTGGCCCAGGTCCAGGTCGGTCTCGGCGCCGTCGTCGGTGACGAACACCTCGCCGTGCTGGAAGGGGGACATGGTGCCCGGATCCACGTTGATGTACGGGTCGAGCTTGATGAGGGTGACTTTGAGGCCGCGGGACTCTAGCAGAGCGGCCAGGGATGCGGAGGCGATGCCTTTGCCCAGAGAGGACACCACACCGCCGGTAACGAACACAAATTTGGTCATGTCTCGGGCGAGCCGCTTGCTCGCAGGAGGTGGAAATGGGGATTATAGGGGGCCCCCTTTCGGTCCCGCCGGCAGCCCCTTTCAGACCCCTGTCCACACCGGACATCCGGGCAGGGGCCAACTGCTACATTGCGCGCATGAACGAACTCGCTGGAAAACACATCGTGCTGGGCCTCTCGGGGGGCATTGCTTGCTACAAGGCGGCCGAGCTGTGCCGGGCGCTGGTGAAGGACGGCGCCACGGTGCAGGTGGTGATGACCGAAGCGGCCGAGCAGTTCGCCACCGCGGTCACGCTGCAGGCGCTGTCGGGCCGGCCGGTCTTCACCTCGCAGTGGGACGCGCGCACTTCGGGCGGGCAGAACAACAACATGGCCCACATCAACCTGAGCCGCGAGGCCGATGCCATCGTGATCGCGCCCGCCAGCGCGGACTTCATGGCCAAGCTGGTGCACGGCCGGGCCGACGACCTGCTCAGCCTGATGTGCCTGGCGCGCCCCATCGACCGCGTGCCGCTGATCCTGGCGCCGGCCATGAACCGCGAGATGTGGGCCCACCCCGC
Organism: Hydrogenophaga palleronii NBRC 102513; assembly: GCF_001571225.1. GTDB lineage: Bacteria > Pseudomonadota > Gammaproteobacteria > Burkholderiales > Burkholderiaceae_C > Hydrogenophaga > Hydrogenophaga palleronii. The sequence continues at coordinate 67,059 of NZ_BCTJ01000016.1, forward strand.
GACGGTGCGCAATGTGGCGCAGCTGCGCGCCGACGGCACCACCGTGCTCGACGTGGGCGCGGGCGACCAGGCCTGCGGTGAAACCGGCGACGGCCGCATGCTCGAACCCGAAGAGCTGCTGTACGACATTGCGCGCTTCTTCCAGTCCAAGCCGCTGGCTGGCCAGCACGTGCTGGTGAGCGCGGGCCCGACCTTCGAGGCCATCGACCCGGTGCGCGGCCTCACCAACCTCTCCAGCGGCAAGATGGGTTTTGCCATTGCGCGCGCGGCCCACGAGGCCGGTGCCCAGGTGACGCTGGTGGCCGGGCCGGTGGGCCTGCCCACGCCGCGGGGCGTGGGGCGGGTCAATGTGAAGTCCGCGCTCAACATGCAGAAGAGCCTGGACCTGCTGGTGCCGGCCGCCACGGTGTTCATCTCGGCCGCCGCGGTGGCCGATTGGCGCCCGGCCACAGCGGCGGAACAGAAGATCAAGAAGGACGGTTCGGGCGAGGTGCCCACGTTGTCCTTCGTCGAGAACCCCGACATCCTGGCCGGCATCGCCGCCTCGCCACGTGCGAAGAGCGGGGCGCTCTACTGCGTGGGTTTTGCCGCCGAAAGCCACGACCTGGAACAACACGCCCAGGCCAAGCGGCTGCGCAAGGGCGTGCCGCTGCTGGTGGGCAACATCGGCCCGGCCACTTTCGGGCAGGACGACAACGCCCTGCTGCTGGTGGACGAGCACGGCCTGACCGAGCTGCCCCGCGCCAGCAAGCTGGTGCTGGCGCGCCAGCTCGTGGTGGAGATCGCGCGCCGCCTGTCGCGAAAGTGACAGTGGTGGCCGGTGCGGTGCACGCGTCGGCCCCGTTTTGTGCCCGGTCGAGTCCGTTTTTGAAGGCTTGACAACGAGCGCTCTCCAGCAAGTGCATGGGCGCTCGTTCGCACCAAGCAACAAGCGGGCCCGGTAAAAGCACTGCAATCAAGAGGGTTTTGGGATGTGAGCGGCTTGTGTTGCGACAAGTTGTCGGAGCACTGCACCCCCTGAGCCCCTGCATCGCCCGCATCACGGGGTTGCAACGTCTGCACATGAATTCATAGGTGATTGCCATCACTCCCCTGCAGGGGTGCTCATGCAAACTGAATCCAGCTCTGCCGTGAAGCAGGCGAATTCAGTGCAGGCCCCCACGCCCGCAGGAGAAGATCGACATGGACATGAACCGGAGGCATTTCTTCCGGGTCAGTGGCGCAGGGCTGGTAGGTTCCAGCCTTGTGGCGTTGGGGTTCTCACCCAGCGCAGCTCTCGCGGAAACGCGCAGCTTCAAACTGGCCCGTACCACCGAAACGCGCAGCATCTGCCCTTACTGCTCCGTCAGTTGCGGCTTGGTGATGTACACCCTGGGTGACAAGGCCAAGAACGTCAAATCGACCATCGTTCACATCGAGGGCGATCCGGACAACCCGGTGAACCGCGGCACGCTGTGCCCCAAGGGCGCGGGCGTGATGGACATGATCCAGTCCTCCAGCCGGGTGCAGCACCCGCAGGTGCGCGAACCTGGCAGCGACCAGTGGAAACGCATCTCCTGGGAAGATGCACTCAATCGCGTGGCCGTGCACATGAAGGCCGACCGCGATGCCAACCTCATCAAGACCAATGCCGCTGGAACGACGGTCAACCGCTGGAACTCCACCGGTTTCCTGATTTCCTCTGCTTCCTCCAACGAATCCGGTTATCTGAGCGTCAAGATTGCTCGCGGCCTGGGTCTTGTGACCCTGGACACGCAAGCACGCATCTGACACGCGCCGACGGTGTCCAGTCTGGGCCCGACTTTCGGTCGCGGAGCGATGACCAACTCGTGGACGGATATCAAGAACACAGATCTTGTCCTGATCATGGGCGGCAATGCCGCCGAAGCACACCCGTGCGGGTTCAAGTGGGTGACGGAGGCGCAGCAGCACCGCAAGGCCAAGCTGATCGTCGTCGACCCCCGCTTCACGCGCAGCGCGGCGGTGGCGGATTACTACGCCCCGATCCGTGTGGGAACGGACATCGCCTTCCTGGGCGGCGTCATCAACTACCTGTTGAGCAACGACAAGATTCACCACGAATACGTCAGGGCCAACACGGACTGCACCTTCCTCACCAAGCCCGGCTTCAAGCTGGAGGATGGCCTGTTCTCGGGCTACAACGAGGAGAAACGCAGCTACGACAAGTCGACCTGGGGTTACCAGATCGGCGAGGACGGCTTCGTCAAGGTCGACGAGACCCTGCAGGACCCGCTCTGCGTGTACCAGCAGATGAAGAAGCACTTCTCGCGCTACACGCCGGAGATGGTGAGCCGGATCACCGGCACGCCGCAGGACCAGTTCCTGAAGGTGGCGGAGATGCTGGCTGGCACGGCAGGGCCCGACAAGGTGATGACGATCTGCTACGCGCTCGGCTGGACCCAGCACAGCGTGGGTTCGCAGAACATCCGCACCATGGCCATGATCCAGCTGCTGTTGGGCAACATGGGCCGGCCGGGTGGTGGTGTGAACGCGCTGCGTGGCCATGCCAACGTGCAGGGCATCACCGACATGAACGCGTACTCGGAAGTGCTTTCGGGCTACATGCTGGCGCCGCTGGAGAACGACCCCGACCGCGCGACCTACCTGGCCAAGCGCGCGCCCAAGCCGCTGCGTCCGAACCAGATGTCGTTCCCGCAGAACTTCCCGAAGTGGCACACCAGCCTGATGAAGGCGTACTACGGTGATGCTGCGACGGCAGAGAACGACTTCGCCTACGACTGGCTGCCCAAGCGCGATGCACAGTACGACGTGCTGTACATGTTCGAGATGATGCACCAGGGCAAGATGAACGGCTTCCTCTGCCAGGGCTTCAACCCGATCGCGGCGGTGCCCAACAAGAAGAAGCTGTCGCAGGCGCTGAGCAAGCTGAAGTACCTGGTGGTGATGGATCCGCTGGAGACCGAGACGAGCGAGTTCTGGAAGAACTTCGGGCCGCTCAACGACGTCGACCCCGCCAAGATCCAGACCGAGGTGTTCCGCTTCCCGACCAGCTGCTTCGCCGAGGAGACCGGCACATTCACCAACTCCAGCCGCGTCATCGGCTGGAAGGAGAAGGCCGTCGATCCACCGGGCGAGGCCAAGCCGGACTCGGAAGTCATGGCGCGCCTGTTCATGAAGATCCGCGCGCTCTACGCCAAGGAGGGCGGCACGCTGCCCGAGCCGGTGGCGGCGCTGACCTGGCCGTACATCAACGCCAACGTGCCCTCGCCGCAGGAACTGCTGCGCGAGATCAACGGCCGGGCGCTGAAGGACGTGCTCGGGCCGGTCGATCCGAAGAACCCGGAGGCACCACGTCCCGTGCTGGTGAAGGCCGGCGATCAGATGCCGAACTTCGCGCTGCTGCAGGACGATGGCTCCACCGCGTGCGGCAACTGGATCTACGCCGGTTGCTGGACGCAGGCTGGCAACATGACCGCGCGGCGCGACACCTCCGACCCGAGTGGCCTGGGTGTGTTCCCGAACTGGGGCTTCGCGTGGCCGGCCAACCGGCGCATCCTCTACAACCGCGCTTCGGCCGACACGGCAGGCAAGCCCTGGGACGCATCGCGCTCCTACCTGCGCTGGACCGGCACGGCCTGGGGCGGCGCCGACGTGCCGGACATGCGGCCCAACGCCGCGCCGGAAGAAGGTGTGGGTGCTTTCATCATGAACCCCGAAGGTGTGGCACGCCTGCACGCCATCGGCATGAGCGAAGGCCCGTTCCCCGAGCACTACGAGCCGTTCGAGACACCCTTGGGTGTGAACCTGATGTGCCCGAACAACCCGAAGGCGGTCAGCAACCCGGCGGCGCGTGTGTTCAAGGGCGATCTCGAAGCCTTCGGCAAGAAGGACGAGTTCCCCTACGCGGCCACCACCTACCGGCTCACGGAGCACATGCACTTCTGGACCAAGCACTCGCGCAGCAATGCCATCGTGCAGCCAGCGCCCTTCGTCGAAATCGGCGAAGCGCTGGCGGCGGAGAAGGGCATCAAGCAGGGCGACATGGTCCGGGTGCGCAGCAACCGGGGCGAGGTGGTTGCAGCCTGTGTGGTCACCAAGCGCATCAAGGCGCTGGACGTCAACGGTCAGAAGGTCCACCACGTGGGCATTCCGATCCACTGGGGCTTCAAGGGCGTGACGCAGAACGGCTACCTGGCCAATGCGCTCACTCCCTTCGTCGGTGATGCGAACTCGCAGACACCGGAGTTCAAGGCGTTCCTCGTCAACATCGAAAAGGTGACCACATGACGCCCCCACGCTCATTCCATTCGCTGCCCCCAAAGGGGGCTTCAGCCTCCTTGAGGCGGCTCTGCGGAGACTGACATGTCCAGCTTGCAATCACTCGACGTGGTCGCCCGCTCGGCGACCACCACCCCCACACCGCAGGTGCGAACGTCCATGCCGGCGCTCGCCAAGCTCATCGACGAGTCCAAGTGCATCGGCTGCAAGGCCTGCCAGGTGGCTTGCATGAACTGGAACGACCTGCGCGACGAAGTCGGCACCAACATCGGTGTCTACGACAACCCCGCCGATCTCACGCCCACCAGCTGGACGGTGATGAAGTTCTTCGAGGTGGAGCCCGAAGAGGGCAGCCTCGAATGGCTGATCCGCAAGGACGGCTGCATGCATTGCGAGGACCCGGGCTGCCTCAAGGCCTGCCCGTCGCCCGGCGCGATCGTGAAGTACGCCAACGGCATCGTCGACTTCATCAGCGAGAACTGCATCGGTTGCGGTTACTGCGTCAAGGGTTGCCCCTTCGACGTGCCACGCATCAGCCAGAAGGACAACAAGGCGTACAAGTGCACCCTGTGTTCCGACCGGGTGGGCGTGGGCCTGGAGCCGGCTTGCGTGAAGACCTGCCCGACGGGCGCCATCACCTTCGGTACCAAGGACGACATGGTGACCTATGGCGAGAAGCGTTCGGAGGAGCTGAAGGAGCGGGGCTTCCAGAACGCCGGCCTCTACAACCCGCAAGGTGTGGGTGGCACGCACGTCATGTACGTGATGAAACATGCCGACCGCCCCGAGCTGGTGGACCTGCCGAAAGACCCGTCGATCAGCCCCTTCGTTTCGCTGTGGAAGGGCGTGACCAAGCCGCTCGCGGTGGCCGCCGTGCTTGGCGCTGCGGTGGCCGGCTTCTTCCACTACATGAAGGTGGGCCCGATCGAGGAGAAGGACCCGGCTGAAGAAGACAAGGAAGACAAGGAGGTGGTGAAATGAGCCAGCGGCTGTTGCTTCGCTACAAGGACGGTGACCGCATGAACCACTGGTTCATCGCGCTCATGTTCTTCCTCGCCGGGCTCTCGGGCCTGGCCTTCTTCCACCCCAGCCTGTTCTTCCTCAGCCACCTGTTCGGTGGTGGCCAGTGGACGCGCATCCTGCACCCCTTCATGGGGCTGCTGATGGTGGTGGGGTTCCTCGTGTTCTTCCTCAAGATCTGGCGCGAGAACCTCATCAACGCCCGCGACCGCGAGTGGGCGAAACACGCGGGGCGCATGCTCAAGGGGGACAAGGCCGGCATGCCGCCGGTGGGCAAATACAACTTCGGTCAGAAGATGGTCTTCTGGCTGATGGCGTTGAGCCTTCTGGTGCTGGTGGTCACGGGCTTCATGTTCTGGCGGCCCTGGTTCGCGCCGTTCTTCAGCATCCCGCTCATGCGTATCGCGGTGCTGTTGCACGCGGTGGCGGCGGTGGTGCTGATCCTGAGCGTGATCATGCATGTGTACGCGGCGATCTGGGTCAAGGGCACGGTGCGCGCCATGACGCGTGGCACCGTGACCGAGAACTGGGCCCGCCTGAACCACCCGCTGTGGCACGAGGAAGTGACGAAGAGGTAACCCCCGCCGCGCTGCCGCGCGCAACCCCCGATGCCTGCGGACCGGCGAAGCCGGTTCCGCGGCATTTCCGGGGGATGTATGCGGCACTTGGCATACGGCTTGAGTCGGTATCGACGTGACGTTTGAGGAGATCTGGATGACGAGCAGCGCCACGGTGCGCATCATGTCCGCCGAAGAAATCGCCGCTCGCGGCGGTGGTGAGACACCGCACTTGCGCTTTCCCGAGCGCGCCACCCTTTTCGCCGAACGCGCCATGCGCCTGCGGCAGTTGGCCAGCGACCATGCGCTGGGCGACTACCTGCGCTTCATGGCCGATCTGGCCAACGAACAACACCAGGCCTTGCAGGCCATGCCAGCGTTGCCCATGCCGGACGCCGCCGCCATCGACGCGGCCGCGCGGGCCGGCATGCCGCTGCTGCCCTTGAGCGACTGGCCGCGCGACCCGGCCTGGCGGGCCACCACGCACCACATCGCCGCCGCGCTGGCCACCACGGCACCCGAAGGCGCGCGCGACATGCTGAACGAACTCGCGTCGGCCGATGAGGCCTTCCTCGAATGCCAGGCCGACCTGCTGCTCAATGGGCAGTCGAACGGGCTCGACCTGGGGGCCGCGCCGGTGATCGGCGCCGCGCTGCAGGTGTACTGGACGCACCTGCTGCTGTCGGTGCAGGCTGGCCACCAGGGCCAGGGCGCGCCCTTCGGCCGCATCGACGACGAAAGCAGCTGCCCCTGCTGTGGCGGCCGCCCCACCGCGAGCATCACGCGAACCTCCGGCGAATCGCTGGGCCAGCGCTACCTGCACTGCTCGCTGTGCAACCTGGAATGGCACATGGTGCGGGGCAAGTGCCCGCGTTGCCTGAGCGGCAAGTCGTTGTCCTTCCTCGCGCTCGATCTCGCCGACGGCGGCGCTGTGGAGCAGGGCGGCGCGTCGCGCGCCACCTCGGCCAAGGTGCAGGCCGAGACCTGCGACGAGTGCGGCCACTACCTGAAGATCGTGCACACCGACCGCGACCCCTTCGTCGAACCGGTGGCCGACGACCTGTCCAGCCTCACGCTGGACCTGCTGATGTCCGACACCGGAAAACACCGCCACGGTGTGAACTTCATGCTGCTGTTCGGCGAATCCGAGGCCGAACCCGAGCCCGTCCTCGACGACGGCTCACCACCAGGGCGACCGTGATGAAGCGCCTGACCGAATCCGTCGTTGACGGTTCCCAGGCGAAGAACCCGGTGGACCTGAAAAACCTTCCCGGCATCGATCGCCTGTTGCGATCCCCCGATGTGGCGGCCCTCGTGGCCGAGCACGGCCACACCCTGGTGGCGGCCGAGACCCGCAGCGCCATCGACGCCCTGCGCGAACGCGCCCGGCAGGGCGGGGCGCTCGACGCCGCCGCGCTCACGCCCGAAGCCGTGGAGCAAACCATCCGCTCGCGCGTGGCCGCGCGCCTGGCGCCGCGCATGCGCGCCGTGCTCAACCTCACCGGCACGGTGATCCACACCAACCTGGGCCGGGCCCTGCTGGCCGACAGCGCGCTGCAGCACCTGCTGACCATGATGGCCGGGCCGAACAACCTGGAGTACAGCCTGGACGACGGCGGCAGGGGCGACCGCGACAGCATGGTCGAGGAGCTGTTGTGCTCGCTCACCGGCGCGGAAGCGGCCACGGTGGTCAACAACAACGCCGCCGCCGTGCTGCTCACCATCGCCGCCATGGCGCACGGCAAGGAGGTGATCGTCTCGCGCGGCGAGCTGGTGGAAATCGGCGGCGCCTTCCGCATGCCCGACGTGATGAGCTCGGCCGGCGCCACGCTGGTCGAGGTCGGCACCACCAACCGCACCCACCCGCTCGACTACGAGCAGGCCATCACCGAACACACCGCCCTGCTGATGAAGGTGCACACCAGCAACTACGCGGTGCAGGGCTTCACCGCGTCGGTGGATGAAGGCGAGATCGCCCGCATCGCGCACGCCCGCGGCATCCCCATGGCCACCGACCTGGGCAGCGGCGCGCTGGTGGACATGTCGGCCTGGGGCCTGCCGCACGAGCCTACGCCGCAGGAAATGATTGCGGCCGGCTGCGACGTGGTCACCTTCAGTGGCGACAAGCTGCTCGGTGGTCCGCAGGCCGGCCTCATCGTCGGCAGCAAGGCCGCCGTCGGGCGCATCCGCAAGTTCCCCATGAAGCGCGCGCTGCGCATGAGCAAGCTGCCGCTGGCCGCGCTGGAGGCCACGCTCATGCTCTACCTGCGGCCCGAACGCCTCACGCAAGACCTGCCCACGCTGCGCCTGCTCACGCGCCCGGCCGATGCCATCCGCGCGCTGGCCGTGTCGTTGCAGCCGGCGCTGGCCAATGCGGTGGCGCCGCGCTTCGAGGTTGCCGTGCTGGACCTCATGGGCCAGATCGGCTCGGGCTCCCTGCCGGTGGAAAAACTGCCTTCGGCCGGCCTGGCCATCGCGCCCGTGCAGAAGAAGGGCGCCGGCCGCGCCCTCGACGAACTCGCGACGGCGCTGCGCACGCTGCCGTTGCCCGTGATCGGGCGCGTGGCGGACGACCGCCTGCTGCTTGATCTGCGCTGCCTGGAAGACAGCGCGCCATTCGTGAACCAGTTGCCTCTTCTGCGGCAGGCACTGGTTTGAGGGTCAGGGCCGCATCACACCAACACAACGACAGGAGACACACATGGGTCTGGATCGACGTTCCTTCCTCACCGCCGCAGCCGGCGCCACCGGTGCCGTGCTGACCGGCTGCGCCACTTCCGGTGCGGCGCCCGGCGGCGCGCCTGCCTTGCCGTTCTTCATCGGCCAGCCGGCACAGACCCTGCTGCCCAAGGGCAAGGCGCCGCGCGTGGTGGTCTGCGGCGGCGGCTGGGGCGGGCTCACCACCGCCAAGTACATGCGCCAGCTGGCGCCCTCGGCCGAGGTGGTGCTGCTCGAACGCAACCCGGTGTTCTTCTCCTGCCCGATCAGCAACAAGTGGCTGGTCGACATGGTGGACACCAGCTTCATCACGCACGACTACCTGCGCGTGTCCGAGCGCCACGGCTACCGCTTCATCCAGACCGAGGTGCTGGAGGTGGACCGCAGCGCCAAGCGCGTGGTGACCACCATGGGCGCGCTCGACTACGACTACCTCGTGCTGGCCCCCGGCATCCGCTACAACTACGAAGCCTGGTTCGGCAACGACCGCCGCATCGCCGACGCCACGCGCGCGCGCTTCCCGGCCGCCTACGTCACCAACAACGAACACTTCGCACTGAAGCAGGCCCTGCACAACTTCAAGGGCGGCGACTGGGTGATGACGCTGCCACCGCCACCGCAACGCTGCCCGCCGTCGCCCTACGAGCGCGCCTGCATGGTGGCCTGGCACTTCAAGCACAACAAGATCAAGGGCAAGGTCACCATCCTCGACCACAAGGACGGTGTGCGCCCCATCGGCCCGGGCTTCCGGGCTGCTTTCAACGAGCTCTACAAGGACTACATCACCTACGTGCCGAACGCGCACGTGCAGTCCATCGACCCGTTCACCAAGGAGATCAAGACCGACGCGGGCGACATGAAGTTCGACCACGCGGTGCTGATGGCGCCGCACCAGGCCGGCGACCTGGCCTGGAAAGCCGGCGCCATCGGCCGCACCAGCGAGGGCAAGCCCAACGGCTGGGCCGATGTTGATCCGCTGATGCTGCACCTCAAGGGCGACCCGAACGTGTACGTGATCGGTGACGCGGTCGGCTTCGTCTCGCCGCAGTTCGCCTTCTATCCCAAGAGCGCGCACGTGGCGAACAAACACGGCCACATCGTGGCGGGCTACATCGCCGACCGCATCGCGGGTCGCAGCCCGAACGCAGCCTTGCCCGACAACCTCTGCTACATGATGGTCAACGGCGATCCGCGCGAGGCCATCAGCGTGCAGTTTGACTACAAGGTCAACGACAAGGGCGTGATCGAGCAGACCCAGATCGACATCAACCAGCGCAGCGCCGACCTGGTGAAGGAGAACTTCCGCTGGGCCGGCCTGAAGTTCGACGACATGCTCAGCTGAAGGCCGAGCAGCAGCCCATCCCTCCCCACGCAAACCTCATCGAAAGGACAGCTCCCATGACTTCCATCTTCCACCGCGTCGCCCGTCGGGCGCGCCTGCTGGCTGCCGTGGCAGCGTTCTCGGTGTCCGTGGGCGCGCAGGCGCAGGCCACGTTCAAGGTCACCACCATTCCCGAAGAGGCCGCGTCGGAACAGATCCGCAAGTACGGCCCGATGGTGAAGTACCTTGAGCGCACGCTGGGCACCAAGGTCGAGTTCGTGCCGGTGAGCGACTACCCCGCCGCCGTCGAGGCGCTGGTGAACAAGCAGGTCGACATGGTCTGGTTCGGCGGTTTCACCTTCGTGCAGGCCAAGCTGCGCTCGGGCGACAAGATCGTGCCGCTGGTGCAGCGCGAGGAAGACACGCAGTTCCGCTCGGTCTTCATCACGCAGAAAGACTCCGGCATCAAGACGCTGGCCGACCTCAAGGGCAAGCAGGTGAGCTTCGGCTCGGCCTCCAGCACCTCGGGCCACCTGATGCCGCGCAGCTTCCTGCTCGAAGCCGGCATCGAACCCGAGCGCGACTTCCGCCGCGTGGCCTTCTCGGGCGCGCACGACGCCACCATTGCCTCGGTCGTCAGCGGCCGGGTGGATGCCGCGGCGCTCGACATCACCGTGTGGCGCAAGTTCGTGGCCGACAACAAGGTCGACACCAACAAGGTCGACGTGTTCTACACCACGCCGCCGTACTTCAACTACAACTACTCCGTGCACGCCGACATGCCCGCCGCGCAGCGCGAGAAGGTGACGCAGGCCCTGCTGGCGCTGAACACCGACAACGCCGAAGGCAAGGAAGTGCTCGGCCTGGCGCGCGCCACCCGCTTCGTGCCCACCAAGCCGGAGAACTACAAGGGCCTGGAGGCCGCCGGACGCAGCGCGGGCCTGATCAAGTAATGCCCGGGCTGTCCCTCGCGCTCGACCAGCTGGCCGTGCGGCACCCCGCCGCCAGCGAGAGCGCCACGCCCGCACTCGCCGGTTTTGATCTGCGCATCGAAGCCGGCGAGCAGGTGGTCGTGATCGGCCCGTCGGGCGCGGGCAAGACCACGCTGCTTCATGCGCTGGCCTGTGCATTGAAGCCGGCCGGCGGCAGCCTGCGCGTGGCAGAACAGAACCCCTGGACGCTCGGCGCGAGCGATCTGCGGCGCCTGCGCGGCCGCCTGTTCCTGGCACCACAGACGCCGCCGCTGCCGCCGCGCCAGCGGGTGGTGACCTCGGTGCTGGCCGCGCGCCTGCCCGGCATGGGCCTGGGCGCCAGCCTCGCGTCCCTGCTCAAGCCGCGTGGTGCAGCCGACGCCCACGCCGCCCTCGAACGTTTCGACCTCGGCGACAAGCTCTGGGAGCGCGTGGACCGCCTGTCTGGCGGCGAACGCCAGCGCGTGGGCCTGGCGCGCGCGCTGCTGTCGCCCGCGTCGCTGTGGCTGATCGACGAGCCGCTGTCGGCGCTCGACCCGACGCGTGCGACGCTGGCCATGCGCGCGCTCACGCAGCTTGCGCGCGAACGTGGCGTCACGCTGGTGGCCACGCTGCACCAGGTGGATCTGGCGCTGGCGAGTTTTCCGCGCGTGCTGGGCTTGCGGGATGGCCGTCTGGTGTTCGACCTGCCGGCCGGCGAGGTGAGCCGGGACCGGCTCGCGCAGCTGTACGCGAGCTTCGAGCACGAACTGCTGGGTGCACCGCCCGGCGCGGGGGAGGCCACGCAGGCATCGCGCTCCACCGCCTCGGTGATGCATTGCTGATGGCCCCATGAGCACCGCCCGGCTCGACCTCCACCACGACCCCGCCTGGCGTGGCCGCGTCTTCTGGATGCTGGCCGGGCTGGCGTTGCTCGCGCCCGCGCTGGTGGCGGTGGAGTTCAAGCTGTGGCTGCTGTTCGAGCCCGACAATCTGCGCATCACCGGCCGCTTCCTGGGTGACTTCCTGCCGCTCGCGACCTCGGCCGAGTTCCTCTCCATGGTGGCCCGCGAGACCTGGCGCACCGTTGCCATCGCGTCCAGCGCCATGGTGCTCGCGCTGGTGCTGGCGGTGCCGCTTACCTTGTTGTCGAGCGCGGCGCTGTCGGTCTCGTCGCTGAGCGGGCGCATGCACCCGCTGGCCTGGGCCTTCCGCCAGGCCGTGCGCGCGCTGCTGGTGGTGCTGCGCAGCGTGCCCGAGCTGGTGTGGGCACTGGTGTTCGTGCGCGTCGTCGGCCTCGGTCCCACGGCCGGTGTGCTGGCCATCGCGCTCACCTACGCCGGCATGCTCGGCAAGGTGTATGGCGAAATCCTGGAAAGCGGCGACCTGCACCCCACACGCACGCTGCTGCGCAACGGCAGCGGCCGCCTGCAGGCCTTTCTGTATGCGCTGCTGCCCGGCAACTCGCGCGAGCTCACCAGCTACACCGTGTACCGCTGGGAATGTGCCATCCGCTCTTCGGCGGTGCTGGGCTTCGTGGGCGCGGGTGGCCTGGGGCAGCAGCTCGATGCATCGATGAAGATGTTCAACGGCGGCGAGGTCGCCACCATCCTGCTGGCGTTCATCCTGCTGGTGGCGCTGGCGGATCTGGTCAGCGCACAGCTGAGAAAGGCCATCGGGTGAACCGGTCCACCCCTGCGCCGGCCCTTCGGGCCGTCACCCCCTCAAGGGGGCAACGCCAGTGGACCGGCAAAGCCGGATCCACGGCGTTCTTGACGGACGGGTCGGCGTGCGGGAGGTATGAGCGATGAGCCATGTTCTTCCACCGCAGCCACCGCGCCGCTGGAGCGTGCCCGTGCTCCTGCTCGGCATCGCCGCGCTCGCGGTGGCCAGTTTTGCCGAGATCGGCGTTGACTGGGGGCGCTTGTTCTTCATGGACGCGGCGCACAAGATGGGCCGCTTCCTGGGCGAGATGGCGCACCCGGCGGTCGAGCCCGCGTTTCTCGCGCGGCTGGGTGTGGCCACGCTGGAGACGCTGGCGATGTCGGCCGTGGGCACCTTGCTGGCGGCGGTGTTCGGCCTGCTGCTGGCGCTGCCGGCGAGCCGCACGCCCGGCCAGGCCGCGGGCTTCTGGCGCATGCCCACGCGCTGGCTGCTCAACGTGCTGCGCTCCATTCCCGAACTCGTGTGGGCCGCGCTGCTGCTCATCTCGGCCGGCCTCGGCCCGCTGGCCGGCACGCTTGCGCTGGCCCTGCACACCACCGGCGTGCTCGGCCGGCTGTTCGCGGAGGTGATCGAGAACGCACCCGACGGCCCGGCCTTCGCGCTGCGCGTGCAGGGCGTGCCCGCCGGCCGCGTGTTCCTGCACGCCACCTTTCCACTGGCCCTGCCGCAACTGCTCTCGTACACCCTGTACCGCTGGGAAAACAACATCCGCGCGGCGGCGGTGCTGGGCGTGGTGGGTGGCGGCGGGCTGGGGCAGATGCTGTCTTTCCACATGGGCCTGTTCCACATGCGCGAAACCGGCTCCATCCTGATCGCCACCATCGTGCTGGTGGCGCTGGTTGATCTGTTGTCCACCGTCACCCGAAGGATGCTCAACCCATGATCGTCGGCACCGCAGGCCACATCGACCACGGCAAGACCACGCTGGTGCGCGCGCTCACCGGCGTGGAAACCGACCGCCTGCCCGAAGAGAAGCAGCGCGGCGTGTCGATCGAACTCGGCTACGCCTTTCTCGACACCGCCGCCGCAGGCGCGCAACCGGCAGGCACCCGCATCGGCTTCATCGACGCGCCCGGCCACGAGCGCCTGGTGCACACCATGCTCGCCGGCGCCACGGGCATCGACTTCGCCTTGCTGCTGGTGGCGGCCGACGATGGCGTGATGCCGCAGACGCGCGAGCACCTGGCGGTGCTGTCGTTGCTCGGCATCGGGCGTGGCCTGGTCGCCGTCACCAAGTGCGACCGCGCCGACCCCGCGCGTGTGCAGGCCGTGGTGGCCGATGTGCAGGCGCTGCTCCAACAGACGCCGTTGGCGGGGGCGCCGGTGCTGCCGGTGTCCGCGCACACCGGCGAGGGCCTCGATGCGCTGAAGGCCGTGCTGTTCCAGGCCGCGGCCGACACCGCCGCACACGCCCGCGAAGGCGAAGCCTTCCGCCTCGCGGTGGACCGCGCGTTCACGCTCGACGGCGTCGGCACGGTGGTGACCGGCACCGTGCACGCGGGCCGCGTGAACGTGGGCGACGAACTGCAACTGGTGCCGGGCGAGCGCCGCGCGCGGGTGCGCAGCCTGCATGCGCAGAACCGCGCCGTGACCACGGCGCATGCCGGGCAGCGCTGCGCCGTGGCCCTGGCCGGTGTGGACAAGCAGGAGATCGAACGCGGCCAGTGGCTCTGCGAGCCCGCCATGGCCATGACCACCGAACGCGTGGACGTGCAGCTGTCGCTCTGGCATGGCGAAACCAAGCCGCTGCGTTCCGGTGCCATCGTGCACGCGCACCTCGGCTCGGCCTCGGTGCTGGCGGCGGTGGCCGTGCTCGACCCGCCGCTGCTGGAGCCCGGGCAGGGTGGGCGTGTGCAACTCGTGCTGCGCAAACCGCTGGGTGCATGGCATGGTGACCGGGTGGTGCTGCGCGATGCGTCCGCGTCTCGCACGCTGGCCGGCGGCCACGTGCTCGACCCGTGCGCGCCGGTGCGTTACCGGCGCACGGCGCAGCGCCTGGCCGAGCTGGACGCGCTGGCCTTGCCCGCCGCGCAGGAGCGCCTGAATGCCCTGCTGGCCGTGGCGCCGCAGGGGCTGGATCTGCGGCGCTTCGCCGCGGCCCAGGGCGTGCGGCCCGGTGAGCTGCCAGCCGACGTGTTGCGCCACACCGATGCACACGCCGACATGGCGCTGGGTGCGCTGCAGACCACGCAGGCGAGCGAGCGTGTGCTGCAGGTGCTGGGCGCCTACCACGCGTCGCACACCGAAGAGCTCGGCCCGGACGCTGCCCGCCTGCGCCGCCTGGCCCTGCCGCGCCTGCCCGAGCCGCTGTGGCGCGCGCTGCTGTCGCGCCTGCAGGGCGGTGGCCTGGTGCAGGTGCGTGGCGCGTTCGTGCACCTGCCCGAACACGGCGTGCGGCTGTCGGCCACCGAAGAACGCCTGGCGCAGAAAGTGGCCACGCCTTTGCAGGCCTCCGGCTTCGAGGGCGCGTGGGTGCGAGACCTGGCGCGCGACGCGGGCGAGCCCGAGGCCCTGATGCGCGTGACCCTGGTGCGCCTGTCGCAGCGCGGTGAGCTGTACCAGGTCGTCAAGGACCTGTACTACCCGCCGGCCACGATGGCGCGGCTGGGGACGCTGGCGCGCAGCGTGGCGGCAAGCAACGGTGGTTCTGTGCTGGCGGCGGCCTTTCGCGACGCAACCGGCCTGGGCCGCAAACGCGCGATCCAGATCCTGGAACACTTCGACCGCATCGGCCTGTTGCGCCGCGTCGGTGATGTGCACTGGCTGCGCGCGGACAGCCAGCTGTTTTTGTCGACCGACACAGCGGATGCGTCGCTATGATCGGTCAGCCTTTTTCGCGGAGGGGAAACGATCCTGGTGGGTCGGCCGGGCTTCAAACCCGGTGGGTGGCGCCATGCGTCGCCGGGTGGGTTCGACTCCCATTCTCCTCCGCCATCATTTGGATGGCACCCCCGCCGCGCTGCGCGCGACCCCCTCGAGGGGGCGATGCTGGCGGCCCGGCAAAGCCGGTTCCGCGGCATCTGCCGGATGGGTCACTTCGGGCGTTGCGCTTGTGTTGACCATGGACCGATTCGCACCTGACTTCCCTGCCGATCTTCTGTACCACGTGGAGCACCAGGTGTGGGCGCGCATCGATGCGCCGGACCTGGTCACCGTGGGCATCACCGCGCTCGGCATCCGGGTCTCGGGCGAGATCTACATGTGCCGCGCCCGGCCGCTGGGCACGGTGGTGGAGCAGGGCAGGTCGGTGGGCGTGGTCGAGCTGGCCAAGTCCATCGTCTCGGTGAAGGCGCCGCTGTCGGGCACGGTGGTCGAGCACAACCCGGCGCTGGCGCAACAGCCCGAGCGCGTGCACGAAGACCCGTATGGCAGCGGCTGGGTGGCGCGGCTGCGGCCTTCGGCGCTGCAGGCCGAGCGCGCTGCGCTGCTGCGTGGTGACGCTGGTGCCCCCGTGTTCGAAGCCATGGCCGCCTATGCGCGGCTCTACAACATCGAGATGGTGCATGGCTGACACGCACGAGGCCGCCGGTATCGCCATGCTGCTCTGGGCCGCCGAGCCCGAAGCGCCGCACCGGCTGGCCACCCCGTTCTTCCACGCCGCCGCGGCGGCGGCCATGGATGTGCCGGTGGAAATCTACTTCACCGCGCGCAGCGTGCACCTGCTCGTGCCCGGCGTGGCCGCGCGGTTGCGCGCCAGCGAGCGATTCGACAAGACCGTGCTCGATGCGATGCGCGAGGCGGTGTCGCACGGCGCGCGCCTGCTGGCCTGCACCGACGCCTTGCACGCCCAGGGCATCAACCCGCAACAGCTCATTGCCGAATGCAGCGGCCACGGCGGCGCCGTACAGTTCATGGCCCGCGCGGCCGATCTGCGCTGGCGCACCCTCGTTTTCTAGGAACCCCGCCGTGACGGACACCCGCTCTCCTGAATTTCTCGCCAGCCTGCTGCAGCGCTACTCGGTTGGCACCAAACACCTGGCCGAACCCGCGCCGGGGCTGAACGAACTGCACCGCATGACCGAAGCCGCCCTGCGCGCGCCCGACCACGCCGGGCTGGTGCCGTTTCGCTTTGCGGCCATCCGGGGCGCGGCACGCGAGCGCCTGGCCGATCTGTTCGAGCAGGCCGCGGTGCTGGCCGGCAAGAGCGAGGCCGACGCCGCACTCGATCGCCAGCGCGCCCTGGGCGCGCCGATGCTGGTGACGGTGATAGCCCGCATCGACCCCGGCCACCCGCTGGCCACGGTGCACGAACAATGGATGACGGTGGGCGGCGCCCTCACCAATTTCCTCAACGCCGTGCACGCGATGGGTTACGGCGGCAAGATGCTCTCGGGTGCCAAGGTGCGCTCGGTGCCGGTGATGCAGGCCTTCTGCGGCCCCGGCGAACAACTGGTGGGGTGGGTGGTGTTGGGCACACCCCGCAAGGTGGGTTCGCCCAAGTTCAACAAGCCCGATGCGGCCGATGTATTGAGCGACTGGCCGCCAGCGCCGTAGGCGAAGCGGATCAGCCCCTCGGGGGGGGCAGCGACCCGCGCAGCGGCGGAGCGTGAGGGCCACGATCCGGCGCCGGGCCGCCCCAAGCCGGATCAGCCCCCTTGGGGGGCAGCGACCCGCGCAGCGGCGGAGCGTGGGGGCTTCTTCAATCCCACCAGGGCAACAAGCGCTTCATGGCGGCTACTTCGCCGCAATGGTCCGCCGCATAACCGGGCAGGGCGTTCAGTCGCTCCTGCCAGGCGCGGCTGCGCAGGCGCTGCAGCAGGCGCTGCATGGCGGGTTGTTCCAGTGCGCTCTTGAGGCACACCAGCAGGTAACGTTCTTCGGTGAGCGGCACGAAGCCCAGGCCCTGCGCGCGCGCCGCGTATTCCGTGCCCAGGCCCACGTCCACACTGCCGCTGGCCACGGCCTGTGCCACGGCCGCGTGTGAGCTCTCGACGTTGTGGTAACCCACGATGTCCATCGGCAGCAGCCTGGCCTGCGCCAGCAGCTCGTCGAGCAGCAGGCGGGTGCCGGTGCCGATGGCGCGGTTGACGAAACGCGCCTGCAGGTGGGCCACGTCACCGATGTCGCTCAGGCGCAGCGGGTTGCCCGGCGCCACCATCAGGCCCTGCGACCGGCGTGCGAAGCCGATGATCTTGTGCAGGCCGGGCTTGAGCAGCGGCCGGTAGGCGCGGGCACTCAGGCTGCCGGCGGCGGCGAACGGCTGGCTGTGAAAACCCGCCAACTCGCAGCGCCCTTCGTTGAGCGCGCGGATCGCGTCCACGCTGCCGCAGAAGCGGATGTCCATGTGCAGCGCCGGCGCGGCGTTGCGGCCCTCGGTGGGCTGGCCCGCGTGCTGCTGCAGTTCGGTCAGCGCGTGGTCGTGGCTGGCGTAGAGCGTGAGCACGTCGCTCGGGCTGGCCTGCGTGTTGTCGTCGAAGGCCATGGCAAATGCGCGCTCCAGCTCGGCGCGCAGGCTCTCCATCTGCGGCCCCAGCCGCGCCTGCGCGAGGCGCTCGGCCATCAGCAGGCGTTCACCAAAGGGCGTGAGGCGCGCGGCCTGGCCACGTTCCCAGAAGATCAGTGGCTGGCCCAGGCCGGCTTCCCAGTCCTTCAACTGGCCCCACACATGGCGGTAGGACAGGTCGAGTTCGCGCGCGGCACCCGAGATCGAACCGCTGCTGCGCAAGGCGTGCAGCACGTCCATCATGGGGTTGCGCAGCAGGGCCGGCTGGGACGAGCGCTCGGGCGTCGACGGTGTCAGCGTGTAGGAGAGCTCGATCTTTCGCATGGACGCCGAGTTTGCACCAAACGGCGGGCGTTTTTTTGCCAGCCCACAACGTATGTCTTGTTGTTCATACCGAGTGAATACGTACTCTCAATTCAGGAGCGACAACGTAAGCTCAGAAGAACATATGAACACGTTTTCCGACAGCGTTGCAACGGCGCTGCGATTGATTCTTTCCGGAGACCCGGGCCTGTGGACAGTGGTCATGCGTTCGCTGGCGGTCAGTGCCAGCGCCTGCGTGCTGGCTTGTGGCCTGGGCCTGGTGATCGGCGCGTGGCTGGCCGCCGCGCGTTTTGCCGGGCGGGGCGCGGTGCTCACCGTGCTCAATACCTTCCTCGCCATTCCCTCGGTGGTGGTGGGTCTGGTGATCTACCTGCTGCTCTCGCGCTCGGGCCCGCTGGGCTTCCTGGGCTGGCTGTTCAGCTTCAAGGCCATGGTGCTGGCGCAGACCGTGCTGGTGCTGCCGCTGGTGGTCGCGCTCACGCGCCAGGTGGTGGAAGACGCCGACCGCAGCCATGGTGAACAACTGTCGTCGCTGGGCGCCGGCGCCACCTTGCGCAGCCTGCTGCTGGCCTGGGACGAGCGTTACGCCTTGCTCACCGTGCTGCTGACGGCCTTTGGCCGCGCGGTCTCGGAGGTGGGCGCGGTGATGATCGTGGGCGGCAACATCGAAGGTTTCACGCGCGTCATGACGACCGCCATCGCACTCGAAACCAGCAAGGGCGATCTGCCGCTGGCTCTCGGCCTGGGCGTGCTGCTGCTGGTGGTGGTGCTGGTGCTCAACGCGCTGGTGTCCTTGCTGCGGCGCTGGCGCGAGCGCGCCGACGGCGCCGTTGGTGCAGCAGGCCCTGCGGTGGTGGCGACATGAGCGGTTTGCCCCTCACTGCGCAACAGGCCATCGTGCCCACCGCCTGCTTCGAGCTGCGCGGCGTGAACGTGCACCTGGGCCCGGCGGCGCGCCTGCAGGCCCTGACCGACGTGCGCCTGCGCATCGAAGAAGGTGAGCGCGTGGCGCTGGTGGGGGCCAACGGCAGCGGCAAGAGCACCTTGCTGCGCACGCTGCACGGCCTGCAGCGGCCCAGCAGCGGTGAGCTGCACAGCCCGGCGCGGCAGCGCGTGGCCATGCTGTTCCAGCGCCCGCACATGCTGCGCATGAGCGCGCTGCGCAACATCCAGCTCGGCCTCTGGCTGCAGGGTGTGCCGCTGCGTGAGACACGTGCGACGGCGCTGAAGGCGCTGGAGCGGGTCGAGATGGCGCACCTGGCCGGGCGCAATGCGCGCGCCCTCTCCGGTGGCCAGCAGCAGCGTCTGGCGCTGGCCCGTGCCTGGGCCTTGCGCCCGGCGGTGTGGCTGCTCGACGAGCCCACCGCCAGCCTGGACCCGCACGCCAAACGCGAGGTCGAATCCCTCATCACCGAATTCACCACTGCAGGCCAGCGCGACGGCACGGGCGCCTCGACAGGGCGCCCCACCACGCTGGTCTTCAGCAGCCACAACCTTGGCCAGGTCAAGCGCCTGGCCAGCCGCGTTGTCTATCTCGAGCAAGGCCGCCTGTTGGCGGACCTGCCCGTGAGTGATTTTTTCAACCACGAACTGCTGCGGTCCCTGTGTCCGCAAGCCGATTTATTTGTCCAAGGAGAAAGCCTGTGAAAACCACCTTCCGCCATCTCACCCTCACCGCTGTTCTCGGCACCGCCGGCCTGCTCGCCAGTGCAGGCGCCTTCGCGCAGAGCATCGTGGTGGCATCCACCACGTCCACCGAACAGTCCGGCCTGTTCTCCTTCCTGCTGCCCGAGTTCAAGAAGGCCAGCGGCATCGATGTGAAAGTGGTCGCGCTGGGCACCGGCCAGGCCATCGACATGGCGCGCCGCGGCGACGCCGACGTGCTGTTTGTGCACGACAAGGTGGCCGAAGACAAGTTCGTGGCCGATGGCTTCGCTGCCAAGCGCCAGGAGGTCATGTACAACGACTTCGTGCTGATCGGCCCCAAGGCCGACCCGGTGAAGACCAAGGGCGACGACATCGTGGCAGCGCTGAAGAAAGTCGCCGCCGCCAACGCCGAATTCATCTCGCGCGGCGACAAGAGCGGCACGCACGCGGCCGAACTGCGCTTCTGGAAGATGAGCGAGGCCGACGCCAACAAGGGCACGGGCTACAAGGAATGCGGCTGCGGCATGGGCCCGGCGCTCAACATCGCGGCCAGCAGCGGCGGCTACGTGCTGTCGGACCGCGGCACCTGGCTCAACTTCAAGAACCGTGCCGATCTCGCGGTGCTGGTGGAAGGCGACAAGCGCCTCTTCAACCAGTACGGCGTGATGCTGGTGAGCGCAGCCAAGCACCCGCAGGTGAAGACCGCCGAAGGCCAGAAGTTCGTGGACTGGGTCACCGGCCCGGCCGGCCAGGCGGCCATTGCCAGCTACAAGATCGGTGGCGAGCAGCTGTTCTTCCCCAATGCAGCGAAGTGATGATCACCCCCGTTGCTTGCTCACTGCGTGTCGCCGCATCTCCCCTCAAGGGGGCGGCACGGGCGGCCCGGCAGAGCCGGTTGCGCGGAGCCCCTGGAAGGGGGCTGCTGCTGAGCGCCTCGATGGGTGGCCTGTTGCTGCTCTCGGCCTGCGCCACATCGCCAGCTCCCGCCATGAGTGAACCGTTGCAGGTTTACGCCGCGGGCAGCCTGCGCGAGGTGCTCACCGAGATCGCGCGCGAGCACGAGGCGCGCACCGGGCAGAAGGTGGCGCTGACCTTCGGCGCCTCCGGCCTGCTGCGCGAGCGCATCGAAAAAGGTGAGGGTGCGATGGTGTTTGCCTCGGCCGACACGCAGCATCCGCAGCGCCTGGCTGCCGCAGGTGGCTGGGCACCGCACACCGTGTTCGTGCGCAACAGCCTGTGCGCACTGACGCAGGCCAACGTGAACGCCACGCCGCAGACCCTGCTGGACACCATGCTCAACCCGGCGGTGCGGCTGGGCACGTCCACGCCCAAGGCCGATCCGTCGGGCGACTACGCGTGGGAGCTGTTCCGCAAGGCCGACGGTGTGCGGGTCGGTGCTTACGCGGCTCTCGATGCCAAGGCCCTCAAGCTCACCGGTGGCCCGGATTCGCCCAAGCCGCCCGCCGGCCAGGGCACCTACGCCTGGGTGATGGACCAGGGCCAGGCCGACGTGTTCCTGACCTACTGCACCAACGCTGTGGCGTCGCAGAAGGAAGTGCCGCGGCTGAAGCTGGTGCAGATGCCTGCCGAGCTGCAGGTGGGCGCGGCCTATGGACTCACGGTGCGGCAAGGGGCACCTGTGCAGGCCGAGGCCTTCGCCAAGGCCCTGCTGGCGCCCGGCGCGCAGGCCACGTTTGCGCGTTACGGTTTTGGCAAGCCCTGAGGCTGAGCCATCGACCGACTCCCGGCCCGGTGGGTGATCGCCACCAGCGCGATCGAGTCGCTTCATTGACATGCGACACACTGGCGCCGGGTTTATCGCCTATGCTGGCGAAACCCGCGGGGCTGACCCGCGCGGGCCCTTTTTTTAACGAAACCAGGAGAGAGCAATGGGATTTTTCAGCAACATTCTTGAGAAGCTTGGCATGTCGTCGGCCGCCGCCGCCCCCGTGATCACCCCGCCAGCCGCGCCCAACGACGCCCCCGCTGCCGCCGCCCCCGCGCCCGCACCGGCCGCAGCGCCTGCCGTGGCCTCGATCACCCTGGTCGACGTGATGGCCCTGATGGAAAAGAAAGCCGCAGCCAACCCGCAGAAGCTGAACTGGAAAACCTCCATCGTCGACCTGCTCAAGCTGCTGGACCTCGACAGCAGCCTGACTGCGCGCAAGGAACTGGCCAAGGAGCTGTACTGCCCCGACGAGTTGATGAACGACTCGGCCAAGATGAACATGTGGCTGCACAAGAACGTGCTGGCCCACATCGCGGCCAACGGCGGCAACGTGCCGAAAGAGCTGTTCAACTGATCTGGCTGCGCCGCGCCTGAAAAACACAACGCCCCGAAAGGGGCGTTGTGCTGTGTGGCCGGGCCGGCACGTGGTGGAAGCCCCTAGGGCTGCTGTTCCAGCAGGGGTGCGAAGGCCACGGCGGCCTGTTGCATCAGCTCGAAATTTTCTTGCGAGATGTCGCGCCGCAGCATGTCGAAGTGGCACAGGGTGCCGAACAATTCGCCATGGCGGTCGCGCACCGGCACGCCGTGGTAGGCCATCAGCTTGCCCTGGTAGACGTGGCCATCCAGCCGGCGGTCTTCACCGGTGTCGGAGGAGGCAAAAAAACCATCGCGCAGCACGAACTGGCAAAAACTCGATTCCAGCGGCACCACGGCCAGGTATTCGGCCCGCACCTCGCCGGCCTTGTCGAACAGGCCCACGTTCTTCAGCATGGAATCGTGCAGGCGGTACAGCGCGGTGTAGCGGTGCGCTATGCCGTCGTTCAAGACCTTGAGGCCGCCGTCGATGCCCGTGTGCCGCAGGGCGGTGCGCAGTTCTTCAAGCCGTTCTTGTTGCGTCATGGAAATCCCGTGGAGGTGGGTGCCGTCGAGGTCGCTGGTGATTAAACCCGACAAGCACGGCCCGCGCCAGCCGGACCGCAGGGGCCGCCGGCACCAAGCGCATCAGCCTGCCAGGTTCTTGAAGAAGTAGCGCGCCAGCGCGGCCAGGAAATCTGCGCCCGAGTGCTGTTGCCACAGCACCGAGATGTCCACGAAACCCTTGTGGAACAACATGGACACGATGCCGAGCAGGCCCAGGATGCCGATCACCTGCAGGCCGGTCTTGAAGCGTTCTTCGGTGTCCTGTTGCATCGCGCCCATTATGGCCACGCGCCCGGCGTTCACTGCGCCGCTTTGCAACAGCCGCCGTGCACGGTTGCGCGTTTTAGGAACAGTGTCACCGCCGCTTGCGCCGGCCTGCAGCGTTTTCGCAGGGGGAGAGCACATGGCATGGAACTTGAGGAGTGAAGCAGACCTGATGACACAGGTCCGCCATCAACGAACGTCCATCCAGAGGAAGACACCATGCTTTACGCAGCACCCGGCGCCGCCGGCGCCAAGATCGCCTACAAGGCCCAGTACGACAACTTCATCGGCGGCCGCTGGGTCAAGCCGGTCAAGGGCCAGTATTTCGACGTCATCACGCCTGTCTCGGGCAAGGTGTACACGCAGGCTGCACGCTCCACCGCCGAAGACATCGAACTCGCACTCGACGCCGCGCACGCCGCCGCCGACGCCTGGGGCAAGACCTCGGCCGCCGAGCGCGCCAACGTGCTGCTGAAGATCGCCGACCGCATCGAGCAGAACCTGGAACTGCTGGCCTACGCCGAGACCGTGGACAACGGCAAGGCGATCCGCGAAACGCTCAACGCCGACATCCCGCTCACGGTAGACCACTTCCGTTATTTCGCCGGCTGCGTGCGGGCCCAGGAAGGCGCGCTGAGCAACATCGACGAGAACACCGTGGCGTACCACATCCAGGAACCGCTGGGCGTGATCGGCCAGATCATTCCCTGGAACTTCCCCATCCTCATGGCGGCGTGGAAACTCGCGCCCGCGCTGGGCGCCGGCAACGCGGTGGTGCTCAAGCCCGCCGAGTCCACCCCGATCTCCATCCTGATCCTGGCCGAGCTGATCGGTGATCTGCTGCCGCCGGGCGTGCTCAACATCGTCAACGGTTTCGGCCGCGAAGCCGGCATGCCGCTGGCCACCAGCAAGCGCATCGCCAAGATCGCCTTCACCGGCTCCACCACCACCGGCCGCGTGATCGCGCAGGCGGCGGCCAACAACCTGATCCCGGCCACGCTGGAACTCGGCGGCAAGTCGCCCAACGTGTTCTTCGCCGACATCATGGACAAGGACGATGCCTTCCTCGACAAGGCCATCGAAGGCCTGGTGCTGTTCGCCTTCAACCAGGGCGAGGTCTGCACCTGCCCGAGCCGCGCGCTGATCCAGGAAAGCATCTACGACAAGTTCATGGAGCGTGTGCTCAAGCGCGTGGCCGCCATCAAGCACGCCAACCCGCTGGACACCGACAGCATGATGGGTGCGCAGGCCAGCAAGGAACAGCTGACCAAGATCCTTTCGTACCTCGACCTGGGCAAGCAGGAAGGCGCGGAAGTGCTGGCCGGCGGTGGCCAGGCCCACCTGGGTGGTGATCTGGAAGGCGGCTACTACGTGCAACCCACGCTGTTCAAGGGCCACAACAAGATGCGCATCTTCCAGGAAGAAATCTTCGGCCCGGTGCTGGCCGTGACCACCTTCAAGGACGAGGCCGAAGCGCTGGCCATTGCCAACGACACGCTGTACGGCCTGGGCGCCGGCGTGTGGAGCCGCAACGGCAACGTGGCCTACCGCATGGGCCGCGCCATCAAGGCCGGCCGCGTCTGGACCAACTGCTACCACGCCTACCCGGCACACGCCGCATTCGGTGGCTACAAGGAATCGGGCATCGGCCGCGAAACCCACAAGATGATGCTGGACCACTACCAGCAGACCAAGAACCTGCTGGTGAGCTACAACGAGAACAAGCTCGGGTTCTTCTGAGCCACCCCCGCGCCGCGCCTGCGGCGCGTCACCCCCTCGAAGGGGGCAACGCGTGCGGGCCGGCTGGCTAGGCACCTCGCTCCGGAGCCGGCGGTTCCGGGGCTTTTTCTCCTGGAGACACTTCATGGTTGAACGCGTCATCGCCACCCCCGCCGCCGTGGAGCTGATCGAGCAGCTCAAGCGCAAACACGGCCCCGGCCTGATGTTTCACCAGAGTGGTGGCTGCTGCGACAACAGCGCCGCCAACTGTTACCTGCTGGGCGAGATCACCACCGGCGCGGGCGATGTGTACCTGGGCGACATCGGTGGCTGCCCGTTCTACATCGGCAAGGCGCAGTACGAGTACTGGCGCCACACCCAGCTCATCATCGACGTGATCGAAGGCCACGGCGGCACCTTTTCGCTCGAAGGCCCCGAGGGCAAGGCCTTCCACACCCGCTCGCGCGTGTTCTCCGAACAGGAGATGGCCGAGCTGGACGCGCTCGACCGCGCCGCCTGAGGCCGCGCACACCGGGGCCGGCCGGTTGCTCCATTTCTGAACACCGTGGCGCAGTTTCGGCATGGCACGGAACTTGTTGCATGTGCCGGTGAGAGACAGACAAAAAAGACATATCCCCGGTGCAGCGCCCACGCAGGGGCACCGATACAACGGAGACAAATCCCCATGCCCTTGAAAGCCCTTCAAGCGTCTCGCGCCGCTGCGCACCCTGCCCACCACTTGCGCCCGCTGCAGGCTGCGCTCTGCCTGGCCGCCCTGGCCGGCACCACGGCCCACGCCCAGTTGCTGGAGGAGGTGGTGATCAGCGCCGACCGCCAGGCGCAGCGCAGTTTCGACGCCCCCGCCGCCATCCAGGCCGTGGGGCAGGACGTGATCGAGGCCGCCGGGCCACGCGTCAACCTGTCCGAGTCGCTCAACCGCGTGCCCGGCATCGCCGCGCTCAACCGGCAGAACTACGCGCAGGATCTGCAGCTCTCCATCCGCGGCTCCGGCTCGCGCTCGTCGTTCGGCATCCGGGGTTCGCGCCTGATCGTGGACGGCATTCCCGCCACCATGCCCGACGGCCAGGGCCAGGCCTCCACCATCAGCCTGGCCTCGGCCCAGCGCATCGAGGTCTTGCGCGGCCCGCTGGCGCAGCTGTACGGCAACTCCTCGGCCGGCGTGGTGCAGGTCTTCACCGCCGACGGCCCGGCGCGGCCCGAGCTGCGCTTCAGCGTCGATGCCGGCCCCGACGGCATGCGCCGCTACGGCCTGCAGGCCGCCGGCCAGCAGGGCGGCCTGAACTACGTGGTGGACTACAGCGACTTCCGCACCGACGGCTGGCGCCAGAACAGCGCGGCCCAGCGCCGCCACCTCAACGCCAAGCTGCGCACCCAGGTCGGTGACGACACGCGCATCACGCTGGTGGCCAACGTGTTCGACCAACCGGTGTCGGGCGATCCGCTGGGTCTCACGCGTGCGCAGCTGCAGGCCAACCCGCGCCAGGCCGACAGCCGCTCGCTCGAATACAACGCCGGCAAGGACGTGTCGCAGCGCCAGCTGGGCCTGGTGGTGGACCACCGGCTGAACGCCGACAGCGAGCTGATGGCGCGCATCTACACCGGCCAGCGCGATCTGGACAACCGCCTCTCGATCCCGCTCGCGGCGCAGATGCCCGCCACCTCGGCCGGCGGCATCGTGCAGCTGGACCGTGAGTACAGCGGCGCCGGCCTGCGCTACAGCACGCGCCAGGCGCTCGGCCAGGGGCAGTTGCGCACCAGCGTCGGTGTCGATCTGGAGCGCATGAGCGAGCAGCGCCTGGGCTACATCAACAACCTCGGTGTGCGCGGCGCACTCAAGCGCGACGAAGACGACAAGGTGCAGAGCACGGGTGTCTACGCGCAGCTCGACTGGAGCATCAACGAGCAGTGGAGCGCGCTGGCCGGTGTGCGCGCCAACCGCGTGACCTTCCGGGTGGACGACCACTTCGTGCGCGCCGGCAACCCCGACGACAGCGGCCGTGCCCGCTTCAGCGCCAACACGCCGGTGGTGGGCGTGACGCGCCACTTCGGCGCCGACACCAACCTGTACTTCAACATCGGCCGCGGCTTCGAGACCCCCACCTTCAGCGAGATCGGTTACCGCAGCGGCGGCAGCGGCCCCAACCTGGCTTTGCAGGCCGCGCGCAGCACCCTGAGCGAACTGGGCTTGAAGACCCGCGTGTCCGAACGGCAGCGGCTGGACGTGGCGCTGTTCCACATCGAGACGCGCGACGAGATCGTGGTTGCCTCCAGCGTGGGCGGGCGCAGCATCTTCACCAACGCTGGCAAGACGCAGCGCTCGGGCATCGAGGTGGCGCACAGCATGCAGTGGACGCCCGAGTGGCGCACGCACGTGGCCTTGTCGACGCTGAACGCGCGCTTCAAGGACGCCTTTGCCAGCAGCAGCGGCGCCACCGTCGCGCGCGGCAACCGCATCCCCGGCACGCTGGACACCAGCCTGTTCGGTGAACTGGCCTGGCAACCGCGCGCCTGGCCCGGCTTCAGTGCCGCACTGGAGGTGGTGCACCTGGGCCGCATGGCGGTGGACGACCTCAACACCGACCGCACCCAGGCCGCCACCGTGTTCCACGCCCGCCTGGGTTGGGAGCAGCGCGTGGGCGCCTGGCGCCTGCGCCAGTACCTGCGTGTGGACAACCTGGCCGACAAGGCCTATGTGGGCTCGGTGATCGCCAACGAAGGCAACCGGCGCTTCTTCGAGCCCGCGCCGGGCCGGCAGTGGGGGCTGGGCATGAGCGCCAGCCTCGCGTTCTGAAGGCCGGCCATGCGTCATCGCACCATGGCAACGCTGCCGCCTTCTGTCTGGCCACTGCGCCGCAGTTTGCTGGGCGCCACCGCCTTCACCCTGCTGGCGCCCTGGCGCAGCGCACGCGCCGCCGGCGATGCCAGCGAGGGTGACCCGCTGGGCTCGACGCAATGGCCGGATGTGAAGCAGAGCTTCATCGGCGCCGGTGGCAACGTGCGCTTCAGCGAGCGTGTGCTGGTGAAAGGCCCGGCCTTTGCCGACGACGCGATGAACGTGCCGGTGATGGTTGACGCGCGTGCGCTGGCCCAGGCCGGTGTGCCGGTGGCGCGCATCCGCGTGGTGGCCGACCGCAACCCGGTGCGCCACGTGCTCGATTTCGAGCCGCTGCGCGCGCTGCCGGTGCTGGCCTTTCGCCTGCGGCTGGAGCAGGCCTCGCCGGTGCGTGCGCTGGTGCAGACACAGGACGGGCAGTGGCACGTGGGCGGCACCTGGGTGCAGGCCGCGGGCGGTGGCTGCACCGTGCCAGGCGTGACGCGCGCCGACGGCAGCTGGAGCCAGACGCTGAACCAGGTGCAGGCGCGTTTCTTCAACAACGTGATCGACCACAGCCGGCGCCTGCGCGTGCGCGTCATGCACCCCATGGACACCGGCCTGGTCGCCGGCATTCCCGCCTTCCACCTCGAACAACTGGCCTTGCTGGACGCGGCGGGTGAGCCCTGGTGGCGGCTGGCCCTGCACGAACCGGTGTCGGAGAACCCGCTCATCACCTTCGAGCTGCCGCGCCAGATCACTGGCACGCTGCGGCTGGTGGGGCGCGACAACAACGGCAACCGCATCGACGCGGTGGTGCCGTCATGAAGCCGCTGCTCTGCGCGCTCACCGCGACCATGGCCGCCATCCTTGCCCCTCCGGTTCAGGCCCAGGCCGTTGCGGTGGCGAGCACGCCGTCGCAGGCGGACGTGGCGCGGCTGGACTACCGTTTGCAGGCGCGTGCCATTGCGCCGCGCACCTGGGTGATCGAAGGTGCGGTGGCCGACTTCCACACCAGCAACGGCTGCAACATCATCAACACCGCCTTCATCGCCACCGGTGCCGGTGTGGTGGTGGTCAACACCGGGCCCTCGCGCCTGTACGGCGAACAGCAGCGCCGCCTGATCGAGCGCACCACCAGCGAACCGGTGGTGCAGGTGCTCAACCTCAACCTGCACCCGGACTACTTCTTCGGCAACCAGGCCTGGGTCGCGCCAGGTGCGCAGGCGCTGGCCGGCAGCATCACCGGCATGCGGGCCGAGGGCAGTGCCTACGCCGACAACCTGTACCGCCTGTGCGGCCCGTGGATGCAGGGCACCGAACCGACGCCGGCCGAACGCAGCGTCGAAGCCGGTGTGCGCACGCTCGGCCAGCACCGGCTGGAACTGGTGCGGCTTCAGGGCCATACGCAAGACGACCTGGTGCTGATCGACCACAGCACCGGCGTGTTGTTCGCCGGTGGCCTGGTGTTTGCCGAACGGGTGCCGACCACGCCGCACGCCGACTTTGCGGCCTGGCTGGCCAGCCTGGACAAGCTGGAGAACATGCTGCAGCTCGGTTACTTCCGGCAGGTGGTGCCCAGCCACGGACCGGTGCACGAAGGCCACCGCGGCATCGTGCAGACGCGCGACTGGCTGCGCTGGCTGGCCGGCCACATGCGCGAGCAGGCGCAGGCCGGGCGCGATCTTTCGGAGGTGCTGGGCATGCCGGTGCCGGCCCGCTTCGCCAGCTGGGCGGCGCAGCCGGTGGAGCTGCAGCGCACGCTGGCGCAGTGGTACCCGGTGTACGAACAGCAGGCGCTCGAAGGGCGCTGACAGGCCGCTGATAGACCGCTGACAGGGCGTCGATAGAGCGCTCATGCGGGCCAGGCTGCAACAGCCGCGCCACACCGCTGTGTCAATTCTGAACAGCGCTGGCCGTTGCACCACTGGCACAGAGTTTGCGGAATGGCCGGGCCTGCCCATTTATTGACCCCACATGAGACAACAGGACCACCCCATGCGCGCTTCTTTCCTTCTTCGAGCTTCTTGTGTTCTGGCGCTGTGTGGCGCTGCGCTGAATGCGCAGGCCACCGACCTCAGCGCCGTGGCCGATCTGGCCAAGGCCAGCGGCTGCTACTCCTGCCATTCGAACGGCGAGAAAGTGGTGGGCCCGGCGTTCTCGGCCGTGGCGGCGAAGTACGCCGGCCAGAAGGACGCGGCGGCCGATCTCGCGATGTCGATCCAGAACGGTTCCAGCGGCAAGTGGGGACGCATCCCGATGCCGGGCCACCCGAGCGTGCCACCCGCTGACGTGAAGCGGCTGGCCGAGTGGGTGCTGACCATCAAGCCCTGAAGGCTGTCACCGCGCGCCGGGCCTGCCGGGGCTCGCTCGCTCGGGCGCTCAGTTGCCCGCGCGCAAGGCCTTGATCAGACTGGCCGCGTTCCTGACGTCGAGCTTTTCGTAGACCGCGCGAACCTGGTTGCGGATCGTCAAGGGCGAACGCTTCAACTGCTGTGCGATGTCCTTGTGCGAGAGACCACGCGCCACCAGTTCAACCACCAGGCGTTCGCGTGGCGTCAGGTTGTCGGCCGGGCAGCGCTCGCGTGCGTCCAGAAACCACAGGCCGTGTTCCTCGCGCTGTGACACCACCGTGTTGCGGCCAACCCAGCGTGAGGGGCCTTGCCGCACATGCTCCATCAGGGCGTCGGGCAGGCGCCCGCTGCGCCAGGCCGGCCACTCGCGCCGCAGCAGATCACAAAAGGCCGCGTCCGCATGGTGCAGCACGCCGCGCAGGTCGGCGATGGCGCGGCCCGTGTTGTCGCGCGGTTCCGCGTTCACGCGTTCGAGGTGGGCGAGCCGGTTGATCGCCAGCGCCTGCATGAGGTGTGGCGACACGGTGTCGAGCAGGGCGCATTCGTGTTCCAGGCAATGCTGCTCTTCGTCGTGGCGGTACAGCGTGACCCAGTTGAAGCAGTTGGCGCGGGTGTCCAGGTTCGACGCGATGAAGTAGTTCGCCAGCTGGAAGCGGCGGCCGTAGTCGCGCACGGCGGCTTGTTCGGCCGATGCAAACCAGCGCCGCGCGTGAATGCCCAGCGTGCTGCGCGGCCGGCGGGAGGCCGCCTGTGCGGCGGTGTCCAGGTGCCTGATCTGCTCGTAGGCCGAGAGGATCTCCTCGGGCTGGCGGTGCAGGTGGATGTTGTGGGTGGTGACGCCGTCGCCGGCTTCGATGGCGGTGCCCCAGGCGGCCGAATCAAACGGCAGCACCTGCTGCACCAGGCGCAGCGCCGCGTCCTGAAACTCACCCAGCGGGCGTTCGTAGGACAGCCGATACAGGTCCAGCAGGAAGTGGTTCATGTCGGCCGCCATGTGTGCGGTCTGCGCGGCCTGCACCGTCTGCGCCTTCACCCCCATGTCGGCCTCCCCGGCACGGGCTTCGCATGCTCGTGCAGCGGGCCGGTTTCTGGCGTTCTGCCGGTGGTCAATGTGTTGAAAAGGTGGGTGAGTCTGGAGTGGTTGAGCCGCCTGTGCCGCGGCCCTGTACGCCACTTGAATGTAGCGCACCACGCCTGCATCAAACGCCTGAAAACCTTCGCGGTACAAGGCGCCAGCAGGCGTGCCGGGCTGCGCCGCTGCCACAACGCTTTGGCGCTACTGGGCGGCGTTCAAGGCATGGACGAGGCTGGCCACATTGCCCACCTGCCGCTTGCTGTAGACGGAGCGGATCTGGTTGCGCACGGTTGAGGGTGAACGCTGCAGGGTCCTGGCGATTTCCTTGTGGTTCTGGCCGGTCGCCACCAGCTCGGCCACCACACGTTCGCGCTCGCTGAGTTCGTCCACCCCCTGCCGGCGCCGGGTGTGCAGGAACAGCAGGTCCAGGGCCGCATCCTGAAACCCGGTGATGGCTTGTTCGTGCGAAAGCCGGTAGAGCCGCAACAGCCGCTGGCCGAGTACCGTGGTTCCGAGAGAAGGGGTTGTCACGTTGGTCGGTTCGTGGTGCGCGTCATGGCTGCGCCGGAGGCGGTGGATCGTTGATGCACCCAGCCACCCAACTCACCGCCGGGGCTTGCGCGAAGGTCGTGCGGCCTTGGGGCTGTCGGCGGAGCTTCTGTGGTGAATGAATTGGCTCAGGCTGCTTGCGGCCACACCCATGCCGGCGCGCGGCTGTAGCAGGCCGATCGGTGGCATGGCGACGTTTTCGGCCAGAGGCACAGACACCAGTGCCCCGGTTTCGAGCAAGGGCCGAACCAGCGTGAGCGGGAGCAGTGCGAGCAGGTCCCTGTGCAGCAGGAGTTGCCACAACATGGGCATTGACCGGGTGACGACGGTGTAGGTTTTCGGGGCTTTTGCCAGCGGCTTGCACAGCGCGTCGAAATGCGTTCTTGCCGTCAGGCCTGCGGGCGACACGAACCAGGTCTGCTTGCTCAACGTCGACCAGCTGGGCTTGCGCAGCCGGGCCACCGGGTGGTTGGCGCGGCACACGACCAGCAGATGGTCTTCGAGCACGGGGTGGAACTCCCAGCCCTCGGGCACGACCGATGGGCGACGGCAGGCCACCAGATCGACCTCGCCGCGGGCGATCGCCAGCAGCTGGTCTTCGTCTTCGGCCTCGCGCAGGTGGATCTGTATGCCGGGGTGCAACTCCCCGAACGCCGGCAGGGCGTTGAGCAGCAGGCCGTTGATGGCCGAGGCCGAGCCGATCAGGCGTATGGTGCCGACGCCTTGCTGCTGGCGCGCGGCCAGCACTTCGGCGCCTTCGCTCAGCCCCAGCATGAGTTGACGCGCCACGGGCAGCAAGTCCTGGCAGGCGGGGGTTGGCCTCACGCCGCGCGCATGCCGGTCAAACAACTTGATGCCGAGCAGCTCTTCGAGGTAGGCCAGGGTTTGTGTCACGGACGACTGCGTCATGCCGATCGCATCGGCCGTGCGCTGAACGCTGCCCAGTTCGGTGAGGTGCAGCAAAACCTGCACGTGGCGGAATTTGCCGCGTGCCAGCAGGCGGTTGAGGAATACGGACGAGGTGGTGCTCAAGGTATCGGAAAGTCTAATGGGTTGCCGTCGGAATTAATTTGCCACGGGTGCAGGGCGGACAGAAGATCCCCTGGTGCCTTGAGTACGTCAAAAACAGGAGACAGACATGACCATTTTCAACCGACGATTGTTCGCCGTGCTGGCCGGCGCCTGCGCCATCGCGCCGAGTGCTGTGCTGGCCCAGTCCGCCGACTGGCCTGCGCGGCCGATCCGCATCATCGTGCCTGCACCCGCAGGCGGACCGTTCGACCGCACGATGCGGCCACTTGCGCAGCACATGGGGCAGATTCTCAAGCAGCCCATGGTGGTGGACAACCGGCCCAGCGCCGGCAACATCGTCGGCACCCAGGCCGGCGCCACTGCCGTGCCGGATGGCTACACGCTGACGATGACGGGCATGCTCAACACGATCGCGCAGAGCATCTACGAGAACGTGCCCTTCGATATCAACAAGGACTTCGAGCACGTCGGCGCCATCGGCGAGGGGCCGCAATGGCTGGTGGTGCGCAGCGATGCGGGCTTTGGCAGCTTTGCCGAGCTGGTGCAGAAGGCCAAGAAGGATCCGGGTGGTGTCAACTACGCCAGCTCCGGGGCGGGCAGCTCGGGCCACTTGGTGATGGAGCTGTTGCAGCGCGCCACTGGCACGCAGTTGACGCACGTGCCTTACAAGGGCGGAGCGCCTGCGCTGCAGGATGTGCTCGCGGGGGTGGTGCCCGTCATCGTGATCCCGCAGAACGCGGCGGCGCCGGGCGTGCAGGCGGGCAAGCTGAAGGTGCTGGCCATCACCAGCACACAGCGCAACAGCGTCATCCCCGACGTGCCGACCTTTGTCGAGCTGGGCTTGCCACAGCTGACGGTGAACAGCTGGGTCGGCGTGTCTGCCCCCAAGGGAACGCCGGAGGCGATCGTTCGCAAGGTCAACGCGGCGCTGCAGCTCGCGCTGAAAGACAAGGCCTTGCTCAAGCAGCTGGAGTTCGAGGGGCTTGAGCCAATGCTCAGCTCACCGGACCAGTACACGCGACTGGTGCGCAGCGAGACAGATCGCTGGGGACAACTGGTTCGCAGTCTCAACATCAAGGCGAACTGAGGACTTTCCGAATGGCATTTGTTGAATCTCTCGGACGCCGCATTTATTACGAGCGTCGAGGAGATGGCCCTGTCGTGATGTTCTGCCATGGCGCCGGCTCCAACGCCGCGACATGGTGGCAGCAACTGCCGGACTTCTCGCGCACGCACACCTGCATCACGGTGGACATTCGTTGCTTCGGGCGTTCGGTGGCACCGCTGGACGAGTTTGTGATGGATGTGCTGGCGCAGGACATGGTGGCCGTTCTCGACCGCGAAAACGTGGCACGCGCCACGCTGGTGGGGCAGTCGCTGGGCGGCATGATCGGCTTGAGGATGGCGCTCGTGCATCCCTCGCGGCTGGCCGCCTTCGTGGCTTGCGACAGCTCGTTGGCGATCAACCATCCGGTCTTGCTGGAGAGCATCGCCAGGCGTCAGATCACGCACCAGGCGGTGACCATTGAAGAGCGCTCCCTCGGCGCCTGGTTCGTGGCCCAGCACCCCGACAAGGCGGCCTTGTACGCGCAGATCAACCACTTCAACCCGAGTGCGTACGCCATTGCCGGCAGCGACTGGGGTGCGGCGCTGGCGGGCCTGCACCGGCCCGAGAGCCTGACCCCGGTGGACGCCTTGCGTGAGGTGGGCTGTCCCACGCTGTTGCTGGTGGGGCGTGAAGACCCCATCGTGCCGGTGGCCGTGATGCAGGAGGTCTCAGACCTGATTGACGGCAGCGAACTGGTCGTGGTCGATCAGGCCGGGCATTCGGCGTACTTCGAGAAGCCGGCCGAGTTCAACCGGCAGGTGCTGGACTTCATCGCGCGGCGGGCTGCTTATTGAGTTGCTCCAACGCTGCCGGACCGTGCCCCCGCATCGACTTGCCGGAGGCACGGTGGCGCACCGCCAGCGTCATTGCATCGGCGCGTTTTCCACAAAGGTCCGGATCGACCAGATCATGCGCGGATCCAGCACGCCTTCCCACGGTGGCATGTGCACGATGCCGAACTTCTGTTTGCCGTAGCGCACGGACTTGACGAAGAAATAGTCCGCGTCCGACTGGCAACGCTGGCGCAGCGCCGGGTCTTGCAGGCGCTGGCAGCTGCGGCCCATGCGGCGCAGGTCGGGGGCCGGTGAGCGGGAGCCGTTGGCGTTGGTGCCGTGGCAGGCGGCGCAGGACTGGTTGAAGGCCTCGCGCCCGACGTTGACGGCGTTGGCATTGCCACGCAGCGGGTTCACCGGCGCCCAGCCGGCCTCGATGGTGGGCAGCGACGCGGTGTCCACCGTCGGCGCCACCGCGACCACGTCGGCATGGGCCGCGGGTGTGGCCGCCAGCATGGCGATGAACAAGGCCGCGCAGGGCAGCAGCGCGCGCAACGGGGCGAACCGGGTGTTGGTCTTGGTGTGCATGTTCATGTGCATGTCCATCTCACTTCCACCCTTCCGGGCAGCCCTTGCAGCCGTCCATGAGCGACTCGGGAAAGATCGCGTAGCGGGTGACGTTGCCTTCAAAGGTCGCGTCCTTCAGGTTGACGGAGATGAACTTGGCTTCCTGCAGGTCGCTGGAAACGATGCGCGCGCCGACGAACCAGGCGTGGTTCATTCGCGCGATCTCCATGTTCACGCCGACGAACTCGGCGCCGGAGAAGTCGGCGCGCATCAGGCGTGCGCCCTCCAGGTCGGTGCCGATGAAACGCGCCTTCTGGAAGTTGGTGTTGGCGGCGGTGGCCTTGTTCAGGCGCGCGCCGGTCAGGTTGGCGCCTTCGAGGTCGGCCGCGGCCAGGTTGGCGCCACGCAGGTCGGCACGCGTCAGGTCGGCGCCGCGCAGGTCGGCACCGGCGAGGTTCTTGCCCACCAGGTTGGCGTGGCGCAGGTCGGCGCCGGGGCAGCGGGTGTAGGTCCAGATCGGGCAGCCGTTGATGATCAGAGGCTCGTTGTTGTCGCTGGCGCCCGTGGTGTCGCCCACGGGTTGTGCGGTCGTGCCGGCGCTGTACATCGCGGCCAGCAGCGCCGCGGCGAGCAGGGCTTTGGGTGGGGATTTCATGGCGGGTGTTCCAGAAAGAAAAAGACCTGGCCGGTCTCCGTGGGAGCGCGCAGGCCAGGTCGGGGAGGGGAGCTGAATCTCAGCGGCTGGCCACTTGCTTGGGCAGCTTGAAGACCCACATGGAGCCGCCTTGCGACACCTGTTTGGTCAGCTCGGCCATGTCACCACCCCACAGCGGCACGGCGCCGCCGTAGCCGGACTGGATGCCGATGTACTGCTCGCCGTCCATCTCCCAGGTCACGGGCACCGAGACCACGCCGGAGCCGGTCTGGAACTTCCACAGCTCCTTGCCGTTCTTGGTGTCGAAGGCCTTGATGTAGCCGTCCGAGGTGCCGGTGAACAACAGGCCGCCAGCGGTCGTCATGGTGCCGGCCCAGAGCGGGAACTGCTCCTTGTGTTCCCACTCGATCTTGCCCGTGATGGGGTTGATGGCGCGCAGGATGCCCACGTGGTCGTCGTACAGCTTCTTGATGCGGAAGCCCTGGCCCAGGTAGGCCGCGCCCGCCTTGTAGTTGATGTTCTCCGACCAGTAGTCCATGGCCCAGTGGTTGCCCGGGATGTAGAACAGGCCGGTGTCCGGGCTGTAGCTCATCGGCATCCAGTTGGTGCCGCCGAGGAACGGTGGGGACACGAAGATGCTGTCGCCCTTGTCCTGGCCTGGCTTCGGCTTCGGTGGGTACTGCTTCTCGTCCACCATGGGCATGCCGGTCTTCAGGTCGAAGCCGCTGGCCCAGGTGATGCCGTCCACGAACGGCCATGCGCCGATGATGGAGTTCTGCTTCCACGGGTGGCCGCCGCCCTTGGCCAGCTTCTCGCGGTCGGTCACGAAGAAGTAGCCGTTGCGGTCGGCGTGCGCCGATGCCTTGACGGTCTTGCCGGTCTTCGGGTCCTTGTAGTCGAACAGCAGGATCGAGTTGTTGCCGGAGAAGTCCCAGGCGTCGTTCGGCGTGTGCGCCAGGAAGCTCTTCAGGTCGCCGGTGGTCGGGTCCACATAGGCCTGGCCGGAGGTGTAGAGGCTGGGCCAGTCGAGTGGCTTGTCGCCGTCGGCAGTGCGCTTCCAGGTGTTCCAGGGCGCGGGGTTGCCGGTGCCGACGATGATGGTGTTGGTCTCGACGTCGAACGAGGCGGTCTGCCACGGCGCGCCGCCACCCTGGCTCCAGGCCTCGACCTTGCCGGTGGGCGAGTTCGGGTCGTTCGGCCAGGTCGGTGCCTTGGGGTCGCCGGTGGGCGTGCTGGGCTTGCCATTGAGGCGGCCCATGTGGCCTTCCACCATCGGGCGCGCCCAGATCTCGGCGCCGGTGTCGAGGTCGCGTGCGTAGAGGTAACCCACCACGCCGAACTCGTCGCCCGACGAGCCGTGCACCAGCATCACCTTGCCGCTCTTCTGGTCTTTCACGACGAAGGGCGCGCCGGTCATGGTGTAGCCGACCTTGTGGTCACCGAACTTCTCGCGCCACACCACCTTGCCGGTGGCACGGTCCAGCGCCACGATGGATGCGTCCAGCGTGCCGAAGTAGACCTTGTCGCCGTAGATCGCTGGACCGCGGTTGACCACGTCGCAGCAGGGGCGGATGTCTTCCGGCAGGCGGTGCTCGTAGGTCCAGAGGCGTTTGCCGGTGCGCGCGTCGATGGCGAAGAAGCGCGAGTAGGAGCCGGTGGCGTAGATCACGCCGTCGTGCACCAGCACCTGGCCTTCCTGGCCACGTTGTTTCTCACCACCGAAGGAGTAGCTCCACACCGGGATCAGGCCGCCCACGTTTTTCGTGTTGACGGTCTTCAGCGGGCTGTAGCGCTGCGCCGTCAGGCCGAGGCCGTAGCTCAGCACGTCGGTCGTGGTCTTGTGGTCGTTGGCGATGTCTTCCCAGGTCACGGGCTTGGCGGCGTGGGTGGCGCCGGCCAGCAGCGCGGCGGTGGCCAGCGTGATGCGGGTCAGCCATCGACCGCGACGGGCGGTTTCTTGTCTCATGAGTGCTCCTCTTGTCAGGGGTGGTCTTGTCGTTGTGACGGATGCCGCAACGCAGGGGAAGTGTTGACCGGCGGCCCGTTTTCGCATCGGGAGTCTGGCGGCGCGTATCCGGGAAAAATGCCCGACGCGCCCGGGCCATTCGCCCGGGTTGGCATGTGCCTTGCGGTAGGGCACTGCAACAACACCAGGAGACGCCATGGATCTGAGGTTTCGACTGCTGCTGTGCTTCCTGGCCGGGGGCATGGCCCTGATGCTGACGGCCGTGACGCTGGTGCTGGCCGAAGAGCGGCAGGACGGGCGTGGCGCGCTGCCGATACCCCTGCCAATGGGCCCGCGCCTGCCGGCAGCGGTGGCCGCGACGGACAACGTGCGCGTGGTGCTGGCCCGGCACGAACGTTCAGCCGAGCAACACCTGTCCCAGCCGGTGTCCCACGATCTGTACCAACCGCTGTCCCATTTCGCAACAGACGGCGCAGTGCCGCCGTCTCGCTGGCAGGCAGCCGGCCGCATGGCGACGGTGCTCACACCGCTGGCCTTGCTGCTGGCGCTGGGCGCCTGGTGGTGGGTGGTGCGCGCCCTGCATGGTTTCACGGTGGGCGCGCAACGCCTGAGTGCCGCACTGGACCAGGCCGGCGTGGACCTGCACCGCCTGCGCGAAGACGTGATGGCCACGCGTGAGGCCGAACGGCAGGAACTGGCGCGCGAGCTGCACGACGAGTTCGGCCAGAACCTGACGGTGATGCAGACCGCCGCAGCCTACCTGGAGCGCCATGCCGCCACCGCGCCGGCACAGGTGCTGGGCGAATGCGCACGCGACATCCGCGAAGCCGCCACCCGCATGGGCCGGCAGGTGCGCGGCCAGTTGCGGCGCCTGCACGGGCCGGACGCACACCAGCGCGAGCTGCGCGCCGAACTCGAAGAACTGGTGCGTGGCCATTGGTTGCACGCCGCCGGCCTGCAGGTGGAACTGCAATGCCCGGTGGCGCTGCCCACGCTGTCGCGGCACGCCCGGCTGGCGCTCTACCGCACCGCGCAGGAAGCGCTGACCAACGTCGTGCGCCACGCCGGCGCGCGCCGCGTGCGGATCACGGTGGCGCTCGCAGGCCCGGGCCTCACGGTGTGCATTGAAGACGACGGCCACGGCACCGACGTGCGGGCCGCACTGCGTTCCTCGCGCTCGGGTCTGCGCGGCATGCGCGAGCGTGCTGCGGCAGCGCACGGGCGGCTGCGGCTGCGTGCCTCGGCGCTGGGCGGATTGCGGGTCAGCCTGTGGCTGCCCGAGAGTGGACATGTTGAAAACCACGAAGAAGGAGACACACACCATGGTGAACGTACTGCTGCTGGATGACCATTCCGTCGTGCGGACCGGCTACCGCCGCCTGATCGACGCCGAGCCCGACCTGCGCGTGGTGGCCGAGGCCGCGACCGCGGGCGAGGCCTATGCGCGGCTGCAGGAAGGGCGCATCGACCTGGTGGTGGTCGACATCAGCCTGCGCGGCACCAGCGGCATCGATGCGATCCGCCGCATCCTGTCGCGCGATCCGCAGATCCGGGTGCTGGTGCTGTCGATGCACGACAACCCCAACATCGTCACCCAGGCGATGCGCGCCGGCGCCCTGGGCTACCTCACCAAGAGCAGCGAGCCGAGCGAACTGCTGGACGGCATCCGCGCGGTGGCGCGCGGGCGGCGCGTGCTCTCCACCGACGTGGCGCAGATGCTGGCCGAGGCCAGCCTCGACGGCGAGCAGGTGCTCAGCCGCCTCACGCCGCGCGAGTTCGAGGTGTTGCGCATGCTGGCCTCGGGCGAAGAGACGCGCGAGATCGCCACCCACATGCACCTGAGCCCGAAGACGATTCACAACCACCTGTCGATGGTGCGGCAGAAGCTGGAGACCGACAGCGACATCAAGCTGCTGCGGCTGGCGGTGCGCCACGGGCTGGTGGATTTGCAGGCGATGGCTGTGTGAGGGGCTCCCCCCTG
>NZ_BCTJ01000017.1 GCF_001571225.1 Hydrogenophaga palleronii NBRC 102513
GGCGCAGCCGGACCCTTGTTGCCTCTGGATGGGGCTGCGGCATGCGGTGCGCCCCGCGCTCCGGCGCCACAGGCCACTGAGATGGACGGCGCGGCGGGCCAGGGCCTTCTGCAAACGCTGGCGCAGGCCGATGGCCTGGGCCGTGCTGTCGCCCTGCTGCTGCTGGCCATGTCGGTATCGAGCTGGGTGGTGATTCTCTGGAAGGGCTGGCTGCTGCGCCGCGCGGCCGCCGATCTGCGATTGAGCACCGCCGCCTTCTGGCAGGCCGGCGGTCTGGACGACGCCCAGGCCCGCCTGCAACGCCTGGACCCGCGCCAGATCGTCTTGCCGCTGCTGCAGGCCGCGCGCAGCCTGGAGGGCGCCGCACCGCACACCCTGGCCGCCGCCGGCGATCGCTCGCAACAACTCACCCGCGTGCTGCGCGACGCCCTGCACGGCGTGCTGCACCGCCTGCAGTTCGGCCAGGTGCTGCTGGCCACCGTGGGCTCCACCGCGCCCTTCGTCGGCCTGCTGGGCACCGTCTGGGGCATCTACCACGCGCTCACCGGCATCGGCCTGGACGGCGCGGCCTTCCGCATCGAACAGGTGTCGGGCCCGGTGGGCGAGGCGCTGGTGATGACCGCCGCGGGCCTGGCGGTGGCGATTCCGGCCGTGCTCGCCTACAACGTGCTGGGCCGCCAGATCGCGCGCATCGAGGCCGATCTGGAAGGGTTTGCGCGCGACCTGCGCGAGCTGCTCGCCCATCCACAGGGCCAGGAGAAATGAGACCCGCCGCCAACCCGCGTGAGCAGTGGGGCGTGAGGGCCATCCCATGAGCTTCGGCCGGCTGGAGCGTCCCACGGGCGACCGGCCCATGAGCGACATCAACGTCACGCCGCTGGTGGACGTGATGCTGGTGCTGCTGGTCATCTTCATCATCGCCGCGCCGGTCATGGCCGGGCGGCTGGCGCTGG
This sequence comes from Hydrogenophaga palleronii NBRC 102513, assembly GCF_001571225.1. GTDB lineage: Bacteria > Pseudomonadota > Gammaproteobacteria > Burkholderiales > Burkholderiaceae_C > Hydrogenophaga > Hydrogenophaga palleronii. The sequence goes on from NZ_BCTJ01000017.1 coordinate 954, forward strand.
AGTTGCCGCGCGCCGAACTGCCCGCGGCCGCACCGGCGGCGAGCGAGGCCTTTGTCTCGATCAACCTCGACGCCGCGGGCCAGCTGCACTGGAACGACGAGCCGCTGGCCGAAGAGACGCTGCGCCAGCGCCTGCAGGACACCGCGCGGCGCAACCCCGCAACCGAACTGCAGTTGCGTGCCGACGCCAGCGTGCCCTACGGTCGCGTGGTGCAGCTGATCGCGCTCGCACAGGGTGCCGGCCTCTCGCGCATCGGCTTCGTCGCCGACGCCGCGCCGCCCCCGACCGCCCCGCTGGCGCGCTGAATGGCCGGCACGGCGGGCGTGGCCCGGGCCAAGGCCTAAAATCCGGCATCTCCCGCGCGCCCAGCCGCGCGTTGTTTCTCCCCTCACCGTCGCCGGCCAGTCCGGATCCCTGGTTCATGCAAGACAAATACGCCCACAAGGAAGTCGAGCGCGCCGCGCACGCCCACTGGAACGCCACCGACGCCTACCGCGTGACCGAGGACGCGGGCAAGACCAAGTTCTACGCCTGCTCCATGCTGCCCTACCCCAGCGGCAAGCTGCACATGGGCCATGTGCGCAACTACACCATCAACGACATGCTGGCGCGCCAGTTGCGCATGAAGGGCATGAACGTGCTCATGCCCATGGGCTGGGACGCCTTCGGCCTGCCGGCCGAAAACGCGGCGCTCAAGAACGGCGTGCCGCCGGCGAAGTGGACCTACGAAAACATCGCCTACATGAAGCAGCAGATGCAGGCCATGGGCCTGGCCATCGACTGGTCGCGCGAAGTCGCCACCTGCGACCCGAGCTACTACAAGTGGAACCAGTGGCTGTTCCTGAAGATGCTGGAAAAGGGCATCGCCTACCGCAAGACCCAGGTGGTGAACTGGGACCCGGTGGACCAGACCGTGCTGGCCAACGAACAGGTGATCGACGGCAAGGGCTGGCGCACCGGCGCGGTGGTCGAGAAGCGCGAGATCCCGGGCTATTACCTCAACATCACCGCCTACGCCGACGAGCTGCTCGACCACGTGCAGGTCGGCAACCCCAAGGCCACGCTCAACGGCTGGCCCGACAAGGTGCGGCTGATGCAGGAGAACTGGATCGGCAAGAGCGAAGGCGTGCGCTTCGCTTTCCCGCACACCATCCAGGACAGCGCCGGTGAGCCCATCGGCGGTGGCCGCATGTACGTGTTCACCACGCGCCCCGACACCATCATGGGCGTGACCTTCTGCGCCGTCGCGCCCGAGCACCCGCTGGCCATGCACGCCGCGGCCGGCAACCCGGCGCTGGCCGCGTTCATCGAAGAATGCAAGACCGGCGGCACCACCGAAGCCGAACTCGCCACGCAGGAAAAGAAGGGCATGCCCACCGGCCTGTCCGTCACGCACCCGCTCACCGGCGAAGAGGTGGACGTGTGGGTCGGCAACTACGTGCTGATGAGCTACGGCGACGGTGCCGTGATGGGCGTGCCCGCGCACGACGAGCGCGACTTCGCGTTCGCCAACAAGTACGGCCTGAAGATCCGGCAGGTGGTCGCGGTCGAGGGCGAAACCTTCAGCACCGAGACCTGGGCCGACTGGTACGGTGACAAACAACGCGGCGTGTGCGTGAACTCCGGCGCGCTCGATGGCCTCACGTACAAGGAAGCGGTGGACAAGGTCGCTGCGCTGCTGTCCGCCAAGGACATGGGCGAGAAGAAGACCACCTTCCGCCTGCGCGACTGGGGCGTGAGCCGTCAGCGTTACTGGGGCACCCCGATCCCCATCATCCATTGCGCCGAACACGGCGCCGTGCCGGTGCCCGAGGCCGACCTGCCGGTGGTGCTGCCGCAAGACTGCATTCCCGACGGCTCGGGCAACCCGCTGCACAAGCACGAAGGCTTCCATGCCGGCGTGGTCTGCCCGGTGTGCGGCCAGCCCGCGCGCCGCGAGACCGACACCATGGACACCTTCGTGGACTCGTCCTGGTATTTCATGCGCTACTGCGATCCGCAGAACAGCGAGCAAATGGTGGCCGGCGGTGCCGACTACTGGATGCCGATGGACCAGTACATCGGCGGCATCGAACACGCCATCCTGCACCTGCTGTACGCGCGTTTCTGGACCAAGGTGATGCGCGACATGGGCCTGGTGAAGGTCGACGAGCCCTTCACCCACCTGCTCACGCAGGGCATGGTGCTCAACCACATCTACAGCCGCCGCACCGCCAAGGGCGGCAAAGACTATTTCTGGCCGCACGACGTGGAGCACGTGCTCGACGACACCGGCAAGGTGGTGGGCGCCAAGCTGAAGAACCCGGCCACCAGCGGCGACGGCATGCTGCCGGTGGGCACGCCGATCGACTACGAGGGCGTGGGCACCATGTCCAAGTCGAAGAACAACGGCGTTGATCCGCAGGACCTGATCGAGAAGTACGGTGCCGACACCGCGCGCCTGTACACCATGTTCACCTCGCCGCCCGAAGCCACGTTGGAGTGGAACGACGCCGCGGTGGAAGGCAGCTACCGGTTCCTGCGCCGCGTCTGGGCCTTCGGCCACAAGCTCTCCAGCATCGGCTCCGGCTGGGGTGCGCTCGCCGCTGGCGTGGGCAAACAGTCGCTGTCCAAGGCCGCCAAGGCCCTGCGGCTCGAAGTGCACACCGTGCTCAAGCAGGTGGACTACGACTACCAGCGCATGCAATACAACACCGTGGTCTCGGGCGCGATGAAGATGCTCAACGCGCTGGAAGACTTCAAGTCCGACGGCTCGGCGGGCGACAACGCCGCGCAGGCCGAGGGCTTCGGCATCCTGCTGCGCTGCATCTACCCGGCCACGCCGCACATCGCCCACACCCAATGGAGCCAGCTGGGCTACGCCGGTGAACTGCTCGACGCGCCCTGGCCGCAGGCCGAAGGGGCCGCCCTGCAGCGCGACGAGCTGGAGCTGATGCTGCAGATCAACGGCAAGCTGCGCGGCAGCGTCACCGTGCCGGCTTCGGCCGACAAGGCCGCCATCGAAGCCGCGGCCCTGGCACACGAGGCCTTCGTCAAGCAGGCCGCCGGTGCGGCACCGAAAAAGGTGGTGGTCGTGCCCGGCCGCCTGGTCAACGTCGTCATCTGAGGCAATCCCCATGCAAGACAGCCGCCGTCGCTCCCTCTCCACCCCGGCCACCACCCGGCGCCGCGCCCTGCTGCAACTGGGCGCGGGCAGCGTGGCCCTGCTGGGCCTGAGCGGCTGCGGCTTCGCGCTGCGCAAGGCGCCCACGTTTGCGTTCAAGTCGATCCGCATTGCGGGCAGCACCGGCACCTACGTGGCGCGTGAGCTGCGTGCGGCCCTGATCGCCAACGGCCTCACGGTCTACACCGCAGATGTGCCGGCCGGCACCGCGCCCGCCGAGGTGGTGCTCACGGTGCTGAACGACCAGCGCGAACGCATCGCGGTGGGCCAGACCGCCGCCGGCCAGGTGCGAGAGCTGCAACTGCGCACGCGCTTCCGCTTCCGTTTGCGCACCGCGAACGAGAAGGACCTGATCGACGACGTGGAGCTGCTGGTCGAGCGCGACCTGAGCTTCAGCGAAACCGCCGTGCTCTCGAAAGACGCGGAAGAGCAGCTGCTGTACCGCGACACGGTGTCGGACGCGGTCGAGCAGGTGATGCGCCGCCTGGCCGCCGTCAAGTCGCTCTGAGGCACGGCACACGCCCATGCAGATTGCCGCCCCGCAACTCGCCGCCCAGCTGCAGCGTGGTCTGAAGAGCCTGTACACCCTGCACGGCGACGAGCCGCTGCTGGTGCAGGAGGCCGCCGACGCCATCCGCGCCGCCGCCCGCGAACAGGGTTTCACCGAGCGCACAGTGCACACCGTGGCCGGCGCGCACTTTGACTGGGGCGAGGTGCTGGCCAGCGGCGGCTCCATGAGCCTGTTCGCCGACAAGCAACTGATCGAGGTGCGCATCCCCTCGGGCAAGCCGGGCAAGGACGGCTCGCTGGCCTTGCAGCAGATTGCCGAAGCCGCGCAGGGCAACGACAGCACGCTCACGCTGGTGATCCTGCCGCGGCTCGACATGGCGACGCAAAAGGGCGCCTGGTTCGGTGCGCTGGAGAGTTTTGGCGCCACCATCAAGCTCGACCCGGTGGACCGCAAGGCCCTGCCGCAGTGGATCGCGTTGCGCCTGCAGCAGCAGGGCCAGCGCGTGGTGGCGGGCGAAGAAGGCCAGCGCACGCTGCAGTTTTTTGCCGACCGCGTGGAAGGCAACCTGCTCGCCGCGCACCAGGAAATCCAGAAGCTCGCGCTGCTGCACCCGGCCGGCGAGCTGTCGTTCGAGCAGGTGGAGGCCGCCGTGCTCAACGTGGCGCGTTACGACGCCTTCAAGCTCGCCGAGGCCGTGCTGGGTGGCCAGGTGCAGCGCGTGCAGCGCATGCTCGACGGCTTGCAGGCCGAAGGCGAGGCGCCGGTGCTGGTGCACTGGGCGCTGGCCGAAGACATCCGCACCCTGCACCGCATCCGCACCGCGATGGACGCCGGCCGCCCGCTGCCCATGGCGCTGCGCGAGAACCGCGTGTGGGGCGTGAAAGAGAAGCTGATGGAGCGCGCGCTGCCGCTGCTCAACATCGCCACGCTCTCGCGCTGGCTCGACGATGCCCACACCGTGGACGGCATCGTCAAGGGCCTGAAGGTGCCGAACTGGCCAGCCGATCCCTGGCAGGCCTTGCAGCAGATGGCGATGAAGGTGTCGCTGGCCTGCGCGCTGCGCTGAGCCTGGGTTGGGTACCGCCGGGCATGTGAAGCCGGCCAGGGCCGACACACGACTGACGACCGACGACGGGAACCTAAACCACCGAACCGGAAGCGCGTTGCGCCGATTCGCGGAAATCGCTCGGCGACTGCCCGGTGTGCTCGCGGAACACGCGGCTGAAATGCGCGCCGTTGTTGAAGCCCCAAGAGAACGCGATCTCGGTGATGGTGCGTGGCGGCTGCGCGCCCCGCGCCGGTTGCGCGAGTTCGCGCATGCAGGCCTGGATGCGCTGGCGCTGGATGTAGTGCGCCAGCGTGTCGTCTTCCGCGCTGAAGGCTTTGTGCAGGTGCCGCTTGCTGCAGTTGAGCGCCTGCGCAATGTGGTCCAGCGTGAGCGAAGGGTCTCGCAGGTGCTGGCCGATGTGCTCGCGGATGCGGTCACGAAACGCCTCCAGCTGCGTGGTGCCGTTCTCGCGCCCCGCGAGCTCCTGCAGCGACAGCCGCACCAGCTCCACGATGAGTTCACCCGCACCACGCGCGGCGCTCTCGCTCATGCCGGGCAGCTCCTGGTAGGTGGTGCGCATGGTTTCCAGCGCCACGCGCGCGATGCCGTTCATGCCGCCCACGTGCCGCGCCATCAGCGGCTCCAGGCGCAGGCCGCGCTCAAGCAGTTGCTCCTTGGGCAGCATCACGATCAGGTGTTCCACCCGGTCGGGGTTGGCAATCTCGTAGCTGCCGGTGGTGTCGTAGATCGCCCAGCCACCGGGCCGCACCCAGGCTTCGCGGTGGTGTTGCTGCACGCCCGCGCTGCCGCGCCAGGGCGCGACGATCTTCAGGTAGGCGCGCTCGCTGCCACGCGCCAGCTGCGTGCTGCGCAGCACGCGGTGGCGGTTCGCTTCCAGTTTGGTCAGCACCACGTCGCCCGCGTTCGAGGCTTGCATGTGGCCGTCGAAGCCGGTGTCGCCGTACAGGTCTGACTCCAGCCCGCCGAAGTGCGTCCACACCCAGTCGCGCCAGATCGCCGCGCGCTCGCCGGGCGCGACGATGTCGGTGCTCATGGTGGAGGAGGTGGTGGCACCCATGGTTGAAATTATGGGGGCCGACCTCGCCGCGTGTGGCGCGCATTGTCCAGGGTTAACCCGAAGCGGTGTGCGCGTTTGGACAAGCAGCGAGTGCACCGACAGCACAGCGCCACGCGCCGGTTCTTCCTAGGATGCGAGCTGACATCACAACTCCAGGAGACATTGCCATGGCCCATCCCAATCGACGACTGGTCATCCGAAGCGCCGCCGCCACGGTGGGCGCCATGTCCTTCGCGCCGCAGTTGCTCGCGCAGCCGGCACCTGTGCGCATCGGTTATTCCATGTCGCGCACCGGCCCCTGGACGGGCGGCGCGCAAGTGAGCCAGGAGCCCAACTACCTGCTGTGGGCCGAGCAGCAGAACGCCGCGGGTGGCCTGGACGTGAAGGGTGTGCGCCGCAAGATCGAACTCATCAGCAGCGACGACCGCAGCGACATGGAAACCGTGGTGCGTACCTACGAGAAGCTGATGGGCAGCGACAAGATGGACCTGGTGCTGCCGCCCTGGGGCAGCAACGCCAACTTCGCCGTGGCCCCGCTGGCGAACCGCATGGGCTACCCCTTCCTCGCGCCCACCGCACTCTCGCGCCGCCTGGCCGAGATGAAGCTGCCCTACTTCTTCCTGTTGCTGCAGCAACCCAAGCCGATGTGCGACGCGCTGGTGGACATGCTCAAGGCCAACGGCGTGAAGACCGTGGCCGTCGTCTATGTGGACGACCTCTTCGGGCTGGAGAACTACTCGGCGCTCAAGGTGGCGCTGCAAGGCACCGGCATCAGCCTGGTGCAGGAAACCAGCTACCCCGGTGGCGTGAAAGACCTGGGCCCCACGCTGCGCAGCATCAAGGACAAGAACCCCGACGCCTTCGTCGGCTTCACCTACCCGCCCGACACCATCCTGGCCAGCCGCCAGGCGAAGGAAATCGGCTTCAACCCCAAGTTCTTCTACGCCTCGGTCGGCACCGCCTTCCCGCTCTACAAGAACGTGATGACGCCCGCCGGCGCCGAAGGCGTGCTGGGCATGGGCTCGTGGAACGGCAAGACCAGCCCGGGCGCCAAGGCCTACTTCGACGCCCACGTGGCGAGCCAGAAGAAGGAACCCGACCGCTGGGCCAGCGGCGCCACCTGGGCCGGGCTGGAGATCCTCACCAACGCGGTGAAGGCGCAGGGCCTGGACCGCAAGGCGATCCGCGACTACGTGGCCAACAACACGCACAAGACCATCATTGGAGACATCCGCTTCAACGGCAGCGAGAACGTGGGCACGCCGGGCACCGTGGGCCAGTGGCAGAACGGCGAGTTCGAGGTGGTGTGGCCGCAGCAGGTGGCCACCGCCAAGCTGAACCCCGCGAAGCCGGCATGGAAGTAGAGCTCCCCCCGCGCCGCGCACCCCTCAAGGGGCAACGTCTGCGGCCCGGCAAAGCCGGTTCCGCGACGTTCTGGATCACGTTTCTTCTCTCCGCCGTATGTCCTTCTCTGCCTGGCTAGAACTCATCGCCTCCGGTCTCATCACCGGGGGCATCTACGCGCTCGTCGCGCTCGGGCTGAACCTGCAGTACGGGCTGATGCGCATCCTCAACATCGCGCATGGTGAGTTCCTGATGGTGGGGGCTTTCCTCACCTGGATGGTGCAGACCTCGTTCGGCCTCTCGCCGCTGTGGATGGTGCCGGTGTCGTTCGGCCTGCTGTTCGCGCTGGGCGTGGCGGTGCACTGGCTGTGTTTCCGCCGCCTCACCGCCACCTCGCCCAACCTCGACGTGTTCGAGGCGCGTGGCCTCATGGTCGCCTTCGGCCTCATGTTCCTGGTGCAGAACTTCATCTCCTACGTGTGGGGCGGTGACCTGCGCGGCTACGACTACCTCACGCAGCCGCTGTCGATTCCGCTGCCGGGTGGCAGTGCGCAGTTCGCCGTCAACAAGCTGGTGGTGTTTGCGCTGGCGCTGCTGTTCTCGGGCGCGCTCATCGTGCTGCTGCGCACCACGTTGCTCGGCAAGGGTGTGCGCGCGCTGATGCAGTCGCCCACCGGCGCGCAGCTCATGGGCATCAACACCAAGCGCCTGCACCCGCTCATGTTCGGCATCGGCCTGGGCCTCTCGGGTGTGGCGGGTTGCCTGCTGTCGATGGCGTACACCATCAGCCCTTCGATGGGCGAGCCCTACACCGTCACCGCGCTCATCGTCATCACGCTCGGCGGCTTCGGCAGCATGGGCGGCGCGCTCGCGGGTGGCCTGCTGCTCGGCGTGATCGAGGCGCTGGGCATGCACTTCACCAACCCCTCGCTCAAGGCCCTGCTGAGCTACGTGGTGTTCATCGGCGTGCTGCTGCTGAGGCCCGAAGGCCTGTTCGCACGCAAGACGCGCAAGGCCTGATCTCCCATGACTTCCCGCCAATTCCTCATCCGCGACCTGCTGGTCCTCTTCGCGCTCACCGGCTGGGCCGTGGCCCTGCCCGGCTTCGCCAGCGAGTTCATCGTGTCGATGGCGCTCACCTGCCTCATGTACATCGCGCTCGCGTCGAGCTGGGCGATGTTCTGCGGCACCACGCGTTACCTCTCGCTCGCCACCTCGGCCTTCTTCGGCATCGGCGCCTACGCCGGCGCGATCCTGCTGGAGAAGGTGAGCTGGGCGCAGGCCATAGGCCTGGGTGCGCTCATTGCTGCGGCGGTGGCCGTCGTCATGGGTGCGGCCGTGCTGCACCTGCGCGGCACCTACTTCGCGGTGCTCACCTTCGGCATGACGGAGCTCATCCGCCACGCCATCAGCTACTTCGAGAAGTCCGTCACCGGTACCGTGGGCCGCGTGCTGATGGTGGTGCCAGAGCGCGACACCATCTACTTCACCGTGCTGCTGCTGGCGGTGGGCACGGTGGCGCTGTCCATCGGCATCCGCCGCACGCGCTTCGGCCTGGCCATGCTCGGCATCGGCGCGGACGAGCAGCGCGCGCAGACCCTGGGCGTGAACACCCGCTGGGTGAAAACCGCCGGCTTCGCGCTCACCGCCGCGGTGGCCGGCGCGGTGGGCGCGGCCATGTCGGTGCGCTGGACCTATATCGACCCGCACACCGTGTTCAACCCCTTCATCGGTTTCCAGACCGTGCTGATCGCGCTCATCGGCGGTGCCGCCACGCTGTGGGGCCCGCTGATTGCCGCCATCGTCTTCAGCGTGCTGGCCGAAACGCTGCGCCTGCAGGTGCCGCAGATCTACATGATGTCGCTCGGCCTGCTGCTCATTCTCTCGGTGCTGTACCTGCCGGGTGGCCTGGCCTCGGTGCGCACCGACACCTTCCGCGGTTGGCGCGATGGCGCGCGGCAGTGGTGGACCGAACTGCGCGAAGACCTGAGCGGAGAAACCAAGCGCCGCAAGCAGCGCGAGAAAGAACTGCGGGAGCGTCGCCATGAATTTTGAGAGACACCCCCGCCGCGCTGCGCGCGACCCCCTCCCGGGGGCGGTGCCTGCGGCCCGGCAAAGCCGGTTCCGCGGCACCTCTGGTCTGGCGATTTCTGGCGTGGCAGTGTGGCTGAAAGGGGCACTGGATGAGCGCTGAACCAAGCCCTTTGCTCGACGCCCGCGAGGTCACCGTGCGCTTCGGCGGCCTCACGGCGGTGGACGCCGTCAACGCCCGCTTCATGCCCGGTGAACTGGTCGGCATCATCGGCCCCAACGGCGCCGGCAAGACGACCTTCTTCAACGCCATCTCCGGCGTCACCAAACCCACCAGCGGCGCGCTCTCGGTGCAGGGCCGCGAGCTGGCGGGCAAGGGGCCGCACCGCTTTGCCGCGCACGGCCTGGCGCGCACCTTCCAGACGCCGCGCACCTTTGGCGACATGCTGGTGCGCGACAACATCGCCTTCGGCCTCAAGTTCGCCGGTCGGCGCCGGCGCGAATACCTGTTCTGGGGCGACGAGGTTGGCGTGCCCTGGGTGCTGCGCACGCCCGAGAGCATCCTGGGCCTCATCGGCCTGAGCGAGCAGGCCGATCTGCCCGCCGCCGCCATCACGCCCTCACAACAGCGCCTGCTCGAAATCGGCATGGCGCTGGCCACGCGCCCGCGCATGTTGCTGCTCGACGAAGTGGCCGCCGGCCTCACCGAGAACGAGGTGGAGGAAATGGCCCGCCTCATCCGCCGCCTGCGCGACGAGCTGGACCTCACCGTGGTCTGGATCGAACACGCCGTCACCACGCTGCTGCGCCACGTGGAGCGCGTGATCGTGCTGCACCAGGGCCGCAAGATTGCCGACGGCACACCCGCCGAAGTGGTGCGCAATGCCGAGGTGATCGAGGCCTACCTGGGCGACGAGATGGGCGAAGCAGAAGCAGACACAGACACCACGCAAGAGGAGGCCGCCGCATGATGTGGTACCGCCCGCAACCCTTTGAACTCGGCGGCGGCGCCAAGGCGCGCCTGAAGATCAGCGGCCTGTCTGCCGGTTATGGCGCCTTCCTCGTGCTGCGTGACCTCAAGCTCGACATCCAGCCCGGCCTCACCGTCGTGCTCGGTCCCAACGGCGCGGGCAAGACCACGCTGCTCAAGGCGCTCAACGGCCTCATTCCGCGCATGGGCACGGTGCTGCTCGACGGCCAGGAACTCGCCGAGAAAACCCACGAGATCGTGCAGGCCGGTGTGGCCCTGGTGCCCGAAGGCCGGCAGCTGTTTCCGCAGATGACCGTGACGGAAAACCTCGAACTCGGCGGCTGGCTCGTGCCGAAAACCGAGCGCGCCAGAAGGCTGGAACAGGCCTTTGCCGATTTTCCCAAACTCAAGGAACGCGCCACGCAACTCGCCGGCACCATGAGCGGCGGTGAACAGCAGATGGTGGCCGTGGCCCGCGCCATGATGTGCGCGCCGCGCCTGCTCATGCTCGACGAACCCTCGCTCGGCCTGGCGCCGCGCATGGTGGACGAACTGCTCACCATCGCCCGCCGCATTGCCGACGCCGGCACCACCGTGCTGATGGTGGAGCAGAACGTGAAGAAGGCGCTGGCCGTGGCCGACCGCGGCTACGTGCTCGAACGCGGCAGCATCGTCGCCAGCGGCCCGGCGAAATTGCTCGCGCGCTCCACCGTCATCCGCGAGGCCTACCTCGGCGCCGACAAAGACCCCGCCACCGGCACCACCAGCGCGGCCGATGCGGTGCAACGCAGAAGGGCGGTAGCAGCAGTCTGAAAAAAGAACACACCGTTCGCCGGAACCCGAACGGTGTTGTCCCGATCATCCTGAACGTGTCGCAAACGCACGCTCAGGTTTTTGAATTTGTACCCCAAGGAGAACCCATGTCCGATCTGTCCATGCTCATCAACGGCCTCAAGGTCACCGCCGAAAAAGGCGCCACCTTCGAGCGCCGCAACCCGCTCGACGGCAGCGTGGCCACCCGCGCGCCCGCCGCCAGCCCGGCCGACGCCGTGATGGCCGTGGAAGCCGCCGCCGAAGCCTTCAAGACCTGGAGCGAAACCGGCCCCAACGAACGCCGCGCCCTGCTGCTCAAGGCCGCCGACGCGCTCGAAGCCAAGCTGCCCCAGTTCATCGAAGCCGTGGCCGGCGAAACCGGCGCCACCGGCATGTGGGCCGGCTTCAACACCATGCTCGCCGCCAGCATGATCCGCGAGGCCGCCTCGCTCACCACGCAGATCGCGGGCGAGGTGATCCCGTCCGACGTGCCCGGCTCGCTCGCCATGGGCGTGCGCCAGCCCGCCGGTGTGGTGCTCGGCATCGCGCCGTGGAACGCGCCCATCATCCTCGGCGTGCGCGCCATCTGCGTGCCGCTGGCCTGCGGCAACACCGTGGTGTTCAAAGGCAGCGAGAACTGCCCGCGCACCCACCAGCTCATCGTGGAAGCCTTCCAGGACGCGGGCTTTCCGCCCGGCGTGGTGAACTACATCACCAACGCCCCGGCCGACGCCGGCGCCGTGGTGGAAGCCATGGTGGCGCACCCGGCGGTGCGGCGCGTGAACTTCACCGGCTCCACCAAGGTGGGCAAGATCATCGCCATGACCTGCGCCAAGTACCTCAAGCCCGTGGTGCTCGAACTCGGCGGCAAGGCCCCCATGGTGATCCTGGACGACGCCAACATCGAAGACGCGGTGAATGGCGCCGCGTTTGGCTGCTTCGCCAACAGCGGCCAGATCTGCATGAGCACCGAGCGCCTCATCGTCGACCAGAAGATTGCCGACGAGTTCGTGAAGAAGTTCAGCGACAAGGCCAAGGCCCTGCCCCTGGGCGACCCGCGCAAGCCCGAGCCCGTGGTGCTCGGCTCCGTCATCGGCCAGGGCACGGTGGACCACTGCAACGCCCTCATTGACGACGCACTCGCCAAGGGCGCCAAGCTGCTCTGCGGCGGCAAGGCCGACAGCACCCTGATGCCCGCCACCGTGCTCGACCACGTGACGCCCGCCATGCGCATCTACCACGAAGAAACCTTCGGCCCGGTGAAATGCGTGGTGCGCGTGAGCAGCGTGGAAGAAGCCATTGCCTGCGCCAACGACAACGAGTACGGCCTGTCCTCCGCCGTGTTCGGCAGCGACGTGGCCCGCGCCTTCAACGTCGCCCGCAAGATCGACAGCGGCATCTGCCACGTGAACGGCCCCACGGTGCACGATGAAGCGCAGATGCCTTTTGGCGGTGTGAAGGGCTCGGGGATCGGGCGCTTTGGTGGCAAGGCGGGGATTGCGGAGTTCACGGAACTGCGCTGGATCACGATGCAGACGACGCCGCGGCATTACCCGTTCTGAGTGGGGTTCTGCGGGAAGAGAGGTTGGCCCTGGGAGCGTGAGGTTCTGGGGTTCTTCTCTTCTATTGGCGGTTGAGGTCGAAGTGAATTTTGAGCGGCTGCATCAGACTGATTGCGGCCGCTCAGCCCGGCCTCAAGGAAGGTCAGCTAGTGCAACTACAGCGGGCGTAGGCGCTTCCGTGCATGGCAAACAGTCCCACTACCACGAAGGGAAGCTTGAGCCAGGATGTGCTGCGCATGTTTGCCCTTTTCGACCTAGTCATCGCGCCGGCATGGTTGTCAATGGCCTAGTGATTCATAAAGACCTAGTCTCATTGACAATCGGGACCTAGTCTTTTAAATTCGCCGCTATGTCAAATTAGAAGGGGCCCATAGTGAGCGGCGTAAAGGCAACTCTGAAGGTAGTTCTTCAGGCAAACGACACAATCGTGGCCGAGAGCGAAGATGCGACGCTCTGGCAACGCGTCCTGATCGCTATCAACTCAGGCGACGCAAAGGCTTTTGACCCACCGACGAAACAAACTGATCGCGCCGGGACCGATCACGGCGGCGGTGACTCGGCCGACAAGCGCCTCGGAGGGGATGGCGAGAGTGGCGACGGAGTAGATGAGGCCGTTGTTAAGTTTGCGAAGCTCGTTGGCGTGAGTCCCGAGCAGGCCATCGGTGCTTGTTATCCATCTAAGACCGCTCCTTTCCTGTCTCTTGACATGCACTGCTGGAACGCTTTGAAGGACCAGACGCCGGCAAGCGGACGGGGCTCGCTCAGCCCCATGGCCGTTGCGGCCACGCTGTTGAGTCTGTGGAAGCAAGCTGCTAAGTTGGGCAACGCGACTCAGGCGGAAGCCCAAAAGGTGCTCGAGACCATCAATTTGACTGACAAGAATCCCACTCGGTCCGTGGCTGGTGCCGAATGGCTCAAGGCCCTGGGTGGTGGAACCGTCGTGATGAATCCAGCTCGCATTAAGCGAGCTGTCGCCATTGCGCGCGCGTTCTGCCAGCAGGACTGGAAGAGCGACATGACGTGGAAAGGCGGCGCCGCTGAATGACGCAATCGGAGTTTCTGGTTGCGCTGCACGAGCAGAGCGTGCCCATTTACGAACAAGCCATCGGACTACTGTGGTGGACGGGTCGAGATGATCCTGCCGCAGGCTTGTCAGCACGCGCCATCTGCGACTTGCTCGAGGCCACTGGCCTGCCAAAACAGAACGCCTCGCGGCTGAATGGAAAGCTGCTGGACGATCGCCGTACGAGCAAATTGGGGTCTGGCGGCGAGCGGCGACTGCATCCACGCGCACGTTCGGAGCTCAACAACACCTTCAAGGAGTTCCTCGCACCCAAGCCAGTTCGAGACACATCGAGCGTACTTCCGACCGCCTTAGTCGCTGCGCGCGGCTATTTGGTGAAGGTCGTAACCCAGCTAAACGCAGCCTACGATGCGCAGCTCTATGACTGCTGCGCTGTTATGTGTCGTCGCACACTGGAAACGTTAGTCATCGAGGTGTACGAACACGTCGGCCGCGCGGACGAGATCAAGGGCACTGACGGACACTTTCTGATGTTCAGTGGGCTTCTAGGCGTTGTCGAGCACGACAAGAAGCTCAGTGTGGGGCGCAACGCGATGCAAGGTCTTCGGGACTTCAAGAAGTTGGGAGACTTGTCGGCTCATAACCGCCGATTCAACGCTAGACAGGACGACATTGACCGTGTGCGCGACGGCCTGCGCGTAGCCGTCGAAGAGCTTGCTCATCTAGCCGGTTTCAAGCCTTAGCCAAAGCCCTTGCGGAAACTAGGGCCGACTGCAAGAAGGGTCCGCGGCTGAGCTGGGAAAGGGCTGCCAATCGCAGCAAAGCTGCCGCTGCGAAACCTCTGCCAAAGACATGCATTCAAGCGTCTAGGCTGCGGCCCTAGCCGCCTCCGTTTTAGTCCGACTCATCCAGCAGCCTCAGCGTCTCCCGATCCGGCGCGTTCCCGAAGAACACCCGCAGCGCCTCCGCAAAACACGCCTCCTGCGGCGCCACCGCCGCAAACAGACTGACGCAGGAGCGCAATTTCATCGCATCCGTTTCGCCCAGCATCTCGACCGCACTGCGCCGCCCTGCGTGTTGCAACAACGCCTCCACGCACTCGACGAGCCGCGGGCCCAGCACCGGGTGCGTGGCGTAGGCCATGGCTTCCTGCCGGTTGGCGATGCCGTATTCGCGCGCCATGGTGCTGCGGCCCAGGCCGCGCAGTTGCGGCAGGACGTACCAGATCCAGTGCGTGCGCTTCTGGCCGGCGCGCAATTCGGCGAGGGCTGTTGCGTAGTCGCGCTCTTGCGCGCGCACGAACCGTTCGAGGTCGTCATTCGGCCGTGCCGAGGTGGCGGCGGGATCGTTGGTGGGGCGGCTCATGGCCGCAGCGTAACGACGGCCTGCGGGATGGTGCAAGCCCGCTCGGCAGCAGGGAGCGCCGGGCATGGTGATGGCGCTCGGCGTTGCCGGCCGACACCGTGGCCGGCGGGTTGCCGTTGCCGCCCGTGTGCCAGCCTCGCGTGCCGGTGCTGCGTGTCTGCGGCCGCGCTGGCTACTGCGGTGGTTGCGGTTGCGCTTGCAGCGCGATGCGCTCCACCTTGAAGCCGCGCTCGGCCAGCAGCTTCGGCAGGGCTTGCGGGCCGGTCATGTGCAGCAGGCCGACGGCGGCAAACAGGCGTTGGCCGTCGCCGTGCAGCGCGGTAATGCGGTTGGCCATGCCCGGGTTGCGTTCGTCGTTGAGGCGCCGCAGCGCGGCCCGGTCGGCTTCGTCGGTCACGCATTCGCACCAGGCTTCGTAGTTGGCCACGGTGTCCAGATCGCCATCGGCCCAGGCCTGGCCCAGGCGCGCCATCACGCGGCGCGAGAGGCCGGATTCGAGTTGGGCGAGGCTGGTTTCCAGCGCGTGTTCGGCCTCTTCGGGCTGTGTCGGCACCAGGGCCTGCAGTTGCATGGCCGCGGTTTCCAGTGCGATCAAGGGCAGCTTGCGCGCTTTGGCAAAACCGCCCAGCACGTGTTCGATGCCATAGGCCGGATCAAGCCCGATCCAGCGCGCGTCCAGGCCGCTCAGGGTCAGCACCTGCAGCAGCGGCGGAAAACCCGCCAGCGCGTCCACCGGCACGCAGGCGGCAACGGCCTGCTTCGCCAGCCGCGCCTGCAGGGCCGCGGGCACGGCGGGCGGGGTGGTCGCTTTCATTTGCGTCGCCAGGCCCGGGTCGCTCACGTCCACCTCCAGCGCCACCGCGTCCACCGCCAGCAGGGCGCGGGTGACTTGCGGGCCGGGCACGGCCCATTCGAGTTTGCCCAGGTGCAGCGTGCCGTACAGCCAGGACACACGGCCGTCGCGCTCAAGGCGCCACAGCGCGCCGCGGTCACGCGCCTGCGCGCGTGCGGCCTGCAGTTGTTGCGGTGTGGGTGTGGTGGCCTGGGGCGGGCAGGCCGCAGCCGGTGCCTCGGCGGGCGCGGCCGGTGCGGGGGATGTGGGTGTCTTGGCCCACAGCGGGTTCAGGGCGGAGAGCAGTGCGAGTGCCGCGAGTGCGCGGCGCAGGGTGATCGGGTGATGGCGCATGCCGGCATTGTGCAGGTGGCCTGCAGGCTCGTAACTGGTTGAGGCGAGCGCGGCGCTGCCGCTTTGGCGGATCAACGTGGATCGCTGGCCGCGCCCCTTCTGTTGCGGTGCCAACGGTCCGCCAGGTACCCACCCAACGCCGCAAATGGAACCCACAACAACAGGAACACGCCGGCCGCGGTGTTGATGTCCGCGTCGCTGCGGGCGAGGTGATCGGAATACCACCCGGTCAACCCGCTCCCGAGCGCAAAGCCGAGCAGCGCGAAAAGCAATGTACCCGCCACGGTGTGCAGTATCCGTTTCATGGAGCCTCCCGGAAGAGAAAGAAGGGTGTTGCGGCGCACGGTGTCATGGCCGCTCGCACAACATGTACAGCGCCGGCCCGTCGGGTGTCTCGACGACGCGTACGGCACGAAAGCCGGCTTTTTCGTAGCAGCGGATCGCGCGGCCGTTGTCGGGTGAGGGGTCGGTCTGGATGCGTGTGACGGCGGGGTCTGCAAACAGCTGCGCCACCAGCGTCCGCACCAGCCGCGTGCCCAGGCCCTGGCCGAGCAGCGCGGGGTCGGCCAATGACTGGTCGATGCCGCGCACGCCGGGGTCGGTTTCGTCTTCCCACCAGCCACCGCCCGAGCCGAGCGCCACGTAGCTCTGCGCATAGCCGATGGGTGTGTTGCCGAGCAGGGCGATGTAGGGCGTCACCCGGTCTTGTGCGAGTGCGGCGGGCGCGTACTCGGCCAGCACCTGCGCCAGGCTGGGCCGCGCGGCCTCGCCGCCCCACCATTGAACGAGGTGTGGCCGGTTCAGCCAGTCGTGCAGCATGGGCAGGTCGGCTTCGCGCAAGGGGCGCAGTGTCAGGGCCTGGTGCAGGTCGGTCACGGGCAACATTCCTGGGACGGAGGTGGCATGGTAGCCGGGCGTGCGCGGCCCGGGCCAACCTGCTACCGTGTGCGCGTTCATCCAGACTCTCACAGGGAAACCCACCATGCGCCGCTTTGCCCTTCCGCTGTTCCTCCCCTTGCTGCTGGCCTGCAGCGCCAACGCCGAAGAAATCGGTTCGGTCGACACGGTGTTCAAGTTCATCGGGCCGGATCACAAGATCGTCGTCGAGGCCTATGACGACCCGGGCGTGAGCGGCGTCACCTGCTACGTTTCGCGCGCCAAGACGGGTGGCCTCAAAGGCGCCTTCGGCCTGGCGGAAGACCGCTCCGAAGCGTCCATTGCCTGCCGCCAGGTGGGGCCGATTGCCATTGCCAAACCGGTGAAGGCGCAGGAGGAAATCTTCAGCGAGCGCACCAGCCTGATCTTCAAGCGCCTGCGCATCGTGCGCATGGTGGATGCCAAGCGCAACTCGCTGGTGTACCTCACCTACTCCGACCGCGTCATCGAAGGCTCGCCGCAGAACTCGGTGGCGGTGGTGTCGGTGGACCGCGCGATGCCGATCCCGGTGAAGTGACTTGGGGTGAGTTGAGGACGGGTGAGATGGGTGAGGGGGGGTATCCTCGGTCCATGACCGAAGAAGACACCCAAGACCAGATTCAAGAACCGCGCCTCTGGAGCGATGGCCAATGGACCGCGCGCGTGATCAAGAACGATGACGACGACGGCTGGGCGGTGGCCATGTACCTGGACAACGGGCCCGAGCCGGCCCTGGTCGGCCCTTGGACCATGGGCCGCGACAAGAAGAACCCCAAGCCGCTGGACACGGCGGCCTTCCACACCCTGGTGAAAACGGCGAAGGAAGTGATCCGCCGCTCCGAGCAGCAGCTGCACGCGCAGCTGAACAAGAACGTGAGCGTGACCACGGAAGACGGGCAGCGCGTGCGCGTGGCCCTGGCCATCGTGCCCGACGAAGAAGGTGCCACCGCCACGCTGCGTGCGCTGGACGAGTTCGACGCCGAGCTGGCCTGCGTGTCCGTGCCGCCAACCTTCAAGCTGAACGTGGACAGCGCGCAGGCCTGGATCGCGTCCGGTTTCGAGAAGCCCGCGCGATGATCGATGGCCTGATCGCCGGCCGCCTGATGGGCGAAGCCTCGCGCCGTGTGGACAAGGCGGGGCGCACCTTCATCGTGGCGCGCGTGCTGGCACGCAACAAGGCGGACGAGGAATTCATCGTCAACGTGATCGCCTTCGACGACGCCCCCTGTGCCGACCTGCTGGCGCTGCGCGACGGCGAATCGCTCACCCTGGTCGGCGCGCTCACGCCCAAGGTCTGGACCGACAAGCAGGGCAACCACCGTCCCAGCCTCGACCTGGTGGCCAGCCAGGTGCTGAGCCTGCGCCATGCGGGTGGCGGGTCTGGCGCGGCTGGCCCGGACGGCGCCTGAAGCCTCCGGCGCCGGGTGCCCTTGCCCCCGCGCGCGCCAAACCGGCGCGCCTCTGAGAAAATGCCCGCATGAACGCGACCAACACCACCGAACTCATGAACACCCTGGGGCTGCAGGCCAAGGCGGCCTCGGCGCTGATGGCCAAGGCCAGCGCGGCCACCAAGCTGTCGGCCCTGCGCGGCCTGGCTGCGCTGCTGCGCGCCAATGTGGACGCCCTGCAGGTGGACAACGCCAAAGACCTGGAGCGCGCCCGCGCCAACGGCCTGAGCGAACCGATGGTGGACCGCCTCAAGCTCACCCCCAAGGTGATCGAGACCTGCGCCCAGGGCTGCGAGCAGCTGGCCGCCATGCCCGACATCATTGGCGACATCAGCGGCATGCGGCAGATGCCCAGCGGCATCCGCGTCGGCCAGATGCGCGTGCCCATCGGCGTGTTCGGCATGGTCTACGAGAGCCGGCCCAACGTCACCATCGAGGCGGCGTCGCTGTCCATCAAGAGCGGCAACGCCGCCATCTTGCGTGGCGGCTCCGAAGCCATCGAATCCAACCGCGCCCTGGCCGCCCTGGTGCAGCGCGCGCTGACGGATGCCGGCCTGCCGGCCGACGCGGTGCAGCTGGTGCCAACGACGGACCGCGCCGCCGTGGGCCAGCTCATCACCATGCCGCAGTACGTGGACGTGATCATCCCGCGCGGTGGCAAGGGCCTGATCGAGCGCATCAGCGCCGAGGCCAAGGTGCCCGTCATCAAGCACCTGGACGGCAACTGCCACACCTACGTGGACGACCCCTGCGACATCGCCCTGGCGGTGAAGGTGACCGACAACGCCAAGACGCAGAAGTACAGCCCCTGCAACGCCACCGAAAGCCTGCTGGTGGCGCGGGGCGTGGCGGCCGAGTTCCTGCCGAAGATCGGTGCCGTGTTCGCCGCCAAGGGCGTGGAGATGCGCGCCTGCGCCGAGAGCCGGGCCCTCCTGGCGGGCGTGCCGGGCGCGAACCTGAAGGACGCCACCGACACCGACTGGTCGGAGGAATACCTGGCCGCGGTCATCAGCGTGAAGCTGGTGGACGGTGTGGACGAGGCCATCGCCCACATCAACCGCTACAGCAGCCACCACACCGACGCCATCATCACCACGAACCACGTGCACGCCCAGCGCTTCCTGCGCGAGGTGGACTCGGCCAGTGTGATGGTGAATGCGAGTACCCGCTTCGCCGATGGTTTCGAGTTCGGCCTGGGGGCTGAAATCGGCATCTCCACCGACAAGTTCCACGCCCGCGGCCCGGTGGGCGTGGAAGGCCTGACCTCGCTCAAGTACGTGGTGCTGGGCGAAGGCGAAGTGCGGGGCTGAGGCGCAGCGGTGGTTGAGCCCAAGGCGTCGGTCGTTTTGCTGGGCGATGCCGGGCGGGTTCTGATGCCGCGGCTTCTTTTCGTCTGCGGCAAGAACCGGTGGCGCAGCCCCACGGCCGAAAACATCTTCTCCCAGGACCGGGGGGTCGAGTGCGCCTCGGCGGGTGTCGGCCGCGATGCGGAGACACCCTTGTCGGCTGAGCTGATCGAGTGGGCGGACCTCATTCTTGTCATGGAGCGTGGGCACAAGACCAAGCTCGCCGCCCGTTTCAGGTCACACCTGGCCGGCAGGCGTGTCGTCTGCCTGAACATTCCGGACCAGTACACCTTCATGGACCCGGCGCTGGTCAGCCTGCTGGAGGCCAAGGTCGCGCGCTACCTGCCGCAGCGGCAGCAACGCGAACAGCCCGCCTCACGCCAGGATTGAGCGAACGAAGGTGGGACGCCACACACTTTTGTGCCACCAGCGAGGTGAACCATGTGCCGCAACATCAAGACCCTGTTCAACTTCGAGCCACCCGCCACCGAGCTGGAGATCCGCGACGCCTCGCTGCAGTTCGTGCGCAAGCTCAGCGGTTTCAACGTGCCGTCGCAGGCCAACACCGAGGCCTTTGATCGAGCGGTGGGGCAGGTGGCCACCAGTGCGCGCGAGCTCATCGCCTCGTTGCGCACCACGGCAGAACCACGCAACCGCGAGGTGGAGGCGGAAAAAGCCAGGACGCGTTCGCTGGCGCGCTTTGGCGCGTCGGGCTGAGCGGGCCCGCTTCAGCGCCGCCCCGGCCAGTCTGTCCCGCCTTCTCCCTCGAACACCGCCCGCAGCAGGTTGCCGGCCTGAGAGGCGAGCGTGAGCAGGCCCCAGATCAGCGGCCAGGGGCTGGCGCGGGTTGGGCGCATGCCGCTGTCCCACCACCAGGCGAAGCCGCCGGCCAGGGTGAACAGGGTGCCGAGCAACAGGAACAGCACCATCAGCAGCACGCGCAGGGCCTTGCTTTCGGGTGGGCGCAGCACGCTGGCCCAGGCGGCGAGTGCGGTGATGAAGGCGAAAAAGCCCATGGTGCATGTCCTCCAGTGGCGCATTGTGGTGCTGCGGCGCGCCGCAACACCTTGAAATGACTGCCATGCGCCCCCATTACACTGGTTGCCTCTTCCCCCCCCCCCGCCGCCTCCTTACCCGTTTCCCTATGGTCCCGCACCTCGTCACCGCCCTCACGGGCCCCATCAACGAGCTTGAGCAGCGCATTCTCGAATCCACCCCGGTGATCGAGCGCTGGTTCCGGCTGGAGTGGATGGAGCACACGCCGCCGTTCTACACCTCGGTGGACGTGCGCAATGCCGGCTTCAAGCTGGCGCCGGTGGACACCAACCTGTACCCGGGCGGCTGGAACCACCTCACGCCCGAGATGCTGCCGCTGGCGGTGCAGGCGGCCATGGCGGCCATCGAGAAGATCTGCCCCGAGGCCAAGAACCTGCTGCTGGTGCCCGAGAGCACCACCGACATCTTCTACCTGAGCAACCTGGCGCAGCTGCAGCGCATCTTCTACATGGCCGGGCTCAATGTGCGCCTGGGCTCTCTGTCCAACGACATCAAGGCGCCGACCACCATCGAGCTGCCCGGCGGTGAGAAGGTGGTGCTGGAGCCCTTGATCCGCAGCAAGCGGCGCCTGGGCCTGAAGAACTTCGACCCCTGCACCATCCTGCTCAACAACGACCTGAGCGCGGGCGTGCCAGGCATCCTGGAAGACTTGCACGAGCAGTACCTGCTGCCGCCGCTGCACGGTGGCTGGGGCACGCGGCGCAAGAGCCACCACTTCAAGGCCTATGAAGAAGTGTCCAAGCGCTTCGGCAAGCTGCTGGGCATGGACCACTGGCTGATCAACCCGATGTTCAACCAGTGCGGCCAGGTGGACTTCGACGCCGACGACGGCCTGGAATGCCTGCGCAGCAACGCCGATGCGCTGCTCGGCAAGATTCGGCGCAAGTACAAGGAATACGGCATCAACGAAAAGCCGTTTGTGGTCATCAAGGCCGACAACGGCACGGGCGGCATGGGCATCCTGACGGTGCGCGATGCCAAGGAGATCGACAAGCTCTCGCCCAAGACCCGCGCGCACATGGCGGTGACCCAGGGCGGCCAGGCAGTGCACGAGGTGATCATCCAGGAAGGCGTGTTGACCAACGAGCGCGTCAACAGCGCCGTGGCCGAGCCGGTGGTCTACATGATGGACCGCTACGTGGTGGGCGGCTTCTACCGCGTGCACGCCACCCGCGGCGTGGACGAGAACCTGAACGCGCCCGGTTCCAGCTACGTGCCGCTGGCGTTCGACCAGAGCGCGCAATTGCCGCAGCCCGGCGTGAAGCCCGGCGCGAGCGTGCCCAACCGCTTCTACATGTACGGCGTGATCGGCCGCCTGGCGATGCTGGCGGCCAGCTACGAGCTGGAAGCCACCGACCCCGACGCCGAAGTCTACGAGTGAGTTGCTGCGGCGCAACATTTTGCGCAAAGCCCCTTTTTTAGAGGGCTGAGCCGACAGACAAGCCCCGGGGCGCAGGCGCACAATCGCGTTCCCTCGACAACTGAACCCCGTGCCAACAAGGCCGGGGTTGTTTTGTGTCAGCTTCCAAATCGTCACTGGCTGCGCTCACCCTGGGCGCCATCGGCGTGGTGTATGGCGATATCGGCACCAGCGTGCTGTACGCCGTCAAGGAGGTCTTTGGGTCCGGCCACGTGCCGTTCACCCATGCCAACGTCTACGGCATCCTGTCCATCCTGTTCTGGACGCTGACCGTCATCGTCTCCCTCAAGTACGTGGTGCTGGTGCTGCGCGCCGACAACAACGGCGAGGGTGGCCTGATCGCCATGCTGGCGCTGGCGTCCACCGCGGTGAAAGACCGGCCCGCGCTGCGCCAGACGCTGCTGGCCATCGGCATCTTCGGCACCTCGCTGTTTTATGGCGACGGCGTCATCACGCCGGCGATCTCGGTGCTGTCGGCGGTGGAAGGGCTGGAAGTGGTGTCGCCGCATTTCCGGCACTACGTGGTGCCGATCACACTGGCCGTTCTGTTTGCGCTGTTCGCAGTGCAGAAGCGCGGCACCAGCGGCATCGGCCGCTTCTTCGGCCCGATCACGCTCACCTGGTTCCTCACCATCGCCGCGCTGGGTGTGTCGCAGATCGTCGGCCACCCCGAGATCCTGGGCGCGCTCAACCCCTGGCATGCGCTGCGTTTCCTGTGGAACCAGCCCGGCACCAGCTTCATCATCCTGGGCGCGGTGGTGCTGTGCGTCACCGGCGCGGAAGCCTTGTACGCCGACCTCGGCCACTTCGGCAAACGGCCGATCCGCCTGGCCTGGTTCCTGGTGGTCATGCCCTGCCTGACGCTGAACTACTTCGGCCAGGGCGCGCTGCTGCTGGCCGACCCGGAGGCGGTGAAGAACCCGTTCTTCAACATGGCGCCCGAGTGGCTGCGCATTCCGCTGGTGGTGCTGGCCACCATGGCCGCGGTGATCGCCTCGCAGGCCCTGATCACCGGCGCCTTCAGCGTCACCAAACAGGCGATCCAGCTGGGTTATCTGCCGCGCCTGAAGGTCCAGCACACCAGCGTGCGCCACACCGGCCAGATCTACATGCCGTTCGTGAACTGGAGCCTGTTCGTGGCCATCGTGCTGGCGGTGGTGATGTTCAAGTCGTCCACCAACCTGGCAGCGGCCTACGGCATCGCGGTCACGCTGGACATGCTGATCACCACCGTGCTCACCTTCTACGTGGTGCGCTACAGCTGGAAGTACCCGCTGTGGGTCTGCGTGCTGTCCACCGGCTTTTTCTTCCTGGTCGATCTGGCCTTCTTCAGCTCCAACCTGCTCAAGCTGTTTGCCGGCGGCTGGTTCCCGCTGCTGATCGGCGGTGCGGTGTTCACGCTGATGATGACCTGGAAACGCGGGCGCATGCTGATGGCGGAGAAGCAGCACGCCGACGCCATTGAGCTGGAGAGTTTTCTGGATGCGCTGTTCATTGGGCCCCCGGCGCGCGTGGAGGGCACGGCGGTGTTCCTCACCGCCGACAGCGGCACCGTGCCCAACGCCTTGCTGCACAACCTCAAGCACAACAAGGTGCTGCACGAGCAGAACCTGTTCGTCACCGCGCGCAGCCACGAGGTGCCCTGGATCGGCATGGACAAGCGGCTGCAGATCGAGGCGCTGGGCCACGACTGCTGGCAGGTGGTGGTGAACTACGGCTTCAAGAACGACCTGGATCTGCCCGAAGCACTGTCGACCTTGCGCCAGCGCGGCTGCGACGTCGGCCCCATGACCACCAGCTACTTCCTCTCGCGCGACGTGGTGGTGCCCACCATCGGCAGCGGCATGGCACCCTGGCGCGAGAAGCTGTTCGCCCAGATGCACCACAACGCCAGCGCGGCGGCCGAGTTCCTGAACCTGCCGAGCAATGCGGTGATCGAGCTAGGCTCGAAGGTTGAGATCTGAGTGGTGCGATAAGGCCTTGCGCGTGCCATTACTCATGCCAGAGTTCCAGTTTGCATTTGGAGCAATCGGCCAGGGTGGTATTGGTCTTGTACGGAGTGTGTCTGTAGATGCCTCGGTTTCCACACGCCAGGCACTGGTGGCCACGTTCTCCGACGGCGCCAGGCAGGTTTTCGTATTCCTGTTCTGATAGCCGCTCGCTCGTGAAAGTGAACAGGCCATAGATGAGCAGGCCGACAGCAGCCAGACAGAGGAGCAGACCGAGGAGCGGGATTTCTTGGCTCAACAGTGCCCAGCCCAGCGCACCGACCACGGCAGCGCCCACGAACATCAGAATGCCTTTGGCGCGCCGACTGACCTTGTGGGCCACGAGCGATCGGTATGCGGCCAGACCTGCAGGATGGCCTTCTTCGCGTGGCCGCGGTTGTGGCGTTCGTTGCCGAGTCTGACGCGTTGAGGTTGCGGTGTTGCCGGAGGCTGGCTTCACTTCGCCTTCTCGACGCTCTCCGCAGCTCGAACAGAATACGGCGTCGGGGCTGAGTTCATGACCGCAACGGTGGCAGAAAGGCATCGCTTCAATTCCTCTGGATTCTTCGGTGTGGTGGGGGCGGTATGGGCTCACGTGGTTTCTGTCGTATCGGCACTCCAGGGGAAACATGAAGGCCTGTATACGGGATGGCCGAGATGCCGGCGCGCGCGCCGGGGCATTGCAGTCCCGCCGGTGCACGGGCCTTGCTCCCGGCACAATCGCCCGATGTCCTTTTTCCGCGATGTCAACCTCTCGGCGGCCACGGCCGGCTTTGTGGCCGTGCTGGTGGGCTTCACCAGCTCGGTGGCCATCGTCTTCCAGGCGGCGCAGGCCTTTGGCGCCACGCCGGCGCAGATCACGTCGTGGATGTGGGCGCTGGGCCTCGGCATGGGCCTGTGCTCGGCCATTCCCTCGCTGGTGCTGCGCCAGCCCGTCATGGTGGCCTGGAGCACGCCGGGGGCGGCGGTGCTGGCCACGGCGGGCCTCGCCGGTGGCTTCACCATGGCCGATGCGGTGGGTGCCTTCCTCATCAGCGCCGCGCTCATCGTGCTGGTGGGCGCCACCGGCTGGTTCGAGCGGGTGATGAACAAGATTCCGATGGCGATTGCTTCGGCCCTGCTGGCCGGTGTGCTGGCGCGTTTCGGCCTGCAGGCCTTTGCCGCCGCGCAGACCGCGCTGCCGCTGGTGGTGCTGATGCTGCTGGCCTACCTGCTCGGGCGGCGCCTGCTGCCGCGTTATGCGGTGCCGCTCACGCTGGCGGTGGCGATTGCCTATGTGGTGGCGCGCGGCCAGTTCAACGGCGGTGCGGTGAGCTTCGAGCTCGCCATGCCGGTGTTCACCATGCCAGCGTTCAGCCTGGCCGGTTTCACCAGCCTGGCGTTGCCGCTGTTCGTCGTCACCATGGCTTCGCAGAACCTGCCCGGTGTGGCGGCCATCCGCGCGGCCGGTTACGACATGCCCATCTCGAAGATCATCACGCTCACCGGCGCGGCCACCCTGGTGCTGGCGCCGTTCGGCGCCTTTGCGCTCAACCTCAGCGCTATCACCGCGGCCATCTGCATGGGCCCCGAGGCGCATGCCGACCCGAAGAAGCGCTACACCGCCGCGGTGGTGTGTGGTGGCATCTACGTGCTGATCGGCCTGTTCGGCGCCGCCATCACCGGCCTGCTGATCGCCTTCCCGCGTGAACTCGTGCTGGCCATCGCCGGCATCGCCTTGCTGGGCAGCATCGGCGGTGGCCTGCACGCCGCGCTCAAGGACGAGACGCACCGCGAGGCCGCGCTCATCACCTTCCTCGTCACGCTCAGCGGCGTGGTCATCGGCGGCATTGGCTCGGCCTTCTGGGGCGTGGTCGCCGGCGCCATTGCGCTGCTTGTGCAACAGTACGGCCTCAGCTCGAAAAAGACATCCTGAACGAACAACGCCATGAAAAAAATCCTCGTCGTCGCCGATCCGCTTGAAGCCTTCAAGATCTCCAAGGACACCACCTTCGCCATGATGCGCGAGCTGCAGCGCCGCGGCCACACGCTGGCGGCCTGCGAGCCCGAGCACCTGCAGTGGCAGAGCGGCCAGCCGGTGACGGCACAGGTGCGGCACGTGCGCTTCACGGGCGATGCAGAAGCCTGGTTTGAGGTCACCCACGAAGCGCGCGAGCCGGTGCACAGCTTTGATGCCGTGCTGATGCGCAAGGACCCGCCGTTCGACAGCGAGTTCTTCTACGCCACCCACCTGCTGGAGCAGGCCGAGCGCGAAGGCGCACGCGTGTTCAACAGCCCGAAAGCGCTGCGCGACCACCCCGAAAAACTCGCGCTGATGGAGTTCGCGCAATTCGCACCGGCCACGCTGGTGACGCGCCGGCCCGAGGCCATCCGTGCCTTTCACGCCGAGCACAAGGACATCATCCTCAAGCCGCTCGACGGCATGGGCGGCATGGGCATCTTCCGCGTCGGGCCCGACGGCATGAACCTGGGCTCCATCATCGAGACGCTGAACCAGGGCGGCGCCACCAGCGTGATGGTGCAGCGTTACCTGCCCGAGATCGTGCTGGGCGACAAGCGCCTGCTGCTCATCGGCGGCAAAGTGGCGCCCTTCGTGCTGGCGCGCATTCCGCAAGGCAGCGAGGTGCGTGGCAACCTGGCCGCCGGAGGCAAGGGCGTGGCGCAGCCGCTGAGCGACGTGGACCGCGCGGTGGCCGAAGCCATCGCGCCCACGCTGGCCGCGCGTGGCCTGCTGCTGGTGGGGCTGGACATGATCGGCGACAAGGTGACCGAGATCAACGTCACCAGCCCGACCTGCTTCCAGGAGATCCAGCAGCAGACCGGTTTCGACGTGCCGGCGATGTTCGTGGATGCGCTGGAGGCGGCGCTCGCATGAGCGACTCCAACTCCGACACCAACCCCGACGGCGACCACGGCGCACCTCCGGCGCCGCCCGCGCAGCCGCGCAACCCGCTGCACGGCCTGACGCTGGAAACCATCGTGACCCGGCTGGCCGATTACTACGGCTGGGAAGGACTGGGCGAACGCATCCCGGTGCGCTGCTTCAACGTCGACCCGAGCGTCGGCTCCAGCCTGCGCTTCCTGCGCAAGACACCCTGGGCGCGCGAGAAGGTGGAGAGCCTCTACCTGTTCATGCTGCGCGAAGAACGGCGCGCGGGCGGGCGCTGATCGGGTAGGCCTCTCACCCGGGGCGAAACGGGTAGGGGCCTTCGAAGCGCGAGTTGAACGTCAGGTGCGTGACCAGGGGCTGGTCGGGCGCCCAGGCATGCACCAGGAACCCGGGTGGCTCCATGCCGAAACCGTTGGCGCCTCCTGGCGAAAAATCCAGCCAGACTTGATGGGCTGTCGACGGTGCGGTTTGCACCACCGTGCCCGCCCAGTGGGTTTGAACGCTGCGGTGCAGGTGGCCGCACACGACGCGGCACACCTGCGGATGTTGCGACACCACTTCTGCCAAGGCGTCGCCGCCCTCCCGCAGCCCGATGCCATCCATGTAGTCCAGGAACGCCCGAAACGGCGGGTGGTGCAGCGCGACGATGGTGGGCGTGTCCGGCGCTTCGGCCAAGCGTTCTGCCAGCCAGCCGATGCGGTTGGCGCACAGACTGCCGTGTGAGGCATGCGGCACCACCGTGTCGAGCGTGAGCAAGCGCAGGCCGGGGAATGCGATGTCGTACTGGATGAAGGCATCCGCATCGGTGGTGCTGTTGGACTGCAGGTAGGCGTGGTCCGGAAAGGCACGGCGCAAGGCGGCCCGGTCATCGTGGTTGCCGGGCATCAGGTAGACCGGACACGGCAAGGGGGCGAGAAGCTCGCGCAGGTGACGGTAGGCCTGGTCGTCGCCGTGGTTGGCCAGGTCGCCCGTCACCAGCACGGCCAGCGGTGCATGGGAGAGCCTGTCGACCGCGGCCACGGCCTGCTTGAGGTGGGCGGCGGTGTCCACGCGGCCGTAGGCGAGCGTGCCGGGTGGGGAGATGTGCGTGTCGCTGAACTGCACCAGCAGGTGGGGAGGAACGGAAGGGAGCATCGGACCTGTTCGGACGGGGAAATCGGGCGTTTCAGTGTGCCTGAGCGAGCAGCCCAGCCGTTCCGGGCTGGGGCAATGACCTCCTCAGGGTTAACCCGGTTGACCGGTTTTTTGTCGGAAAAGCATACTGCGTACGTTGTGTATACACAGAGTACACGGATAAACATGATTCGAGCCCTTCCCCTCTCCACCCGCGCGTATGAGCAGTTGCGCGATGCCATCCTGGGCGGCGAGCTTCGCCCCGGTGAGCCGCTGTTCGAGATCCATCTGGCGAAGTCGCTGGGCATGAGCCGCACCCCCGTGCGCGAGGCTTTGCAAAGCCTGGCGAGCGAGGGCTACCTGGATGAACTGCCCGACCGCGGCTACGTGATCCCCCGGCGCTCGCTGGACGACCTGCGCGAGTTCTTCGAGCTGCGCGAGGTGCTGGAGGCGGCCGCGTCGCGTTACGCCGCCATGAGGGCCCGGCCCGAAGAGATCGCGGAACTGCAGGTGGTGTGCGATCAGTACGAAGGCGAGCAAGACCTGGCGCGCTGGCAACAGCTGGGCGCCCAGTTCCA
This sequence comes from Hydrogenophaga palleronii NBRC 102513, assembly GCF_001571225.1. Taxonomy (GTDB): domain Bacteria; phylum Pseudomonadota; class Gammaproteobacteria; order Burkholderiales; family Burkholderiaceae_C; genus Hydrogenophaga; species Hydrogenophaga palleronii. The sequence goes on from NZ_BCTJ01000017.1 coordinate 29,803, forward strand.
CGCCCTGATCACCCGGGCCTCCCGCAACGACAGGTTGGCCAGCCTGATGGCTTCCCTGACCACGCAGATCGACCTGTCCCGGCGGTCGGTGATCTATGGCGGACCGGCCTGGCGGGAGACCGCCGTGCAGGATCACCGCGCCATTTGCGCCGCCATCACGGCGCGCGACGAGGCTGCAGCCCATGCGGCCGCGGCGGACCATGTTCGCCATTCCTACCAGGCCACGCTGAGGGGTTATCAGCCGGAGGCCTTTGCGTCGCAGAAAACCGCCTGAGCGACACGGCCAGTACCTTCTGCCGGCATTCCGCGCTGGCAGGCGCAACTGCACCCGCTCGCCTGGGCGGGGCTTACTACAAAGGAGACAAACGACATGAAGACAATCTTGCTGGCGATGGCCGCGACATTGGGAGTGGCCACCACCGCCATGGCCGACGACTACCCGAACCGGCCCATCCGGGTGATCGTGCCCTTCCCGGCGGGCCAGGCCTCCGACACCATCGTGCGGCTGGTGGGCGATCAACTGGGCCGCCGTCTGGGGCAGCCGATCGTCGTCGAGAACAAGCCCGGTGCCGGTGGCAACCTCGGCACCGAACAGGGTGCCCGCGCGGCCGCAGATGGCTACACGCTCACCATTGCGACCGCGGCGCTGCCCATCAGCAAGCTGGTGTACCGCAAGCTGGCCTATGACCCGGTGAAGGACTTCGATCCCGTCACGCTGATGACCGTCACCCCGCTGGTCCTCGTGACCCGGCCGGACTTGCCGGTGAACAGCGTGAAGGAGCTGGTCGAACTGGCTCGCAAGACCCCGGGCAAGTTGACGTTCGCCTCCTCCGGCCTGGGCACCTCGCACCAGCTCAGCAGCGAGCTGCTGAAGGCCCTTGCCGATGTGGACATCCTGCATGTGCCCTACAGAGGCAGCGCGCCGGCCCACCTGGACCTGATGTCCGGTCGCGTCGACATGATGTTCGACAACATCGTGCCGGTGACGCCGCACATTCAGAGCGGCAAGCTCAAGGCGCTGGCCGTGACCACCAAAGAGCGCGCGCCGGCCATGCCCGGTGTGGCGACGATGGCCGAGTCGGGGTATGCGAGCTTCGAAGCGGTGGCATGGTTCGGCGTGCTGGCACCCGCCGGCACACCGGCACCCATCGTGGACAAGCTCAGCCGTGAGATCAACGCGGTGCTCAAGATGCCCGAGGTGAACGCCAAGCTGGTGTCCATGGGGGCTAACGTGACAGGCACATCGCCTGCCGAGTTCCGGGGCTTCATGGCCGCGGAGATCAACAAATGGGTGCCCGTCGTACAGCGGGCCAAGATCGTCATCGACTGAAAGACCGAATGTCCTCTACTTACATCACTGAACCCGCCCGCCAAATCCCCCTGCTGCTGGACACCGACGTGATCGTCGTCGGCGGTGGCACCACCGGGCCGCTGGCCGCCATTGCCGCGGCGCGCCAGGGTCGGCGGGTTGTCATGATCGAGCGCTTCGGCTCGCTCGGCGGCAACCTCACGCTCGGCCTGAACACCAAACCGTCGGGTGCGCTGGTCGGTGGCCTGCCGCTCGAGATCTGGAACCTGGCGCGCAGCATGGGCGGCGCGGGCGACGACTACATGGCGGTCGTGAAGACCGGCGGCGTGAAAATCGCCTCGCCGTGCGACCCCGAGATCATGAAGATGCTGCTCACGCGGCTTTGCGCCGAAGCGGGCGTGCAGATCCTGTTTGAAACCGTGGTCTCCGCTCCCCTGATGGACAACGGCGTGGTCACCGGCGTGGTCATCGAGAGCAAGAGCGGGCGCCAGTTCATCTCCGGCAAGGTGGTGATCGACTGCTCGGCCGATGCCGACGTAGCGGCCCGTGCGGGCGCCTCTTCCGTGATGGGCGACGGCGACGTCGAGAAGGTGATGCAGCCGGTGTCGATGTACTTCACCATGGACCGGGTGGACCTCGTTCGCCTGGCCGACTGGGCCCGCATCACCGACGACGTGCCGGCGCGCGCCATTCCCGACACCGTCGAAGGACTGGCCTATGGCCTGTGGCTCACGGGCTTCAACAGTTCGCTGAAGAAGTTCCAGCGCGACACCGGCATCCAGCTGCAGCGGGACAACATCACCCTGAAGACGGCGGGTGGTCGCATGTATGTGAACGCCACGCGCGTGATGGGCGTCGATGTGTTCTCTCCGCTGGAATTCACCAACGCCGTGCTGGAGTGCTACCGGCAAATCGAAGGCGTGGCGCGTTACCTGCGTGAATGCATCCCCGGTTTCGAAAATGCGCGCATCGAGCAGATCGCACCCGTGCTGGGCGTGCGGGAAACCCGCCACGTGGTGGGCGACTACACGCTGACCGGTGACGACGCGCTCAACGGCCACCATTTCGAGGACAGCATTGCAGCCGATGCTTCGGCGCTCGACATCCACGACCCCAAGGGCGCGGACGTCGACTTCCAGGGCCTGCGCCCGTACGAAATCCCTTACCGCTGCCTGCTGCCGCAAGGGGTGGAGCAGTTGCTGGTGGCCGGTCGCTGCATTTCTGCCGACCACGCCGCACATGCCCGCTCACGCAACATGCCCGCCTGCATGGCCACCGGCCAGGCGGCCGGCGTGGCGGCAGCGGTGGCGGTGGAAAGCGGCACCACGGTGCGCCAGGTGTCGGTGGCCGAGGTGCAGAAGCGGCTGCGCGCGCTGGGAATGCCACTGTTCAGTGAAGAGGTGAAAGACGCCGTGCACGAGCCCGCATGACGGTGCGTGTCGAGTACTGGCTCAGCGTAGCCAGTCCCTGGACCTGGCTGGGCAGTGCGCGCTTCATGGACCTGCTGGCACGCACCGGTGCGCAGGTGGAGTTGCTGCCGATGGATCTGTCGGAAGTCTTCGCCGCCACCGGCGGCACGCCGTTTCCCCAGCGTTCACCCGCGCGCCAGAGCTATCGGCAACTGGAGTTGGCGCGCTGGTCCCGCAAGTTGGGGGTGCCCCTCACCCTGACCCCGCGGTACTACCCGGTGGACCGCGTGCCCGCCAGTTGCCTGCTGATCGCGGCGGGCGAAGCCGGCCTGGACACGCTGACGCTGTCGCACGCCGTGCTGCGCGCCATCTGGTGTGAAGACCGCGACATCGCGGATTGGGCCACCCTGGTGCAATTGGTTGAGGGCTTCGGCCACGACGGCGAGGCCTTGGTGAAGCAGGCGCAGCACCCGAACACGGTGCGGCAGCTCGGGGCGAATACGCAGCGGGCCGTGCAGTCGGGTGTTTTCGGCGCGCCGACCTTCATCGTCGATGGTGAGCGGTTCTGGGGGCAGGACCGGCTGGACGTTCTGGAAGAGCGCCTGAGCCGCGCATAGGCGCCAACGCACCTCGGCCCACGCCGGGGTGCTTGTCGTCCCCAGGGCCGGTGCCCGAAACCACGCGAACGCGCCGCAATGGATGCCCGCCGCGCCGCACATTGTCGAATCATTGTTAAACCGCTTGCGCGACCCGCGCCGGTTTGGCTATCGTCCCGCGCTTGTGTTTTCAACCGCGAGGAAGCAACCAAATGGGTCCCAGCAATCTTCAAAAATGGTCTGCCGAACTGCTCGGCACGTTCTGGCTCACTTTTGGGGGGTGCGGCAGTGCAGTGCTGGCGGCGGCCTTCCCGGAGCTGGGCATCGGCTTTGCCGGCGTGTCGCTCGCCTTCGGCCTCACGGTGCTCACCGGCGCCTACGCCTTCGGCCCCATTTCCGGCGGCCACTTCAACCCCGCGGTGTCCGTGGGTCTGGCGCTCGGTGGCCGCTTTCGCGCGGCCGAACTGCCGGGCTACGTGATCGCCCAGGTGCTGGGCGCGGTGGCTGCGGCCGGCGTGCTCTACCTCATCGTCACAGGCAAGCCCGGCGCGGAGGTGGGCGGCTTTGCCACCAACGGCTACGGTGAACATTCGCCGGGCGGCTACGGCCTGTGGGCCGCGCTGCTGATCGAAGTGGTGCTGACCGCGGTGTTCCTGCTCGTCATCCTGGGTGCCACCGCCAAGCGCGCTGCCGCCGGCTTCGGTGGCCTGGCCATCGGCCTGTGCCTGACGCTGATCCACCTGGTCTCCATCCCGGTGACCAACACCTCGGTCAACCCCGCACGCAGCACCGGCCCGGCGCTGTTCGGCCCGTCCATCGCGCTCGACCAGCTCTGGCTGTTCTGGGTGGCGCCCATTGTGGGTGCGGCGATTGGTGCGCTGATCTGGCGCACGCTGCTGGCCGATTACGACGACTGAGTAACCGCCCCGGCCCACCCCGGTGGGGCGGGCGAACGCAGACGACAACAGACGGAGCTTCAGGCTCCGTCTGCGTTTCCGGCGTCCGCAGGTGGCCCGTTGATCGTTCGTTCGGGCCAATGAAGACCAGGAACTGAAATTGTTTTGCTTCACAATCCGCAGCGCGATGAGGTGGGGCATGGGGCCGGCACCGGGATCGCATGGCTTCATCTCCTGCAGATTGGATATCTCTCATGGCTCACCTCCACACGTTCGCCCTGGTTTGCGCAGTGACGCTGCTTGGCGCATGTGCTTCCCAGAACGCACCGTCCTCATCGGCGACGCCTGCACCAGCGGCCAGCAAGGCCAAGAGCGACAGCACGGTCGCCAAGTCCAGGGACGGTTCGTACGAGGGGGAGATCAAGGGCAAGGCACGGCCGGGCAGCAAGCTGGGCAAGCTGCAGATCGGCATGTCCATGGAGGAAGTGCAGACCGCGATGGGCAGCGCGCCCGACCGCCTGCACAGCTACGAGTCCGGCAAGCGCTGGATCCCGTTCTACTTCGGCAACGACGCGCGCCGCATGCAGGTGCTCTACAAGGGCGAGGGCTGCCTGATGTTCACCGGTGGCAACGTCTGGGGCAGCTCGGGCGGTGACCTGATCGGCATCCACCACGACGCCTCGGGCGCCTGCTACCAGCCTTGAACGGGCCGTGACCGCGCCCGCCTTTTGCCGGATCCGGCAACGGGCGCCAGCGCGGTCGGCACCCTGCTGCTGCGGCCCTAGAGCTTCTCCGTTTCCCCCACCTTCGGCTGCCACTTCATCAGCCGCTTCTCGATCCTGCCCACCACCGCGTCCAGCACCAGCGCAAATGCGGTGAGCACCACGATGCCGGCCATCACGGTGTTGATGTCGAAGCTGCCTTCGGCCTGCAGGATGAGATAGCCCACGCCCTGGCTGGAGCCCAGGTACTCGCCCACCACCGCGCCCACGAAGGCCAGGCCGACCGAGGTGTGCAGCGAGCTGAACACCCAGCTGGTGGCGCTGGGCAGGTAGACGTGGCGCAGCAACTGCTTCTGGCTCGCGCCCAGCATGCGCGCGTTGGCCAGGATGACCGGGCTCACTTCCTTCACGCCCTGGTAGACGTTGAAGAACACGATGAAGAACACCAGCGTCACGCCCAGCGCCACCTTGCTGGCGATGCCCAGGCCGAACCACACCGCGAAGATCGGCGCGAGGATGATGCGCGGCATCGAGTTCATGGCCTTGATGTAGGGCTCCAGGATGGCCGAGGCCATGGGCGAGAGCGCCAGCCACAGACCACCCAGCAGGCCGCCGATGGCGCCGATGGCAAAGGCCAGAACGGTTTCGGTGAGCGTCACGCCCAGGTGCTGGTAGATGTCGGCGTCGGTGACGAACCAGCTCCAGATGCGGCCGGCCACGCGCAGCGGCTCGCCAAAAAAGAACGCGGCCTGGCGGTCGTTGTCGAACATGAACGGCGGCACCAGACCGGGCGTGGTCATCAGGTACCAGAAGGCGATGAGCGCGGCCAGCAGCGCGATCTGCCACACGCGCAGCGTGGCCGGTTGCGGTTTGATGTGCTTCCACATGGTTCAGGCGGCCTTCAGTTGTTGCTGGTAGCCCTTGAGCACCTCCTCGCGCATCACGGCCCAGATGGCGGCGTGCAGTTCGATGAAGCGCTGGGTGGTCTTGATCTCGGCCACGTCGCGGGGGCGCGGGATGTCGATGTGGAACTCGCCGATCGGGTGGCTGGCCGGGCCGGCGCTGAGCACCACCACGCGGTCGCTCATGGCGATGGCTTCGTCCAGGTCGTGCGTGATGAACAGGACCGCCTTCTTTTTCGCCGCCCACAGGTCGAGCACTTCGTTCTCCATCAGCTGGCGCGTCTGGATGTCGAGCGCGGAGAAGGGTTCGTCCATCAGGATGATGTCGGGGTCGAGCACCAGCGTTTGCGCCAGACTGGCGCGCTTGCGCATGCCGCCGCTCATCTGGTGCGGGTAACGGTCGCCAAAGCCGCCCAGGCCGACGCGGCGCAACCAGTCTTCGGCCTGTTTCGTCGCCTCGGCGTCGGACACGCCGCGAAACGACAGGCCGGCCATGACATTGCCGAGCGCGGTGCGCCAGGGCATCAGGCTCTCGGTCTGGAACATGTAGCCGGCGCGCGTGTTGATGGCCGTGAGCGGTTCACCAAACACCTTCACCGAGCCGGTGCTGGGCGCCAGCAGGCCGGCCGCCACGTTGAGCAAGGTGCTCTTGCCGCAGCCGGTGGGTCCGACCACGCTCACGAACTCGCTCGCGCCGACGGTCAGGTTCACGTCGCGCACGGCGGTGTAGCGCTGGCCGGGGTCGTCCTTGCTGATGAAGGTGCAGGACACGCCCTGCAGGTCGATGGCGGGTGGGTTCATGGATTCCGAAACCTTGGCGATCAGAAGCGCAATCGAGTGACACCGAGGAGCCGGCTTCGCCGGGCCTCAGGTGTCGCCCCCGGGGGTGACGCCGCAGGCGGCGCCGGGGCTAGCGGAATTTTGCGTTCGCCTTTTGCACGAAGCTGTTGGTGTAGACCGCGCTCAGATCGATCTTGGCCTTGGCCAGTTCGGCGTCCACGCTGGCCAGTGCGCGCAAGGCGGTTTCCGCGCCTTTGGCGGGAATGGTGCCGTCGGGCGACAGCGCGCCCTTGGCGGCCATGAACGCGTCGATGTACACCGCGCGGTCACCCAGCAGGAAGCTCTCGGGCACGGCCTTGATGATGTCGCCGGGGCCGGCGGCCTGGATCCACTTGTCGGCGCGCACGATGGCGTTGGTGAGTGCCTGTGTCGTGTTCGGGTTCTTGTCGATGAAGGGCTGCGGTGCGTACAGGCAGGCCGCCGGCATCGGGCCGCCGAACACCTTTTCGGACTCGGCCACGATGCGCGTGTCGGAGACGATCTTCAGGTCGCCCGAGCGCGCCAGCAGCGTGATCACCGGGTCCAGGTTGCTGATGGCGTCGATCTGGCCCGCACGCATCGCGGCCACCGCGCCATTGCCCGCGCCCACGCCGACGATGCTCACGTCGCTCGGCTTCAGGCCGGCCTTGGCCAGCACGAAGTTGACCATCACGTTGGTCGAGCTGCCCGGTGCGGTGACGCCGATCTTCTTGCCCTTGAGGTCGGCGATGGTCTTGAAGTTCGCCATCGTCTTGGGGTTCACGCCCAGCACGATCTGCGGCGCCAGGCCCTGCAGCACGAAGGCGCGCATCGGCTGGCCCTTGAACTGCATGTTGATGGTGTGCTCGAAGGCGCCGGAGACCACATCGGCACTGCCACCCACCACCGCCGCCAGCGCGCGCGAGCCGCCGGCAAAGTCGACGATGGTCAGGTCCAGCCCCTCGTCCTTGAAGTAGCCGAGCTGTTCGGCCACGGTCAGCGGCAGGTAATACAGCAGGTTCTTGCCACCGACGGCGATGGTGAGCTTGGGCTTTTCCAGGGCCTGGGCCCATCCGAACGTGGGCAGGGCTGCGGCGGCGAGGCCGCCGACCATGAGGTGTCGTCTTTGCATGCGCTTGTCTCCTTCGTTGAAGTCGATGCCCCGGGGCCGCGCGAGGGCGTCCGCCGGAGGCTTGTGGCGCATGGTAGACCGGGGACGTGCCCCCGACCATTCGGGAAAGCCCGCCGGGTCAGGCCACCGGCAGGCCGTCCACGAACACCTTGAGTTCGTTCGGCTCGAACGCGGTCCACTGCTCGTTGCTGGTGAGTGGTGTGGTCACCACCACCGCGGCGCGGTCGCCCGGGTGGTTGAGTTCGGCGAAGTTCACCGTCCAGTCCTGGTCCATCAGCGTGGCCTGGGCGAACGGGTGCTGGCGCACCAGCCAGTGCAGCTTGGTGCTGCAGTGCGCCCACAGCGCTTCGCCGTTGGACAGCAGGAAGTTGAAGGTGCCGAAGCGCCGCACCTGCGGCACCAGCTCGTTGAGCGTGAGGGTGAGTTCGTGCACGTCGGGCAGGCCGGCGTGCGATTTGGCCAGCTCCTGCATCAACCAGCAGAAGGCGCGCTCGCTGTCGGTCGTGCCCACCGGGTGGAAGTGGCTGTGCAGGTGCGGTGCGTAGTCTTTCAGGTCGCCGTTGTGGGCGAACACCCATTGCCGGCCCCAGAGCTCGCGCACGAAGGGGTGCGCGTTCTCCAGCGCCACCGCACCCACCGTGGCCTTGCGCACGTGGGCAATGATGTTGCGGCTCTTGAGCGGGTAGCTCTGCAGGAAGGTCGCCATGGGCGACTGCGCGGCGCTCTGGTGGTCGATGAACAGGCGCAGCCCCTTGCCCTCGAAGAAGGCGATGCCCCAGCCATCGGCGTGGTGGTCGGTGTTGCCCCCACGCTGGCAGAAGCCGGTGAAGCTGAAGTTCGCGTCGGTGGGGGTGGCGCAGTTGAGTCCGAGCAGTTGGCACATGGGCTTATTGTGCGGCCTGCGGCGCGGGTGCGGCCTTGAGTTTCAGCGCCGCCAGCAGGGCGAGCGCGCAGATCGCCGCCAGCATCAGGAAGGTTTCTTCGAACGCGGCCACACGCTGTGGCGTGGCCGGGCCGCCGATGGCGACGTGTGCGCCGTGCGCGGCCAGGCGCCACTCCAGCACGATGCCGCACAGGCTCACGCCGGCGGCACCGCCGAGCATGCGCAGGAAGTTGATCACGCTCGCGCCCTGCGCGATGTTCACGCTGTCCAGCCCGCGCATGGCGCCGATGTTCAGCGAAGGCAGGATGAAGCCCAGGCCGATGCGGCCGAGGATGGCCCAGGTCACCAGCAGCGGAATCACCTGCGCCGGGCGCTCCGGGTCGATGGTGACCATGAGCGCGAAGGACGCGCTCAGCAGCACCAGGCCGATGCTCACCAGCCAGTGGGTGGGCTGGCGGTCGGCGAGCCGGCCGACCAGCGCAATCGCCACCGCCAGCACCAGGCCGGCCGGCAGCAGGATGGCGCCGACGTGCGAGGCCGACAGGCCCAGGCCGCTCTGCATGTAGACCGGCAGCAGGTAGGTGGAGCCGAACAGGGCGATGCCGTAGATGAAGGCGACGATGCTGCCCATGGCGAAGCGCCGGTCCTGGAACAGCGAGAGGTTCATCAGCGGGTCCACGCCGCGCTCGGGGTCGCGTCGCCGCGCCTTCAGGGTGTGGCGCTGCAGCGCCACGAAGGCCAGCAGCATCGCGGCCGCACCGCCCAGCAGCAGCGCCGCGGTGGTCGGCGTGCCGCCGTGCAGTTCCACCAGGCCATTGAGCAGGCACAGCGTGCCCACGGCGGCCAGCACCAGGCCGCGCCAGTCGAGGCCCGCACCCTGCGGGTTGGCAGCACCGCCGCCCGGCGAGGTGGTGGGCACGAAGCGGTAGGCCAGCCACAGGGAAGCGAGGCAGAACGGCACCACCATGAAGAAGATCGAGCGCCAGCCGAAGGCGTCGACCAGCAGGCCGCCGATGCTGGGCCCGAGGGCCGGTGCCAGCACCACGCCCATGCCGAAGATGCCGCTGGCGCGGCCCTGTTCGTGGGGCAGGAAGGCGCGCAGGATGATGATGGCCGCAATCGGCTGCACCACGCCCGCGGCCAGGCCCTCGGCCACGCGCGCGGCCAGCACCAGCGGGTAGTCGTTGGCAAAACCGCCGGCCACGCCACCCAGCATCAGCAGGCACATGCAGCCCACGTAGGTCAGGCGGTAACCGTAGCGTGCCAGCAGCCAGGGCGTGGTCAGCATGGACACCGTCATCGCCGCCATGAAGCCCGAGGTGACCCACTGCGCGCGTTCCTGGCCGAGCGTGAAGTGGTGGCTCATGTCGGGAATCGCCACGTTGATGACGGTCGACGACATGATGGCCGCCATCGTGCCCACCATCACCGAGAGCAACAGCAGCCAGCGGTAACGCTCGCCGTAACGCGCCCGCAGTGCGGGCAGGGAGTGGTCGGCGGGTGGGGTTGTCATGAGGGGCGAGGTTAGCGGATCGCGCGCACGGGATTCGGGCGCGCGCGCAGCAAGACCGCAAAAGTGGTCGGTTATATTGATCCGCACCCTCTGTCCGGCTCGTCCACGCTTTATTCATGCCACCTGTTCCGAACGCATCCCTGATCATTCGCGGTCTGCTGTTGCTGATCGTGGCCGCCGGTGTTTACTTCTTCCGCGGTTTTCTGGTGCCGGTGCTGGCCGCGCTCATCATCGGTTTTGCCAGCTGGCCGCTGTACCGGCGCGGTGTGCGCGCCTGCGGTGGCAACACCGCGCTGGCCGCCAGCCTGGCGCTGCTGATCGTCATCGTGGTGCTGGTGGTGCCGCTCACGCTGGCGCTGCACTACGCGCTGAAGGAAGCGGGCAGCCTGGTGGGCTGGTTGCTGGACGTCAACCGCAATGGCGCACCGCCGCCGGTGTGGATCCAGTCGCTGCCCTGGGTGGGCGAGACGCTGGCCGCGTACTGGCGCACGCACCTGGGTGAGCCGCATGCGCTGGGCGACTGGATCCAGCTGCTCAGCGGCCAGCACATCGGCAACATCTACCGCATGGTGCTCAGCGCCACGGGCGACTTGGTCAACCTGGCGCTGACCGTGCTGTTCATGCTGATCACGCTGTTCTTCATCTACAAGGACGGCACGCACATTGCCGGCCAGCTCGACACCATTGGCGAACGCGTGTTGCCGCTGCAGTGGCTGCGCTTCTCGCGCGTGGTGCCGGCCACCGTCAGCGCCACCGTCACCGGCCTGGGCCTGATCGCCATCGGCGAAGGCGTGGTGCTGGGCCTGGCCTACTGGATCGCGGGCGTGCCCTCGCCGGTGCTGCTGGGTGTGGCCACCGGCTTCATGGCCATGATCCCGGGCGGCGCGCCGCTGTCGTTCACCCTGGTCTCGCTCTACCTGGTGGGCTCGGGCGAACTCTGGACCGGCGCCGCGCTGTTTGCCTGGGGCTCGATTGAGCTCTTCATCGTCGACAAGACGCTGCGCCCGCGCCTGGTGGGTGGCCCGGTCAAGCTGCCGTTCCTGCCGACCTTCTTCGGTCTGGTGGGTGGGGTGAAGACCATGGGCATCGTCGGCCTGTTTGTCGGGCCGGTGCTGATGGCGCTGCTGGTGGCGATCTGGCGCGAGTGGCTGCGCAGCATGAGCGAGACGCCGCCTGTGGTGTCGCTGGTGTTGCCGCCCACACTGGACAACGGCGAAGCACCACCGCCATCGCCGACGGACCGGCCCTAGTCGGTCGCCGCTGCGGCGGCGCGCAGGGCCTCGCGCACGCAGTTGCCGCAGATGCAGGCTTGGCCACGCGCCGCGTCGGGAATGCGCTTGAAGAGGTCGGGGCTGAAGGTCGCGCCCACACACCAGCACGGTGGCTGGGCTTCACCGGTTTCGCGTTGCACCTCCATCGCACAGCGGTTGTCACCGCCGCACAGCGGGCAGCGCGCCGGGTCGGGCGCGGGGGCAGCAACATCGGTGGGGCGGTCCATCGGCGCAGTGTATGACGCCTCAGCGACAAGCGCAGCGCCATGCCTCACTACCATGGACGCATGAGCAGCAGCACCACGCCCACCACCCCCAGCACCCTTGACGCTTCGCCCGGCGAAGGCCGCATCCGCACCGAGGTGCAGGGCCCGTTGCTGCTGATCGGCATCGACCGCGCGGCCAAACGCAACGGCTTCACGCCCGCGATGATGCAGGCGCTGGCTGAGGCCTACACGCGGCTGGATGACGATCCGGATCTGCGCGTGGGCGTGCTGCACGCCATCGGCGAGCACTTCACCGCCGGGCTGGACCTGCCGAGCTTCGCGCCGCTGATGCAGCGTGGCGAACGCGCCATGGCCGACGGCCTGGTCGACCCGCTGAACCTCGGTCGGCCCGGCTACCGCCGCCGCACCAAGCCGATGGTGGTGGCGGTGAAGGGCATCACCTACACGCTGGGCATCGAACTGATGCTGGCGGCCGACATCGTGGTCGCGGCCGACGACTGCCGCTTCTCGCAACTGGAGGTGCAGCGCGGCATCATGGCCACCGGCGGCGCCACGCTGCGCATGGCCGAACGCGCGGGCCTGGGCAACGCGCTGCTGCACCTGCTCACCGCCGACGTGTTCGACAGCGCCGAAGCGCTGCGCCTGCATTTCGTGCAGCGCGTGGTGCCGGCCGGCAGCGAGCTCGACGAGGCCTTGCGCATCGCACAGGCCATTGCGCAGCAGGCGCCGCTGGCGGTGGTGGCAACGCGGCTCAACGCACTCCAGGCGGTGGAGCAAGGCCCGATGGCCGCGGCGGATGAATTCGAGAGCACGCAGCAGCGCCTTGCCAACAGCGCGGACGCGGCCGAGGGCGTGCTGTCGTTCCAGCAGAAACGCGCGGCGCGCTTCAGCGGACGCTGAACGAGCCCAGCGCCGGATCGCGCCGGCGGCCCAGGCGCGTGAGCGGTTGTTCCACCGCGTGGTGGAACAGCGCCCCCGCCACGTTGCAGGCCAGCCAGGCCAGCAGCACACCGCCGGTCTGCAGCTCCGCGTCCGGCCCGCCGTAACGCGTGAACCAGGCGTTGACCACGAGTGCGATGGGGAAGTTGAGCAGGAACACCGCGTAGGAGATGCGGCTCAGGTAGGCCACCACGCTGCTGCGCGGCCAGCGCCACAACCAGCCCTGCCGCACCGAGCTGGCCAGCGCGAGGCAGACCAGCAATGCCAGCGCGATGCGCTCGCGGAAGTCGATCACCAGCGCCACCAGCGTCATCGCCACCAGCGCCGCCAGCAGCCAGCGGCCGTGGCGCCAGGCGGCGTCGTTGTGGGTGGTCCAGTAGGTCAGCGCGCCCAGGCCGTAGGCGCCGAAGAAGTACAGCGCCCAGCTGTCCCAGTCGTCCTCGCGGTTGAAATGGAACAACGAGGCCGCCACCACAAGCGCCACCAGCGCCTGCAGCCAGACGCCGGGCACGCGCTCGCGCCGCGTCAGCCACAGCAGCACCAGCAGCAGGGCGTAGAGCTGGAAGTCGATGGCCACGTACCAGACGCCGGCCGAGAGCGATTCCACCCCCAGCAGCGTGTGCAGCAACAAGGCGTGCGAGACGAACTGCCACAGGCCGGGCGGCGCCGACAGCGAGCTGTGCGCCATCCAGCGGCGCGCGAGTTCGGTGCACAGGATGGCCACCACCAGGGCGGCGATGTAGGGCAGCGCCACCCGCACATAACGCTGGCCCAGCTGGGCCATGAAGGGCGCCTGGCGCGGCTGGCCGCCGGGGGCGAGGCTGCGCGCGGCGAGGAAACCCGCCACCACCAGGAACACCTGCACCGCCATGCGCGCGTCCTGGCTGAACCAGGTGACGAGGTCGGGCACCAGGCGCTGCGTCCAGTCCGACATCGGCCCGTAGAAGGCCAGGTGGTGCAGCACGATCAGCTGCGAGCCCACGGCCTTGAGCAGGTCGATGAACATCAGGCGCTCGCCGGCGCCCGAGCCGGCTTTCATAGCGCCGCCACGCTGCCGTCGCTGCGCGGGTCGGCCGCGCCCTCGATCACGCCGCTGGGGTGGCGCACCAGCGCGCCCGCATGGCCCATGGTGTCGCTGAAGGCCTCGGGCAAGAGCTCGACCACATGGCCGGCGTCTTGCAGGGCCGTCACCAGCGCCGGGTCAAAGCGGCTCTCCAGTTTCAGCGAGGTGCTCACGTCGCCCCAGGTGCGGCCGAGCAGCCAGCGCGGTGCGCTCACTGCCTGCTGCAGGGGCTGGCCGAAGCGCGCGTAACGCGTGAACACCGCAGCCTGGGTTTGTGGCTGGCCTTCGCCGCCCATGGTGCCGTAGGGCATGACGCGGCCGTCGTCGAACAGCGCCAGTGAGGGGTTGAGCGTGTGGAAGGGTTTGCGTCCGGGTGCCAGGGGGTTGAGCGCCTTCGGGTCGAGCGAGAAGCTGGTGCCGCGGTTCTGCCAGCAGATGCCGGTGTCCTGCAGCACGGTGCCCGAGCCGAACTCCCAGTACACGCTCTGGATGAAGCTGACCGCACGGCCCTGCGCGTCAATCGCGCCCATCCAGATGGTGTCGCCGGGCGCGGCCGGGTCGGGCCAGGGCAAGGCGCGCTGCATGTCGATCTGCGCGGCCAGCTCGGCCAGGGCCTCGGGTGCCAGAAAGCCGTGTGGATCGGCGGGCAGGTGGCCGGGGTCGGTCACCACGCGATCGCGCACGCGGAAGGCGCGCTTGGTCGCTTCCACCAGGCCGTGCACGTGCTCGAAGCCTTCGCCGTCGCGCACGCCCAGGCGGTCGAACAGGCCGATGATCATCAGCGCCGCCAGGCCCTGCGTGGGGGGCGGCAGGTTGTAGACCGTGCTGTCTTGCAGGCGCACCGCCAGCGGTTGCACCAACTGCGCGCTGTAGGCCGCGAGGTCGCTTGTGCGCAGCGGGCTGCCCACGCGCTCCAGCTCGGCGCCGATGCGTTGCGCCAGCTCGCCGCGGTAAAAGTCGTCCAGGCCACGGTCGGCCAGCGTGGCCAGGGTGCGGGCCAGCGCCGGCTGCTTGAGCAGGTGGCCGGCCTCGGGCGGCTGGCCGTTGACGAGGTAGGTGTCGGCAAAGCCGGGCGCGTCTTTCAGGCCGGCGAGCTTGTCGCGCGTGAGCGCGGCCTGGCTGGTGGAGACCACCACACCGTCGCGCGCGTGGCGGATGCCGTCGGCCAGCAGGCGCGAGAGCGGCAGGGCCGGGCCCCAGGGCGCGGCCACTTCCAGTGCCTTGGCCCAGCCGCCGATGGTGCCGGCGACCGTGAGCGCCGCGGTGGGGCCGCGTGAGGGAATGCTGTCGTGGCCGGCGTAGAACGCGCGCGTGGCCAGGGCCGCGGCGGGGCCGCAGGCGTCGATGGCGCGCACCGGCTGGCCGGGTTCGTGGATCAACCAGAAGCCGTCGCCGCCGATGGCGTTCATGTGCGGGTACACCACGGCAATGGCGGCGGCCGCCGCCACCATGGCTTCAACCGCGTTGCCCCCGTCGCGCAGCACGTCGCGCCCGGCCTGTGCCGCGAGATGGTGAGGGGCAACCTGCATGCCACCCAGGGCCTTGAGGGTGTGGATCATTGAAAACGTTCTCCTGCGCGTGGGAAATGAATGGGTGTGGAAGGCCGCTGGTGTGGCCCGCGGGTTCGCCCAACCGCGTATTGTCGTGCGGCCGGGTCGGGAGGGAAGAGGCAAGCAACTGGCGTACCAGCGCACAGGCTGGCTTGCGCCGGTGTGCCGGTGTTCGTGCCGATCAGTCCGCGGGGGCGAAGTGCGCCAGCAAGGCCTCGCCCCAGGCCCAGGGGCCGGTGAGCGTGAGCGTCACCGTGGTCCAGTCGCCATCGGCCTGCACCTGTTCGTCGGCGTCCCAGGCACCACCCTCGTCGAGCGGCCCGCGCGGGCCGGGCGCATGGGCCTCGGCCCAGTGCAGCACCGCGCTCACCTCGGCCAGCACGGCGGGCAGCTGTGCTGCGCGCACGCTCGCCATGGCGTCCCAGGTGCCGGTGCCTTCGCCGTCGTCGCTGGTGTCAAACGTCAGGTACTGAAGCGGGGTCATGCTGAGGTCGGTTGAGGGTCGATGGAATGGAAACGGCGCCCGAAGGCGCCGTCTGGCGGTGCGGCGTGGTGCGCGCCCCGGAGGGCGGCACCGGCGGCATCACATCACTTCTGCTGGTCGGCCTTCACCTTCAGGCGCCAGGCGTGCAGCAGCGGCTCGGTGTAGCCGCTAGGCTGTTCCTTGCCCTTGAACACCAGGTCCAGTGCGGCCAGGTAGGCCTTGCTGGTCTTGAAGTTGCCGGCCATCTTCTGGTACAGCTTGTCGCCCGCGTTCTGGCCATCGACCACGGCGGCCATGCGCTCGAAGGTCTTGGTCACTTGCGCTTCGGTCACGATGCCGTGGTGCAGCCAGTTGGCGATGTGCTGGCTGGAGATGCGCAGCGTGGCGCGGTCTTCCATCAGGCCCACGTTGTGGATGTCGGGCACCTTGGAGCAGCCCACGCCCTGGTCGACCCAGCGCACCACGTAACCCAGGATGCCCTGCACGTTGTTGTCCAGCTCCTGCTGCTTCTCGGCCTCGCTCCAGTTCGGGTTGCTGCTCACGGGAATCGTCAGCAGGCCGGTGAGCAGGTTGTCGCGCTCGGTGTTGGCGTCGATCTTCTCCAGCTCCTTCTGCACGTCGGACACCAGCACCTGGTGGTAGTGCAGCGCGTGCAGCGTGGCGCCGGTGGGGCTGGGCACCCAGGCGGTGTTGGCACCTGCCTTGGGGTGGCCGATCTTCTGCTTGAGCATCTCGGCCATCAGGTCGGGCATGGCCCACATGCCCTTGCCGATCTGCGCCTTGCCGCGCAAGCCGCACGAGAGGCCGACGATCACGTTGTTCTTCTCGTAGCTCTGGATCCAGGCGCTGGCCTTCATGTCGCCCTTGCGCACCATCGGGCCGGCCAGCATGGCGCTGTGCATCTCGTCGCCGGTGCGGTCCAGGAAGCCGGTGTTGATGAAGGCCACGCGGCTGGCGGCTGCGGCAATGCAGGCCTTGAGGTTGACGGAGGTGCGGCGCTCCTCGTCCATGATGCCGAGCTTGACGGTGCTGTCCTTCAGGCCCAGCAGCTGCTCCACGCGGCCGAACAGCTCGGCGGCAAACGCCACCTCGCGCGGGCCGTGCATCTTGGGCTTGACGATGTAGACCGAACCCTTGCGCGAGTTGCGGATGCCGTCCTTCTTCGTGCGCTTGAGGTCGTGCAGGGCGATGGTGGTGGTGACCACCGCGTCCATGATGCCCTCGGGAATTTCCTTGCCTTCGGCACCCCAGAGGATGGCCGGGTTGCTCATCAGGTGGCCCACGTTGCGCAGGAACATGAGCGAGCGGCCATGCAGGCGCACCGCGTTGGCCTTGCCGGCGGGCGAGGTGTAGACGCGGTCGGTGTTGAGGCCGCGCGTGAAGGTGGTACCACCCTTGCTGACCGACTCGGTCAGCGTGCCTTGCAGGATGCCGAGCCAGTTGCTGTAGGCCAGCACCTTGTCTTCGGCGTCCACCGCGGCGATGGAGTCTTCCAGGTCGAGGATGGTGGACAGCGCGGCTTCCACCACCAGGTCGCTCACGCCGGCGGGGTCGTTCTTGCCGATGGGCGTGTTGCGGTTGATCTGGATGTCCAGGTGCAGGCCGTTGTGCGTCAGCAGCACGGCGCTGGGTGCCTTGGCCTCGCCCTGGTAACCCACCAGCTGCGACTTGTCGGCCAGCTTGCTGGTGCCGCCTTCGGCCAGGCCCACCACCAGTTCACCGTCCTTGTTGATCTTGTAGCCGGTCGAGCCGACGTGCGAGCCCTTCTTCAGCGGCACGGTGCGGTCCAGCACGTGGCGCGCGTATTCGATGACCTTGGCGCCGCGCTTGGGGTTGTAGCTGCTGCCCCTGGGGCCGGCCTTGCCGCAGCCCTTGTCTTCGGAGATCACGTCGGTGCCGTACAGCGCGTCGTACAGCGAACCCCAGCGCGCGTTGGCCGCGTTGAGCGCATAACGCGCGTTCAGGATCGGCACCACCAGCTGCGGGCCGGCCTGCACGGCGAGCTCGTCGTCCACGTTCTTCGTGGTCGCCTTCACGCTCTTGGGCTGCGGCACCAGGTAGCCGATGGTTTCGAGGAACTTGCGGTAACCCGCCATGTCGCGGATCGGGCCGGGGTTGGCCGAGTGCCAGGTGTCCAGCTCGGCCTGCAGGCGGTCGCGCTCGGCCAGCAGGGCCGCGTTCTTCGGCGCGAGGTCGGCCACGATGCCGTCAAAGCCCTTCCAGAACGCCGCTTCGCTCACACCGGTGCCCGGCAGCACGCGCTGGTTGATGAACTCGAACAGTTCGTTGGCGACCTTCAGGCCGTGAATCTGGGTGCGTGCTGTCGTCATGGGAAGAAGCTCCGTCAAGGCAATGGCAAGTGAGAAAGATGTGCCCGCTGCAGTCGCGCGCGGGCGTGGTGAGAGCCTGAACTGTATTCCATCCCTGAGGCGGCATTAAGTCGGGTTTTTGTGATTTATCTGTGACTTTCATGCGTGGAATCGGCGCAGCACGCGCTGTGCTCGCGCCCGTTTGCAAGGGCATGGCGCGCTCCACCTCACACCGCAACGCCGTCGCTTCGCGCCATGCAACGGCGCCTGGTCGCATCGGCGTGGCAAGGCTTCGATGCCACTGCCACAGTGCGCGGCATCCACCGCTTCACCAAAGGCCTTCACCATGCTCTCCCACATTCCATCCTGGGTTTTCGCCGTCTTGCTGTTGCTTGTGGCGCTCGGTTACCGGCAGTCGCGTGACCGGTTCGTCACGCCGCGCACCCTGGCGCTGATCGCGCTGGCCATGCTGGGTTTTTCGCTCTACGGCGTGCTGGCGGCGTTTGGCGCGGGCCTGTTGCCGCTGCTGGGCTGGGCGCTGGGGTTTGTGCTGGTGCTGGGGCCGGGCCGTTCGCTGGTGGGGCCGCGTGACATGCAGGCCGTGCCCGGCGCGGCCGCGGTGCGGGTGCCGGGCAGCTGGTTGCCGTTCTTTTTGATGATGGGCATCTTCGCCGTCAAGTTCGTGCTCGGCTACGGCCGTGCGATGCACCTGCCGCTGGTCCAGCAGGCGGCTTTCGTGGCGGGCGCCAGCGCGGTGCTCGGGGTCTGCAGCGGTGCGTTTGCGGCGCGGGCGCTCACGGTGTTTCTGTTTGCCCACCGCCGCCCGGGCCTGACGCTGGCCTGAAGGGCGTACGCCACCGTAAGGTGGCCGGAGTCAGCCTGTTGTTTCCTGGCCGTCCTGCGCCAGCACGGTGCGCACACCGGCGGTGGCGCGCCCCAGCTCGGGGGGCAGCGGCTGGTCGGTCACGAGCAGCTGCACGTTGCTCCAGGGCAGGCTGGTGATCAGGCCCGGGGCTTCGAACTTGCTGGCGTCGGCCACCACGATGACCGTGCCCGCATGCGGGTGCACGGCCTGTTTGAACTCGACCTCGAAAGGGTCGAAGTCCAGGCAGCCGCCGCGCGCGCTGAGCGAGGCCACGGAGACGATCAGGTAGTCCGGATGCAGCTGGGTGGCGAAGCGCAAGGCGTTGGCGCCGGCCAGCGTCATGTCGCTGCTGCGCAGGGTGCCGCCCGGCAGCATCACGGTGTGGCGGTCGCCGCTCTGGGCCAGCGCCCGCGCCACTTCCAGCGAGGGAGTGGCCACGGTCAGTCCGCGCCGTTCGGTGAGCGCCTCGGCGATGAAGCAGGCGGTGCTGCTGTTGTCGAGCACGATGCTGGCGCCGTCGGGCAGCAGGGCCGACACCTGCCGCGCCAGCCGGCGCTTGGCGGCCACGTTGCTGCGCAGGCGCAGTTGAAAGGGCGACTCCTGCACATCGCGGTGCAGGCTGACGCCGCCGTGGAATTTCTGCACGATGCCGTCGTCGGCCATGGTCTGCAGGTCGCGCCGCACGGTCTCGCCCGAAACGGCGAGGCGCTGCGCGAGTTCCACGGTGGTGATGGAGGGCGTGGCGCGCAGGATCTCGATGATGCGCTCCTGGCGCGCGCTCAACACTGGGGTCATGCTCATGCGCTCATCTCTGTGTGGCAAGCAGCGCGCCGGACTGGCCGTCAAACACCCGCAGCCGCGAGAGCGCCGGGGTGAGCACGATGGGTTGGTGGGTTTCCAGCGCGGCGTCGGCCTCGGTGCGCACCAGCACATCGGCGTTGCCCACGCGGATCTGCGCATAGGCTTCCGCGCCCAGGCGTTCCACGCGCTGCACCACGCCAGACCAGCTCAGCGCAGACGCACCGGCCATGCCGGACAACGTCAACTCCTCGGGCCGCAGACCCAGCACGGTGCCGGGCTGCAGCGCGGCGTTGCCGTAGTGGTCGTTGAGCCACGCCCGGCCGCTGGCCATGCTGTCGGGCACCGGCAGGAAGTTCATCTCGGGCGAGCCGATGAAGGAGGCGACGAAGCGGTTCGCGGGCTGCCGGTACACCTCCATCGGTGCGCCCACCTGGCGCAGGTGGCCCCTGTCCATCACGGCGATGCGCGTGCCCAGGGTCATGGCCTCCACCTGGTCGTGCGTGACGTAGACGATGGTGATGCCCAGCTCGGCGTGCAGGCGTTCGAGCTCGCCGCGCATGTGGGTGCGCAGCTTGGCGTCGAGGTTGGAGAGCGGTTCGTCGAACAGGAAGACCTTGGGTTTGCGCACCAGGGCGCGGCCAATCGCCACGCGCTGGCGCTGCCCGCCGGAGAGTTCGTTCGGGCGGCGGTGCAGCAGCTCGGTGATCTGCAGCCGCTTCGCAGCCTCCTGCACGCGCTGGTCCACTTCATCGCGCGAGAGCTTGCTGGTGCGCAGCAGCCCGAACGCCATGTTCATGTAGACCGTCATGTGCGGGTACAGCGCGTAGGACTGGAAGACCATGGCAATGTCGCGCTCGTGCGGTTCGGCGTGCGTGACATCGCGGCCACCGATCAGCAGCCGGCCTTCGCTGATGTCTTCCAGCCCGGCGATCATGCGCAGGGTGGTGGACTTGCCGCAGCCGGAGGGACCGACCAGCACCATGAACTCGCCCGCCTGCACGTCGAGGTCGAGCCGGTCCACGGCGACGTGGTCGGGGTAGCGCTTGGTGATGCCTTGGAGGGAGATGGCAGACATGGGTTGGGATGGTAAGGGTGAGAGGGAGGGCGTGATTTCAGTGAGGCACCGCGCCGAAGCGCAATCCGCAACGAGTGCAGCAACGCGATCCAGAGGCGCCGAGGGTCCGGCTCCGCCGGCCCAAGGCGCCGTCCCCCCTCGAAGCGCCGAAGGCGCGCCACAGAGGGGGGAAGCCGCGCAGCGGCGCAGGGGGGTGTCTCACTTCAACCCAGCGTGCATGAAGCTGTCGACGAAGCGGCGCTGGAAGATCAGGAACAGCAGCATCAGCGGGGCGATCACCACCATGGTGGCGGCCATCAGGCGTGGCCAGTCGGCACCGCTGTCGGCCTTGGCCAGCAGGCCCAGGCCGATGGGCAGGGTGCGCACCGTTTCGCTGTTGGTGACGAGCAGCGGCCACATGTAGTCGTTCCAGTGCGTCACCACGGAGATCATGCCGAACGCGATCAGCGTGGGCTTCACCAGCGGCAGGTAGACATGCCACAGCGTGGCCCAGTGGCCGCAGCCATCGAGGCGCGCGGCGTCGGCCAGGTCGTTCGGCACCTGGCGGAAGGCCTGGCGCAGCATGAAGGTGCCGTAGCCGCTGGCAATGAACGGCACCATCAGCGCCCACAGGCTGTTGAGCAGGCCGAGCTCGCGCACGGTGATGAAGTTGGTCAGGAAGGTGGCGTAGATCGGGAACATCACCTGCAGCAGGAACAGGCCGAACAGCACGTCGCGCCCCGGGAAGCGCAGCCGCGCGAAGGCATAGGCCGCCAGGGTGATGGTGGTCAGCTGCGCCAGCAGAATGCCGCCCGTGACGAGCAGCGAGTTGATGAGGTACATGCCGAACGGCGCGACGGACAACGCGGCCGGGTAGTTGCTCCACTGCAGCACCTGCGGCAGCAGGCCGGCCGCGGGGTCGAAGATCTCGGCGCGGGTCTTGAACGAGGTCAGGGCCATCCACGCCAGCGGGCTGAGCCACAGCAGCATGGCCGGCACCAGCAGCCAGTGCATCCAGCGCGAGCGGGCAAAGAGGGTTCGGGTCAGCATGTCATCGGCCCATGTAGTGAACGCGCCGGCCGAGCGTGACGGCCACGATGCCGATCAGGCCCATGACCACCAGCAGCAGGATGTTGGCGATGGCCGAGGCGGTGCCGATGTCCTGGAACTGGAAGGCGTTCTGGTAGATGTAGAACGTGAGCACGTTGGTGGCATCGGCGGGGCCGCCCTGTGTCATCACGAACACGTAGTCGAAGATCTGGTACGAGTGCAGCACGCCGATGATGACCACGAAGTAGAGCGTGGGCGAGATCAGCGGCACGGTGATGTGCACCAGCTGCCGGAAGCCGGACACACCATCGAGCCGGGCCGCTTCGTACAGGTCGCGCGGCACCAGTTGCAGGGCCGCAAGCAGGATCAGCATGAAGTAGCCGGCGTACTTCCAGATGCTCATGAAGATGATGGCCGGCAGCGCCCACTGCCGGTCGTACAGCCACTCCAGCTTGGGCAGGCCCAACAGCTCCATCAGGCCGTTGATGGGGCCGTAGCCCGGCGCG
Source organism: Hydrogenophaga palleronii NBRC 102513 (assembly GCF_001571225.1). Taxonomy (GTDB): domain Bacteria; phylum Pseudomonadota; class Gammaproteobacteria; order Burkholderiales; family Burkholderiaceae_C; genus Hydrogenophaga; species Hydrogenophaga palleronii. The sequence goes on from NZ_BCTJ01000017.1 coordinate 52,082, forward strand.
TACAGAAACACCCACACCATGCCGGCGGCCACCGAGGGCACCATCACCGGGTAGAAGAAGATCGAGCGGTACAGCGCGGTGCCGCGCAGCTTGCGGTCCAGCGCCACCGCCAGCAGCAGCGCCAGGCCGATGGAGGTGGGCACCGTGATCACCATGTAGACCACGGTGTTGCGCAGCGACTGCCAGAACAACGCGTCGTGCCACAACCGCTGGTAGTTCTCCCAGCCGACGAAGAAGATCTCGGCCGATCCGAGCTGCACGTCGAAGAAGCCGTACATCAGCGAGCGCACGATCGGCCAGTAGGTGAACGCCGCCAGGAACACCAGCGACGGCGCGAGCATCACCACCGCGGTGATGAGCTCGCGACGCCGCGCGCGGCTCCGGACGACGGGCACGGCTTCCACAGGGTCGGCCAGGGTCAGGGTGGTCATGGCGTCGTCAGTCCATCAGCCGCGGCGGCGGGCCAGGCGCTGGATTTCGAGGTTGGACTTGGCGGTGGCTTCGCGCAGCGCCACGTCGGGCTTCACCTCGCCGGCCAGCGTGCGGTCGATCGCGCTCTGCAGGTGCGCGCGCACCTTGTGGTAACCCGGCACCTGCAGGAAGGCGCCGGCCACCTCGGCGGTGACGAAGGCCGAGCGCGACTCGGGCACCTTGGCCACGTGGGCCTTGAGCGCCGGCGTTTCCCACGAAGACTTGCGCGCCGCCAGGTAGCCCGTGTCGATGCACCACTGGGCCTGGTTGGCGGTGTTGGTCATCCAGCGCGCAAACGTCCAGGCTGCGCGCTTGTGCGCGTCGGGCTGCTTCCTGGCGATCAGGATCGGGCCGCCGCCCATGGTCGAGCCGATCTGTTTGCCCTTGGGCATGGGCGCCACGCCGACCGGGAACGAAGACGACTTGAGGATGTTGGTCATCGAGCCGGTGGAGTGGTACAGCATGGCGGTGCGTCCGGCCATGAAGTCGTTGGCCGAGCTCTCCCAGGTGGAGGCCGCGGGCATCAGCTTCGCCTGCGCCATGCGTTGCCAGAACTCCAGCGCGTGCACGCTTTGTGGCGCGTCGAAGGCCACCTTGTCCTTGCTCCAGAACACCAGGCCGTTCTGGCGCACGAAGCTCTCGAAGATCCAGTCGTGCCAGCCGCCGCCGATGGTCAGGCCCCATTGCGACACGGTGTCGCCCTGGCGCACCGCGAGGGCCTTGGCCATGGTTTCCAGTTCGGTCCAGTCCTTGGGCGCGGCCTTGATGCCGGCTTTTTCAAAGGCGTTCTTGTTGTAGTACAGCACCGGCGTGCTGCACTGGAACGGCAGGCCGTAGAGCTTGTTGTCGGACATGCAGGTGCCGAGAAAGCCTGGCAAGAAATCCTGGAACACGTCGTCGGCCTTGGCCAGCGCGGTCACGTCTTCCAGCGCGTCCATGTCGAGGAAGGTGCGCAGCATGGAGTTGATCGGCAGCCAGCTGGCCGGCGGGTCGCCCACGCCCAGTGCGGTCATCACCTTCTGTTCGGTGTTGTCGTAGCTGCCGGCATAGATCGCCTCAACCTGGATGTCGCTGTGCGCGGCATTGAAGCTGCTGATCATGTTCGACACCAGGCGGTTGATGTCGCCCGACACGCCCACCGGGTACATGAAGGCCAGCTTGACTTGCTGCTGGCCGCTGGCGAACAGGGGCATGCCGCCGAACATGGCGGCGGCCGACACGCCGGCGCCCGCCTTCAGCAACTGGCGGCGTTGGGTGGAAACGCCCGGGGCGGGCTGGGCGGGGGCGGCGGTGAAACGGGACATGGCACGGCTCCTTCAAGGCAAGGTGATGGACAAAGTGGGTCGAACAGACCACGGAAAGACAACTGGAAAAAACAGCCCGTATGCTCCCGTCGCCACGTGACAAACATATGAAATCCACACAAACAAGATCAGTTCCACATCAATTCATGGAATTGTGTTGAAGGCCGTCTTAGACTCCGGCGCCATGCCCTCCCCTTTGTTGATTGCCCAACTCTCCGACCCCCACATCGGCACCGGCCCGGCGTTTCTGGGCGGGCGCATGGACACCGAGGCCGCGCTGCGCCGCGCCGTGGCCCATGTGGCGGCGCTGCAGCCGGCGCCCGATCTCGTGCTGCTCACCGGCGACCTCACCGACCGTGGCACGGCCGCCGAATACGCGGTGGTGGCCGATGCGCTGGCCCCGTTGGGCATGCCGGTGTACGCGGTGCCGGGCAACCACGACGACCCGACGGTGGCGCGCAATGCCCTGCGCCGCTGCATGCCGGTGGCGCCCGATGCGCCGGCCGGTGCCTGCTGCTACACGCTGCGGGTAGGCGGCCTGCACCTGATCGCGCTCGACACCGTCGTGCCACGCCAATCACACGGCGCGCTGCAGCCGGACCAGCTGGCCTGGCTGGCTCGCGCGCTCGATGCCCGCCGGGGCGAGCCGGTGCTGCTCTTCATGCACCACCCGCCCTTGCCCACCGGCATCGAAGCCATGGACGCCTGCAGCCTCATGGAGGGGGCTGATGCACTGGCGGCGCTGGTGCGCGGCCATGGCCAGGTGCAGGGCCTGCTGTGCGGCCACCTGCACCGCGCGGTGCAGATGCAGTTCGGCGGCGCGCCGCTGCACGTGGCGCCCTCGGTGGCGCACCAGATTGCGCTCGACCTGCGGCCCGGTGCGCCGCTGCACGCGCGGCTGGAGCCGCCCAAGATCTCGCTGCACCGCTGGTCCCCCCTGCACGGCCTGTGCACGCACCTGAGTTACGTCGAGCCCTTCGGCCCGATGATCCCGCTGTGATGCCGCCGGCCAGGGCCGGCTTCGAGCGCCACCACCTTGCCGACCTGCGCCGCCGGTGTGGCCCTGAAAGACCACCGCGCCACCGCGCCGATCCCGCCATCAAACCCCCTCGCAACCCATGACCACACTGGCCTTGTTTGACCTGGACCACACCTTGCTCGACGGCGACGGCGATGACCTGTGGTGCCGATTCGTGCTGCGGCATGGCCTCGTCGATGCCGGCTTGCAGGCCCGCAATCGGCAGATGGGGGCCGACTACCGCGCCGGTCTGGTGGGGGCCGAAGCCTTCAGCGATTTCTACGCCAGTTTGCTGGCAGGGCACACGCCCGCGTTCTGGGCGCCGTGGCAAGACCGCTTCCTGGCCGAAGAGATCCGGCCGCGCCTGCCGGACGCGGCACGCGCGTTGCTGGCCTCGCACCGCGCGGCCGGCCACACGCTGGTGCTCACCACCGCCAGCAACAGCGTGATCGCCGCGCGCACAGCGGCCGAGCTCGGCTTCACCTGCTGGCTTGCCACCGAACTCGCGCTGGCCGATGGCGTGTTCACCGGCCGGGTGGACGGTGTGCCCAACATGCGCGAAGGCAAGTTGCAGCGCATGAAAGCCTGGATGGCCGGGCAGGCACTGCCGGCCCATGCACTGGACCAGGCCTGGTTCTACAGCGACTCCATCAACGACCTGCCGCTGCTCAGCAGCGTGGGACACCCCGTGGCGGTGAACCCGGACGCCACGCTGCACAAGCACGCCACCGCGCACGGCTGGCGCGTGATCGACGTGCTCGGCAAGGCCCTGGCCTGAGCCCGCGGCGGCGGGCGTTCAGCCCACCCGCCCGCTCAACTGCCGCGCCGCCGCCAGCACCCGCGCCACGTGGCGCGGGTCGAAGCGGTGTGCCGGCATGGTGAGGGTGAGCGCGGCGGCCACCGTATCGTCGGCCTGGAACACGGGCGCCGAGATGCCGGCCACCTCGGCCAGGCGGTCGCCCACCGCGGTCATGAAGCCGTCGGCGCGGATGCGCGCATACACGCGCTTGTCGGCTGGTGTGGGTTTGCGGCCGTCGTCGCCGGCACCGAAGGCCGAGAGCACACGCCCGCCGGTGCCCCGGTGCAACGGCAGCACCTCGCCGGCGCGGATGTGGTCGCGCACCGGCTGCGGTGAGTCCACGCGGTAGAGGCACAGGCGGGTCTGGTTCGGCGCCTGGCCCTGGCGCACGTGGTAGGCCGCACTTTCGCCGGTGGCCGCTACCAACTGGCGCAGCACCGGCATGACGATGCGGTCGAGCGAGAACGACGCCGCGTACACGCCGTGCAGGCGCGCCACCTCACCGCCCAGCGCGTAGCGCCCGTCGTCCAGCCGCTGCAGCAGGTGCGCGTGTTCCAGCGAGGCGAGCAGGCGCAGCGCGGTGCTCTTGTGCAGTTGCGTGCGCTCGGCCAGTTCGGCCAGCGAGAGCGTGGCATCCCCGGCGCGGAAGGCGCCGAGCAGGGAGAGCGCGCGGTCCACCGCAGCGGTGCCACCGCTGGCAGCGTTGCCATCGGCCAGCGAAGGGGTGGCGGTTTTGCGGGGCATGGTGGGCGCGGGGCAGCTGGTATGTACCGGGTTGACAGTGGCATGGGCATCTGCCATTCTTTTGGCAGTAAGAATACTGTTCTATCTAGCGAAACGCAAGACGACGCGCCGTTTTCATGTCCAGAACGCCCAAGCTGCCCGAAGTGCTCATCAGCGAAGTTGGTCCACGCGACGGCCTGCAGTCGGTGCAGGCCACCATGCCGACGCTGCACAAGCTGCGCTGGATCGACGCGCTGGTGGCTGCCGGCCTGCGCGAGATCGAGGTCGGCTCCTTCGTGCCGGCCCGGCTGCTGCCGCAGATGGCCGACGTGGTGGATGTGGTGCAGCACGCGCTGCGCCACTCCGGCCTGACCGTGATGGCCTTGGTGCCCAACCGTCGCGGCGCCGAGGCCGCGCTCGCCGCAGGCGTGCACAAGATCACCCTGCCGGTGTCGGCCAGCGAGGCGCACTCGCTGGCCAACGTGCGCAAGACGCGTGAGCAGATGCTGGACGAGCTGCGCGCGGTGCACGCGCTGCGCCGCGACAGCGCGCCCGGCGTGGCGATGGAAGTGGGCCTGTCCACCGCCTTCGGTTGCACGCTGCAGGGCGTGGTGGCCGAGGACGACGTGATCCGCCTGGCCGTGGCCTGCGTGGAGGCGGGGGTGGACGAGGTCGGCCTGTCCGACACCACCGGCATGGCCAACCCGGCGCAGGTGCGCCGCCTGTTCACCCGCCTGCGCGCGGAACTGGGCGCACGCGCCGGTGCCGCCCACATGCACAACACGCGCGGCTTGGGCCTGGCCAATTGCCTGGCGGCTTATGACGTGGGCGTGCGCACCTTCGACGCCTCGCTCGGTGGCCTGGGCGGTTGCCCGTATGCGCCCGGTGCGTCGGGCAACGTGGTCACCGAAGACCTGGTCTTCATGTTCGAGGCCATGGGCGTGCGCACCGGCGTGAACCTTCCACAACTGATCGCCGCACGCGCGCCGCTCCAGGCCGGCCTGCCGAGTGAGCCGGTGTACGGCATGACACCCGAAGCCGGCCTGCCCAAGGGCTGGGCCACGGCCTGATCTTCATCCCGCCCCCCATGACCCACACTTCCGCTGACGCCACCACCCACACCACCGCTGCCCGCCCGCTGCCCTTCGAGGGCATCCGCGTCGTTGAATTCACCCACATGGTGATGGGCCCCACCTGCGGCATGGTGCTGGCCGATCTGGGCGCCGAGGTCATCAAGGTCGAGCCGCCCACGGGCGACAACACGCGCCGCCTGCTCGGCTCGGGCGCCGGTTTCTACCCGCTGTTCAACCGTAACAAGAAAAGCCTGGTGCTGGACCTGCAGACGCCCGAAGGCCGCGAGGCGGTGCTGCGCCTGATCGCCACCGCCGACGTGGTGAGCGAGAACTTCAAACCCGGCACCATGCAGAAGCTGGGGCTGGACTACGCCAGCCTGAAGAAGCTCAACCCGCGTCTCATCTACGTCAGCCACAAAGGCTTTCTGCCCGGGCCTTACGACCACCGCACCGCGCTCGACGAGGTGGTGCAGATGATGGGCGGCCTGGCCTACATGACAGGGCGACCGGGCGACCCGCTGCGCGCCGGTTCGTCGGTGAACGACATCATGGGCGGCCTGTTCGGCGCCATCGGCGTGATGGCCGCGCTCAGCGCGCGCGAACGCACCGGCGAAGGTGTGGAGGTGCAAAGCGCGCTGTTCGAGAACAACGTGTTCCTGGTCGCGCAGCACATGATGCAGTTCGCCGTCACCGGCCTGCCCGCCGCGCCCATGCCCGAGCGCATCTCGTCCTGGGGCATCTACGACGTGTTCCAGGTGAAGGGCGGCGAGCAGATCTTTCTCGCGGTGGTGAGCGACACCCAGTGGGCGATCTTCTGCGACGCCTTCGGGTATGCCGACCTGCGGGACGACGCGCGCCTGCAGGGCAACAACAACCGCGTGCGTTGCCGCGACTGGTTGATTCCGCTGCTGCGCGAGCGCCTGGCGCTGCAGAGCGCGAGCGAACTGGCCGCCGTGTTCGAGCGCCACGGCCTGCCCTTTGCGCCCATCACCAAACCGCACGAGCTGTTGGCCGATCCGCACCTGTGCGCCACCGGCGGCCTGGCGCCCATCACCCTGCCCGATGGCGAGCGCGCCGGCGAAACCGCACAGACCGTGCTGCTGCCGCTGGCGCTGGACGGCGAGCGCCTGGGCGTGCGCCGCAGCCCGCCGCGCCTGGGCGAACACAGCGACGCCCTGCTGACCGAGCTGGGTTATGCGCCAGACGACGTGGCGCGGTTGAGCCGAACGGTGGAAAAGCCTGCGTGAATGTCATCAATCAACGCCCGGGTTTCATCCATCCTTCACCTCCAGTGAGGTAATCTTTGGCCCCGTGGCCAAACTCAAGCAACTCGAAACCTTTGCGGCCGTGGCGACCCGCGGCAGCCTGACGGCGGCGGCCAAAGCCGAGGGCGTGGCCCCGGCCATCATCGGGCGCCGGCTCGACGCCCTGGAAACCCGGCTGGGCGTGAAACTGATGGTGCGCACCACGCGGCGCATCACGCTCACCCACGAAGGCAGCGCCTTCCTGGAAGACTGCCAGCGCCTGCTGGTGGACCTGGCCAACGCCGAAGCCAGCGTGAGCGCCGGCGGCGTCAAGGCCAGCGGGCATCTGCGCATCACCGCGCCGGCCGGCTTCGGCCGCCGCCACGTGGCGCCGCTGGTGCCGCGTTTCCACGAACTGCACCCTGAAGTCACCATCTCGCTCAACCTGAGCGACCGCGTGGTGGACGTGGCCGGCGAGGCCTACGACTGCGCGGTGCGCGTGGGCGACCTGCCCGACTCCTCGCTGGTGAGCGTGCGCCTGGCCGACAACCGCCGCCGCTGCGTGGCCGCGCCGCGTTACCTGCAGCAGCACGGCCGCCCGCAGGTGCCGGCCGACCTGGCGCGCTTTGACTGCCTCACGTTGTCCAGCGACGCTTCGCAGACGCGCGGCTGGGCGTTTTCGGTGCCGTCAGTGGGCGACAAGCACGCCGCCAACGCCGAGCGCGAGATCGTGCACCTGCGCCCGGTCGGCCCGCTGGACTGCACCGACGGCCAGGTGTTGCGCGAATGGTGCCTGGCCGGTTACGGCATCGCCTGGCGCAGCACCTGGGAGATCGAGGCCGACATCGCCGCCGGGCGGCTGGAGAGCGTGCTCGACGATTTCGCCGCGCCGCCCAACGGCATCTTCGTGCTGTTCCCGCAGCGCAAGCACATGGCCTTGCGGGTGCGCCTGTGGATCGACTTCCTCAAGCAGGAGTACGCGCGGCCCGATTTCTGGGCTTCCTGAGATCCTGTCTCCCGAATCCGAATCCGAATCCGAATCCGAATCCGAATCCGAATCCTTCTCCCGACTTCTTCAACCCCCACACCCGGAACACACAACACCATGGTTTCCTTGCTCGGCATCTCCGGCAGCCTGCGCGCATCGTCTTTCAACACCGCCTTGCTGCGCGCGGCCCAGCCGCTGGCGGGCGACAGCGCGCGGCTGGACGCCGCCACGCTGCACGGCATTCCGCTCTACGACGGTGACCTGGAGCAGCGTGAAGGCACGCCGGCGGCGGTGCGCACGCTGAAAGAACAGATCCTCGCCAGCGACGGCCTGCTGCTGGTCTCGCCCGAATACAACAACGGCGTGCCCGGTGTGTTCAAGAACGCGGTGGACTGGCTCTCGCGCCCCACGCCCGGCCTGCCCGACGTGTTCCGCGAGCGCCCGGTGGCGGTCATCGGCGCCTCCCCTGGTGGCTTCGGCACCATCCTGTCGCAGGCGCACTGGCTGCCGGTGCTGCGCACCCTGGGCACCCACACCTGGCAGGGTGGCCGGCTGATGGTGTCGCGCGCGTCTTCGGTGTTCGGTGAAGACGGCACGCTGCAGGACGACAAGGTGCGCCAGCAGCTCGGCGAATTCGTGCAGGGCTTCGCGGCCTTCGTGGCGGGCACGAAGCGGGGCTGAGCCGGCTTCAGCGGGCCAGCGGTCCGTACAGATCGGGCCGCCGGTCCTTCAGCTGCGAACCGGCGCGGTCGGCCAGCAAGGCGCTGCGCGACAGCGTGACGATCTCCAGCGCTTCGGTGCGCGCGGCCTGCGCGAGCAACCGGCCCATGGCGTCGCACACCGTGCTCAGGCCACCGTAGGTGGTGCCGCCTTCGCTGCCGCAGGCGTTGGCGTAGGCGACGAACACGCGGTTCTCCAGCGCGCGCGCCGGCAGCAGCAGCTGCGGCACCTCGTCGTACTCGACCATGTTGGCGGTCGGTACCAGGATCGCATCGGCGCCTTGCAGTGCGAGGCCACGCGCGGGTTCGGGGAACTCGATGTCGTAACAGACCAGCAGGCCGAGTTGCCAGCCGCGCCAGGTGAACACGGCAGGGGCTTGCGGGCCGGGGCTGAACTGCGCGCGGTCGGTGTCGCCGAACAGCTGGGTCTTGCGGTAGTTCGCCAGGCGCTGGCCATGTTCGTCCACGAACTGCGCCGCGTTGTACGGCTTGCCGTCAGGCCGCTGTTCGGGGTAGCCGTAGGCGATGGCGATGCCGTGTTGCCTTGCGATGCCGGCCACCGCCTGCGCCAGCGCGCCATCGGCCGGCTCGGCCACGGCGGCCACGGCATCGACGCCGATCTGGTAACCGGTGAGCGACATCTCCGGGCAGACCAGCAGGTCGGCGCCCTGGGCACGCGCCTGTGCCGCGGTGGCGTCGAGCAGCAGCAGGGCTTCGGTGCTGTGCGCGGCGTAGGGGCACTGCCAGATGGCGAGGTGGAGGTCTGGTGCCATGGTGGTGCTCAGTCGGGAAGTGCCATCGGGCCGAGCGTGGCGAACAGGTCGCCCGGTCCGGGGTTGTCGGCGTGCGTGCGCCCGCCCAGGTGTTTGACGATGCCCCACACCGCGTTGAGCGAGGTCTGCACCGCGCCCTCGACCCAGGCCGGGGTGAAGGACACGTCGTCACCGGCCAGGAAGATGCCGCGTTCGGCGGCGGCGAAACCGTCCTGCATGAAGTGGCTGTACATGCGGTGGTTGTAGCGGTAGTGGCCGGGCAGCGCGCCCTTGAAGGCGCCGAGGAAATGCGGGTCGGCCTCCCAAGACACGCTGATCGGGTCGCCGATGATGTGGCTGGCAATGCCCACGTCGGGGTAGATCTTCTGCAGCGCCTGCAGCGCGAGCTGCACGCGCCTGTGGGTGTCGTGCGGCAGCATCTTCAGCGCGTCGCCCATCCAGGCGTAGCTCAGGCAGATCACGCCGGGCTGCTCGGGGCCGTTGTCGAACAGGTAGGTGCCGCGCGTGAGGCGGTCGGTGAGCGTCATGCCCATCTGCGGCCAGCCCTTTTGCGCACCCCGTTCGCGCAGTTCGTTCCAGAACGGGCGGTCCACCATCACGAAGGTTTTGGACGACTGCATGTAGCGCGTGCGGTCCAGCGCCATCCAGTGTTTCTGCGAGAACAGCGTTTCTTCCACCGCGATCTGCGTCGTCAGCAGCCAGCTCTGGCAGGTGGTGAGCACGGCCGGATAACGGTGGGTGTTGCCCCAGGTGTCGGTGACGGCCAGCTCGTTGCTGGCCGCGCGTGCGATGGCCGTGACACCGGGGCGCGGCGCACCGTGGTGCAGGCTGGCCAGCGTGGTGCCGGCGGGCCAGTGGCGCAGCTCGTGCGCGGCCGGCGCGTGTTGCCACAGGCCGAGTGGCACCTGCTGCACACCACCCACGATGAGGTACTGGTTCTCGTCGCAGCCGGTGAGCACCACGCGCAGGATTTCCAGCATCGAGTTGGGAAAGTCCGAGTCCCAGCCGCCGGTGCCGAAGCCGACCTGGCCGAACACCTCGCGGTGCTGGAACGACAACCGCGCAAAGGCCTCGGAGGTGGCGACAAAGTCGTAGAAGGTGCGGTCGTCCCAGAGCGGCACCAGCCGGTCCCACAGCGCCTTGAGTTTCACCGCGTCGCGCTCGCGCAGCGCCTGCTGCAGGCCGCTGAAACCGGCACCGGCTTCCAGCGCCTGGTCCCAGGCCTGCGCCACCTCGGCAAACAGCGGCGGCAGGTCGGCCAGGCTGCGCGCCCAATGCGTCTGGCCTTCCAGATCCACCACGGTGCAGTTGGCCGCCGGCGTGAGCGGGTTGGGGAAAGGGCGGGTCTGCAGGCCGAGCCGGTTGACGTAATGGAAGAACGCGGTGCTCGACGCCGGGAAGCGCATGCCGCCGAGTTCGGCCACCACGCCCTGGCCGCCCTCGAACGCCTGCGAGCGCAGCCGCCCGCCCATGCGCGAGGCTTCGTACAGCACGGGCTTGAGGCCCAGCTTCATCAACTCGTAGGCCGCCACCATGCCGGCCATGCCGGCGCCGACGATGGCCACCTCCTGCCCGAGCCGCTCGGCCGGCAGCTCACCCAGGCCTTGCGGGTGCTGGATCCAGTCGTCGAAGGCGAACGGGAAGTCCGGGCCGAACAGGGTCAGGGGTGCGTTGGCGTCGCGTGGGGCGGGCATGGGCATGGTGCGGTCGGGGAAAGAGGAGCCCACTGTGGCAGCTGCGGCGGCGGCGCGCAATGCCGGCGCTGCCTGGGCGGTCGGGGTCAGAACAGGCTGACAAGCAACCAGAACGCCGTGCCCCACATCATCAGCGCCACCAGGCCGTCCAGCGCACGCCAGACGCGCAGCGAGTTGAGCCGGCGGCCGAGCCAGAACGCGGCCGCGCCCAGGCTGACGAACCACACCAGCGAGCCGGTGGCCGCGCCCAGGCCGAAGGTCGTGCTGCCCTGGCCGTAAGCCAGCGAGGCGGTGCCGATCAGCACCGCGGTGTCGAGCCAGGCATGCGGGTTGAGGAAGGAAAAGGCCAGGGCCGACAGCACCGCCTGGCGGCGCGAGACGGGCGGGGCTGCCACGCCGCCCTGGGCGTCGAGCACGAAGGCACGCGGGCGCAGAAAACGCTGGAATGCCTGCCAGCCGTAGACCGCGAGGAACAACATGCCGGCGCCGATCAGCGCGCCCATCAGCTTGTCGGACAGGCCGCCGAGCTGCGCCAGGCCCAGCACGCCCAGGCCGATCAGCACCACGTCGGCCAGCGCGCAGGTGAGCACCGTGAGCCACAGGTGCTGGCGTTGCAGGCCCATGCGCAGCACATGGGCGTTCTGCGGGCCGATCGCCATGATCAGCGACATGCTCAGCACCATGCCGGCGGTGAAGGTGGGAAAGGCGAGGGTCATGGGGAAGTCCGGGAAGCGAATGCGTGGAATGGCCGCGAGTGTGCGCCCGGTTGGCTCGGTTTTAAATCAAGTTAACTTAAACTCGGATCGCTTGAAAATAACTTGAGTTGCATATGCTCGACGCCCGCCAGCTGGAGGCTCTCAACGCCGTCATCGAACACGGTGGCTTCGGCCCTGCCGCGCAGGCGCTGTCGATCACGCTGGCGGCGGTGTCCCTGCGCATCAAGTCGCTCGAAGACACGCTGGGCCAGCGTTTGCTGGTGCGCGGCAAGCAGGTGCGCGCCACGCCCGCCGGCCAGGCGCTGCTGGCGCATGTGAAACAGGTGCGCATGATGGAAGCCGACCTGCTCGACGGCCTGCAGGGCGGCGCGGCCCGGGGCGGCGCGCGCTGGCAGAGCCTGTCGGTGGCGATCAACGCCGACTCGGTGGCCGGCTGGTTCCTGCCCGGCGTGGCGGCGCTGCTGCAGCGCCACCGGCTGCTGCTGGACATCATGATCGACGACCAGGACCACACACACAGCGCGCTCAAGAGCGGCGACGTGATGGGCTGCGTCACCACGCTGGCCACGGCGATGCGCGGCTGCGTGGCCGAGCCGCTGGGCGTGATGCGTTACCACTGCGTCGCCGCGCCCGCCGTGGCGCAGCGCTGCCGCACACCGCGCGGCGCCGTCTCGCTGCACAAGCTGCTGGCGCAGCCGGCCATCATCTTCAACCGCAAGGACGCGCTGCAGGACGCCTACCTGGAACAGCACTTCGGCCTGCGCCAGCCGCACTACCCGCGCCACTTCGCGCCGGCGGTGGAGGCGTTCGAGACGGCGATCGAACTCGGCCTGGGCTGGGGCATGGTGCCCGAGCAGCACCTGTCGCAGCGGCCGGGGCTGGAGGAGCTGCAGCCCGGCGCCACGGTGGACGTGCAGCTGTACTGGCACCACTGGACGCACGAATCGCCCTCCGCGCAGCGGCTGACCGAGGCGGTGAAGGCGGCGGCGCGCGAGCGGCTGCGGCCGGTGCCGGCCGGGGCCGCGCCCGCCGCCTAAAATCTCCCCCCTATGCTCAAGATCAAACAGGAACTGCTGGCCGGCCTGGCCAGCGCGCTCGACAGCCTGTCGCCCGGCGCGGGTGCCAAGGCGGGGTTCGAATCGCCCAAGGTGGCGGCCCATGGCGATTTCGCCAGCACCGCGGCCATGCAGCTGGCCAAGCCGCTCAAACTCAACCCGCGCCAGCTCGGCGAGAACCTGCGCGGGCTGCTGCTGGCGCAGCCGGTCTACCAGCGCTGGGTGTCCGACATCGACCTGGCCGGTCCGGGTTTCCTCAACATCCGCCTCAAGCCCGAGGCCAAGCAGCAGATCGTGCGCGAGGTGCTGCAGGCCGGTGAGGCGTTCGGCATGCAGCCGTCCAACGGGCAGAAGCTGATGGTGGAGTTCGTCTCCGCCAACCCCACCGGCCCGCTGCACGTGGGTCACGGCCGCCAGGCCGCGCTGGGCGATGCGATCTGCAGCCTGTACAGCACCCAGGGCTGGGCCGTGCACCGCGAGTTCTATTACAACGACGCCGGTGTGCAGATCGGCACCCTGGCCACCTCCACCCACCTGCGCACCCAGGGCGTGAAGCCGGGCGACGCGGGCTGGCCGGAAGCGGCCTACAACGGCGACTACATCCAGGACATCGCCGACGACTTCCTGGCGAAGAAAACCGTGAAGGCCGACGACCGCGAGTTCACCGCCAGCGGCGACGTGAGCGACCTCGAAGGCATCCGCCAGTTCGCCGTCGCCTACCTGCGCCACGAGCAGGACCTGGACCTGCAGGCTTTCGCGGTGAAGTTCGACCACTACTACCTGGAGTCCAGCCTGTACACCAGCGGCCGCGTGGCGGCCACGGTGCAGCGCCTGATCGACGCCGGCAAGACCTACGAACAGGACGGCGCGCTCTGGCTGCGCACCACCGAGTACGGCGACGACAAGGACCGCGTGATGCGCAAGTCCGACGGCTCGTTCACCTACTTCGTGCCCGACGTGGCGTACCACATCGCCAAGTGGGAGCGCGGTTTCAGCAAGGTCATCAACATCCAGGGCACCGACCACCACGGCACCATCGCACGCGTGCGCGCCGGCCTGCAGGCCGCCGACGTCGGCATTCCGCAGGGCTACCCCGACTACGTGCTGCACACCATGGTGCGCGTGGTGCGTGGCGGTGAAGAGGTGAAGATCAGCAAGCGCGCCGGCAGCTACGTGACGCTGCGCGACCTGATCGAATGGACCAGCAAGGACGCGGTGCGCTTCTTCCTGCTCAGCCGCAAGCCCGACACCGAATACACCTTCGACGTCGATCTGGCCGTGCAGAAGAACAACGACAACCCGGTGTACTACGTGCAGTACGCGCACGCCCGCATCTGCTCGGTGCTGACCTCCTGGGGCGGCGACGTGGCGAGTCTGGCCGACGCCGACCTCGCGGCGCTCGACAGCGCGCCGGCCCAGGCCCTGATGCTGCTGCTGGCCAAGTACCCCGCCATGCTGAGCGACGCTGCGCGCGACTTCGCGCCGCACGACGTCACCTTCTACCTGCGCGAGCTGGCAGCCAGTTACCACAGTTACTACGACGCCGAGCGCATCCTGGTGGATGATGAAGCGGTGAAACGGGCGCGCCTGGCGCTGGTCAAGGCCACCGCCCAGGTATTGCACAATGGTCTGGCAGTGCTGGGTGTCAGTGCCCCGCAGAAGATGTGATGGTGAACCCGCAATGAAAAAGAAAACCTCTGCGACCCGCAGCTCCTTCGGCGGCACCCTGATCGGCCTGGTCGTGGGCCTGCTCATCGGCCTGGGCCTGGCGCTGGCGGTGGCCGTTTATGTGACGCGCGTGCCAATCCCTTTCGTGGACCGCAACGTCTCGCGCAATGCCGACCAGGACGCGCGCGAAGCCGAACGCAACAAGGGCTGGAACCCCAACGGCGCCCTGGGTGGCGGCGCCAACGTGCCCGCCCCGCCGGCGCCGGCCGTGCCGGCGGCACAGACCCCGGGTGCCATCGTGGTGCCACCGGCCGACGGCCAGGCACTGCCGCCGCCCCCTGCCGCAGCCACCACCACGCCGCGTTCGAGCGGTGACCCGCTGGGTGACCTGGCGCAATCGCGTTTGGGTGGCCAGACCGCACCGCCGCCGAGCGCTGCCGCACCACCGGTCGCCACCGTGCCCCCGGGCGCCGACCCGTTCACCTACTTCGTGCAGGCCGGTGCCTTCCGCACGCCGGAAGACGCTGAGTCGCAGCGCGCCAAACTCGCCATGTTGGGGCTGGACGCCGCCATCAGCGAGCGCGAGCAGAACGGCCGCACCGTGTTCCGTGTGCGCATCGGCCCCTTCAACCAGAAGGCACTGGCCGACCTGACGCTGGAGCAGTTGCAGGTCAACAACGTCGAAGCGGCGCTGGTGCGCGTGCAGCGCTGAGCTTCGGCCTCTCGGCGCGCCCGGTGCGGCGCGGGAACTTTTGCCCGCGCCGGCCGCCCCAATGTGGCCCTTCTCATGGAGCCTGATTCGATGCAACGTCGCGATTTTTCCCGGTCCCTGCTGGCGGCCGGCACCACGGCGGTTGGCGCTGCCGCCGGCCTGACGCTCACCCCCGCACTGGCCCAGCGCGCCGCCCTGCAGGAGGGCAACCACTATGTGCGCCTGCCTGCGCCCGCGCCCGTGCAGGCCCCGGCGGGACAGATCGAGGTGGTGGAGTTCTTCGCCTACACCTGCGGCTTCTGCTACCAGTTCGAGCCCATGCTGCACGCCTGGGAACAGAAGAAACCGGCCGACGTGAAGCTGCGGCGCGTGCCGGTCGGCTTCAGCCGCGAGTTCGTGCCGCTGCAGCAGCTGTTCTTCACGCTGGAAGCCATGGGCCAGATCGACGCCCTGCATCCAAAAATCTTCCAGGCCATTCATGGCGACCGCGAGCCGCTCATCACCCCGCCGGTGATCCTGGAGTGGGTGGTCAAGCAGGGCGTGGACCGCGCGCGCTATTCCGAGATCGCCACCAGCGAAGCCATCGGCCGCAAGATCGCCGACGCCATCCGCCTGCACGACGCCTACGGTGTGGAGGGCACGCCCTCGCTGGGCGTGGCCGGCAAGTACTGCGTCAAGGGCCAGGGCGCACAGACCCTGGTGATTGCCGACGCCCTGATCGCCGAAGTGCGCAAGGCCTGAGCGCGCCTGCCGGGGCACCCCGCCATGACCGGCCAGGCCCGCTTCGCGCGGGCCTGCTGCTTTTCAGGCCATGGCTGCTGCGGGAAACCGGGAATACCGCTCGGACTTGGTGCTCGGGTGGGCCGGTGGCAGGCCCATCGGCCGCTACAATGAATGCAAGTTTCGTGCCCTCACATCCCATGCCCGCATCCACCACTCCACGCCGCGCCATCCCCTGGCTGCTCTGCTTGAGCGCCGCTTTGTGGTGCGCCAGCGCCGCCCAGGCGGAAAAAGCCGATCGCAACATGCCGCTGAACGCCGAGGCCGATGCGCTGCGCCACGACGATGCGCGCCAGACCAGCGTCTTCACCGGCAACGTGGTCATCACCAAGGGCACCATCATCATCCGGGGTGACCAGGTCGAGGTGCGCCAGGACCCGCAGGGCAACCAGTTCGGCATCGTGCACGGCAAGCCCGGCTTCTTCCGCCAGAAGCGCGATCTGGTGGACGAGTTCATCGAAGGCACCGGCACCCGCATCGACTACGACGGCAAGAACGACACCGTGCGCTTCACCGGCAACGCGGTGCTCAAGCGCTTCAAGGGCACCCAGCTCAACGACGAGACCACCGGCAACGTGATCGTCTACAACAACACCACCGACGTCTTCACCGTCGATGGCGGCCCGGCCAACCGCACGGCGGCCAACCCCACCGGCCGCGTGCGCGCCATGCTCACGCCGGTGCCCAAGGAAGGCGCCGCGCCGCCCGCCGTGCCGGCCGCGCCCGCCACCCTCAAGCCCAGCCCGCAGCTGGAAGAGACGCGCCCGTGACGGATGTGACCGACAAGGCGCCCGCTGCGGCGGCGCCATCCCGGCCCCGGCCGGCCGCCGCCCCGGTGGTCAGCCGGCTCGAAGCGCGTGGCCTGCAGAAGTCCTATGGCAGCCGCAAGGTGGTCAAGGACGTGTCGCTCGCGGTGTTCAAGGGTGAAGTGGTCGGCCTGCTCGGCCCCAACGGCGCCGGCAAGACCACCTCGTTCTACATGCTGGTCGGCCTGCTGCGCAGCGACGCCGGCCAGATCCTGCTCGACGGCCAGGCCATCGAAGACCTGCCGATCCACCGCCGTGCGCGCCTGGGCCTGGGTTACCTGCCGCAGGAGGCCTCGATCTTCCGCAAGCTCAGTGTCGCCGAGAACGTGCGTGCCGTGCTCGAACTGCAGCAGGACAAGGACGGCAAGGCCCTGGGCAAGGAAGCGATTGAAAGCCGCCTCGGCGAGCTGCTGCGCGACCTGCACGTGGACCACCTGCGCGATTCGCCCGCGCCCGCGCTCTCGGGCGGTGAGCGCCGCCGCGTGGAGATCGCGCGTGCGCTGGCCACCGATCCGCGCTTCATCCTGCTCGACGAGCCCTTCGCCGGCATCGACCCGATCGCAGTGATCGAGATCCAGCGCATCATCGGCTTCCTGAAATCGCGTGGCATCGGCGTGCTGATCACCGACCACAACGTGCGCGAGACGCTGGGCATCTGCGACCGCGCCTACATCATCAACGACGGCCACGTGCTCACCAGCGGCACGCCGGCCGAGATCGTGGAAAACGCCGACGTCCGCCGGGTCTATCTCGGCGAACACTTCCGCATGTGATGGCCCACATGTTGTGCGACCCACGCTGGCCGGCGGAGGTTTCTCCGTCCAGGGCACCCGAGGAACCGGCTTTGCCAGGCCTCAGGGTACGCCCCCCTGCTGGGGGGGCGCGCGCAGCGCGGCGGGGGGTGCTCCCTCCATGAAACAAGGCCTGTCCCTTCGCGTCTCGCAGCACCTGGCGCTCACGCCCCAGCTGCAGCAGTCGATCCGCCTGCTGCAACTCTCCACGCTGGAGATGGCGCAGGAAGTCGAGCAGATGCTCGACGAAAACCCCTTCCTCGAACGCACGGAAGACATGGCCGAGCGCGAAGCCTTCGGCCTGGAGCAGACCGATGTGCCGGTGAGCGCGGGCGAGCAGATCGCCGACGCCGCCGTGCCCGAGGCGAGTGGTCCCCTGCTCTCGGCCAGCGACAGCAGCGCGGCCACCACCAGCAGCAGCAACGACACCGAGGGCGACGGCCTGGAAGGCAAGCTCGACGGCGCCACCCCGGTGGAAGAAAGCTGGGAGGGTGACGGCACGGTGGAGATGGCGCCCGACGACAGCGAGTGGGGCGGCGACGCGCCCGCGCGCAACAGCGGTTCGGGCGATGGCGACGAAACCGCCACCGCCGCCGACCTGGCGCGCGCGCCGGTCAGCCTGCAGGATTTCCTGCACGAACAGGCGCGCTGCCTGCGCCTGAGCGACGAAGACCGCGCCGCGCTGTACTTCCTCATCGAGTCGCTCAACGACGACGGTTACCTGGACGAGAGCCTGTCCGAGCTGGCGCTCGCCTGGCTGCAACTCTCCGGCGTGCCGACGCGCGCCGGTGGCCCCGATGACGAACTGGAAGTGCGCGAGGCGGTCGAGCAGCGCCTGTCGGTCGCACTGCAGCTGCTGCAGCACATGGAGCCCTCGGGCGTGGGCGCGCGCGACCTCGGCGAATGCCTGCGCCTGCAGATCCTGGAACTGCGCAACACACCCGAGGCGCGTGCCGCACTCGCGATCTGCGGCCAGCCGCTGGAGCTGATGGCCAAGCGCGACATCAAGCGCCTGTGCAACCTGTGCGGCATCGACGACGAAACCGCGCGCGCCGCGCTCGGCCTCATCGCACGGCTGGAGCCCAAGCCCGGGCGCCGCTTCATCGACGTGGAGCGCAACGTGGTCGTGCCCGACGTCATCGTCACGCGCGCCGGCCGGGGCTTCAAGGTCACCCTCAACGCCGACGTGATGCCGCGCCTGCGCGTGCACGACGTGTACGCCAACGCCATGCGGCAGAACCGCGGCGGGCGCGACGGCGGTGCCGGCGGCGAAGCCGGCCACGCCGCCATGCAGCAGCGCCTGCAGGAAGCGCGCTGGTTCATCAAGAACATCCAGCAGCGCTTCGACACCATCCTGCGTGTCTCCAGCGCCATCGTCGAACGCCAGCGCAACTTCTTCATGCACGGTGAACTCGCCATGCGCCCGCTGGTGCTGCGCGAGATCGCCGACGAACTCGGCCTGCACGAGTCCACCATCAGCCGCGTGACCACCGCCAAATACATGGCCACGCCGTTCGGCACCTACGAACTCAAGTACTTCTTCGGCTCCTCGCTCGGCACCGAAACCGGCGGCAACGCGTCCAGCACCGCGGTGCGTGCGCTGCTCAAGCAGTTCATTGCCTCCGAGGCGCCGAGCAAGCCGCTGTCCGACAACCAGCTCTCCGACCTGCTGCGCGAGCAAGGCATCGAGTGCGCGCGCCGCACCGTCGCCAAGTACCGCGAGGCGCTGCGCATCGCGCCTGCCAACCTGCGCAAATCACTTTGAACACGGCCCCCACGCTCCACCGCTTCCGCCTTGGGGCGGCCCGGTGGCGAAACGTCTTTTTATGAATCAACTCCAGGTTTTTCTGCCCTGCGCCGCCGGCGTGGAAGACATGCTCGCCACCGAGGTCCAGGCCATCACCGGCGAGGCCTCGCCCTACAAGGGGCGCGGCGGCGTGGCGCTCAACGCGTCGTGGCGCGACGCCATGCGGCTGAACCTGCACAGCCGCCTCACCCAGCGTGTGCTGGTGCAGCTCTGGCACGGCGGCTACCGCAGCGAGCAAGACCTGTACGCCGCCGCCAGCGAGGTGGCCTGGGAGATCTGGTTCACGCCGAAGGAGACCATCAAGGTCGAGATCACTGCGCAGCACAGCCCGCTGACCTCGCTCAACTTCGCCGCTCTCAAGGTGAAGGACGCCATCTGCGACCGCTTCCGCGCCAAACGCGGCGAGCGGCCCAGCGTCAACACCACCTGGCCCGACGTGCGCATCTACGTGCACCTGACCACCGACACGGTGAGCCTGTACATCGACACCTCGGGCGAGCCACTGTTCAAACGCGGCTGGCGTGAAGACAAGGGCGATGCGCCGCTGAAGGAAACCCTGGCCGCCGCCATGATCGCGGCCACCGGCTGGCAGGCCGGGCCCGACACGCCGCTGAACGAGATCGCGCCGCTGTACGACCCCTGCTGCGGCAGCGGCACGGTGGTGATCGAGGCGGCGCAGATCGCGCTCAACATCGCGCCCGGCCAGCTGCGCCGCTTTGCGTTCGAGAAACTGCTGCCGTTCCAGCCGCACGTGTGGCAGGCAATCAAGGCCGACGCGCAGCGGCAACAACGCGAATGGCCCGAGGGCCAGCCGCCCATCGTGTTCGGCAGCGACGTGTCCTTCCGCATGGTCGACTTCGCGCAGCGCAACGCCGAACGTGCTGGCGTGGCGCACGCGGTGGAACTGCGCGGCGGCGATGCCCTGCAACGCACACCGCCGAGCGACAAACCCGGCGTGCTGCTGCTCAACCCGCCTTACGGCGAGCGCATTGCTGCCGCCGGTGTGGCCGGTCAGAATTCGGAAGACCGCGCCAGCGCACGCGCCCAGCGCATGGCGCCGCGCGCGCCCCGCACCTTCACCGTGGGTGCACCCCCGCCACCCACCCCAGGCCAGGGCCGCGAGAGCGCGCAGATGGCCGATGGCGGCGACGGCAGCGACTTCTTCAACCAGCTCGCCGCGCACTGGAAGACCCACTACGCGGGCTGGAGCGCCTGGCTGCTCACGCCCGACCTCAAGCTGCCCGGCAAGATGCGCTTCAAGGAATCGCGCCGCGTGCCGCTGTGGAACGGCCCGATCGAATGCCGGCTGTTCCGCTTCGATCTCACCGCCCGAAAACCCCGCACCACCGAGACTTGAGCGTGTTGTCCATCGAGCCGATGACCACCGACGCGCTGGTGCTCGACACCAACATCGCGCTCGACCTCTTCGTTTTCCAGGACCCGTCCACCGCGCCACTGCGCGACGCCCTCGCCCGCACGCCCGGTACCTGGCTGGCCACTGCCGCCATGCGCGAAGAACTGGTGCGTGTGCTGGCCTACCCGCAGATCGTGCGCAGCCTGGCGGCGCAGGCGCGCCCGGCGCAGGAGGTGCTCGACGCCTTCGACCGCGGCACCCGCCTGGTGGACGTGGCGCCCAGGGCGGCCTACGCCTGCAAGGACGCCGACGACCAGAAGTTCATCGACCTCGCCGCCGCCCACCGCGCCACCCTGGTCAGCAAGGACGACGCCGTGCTCTGCATGGCCAAGCGACTGGCCCGCGTGGGCGTGCACGTCTGCCGCCAATGGAGCCCGGCTCTTTCGGAATGACGCACCCCGCCGTGCCCTCGTTCTGGCTGCGCTGCTGCTGCTCACGGCCCTGGGCGCGGCCACCATGGGTGGCACCTTCTTCGCCTTCTCCAGCTTCGTCATGAAGGCGCTGGCGCAGTTGCCCGCCGCACAGGGCGTGGCCGCCATGCAGCGCATCAACCCGGGGTTCATGGGGGTGTTCATGGGCACGCTGCTGCTGTCGCTGGTCTGCCTGGTGCTGGCCTTCCTGCCCGCCGGCAGCGCCCACCAGGCCGGGCTGATCGCCACCGGCCTGCTCTGCGCCGTCGGCACCTTCGGCGTCACCATGGCCTTCAACGTGCCGCGCAACGACCGGCTCGCGAAGCTGGATGCCGCATCAGCCGAAGCCGCGGCGTACGGGCCGGTCTACGTGCGCGAGTGGACGCGCTGGAACACCGTGCGCACGGTGGCGGGGCTGGCCGCAGCGGTGGTGGCGGTGTGGGCGTGCCTGGGCTGATCGACCGGGGCCGTCAAGCCAGCCCGAACCGCTCCGCACTCGCCCGTTCCCAGTAGGTGGTGAACACCGTGTGCTGTGCCGCCAGATCGGTCAGCAGTGCGCCCGGTGGTGTGGACGGCAGGAGCTTGGCGAGCAGGCTCACCTCGTTCTCGCTCACGCGGCGCACCAGGTGGTGCGAGGTGATCTGGCGCGGGTGCTGCAGGCCGGCTGCCTGCACCAGTTCGCGCAGCGCTTCCAGCGTGCTCTGGTGGAAGTGGAACACGCGCTCGGCCTTGTCGGGCACCACCAGAGCCTGCTGGCGCACCGGGTCTTGTGTGGCGACGCCGGTGGGGCAGCGGCCGGTGTGGCAGCTCTGGGCCTGCAGGCAGCCGAGGGCGAACATGAAGCCGCGTCCGCTGTTGCACCAGTCGGCGCCGATGGCCATGGCGCGCACGATGTCGAAGGCGCTCACTACCTTGCCGGCGCAGCCTATTCTGATGTGCTCGCGCAGGTTCACGCCCACCAGCGTGTTGTGCACCAGGCGCAGGCCCTCCTGCAGCGGCGCGCCCACGTGGTCGGTGAACTCCAGCGGCGCCGCGCCCGTGCCACCCTCGGCACCGTCGACCACGATGAAGTCGGGCCGCACGCCGGTCTGCAGCATGGCCTTGACGATGGCGAACCATTCCCACGGGTGGCCGATGCAGAGCTTGAAGCCGACCGGCTTGCCGCCCGAGAGCTCGCGCAGCCGGCTGATGAAGTGCATCAGCTCCAGTGGCGTGGAGAAGGCGCTGTGCGACGAGGGCGAGATGCAGTCCACGCCCACCGGCACGCCGCGCGCGGCCGCAATCTCCGGCGTGACCTTGGGGCCCGGCAGCACGCCGCCATGGCCCGGCTTGGCGCCCTGGCTGAGCTTGATCTCGATCATCTTCACCTGCGGGTCGATCGCACTGGCCTGGAAGCGCTCGGGGCTGAAGCGGCCGTGTTCGTCGCGGCAGCCGAAGTAACCCGAGCCGAGCTCCCAGATCAGGTCGCCGCCGTTGAGGCGGTGCCAGGCCGAGATCGAGCCTTCACCGGTGTCGTGCGCGAAGCGGCCGCGCTTCGCACCGGCGTTGAGCGCCTGGATCGCGTTGGCCGACAGTGCGCCAAAGCTCATGGCCGAAATGTTGAACACGCTGGCGTCGTAAGGCTGCGTGCAGGCATCGCCACCGATCAGCAGCCGGAAATCGTGCGAGGGCAGCGTGCTGGGTTGCATCGAGTGGTTGAGCCACTCGAAGCCGTCGCAGGCCATGTCGAGCTGTGAGCCGAACGGGCGCTGGTCCGGCTCGCCCTTGGCGCGTGCATAGGCCAGGCTGCGCTGGCTGCGCGAGAACGGCGTGGCGTCGTTGTCTGCCTCCAGGAAGTACTGCCGGATCTCGGGCCGGATCTTCTCGAACATGAAACGCAGGTGGCCGATCACCGGGTAGTTGCGCAGCACCGAGCTTTTGGTTTGCTGCATGTCCCAGACGCCGACGATGGACAGCGCCCCGAACACCAGGAACAGCAGCAGCGCCAGGCCGCCGCCGGACACCACCATCGCGAACAGGCTCAGCAGGGCGATCAACACGCACAGGCCGAAGGCGGTGTAGCGCGTGGGGTAGATGGCGTTGAGACGGTCGAGCATCGTGGCTTTCTGCGTGTGGGGCGGGGCTGGCTACACTGGCGGCCATCATAGAACCCCGACATTGGCGCACGATGACCACCACGAACGACACCACCCCCGATACCTCCCCCGACGCCCAGACCCCGCTGGACCACGAAGACTACGACGCGCTCGACGCCATCCTGGACGACCTGCGCACGCGCGATGAAGAAGTGCCGCAATGGGAGTTCTGCGAAGGCGCCATGGCCGCGCTGCTGAGCACGCGCCGCCCCATCGAGGCCGCCGAGTGGCTGCCCGTGCTGCTGGGCACCGGCCCGCTGCCCACCGCCCCGCAGGAAGAAGGCACCCACTTCGCCAACACCGCGCAGTACGAACAGTTCATGGCCCTGTGGTCGCGCCGCCAGGCCGAGGTGGCGGCCTCGCTGGCCGCGCCGGTGGAGACGCTGGAAGACGAACGCAGCTACCACCCCGAGCTGATGGACGTGCGCGGCGCCGTCGCCTCGCTGCCCGAAGAAGAGCGCGCCGAGTTCAAGGGCCAGGACCTGCCGGCCTACGCGCAGGTGTGGGCGCTGGGTTTCATGTTCGTGGTGGAGAACTGGAGCGAAGACTGGGAGCCGCCACGCGACAAGGAAACCGCCGCCTGGATCGACGAAGCGCTGGACAAGGTGGTGGCCCTGACCGAAGACGACACCGGCGAACCCACCGTCAACATGCACGCCGAAGACGGCCCGCCGAGCGTGAGCGACGACCGCCTGAACGATTTCGGCGCCGCCATCTGGGCCGTCTACGACCTGGCGCAGATCGGCCGCAGCCTGGGCCCGCGCATCGAGCCGGTGCGCAAGGAAGCCACCCCGGGCCGCAACGACCCTTGCCCTTGTGGGAGTGGGAAGAAGTACAAGAAGTGCCACGGGGCTTGAGCCGGCCCTGCCGAGGGCAGTTAGAACAGTTGCGACTGTCCGTTGTCGCCTCTCGTGCTTGTGTGAATTGGCCGCCACGATTTGCAAAGCGGTCTAGCAGTGCACAAGTGCCAGTGCATTTCGCGAGCTTGAGGCTCCAAACTCGACGCTCTTGATATGTCGCTCTACAAGTACTTTCACCCTGACCGTACCGACGTCTTGTTGAATCGGTCGATCCGCTTTTCCTCCCCTGCAGTCCTGAACGATCCCTTCGAGCTCAAGCCTCATCTTGCAGTGCTAGCGTCGCCCGATTGCGTCGCAGCTGCGCTGCGACAAGCGATGCCAAGTCTGCTTGAGGACGAGTTTTCAAAGCTTCCGATCGAGCAAAGACGATTGCTCTCCCCCGAGGTGTTACAGACGCTGATGGTGAGCCAGTTTTCGCAAACGCAGAAGGCGGTTGAGGACATGGCAGCACACTTGATTCCGGGCCTTCAGGGCGTCATGGCACGGAAGCTTGAGGAGCAGGTAGGGATACTTTGCTTAACGGAGTCAGCCGACAACCTTCTTATGTGGGCGCACTACGCCGACTCTCACAGAGGGTTTGTGTTGGAGTTCGACGATTGCTCGCCATTCTTCGACTGTCGCGTCAACTTGAAGGATGAGCTTCGGCATCTGCGCAAGGTCACATACAGCATCAAGCGACCGTCACTTACGCTTTCGGAGGTCGATGACTTCTCGGCGTTCATGACGAAGGGGTTGGAGTGGCAGTATGAAGCTGAGTGGCGAATGATCCAGCCACTTAGCTCCGCGTCGCGAATCATCGGTGATGGCCCAGAGGCAATACATCTGTTCGAGTTCCCTGCAGAAGCTATCCGTGGCGTCATCTTGGGGGCTCGAATGCCTGAAGCAAAGAAGGTAGAGATTCGGGGGCTTCTTTCTCAATCACCACGGTATAGCCACGTACGCTGCGTCGACGCAAGAGTCGACGATGAACACTATCGAGTCAGGGTATCGTGAGCTGTCGCCTTAACCCCGCCATCGCAGGTGTTCGCAAAGGCGCTTTGCATTCGACAGATACCTCCGCTTCGCTCGCCTTGATGAGCCCATGGAGGCCAAACGTTGAGCAACTTTAAGCTTGGTCACATCTGGCGGGCTGGCGGTATCGCGACCAACGCAAGACCATTTTTGAAACGACGTTTTTCAACTCCGTGCGAACACGAACCCAGGTAGCGGAGCCTTGCAACCTCTCGGCTGCTGTCTGACTGGCGTCGGCCGCGTTGCGAGTCCTTCCCCGCCTCGGTTGACGGATGAACATTCATTCGCTTAAGATCGCGCCTCCATGAAACCCAAGGACGACGACAAGCAACAAGCCATCGCCAGCGCCACGCTCGCGCTGGTGGAGCGCGTCGGCCTGAGCGGCTTGACCATGGCCGGCATTGCGCGCGAGGCGGGCATTGCCACCGGCACGCTGTACGTCTACCACCGCTCCAAGGAAGAGCTGCTCAATGCCCTGTACGAGCAGGTCAAGGGCGCGTTGGTGGCGTTGATCGATGGCGGCATCGAGCCCAATGCGCCGTTTCGCCGCCGCATCCAGCAGAACTGGACGCGCCTGCTGCGCCACCGCCTGGCGCATTACCCCGAGGCGGTGTTCATGGACCAGTACTACAACTCGCCCTGGTTCAGCGAGGCTTCGCGCCAGTTCTCGGCCCGTTTTGCCAGCGGCTGCCTGGGCTTCTTTGACGAAGCGCGGGCGCAGCAGATCGTGAAGGACGTGCCCACCATGCTGCTGGCCGCCAACTTCTTCGGCTCGGTGCGCGACACCGCCAACCTGCTGCGCAGCGGCGATCTGCCCGACACCGAGGCGGCGCTGGCGCAAGCCTTCGGCATCTGCTGGGACGGCCTGAAGGCCTAGCATGAAGCACTCCCCCGCGTCGCTTCGCGCCACCCCCTCCAGGGGGCAACACCAGCGGCCCGGCAAAGCCGGTTCCGCGGTGTTTCTGGACTAGACACGTCTCTGATTCAGCAGTAAAAAAACGCCTTAAAACCGAATGAACATTCATTCATAAAACTCGATTCCCCGCCCCACCATCCCCCACGAACGGAGAACACCACGATGCCCACCACGCTCAACATCAATGGCAAGGACGTTCGCGTCGATGCCGACGCCTCCACCCCCATCCTCTGGGCCCTGCGCGACACGCTGGGCATGACCGGCACCAAGTTCGGTTGCGGCGCGGCCCTCTGCGGCGCCTGCACCGTGCACATGAACGGCGCGGCCATCCGCTCCTGCGTCACGCCCATCAGCGCGGCAGAAGGCCAGAAGATCACCACCATCGAAGCGCTGGAAACCGACCGCGTCGGCAAGGCGGTGCACACCGCCTGGGTCAAGGCCGATGTGGCGCAGTGCGGCTACTGCCAGAGCGGCCAGATCATGAGCGCCACCGCGCTGCTCAAGGCCAACGCCAAGCCCACCGACGAAGAGATCGACGGCGCCATGGCCGGCAACATCTGCCGCTGCGGCACTTATGCGCGTGTGCGCATTGCCATCAAGGACGCAGCGCGTACGCTGGCCTGAAAGGACATTCACCATGCACCTGCACACCCACACCGCCAAACAGATCCGCGCCCACCTGCCGCCTGCGATCGCGCACCGGCTGGAGGCTCATGAAGCCGATGACGGCGCCGCCGACGGCATCGCGCGCCGCAGCTTCCTGAAGATCGCCACCGCCTCGGGCTTTGCACTCGGCGCCTTTCCGCTGCTGGCGGCCGAACCGCAGGGCGCGCCCGCCGCGGCGGCTGCTGCGCCTGCCGGCCTCAAGGCCGACCAGCAACCCGCAGCCTTCGTGAAGATCGCGCGCGACGGCAGCGTCACCGTCACCGTCAACCGGCTGGAGTTCGGCCAGGGCACGCACACCGGCCTGGCCATGGTGCTGGCCGAAGAGCTGGACGCCGACTGGAGCCGCGTGAGCGCGGTGCACGGCAACGCCGACCCGGCCTACAACGACCCCGCCTTCGGCATGCAGATCACCGGCGGCTCGACGGCGATCAAGAACTCCTACACGCAGTACCGCGAACTCGGTGCGCGCACCCGCGCCATGCTGCTCTCCGCCGCAGCGAAGCAGTGGAACGTGCCCGTCGACTCACTGGCCGCCGAACGCGGCGTGGTGATCGGCCCCGGCGGCAAGAAGCTCACCTACGGCGCGCTGGCCGACGCCGCGATGCAGCAGCCCGTGCCCGCACAGGTGGTGCTGAAAGACCCGTCGCGCTTCAAGATCATCGGCCAGCCCACCACGCGGATCGATGCGAAAGCCAAGTCCAGCGGCAAACAGAACTTCGGCATCGACGTGCGCCTGCCCGGCATGCTCACGGCCGTGCTCGCGCACCCGCCGGTGTTCGGCAGCAAGGTCGCCAAGGTGGACGATGCCGCTGCGCGCGCCGTGCCCGGCGTGAAGGCCGTGCTGCGTGTGCCGCTGCACGACGGCGGTGAAGGCGTGGCCGTGGTGGCCGACGGTTACTGGGCCGCCAAGCAGGGCCGCGAAGCGCTCAAGATCGACTGGGACGACAGCGGCCGCGAGAAGGTGGACAGCGTGAAGCAGCTCGCCGCCTACCGCGCGCTGGCCGCCACCACCGGGAACATCAAGCACGACGCCGACATGGCGCCGCTGGCCGGTGCGCCGCAGAAGATCAGCGCCGAGTTCGTCTTCCCCTACCTGGCGCATGCGCCGATGGAGCCGCTGAACTGCACCGTGCAGCTGACCGGCACCGGCGCGGCCACAAAGGCCACGCTGTGGACCGGCACCCAGATGCCGGGGCTGGAGGTGGCGGCCGCCGCGCGCACGCTGGGCATCAAGCCTGAACAGGTGGCGGTGAACGTGCAGATGGCCGGTGGTGGTTTCGGCCGCCGCGGCCTGCTCACCAGCGACTTCGTGGTGGAAGCCTGCATCATCGCCAAGGCCGCGCAGGCTGCCGGCATCACGGCACCGGTGCGCACGCTCTGGAGCCGCGAGGACGACGTGCGCGGCGGCTACTACCGCCCGATGCACGTGCACCGCGCCGAGATCGGCTTCGATGCCGAAGGCAAGGTACTGGCCTGGGACCACGTGATCGTCGGCCAGTCCATCATGGCCGGCACTTTCTTCGAACCCATGATGCTGAAGAACGGCGTGGACGAGACCGCGGTGGAAGGCATGCGCGCGCCGTACACGGTGCCGATGCGCCTGTCGGCCCACCACCCCAAGCTCAACGTGCCGGTGCTCTGGTGGCGCAGCGTGGGCTCCACCCACACGGGTTACGTGATGGAGACGCTGATCGACGACATCGCCCGCGCCACCAAGCAGGACCCGGTGGCCTACCGCATGAAGCTGATGGACGCCAAGGCCGTGCGCCACCGCGCCGCGCTGCAGCTCGCGGTGGACAAGAGCGGTTACGGCAAGAAGACCCTGGCACCCGGCCGCGCCTGGGGCGTGGCGGTGCACGAGTCGTTCTCGTCCATCGTGGCCTATGTGGTCGAGGCCTCGGTGGTCGACGGCACGCCCAAGCTGCACCAGGTGACGGCGGGCGTGCACTGCAACCTGGCGGTGAACCCGAAGAGCGTGGAAGCGCAAATCCAGGGTGGCGCGCTGATGGGTCTGTCCATGTGCCTGCCGGGTGCGGCCATCACGCTGAAAGACGGTGTGGTCGAGCAGAGCAACTTCGGTGACTTCGCCGTGCCGCGCATCACCGACATGCCGGCCATTGCGGTGCACATCGTGCCCAGCGCCGACGCGCCCACCGGCATGGGCGAGCCCGGCGTGCCGCCACTGGCACCGGCCTTTGCCAACGCCATCGCCAGCCTCACCGGCAAGCCGCTGCGCGAGCTGCCGTTCAAGCTGGCCTGACGGCTTGTCTCGCCCCGCCCCTCTCGCTTCGGGAGGGGCGGGGGTGAGGGCACACGTGGTGGCGGCCAGGCCAGGCCGACCCCGCTCCGATCTCTTCCGTTTGGGGGAGGTCTCGTGGCGCTGGATTCGCTACGCTGCGCGAATCGTTTTTCCTTTTCATGGCGCAACGCCTTCGGGCGGGCACCGGGGCGTTCCGTGTCGGCGGGCATGGCGATGCCGCTTGACCGTACCGAACACGATGCCAGGCTTGTCTAGCCGGGGACGTGCCGTGCCTCACTGTTGAGAAGGCCACCTCCATGAGTCGACGCCGCACTTACCGCTTGCTGATCCAGGCGACAGCCAGCGCCTTGCTGATCATCGCCGCCCTGCCCATGGCCCGGGCGCTGACGTTCGCCGAACTCACGTTTGCCGAGCGCAAGGATGTGGAGCGCATGGTCCATGAGGCACGGGTCGAGATCGACAGGCGCACCGCCGACTTGCGGCGCTCCGAAGGCCAGCCGGTTCATGACGTCTTCCTGCCGATGCATTACCAGTGGCTGCTGCTGGGTGCGCAAATGAGTTTCAACGGGATCCAGCCCAATGCCGAGCGCGTGCGCGCCGCGAGCGAGGCGCTGGCCAGGGATGACAAGTCGGCGTCGGAGCAACTGGAGAAAGACCTGCACTGGGCCCGCGTCGATCTGATCACGCAGAACCAGATTCTGGATCTGTACATCGAGCAGCTGCGGCGTTTTGCCAAAAGCCATCCGGCGCTCGCGGAGAAGCATCGAATGGTGCCCTCCAGGTCGAAGCCGTTTGTCTTCAAACAGGCCACCCAGGTGGGGCGCAGATTTTCGTTGCCCGGGCGCCAGATCACGATACCCACGGCACCGCCTGTGACGGTGGTGGACGCCAACCTGCCGGCCTACCGGCTCTGGCGCGATTGCCTGTACGCACGCACCGGTGGCCCGAATGCGGAACAACGTGACCGCGTCCATTGCCAGGACCTGGATCCCAAGGGCCGCCGGGAGTTCGATCCCGATCTGGCGGTCTTTGGCCGATGACCGAATCCCGCTTGCCTGTGCCGACCCGGCGTCAGAACGTGGCGAGGTCGAACGGTCCGCCCTGTTCCAGCGCCCGCTGGTAGGCGGGCCGCTCGTGGATGCGGCGCAGCCAGTCGGCGAGCTTGGGGCGCTTCTTCAACAGGCCACGCGCATCCGCCGCTTCGATGCCGAAGCTCATCTGCACGTCGGCGGCGCTGAACGAACGCCCGACGAACCAGGGGCCGTGTTCGGTGAGCTCGTTCTCCAGGTAGTCGAAGTGGCGCTTCAGGTTGGGCGTGACCAGCAGGCCCTTGACCTTGGCCGAGATGCCCTTGGCCACCGGGCGCACGATCAGCGGGCTCTTGCGCTCGATCTGGTCGAACACCAGTTGCAGCAACAGCGGCGTGCCCAGCGAGCCTTCGGCGTAGTGCATCCAGTAGCGGTAACGCAGGTAAGACGGCGTGCCGCGCTCGGGTGCGAACTTGCCGTCGCCACAGGTCTCCACCAGGTACTCCAGGATTGCGCCCGACTCGGCCAGCGTGGTCTTGCCATCGGTCACCACCGGCGACTTGCCCAGCGGGTGCACTTTGATGAGCGAGGGTGGCGCCAGCATGGTCTTGGGGTCGCGTTCGTAGCGCTGTATCTGGTACGGCACGCCGATCTCTTCGAGCAGCCAGAGCACACGCTGCGAGCGCGAGTTGTTGAGGTGGTGAACGGTCAGCATGGGGCAATGCCTTTCAGGGGGTTGGACGGCGGGCGCGCCGTGCAGGATGCGTGCGTTTCATGACAGCGCCGGTGGCAGTGCCTGGGCCAGGAAGTCCCACACCTGGCGGATGCGCGGGTTGCTGCGGATCTCGCGGTGCACGGCGAGCCACATCGGCAGGGACGGGATCGACAGCGCCGGCAGCACCGGCACGAGATCGGTGTTGCGCCGCGCCGCGTAACGCGCGAGAAAACCCACGCCCAGCCCGGCCTCCACCGCGGCCTGGTAGGCGCTGAGGTCGTCGGTGCGCAGCGCAAAGTGCTCGCGTTGCAGGTGGTGCCCCATCGCCGCGAAACCCCGCAGGATGAGGGTGTTGCGGTCGTCGCCCACCAGGTCGTGCGCGAGCAGGCCTTCCGGCGTGCGTGGCGTGCCGCGGCGGCGCAGGTAGTCGCGGTGGGCATAGGCGCCCAGCGCCACCTGCCCGACCTTGCGGCACAGCAGGGTGCTCTGGTCGGGCCGCGCCATGCGCAGCGCAATGTCGGCCTCGCGCTGCAGCAGGTTGCTCAGCGCATTGCTCGCCACCAGCTCGATCTGGATGTCGGGAAAAGCCTGGCGCAACTGCAGCAGCACGGGTGGCAGCAGCACGCAGGCCACCGGCTGGCTGGCGCTGATGCGCACCGAGCCACGCGCGCTCTTCTGCGCGCCCGAGGCCTGGCGCGCAAGCTGGTCGGCCGCGTTCGCCATCGCGCGCGCCGCTTCGGCCAGGCGGTGCGCGTGCGCCGTCGGCACCAGGCCACGGCCGGTGCGCTCGAACAGCAGCACGCCGAGCTGGGTTTCGAGTTCACCGATGTGGCGGCCCACGGTGGGTTGCGTGGTGGCCAGTGCCCGTGCCGCGGCCATCAGGCTGCCGCGGTCAAGCGCGGCGAGGAACGACCGGATCAGCGTCCAGTTGAAATCTCCGGTATTCATTTGTGCATGTCTGATGTTTGATTTCAGTCAATTGTGAATGTGCGGGAAGTTTTCCACAATCGCTGTCATGGCACCGGCGGTCGGTGCTTCCAAGGAGTTCTTCATGCCTGCCACGTCCCCCTCTTCGTCTCCTGCCGGCACCGTGCTGGTGCTCGGTGGACGGGGCCGCTTCGGCCTGGCCGCGGTGCAGGCGTTTGCGCGCGACGGCTGGCGCGTGCTGGCGCAGATGCGCCCCGGTGCACAGGCGCCGGCCGCCGTGCGGGGAGTGTCGGATGTGCAATGGCTGGCGCAGGCGATGGACACACCGCAGGCCATTGCCGCGCTGGTGGCCCGGGTGCGCGAGGCGGGTGGTGCCGCCGTGGTGGTGCACGCGCTCAACCCCAATCGCTACACGCGCCCGGCCTGGGAGCGTGAGGCCCGGCCCTTGTTGCAAGGCGGCATGGCGGTGGCGCAGGCGCTGGGCGCCACGCTGATGCTGCCGGGCAACGTCTACAACTTCGGCCAGCAGATGCCGGCGGTGCTGGTCGAGGGCGCGCCCCAGCACCCGACCGTGGCCATGGGCCGCATCCGAAACGAGATGGAGGCGTTGCTGGAGGCCGCCACGCAGCGCGGCGAACTGCGCGCGGTGATCGTGCGCGCCGGCAACTTCTATGGCCAGGGCCAGGGCACCTGGCTCGATCTCTCCATGCTCAAAGAAATCCGCCGCGGCCAGTTGGTGTTCCCCGGCCCGCTGGACGTGGCCACGCCCTGGGCTTACCTGCCCGATCTGGCGCAGACCTTCGCCGCCGTGGCGCGCGTGCGCGATGCCCTGCCGGCGTTCGAGACGCTGCATTTCCGCGGCCACACGCTCAGCGGCCACGACTGGGTGAACGCCCTGCAGCCCCTGGCGCGCGAGCAGGGCTGGCTGCGCGAAGGTGCCGCGCTGCGCGTGAAGAGCCTGCCCTGGCCGCTGATCCGCGCCATGGGCCTGGTCATGCCGTCTTTCGAGGCGCTGGCCGCCTTGCGGTACCTGTGGAACCAGCCGCACCGGCTGGACAACCGCCGCCTGCTCGCGCTGATCGGCAGCGAGCCGCACACTGCGTGGCCGGTGGCGCTGCGGCACAGCTTGCAGGAGATGGCGCTGCTGTCACCAGCACCCACCGAGGCCGTTGCCCCATCGTCCGCGCGCGCCTGACCCAACCCAAGGAGATCACCATGGACCGCCGCGTTTTCATCCGTGTCCTGGGCGGTGGCGCGATCGCCGCCGCCAGCGCCACCACCCTGAGCGGCTGCAGCAGCGCGTTGCCGCCCGAGGCCATTGCCGCCTGGCAAGGCCCGGGCGAGCAGGCCGATGTGCGCCGCTGGCTGCTGGGGCATGCGCTGCTGGCACCGCATTCGCACAACCTGCAGTCCTGGCTGGTGGACCTGGGCGTTGCCGACGAGATCACCTTGTTCGTTGACCGCAGCCGCCTGTTGCCCGAGACCGATCCGTTCGCGCGGCAGATCCTGATGAGCCAGGGCACCTTCATCGAACTGCTCGACCTGGCCGCGCGGCAGAAGGGCCTGCGCGCGCAGGTGGAGT
The DNA here is from genome assembly GCF_001571225.1 of Hydrogenophaga palleronii NBRC 102513. Lineage (GTDB taxonomy): Bacteria > Pseudomonadota > Gammaproteobacteria > Burkholderiales > Burkholderiaceae_C > Hydrogenophaga > Hydrogenophaga palleronii. The sequence goes on from NZ_BCTJ01000017.1 coordinate 85,147, forward strand.
TGTTCCCGCAGGGCGCGTTCGGGCCCAACGCGGTCGATGCCCGGCCGACCGCACGCATCCGTCTGGCGCCAGACGCCTCGGTGCAACCCGATCCCCTGTTCGCACAGATCCTGCGCCGCCGCACGAACCGCGAGGCTTACGAAGCGCGTGAACCCGACGCCGCGGCGCTGCAGGCGATCACCGCCAGCGTGTCGCCGTACCCGGTGCGCATCGGCTTCGTGGGTGCCGCGTTGCCCGAGGCGATGGCGCAGCACCGCCGCATTGCCAAGGAGGCCTGGCGCATCGAGCTGGTGACGCCGCGCACGGTGGAGGAATCGCTGCGGGTGCTGCGCGTCGGGCCGAAGGAGATCACGCTGCACCGCGATGGCCTTTCGATCAACGACCCGATGGTGCGCGCGCTCGCCGCCGTGGGCCTGTTCAGCCGCACGCAGGCGCCCGGCCCCGACAGCATGGCCACCACCTCGCAGATCCGCGACTTCAACCACAAGATCGACAGCACCCCCGCTTTCTTCTGGCTGGTGAGCGAAGGCAATGACCGCGTCACCCAGGTCAACGCGGGCCGCGCCTATGTGCGTGCCCAGCTCGCGGCCACCGCCGCGGGCCTGTCGATGCAGCCGCTGTCACAGGCGCTGCAGGAGTACCCCGAGCAGGCCGTGCCCTACGCCGAGATCCACCAGCTGCTGGCGGCGCCCGCGCCGCGCTTCACGGTGCAGATGTGGGCGCGGCTGGGTTATGCGCCGGCCATCGAGCCTGCGCCACGGCGCGGGCTCGATGCGCTCATGTCGGGCTGAGCTCGAACGCCGCCTCGGCCACCACCACGCCATTGACCCGCAGGTCTACCACGTGGGTGCCCGGGTACAGGGTGCGCGTGGTCACCGGCTTGAGGCTGTGGCGTTTGTCCAGCGTGCGGGTTTCGCCCGCCGCCAGCGTGAGCTTCCAGCCTTTGAACACCTTGGGCGAGGCGCTGCCGTTGGCGCGCACGTGGTGCACCGCGTAGTCCACCACCAGCAGCTGCGGCTTTCGCGCGCGGGATTGCAGCACCGCCTGCAGGCCGATCTCGCCCCCCACGGCCGCGCGTTTGGCCGACAGCGACAACGAGGCATCACCCTGCAGCCCGTTGGCCAGGCCCCAGGCTGCCAGCGTGGGCGCGTGGCCGGCCTTGATGAGGCCGCGGCTGGAGTGGCGCAACAGCGCGTCGCGCGAGGCAGGGGCGTCGATGCGGTGGTCTCGTACCCAGCCGGCCACCAGGTCGGGGTGGTCCTTGGCGATGTCGTTGAGGTGGTTGGCCACGCTGCGGCGCACGTAGCTGCTCGGGTCGTCCTGCAGCGCGCGCAGCAGCGGCAGCGTGGGCGAGGGGTCGAGCACCAGCGCCTGCAGCCGCAGGCCCCAGGGCAGGCGCGGGCGGCTGCCTTCGCTCACCAGCCGGCGCACGTGCGTGCTGGGGTCGTTCACCCACTGGCCGAGCGTGTCAAACGCGAGCGCGGGGTGGCGCTGGATCAGGGAACGGATCGCAAACTCGGCGGTGAAGCGCTGCGTCACCGCGTGCAGGCAGGCCAGGCCGCGTTGCGCGGCGGCCTCGCTGGCCACCCCGCGCCGCGCCACGAATTCGCCCACGGCCCACAGGGCCCAGCCGGCGATGCCGCTCTCGGCCTGTGCCTCGCCGAGCTTGAGCGGTTCGCCCTGGGCGTCGAGTGCCAGCGGCGGCGCCAGGCTGGCTTCGAGCGCATCGCAGGCGGCGTTGAAGTCGTCCGGCAGCGTGGCCTCCAGCGCATCGGCCAGCTGCATCGCACGCGCCTTGAACTCCAGCGCCTCCAGGCCGGTGGCGGCCTGCGCCTCGAAGCGTTTGTGGTCGAAGCGCGGCCAGGCGCGCCGCAGGTGCCGGCTGGCGGTGGCGACGGTGTCGCGGTTGATCAGGTTTTTGAAGGGCTCCACGGATTCAGGTGTTTGGCAGGCGTTGAAGGAGTCCGGCCAGCGCGTGTTGCACGGTGGCCTGGCGCACGGCGCTGCGGTCGCCGTCGAAGCGCCGGTGTTCGCTGAACACGCCGGCGGGTGTGGCCCAGCCGAACCAGACCGTGCCCACCGGTTTCTCTGCGCTGCCACCGGTGGGGCCGGCGACACCGGTCACGGCCACGCTGCACTGCGCGTGGGCATGGGCCACCGCACCGGCCGCCATGGCACGCGCCACCGGCTCGCTCACCGCGCCGTGTTGTTCGATCAGCGCCTCGGGCACACCGAGCAGCTCGTGCTTGGCGGCGTTGGAGTAGCTCACGAAGCCGCGCTCGAACCACTCGCTGGAGCCCGAAACCTCGGTGCAGGCGCCGGCGATCAGGCCGCCGGTGCAGCTCTCGGCGGTGGCCATCATCAGGCCGCGTGCCTTGAGTTCGCGTGCGAGTTGTTCAACCAGGGCGGAAGTGGACATGTTGTTCATGGTGTCACCTTGACGGAATGTGCCCATCTCGCATCAGGCGCGGCTTTTCCCGGGGCTGGGGCTTCAAGCCACCCTCCAGAGTGCGATCACGAGCAGGGTGCAGAAGGCTGCGGCGAAGTCGTCCAGCAGGATGCCGAAACCGCCCCGCGGGCCGAAGCCCTTGAAGGTCTGGTCGGCCCAGGCCATGGGGCCGATCTTGACCATGTCGAACAGGCGGAAGATCAGGAAGGCGGCGAGCTGGCCCCAGAAGCCGCTGGGCGAGATCAGCCACAGCACCAGCCAGAAGGCGACCACCTCGTCCCACACGATGTGGCCCGAGTCGGCAACGCGCATGTGGCGCGCGGTGACGGTGCAGGCCCACCAGCCGGCCAGGGTGGCGACCACGATCACCAGCCCCCAGCTGGCGGCGGAGAGAAAACGGTCCAGCACCAGGAAGGCCACCCAGGCCCAGAGCGTGCCCGCCGTGCCCGGTGCGAAGCGGCTCAGGCCGGCACCGGCGCCGAGGGCGATGAAGTGGGCCGGATGGGCCAGCAAAAAGCGCCAGGTCGGGCGGAGCAGGGGCGCGTCTGGTGCGGTGGTGTCGGGCATGCGCCGATTATCGGGGGGCCGTGCTTGTGGCCGCGCGGGCGCGGCGCGATACTGCGCGCTGGCCGGGCCCGTCACGGGCCGCCCGGCAGAAGGGCATGCATGGCAGCCATGGACACCGGTGCGATCCTCGCGGCGCTGATGCTGGGCGTGTTGCTCACAGCTGCGGCATCGTGGGTGGTGGCCGGGCTGTACCGGCGCCGCATGCTGGCCTTGATGCGGCGCGCGCCGGCGCCCGACGGCAGCGCGCTGCCCGAGCCATCCGCCCACCCACACCCGCCGCCCATGGCCGTGCGCCCGCCCACAGCGCCGGACGCCGAGGGCAACCGCCGCGCCGCGTGGCGCCACCTGGTGGTGATGGGCGTGCTGAGCGCGCTCATCGGCCTCACGCAGTCGGTGCTGGCCCTGCTGTTCGTCTACGGCGAAGACCTGCTCAGCCCGGGCCTTGCGCTCACCCTGGGCGCGGTCTACGCCTGGCCGATGGCGCTGGCCTGGGGGCTGTTGTGGCGCTGGCCGTGGTGGCGCACGCTGGGCGCGGTCCTGCTTTACCTGCTGGCCATGCTGGTGCTGGTCACCTGGCGATCGATCCAGCCGCAGCCGCTGTCGGCCTCGCTGAACTGGCTTGGTGGGCTGGTGGTGCTGCCCGTTGCCGTCACGCTGCTGATCGGGGCCAGCGGCCGCATCCGCGCGGTCGCGCCCTACCTGCTGCCCATCGGCCTGCTGATGGCGGGTGCTTCGGTGGGCGTGCTGGCCTTGCTGGCCGGTAGCGCGGTACAACCGCCGGCCTGGGCGCTGGCGTTGGTGGGTGTGCTGGACGTCTGGCCCACCCTGCTGCTGCTCACGCTGGCGCCCTGGCTGCTGCTGGCCTGGCCGGCCTGGGCGCTGGCGCGCTGGCTGGCGGCGGCCTACCGCGACAAATGTTTCTCCGACCTCTGGTACCTGCTCGCCGCCTACTGGATGGTGGTGCTGGTGGCCAATGCCCTGCCGGCGGTGCAGGGTTCTGGGCTGATCGGGCTGACGCTGCTGCTGCCCTGGTTGTGGCTGCCGCTGGCGGGGTGGGCGCTGCGCGGCTGGCTGGCACCGCGCGCCGCGCCGCCCACGCTGCTGGTGCTGCGCGTGTTCCAGGAGGGTGTGGGCGTGCAGGCGCTGTTCGACCGCGTGGTCGAGCGCTGGCGCCTGACCGGCAACACGGTGCTGATCGCCGGCACCGACCTGCTCAGCCGCACGCTCGACCCGGACGACCTGTTCACCTTTCTCAATGGCCGCCTGGCGCAACGCTTCATCGCCAGCGAGGCGCAGGTGGCCGAGCGGCTGCACGAGTTCGATCTCGCGCCCGACCCCGATGGCCGCTACCGCGTCAACGAGTGTTATTGCTTCGACCACACCTGGCAGGCGGCGCTGGCCGCGCTGGTGACGCAGGCCGACGTGGTGTTGATGGACCTGCGTGGTTTCCAGGACCGCAACAGCGGCTGCCGCCACGAACTCGCCGTGCTGGCCGGCGCGCCGAAGCTGCGGCGCGTGGTGCTGGTGGCCGATGGCCGCACCGACCGTGCGGCGGCCCGGGCCGAGATGGTCGGCGCGCCGGTCGGGCGCTTCGTGTGGGTGGATGCACTGCGGCTGGACACGCGCCGCGTGCGCGCCATCAGCGCGGCCCTGCTGGGCGCCGATCAGGCGAAGTGATCGAAGCTGCGCGCGTCGATGGCGCGTGCGCCGCCATCGGCGTCTAGCCAGCGCAGGCCGGTGGCCGCCGTGATGCGCCCGATGCGCGTGACCGGCGTGGCGCTGGCCTCGGCGGCTGCGGCAATCGCCGCGCGTGCGGCCGGCGCGGCGCTGAACAGCAGCTCGTAGTCGTCGCCGCCGGCCAGCAGGCATTCGAGCCGCTGTGCTTCGGGTACGGCCTGCAGCAGCGGCGCCAGCGGCAGCGCCGGCAGGTTCACCTCGGCACCGACGCCGCTGGCCTGCAGGATGTGGCCGAGGTCGCCCACCAGGCCGTCGCTGAGGTCGATGGCGGCGTGCACCCCGTGCGGGCCCACCAGCCCGGCCAGCGCCAGGCCGAGCGCATTGCGCGGTGTCGGGCGTTCCAGCCGTGCACGCGCTTCGGGGTCCACCGTGCCTGCACCGGCGGCCAGCGCCCATTCGACACCACGCAACTGCTCCAGCGCCAGCCGCGCTTCGCCGGTGCGCCCGCTCACATACAGGTCGTCGCCGGCCTGCGCGGCGTCGCGCCGCAGCGCGTGGCCGGGCAGCAGTTCACCGAACACGGTGACGCAGAGGTTGAGCGGGCCGCGTGTGGTGTCGCCGCCCACCAGCGGGCAGGCGTGGCCGTCGGCGAGCGCGAGCAGGCCCGCTGCGAAGGCCGCGATCCAGGCCTCGTCGGCGCTGGGCAGGGCGAGCGCGAGCGTGAAGCCCAGCGGGCGTGCGCCCATGGCGGCGAGGTCGCTGAGGTTGACCGCCAGCGCCTTGTGGCCGAGGGCGGCGGGGTCTACATCGGGGAAGAAGTGCCGGCCTTCGACCAGCATGTCGCTGGAGATCGCGAGCTGGTGGCCGGGGCTGGGCTGCAGCAGCGCGCAGTCGTCGCCGATGCCCAGCACCACCGCGCCGGACGCCGTGCCGCTGGCGGCGCCGCGCTGGAAGTGGCGCCGGATCAGCTCGAACTCACCCATTCGGCGGCAGGCTGTCGGGTGCGCCGGTGGCCGTGCTGGCCGGTGCGGGGTGGGCGGTGGCGTCGTCGTCCGCGTGGCGGGCGTTGCGCGGCGGGATCAGGAAGCTCAGCGGTGCGGCGCGGATGCGGCGCTGGATCGCACCGCGGATCAGGCGGCGGTTCACCTCGCTGATGTTCTGCGCCTGCAGCGCCAGGCGGAAGGCGAGGTAAAAGCTCACGCCCAGGTTGATCGGGCCGATCACCAGCACGCCGGCCACGGCCCACCAGAACTCGGGCTCCTTGAACACGTCCCAGCCCAGTGCCATGGCGGCGGCGCTCACCTGGCCGGCCGACAGCGTCACGTGGCGCACGTCCAGGCCGATGCCGAAGAAGGTCATGAAGGCCGGCACCAGGCCGAGCATGAAGCCGAGCGAGATGTTGGCCGCCAGGCCCGAGATGTTGCGGCGCATGAAGTCGGCCCAGCGCGCGGCGCGCTCGCGCCCGAGCACGCCGGTGAAGCGCGGGTTGTGCTTCATGGCCGAGTCGAGGTTGTGGAACACGTACCAGTTCTCGACCCAGCCGGCGATGATGCTGGAGGCGAACAGCAGCACGCCGGTGAAGGCGGCGAACAGCACCAGCGGGCCGATCAGGCTGACGTCCTTCAGCACCTGGTGCGCCTTGTGTTCGCTCACCATGGCGTCGCCGGTGGCCAGCATCATGCCCAGGCTGATCAGCATGACGACCGGGATCACCACGCCGATGTTGCCGACGATGGAGGCGATCTGCGAGCGGAACAGGTTGGCCACTTCATCAACGAAGCGGCGCACCGCCCCCGGCGCCTTGATGTCGCGCAGCTTGGCCACCATGGCCGGCGCCGTCACCGCCGGCTGCTTGGTGGCCAGCGTGAGGTGCAGCAGCATGATGACCACGAACGAGGTGGCGTAGTTGATGCCGTTGGCGAAGCCGCCCCAGAAGGCGCTGAGCCCCAGGCCGACCATCAGGAACTTGATCCAGACCGTGAAGCCGACGATGGCACCACCGCCGGCGGCCTTGCGCACCATGCCGCGGTACTCGGCGGCGTTGCGGGTGATGTAGTGTTCGCCGCTCTCGGCGCTGCGCTCGGCCACCTTGGCGGCGGTGAGGTGCGAGCTGCTGGCGATCAGCGAGCGCACGCTGCGGTTGTCCAGCCCGACCTGGGCCAGATCGGCCAGCAGGGCGGCGGTGGCGCGCTCGGGCTGCTCGGACTGCAGGCAGTCCAGCAGCTCCTTCACGCGCACGATGCGCTCGCGCAGCTGGCGCAGGCGGAACACGATGCCGACCGACACGCCGTACTCTTCCAGGTGCGAGTACACGGTGTAGGCGGCGTGGCGGCAGGCGTCGAGCTGCAGGCGCAGCGCTTCGGCCGCGGCGATGGCCTCTGGGCTGCGGCCACCGTACTGGTTGACCGCCTGGCGCAGCGCTTCAAAGTCGGCCGGCAGCTCGTGGAACGGCCGCTGGGCCTGGGCCTCGGGCGACATGCGGCTGCGGATCTCGGAGGCGAAGCCGGTGGCGCTGATCTGACTCACGCAGAAGATCAGCGCGTCCATCAGCGCGGCCTGCCAGAAGCCGGCCGGTGAGTCGGCGCCGGCGTCGGCCGCCGCTTCGCCGTCCTGCGGTTCGGGCGTGGCGATCAGCAAGCTGCGCAGGCGCTTGAGCGTCTCGCTGTCCAGCGCCTTGAGCCAGCGCACGTCGAAGCGTGCCGACAGCAGCAGGTCGAACAGCTCGGCCATGTCGGTGGTTTCGGGCGTGCCCGGCAGCACCTTCTTGCGCAGCCGGTTGCCGAACTCGCTCAGGAACGCGGTGCGGGGTGCGAAGCCGTGGTCGGCCAGCAGCGGGGTGAGGTCGACCGTGGTGATGAAACGCCCCCACCAGCGGCGCCAGCGCGCCTGCGACTCGGGGTTGTTCTGCACCTCGTCCAGGAACAGGCGCACGCGCGAGATGCTGGCCTGCACGTCGGCCTCGTCGCCGCGCACCCAGCGCAGGGCGCCGATCAGCCACAGGTGGCGCAAGGCCAGGGGTGCGTCCGGGTCCAGGGTGGCAAGGGGGGTGCTGGTGGGCATGCAGTGGGGTGTGGGGTGGAGGGTTTTGTGGGGCGCCGCGGGCGCCGCCCTCAGTGCAGCACGCGCGCGGGGGCGTCGCCGGCGCCGGTGGCGCGCAGTGCGAATTCGGTCACCGGGGCTTCAAAACGTTCCCCGTCTTCGGCGACGCAGAAAAAACTGCCGCGCATGCTGCCGGTGGGGGTGGCCAGCCGGGTGCCGCTGGTGTACTGGAAGGATTCGCCCGGGCGCAGCAACGGCTGGTGGCCGACCACGCCCAGGCCCTTGACCTGCTCCGTGTTGCCGTGCGCGTCGTCGATGATCCAGTGCCGTGCGATCAGCTGCGCCGCCACCTCACCGCCGTTGGTGATGGTGATGGTGTAGGCGAAGGCGTACTGGTCTTCGTCGGGCGAGGACTGTTCGCTCAGGTACTGGGGTTCCACCTCGCAGGTGAACAGGTATTTCGGCATGAGCGGCATGTTACCGCGCCACCGCGCCGCGGCAGCGGCCCTGCGAGAATGGGGCCATTCGATTTGTGCCGCCCCGTTTCCTCCCCACACACCAGACCCACACATGTCTTCCACCGTGCCCCAGTACCGCATCGCCCCGTCCATCCTGTCTGCCGACTTTGCCCGCCTGGGTGACGAGGTGAAGAACGTCATCGCCGCCGGCGCCGACTGGATCCACTTCGACGTGATGGACAACCACTACGTGCCCAACCTGACCTTCGGGCCGATGATCTGCCAGGCGCTCAAGCCGCACGCGAAGAAGCCCGACGGCACGCCGGTGCCGATCGACGTGCACCTGATGATCCAGCCGGTGGACGCGCTGGCCGGCGCCTTCATCGACGCCGGTGCCGACCTGGTGAGCTTCCACCCCGATGCGAGCACCCACGTGCACCGCAGCGTGCAGGCCATCAAGGCCAAGGGTGCCAAGGCCGGCCTGACCTTCAACCCCGGCGCGTCGCTCGACGTGCTGGACTGGCTGATCGACGACATCGACCTGATCCTGATCATGAGCGTCAACCCCGGCTTCGGGGGCCAGAGCTTCATCGACTCGGCGCTGCGCAAGATCGAGGACGCGCGCCGCCGCATCGAGGCCAGCGGCAAGGACATCCGCCTGGAGGTGGACGGCGGCATCAAGGTCGACAACATCCGCCGCGTGGCCGACGCCGGTGCCGACACCTTCGTTGCCGGCAGCGCGATCTTCGGCAAGCCGGACTACAAGTCGGTGATCGACCAGATGCGGGCAGCCCTCAAGTGATGCAGGGCATCCGCGCCGCCATCGTCGACCTCGACGGCACCATGGTCGACACGCTGGGCGACTTCGACGCCGCCCTGAACGCGATGCTCAAAGACCTGGGCCGGCCCACCGTCTCCCGCGCCGACATCGAGCACATGGTGGGCAAGGGCTCGGCGCACCTGATCCGCTCGGCGTTGCTGCATGGTGGCCTGAGCAGCGACGGCGCTGCGGCGCTGCAGCCCGAGGCCTGGACCCGTTACCAGGCGCACTACCTCGCCATCAACGGCCAGCACAGCGCGGTCTACCCCGGTGTGGTCGAGGGGTTGAGCGCACTGCGTGCGCGTGGCCTGCCGCTGGCCTGCCTGACGAACAAGCCGCTGTCCTTCGCCCGCCCGCTGCTGCAGGCCAAGGGCCTGGACGGTTTTTTTGCCCATGTGTTCGGCGGCGACAGCTTCGAGCGCACCAAGCCCGACCCGCTGCCGCTGCTCAAGACCTGCGATGCCCTGGGCACGGCGCCGGCACAGACGCTGATGGTGGGCGACTCGCAGAACGACGGCCTGGCCGCGCGCGCGGCCGGCTGCCCGGTGGTGCTGGTGACCTATGGCTACAACCACGGCGACCCGATTGCCGAGGCGCCGCACGACCGTCTGATCGGCTCGCTCAGCGAACTGGCCTGAGGGCGTCGGGGGGCGTGGTCCGGGGCGTTGACCCCGGCTTCAGTACATCAGCTTGCCGTCGCTGGTGACCACGCCGATGTCGACCCAGTTGCTGCCCAGGTTGCCCTTGGCGAAGTTGACGCGGAAGCCGCCGAAGTCGATCTCGCCCATGGCGCGCAGGGACTGCGCGATGCCGGTGGGCGTCATGCTGCGTGTGCGCTTCGCGGCCTCGGCGAACACCCGGGCGGTGACGTAACCCTCCATGTGGAAGGTGGTGTAGTTCGTCAGCGTGGGGTGGGTCTTGCGCATGGCGGCGCGGAAGTCGCGCTGCAGGGGGAGCGACACCCCCTGGGGGTTGGGGAAGGTCTGCGACAGGCCGACGCCGCGCGCGCCCGCAGCACCCGCGAACTTCACCAGGGCCGGTGCCGGCAGGTAGGACAGGCTGAAGATCTGTTGCGAGATGCCCGCGGCCCGCAGCGCGGCAATGCCTTCGCCCACGAACTTCGGTGCACCGACCACCAGCGCGGATTGTGGGTTGGCGGTGGCCAGGGTCTTGGCCGCCTGCGCGAGGGCGGCGGCGTCTGGCGCGGCCTGCGCTTCCATGATCTCGATGCCGCCCAGCGCGGCGGCAGCGCTGCGCGCCGAGGCCAGGCCGGAGGAGCCGATCGGGATGTCCTGGTGCAGCACGCCCATGGAGCGGATGTTCAGCGTGCGCGCGTGGGCCACGATCTTCTGGATCTGCTGCTCGTCGCCAGCGCGGATGTGGAACAGCTTGGGGTGGCCCGGCGAGCGCAGCACGCTGGCGCCCGGCACGGCGTTGAGGATCACGATGTCGGTGCTGTCCAGCAGCTTGCTGTCGAGCAGGTTCTTGAGCGTGGCGGAGCCCAGCGGGACCAGCAGCGCAACCGGCTTCCTGGCCATCGCCACGTCCAGCTGCTTGCGAAAGCCGTCGAAGGTGTAGGTGTCGTCCAGCTTGATCAGGGACACCTTGCGGCCCTGGATGCCGCCGCGGCCGTTGATCTCGTCGAGCGCCGCCGTGATGCCCTCGTTGAGTTCCTTGGGGTCGGGCGCGGGCAGCACGGTGAAGGGACCGATCTGGGCCACCACGATGTCGCCGGACGGGGCGGCGTCTTGCGACATGCCAGTGGCGGGAAGCAGCGCTGCCACCAGCGCGGCCAGAAGGGTGCGTCGGATCATGAGGGGTCCCTGGGAGTGAAGAGGTGCATACATTCTGGCTAGGAATGGCTCCCATTCAGGGTGGCATCACGACCGTGCGTCGAAAGATCAGCGTGCCTTGCCCAGCAGTGCGTCTTTCAGCACGTGGTCGGCCGGCTTGGGGCCGAGCCAGATGCGCAGCAGCGCGTCGAAGAACTCCGGCTCCTTGAACGGCTCGCCCTCGATCTTGCCCTTGATGGTCAGCACCGCGCCGGTGCCGGGCACCCAGTCGACCAGGAAGTTGTCGCCCGCCTTCAGCTCCTTGTGGTCGCTGAACACCTGGCTCATGCGCAGCACGCCCGGGATGAGTTTGGAGAAGGAGGAGCGGTCCATGTTGTCCTCCATGCCGCGCGAAAACAGCTTGCCCAGCTCGGCCGAGTCGATGCTGCGCAGCATGGTGATGGAGATGCGTTTGGCGCCCGGCGTGGCCAGCACGGCTTCGGCGGTGTCGGCCTTCTGGCCCAGGTAGAGGCCGGCGGTGTAGACCTTGAACACCGCCTTGTAGCGGATGCCTGCGCCGTTGAGCACCAGCGGGCTGCCGGCGACGCTGGCGCTGTCCTGCAGCTTCACGCCACCGACATCGAGGGTCGCGGCCTGCGCGGCGGGCCCGGCCAGGCACAGCAGTGTGGCCAGGGCCAGGGGAAACAGGGCGCGGCGGGGCAGGAGGGAGGTCGGTGTCATGGTGCGGGCGGGCCGGGGTGTCGGGTGGAGTGGCGTTGAAAAAAAGAACGACCGTTCGATTTTCCGCGATTGTCCGGCCAGGTGAACCCCGGGGCATCAGGGTTTCGCCGTAAAACCAAAGCTTGGGCGCGTGAAGCCTGACACGCCCGGCGGCTTTGCTACACTGCGCCTTCCATGTTCCACCCACGCACATCCTTCTCAGGTGATCTGCCGAGCCGCAATGGCCGGGGAGCCTGGCCCTGGCGCAAGCCAGCGTAAACGTGCACCTTCCCCCGGGGTTTGCACAGTCCGCGCGCGTCTCACGCCGCCTACTGTCACCCCACCCGAACCCGGTGGCCCCGCCTGCCGGATGGCCTGGACCCCCGCCCCACCCGTAGCGTCGATGACCCGGCGTGTGGCCGATGGAAAGAACGAACATGATCACGGAACTCGAATTCAAGAGCCTGGCCCAGCAGGGCTACCACCGCATCCCGCTGATGGCCGAGGCCTTCGCCGATCTGGAAACCCCGCTCTCGCTCTACCTCAAGCTCGCGCATGGGCGCGGCGACGGCAAGTACAGCTTCCTGCTGGAATCGGTGGTGGGCGGTGAGCGCTTCGGCCGCTACAGCTTCATCGGCCTGCCGGCGCGCACCCTGCTGCGCGCCACCGGCTTCGGCGCCGAGGCCAAGACCGAGGTGGTGCGCGACGGTGTGGTGGTGGAAACCGGCCACGGCAACCCGCTGGATTTCATCGCCGCCTACCAGCAGCGCTTCAAGGTGGCACTGCGCCCGGGCCTGCCGCGCTTCTGCGGCGGCCTGGCCGGCTACTTCGGTTACGACGCGGTGCGCCACATCGAGAAGAAGCTGGAGAACAGCTGCCCGCCCGACACGCTGGGTTGCCCCGACATCCTGCTGCTGCAATGCGAAGAGCTGGCGGTGATCGACAACCTCTCGGGCAAGCTCTACCTGATCGTCTACGCCGACCCGGCCCAGCCCGAAGCCTTTGCCAATGCCAAGAAGCGCCTGCGTGAGTTGCGCGAGGCGCTGAAGTATTCGGTGAGCGCGCCGGTGGTCAAGCCCAGCCAGGCTTACCCGGCCGAGCGCGATTTCGCCAAGGCCGACTATCTGAAGGCGGTGGAGCGCGCCAAGGAACTCATCGCCGCCGGTGACTTCATGCAGGTGCAGGTGGGCCAGCGCATCAAGAAGCGCTACACCGAGTCGCCGCTGAGCCTGTACCGCGCGCTGCGCTCGCTCAACCCCTCGCCCTACATGTACTACTACCACTTCGGGGATTTCCACGTGGTGGGGGCGTCGCCCGAGATCCTGGTGCGGCAGGAGAACACGGTCGAGGGCCAGAAGATCACCATCCGCCCACTGGCCGGCACGCGCCCGCGCGGTGCCACGCCCGAGCTGGACAAGGCGACCGAGCAGGAGCTGATCAACGACCCCAAGGAGCGTGCCGAACACGTGATGCTGATCGACCTCGCGCGCAACGACATCGGCCGCATCGCCAGGACCGGCACGGTGAAGGTGACCGAGGCCTTTGCGGTCGAGCGCTACAGCCATGTGATGCACATCGTGAGCAACGTCGAAGGTGTGCTCAATGACGGCATGACCAGCATGGACGTGCTCAAGGCCACCTTCCCGGCCGGCACGCTGACCGGCGCGCCCAAGGTGCACGCCATGGAACTGATCGACCAGCTCGAACCGACCAAGCGCGGCATCTACGGCGGCGCCTGCGGCTACCTGAGCTACGCCGGCGACATGGACGTGGCGATCGCCATCCGCACCGGCATCATCAAGGACCAGACGCTCTACGTGCAGGCCGCGGCCGGCGTGGTGGCCGACTCGGTGCCCGAGATGGAATGGAGAGAAACCGAACACAAGGCGCGCGCGCTGTTGCGCGCCGCCGAACTGGTGGAGGAGGGCCTGGAATGAGCACCGCGATCAAAGTCCTGATGGTGGACAACTACGACTCCTTCACCTTCAACATCGTGCAGTACCTGGGGGAGCTCGGCGCCGAGGTCACCGTGGTGCGCAACGACGAGATCACCGTGGACGAGATTGCGCAACGCCTGGCCGCCGGCCAGGTGGACCGCCTGATGATCTCGCCCGGCCCGTGTTCACCGGCCGAAGCCGGCGTCTCGGTGGCGGCGATCCAGCACTTTGCCGGCCAGTTGCCGATCCTGGGCGTGTGCCTCGGGCACCAGAGCATCGGCGCGGCCTTCGGCGGCCGCATCGTGCGGGCGCAGGAGCTGATGCACGGCAAGACCAGTGTCATCACCACCACGCAGACCGGCGTGTTCGCCAACCTGCCCGAGCAGTTCACCGTGAACCGGTACCACTCGCTCGCCATCGAGCGCGCCAGCTGCCCGGACTGCCTGGAGGTCACGGCCTGGACACCCGACGGCGAGATCATGGGCGTGAAGCACAAGACCCTGGCCATCGAAGGCGTGCAGTTCCACCCCGAGAGCATCCTCACCGAGCACGGCCATGCCATGCTGAAGAACTTTCTGGAACAAAAGTGATGCACCCCCGCGCCGCTGACCTGGCGCCTGGCGTTTCTGAAAGGACTTTTGATGTTGGTTGACCTGAGAAGCGACACCGTCACGCAGCCGACGGCCGCGATGCGCGAGGCCATGATGGCCGCCCCGCTGGGCGACGACGTGTTCGGCGACGACCCTTCCGTGCAGGCGCTGCAGCAGCGCATTGCAGCCATCACCGGCAAGGAAGCGGCGCTGTTCATGCCCAGCGGCACACAGAGCAACCTCTGCGCGATGCTGGCGCACTGCGAACGTGGCGACGAGTACATCGTGGGCCAGAACGCCCACACCTACCGTTACGAAGGCGGCGGTGCCGCGGTGCTCGGCAGCATCCAGCCCCAGCCGCTGGCGCAAGATGCCGCCGGGCAGATGCAGCTGGCTGACATCGCCGCCGCCATCAAACCCGACGATCCGCACTTCGCGCGCACCCGCCTGCTGTGCCTGGAGAACACCTGGAACGGCCATCCCATGCCGGCCAGCTACCTGGATGCCGCGACCGCCCTGGCGCGCGAGCATGGCCTGGCGGTGCACCTGGACGGCGCGCGCGTATTCAACGCGGCGGTGGCGGCGGGTGGAGATCCCTATGAAGCCGTGCGCGGCATCGTGAACCGTTTCGACAGCGTCTCGGTCTGCTTCAGCAAGGGGCTGGGCGCGCCCATCGGCTCGGCGCTGTGCGGCTCGCCCGAGCTGATCCGCCGCGCGCTGCGCTGGCGCAAGATGCTCGGCGGCGGCTTGCGCCAGGCGGGCCTGCTGGCCGCGGCCGCGCACCACGCGCTGGACCACCAGGTGCACCGCCTGGCCGACGACCACGCGCTGGCGCAACGCCTGGCCGAGGGCCTGGGTGGCATCGAAGGCCTCTCCGTGCGCTCGGCGCAGACCAACATCGTGTTCGTCGATGTCGCCCACGGCCGTGGCCCCGCGCTGCTGGCTCACCTGGCGCGCGACGGCGTGCTGGCCACCGGCCTGATCGGCCTGCGCTTCGTCACCCACCTCGGGGTGGACGCGGCGGGCATCGAGCGCGCCATTCAGAGCACCCGGGCCTTCTTCGACCAGGCGGGCGATGCGCCGGCCGCGCAAGCCGGCGGCACCGCCGTTTATTGAAGCGACCGCCATGCCCGACTTGCCGCAACTGCTGCTCTTCATCGCGGCCGGCTGGCTGCTCAACCTCACGCCCGGCCCGGACGTGCTCTGCATCGTCAGCACCTCGCTGCGCGGCGGTGTGCGCGCCGGCGTCGTGGCCGCGCTCGGCATCTTCGTCGGCTGTTTCGTGCACGTGGCAATCGCCACCATCGGCCTGGGCGCGTTGCTGGCGGCCTCGGCCACGGCCTTCACCGTGGTCAAGGTGATCGGTGCGATCTACCTGCTGTGGATCGGCGTGCGCCTGCTGCGCGCGCCGCCCGCCGACTGGTCGCCCGCCACCGCGCCGGCGTCAATGGACATGCGCCGCGTGTTCCGCCGCGGTTTCCTCACCAACGTGCTCAACCCCAAGGTGGCGCTGTTTTTTCTCGCCTTCCTGCCGCAGTTCATCGCGCCCGGCACCGAGCACAAGACCCTGGCCTTCCTGGCGCTGGGCGTGCTGTTCAGCGTCGCGGCCCTGCCGGTGACCATCGGCTATGCCTGGCTCGCCGCCTGGGCTGCACGCCGCGTGCACACGGTGCAGCGCACCATGCGCCAGCTCGACCGCGCCGCCGGCCTGCTCTTCATCGGCTTCGGCCTGAAGCTGGCCTTGACCGACAATCCCGCCCAGTAAAAAGACCCTTCGGAGACCCCCATGTCGCCCACCACCGCCCACAAGATCACGCCGCAGGAGGCCCTGCAGCGCACCATCGAACACCGCGAGATCTTCCACGACGAGATGCTGCACCTGATGCGGCTGATCATGAGCGGCGAGATGTCGCCGGTCATGATGGCGGCCTTCATCACCGGCCTGCGCGTGAAGAAGGAAACCATCGGCGAGATCACCGCCGCCGCGCAGGTGATGCGCGAGTTCTCCACCAAGGTGCACGTGGCCGACAAGACCCACCTGGTCGACATCGTCGGCACCGGCGGTGACGGCTCGCACACCTTCAACATCTCCACCTGCTCCATGTTCGTGGCCGCCGCCGCCGGTGCGCGCGTGAGCAAACACGGTGGGCGCAGCGTTTCCAGCAAGAGCGGCAGTGCCGACGTTCTGGAGAGCCTGGGCGTGAATATCAACCTGTCGCCCGAAGCCATCGCGCGCGCCATCGAACAGGTGGGCGTGGGCTTCATGTTCGCGCCCAACCACCACCCGGCCATGAAGAACGTGGCGCCGGTGCGGCGCGAGCTCGGCATCAAGACCATCTTCAACATCCTGGGCCCGCTGACCAACCCGGCCTCGGCGCCCAACATCCTGATGGGCGTGTTCCACCCCGACCTGGTCGGCATCCAGGTGCGTGCGCTGCAGCGCCTGGGCGCCGAACACGCGGTGGTGGTGTACGGCCGTGACGGCATGGACGAGGTTTCGCTGGGGGCGGCCACGCTGGTGGGTGAGCTCAAGGACGGCGAGATCACCGAATACGAGATCCACCCCGAAGACTTCGGCATGACCATGGCCAGCAGCCGCGCGCTGCGCGTGGAGACCCCGGAGGCCTCGCGCCAGATGCTGATGGGCGTGCTGCAAGGCGGCGACGAGCCGGCCTGCAAGGCCGCCAGCGACATCGTCGCGCTCAACGCCGGCGTGGCGCTGTACGCAGCCAACGTGGTCGCCAACATGGGCGACGGCATCGCGCTGGCGCGGCGCACCCTGGCCTCGGGCGCCGCCCTGGCCAAGCTGGAACAACTCAAGGCCTTCGTGGCCTGACCCAAGGAAACACCGACATGAGCGACATCCTGCAGAAAATCGTGGCCGTCAAGCACGAGGAAATTGCTGCCGCCCAGCGCAAGAAGCCGCTGGACGTGGTGCGCTTCGACGCCGAGAGCCGCGTGCTCACGCGCGATTTCGAAGGCGCGCTGCGCAAGAAGATTGCCGCCGGCCAGGCCGCGGTGATCGCCGAAATCAAGAAGGCCAGCCCGAGCAAGGGCGTGCTGCGCGCGGATTTCATCCCGGCCGACATCGCCCAAAGTTACGCCGAGGGCGATGGCCGGGTCAGCGCGGCCTGCCTGTCGGTGCTGACCGACCAGCAGTTTTTCCAGGGCAGTTCCGACTATCTCAAGCAGGCCCGCGCCAGCTGCGACCTGCCGGTGCTGCGAAAGGACTTCATGGTCGACCCATACCAGGTTTACGAAGCGCGCGCCATGGGCGCCGACGCCATCCTGCTGATCGCCGCCTGCCTGGACGACGCCCGCATGGCCGAGCTCGAAGCCCTGGCCCTCGGCTTGAACATGGCGGTGCTGGTCGAGGTGCACGACCGCGCCGAGCTGGAGCGTGCGCTGAAGCTCAAGACCCGCCTGGTCGGTATCAACAACCGCAACCTGCGCACGTTTGAGGTCAGCCTGCAGTCCACGCTCGACATGCTGCCCGACGTGCCGGCCGACCGTTTGCTGATCACCGAGTCCGGCATCCTGGGCCGGGACGACGTGCAGACCATGCGCGCGGCCGGCGTCAACGCCTTCCTGGTGGGCGAGGCCTTCATGCGCGCGCCCGAACCGGGCCAGGCGCTGGCCGAGCTGTTCGCCTGAAGGCGCGGCGATGCAAGCCGGATTTGACTGGGCTGACGCGCCGGCCGACGCCTGCCTGCGCTCGGCCAACCCGGCCGACTGGCCGGCGCAGCCCGGCTGGGCCGACCTGCTGGCGCACTTCTGGGCGTCGCCCGAGGGGCGGGGCCTGCAGGATTTTCTGAGCGGGCGCCTGCAGCAGGGCGCGGTGGTGTACCCCCCGCAGCCACTGCGCGCGCTCGACCTGACGGCGCCCGACGCGGTGCGCGTGGTCATCCTGGGCCAGGACCCGTACCACGGCCCGGGCCAGGCCGAAGGCCTCGCCTTTTCGGTCGCACCGGGTGTGAAGGTCCCACCCAGCCTGCGCAACATGCTGCAGGAACTGCAGCGCGACCTGGGTGTGCCGGCTCCGACGGACGGTTCGCTGGTGCGCTGGGCACGGCAGGGCGTGCTGTTGCTCAACACCGGCCTGACGGTGGAAGACGGCCAGCCCGCCAGCCACGCCGGCCGTGGCTGGGAGGCGTTGACCGACGCCGTCATCCGCCGCTGCAGCGACACCGGCGGCCCCAAGGTTTTCCTGCTCTGGGGCGCCCACGCGCAGAAAAAGTCGCCGTTGATCGACACCCGGCGCCACCATGTGCTGAGCGCCAACCACCCCTCGCCGCTGTCGGCCCGGCGCGGCCCGGTCCCGTTCATCGGTTGTGGTCATTTCGGCGCCACCAACGCCTGGCTGGCCGGCCAGGGCCTGCCACCGGTGGCCTGGTGAAACGGGGGTGAAAAAAAGACCGTGCAGGGTTTGGAGCCCAGTGCCACAAAACCATGGCATAATCGCGGGCTGCGCTATGGAGGGGTGGCCGAGTGGTTAAAGGCAGCAGACTGTAAATCTGCCCGCTTACGCGTACGCTGGTTCGAATCCAGCCCCCTCCACCAGCGATTGATGTGATGTGTGCGAATGAGAGGTCGCGCTCAAGTGTTCCGGTGTCGTGTGGCGCCGTGATGTTCGGGCGGGAGTAGTTCAATGGTAGAACCCCAGCCTTCCAAGCTGATGACGCGGGTTCGATTCCCGTCTCCCGCTCCACGTTGCGTCGATTGTTGGGCCTGCTTCTGGCGGGTGAGTTGAGTGATTGATTTCTAGGGTGTCCGGCTTGCCGGGTGCCTTGGCCCTTGTGGCTCAGTGGTAGAGCACTCCCTTGGTAAGGGAGAGGTCGCGGGTCCGATTCCCGCCAAGGGCACCAGTTGTTTGTATTTGTTCTGGTGTTTCGGCAATTTTGATTTTGGAGCT
>NZ_BCTJ01000018.1 GCF_001571225.1 Hydrogenophaga palleronii NBRC 102513
CTCGCCACGAAAGAAGAAGCACCACGCAGAACAAAAAAGAGACTCAGAACTCCGCATCCAACTCATCAATATCATCCGGCTCCGCCTCAGCAGCCGCCACCCATTCCCTCATCGCAGGCAAAGCCATGATGGTGTCGCAATACGCCACACAAGCAGGGCTGATCGCCACCCCGTAGGTGATGAAGCGCGTCACCACCGGCGCGAACATCGCGTCCGCCATGCAGGGCTTCTCGCCGAAGAGATACGGGCCGCCATAGGTGTCCAGGCACTCACCCCAGATCGCCTCGATGCGGTCGATGTCGGTCTGCGCACGCGACCACAGCTTGAAGTTCGGGAACGACGCCTTGATGTTCATCGGCAGCGACGAACGCAGTGCCGAAAAGCCCGAGTGCATCTCGCCGCAGATGGCGCGGCAGTGCGCGCGCGCCGCACGGTCGGCCGGCAGCAGGCCCGCCTTGGGCTTGATTTCGTTCAGGTACTCGCCGATCGCCAGCGTGTCCCAGACGTGGATGCCGTCGTGCTCCAGCGCCGGCACGCGCATGGAGGCGGAGAGCAGCAGCATCTCTGCCTTCATCGCCGGGTCGTCGGGCGAGATCACGTTTTCGGTGAACGGCAGCTTGGCCAGCCGCACCATCAGCCAGCCTCGCAGGGCCCAGGCACCGTAGTTCTTGCTGCTGATCGTGAGTACCGCATGGGCCATGGTGAACGTGCTCCTCGTTGGAGCCACCCTAAGAGCAAGGGTTGTGCCATCGCCGTGCGGTATCAGCGCACCGGCCCGGTGCACCTGCTGCTGGCCCGCAACTTGCCTGCAGTGCAGCACGTCGTCCCAGGAAAGAACCCATGCTGTATCAGGCCTATCAACTCCAGTCCGACCTGATTTCGCCACTGCGACTGAGCGCCCAGCACCTGGGCGCCGCGCTCTGGCTGCGCGACACAGAAGGCAGCCTGATGCGCAAGGTCGCCGCCGCCTGCGATGTGGTCTCGCGCATGCGCCTCACGCACACCCGGCCGCCCTACAAGATTCACCACATCACGGTGGGTGAGCAAACCTGTGCGGTGAGCGAAGACACCGTGCTCAGCCTGCCCTTCGGCACGCTGCTGCACTTTCGCAAAGCCGACGCGCCGGCTCAGCCCAAGGTGCTGCTGGTGGCACCGCTCTCGGGCCACTTCGCTACCTTGCTGCGCGAAACCGCGCGCACCCTGCTGCAGGACCACGACGTCTACATCACCGACTGGCACAACGCGCGCGACGTTTCGCTGCGCCACGGCGGATTTTCGCTCGATGACTACATCAGCTACATGATCCGCTTCACCGAGGCCGTGGGCCCGGGGTCCCACATGCTCGCGGTGTGCCAGCCCTGCGTGGCGGCGCTCGCGGCCACGGCCATCATGGCCGAGGACGACAACCCGGCACAGCCCCGCAGCCTCACGCTGATGGCCGGCCCGGTGGACTGCCGCGTCAATCCCACCGAGGTCAACAAACTGGCGGTGAGCCAACCCATCGGCTGGTTCGAGAAAAACCTCATCAGCCACGTGCCGCTGCCGCACGCCGGCTTCATGCGCCGCGTCTACCCCGGCTTCGTGCAGCTCACCGCCTTCATGAGCATGAACCCGGACCGGCACAAGCAGTCCTTCCGCAACATCTACGACCACCTCGCGGCCGGGCGCACCGAAGAGGCCGGCGTGATCCAGGACTTCTACGAGGAGTACCTCGCGGTCAACGACCTGCCGGCCGAGTTCTACCTGGAGACGGTGGAGAAGGTGTTCCAGACCTACGATTTGCCGCGTGGCGTGTTGACCTGGAACGGCCGCACCGTGAACCCGGCCGCGATCCGCCGCACCGCGCTGATGACGGTGGAAGGCGAGCGCGACGACATCTGCGCCGTCGGCCAGACCGTGGCCGCACAAGACCTCTGCAGCAGCGTGCGCCCCTACATGAAGACGCACCACGTGCAGACCGGTGTGGGCCACTACGGCGTGTTCAGCGGCCGCAAGTGGAACCAGCAGATCTACCCGCGCGTGCGCGACTTCATCCACGCCAGCGAAGGCTGACGCGCGGGGGCACCAGCCCGCCCGCTCAGAAGTCGAACGAGGCCGAGAGCATCACCGTGCGCGGTGCGCCCAGCGCCAGGCTCGACAACAGCGGCATGCCCCAATAGGCCTTGTTGGTCACGTTGTTCACGCTGGCGCGGTACGTCACCGGGAGGTTCGACATCCGCGTGGCGTAGCGGGCGCCCACGTCATAGATGGTGCGGCCGGGCACTGACAAGGCGTTGTTTGCGCTGATGTACTGCTTGGACACCGCGGTGGCATTGGCCGTCAGCGTCAGGCCCTGCACAGCGCGCAGGTCCCACTCCACCCCCAGCTTGGCCTGCAGGCGGGCAACCCCGGTGGCCTGTTTGCCAGTGCTCACCGCCGTGGCAGAACGGATGACCTTGGGCGCGACGTAGGCCATGCCGCCCATCAGCCGCACGCCCGTTGTCGGCGTACCGAAGAAGCTCCATTCCAGGCCCCGGTTGCGTTGCTCGCCACCAAAAGAGAACACGTTGGTGACGGGATCGGTGTAGCTGCTGGGACGCTGGATCTGGAACACGCTGAAGGTGTGCGCGAACTGGCCCAGGTCGACCTTCACGCCGGCTTCGGCCTGCTGCGTCTTGTAGGGTTCAAACACCGTGCCCGCGTTGGCCGCGGTCGCCGGTGCCGTGGCACCCTGGCTCAGGCCTTCGATGTAGTTGGCATAGACCGACACCTGGTCCGACGCTTTGGCGAGCAACGCCACCGCCGGCGTGACGGCGCTCTTGTCGTATCGCGAGCTGCGCGCCCCGGTGTTGATGTTCAGGCTGTCGCTGACCACCTGCTGCTGGCGCAGGCCCATGGTGAGTTGCACCTTGCCCTGTGCGAACGACATCGTGTCGGCCACGCCGTAACTGGTCAGGCTCACCGCGGTGCGCGAGATCAGCGGGGTGACCAAAGGCACGGCCGGCCCCCACACCGGGTTGTACAGGTTGGTGGTCCAGTTGGCGCCAGGCACCGAACGGCGGCCGGAGTCGGCCTGCTGGTGCTGGTAATGCGTGGCATTCAAGGCCCACTGGTGCTGGATGCCGGCCATCTGGAAATTGCCTTTGACACCGACGTCGGCCGACTTCTTCTCGACCTCGAACGCCAGTTGGCCGATGGTGGTGGTGTAGTCGCCCGCGGCGTTGAGCACCTGGGCGGACATGGCGCCGTTGTACTTGTAGGCGGTGCGGCTGGTGCCGAAGGCGGCGTAGGCGGTCAGCTGGTCGTTCAGGTCGACCTCGCCACGCACCATCACGCCCTTGTCCTTGGTTTCGACAAACGCCCACTCGGGGTTGATCAGGGTGTCGGGCTTGGGCACACGCGGAATGCCCAGTCCGGGCGCCAGGTTGATGCCGCGCGTCGGGCCGTCAATCCGCTCGTCGCTGGTGTAGAGGTCGGTCGACAGCCGCACACGATCGCTGCGCCAGTCGAGGCCGAGCGAGGCCATTTGCAGCTTCTTGTCCTGGTGGCGCACCGCGCCTTC
Source organism: Hydrogenophaga palleronii NBRC 102513 (assembly GCF_001571225.1). GTDB lineage: Bacteria > Pseudomonadota > Gammaproteobacteria > Burkholderiales > Burkholderiaceae_C > Hydrogenophaga > Hydrogenophaga palleronii. The sequence goes on from NZ_BCTJ01000018.1 coordinate 3,542, forward strand.
CCCGTCGCGGTAGACGCCGTTGAAACGCAGGCCGAACGCTTGTTGCTCGCCCCAGCGGCGGCCCACATCGATGTGGCCACCGAGCTGTCCGTCGGACATGTAGGAAGCGGTGAAACGTGTCAGCGGCGTGTTGCCCGCGCGTTTGGGCACCAGGTTGATCGCGCCTCCCACCGAGCCGCCCGGCGGCATGCCATTGAGCAGCGCCGACGGGCCCTTGAGCACTTCGATGCGTTCGAACATCTCGGGCGAGGTGCGGTAGTACGGCGCCATGCCGAACAGGCCGCCGACGGTCATGTCGTTGGTGCTGGAGCCGAAGCCGCGGATCGAGTAGTTCTCGCTCCAGGCGCCGGTGACACCGTTGCTGAACACCGTGGGGTCGGTGGCCGAGATCACGTCGGTGATGTCCTTGGCCTGCCGGTCTTCGATGAACTTGTCGGTGTAGCTGATGGTGGAGAACGGCGTCTCCATGAAGTCCTTGTCACCCAGCAGGCCGACGCGGCCACCCGACGACACCTGCCCACCGGCGTACGGTGCGGTGGGGCCTTCGGCCTGACCAGAGACGGTGACGGTGGACAGGTTCTGCACGCCTTCGGCATCGGCCTGCGGGCTGGCGGGCGGTGCGGCGGCGGTCTGGGCAAACGCCATCGACGAGGCCGAGGCCATGGCCCCCAGCAACAAGGTGGTCTGCACGGCGGCGGCAATGCGGCCCAGGGTGAAGGCGCGGGCGGGGGAAAGGTGTCTTGGTGACATGGTGCTGGCTTTCGGTTGGGATGAGGGTGATCAGTTGCGGTAGCCCTTGATGACGTCGTCGATGACGATGCGCAGGGAGGTCGGGCTGGCGGCGGTGACGTACCAGGCCTGGGCATCGGCGAACACCACGCGGCCGTTCTTCCAGGCATTGGTCTGGCGCAGCAAGGGGTTGCTCAGGGTCTGGGCATCGAGCGCGGGGCGGCGCTGCATCACGGCCGTGCGGTCCACGATGTAGATGACATCGGGATTCGCCTGCAGGATGAATTCGCTCGACACCGGCTGGCCGTGCAGTCCGGTGTCGGTGGCGGGGCTGGCCGACTTCACGCCCAGGGCGCTGAAGACAAACGCATAGCGGGATTGCGCACCGAAAGAGCTGAACGATCCGTTGTTGTGCAGCACCACCAACGCGCGTTCGGGGCGGCCCTGCGTGACACGTCGCGCCTCGGCCACCTTGGCGTCCAGTTCCGCGGCCTTCTGCGCCGCGAGATCCTGCTTGCCAAAGATCCGTCCCAGCGTCAGCAGGTGGTCTTTGACGAGTTCGATGTGCCGGTTTGCGCTGTTGCGGTAGTCCACATCAAACTGGATCGTCGGCGCAATCTGCGTCAGCTCCTTGTAGTGGTTGGCCTGCAGCGAGGTCATCAGGATCAGGTCCGGTTTGGCCGCATGCACCCGCTCCAGGTTGGGCTGCACGATGGAACCCAGGTCCTGCACATCCGGCGCGTTGCGGTAGCGGGCCAGGAAGTCGGGCACGAAGTCCTTCGGCATGCCGACGATGGGCACACCGAGCTGGTCGAGGAAATCGACCTCGTTCATGTCGAGCGCCACCACACGCTGCGGCGTCTGCTTGATCACTGTGGTGCCCAACTGGTGCTGCACCGTCACGGGCGCGTCGGCACGCGGTTGGGCCAGCGCCGGCAGCGTCGTGGCCGACGCCACCAACAGGGCCAAGGCCCAGCGCCGGCTTCTTTGAAGTCCGTTCATGTCAGTTCTCCTGAGGGTTTGAAGTAGTTGCACAGGCGCGCACCGTGTTCGCCGCGCGTGATCTGGAAGTCCAGTCCGTAAAGGGCTTGCAGGCCGGCTTCGGTCACCACCTCGTCGACGCTGCCGGCAGCGTGCACCGCCCCGCCCTTCATGGCGACGATGTGGTCCGAGTAATTGGCGGCAAAGTTGATGTCATGCACCACCAGCACCACGGTGCGGCCGTGTTCGTCGCACAGCCGCCGCAGCGCGCGCATGATCTGCACCGCGTGGCGCATGTCCAGGTTGTTCAGGGGCTCGTCGAGCAGCAGGGTGTCAGTCTGCTGCGCGATCGTCATGGCCAGAAAGGCCATCTGGCGCTGGCCACCGCTGAGTTCGTCCACATGGGCGTGTCGCAGCGGCTGCAGCGACAGGAAATCCAGTGCCTCGTCGATGGCCCGCTGGTCGGCAGCGGTGAGTGCGCCGCGGCTGTGCGGGAAGCGCCCGAAAGCGACCAGCTCCCGCACCGTCAGGCGCAGGTTGAAGTCGGGGGTCTGACGCAACGTGGCCACGCGGCGCGCGTAGTCGGCAATGCGGATGTCCGACACCGGCCGGCCGTCGATGCGGACCTCGCCTTGCGTTGGCGCCAGCAGGCGCGCCATCGTCATCAGCAACGTGCTCTTGCCGGCCCCGTTGGGCCCGATCAGCGAACTGACGCAGCGCGCGGGGAATGCCGCGTTCACGTCCGAGAGCACGGCTCGGCCGCCATAGGCTTTGTGGAGGTTGTGAACGGTGATCATGCGGCGCCTCGCTTGCGGACCATCAGCGCCAGGAAGTAGGTCCCGCACACCAGGTTGACCAGAATGCCGACGGTGGTTTTGTAGTTGAAGACGTGTTCCACCGCGAGCTGGGCCGCGATGAAGATGCCGATGGCAATGGCGCAGCCCAGCGGCAGGGTGACCCGGTGCCGGACCGTGCCGGCCAGCGCATAAGCGGTGTTGGCAACGAAGATGCCGACAAAGGCCGTCGGCCCCAGCAGGCTGGTGGAGACCGCCACCAGCACGGCGATCAGCGCCAGTTGCAGGCGCACCTGCCGGCGGTGGTCCACGCCGAGCGACATGGCCTGGTCGCGGCCCAGTGCCAGCACGTCGAGCACCGGCAGGGTCCGGATGCCCACCAGGCACACGGCCGCCACCAGGATGCCCGCGTACACCAGTTGTTCGGGCTGCGCCTTGTTGAACGAGGCCAGCGTGAAACCCTGCAACACCGAGAACTCGCCGGGGCTGATCTTGAGCTGCACAAACTGTGTGAAGGTGCCCATCACCATGGTCAAGACCAGGCCCAGCAACAGCAGGAAGTACACGTTGTTGCGGCCGTCCCGGAACAGCCAGAGGTGGATGGCCCACGAATAGGCCAGCATCAGCGCCACGGACAAGACGAAGTTGCCGTTCTCACCCAAAACCACCAGGCTGTGCGTGCCCATCCACAGCAGCAACAGCGACTGCAACAGCAGGTACACCGCTTCGTAACCCATGATGGCCGGCGTCAGGATGCGGTTGCCGGTGATGGTCTGGAACACGATCGCCGAGCAGGCGATGCAGATGCCGCCAATCACCATGGCCGCCAACCGCGCCAGCCGCTTGGGGATCACGTAGTCGAGGTCGAAGCCGGCGCCATAAAAAACGAAGGTCAGCACCAGCACGAGCGCCAGCAGCCACAGCGTGCGGCGGTACAGCGCGCGCATCAGCGGTGCCTCCAGACGATCAGCCCGAGGAAAAGCAAGCCACCGATGCCTCCGGCCGTGAGACCGATCGGCACCTCGAATGGATGAATGAGCAGACGCCCGAAAATGTCGCAAACCAGCAGCAGCGAAGCCCCGCCCAGCGCCACGATGGGCAGCGTGCGCGCCAGGTGGTCGCCGTAGCGCAGCGCCACCAGGTTAGGAATGACAAGTCCGACAAACGGAATGGCGCCCACCGTGATGACGGTGGCCGAAACCGTGACGGCCACCAGCACCAGCCCCAGTGCCACCGTGGCCGTGTAGTTCAGGCCCAGGCTGGTGGCCATGCCCTCGCCCATGCCGAGCACGGTGAAGCGCTGCGCGTACAGATAGGTCAGCGCCACGATGGGCAGGATCAGGTAAATGATCTCGTACTGCCCCTGGACGACGCGCGAGAAGTCACCGAGCAGCCAGCCCTGCATGCTTTGCAGGATGTTGTGCCGGTAGGCGTAGAACTCGGCCACGGCGCTCAATACCCCGCCGTACATCAGGCCGATCACCGGCACCAGCACGGTGTTCTGCACATGGATGCGGCGCACGATGGCGACAAACAGCGCGCTGGCGGCAAAACAGAACAGCAGCGCCACCCCCATGCGGGTGGCCGTGCCAGCGGCTGGCACGAGCGTCATGGCCACCAGAATGCCGAGTTTGGCCGCGTCCAGCCCACCCGAGGTGGCAGGTTCGACGAAACGGTTGCGCACGATCTGCTGCAGGATGACACCGCAAACCGCAAGACCAACACCGGTCAGCACCAGCGCTGCCAGACGCGGCAGGCGGCTCGCCGTGACGGTCAGCCAGGCGTCATCGGACAGCGACAGCAGTGACGCCCACGACAGCTCCCTCGCCCCCACCAGCAGCGAGGCCAGGCACAGCAGGGCGAACAGCGCCAGCCAGCGCATGCGGATCAACGACATGCTGTGCTTCAGCGGTCAGCGTCGGGATCCGGCGCCACACGCCAGCCTTTGGCCGCCTGGCGTTGCGCCAGAAAATGCGCGTAGCGCCCCGCGCTGGCGCGCAAGGGCCCGGGCGCCCCTTGTTCGCTCACCACGCCGTCTTCCAGCACCACGATCTGGTCGGCCATGGCCACGGTGGAGAGCTGGTGCGCAATCACGATCAGCGTGCGCCGGCCACGCAGGCGCGCCAGGGTCTGCGCGATGGCGGCCTGGTTCTCCGCGTCCAGCGCCGCCGTGGCCTCGTCCACCAGCAGGATGGGGGCGTCCTTGATCAGCGCGCGCGCGATCGCGATGCGCTGACGCTCACCGCCAGAGAGCCGCGCACCGCCCTCGCCCACCGGCGTCTGCAGGCCCTGCGGCAGGCGCGCAAGGATCTCACCCACACCCGCCTGTTCGGCGGCCTCCAGCACCTGGGCATCGCTGGCATCGGCTCGGCCGACGCGGATGTTGTCGGCGATGCTGCCGGCAAACAGGTGGTGCTCCTGAAAGATCTGGCCGATCTGCGCCGCCAGCTGCGCGCTGGACATCTGCCTCACGTCCACACCGCCGACCCGCACACTGCCCTGCTCCACATCGAAGAAACGCGCGATCAGCCGCACCAGCGTGGTCTTGCCGGAGCCCGAGGCCCCGATCAGCGCCGTCATGCTGCCGGGTTCGATGCGCAGGCTCAGGCCGCGCAGCACCTCGGCCTGGTCGGCCGCGTAACGGAAATGCACGTCCTGCAGCTCCACCGACGCATCGCGGGGCGCCTGCGGGGCGCTGGCTTCGGGCATGGGTGCGACGGCGAAGATCTCGCGCACCGCCTCAAGCTGGCCACGCGCGCCGCGCATGACCTCGCTGTAGCCGGCCACGTCCAGCAGCGGCTCGATGTAACGGCCCACCAGCAGCAAGGCCACCACCACGGCAACGCTGTCGCTCGCCGGCAAGGCTCCGCCCAGACGGGTGTTCAGCCATCCCACGGCCACCAGCAGCAAGACCGAGAAGCTGGCCTGCACCGCCCAGGCATTGAGCACCGTTGAGGCCGAGGACAGGAAGATCAGGTCTCGCCCGCTGCGGCGTTGTTCGTCAATGGCCTGCTCCAGCCAGCGCGTGCTCCCGCCTTCGCCGTTGAACGCGCGCAGCACCGACTGGGCCTGCGCGAACTCCACCAGCCGTTGGCTGGTCTGGGCGAAATGGTGCTGGTAAAGCGCGTCGCTGCGCCGCCCCAGCCGCGCGGTCAGCAGCAGCACGAGCGCCAGAGCCGGCAGCGCCAGCAAGGCGACCAGGCCCAGTGGCGGGTGCAGCACGAACAAGGCCACCAGAATCACCAGCGGCGTCACCACACCGCTGATCACCGGGGTGAACACGTGCGCCGGCAGCTGGGCCACCGCCATCATGCCCTGGGTGATGACGTGGCTCAGCCGCGCCGTGTGTTCCGGTGTGAACCAGCCCACCGGCAGTCGCGCCACGTGGTCACCGATGCGGTGGCGCGCACCCTGCAGCACCGCCACGCCCACCGCCACGCCGGCCCTTTCCACACGGCGCCGCCAGGCCCAGCAGGCCAGCATGCCGAGCAGCAGCACCAGCAGCCAGCGCCCGGCCGCCTGCACATCCCCGACCAGCAGGCCTTGCAGCACCGGCACCAGGGTGGTGATGGTCAGCCCGCTGAGCAGCCCATAGAACACGGCCATGCCGGCATAGCGGCGGAACACGGGCGCGTCTTCGCCCAACAATTGCACGAATGTCTTGAGCATCAGGCCTCCGCCGCTGCTTCGGTGGGCGCGTCGGCGCCCAGTTGCCACAGGCGCGCGTAGCGGCCTCCCCGTCCCAGCAGTTCGGCGTGGCGCCCCTGTTCGCAAACCCTGCCGTGCTCCAGCACGACGATGTGGTCGGCGTGCATCACGGTGTCGAGCCGGTGGGCGATCACCAGCAACGTGCGGCCGGCGGCAAAAGACGACAGGGCGTTCTGGATCTGAACCTCGTTTTCGGCGTCGCTGGCAGCGGTGGCCTCGTCGAGCACCAGCACCGGCGGGTCGAGCAACACCGCCCGCGCAATGCTCACGCGCTGGCGCTCGCCACCGGACAGCTGCGCGTCCTCGCCCACCACCGAGTCGTACCCACGCGGGAGCAGAACGATGCGTTCGTGGATGTGTGCCGCGCGCGCCGCGTCCTCCACCTCCTGCGCGCTGGCCGAGGGCCGGCCCAGGGCGATGTTCTCGCGCACCGTTGCATGGATCAGCCGCACATCCTGCAACACGAAGCCGATGCGGCGGTACAAGACGGCGCTGTGAATCTGCCGCAGGTCCACACCGCCGAGCGTGATGCGGCCCTCGGTCGGATCGAAGAACCGCAGCAGCAGGCGCGCCAGTGTCGACTTGCCGGCGCCCGAGGCGCCGACGATGGCCGTCACCGTGCCAGGCCGCAAGCTGAGATCGATGCCCGAGAGCACCGGACTCTGCGCGTCATAGGCATATCCAACTTGCTCGAAACGCACTTCCGCGCCTTCGGGAACGCCCTGCTGCGCCGGCGCAGGCTGCTCCAGCACCGGCGTCTCCAGCAGCGCATTCACGCGCTGCGCAGCGCCCACGGCGTTGTTCAGGTCGTGTGTGATGTAGTGCAGCAGCAGCAACGGCCCCGAGATGCCGGGCGCCACCAGGGCAAACGGCACCACGTCCACCGGCGCCATCCAGCCCAGCGCCACGAACACCGTGCCGGCCACCAGCACCAGCCCCAGCACCGCCACGGGCGCGACCAGCGCATTGGCATTGGCCATCGAGCTCACCAGCGGGCGCGTGAAGCCCTTGAAGGCCTCTGCAAAGGCATCGATCGCGTCGTGGTAGGGTCGGTGCGCCCGGCCGCGGGCACCGAAGGACTTGACCACCGGGATGCCGTCCACGAACTCCACCACCGCGTTGTTGATGCGCCCCAGGCCCGCGACGAAGGTGTCCATGTTGGCCGCGCTGGCCTTCAAGGCCTTGCGGAAAAACAGGAAAAAGCCGGGAAAGGGCAACAACGCGACGATGGCCATGCGCCAGTCCATCAGGACCAGGTAAACCACCGAGATCAGCACCGCGCCAGCGGCGCGACCTGCAGTGGTGTAGAAGTGCGCAGTCAGTTCGTGCAGCGTGCCGACGTCGTCCTGCATCGCCTGCTTGACTTCACCCGATGCGCGGCTGGTGAACCAGCCCAGCGGCACCTGCGCCAGCCGTTGCACGGCGGCCCGGCGCAGCCCATGCGTCAGCCGGTTGTCGGCCAGGTGGGCGAGCAGCTCGGCGAGCGACACCAGCGCCATGCCGGCAAACAGACAGCACAGGCTGATGACCACGGTGCGCCAGACCTCGTCTGGTACCACGGCGGCCACCGCCGGGCCGCTGCCATCACCAAGGACGACCCCGACAATGTGCGCGATGCCCGCCAGCGGCACCAGTGTCAACATGGCGCCGACCGCGGCGATCAGCGCAGCCACGAAAAGGGTCCCGCGTATGGGGCTCAACACCCGCCCGATCGGGCCGGTGCGCTCGGGCGCAGACGGGTTGGCTTCGCGAGAACTCATGAAGAGGAATCGAAACAAGAATTACTTGCATCATACTAAACTAATTCAGTCGAGGCAGGCCCAGGGCTGTCATGCGGCCGTTTTTGATTCAGGAAAAACAGATGATCTCCCCACCGAAAAACCCACCGACGCGGGGGCGCCCTCGCACCATCACGCGCGAGCGCATCGCCGATGCAGGCATTGCCATCGGCCTGCCAAATGTCACTTTCGTCGGTCTGGCGGCGGCACTCGGCGTCAGCCACATGGCGCTCTACAAACACGTGCCGAGCCTGGCCGCGCTCAAGGGTCTGGTTGCCGAAGAAATTTTCAGCCGCTGGGACATTCCCAAGGGGCGTGTCGATGGGAGCGGTGGTTTGCAGGCGTACCTGACGGAGTTCACCCACTCCATACAGACCTTCGTCAAGGCGCACCCCGGCTTGACGCCCTATGTGATCCGCCGTCTAGCGGCCACCCAACCCATGCTGGTCAAGATCGACCAACACCAGAGCCACATCGCACGCGCCTACGGCATCCCGAAGGAACAGGCGCGGTGGTTGCTCGCGACGGTGGCCTTCCATTGCATCGCCGTCGCCGACACGGTGTATTCGGTCGCGACCGAGGAACCCAAGGTGAACGCCGAGCGCGCTGCGGAAGAAGCCGAGATGGAAGCCGAGTTCCGGCAGGGCATGCACGCGCTCATCGTCGGCGCACTGCTCCTGCTGGAACGGGGTGAGGTGCTGGGCCTCTAGCGTCGCCGTGCGCGCAGCGGCGTTTCAGGGAAAGAACAGCAGCACCGAAAACACCGCAAACAGCGCCAGGTGCATGTAGCCCTGCAGCGCCGAGCTGCGCTGACCGTTGAAGGTCAACATGCTCAGCACCAGGGTGGCGGCGAACAGCACCGTGTCCAGGTGCGACAGGCCCATGATCACCCGCTGGCCGCTCAACAGGCCAATCGCCAGCACCGCCGGCACCGTGAGCCCCACGGTGGAGACAAAAGCCCCCAGGCAGAGGTTGACGACGCGCTGCATCTCGTTGCCCAGCGCGGCGCGCACGGCGGTCAGGGATTCGGGCGTGAACACGATCAGCGCGATCAGCACACCACTCACCGCCACCGGCGCACCGGCCGCGGCGATGCCGTAGTCCAGCACCACGGCCAGGTGGTGGCCCAGCAGCACGATGGGCACGATCATGGCCAGCAACAGCAGTGCATGCACCCAGATGGCGGTGCGGCTGCCGGTGCCCGAAACGCGCGCGGCGTGCGCATCGGTCTCTGGCCTTCGGGGCACCCGCTCCATGTGGCGCACCACCATGGCCCCCGGCGGCGGCTGCACGAACAGACGCTTGTGGCTGCCCACCTGCTGCCAGAGAAACACCGCATACAGCACTGCGGTGAGCACGCCGATGCCGATTGCCTGCCCGGTGCCGAACTCGCCCGGTGTGCTGGTGAACTTGGGCAGCACCAGCGCCACCGTGGTCAGCAACGCGATCATCGACAGGTAGGCGGTGGCGCCATGCGCGTTGAACTCCTGCTCGCCGTGCCGCGCCCCGCCGGCGATCAGGCAGAGGCCGATCACCAGGTTCAGGATGATCATCATCACGGCGAAGATGGAGTCGCGCGCGATGGTGGCCGACTCGCCCGGCCCGAGCAACACCGAGGCGATCAGGATCACCTCGATCGACACGATGGACAAGGTGAGGATCAGCGTGCCGTAGGGCTCACCCAGCTTGTGGGCCAGGTAGTCGGCTTCGCGCACCACGCCGAAGGATGCCGCGACGATGGTGGACAGCAGCAGCGCAAACGCGCCAGCGGCCACGCCGGGTGAGAGCGGCGCGGCCAGCCAGCGGGCGCCGTAAACCGTGAACAGCCCGACCACCAGCCAGGCAGCGAACAACAGGGCCCAGGTGCGCGGCGTGACATGCCGTTCGCGGCGGGTGGTGGTGTTGTGGACGGGGGTGCCGGGCTTCATGCGCGAACCCCTTGCGGGTTCACACGGCGCGCGCGTGGGCGCAACGGACAGGTAGGGGTCGGGTGGGAGGGAAAGATCGAGGCCATGGCACTCACTTGGACAAGCAGTGCGGGGTCGTCCCACGCGGAAAAAACGCTGCGCCGGGGTCGTCCCCGGGCTCGGCCCGCGCAGGCCGCGCGAGCCGCCCGATTATAGGAAGCGCGCTGCTCACGGCAGCGCACCAAGGGTGCCAGCGCAGATGCAGATGGGGCGCCGCAAAACAAACGCCCCGGCAAGCGGGGCGTCAGACACGTTGGCGAGGCGGTTGCCGGCTCAGGGAAAGTTCGGCTCGTTCTTGGTCGATTCCGACTCTTCTTCCGGCCAGTCTCGGATGTAGGCCTTGAGCATCTTGTTCTCGAAGTTCTGGCTGTCCACCACAGCCTTGGCCACGTCGTAGAAACTGATCACCCCCATCAGCATCTTGTTGTCCATCACCGGCATGTAGCGGGTATGGCGCTCCAGCATCATGGGCCGCACCTGCTCCAGCTCGGTCTGCGGCGTGCAGGTCATGGGGTGGTCGTCCATCACGGTGCGCACCGTCTTGCCACCCAGCGAGCCACCGTTGGCCGCCAGGGTGTGGATGACTTCGCGGAAGGTCAGCATGCCGACCAGGTCGCCGTGTTCGATCACGGCCAGCGAGCCGATGTCGAATTGCGACATGGTCTCGATCGCGCGCTCCAGGCTTTCCTGGGGTTGAACGGTGTAGAGCGTGCCTCCCTTGACGCGCAGGATGTCGCTGACTTTCATGGCTGTGCTCCTCTCGGTTCCGAATGTGTCCCCCATGGGGCAGGGGTGCTGACAATATAGCCCACAATAGAAATCAAAACCACCGCGCAAGCCTTGCCGGCCGCGGCGAAAACAACCTCTGGAGACTCCCATGTCCGGTTACTCAGACCCTGGTTTTGACACGCTCGCCCTGCACGCGGGCGCGGCCCCAGACCCGGCCACCGGCGCGCGCGCCGTGCCGATCCACCTCACCACTTCGTTCGTCTTCGAGTCCAGCGACCACGCGGCCGCGCTGTTCAACCTCGAACGCGCGGGCCATGTGTACAGCCGCATCAGCAACCCGACCAACGCGGTGTTCGAGCAGCGCATGGCAGCGCTGGAGGGCGGCATCGGCGCCATCGCCACGGCCAGCGGCCAGGCCGCGCTGCACCTGGCCATTGCCACGCTCATGGGCGCGGGCTCGCACATCGTGGCGAGCACCGCCCTGTACGGCGGCAGCCAGAACCTGCTGCACTACACGCTGCGCCGCTTCGGCATCGAGACCACTTTCGTCAAGCCCGGCGACATCGACGGCTGGCGCGCCGCGGTGCGGCCCGACACCAAACTGTTCTTCGGCGAGACCGTGGGCAACCCGGGGCTGGACGTGCTGGACATCCCCACCGTGTCGCAGATCGCGCACGAGGCCGGCGTGCCCCTGCTGGTGGACTCGACGCTGACCACGCCCTACCTCGTCAAACCGTTCGAGCTGGGCGCGGACATCGTCTACCACTCGGCCACCAAGTTCCTCAGCGGCCACGGCACCGTCATCGGTGGCGTGGTGGTGGACGCCGGCAGTTTCGACTGGGAGAAGTCGGGCAAATTCCCCGAACTCACCGAGGCCTACGAAGGCTTCCACAACATGGTGTTCAGCGAGGAGAGCACGGTGGGCGCCTTCCTGCTGCGCGCGCGCCGCGAAGGCCTGCGCGACTTCGGCGCCTGCATGAGCCCGCACAGCGCCTGGCTGATCCTGCAAGGGATCGAGACGCTCTCGCTGCGCATGGACCGCCACATGGGCAACACCGAGAAGGTGGTGCAGTTCCTCGCCAGCCACCCGCTGGTGGGCCGCGTCGGCCACCCGCTGCTCGAGAGCCACCCCAGCCACGCGCTGGCCGAGAAGCTGCTGCGCTTCGGCGCCAAGGGCGCGGGTTCGGTGTTCAGCTTCGACATCAAGGGCAGCCGTGCACAGGGCAAGGCCTTCATCGAAGCGCTCAAGATCTTCAGCCACCTCGCCAACGTGGGCGACTGCCGCTCGCTGGTGATCCACCCGGCCAGCACCACCCACTTCCGCATGAGCGACGAAGCCCTGGCGGCCGGCGGCATCGGCCCCGGCACCATCCGCCTGTCGATCGGCCTGGAAGACCCGGACGATCTGATCGACGACCTGAAACGCGCGCTGAAAGCCGCCGAGAAAGCAGGAGCCTGACCATGTACCTGCAAGTCAACGGCGCCAGCACCTACTGCTACACCGGCGGCAAGCCATTCGATGCCGCGAAACCGACCGTGGTCTTCATCCACGGCGTGCTCAACGACCACAGCGTCTGGGGCCTGCAGAGCCGCTACCTCGCCCACCACGGCTGGAACGTGCTGGCGGTGGACCTGCCCGGCCACTGCAAGAGCGAGGGCGAAGCGCCTGCCTCGGTCGAGGATGCGGCGGCCTTCATCGCCGCCCTGCTCGACGCGGCCGGTGTGCAGACCGCGGCACTGGTCGGCCACAGCTGGGGCTCGCTGATCGCACTCGAAGCCGCGGCCCGCCTGAAGGAGCGTGTGAGCCACCTGGTGCTGGTGGGCACCGCCTACCCCATGAAGGTGTCGCCCGCGCTCATCGAGTCTTCGCTCAACGAGCCCGAAACGGCTCTGAAGATGGTCAACGTGTTCAGCCGCAGCACCCTGGCCGCACCGCCCTCCGCGCTCGGCCCGGGCACCTGGGTCTATGGCGCCGGCATGGCGCTGGGCCGGCGGGTGTTGCGCAGCAATGCCCAGGTAAACGTGTTCCACCGTGGCTTCGTGGCTTGCGACAGTTACGCCGGCGGCGAAGCGGCCATCGCGCAGATCACCTGCCCGGTGCTGTTCCTGCTCGGCGGCCAGGACCAGATGACGCAGCCCAAAGCCGCGCAGTTGCTGATGCAGACCGCGCGCGCGGCCGGCAAGGCGGTGAGCACGAGCACGCTGCCGGTGGGCCACCACCAGATGACGGAAACACCGGACGCGACCCTGTTCGCCATCCGCGACTTCCTCGCCCGCTGACACACGCCACCGCGATGCTGGCCGACGCGATCACGCCACCGATGGACCGCCAGCGCGCGCAGGCGATTGCAGACACGTTCGACCTGCGCGCCCTGCCGGCCGACTTTCTGGCCAACCCCTACCCGGTGTATGCCGCGCTGCGCGAGCAGCAGCCGGTGCGCCGCATGCCGGATGGCTCGGTGTTCCTCACGCGCTGCGCCGACCTGATGGCGGTGTACCGCGACGCGCAGGCCTTCAGCTCCGACAAGCATGTGGAGTTCGCGCCCAAGTACGGCACGGGTTCGGCGCTGTTTCAGCACCACACCACCAGCCTGGTGTTCAACGACCCGCCGCTGCACACCCGCGTGCGCCGCCTCATCATGGGCGCGCTCACGCGCCGCGCCATCGCAGAGATGGAGCCCGGCCTGGTGAGCCTGGTCAACCAGCTGCTTGACCAGATTGCGGCGCGCGGCGGCGGTGACCTGATCGAAGATTTCGCCTCGGCCATTCCGGTCGAGATCATCGGCAACCTGCTCGACGTGCCGCACCCAGACCGCGGCCCGCTGCGCGCCTGGTCGCTCGCCATCCTGGGTGCGCTGGAGCCCACGCTCAGCGCGCAGCAAGAGGCCGCCGGCAATGCGGCCGTGACCGAGATGACCGACTACCTGCGCACGCTCGTGGCCGCACGCCGGCGCCAACCGGGCGACCCGGAGCGCGACGTGCTCACGCGCCTGATCCAGGGCGAAACGGGTGGCGAACAGCTGAGCGAGGTGGAGCTGCTGCAGAACTGCATCTTCCTGCTCAACGCCGGCCACGAAACCACCACCAACCTGATCGGCAACGGCCTGATCCTGCTGCAGGAATTCCCGGCCGCGCGCGCCGGCCTGCTGCACGCGCTGCAACAGACCTCAGGCAATGCCGATGCCGAAGAAGCCGTGCTCGACCGTGCGGTCGACGAGTTCCTGCGCTTCGAACCGTCCAACCAGTTGGGCAACCGCCGCGTGCTGAAAGACACCCAGGTGGGCGGCGTGGACCTGCCGGCCGGCACGCTGGTGACGCTCTGCATCGCCGCCGCCAACCGCGACCCGGCGCAGTTCAGCGAGCCCGAAACACTGAAGCTCGCACGCGAAGGCAACAAGCACCTGGCCTTCGGTTTCGGCATCCACCAATGCGCCGGTCTGAGCCTGGCGCGGCTCGAAGGCCGCATCGCCATCGGCCAGTTCCTGCGGCGCTTTCCGGACTACCGCCTGAGCGAAGCGCCCACGCGCGGCGGGCGGGCGCGGTTCCGCGGCTTTCTGCGCGCGCCGTTCAGCGTCTGATTTCAAGACGGTTCGGAAAAGACCGTCAAAAACGTTGACACCCTCGCAAATTCGGTGATGAAATAGATGTAAGCAAAGGTTAACCGAGGGCGGAAAATCCCCGCGCGACCAGCCAGCAACTCTTTTAGTCGGGGGGCGCGTGAAGGTCATCAACCACCAGGGGCCGGGGCGGGACTCGGTTTGGCGTCGCATCGTCTTGTGGATCGTCCATTTGCTGCACCACCACTGGAAAACGGCGCTGTTCATGGCCTGCCTGCTGCACCTGACGCAGGTGCAGGATGCGATGGCGCCGCTGAAGACCGGTGCACTGTCCTGGGCGCAACTGATCCAGCACTTCCATGCTCCCGATATCCAGGATCAGCGACCGCGGGACAGCGTGGTGCTCATCTCGCCCCAGCGATTCGAGGAACAATACGGCGGAAGACGACCGCTCCCCCGCAACGCCCTGCAGAACGACCTGGAGAAACTTCCTCCAAACAGCTTCGTTGCACTGGACATCGACGTGTCCCCGTTGCCTGAGGGGCAGCACAACGAACAGCAGGAACACGAGGCGCGGCTGTACAGCTACCTCAAGACCCACGCGGCGCGGTTTCTTCTGATCTTGCCGTTTCCAGTCCACGACGCTGGTGTGCGTGAGCGCAAGGCCGCTTGGTTGCGGGAAATGTGCGAGGCCCATGTGCCCTTTGCCGACCCGCGCATCGAGCAAAGCTTTGGGGTGGTCACGCGAGAGTTGCCTTATCCCGAGTTGTCGATGTCCCGTTTGCTCAGGGAAGTGAAAGAGCGTGCGCCTGCCGGATCGGCACCTCGCAACACGGGTAAAGGTGTGCTCTGCGAAAAAATTCTGACACCGGGTTCCAGCGTGGCCGAGCAACTGCTGACCCCCGGTCTGGACGAGCTCATTCTGGAAAAGTTTGCTCGAGCAACGTGTGCGGCGCTCAACGCCGAAGGCAGAAAGCCGGCCGAAGACTGCACAGGCCGAAAGCCCAAGCTCCTGCCCTTTGGCAAAGCACACACCAGCGTGGAAAGCTTCCAATGGTGCAGCGGCGAAAGTGCAGCGCCCATGGAGCAACGCGATTGTGATGCCCCCCGGCCTGGGCCGCCGCACTCCGACCCAGAGGTGGTGATTTTCGGCGGCAACTACGAACTCGCAGACCGGTTCATGACGCCGCTGGGCGAACTTCCCGGGGCCGCGTTGCACGCCACCGCAATGCTGAAGCTGCCCATCGCCGAGTGGGACAAGGCGGGTCTGCTGGCCGACTTTTTGCTCGGTGTGATTTTCGGCACCGTGGCGCATCGCTTCTGGCGTCTGTGGCTGGAGGCGCAACAACGCCGCACGCGATGGCAGTTCCTGGGTTTGCGCGTGCACCTCTATCCGCATACGCGGTGGGTCGCGCTGTTTCTGCTTGCGATCTCTCTAGGGGCTCTGACTGCGCTCGCATTGCTGCTGGCAGCCTATCTTCTCGTCCTCGGCAGCGTGTGGCTGACCCCGGTTCCGATGGTGGTGGGGATGACCCTGGATGCGCTGGTACTGGGGCAGGCAGGCGCCAACGCTGACAGCCTTGGCGTGTCGGAGCCTCACGCCACTCGCTGGGGAGACAGGATCGTCGCTTTCGTGCCCTGGCTGGTGTGGGGCACGGTCATTGTTCTGGGCCTGGGTTTTCTGGGTGGCGCCCTCGCTGCGGCCCTGGCCCTGCCGGACGTACTCAAGGATTGGAAATGAAACGAACCCTGCATGCGTTGGTTTTGAGTTTCTTGCTGCCGATGATGGCCGCGGCCCAGGAACCACCCCCGTGTGACACCTCCAAAGCCATCCGCAGCAATGCAGGCAATGCCGAGTTCCTGTCGGCCGTGTTGCGCTCCATCCGTTTTTCGGGAAAAGGGCCATCGGACTGCGGCACGTTCATCGCCGTGATCCGCCAGCTCGTCAGCAACAAGCCTCGCGCGGGTTCACAACTCAAAGGCGCTGGCGGGCCCGATGCGGCAAAGGCCGCCAACGAAATCGCCACGCTGCGCAGCGACGCAGGTCTGGCCGCTGAACTCGCCAACATCCAGAAAGAGCCCGACGCGTTCACCCGCACCCTGCTGGAAGCCTCGCACTTCCACGCCAACGGCATGTACACCGCCAGGGATCTGCGCCTGGAAGAGGCCCGAACACTCGTGGAGGTGAAATGATGAAAGCCATCTGTTGCCTGACTGCAGTCCTGTCGCTGCTGCTGCCACTGACAGCCGGCGCACAGGATAAAGCCGCCGACACCCTCCGCGTGGGCCGGAAAAACATCACTCTGTCCTCCATCGAGGGCGACAGCAAATGCACACAGGTGGTGGCGCCTTATGAGGTGACCAGCAACCTCGGTGCGCTGCTGCGCGTTGGTGCCACCGAAGGACTCAAGTCGCTCGGCAGCCTCTTCGGACAAGGCGGCGTCACATCGACGAGCAGACACAAGGTGTCCGAGCCCGTGCGTGCCGCGGCCATCCGGATGAACTGGCTGCCCATGACGCTGGAGGTGGCCTATGGCGAGCACTACCTGGGCCTGATGCGGGACGGTGGGCAGCTTCACGAGCGTGGAGGCCGCCACGCGAAGCTCTATGCCCAAGCAGATGAACTGCTGGCCCTGGCGCTGCAGAACGTTAAAGAGCCGCACCCCTACACCTTTCAGATCTACATCCGGGCGTCCAACGATGGCAATGCACTTGCCTTGCCCGGTGGTTTCCTGTTCCTCGACGAGAACCTGCTGAGGGACGCCAAGAACCAGAACCTGGTGCACCTGGCCCTGGCCCACGAGATCGCACACGTGCTGCGCCGCCACGAAACGCGCGCGCTGCAGGCCCGCATTGTGGACACGCTTTCGCTGACGGGTGGCGTCACCGATTTGCTGAACCAGTTGCAGGACATCACACGAGGCTCCAACGAAATCCTCAAGCTCATCGTGAGCGGCAAGCTGCAGTTTGAGCGGCACAAGATCGACCAGGAGTTGCAATCGGACGCTTGCGGCGTGCGACTGGCCCAAGGCATGCTGAACGACGATTCGCGGCTTTTCGCGGCCGTGAGCACCCTGCTCTCCTCGCTGCCTCCGCCCATGAAATCCACCGACCCGGCCTACCAGGCCGTGACAAGTACCAACCTGGAGGATGTGGCCGCGATCATCGAGCGGCCGGTGGACCGCCACCCATCCACCGGGGAGCGGCAGGCCTTGCTCAACGCCGTGCTTCGGGAGCTCACGTCGGCCGGCGTGCGGGGTCGCCAGCCCACCAGGGCGGCCCCGGTCAGGAAGCCTTGAGCCCCGGTCAGCCGGCGGCAGCCGCGGAGTCCAAGGGCCCGTCGCCGGTGCCCGTCGCCGGATCGGGCGTGTCCACGATCGCCTGCGCCACCGTCACGTCCATCCAGCGGCTCTCGGCCCAGAAGCGCGCGGTGTGGGGCTGGTGTGCCAGCAGCAGGCGATCGACCAGTGGTGCCACCGGTGTCATGGCGGGGTCAACCAGCAGCACATACCGTTCGCCGTCTTCGTCCAGCCGGCCCAACCAGTCCAGCCGCACCATCACGGCCACCGGTTCTTCAAGCTGCAGCGCATCCACCCGCAGCACCTGCGCCAGCGTTTCCAGGCTCATGCCCTTGGGTGCGCCGTGGCGGCTGGCCTGCAGTTGTTCCAGCACCTCCAGCGCGAGCTGGAAAGTCCAGCCCGGCGTGTCGCCGCGGCGCGCAATGCCGGCACGCAGGCTCGGCAGGTAGGCCGCGACCACGGCGCCCAGCAACACGATCACCCAGGCCACGTAGATCCACACCAGCAGGATAGGCACGGTGGCAAAGGTGCCGTAGACCACCGAATAGGTCGGCACCTGGGTGAGGTACCAGGCCAGCACCTTCTTCGCCAGCTCCAGCCCGGCGCCCACGAACAGCGCGCCCAGCAGCGCATGGCTCCAACGCACCCGCGTGTTGGGCACGTAGCGGTAGAGCGCGGCGATGCCGCCGGTGAGCAGCGCGAACTGCACCGTGTCGAGCAGGAAGCGCACGCCGCCCGGCAGGCTGGAGACCACGCCGCGCGAGGCCGTCACGGCGTAGGAGGTGGCGGTGAGGCTGGCCGCCATCAACAGCGGCCCGAGCGTGAGCGCGGCCCAGTAGACCAGCACACGCTGGGTCAGCGGGCGCGTCTGGCGCACGCGCCAGATGTCGTTGAGCTTGCGGTCGATGGTCAATATCAACGCCAGCGCCGTCACCAGCAGCACCAGCGCGCCGGCCCAGCCCATCTGCCCGGCCTTGCTGGCGAACTGGTTCAGGTAGCTGAACACCTGCTTGGCGATGTCGGGTGGCACCAGGCTCTGCACCAGCCAGCGTTGCAGCGTGACCTGCAGGCGGTCGAACATCGGGAAGGCGCTGAAGATCGCCAGCGCCACGGTGAACAGAGGCACCAGCGAAATGGTGGTGGTGAAGGTCAGCGCACTGGCGGTGATGCCCAGGCGGTCTTCGCGGAAGCGCTCGCGCAGCGTGAGCGCGGTGTTGCGCCACGGAAAATTCAGCGCGTCGCGCCACAGCGCGCGCGCCAGGGTTTCAAGGGCCCGCAGGCGCTCGTTCAGGGTCATCCCGGTATCATGCCACCTGCCCTTCGCGCCACCCCATGAACGATTCCACCCCCCTCTCCCCTCCCTCTCCACCGTCCGCAGCCGACCCCGCGCAGACCGCTTTCGCCGTGCGCGGCACCCGCTGGCTGGCCGTGGGCAGCCTGCTCGGCCTGATCGTGCTCGGCCTGGCCTGGGAGCTCTGGCTTGCCCCGCTGCGCGAAGGCGGCTCCTGGTGGGCCATCAAGGTGCTGCCGCTGACCATCCCACTGGCCGGCCTGCTGAAGAACCGCATGTACACCTACCGCTGGGTCAGCCTGCTGGTGTGGCTGTACTTCACCGAAGGCGCGGTGCGCGCCAGCAGCGAGTCGGGCACCTCGATGTGGCTGGCCATCCTGCAGGTGCTGCTGTGCGTGGCGCTGTTCGTGGCCTGCGCGCTGCACGTGCGCATCCGCCTGCGCGCCGCCGGCAAGGAAGCCGTGGCGGCCGACGTGGCGAACAACCCGGCCAACCGCGCCGCCGCGGACCCGCGGCCATGAGCGCGGCACAACTGCTGGCGGCGCTGCGCGAGGCCGTGGGCCCGGCCCATGTGCTCACGCACGAAGACCCCACCGCCGACCTCTCGGCCTGGGAGAACGACTGGCGCAAACGGGCGCAAGGCCGTGCGCTGGCCGTGGTGCGCCCCGGCAATACCGACGAAGTGGCCGCCGTGGTGCGCGCCTGCGCCGCGGCCGGCACGTCCATCGTGCCGCAGGGCGGCAACACCGGCCTGGTGGTTGGCTCGGTGCCCGACGGCTCCGGCAGCCAGGTGGTGCTCAGCCTCACGCGCCTGAACCGCGTGCGCGCCATCGACCCGGCCAACCTCACCATGACGGTGGAAGCCGGCTGCGTTCTGCAAAGCCTGCAGGAGACGGCGGAAAAGGCCGGCTTCCTGTTTCCCCTGAGCCTGGCGGCCGAGGGCAGCTGCACCATCGGCGGCAACCTGGCCACCAACGCCGGCGGCACGCAGGTGGTGCGCTACGGCAATGCGCGTGAACTCTGCCTGGGCCTGGAGGTGGTGACGGCGCAAGGCGAGGTCTGGCACGGCCTGACCGGCCTGCGCAAGGACAACACCGGCTACGACCTGCGCGACCTGTTCGTCGGCAGCGAAGGCACGCTGGGCGTGATCACTGCCGCCACGCTCAAGCTCTACCCGCTGCCGGCCGCGCAACTCACCGCCTGGGCAGCAGTGCCCTCGCTGGACGCCGCCGTGGCCCTGCTCGGCCTGGCGCATCGGCAACTGGGCGCGGGCCTCACCGGCTTCGAGGTGATGGGCCAGTTTGCGCTCGGCCTGGTGGACAAACACTTCCCCGCACTGCGTGTGCCCTTGTGGAAAGACAGCCCCTACTGCGTGCTGCTGGAAAACAGCGACAGCGAGTCCGAAGTCCACGCGCGTGGGCAGTTCGAGCGCCTGCTGGAAACCGCCTTCGAGCAAGGCCTGGTGAGCGATGCGGTGGTGGCCGAGAGCCTCTCGCAGGCACACGGCCTGTGGCACATCCGCGAGAGCATTCCGCTGGCGCAGGCCGAAGAAGGCCTGAACATCAAGCACGACATCAGCATCCCGGTCTCGCGCATCCCGGCGTTCTGCGCCGAGACCGACGCGCTGCTGGCGCGTGAGATTCCGGGCGTGCGGCTGGTCAACTTCGGCCACCTGGGTGACGGCAACCTGCACTACAACGTGCAGGCGCCGGCCGGCGAAGATGCCAAAAAATTCCTCAAAGAAGGAGAAGCGCGCATCAACGCACTGGTGTTCGACGCGGTGGCCCGCTACGATGGCTCGATCAGCGCCGAGCACGGCGTCGGCAGCCTCAAGGCCGACCACCTGCCGCATTACAAAGACCCGGTTGCCCTGGGTCTGATGCGCGCCATCAAGCAGGCGCTCGACCCCCAACAGATCATGAACCCCGGCCGCGTTCTCGCATCCCCATGAAACCCCGCCTTTTGCCCCGTCTGCTGCTCGTTTGGCTGCTCTGCGCCACGGCCTCGGTGCACGCGGCCGAGGCTAGCGACGCGCAGGCCTGGCGCGAGCAGGCCCAGGCGCTGGAGCGTGGCGAAGGCGTGGCGCGCGACACCGACGCGGCCATTGCGCTCTACTGCCGCGCGGCCCTGGCGGGTGACGTGTTCTCCACCTACAAGTTGGGCTGGCTGTACGCCAACGGCCGCGGCGTGCCGCGCCACGAGGGTTACGCCGCGCACTGGTTCGCGCTGGCAACCCAGCAGGGCGACGCCCACGCCGACATCATGCTCAGTCGCATGCGGGAACCGGCCGTCACGCCCGAGTGCGTGCTGCAGGCCAAGCGTGACGAGCAGCAGCGCGTGGAGCAGGCGCAGCAGCTCACCGACGCGCTCACGCGTTACCGCGAGTTGGTGAGCACGGTGGAGCAGCAGCGCATCATGAAGATCGTCTACAAGCTCGCGCCGCAGTTCGGCGTCGAGCCCGGGCTGGCGTTTGCGGTGATCCGCGCCGAGTCCAACTTCAACGTGAACGCCCTGTCGGACAAGAACGCGCAGGGCCTGATGCAACTCATTCCGGAAACCGCCGCGCGTTTCCGCGTCAACAAACCCTTCGACGCCGAGCAGAACATCCGCGGCGGCCTGTCCTACCTGCAATGGCTGCTGGCCTACTTCAAGGGCAACGTGCCGCTGGTGCTCGCGGCCTACAACGCCGGCGAAGGCACGGTGGACCGTTACCGCGGTGTGCCGCCCTTCCCCGAGACGCAGGGTTACATCAAACGCATCCAGCAGATCTTCGCGCTGCAGCAACACCCTTTCGACGCGCGCATCACCGCGCCCTCTCCCGCCTTGCCGAGCATCCTGTCCGCCGCCACCCCATGACCGACCGCCCCATCCGCTCGCAATATGAAGACTTCATGCGCCACGTGTACACCACGGGCGTGCAGAAAACCGACCGCACCGGCACCGGCACCACCAGCGTGTTCGGCCACCAGATGCGCTTTGACCTCAACGAAGGTTTCCCCCTGGTGACCACCAAGAAGGTGTTCACCAAGGCCATCATCGTCGAGCTGCTGTGGTTCCTGCGTGGCGACAGCAACGTGAAGTGGCTGCAGGAGCGCGGCTGCACCATCTGGGACGAATGGGCACGCGAAGACGGCGACCTCGGCCCGGTGTACGGCGTGCAGTGGCGCAACTGGCCCACGCCCGATGGCCGCCACATCGACCAGATCAGCGAGGTCGTGAAGCAGCTCAAGAACAGCCCCGATTCGCGCCGCATCATCGTGAGCGCCTGGAACGTGGCCGACCTCGACAAGATGGCGCTGATGCCCTGCCACGCCTTCTTCCAGTTTTACGTGGCCGACGGCAAGCTGAGTTGTCAGCTGTACCAGCGCAGCGCCGACATCTTCCTCGGCGTGCCATTCAACATCGCGAGCTACGCGCTGCTCACCCACATGCTGGCGCAGCAGTGCGACCTGGAGGTAGGCGAGTTCATCTGGACCGGTGGCGACTGCCACATCTACAGCAACCACCACGAGCAGGTGGAGACGCAGCTGGCGCGCACGCCGTACGCCTACCCCACGCTGCACATCAAGCGCCGCCCGGCGTCCATCTTCGACTACGAACTCGACGACTTCGAGATCCGCGACTACCAGCACCACGCCGCCATCAAGGCCCCAGTGGCGGTCTGAGCGGCGACACACCCCCGTCGCGTGATCTCCCGCCGCCAGCTCTGGGCGCTGCTCGTCCTCACGCTCATGTGGGGCGTGAACTGGCCCATGATGAAGCTCTCCCTGCAAGAGCTCACCCCGCTGTACTTCCGCGCCATCACCATGTCCCTCGGTGCGCTCTGGCTGTTCGCCTACGTGGCCAGCAAGGGCGAACGCATGCGCCCGAGCCGTGCCGAGTGGATCACCATCGCCTGGCTGGGCCTGCCCAACGTGCTCGGCTGGCACACGCTCTCGATCTTCGGCGTGCAGGAGCTCGCCTCGGGCCGCGCGGCCATCCTGGGCTTCACCATGCCCATCTTCACCGTGCTGCTGGGCGCCGCGTTCTTCAACGAACGCATCACGCCGCGCGTGCGCCTGGCGGTGCTGTGCGCCGGCATCGCCATCGGCCTGCTGCTGTGGCATGAACTGCAGCGCCTGAGCGGCCGGCCCGCCGGCATCGCCTGGATGTTGGGCGCCGCGTTCTGCTGGGGCCTGGGCACACTGCAGTTCCGCCGCGCCCACCTGACGCTGTCGCCCATGGTGGTGACGGTCTGGATGCTGCTGCTCGGCAGCGTGGTGGTGTGGGCGCTGGCGCTCATGCTGGAGCCCTGGCCGCAGGCAGCGGGCTTCTCGCTGCCGATGTGGCTCAGCCTGGCCTACGGCGTGTTCATCAACTACGGCGTGGCACAGCTGATCTGGTTCGGCATGGCCCGAGACCTGCCGCCCGCGACCAGCGCGATGAGCGTGATGGCCATCCCGCTGGTGGGCACGCTCAGCGCCACCTTCATCGTGGGCGAAGTGCCGCACTGGCAGGACTGGGTTGCGATTGCCTTCGTGATGATGGCAATTGCCAGCGTGCTCTGGCCTGCGCGGCAGCGTGCACCGGCGGCACAATAGCCGCATGCCCGAGACGACCCCCACCCGCCTGCACCTCATCTTTGCGCGCGCCGCCAACGGCGTGATCGGCAAGGACAACGCCCTGCCCTGGCATCTGCCGGAAGACATGGCGCACTTCAAACGCACCACCCTGGGCAAGCCCGTCATCATGGGCCGCAAGACCTGGGATTCGCTGCCGCCCAAATTCCGCCCGCTGCCGGGCCGGCTCAACATCGTGGTCACCCGCGATCCGGGCTGGCAGGCCGAAGGCGCCTCGCGCGCCGGCTCGCTGCAGGAAGCCGTGGCACTGTGCCCCGCGGGCGCAGACGCCTGGGTGATCGGTGGCGCGCAGATCTACACCGCGGCCCTGCCGCTGGCCGACACCGCCGTCGTGACCGAAATCGCAAAGGATTTCGAGGGCGATGCCTTCGCACCCACCTTCGGCCCCGAGTGGACCGCGAGCACTCGCGAAGAGCACACCGCGGCCAACGGCCTGCCGTTCGCCTTCGTCACCTACACCCGCCAGCGTTGAACGCAAGGGCCGTGGGCCCGAACCTTCGCTGAACCCACCAGGAAACCCCATGGCCGACCGCCAGATCGACAACATCGAATTCAACGTCAGCGACATCGCGCGCAGCAAGGCCTTCTACGGCGCCGCCTTCGGCTGGACCTTCGTCGACTACGGCCCGACCTACACCGAGTTCCGTGACGGCCGCCTGAGCGGCGGCTTCACCACCGGTGAGGCGGTGCGCCCGGGCGGGCCGCTGGTGATTCTGTACGCCGACGATCTGGCCGCTGCGCAACAGCGGCTGGAAGACGCGGGCGCCACCATCAGCCGCGCGGTGTTCGAATTCCCCGGCGGGCGCCGCTTCCACTTCATCGACCCGGACGGTTACGAACTGGCGGTGTGGTCGGCCTCGGCCGAAGGGCACTGACGCGCGCCCGTGCAGGTGCGCAGGTGCGCAGGCGCTCAGGGCCGGCGCGCCGAGGCCGGTCTGGCCACCACGCGGTACACACAGCGCGCGGCACCGGCCAGCAGGTGCTGTTCGCGCGTGACCAGGCTGTCGCCGCCCACGATTTCCTGGAACATCTGCAGCTCCGAGCGGCAGAAGCCCTGGCAGCTGCGCGCCGCCACACAGATCGGGCAATGGTCTTCGATCAGCAGCCAGTCGGTGCCGTCGCGCTCCACACGCGCCATGTAACCCTCTTCGCTGCGCACCTCGGCCAGCTGCCGCAGGCGCCGCGCCACCGTCTTGCCGTTGCAGCGCTGCTGGTACACGCTGCGCGTGTCGGCCTCGCGCTGCGAGATCAACCGGTCCAGGCCCTGTTCACCAAACAGCTTCCGGATCGAGCCGATCAGCTGCACGGTGAGCACGGCATGGGTGTCGGGAAAGCGGCGGTGACCGGCGTCGGTCAGGACCCAGTGCTGGCCGGGACGGCCGACACCGGCCGCGGCCTGCGCCTGGCCGGCCAGCAGCCCCGCCGTGACCAGCTTCTGCACCTGCTGGCGGGCTGCTTCGGGTGTTACTTGCAGCGCCTGCGCCAGTTGCGCGGTCGAGCTAGGCCCCTCGGCCTTGACCAGCGACAGAATGCGCTCCGCCGTGGGCAACGCCCCCGAATTCTCCAAGGCCTTCCTTGCATAAGTCATGACACCACCTTAATATGCAATCATTCACTTGCATATTAACCGCCACCGCCCGCGCCGCCGGGAAATCCCCATGCCCTCCTCCACCCCACTGCCCGCCAACGCCTCCTGGGGCGATCTGCTCAAGGGCAAAAACGGCCTGCTCGCCCTCGCCCTGACCGGCGGCGTCGCGCTGCACGCCATCAACGTGCACATCGTCACCACCGTGCTGCCTTCGGTGGTGCAGGAGGTCGGCGGCCTCGACTGGTACGCCTGGAACACCACCCTGTTCGTGGTCGCCTCCATCGTGGGTGCGGCATTTTCGGTGCGCCTGTTGTCCTCACTCGGTCCACGCGGCGCATGCCTGGCGGCGCTGGGCGTGTTCGCCCTCGGTTCGGCGCTCTGCGCGAGTGCCGGCTCGATGGGCTGGATGCTGCTCGGGCGCAGCGTGCAGGGGCTGGGCGGTGGCACGCTGGCGGCGCTCAGTTATGCGTTGATCCGGGTGGTGTTTGAACCTTCGCTGTGGCTGCGCGCCGTCGCCCTGGTGTCGGGCATGTGGGGCATCGCCACCCTCTGTGGGCCCGCCGCTGGCGGCCTGTTCGCGGCGGCCGGCCACTGGCGCTGGGCATTCTGGATCCTGCTGCCGATCTCGCTCTTCCAGGCATTGGTGGTGCTGGTGCAACTGCGCCCCGCCGCCGACGCGCCGCCGCCGCAAGCCGGCAAGCCCGAGGTGCCTTTTGTGCAGGTGGCGCTGCTGGCCTTCTCGGTGCTGCTGATCGCGGCCGGCAGCCTGTCGCCGCAGCTGCTCTGGCAAGCCCTGGGCGTGGCCGGTGGCCTGGCACTCGGTGCGGCGGCCATCGCCCTCGACCGGCGGGCCAGGGTGCGCCTGTTGCCGGTGGGGGCGACCTCCATCGGCTCGCCTCTGGGGTCGGTGTACGCCATCGTGGCGCTGCTGCTGGTGGGCGTGACGACAGAGATCTACGTGCCCTACTTCCTGCAACTGCTGCACGGGTACACGCCGCTGGCCGCGGGCTACCTGACGGCCGCCATGGCCGGTGGCTGGAGCGCCGGTTCGCTGCTGTCTTCGGGCCGCAGCGGCGCGGCCGCTGGCAGCATGTTGCGCGCCGGCCCGCTGCTGTCCACCCTGAGCCTGCTGGTGCTGGCCGTGCTGGTGCCCAGCAGCGCCGAGCTGGCCCCGGGCCTGCGTTTGCTGCTGCTGGGTCTGGCCCTGGCCGGTGCAGGCGCGGGCGTCGGCATCGGTTGGCCGCACCTGCTGAACCGTGTGTTGAGCCTGGCACCAGCCGGCGAAGGGGGTACCGCTTCGGCCGCCATCACCACCATCCAGCTCTACGGCATGGCCGTGGGCGCGGCGGTGGCCGGTCTGGTGGCCAACGTCGCCGGCCTGACCGACCCCGGTGGTGTGCCCGGTGCACGGTCGGCCGCCGTATGGCTGTTCGCCAGCTTCGCCCTCGCACCCGCGCTGGCCACGCTGCTCGCGCGGCGCATCACGCGCACGGTCACCACGCCGTCTGCCGCCACTGCCGGTTGAACGCGCCGGCGCTGTGGGAACAAAGAAGACCACCCCATGCGCGAACGCCTGGAAAAGATGCTGGCCGCCGGACATGACAACGCCCTGCTGCGCTTCGGCCTGGGCCAGGCCTGCCTGAAAGACGGCGACGCAGAGGCCGCCGTGTTGCACCTGACACAGGCCACGGCGCAGAACCCGCAGCATTCGGCGGCCTGGAAGCTGCTGGGCACGGCGCTGCGTCAAGGGGAACGCCCGGATGACGCCCTCGCTGCCTGGACGCGGGGACTTGCGGTGGCCGAACAACAAGGTGACCACCAATCGGTGAAAGAAATGACCGTGTTCGTCAAACGCCTGCAACGCCCGGCGGGCGGCTGAGCGCGCGGCGAAATACGGACCCGGTTCATCGCATACTTGCAGCTTCCGGCCAACCATGGCCGGGCCTTGTCTGGCGCCTGCCACACCGCCGCTTGCAGGCGCGTGCGGCGGCACGCCGGCACACACGAACACACCGCGCAACCAACACGATGGGGCCACCATGAAATTCGCCACCTGGAACATCAACTCGCTCTCCGTGCGCCTGCCGCAAGTGCTGGACTGGCTGGCCGCCAACCCGGTCGATGCACTGGGCCTGCAGGAACTCAAACTGGTCGATGAAAAATTCCCGTTCGAGGCACTGAAGGAAGCCGGTTACCACGCCGCCGCCTTCGGCCAGAAAACCTACAACGGCGTCGCCATCCTCAGCCGCAGCCCGCTGCGCGACGTGGTGCGCAACATCCCCGGCCACAGCGACGAACAGGCGCGTGTGATCGCCGCCACGCTGGACACGCCAGACGGCCCGCTGCGCCTGATCAACTGCTACTTCGTCAACGGACAGGCGCCGGGCAGCGACAAGTTCGCCTACAAGATGCTGTGGCTCGCCGCCCTGCACCGCTGGGTAGCCGAAGAACTGAAACTCCACGAGAGGCTGGTGCTGGTGGGCGACTTCAACGTGGCACCGGAAGACCGCGATTCGTTTGACCCGGTCGGTCTGAAGGACACCATTCACCACACGGTGGAAGAGCGCGCGCACTTTCAGGACCTGATCAAACTGGGCCTGACCGACGCCTACCGCATGTTCGAGCAGCCCGAGAAAAGTTACTCGTGGTGGGACTACCGCATGCTGGGTTTCCAGAAGAACCGCGGCTTGCGCATCGACCACATCCTGGTGAGCGAGGCCCTGCGCGAGAAGGTGACGGCCTGCCACATCGACCGTGCGCCGCGCAAGAACCAGCAGCCCAGCGACCACACACCGGTGGTGGTGACGCTGGCCTGAGCAAAAGCACGCTCGCCGCTGCGCCCCTGGAAAGGCTCGGCTGAGGCAGCCTTACTCCAGGTGCAGTTCCTGGATCTTGCGCGTGATGGTGTTGCGCCCGATGCCCAGCTTGTGCGCGGCCTCGATGCGTCGGCCGCGTGTATTGGCGAGCGCCGTCTGGATCAGGCGTGTTTCGAAGCGGCGGGTGAGCACGTCCCAGACGTCGGTGCGGCCGTCTTCCAGCAAGGCCATTGCTTCGGCCTGCAGGCCACTCTCCCAGGCCGAGGGCGCCAGGCCTGCGCCGCCCGCCTCGGGCACGGGGACGGCGGCGGGCTCGGCATGCGCAATGGCGTCCGATGCCCGGTTGTAGATCACCTCGGGCGCTGGCGCGCTGGTGGGCATGCCGAAACCCGCCGGCACCTGGGACGCCAACGGCATCTCGGAAGCACCCGCGAGTGCCGGGACTGGTGCGCCGCTGGCCATGGACAACACTTCGGGTGGCAAGTCCTTGAGCTCGATCACCTGCGCCGGCGCCATCACAGTCAGCCAGTGGCAGACGTTTTCAAGCTGGCGCACGTTGCCCGGAAAGTCGAAGCTGCCGAGCAGGCGCAATGCCGCTTCGGAAATGCGCTTGGGCTCCACCCCCAGCTGCTTGGCACTCTGCTGCAGGAAAAAGCGCGTGAGCATGGGCACGTCTTCGCGCCGTTCGCGCAGCGCGGGCAGGCGCAGGCGGATCACGTTGAGGCGGTGGAACAAGTCCTCGCGGAACACGCCTTCCTTGACGCGCTGCTCCAGGTTCTGGTGGGTCGCGGCGATCACGCGCACGTTGGCGCGCACCGCGCTGTGGCCGCCCACGCGGTAGAAGTGCCCGTCAGACAACACCCGCAGCAGGCGCGTCTGCAGGTCGAACGGCATGTCGCCGATTTCGTCCAGGAACAGCGTGCCGCCGTCGGCCTGTTCGAAGCGTCCGCGCCGCATGGTCTGCGCGCCAGTGAAGGCACCGCGCTCATGGCCGAACAGTTCGGACTCCAGCAGGTCCTTCGGAATCGCCGCGGTGTTGATGGCCACGAACGGGCCGCCCGAACGCGGCGAGTGCTTGTGCAGCGCGCGCGCCACCAACTCCTTGCCCGAACCCGATTCGCCGGTGATGAGCACCGTGACCTGGCTCTGGCTCAGGCGCCCGATGGCGCGGAACACGTCCTGCATGGCCGGCGCCTGGCCCAGCATCTCGGGCGCCGCGGTCATGCGTTCTTCGGCCACTTCCTCGCGCTGGCTTTCTTCCACCGCGCGGCGAATCAGCTCGACCGCCTTGGGCAGGTCAAACGGCTTGGGCAGATATTCGAAGGCGCCGCCCTGGAAGGCCGAGACGGCGCTGTCGAGGTCGGAGAAGGCGGTCATGATGATGACCGGCAGGCCGGGCAGCTTTTCCTTCACCTTCTCGAGCAGGTCGAGGCCCGAGCCGCCGGGCATGCGGATGTCGCTGACCAGGATCTGCGGGCCTTCCTGCTCGGGCGTGTCCAGCAGGGCCTTGAGCACCTCTTGCGGGTTGGTGAAGCTGCGGGTCGGCAGGTTCTCGCGCAGCAGTGCCTTTTCGAGTACGAAGCGAATCGATTGATCGTCGTCCACTATCCAGATCGGCTTCATTGAAATGTCTTCCCTTCTTGTGGCGCGGCGTTCGACGGTCGGTGATGGCTAGGGCAGCGGGATGAGGATCTTGAAATCCGTCTCCCCTGGCACGCTCTCACACTCGATCAGGCCATGGTGCTGCTGGACAAACGTCTGTGCCAGCGTCAGCCCCAGGCCGGAGCCACCATCACGTCCCGACACCAGCGGGTAAAAGATGCGGTCCTTGATCGAGTCTGGAACGCCAGGCCCGTTGTCGATCACATGCAATTCCAGTGCCAGCCGATAGCGCTGCTTGCCGAATGTCACCTGCCGGCCCACGCGCGTGCGGAACACGATGCGCGCGTCGCCCGCTGCGATGCGCTCGCCAAGAGCCTGCGCGGCGTTGTGCGCGATGTTGAGCACGGCCTGAATGAGCTGCTCGCGGTCGCCTCGGAACTCCGGGATGGAAGTGTCGTAGTCGCGCACGACCTTCAGGCCCTTGGGAAACTCGGCCAGGATCAGCGAACGCACGCGCTCGCAGACTTCGTGGATGTTGACGTCGCCCACCACATGCGGGCGGCGGTGCGGCGCCAGCAGGCGGTCCACCAGCGACTGCAGGCGATCGGCCTCGTGGATGATGACCTGCGTGTACTCGATCAGCTCACGCGACTCCAGCTCCATCTGCAGCAACTGCGCCGCGCCACGAATGCCACCCAGCGGGTTCTTGATCTCGTGCGCCAGGTTGCGGATCAGCTCCTTGTTGGCCTGCGCCTGATCGATCAGGCGTTCCTCGCGCTCCTGGCGCGCCTGCTGCTCCAGCGGCAACAACTCGACGATGACTTCACCCGGGTTGTCGGTCTGCGCCACCACCACGTGCACCGGCAAGGCGTCGTGGTTCAGGCGCTTGAGCCAGGCGTCGTAACGCAGCGCGGCAAACTGGTTGCCGCTGGCGCCCTGCAAGGCGTTCTCCAGCAAAGCCGGTTCGGTGAAGCAGGCCTGCAGCAAAGCCCCGGTGATGCTGCGCCGGGACATGCCCAGGGCATCCTCCAGCGCCGCATTGGCGTACAGAACGCCGCCGCTGGCGTCGACCACCGCCACCAAGGTGGCCAGCAGATCAAGCGACTGGAAACGTGAGGGAGCCTGCGCCTGTTTGCGGTCGACGGCTCGCGCTGTGGCTTCGGCGGGAACGCGCCGGGCAGACGCGGGGAGAAACGAAGGTAGGTCGATCTTTTTCAAGCGGCTTATTTTGCGGCAGAACTGCCCGGTGCGCCCGCGGCCGGCAGACGGCCCAGTTCGCGTTGCAGGCCGGCAACGTCGCTCTCGGCACGGCCCACCGCGGCCTTGAGATCGGCCACGCGGTCCAGGTAACGCTGGTAGTTGCGCGACTCGATGCCCTGCTTCTCCGGCTCGCCATTGGCGTAGGCCTTGCGCGCCTCCGCCAGCCGCTCTTCGGCCTTGCGCAACTCGGCTTCGAGAATGGCGCGCGCGTCGCTGTCGCGTGCGCGCTGTGCGGTCGCGTCCACGCGCTCGGTGCTGCTGCCGCTGCGTGCGGGGGTGTTGCTCGCGGTTGTGGGACTGCGTGCCGCCGTCGGGCGGGTGCCCTCGATGATGGTGATGTTGCCGCCCTCCATCGGACTGCAACCCTTGTTCTTGGCGACCTGCGCGTCGTTGGTGTATTCGTTGCCGCAACGGTAGATGCGTGGTGCCTGCGCATGGGCCTGCAGCACGCACAGCGCCAGGCTGGCGACAGCCAGCGTGCGGATCGTGAGGAAAGGCATCGGGTTCAAGGTGACATCAACTCCAGAGAGGCGGTGGGGGCCGCGGCGCACGGGCCCAAAAAGCGTTTTTCAGTATGACCGAAAACCCCTGCAAAAGTGCCTCATCGGCGCCTGAACGGTGGCGATTGGCCGCCCGAACAACAAAAAAAGGGCCGCTGACGCGGCCCCTTTTGAACTCGGTGAAGGCAGCCCGGCGCACCGGGCGGGCCATCACAGGCTGTAGTACATGTCGAACTCGACCGGGTGCGGTGCCATGCGGAAACGCGTGACTTCGCCCATCTTGAGCTCGATGTAGGCGTCGAGCATGGCGTCGGTGAACACACCACCCTTGGTCAGGAAGCTGCGGTCCTTGTCGAGGTGCTCCAGCGCCTGGTCGAGGCTGTGGCACACGGTCGGCACCAGCTTGTCTTCTTCCGGCGGCAGGTGGTACAGATCCTTGGTAGCGGCTTCGCCCGGGTGGATCTTGTTTTCCACGCCGTCCAGACCCGCCATCATCAGGGCCGAGAAGGCCAGGTACGGGTTGGCCGATGGATCGGGGAAACGCGCTTCGATGCGACGGCCCTTGGGGTTGGCCACGTACGGAATGCGGATCGAGGCCGAACGGTTGCGGGCCGAGTAAGCCAGCTTCACCGGGGCTTCGAAGCCAGGCACCAGGCGCTTGTACGAGTTGGTGCCGGGGTTGGTGATGGCGTTGAGTGCACGGGCGTGCTTGATGATGCCGCCCACGTAGTACAGGGCGAAGTCGCTCAGGCCGGCATAACCGTCGCCAGCGAACAGGTTCTTGCCGTCTTTCCAGATCGACTGGTGCACGTGCATGCCGGAGCCGTTGTCGCCGGCATAGGGCTTGGGCATGAAGGTCGCGGTCTTGCCGTAGGCATTGGCCACGTTCCACACCACGTACTTGAGCACCTGGGTCCAGTCGGCGCGCTCGACGAGCGTGCTGAACCGGGTGCCGATTTCGTTCTGGCCAGCGCCCGCCACTTCGTGGTGGAACACTTCAACCGGAATGCCCAGCGATTCGAGGATCAGGGACATCTCGGCGCGCATGTCTTGCGTGCTGTCGACCGGAGGCACGGGGAAGTAACCGCCCTTGACGGTGGGGCGGTGGCCGCGGTTGCCGCCTTCGAGCTTGGCGCCGCTGTTCCAGGGGGCTTCGTACTCTTCGATCTCGTACATCACGCGGCCGGGCTCGTTGCTCCAGCGCACGCCGTCGAAGATGAAGAATTCGGGTTCCGGTCCGAAGTAGGCGGTGTCGCCCAGTCCGGAGGCCTTCAGGTAGGCTTCGGCGCGCTTGGCGATGGAACGCGGATCGCGGTCATAGGCCTTGCCGTCGCCCGGTTCGATCACGTCACACTGCAGGAACAGCGTGGTTTCTTCGAAGAAGGGATCGATATTGGCGGTGTTGGGGTCGGGCATGAGCTGCATGTCCGATGCCTCAATGCCCTTCCAGCCGGCCACGGAAGAACCGTCGAACGCGTGGCCCGAGGTGAACTTGTCTTCGTCGAAGTGGGACACGGGCACGGTCACGTGCTGCTCTTTGCCCCGGGTGTCGGTGAAGCGGAAGTCAACGAATTTCACTTCGTTGTCTTTCACCAGTTGCATCACGTCTGCGACGGTCTTGGCCATCAAATACTCCTGTAGCTGGGTGAGTGGAAAAATGAGAACGACGCTGGTGACAAGCAGAATGTGTGCCACAACTTGGGTCACGGGCCTGCAGCAGATTCACTCGCGGCACACGGCGCAGGGATTATCGCGCAGCCCACGCGCCACAAAGGTTCGGTGCTGCCAGGCAGTCTCTCGATTTTGGGGCGCCCGGCCTGTGCAGCACGCAGCGACGGGCCGCAGTAGCACCTTAAAGGTGCGTCACATGACGCGCACCGCGGAGGTGCAGATCAGTCGCGCACCATTTCAGGGCCGAGTGATGCCCCGTGTACACGCAGGCCCGCGAGCAAGACACCGTAGGCCGCCAACACGCCATCGGCCGCACCCTTGACGCCCAATTCGATGTGGCGCCCGTATTCCGGGTGGTCCACGCTGGGCAGGCTGAACACCTTGACCGGGTGCGTGCGTTCGATCTGCTCCATCAGCGGCGTGAGCACCGCTTCCATGGCGCCGAACACGATCACCGAACGCTCAGCCCAGGCGCCGCGGCGCTGCAGGTGCGCGTACTGCGTGTCGAGCACGCCCTCGATCATCGGCCAGGCCATCACGGGGAAGCCGGGCAGGAAATGCACCTGCGCCCCCGCGGGGCTGGTGCAGCTGAAACCGGGAATCTTGTTGTACGGGTTGGGGATGATGCGGGCGCCGACCGGGAATACGCCCATGTTGTATCGGTGCACGTTGTCCGGCCGCTCGGGGGCGAACACCTGACCCTGCTCTGCCGCCTGATCGCGCATGCGCGACTCGATCAGCTGCTGCGCCTCCGGGTGCAATGCGAGCTCGACACCGAGCGCTGCAGCCGCGCACTGGCGCGTGTGGTCGTCCGGCGTGGCGCCGATGCCGCCGCAACTGAACACCACGTCGTTGCCGGCGAAGGCATCGCGCAATGCCGCGGTGATGTGTTCTCGGTCGTCGCCGACCAGCCGCATCCAGCTCAACGCGAGGCCGCGCTGGGTCAGCAGTTCGATGACTTTGGGCAGGTGCTTGTCGCTGCGTTTGCCGGAAAGGATTTCATCGCCGACGATGATCAGGCCGAAAGCGGTTGTCATGTGTGGGGTGGAGACGGTGGGAAAACGGGCTCGACCGGGGCCGAGCCTGGCAGCGTTGGTGGAGTCGCGGCAACAGGGCCTGCCGTCGGCAGGTCATCCACGACCTCCACTACGGCGCGGGCGCGCATGCGCTGCAGCACCGCCAGGGCATAGTGAGCGAACCAGAGCGAGGCGAAAGCAAACACCAGGGTGTAGATCCAGATCGCCACCGGCACCAGCAAGGGTGCGAGCGCGATGAACATGGCGCCGGAGGCCCACAACAGGCTGGGCGCTGCGCCCAGGTAGCCGCTGAGCACACCCATCAGCAACAGGCTACCGCGATGCTCTTTGAGAATGCGCTTGCGCTCGTCGCTGCTGGCGTGTGTGGCCAGGGCGTCGAAGGCAAACACCCGGTAGGTCAGCCAGCCCCATATCAGCGGCGGCAGGATCAACACCAGCGGCGGCACCAGCCACAGCGGCATGGACAGTACCAGGGCCACGACCGCCAGCAGCGTCGAGCCGAGCGACCACAGCACGCTCACCAGCAAGGAGCCTCCGTGCTTGCGCTCCAGCGTAGGGAACCGCCGCTGCCCCACCAGTTCAACCATGGTCGAGGTCATGAACATGGCGACCAGCAACAGGCACAGCAGCACGATCAGCGGCGTGGCCAGCACCAGCACCAGCAAGGGCGCAAACACCGTGCGCAGCGAGCCCATGCCCAGACGCTCGAGCCAGCCCAGAAAGGCCTGCACCAGATCAAAGGCTTCCAGCCATGCGGCCACCGAGGCCACCGCACTTTCCCAGAAGAAATAGCCCAGGCCAAACGACAGCACCACCATCAGGATCAACGGCAGGAACGACAGCGCGATCACGCGAGGGTGCACGCAGTAGGCGACGGCACGCCAGAACGAGTCGAACAACAGGGACATCCCGGCAAGAATACATGCATTCCATGACCGCGCGACAGCGCCTCCAGGCCCGCCTCGGTACGATGCCGGCATGAACCGCATTGACATCGCAGGCATCTCACTCGAAGTGGCCCACATCGCAGGGTCCACCGATCAGGCCCCGTTGGTTTTCCTGCACGAAGGCCTGGGCAGCGTGGCCATGTGGGAACAACGGGGGCGCCACTGGCCGGCCGAGTTGTGTGCCGCCACCGGCCGTGCCGGCTGGTTGTATTCGCGGCGCGGCTACGGCGAGTCCGACCCCGTGGCGGATGTGCGCGGCGCGCCCCGCTGGCAGGGCGAATGGCATGTGGGCCGCCATGAGCCCGACTACATGCACCACGAAGCCTGGCAGGTGCTGCCCGCGCTGCTCAAGCAACTGGGCATCTCGAACCCGGTGCTGGTCGGCCACTCCGACGGCGCCACCATCGCCCTGCTGCACGCCAGCCGCCACGCGGTGGCGGGCTGCGTGGTCATGGCGCCGCACGTATTTGTCGAAGACATCGCGCTGCAGGCCATCGCGCAGGCCAAGGCCTTGTACGAAGCCGAGCCCAGCCCCCTGCGCCCGCGGCTGGCGAAGTACCACCACGACGTCGACAACGCCTTCTGGCAATGGAACGATGTCTGGCTCAGCCCGGACTTCCGGGCTTTTGACATCCGGAACGAATGCAGGCGCATCACCGCGCCCTTGCTGCTGGTGCAGGGTCTGGGTGACGAGTACGGCACGCTGGCCCAGCTCGATGCCATCGTCGGGGCCGCCCCGCAAACCCAGCGCGTGGAGCTGCCTGACTGCGGGCACAGCCCGCACCGCGACCAACCCGAAGCCTTGGCCCGTGCGGTGGCGGCGTTTCTCTCCCAACTGCCCTGACGCACCCGCCTATGGCGTGCACATCCAAAGACCTATTTTCCAAAATCACGGCCGGCGCCGCGGGCCAGCGACACTGTGCCCCGCGGCAAAATGGCGGTCTGCAGGCGCGTGGTGGCTGGCTCACCACCATCGATACCGCCCCCAAACCGTAAGGAAATCACACGTCGATCGTGCGAATGCACAAGTTTGCGCGCTGAATGGGTCGCAAACCCCTACACTTTGATACAAATCGACTCATCCCCCGCGATATGAACACTTGGAACAACCCATGGCTGCTTGCCGTGCCGACACTGGCCCTGTTGGCACTGGGCGCGTTCCTGCATCGGATATGGATGGATCGCCAGGCCCGCGAGCGCCGCCGCATTCCCAAACACTGGCCATTGAGCACGCGTGCCCTGGCCAACAGCGAAGAGGCCCGCGTCTGGCACTGGCTCGCGCGCGCTTTCTACGATCACCACGTCATGATCAAGCTGCCGGTCACGCGCTTCACCCTGCCGCGTGACCGCGAGCAAGGTGTGGAGTGGTACAAGCTGCTGGGCGGCGTGTACTGCACGTTCACCGTGTGCCGCTCGGACGGGCGTGTGCTCGGCTGCCTGGATGTGCCGGGCAGCGCCGGGCTGCCGCGCAGCACCCGCGCCCTCAAACACTCGCTGCTCACCCAGTGCGGCCTGCCCTACTGGGTGGTGCGCTCCAACAGTCTGCCCACGGTGGCCGAGATTCGCGCCGAGTTCCTCGGAGAGTCTTCGCTCAACCACGCCATGCGCGAACGCGAAATGGAAGAGCGCGCCATCATTGCCGCGCAAGCCAACTTGCGCACCGCGCTCACGCGCCAGCGCAGCAACCGCAGCAGCGACTTCAGCCCGCTCTCGAACTGGCCCAACAGCACCGCCGGCGAGCCGCGCAGCGACTTCAATTCGCAGTGGCAGGAAAACTCGTTCCTCATGCCACTGGACAGCCGCCGCGGCGACCTGCTCTGAACTACTTCGCCTGAGGCTGCGGGGCTGGCACTGTGCCGGCCTTTTGCGTCAAGGCCAGCACCTCGTCGGCAGTCAGCCAGCGCCACTGGCCTGGCTTCAGCTCGGGGGTCAGCACCAGGCAGCCCATCGCGGAGCGGTGCAAGCCCTCCACCCGGTTGCCCACGGCCGCCACCATGCGCTTGACCTGGTGGTACTTGCCCTCCGTCAAGGTCATGCGCAGGTGCAACTCGCTCACCGCTTCGCACGCCTGCGCGCGCACCGGCTTCGGATCGTCGTCCAGCACCACCCCGTCCAGCAGTCGGCTCAGTTGTTTCTGGTCCAGCGGGTGCTTCACCTGCGCCTCGTACACCTTGGGCACATGGTGGCGCGGCGAGGTCATGCGGTGGATGAACTTGCCGTCGTCCGACAGCAGCAGCAGTCCCGTCGTGTCCTGGTCCAGCCGCCCCACCGCCTGCACACCCGCAGCCGCCCCACCACCACGCTGACGCAGCGGACCGGGCAGCAAGGTGTAGACGCTCGGATAGGTGCTGGGCTTTTGCGAACACTCGAAGCCCGTCGGTTTGTTCAGGATGAGATAGGCCAGCGCGTGGTATTTCCACAGCTCACCCTGCACCCGAAAGCTCAAGCCCTCTTCTTCAAAAAAGGCGGTCGGATCGGTACAAGGCTGCGCATCCGAGCCCACAACCACCAGGCCCTGCTGCACAAGACCGCTGCAGATGCGGCGCGTGCCAAAGCCCTGGGAAAAAAGTATGTCCTGCAATTGCATCATGGTGCCGGCATTGTCGCCGCTCACCGGACAGGCCCTCCCTCGATCTGCGCAACGCCTCCCGTGCCGCTGTGCTGACGACTCAAAAGCAGGTGCGCAACAAAAAGCCCATCCGGATTTGCATCCAGATGGGCTTTTGCAACAGATGGTGGGCTGGGGTCTATTGAATGAAGTCCTGATGGCCGCATAGATGCTAACAATCGAGACTTCAAGAAAGTCAATTGTTCCCCACTTTGTTCCCCACAAAAAGCGATGCAGGGAGCGCGGACGCTAAGCAAATTCCACCAGCCACGATGTCACTATCTTACATGCAACGGGTGCGTACCCACCTGTCACGCGTGACAGGTGCGTGACAGGTGCGTAATGGGAGCACGCGTGAAGTGACTCGAAGGTGTGACCTCAGCCGCTCTGAATCTCCCGAAGCGTCTTGAGCGCCATGGCCCTCGCGGCCATCATCACCGCTTGCTCGCTGGGTTTGACCACACTGTCCTTGATGACCTCAGAAATCGCAATCAACGCCGCGGCCTCCAAAGCCTTAAGCGATGGAGTTATTGGAGTTGGTATCGAAAGTGATTTGTTCATCTTCTATAACCACAGGGGCATCTCGCGGCGCAGGCGCTTAGTATCGGCCATAAGACTCGAAAGTCGGCAGTGCAGCGATTGCTACTGCTCGCCAGCACGGCCCGGATGTCCCCATTCTCGTGGACTGTCGTCAGTGAAGGTCATGGCAACGGCAACGTTTTTAAGTCTACAAGCATTGTTGATCATGCCAAAGGCGCGATCTTAGGTTTAACAGCCATGCTAGGGCCTATTTGAGTTTGATGCGCGTGGGCGAACGCCATTCATTGAAAGAATAGAGCCTCCACGTCATTGATCACTTGGGGCGTTGGAGCAATTGCTTTCCGCAAGGCCTCACGGCTCCCAGGGTTCATAACACTCACCGCTGCGTAGACACGCGCACGCCAATAGTTAAAGGGCGTTTGCCTTTGCGCTTGGCTTTTGGCAGTCCCGCTCTCTCGGAGCTTCACCAGAAAACATGCATCATCTTGTGCGCGTGCATCTTCGGCCACCTTTGCTCCCAACTCCCTGAATTCCCCCTCCACGCGAGACTTGATCTTGTAGACATCATCCCAAGTCGCCAGCTTCTCCTGTCGATCGGGATCGATGCTCTTGAAGTTAACGACCACGCGCGGGAACAGCTCGTGTGCGTCATCAATTACCACCTCAATCTCGTTCAATAACGCGCGTTCAGACCATGGCGAAAAACTGAGACGCCGGACCCCGTCCTTAAGCAGCAGGTCCTTGGCCAGCTTAGCTTTGGAATTGCATGTGGTGCAGATGGGGAGCAGATTTTTCGGGGCCACCCCGTATAGGGGGTAAAGGTCTTTGGCCAACAGGTGGTCATAAGGGCCCCGCCATTGCTCGTTGTCGTTCGCGTCTGCCTGAAACGGCGCAAGATATTCAGTCCCACAAACGCAACACAAATTGCCGTTACCTGGGGCGATGCCATGACGGAACCGAGCGTAGTGGTCGTCGACGCGTTCGCCACATGCTTGCTCTACGTCCTTGAGCCTCGCCGTGCGCTGAAAGAGGTGAATTGCAAGGATCTTCAATTGCGGAAGAACCGCATCAGGTAAGACTGGCAGCGATGCAGTCCGGTCGGACAGAAACGCAGACGGATCTGTGTTCAATGCCAAAGCGTCCTTGATTGCTTGCTTGTTCCCCTGATCGAGCGCCAACAATTGTGCTCTGAGGGAGTCAACTGCCGTCTGAGTCGGTTGATTTCCAGCTATCGCAGCACACAAGCCAACTGGGAGCAGAGTCTCATCCACGGGCCTACCCTCAAGCGTGGCCAGCATCGTCTCTCGAAAGAAGCGGTTGAGCGCTTCAAACACTTCCGACTGCTGAAGATTGGGGTGGACCTCGAACAGCATCAGCCAGCTCTCAACTTGTTGATGAGGTACGAACGCTCCATCGACTCGCCAACAGACTCCTCAAGCCATGCAAGTTTTTGTGCGGTCGTGAGCTGAGGGTTTGCCAACTGCTCACGAATTTCGTGGACAGCGGTTTCAGAGATCGTTGCGCGTAGGTTGAAGTGCTTTTTGATCAGTACGTCAAATGATGCCCCGAAGGTCTCTCCTGGCGGATTCGTCATCTCTGTTGCACCGTTGATCTTCTTAAAGTGGAACACTGCTTCTCGGGGCAGCGAAGAGACTAAGAAGGGCGAGTGCGAGGAGACAATGGCTTGAGCTTTGCCATTGGCTTCGTTAGCGCTTTCAAAGTCCAGGTGGAAGCGGGCACGCCAGCTTGGGTTCAAGTGTGTTTCGGGCTCGTCGTAGAGGAACAGCGTTTCATCATCACCGAAGAGCCGGACGGCACCCAGGGTCAATAGAAGTTGCACTTCCCCGTCGCTCAGGTCGTCAAACGCGACCGTTTTCACGCCATCGGACATCCAAAGTTCCTGCACCGAAAGAGGGAGCTTCCCCTTAAGCGGCTTTTCAACATGCCCTTGAAAGCTATCGCGACGCAACGCGCGCTTTACGATTCCTGACCATTCATCAACGCCTAGAAGTTGAAGCTTATAGAGCGCAGAGAACCACTGGTCGGGCTCTCGAGAGTTGTCAGCCATCCGATTGATGACATCGGGATCTTGGAAATCGAGCTCTATCTCACCCGCCAAATGATCCAGCTCCAATAATTCGTACTGACCTTCACTGGTTTTTGGGGAGATCGGCGTACACCTTTCAAGGCCTGCCAATTCGATCAGGCGTTTGATGTCGCGGGCGTTGTCCGTAGCCGTAGCTTGTCCGCGAAGGTCATACCTCAACACTACACGCGTTGGGTGACGGAAAGGGATCTCATGCCATACCGAGTCACGAGCTTCGTTCGTGAGCATGCCAAGCATCGCAATCAAGAGCGCAGCGCAATCATAGTCAAGGAAAAGGTTCCTGGGTATCGCCGTGTCTGTCTCCCGCAGTCTGAAAAGGCCTGATTCTGGGTTTTGCCCTTCGGGTGCGAATATGCCCGGGTTACGCTTTAGATAGCGCTCATTGATGATCAGCGTTGCCTCTTCATCCACTTTTGGGTGAGCAAGCTCATTCTTCAAGTGCGCCCTGACCCGAATCACATCAAAGTACTGAAGCGCATTGCGCATGAAAGCACGCTGAAGATTCTCAGACATGCCGGAGGCGTATCCGATGACCCGTGGAAGCACCAATTCTTCCAATGAGCCGCCCGCCGTGATTTGCCACATTGTCGTCTGGGCCGGCTGCGCATCGCCGTCTTGAACCACGTGGACAAGGTGATGCACTGAAACACGAAGGCCATTCCGTGTGTCCACGCCGAACCGGCGTAAGCCTTCGTAGCGAGACGAAGCCATCTCGTACATAACGCGGAAGTCATACCCTAGGGGCATGCGTACCCGGAAGTCTTTTCGCTGTTGCCGTTCAAGAAAGGCAAAAGCTTCGGCGATGAGCTCTATGACCTGCGACTTGCCCGAACCATTGGCGCCAATGAGGACCGCCACATCGCCTTCCACCATTGAGAAGTCGAAGAGCTGATCCTTTAAGCCTTTGTATTGCCCAAAAAGCTCAATCGACAGAAGCCTCATATAGCGGTCTTCCTTCCGCGTTTTTTTGTACTGATCGATGGCGCTTCCTGCTGCAACCGGCGCAGCAGTTTGCTAGCCGGCTCGTCATTCGGGTCTTGCGGCACAAGTTGGCCACTGAAGGCCTTGGCCATAAAAGCTGGAGTGAGGCGCTCTGTAGCCATCTGCACGTCTTGCACACGGGCATCGATCCGGTCAGCGAAGGCGAAGAGGGTTTCGACACGGCGAACGATTTCGGCTTGCTCGTCCTTTGAGGGCAGCTTCAACGGGAGCGTTCGCAAATCCTCAATGTTGATGCCTGTGTAAGCAACACCCTTGGCCACGCCGGTCAGCCACCGCTGACATTCGTCACTGGCGATCCAAAATGAAATGTATGCTGGGTCAGCCAAAGCCTGGTCAATGGGCACAACTGCAACTTCACGAGACACATTCCAGCCCGTCATATCGTCTGTGGCTACCGCTACCCCACCCAGCGTGCCGCGAACGTTTACCAAGACTTCTCCACCACGCAGCACTGTGCGTTGGTACTCAGCGGAGAGTCTTGGATGAATCAGCTTCATTCCATCGAGTTCAAATCGAAGCCAGCGGACGTTGCTCGTACGCAAACAAGGCGTACCGCCGGGCGTGTCATCTCCCAGCTTGACGACACCGTATGTGATGACACGATCAGGCATACAGATTGTTTGGAGAGTTGTCTCTACCCCCGCATTTATGCCATGCGTGGCGCGCCAATCCGCCGTTAACTGCCCCGAGGTGGCGGCGGCGAGAACGGATTGGCGAAAGCGTTTGAGGATGGGGGCCACGCGGGCCAGGCGGGTGTTGACGGTGTCAACGCGAGTGAGGACGGTGTCGAGTGTGTCGGCAATGCGCTTTTGTTCCAATCGTGGTGGCAAAGCAACCTCAGTGCCTTCAAAGACGCCCTTGGTGACGTGCTGCAACCCCGCACCGCCATGCGCTACACCGATCAGCTCAGTCAGCTTCTGATTGATCGCATGGCGGAAGAAACGTCGATCCAAAAGCGCGTCATCAAAATCAACACGAAAAATGTGCTGGTTGAGAAGTGCTTTGCCACCAAGCCATACATGTGCTCCGAACGAGGTTCCGGGCGTCCCAGACCAAGCGAACAGGAGTTCCCCACCTTTCAAGTAGTGCCTGTTGTCGTATGCACCGTTGAATCGATTGAACGGTGCAGAGCCATTGTTCAAGTTCTGTATCCGAACAATGGGCAGACCATCTTGTGACCACTCCGCAGGCTTGAAAGCACGACCGTTTTTCAGATCGCAAAGGCTGCCGATGGGTGCTTGTACCCAGTTTGTGGGAAGCAAGCTCATCAGTTGCTTTCCCCCAGTTCAGCCAACATCGCCTTCAGCTCAGCCAACGCCCCGTTCAGCTCCTCCACAGCATCGCGCGCCAACACGGCCGGTTCGGGCAAGTCAGCTGCATCCTCCGCGCTGTCATCCTTGAGCCAAGCGATGTCCAGTCTGTCGCCTTTTTCGCTGGCGATCCAGTCGCGGCTGAAGCGGCGGAAGCGCCCTTGTTTGCCTTGGTCTTGTCGGGCGGCTTTGCCGCTGTGCTCGTCGCCGTACTCGGCGATGAAGTCGGCGAAGTGCGCGTCGGTCAGCGGTGTGCGTTTGCCGAATTTGGGGGCGTTGGCGCGCATGTCGTACACCCACACGTCTTGCGTGCTGCCTGTGGCAGCCTGGCTGACTTTCTCGAAGAACAGCACATTTGTCTTGACGCCCTGGGCATAGAAGATGCCGGTGGGCAGACGCAGGATGGTGTGCAGCCTGCACTTGTCCATCAGGTCACGGCGGATGTCGGCGCCTACGCCGCCCTCGAACAACACGTTGTCGGGCAGCACCACGGCGGCGCGGCCGCCGTCGCGCAGGTGTCGCACGATGTGCTGTAGGAAGGCGAGCTGCTTGTTGCTGGTGGCGAAGGTCAGGTCGTCGCGGGTGGGGCCGCCACCACCCTTTGCGGTGCCAAAGGGCGGATTGCTCAGGATGATGTGGCTCTTGGGCAGGCTGCTGCCGGCGCTGCCCAGGGTGTTGCCCACGTGCACGACACCTTCGGCATCACCTTCCATACCGTGCAGCAAGCAGTTCATCAACGCCAGGCGGCGGGTGCCAGACACCAGCTCCATGCCCAGGAAGGCCTGGTTGCGCTGGAACTTGCGCTCCTTTTCGCTGAGGTTATAGAGGTCGTCGGTCCGGTCCTTGATATAGCGGTCGGCGGCGATCAGAAAGCCAGCGGTGCCGGCGGCCGGGTCTTGCACGGTCTCACCGGGCTGGGGTTGGATGACCTGGACGATGGTGTCGATGAGCGGGCGGGGCGTGAAGTACTGGCCCGCGCCGCTTTTGGTTTCGCTAGCGTTCTTTTCCAGCAGGCCTTCGTACAGGTCGCCCAGGCCGTCTTGCCGAGCGCTGAACCAGTCGATACCGTCCAGGCTCTTGACTAGCTGTTCCAAGTGCCGCGGCTCTTTCAGACTGGTCTGTGCGTCGGCATAAATGGCGGCGATCAGCCGGTCCTCACTGGCGGAAAGCTTGAGCAGGGTTTCCCGGTAGTGTCGCAGTAGGTTCAAGCCACTT
Source organism: Hydrogenophaga palleronii NBRC 102513 (assembly GCF_001571225.1). GTDB lineage: Bacteria > Pseudomonadota > Gammaproteobacteria > Burkholderiales > Burkholderiaceae_C > Hydrogenophaga > Hydrogenophaga palleronii. The sequence continues at coordinate 47,197 of NZ_BCTJ01000018.1, forward strand.
TCGTCACGAAGCTTAGGCCAGCGCGCATACGCTGGCAACTTGTGGCGTTCAAGGATGCCGTTTTCGGCGTTCTCATACTCCATCTTGATGAAGAGCAGCAGAACAAGTTCGGTGACATAGTCGCTGTAGTTGATTCCGTCGTCACGCAGTACGTCGCAAAGGTTCCAGAGTTTCTGGACGATGTCTTGGGTAGTCATGAAAAGATTACTTGGAGATATTGAGGCTCAGCGACGCATCGTCATGCCGCCCGGAGCCATAGGCCATCAGACAGCGCCCCCATCACGCCTTCAAGCTGCCCAGCAAGCAGCTTGTCGAGCTGTTTGGCGCCGCCGTCGTTGACGAAGGCGTTGTTGATGAAGGCATGGTCGATGACGAGTTCGTGCGTGAGTTGTTTGCCAAGACGGTCTAGCCACTTGCGTTGCACTGGAGTCCAAGGGTGTATGGCGTAGATCCTCTGCATGGCCTGAGCCACACGTTGGTCGAAAGGCTGCAAGGCTTCGCCCAACGCGGCTTGGCGGATGTAGGCAATTACGCCCGCGGCTATGTCTTGGTTGCTGTGGTTTCGCCAGGCGGCCTTGAGGCTGGCTTCGGAATATCCCGCACCATCGAGGAGCAGCCGCACTTCCTTGAGTTGTTCACGGGTGAGGTCCTTGGGTCGATTGACCACTGTTGCCATGGCTGCGGACAGATTGACCTGCTCGCGCACGAAGTGGCCGAAGCTGTCGAGGTAGTCCTCGGGTTTGGCATAAAGGCCCCAGCTCTGACTGCGTTCTTTCAGTTCATCAACATGTGTAGAGATGATAGGCATATAGGCTGTGCCCAGGATCTGCTTGACCTCGGCGAGCTGAAGAAGCAAGCGCGTGTTATGGCGCAGGAAGTCGGCCGCAGCCTGCGGTCCGCCCTCCTGCCCTAGCTGGTGCAAGTGTCGGTGCAATTGCTGCGGGGGAACGCCCCATTGCTGTTCTAGCTGATCGAGCTTCTCTTTGAGTTCGGGCTTTTTATCGGCCTTGTGCGCTGCATCGCGCAATACACGCATGAGCTTCTGATTGAGTTGGTCAAGCACATCGTGCGCATGGGTGCGGTCTGGCGTGGCACCGACGGTCTCATATGCTGCCGGGTTGTTCAGTTCGTCCAGAAGTTGTTCCAAAGTGACTTTGGGGTCCTTGACCAGAGGCTGCATGGTGTTGACCGCTTGCAACGAGGCATACAAGTCTACCGGGTCGTAAATTTTGAAGACCGTCTTACCGATCTCGTCGCAACGACGGGTAGCACGGCCAATCATCTGCTCGTACAGGATGCGGGAGCGCACTCGGCGCATGAAAACAAGATGACAGATAGGCGGAACGTCGATGCCAGTGGTGAGCAAGTCCACCGTGATGGCGATAGTGGGAAAGCGTTCGTTCTTGTAGCGGCGTATGAGCTGGTCTACCTTGTCAGACGCTCCGGTAATCTTCGCCACCGAGGCTTGGTTGTATTGGTCGCCGTGAACAGCCTTCAAGGCTTCGTCGAGTAGACGTTTGACCATGTCGGCATGCGCATCTGTGGCGCAAAAGATCATGGCCTTCTCTTCGCCCATGGGGTCCAACTCTTGAGCGAGCTGTTCGCAGACCACACGGTTGAACGGTTCATTGATGACACGCTTGTTAAAGCTCTCCAGCTCGAAATGCAGGTCGTCTTCCAGCTCGGCAGTTTCGATTTCGCCTGTACCAAGATTGATGGCCTCGACCTGCTGGCCGCTGTCGAAGTGAATACCGTGCTGGCTCAATAGTGTCTGGTAGCGGACAGGGGGTTCGTGATCAATCAGCCAATCGTCGGCCACGGCTTCGCGGTAGGAATAGGTGTAGACCGGGAGACCAAAGATGTCGGTGGTATGGCGTGCTGGAGTGGCAGTCAAACCCACTTTGATGGCGTCGAAGTAGTCGAGGACTCGCCGGTAAGTGGAAAGGTACTGAGCTTGATCACGTAGGGTGAGTTCTCCCTCGGTCATGTCCTGGTCTAGTGCGTAGCCGCGATGGGCTTCGTCCACGATGATGCAGTCGAAGGCATCTAGCGGGGGCGGGTTGTCGCTACCAAAGATGCGCTTAACCATGGCCTGAACGGTAGCCACCTGCACACGAGTTTCGGCTTCGGCCGCCATGTCGCCCAGCTCAGCGATGTTGTAGATATTGGAAAGAGGCTGACTTTGCTCCAACGGCGCTTCGTTGAAGGCATCAATGGCTTGGTTCCCCAGGGCTGTGCGGTCCACCAAAAACAATATGCGACGGAACCGCTCAGCCTTGAGGAGACGGTAAATGAGGCCGATGATGGTGCGTGTTTTCCCCGTACCGGTGGCCATGGCCAACAAGCAGTTCGCCTGACCGGCGGCAAGTGCAACCTCGACTGCGCTGATGGCCTTCTCTTGGTAGTCACGCAGCCCCAGGTACGAGAATCCTTCTCGCTGCAGTTTGGCTTCAGCTTCGGCCTTGTTCCGGCGGAGCTGGTCGAGCAGACCTTCGGGAGAGTGAAAGCCTTGCAGCGGTTTGGCCAGGTTGCCCTTGTGGCGTACATCGCGGAACCAGGTCCCACTGGCCTCCGGGCTCTGCTTCACCAACGGGCGACCGTTGCACGAGTATGCGAATGGCAGGTTGAACGAACTGTCTTGCCCGTCAGGCCAGGGGCCTTGACGCCCCTCTAAGAGCCACGCTGCCTCGTGCTCTGGTTGGATGTTAAATCCACGGGCGTAGCGCTCAGCTTGGCCCAGCTTTCCTGCCACATTAACGTTTATGCGCTTGGCCTCGATCGCCGCAATGGGCGAGAGACCCGCGAAGAGCAAATAATCAGCGCTCTGCTTGCCGGCGATGGGCCATTCGGCAATTGCCAAGTTGCGGTTGCGCTCAGGACGGATGCCCTTCGAATGAGTGAGTTCGAGTGTGTCTACTTCCCAGCCAACCTCCCTGAGCATCTGATCAATGATAAGGCGGGTGGACGCTTCGTCAATTGCGACCTTCTGAGCAGCCTGGGTCGCGCGCTGCGCAAAGGTTTGAATGTCCTGCGAGCTGGCAGTGGTGGGCTGAGCATTGACAGTCTGCAGGTGGGCGTCGAACTCGGCCTTGAGGGCTGCGTAGCGAGTGCTAGCCTCTTCCGCCAGGCTTTCGTACACGCCACGTTCTTCAGTTGCCCGTTCGGCCAGCAGTTTCTCTTGCGCTGCCTGGGCAGCTAACAACTCGGCCATCCGAGCCTTGTCTGCCTGCTCGGCTTGGGCTTGCTGGAGGTGCTGTGTCAGGTCGGTTACTTGCTGCTGCAGCGTCAATAACCTGTGGCTTGGATCGTCCGGCAGGATGAATGCACCGGGCTTGAAATTTGCGTCGCGGCCGAAAGTGCGGTGGAACCACAACGCTACTTCCCGTGCGACCTTCAGCGTCTCCAGCCCTTCGCGGTAGCCGAAGCCGTGGTTGGCCCGATGGGCCGCCTCGTTCCCCCGCTGGCGCAACAGGTGGAACATCTGACGCACCTGCGAATCCAGTCCGAGGCGTTGATCTACGGCTCGCAGCAATTCAGCCTGCGTGGGCTGTTGGAGGCGCACACCGATGCGCGCTGCCACATCCTGAGTTATCGACTCCGCCAGCAAGCGAAGCTTGAGCACGCAACTGGCTGGATCGAACGGATAGACACGTTCGGCTGTCGATCCGAGATCAGCCAGCAACGGACTGTGCGCAGCCAAGAAGCTGAAATTGCTGGCTCCGGGTGTGTTGTCTCGATCCATTGCTATCCTGATGTTGTCAGTCAGCTCCACAGTTCGTCTGCCCAGACCTTCCCTCGGACGAAGCACCTCGCACAGCTTCCAAGCCATGCTCTTGCGCGTACGTCAAGACCAGCACCTCGACCATGGACGCTACGGACCGGTGCTCTCTTTCCGCCGCGAGCTTCAGCAACTGCTTGACGTTTCCTGAAGTGCGGATAGACAAGGTCTCATCCTTTAGCTGCTTCATGGTGGTGTATCCAAATGTCTTGGCGTGCAAATGTACTGCGTTTTGCAGACATCCTGCAAAGCATGGTGTGCTTCTTTCCGTGTTCATGACATCTTCAGGCACCTCCAGGTTGCTCGTTGCACAATTGAATGCATGAATGCGAGCGAATCGTCTTCTTGGCCGCTATTGGTCGAATCAGTCCTTCACCGCTAGACGCCTCCTGGACAGCTCACAGTCTCATGGCGACTTCGAGGATCGAAGTGCTGCATTGCAGCGTGAGGAGCCCTTCGAACCCTCGCCACCAACGGCAGCGTAGTGGCGCATCGCTGCTAGCAAGGCGCAGCCGCGTTCAAGGGTCAATACGCAGCTCCAGCCGGTCGTATCGTTCCGTCATCAATCTAAGGCGTGGCCAACTAAGTGACGGGGCTTCCACGTGCACAAGAACCGCCCGTACCGCGCCTCTTGCAGGTCCGGTGGATGCGCAATACGTCAAGCGCATCCTCGCGAGATCAGAAGGGCGCTTTCGGGAGCGACCCCGCCCGTCAGCGGTTGAGGGCCACTCTGACGCGCTGAGCAACCATAGCTATGTGCGCCATGTCGAGCCCCGGCCCCTCCGTCGAGGTGAACAAGTTCTGGCCCTCGATGTAATCGTTGGCGGCGTACCAAGCCTTCTTTTTTTCCCAGCCCCGCCTGTAGTCGTCCCGATCAAGCATCCCGAGGTGTTCCCAGAGGATCAGCTCCCCCGCATCTGTCTCCCAACTGAAGTCGGGGCGCAGCCGGTAGGGATAGCCTTCGCCTTCCAGCCGGCGGTTGTACGCGTAGTCGCCGAGATTGACATCCGGGCTGGCGAAGTACGTGGCCAGCGTGAGCTCAGACTTGCTCTGCACCATGACGTTCTTGCTGGTGCGATGCACGAGGTGCTGCGCATAAGGGAAGTCGTCGCTGCAGCGCACGCCGACGGAAAAGAGGTTGGTGTTGCGCCGCGCCGTCTCAGAGTTCGTCGGCTGTGAAAGATCAAACAATGAAGCGGCATTCTTGCCCTGGATCAGCAACACGAGCCGCTTTTTCGAGCGCGTAAGCGCCGTGTAGACCAATTCGCGCGACAGAAACCGCGCCTTTTCGGGCAGTACCACGAACACCTTGTCGAATTCGCTGCCCTGCGCCTTGTGAACGGTGAGTGCGTAGGCAAGTTCGAGAGGCCCTGAATTGCTGGAAAACTGGCCCGGGCTGAATCCGAAGCGCACGTCAGCACGCTGGGCAAAGGCAACGTTCAGATACCTGCCCTTGTTGGGCGCGGGGGCTGTGACGCCGATTTCGCCATTGGCCAGGTACATATCATCGACTCTCGCCTTGAGCCTCCCGTTCCAGCCATCGCGCTTGCCGTTGCGCGTCAGGATGACCTTGTCGCCCCAGACGATCTCTTCGTCGCCAAGGCTCAGCCCCCACGGCTGGCGCGCGGAGTTGAGCTGCTGACGCCGGAAGGTGCCCTGGACCCAGCGGTTTATCTGGTGGATTCCATGGGACTGCAGGCGAACGGGAGAGAGCATCTGAAAGCGCTCGGCGCCATCGTGATCATCGAACGGTACGAAGCCTTCAGTGGTCAGTCCGAGCGCAGCGTTGAACCCAGTCACATCGTCCGGCGTCTTCAGCCCGAGCTCTGAAACGAACTGCTCGCCAATGAGCCGGTACAGGTCCGCAGGTGTCTGCCACGTGCACACCCGTAGGTCGTTTAGGTTCTCGCCTTCGCCCTCTTCACTGAGCACCCATTCCGCGTCGGCCGGCTGCTGCTCCCGCGTGAACCAGGAGGCAAGCTTCAGCGTGTCCGACGCCTTCCCCTGATCGGCGGTGCGCAGTTCGATGCCGAGCCTTGCCAGCGCGCTGGCCTGCGGCGAGCCATTGTCCGCGGCGTCCATGTAGGCGACCAGATCAGCGAAGGGACGGCCGACGCCGATCGGCGGCAGTTGGTTCGGATCGCCCACGAGAATGACGCGCTGGACATGAACCAGATCGAGTGCCAGCAGCGTCGCCAGCAGGTCGTCCATGGTGAGCATCGAGCACTCGTCGATAACGACGGTCTTCTCCTGCCTGTACTTCTCCTCGCCGTCGAAGTGCACCCGCTGTCGCAGACCGTCATAGCGTTTGAGCTGATACAGGAACTGCGCGACCGTCATTGCGTTCGCGTTCGCTTTCTGTGACAGCCGGACGCGCGCTTTACCGGTCGGGGCAAGAAACAGGATGCCGCCGGTGGCAAGCTTCGCTGATTTCAGCAAGCCCGCCAGCACGGTCGTCTTCCCGGTTCCGGCGCGGCCCACTAGGACGGCCAGCTTGGCTGTCGTGATCTGCTCCAGCGCCTTAGCCTGCTCCTCCAACGCAGATACATGGCGCGGGTTGCCGAGATCAGGATTGGTGCCGTTCTCCTTCAGCGCCTCGACTATCAGCTTCTGCCAGGCCTCGCCTGTGCTCGGCAGCCTTGCCGTTGCTCGGCCACTGAGCAGTTTGCCAAGCCGAATCTCCCGGTCCTGAAGCTCTTTGAGCTGCAGGCATTGCACGGCTTCATCGGTTTCGTGGTTCAGCAACAGCCGCAGCCGGGACACCTCATCGGCCAGCAGCGCTTCGTTGCCGTTGAGCCAGTCCACGGGCACTTCACAGGGCTGCGCGAGATTGAGCTTGCCCAGGGCCAGTAGCGCTTCAAGATCGGACAACAGCGCGTCGCCCTGCACGGCCGCGGCGCGCAGAACGGCAACCAGCCCCGCACGCACGCGCCTGCCATCAAGCGGCGAATCCACGCGCGAAGGCTCTTCGACGGGATGAGCTGCGCGAATTGCGCTGTCCGGCATGACTCCGCGATCGACGGTGGCCAGTGAGATGGCGTTGTCCTTGTCATCGCCGATGTCGCATTCGGCGATGCGATAGGGGTTCCCGATGATCGCTGCGTCCGATACAGGCTGCCGCGACGCATTCTTGCGCCGGTTCGGGTCAAGCCACCGCTTCGCCTGCGACGCGCTCAGGCTCATCCGGGACAGTAGCCGGACCAGGGCCCGCCGTTCTTCCGAAAGACCGGTCCAGGTGTTAGCAACGGCTGCTATGTCGGCTTTGTAGGCGCTCTGCGGTGGCGCCGCTTTGCCGCGCAGGATGAGGTCGATGACTGGCCAGGGATCGTCCGTCGACTTTACAGATCCTTTGGCAATCAGCTCCAGCACCAGTGACGTGCCCAGCCGCATGCCGAGGGCCTCCAGGACAGGGCCGGCTCCAGGAAAGGCGCCGCGATCCTGCCAGGTGTTCTCGATCTGCGCGTTGAGCCATTCTTCGCGGTTGTCCCAGGGGCCAGGCGCTATCCCGTGCTCCTTGATCTTCCGAACTGCAGAGAGGCATTTGGTCAGAACCGACAGCGCAACATCGGCAGTTGACAGCTCACCTGCGTAGGAGAACGACATCACATCGACGGCTTCGGGCACGACTGCAATCTCATCGAGCAGCGACCGGCGGCGTGCATCCTCGGCAGCGTCGCCGGTTGGCTGCAGATAGTCGTGGTAAGGCAAGATGAAGCCCGCCTTCCCTTCCGGCCTGATCGAGTGCTGGAACTTGCCGTCCCACAGCGGATAGGTGTCGCCCGAGATCGAAGTGTCGTACTCAATCACGGGAGCGCGAGACTCGACAAGACCGACACCGACCACGAGGCGGGAATAGGCTTCTTCCAATGGGTGGCCGCTCTTTGTGTAGAAGAACACCAGCGAACGACCCGCGGTCAGTCTGCCGAAAAAGAGGTTGCAGATGGCGCGCTGGCGGGTTTTGGAGAAGACCCAGGGTGAAGGGAAAGGTGGCTCCTCGTCAGGGGGAAGCTCCTCGGGAAGCTGTGATTGCAATTCGTCCTGATTTCCGCGCAACATCCAGTAGAAGGGCACTGCAAACGTCGAGTACGGCTGGACAGGAATGTTTGTCTTCAGCAGGTGGCCGTGCGTTTCCTGCGTCTTCTTGTTGCTGGCATATGGATGCTCAACGGTCCTGATCCACTGGTGTTGATTCATGAAGGCGGTTGACTCGTCCTTGCATGGCGGCAGGTCAGCAGGCGGGATGTCGGCGAACAACCTGCCTTTGAATTGGACCTCCTTCAGGTCAATCCGGCTGGAGCGGATGCGTTCGAGGTCGAGGCAGTATGAATTCAGCAGCGGATCGTTGCAAACCGTTCCGTTCCAGCGGTTGTCATGCCACGCAACTCGAACATTCAAATGAAAAGTCATCAGCAGTCTTCCATTGCATTGAACTGGCGCGAGCCTGAGTCGTCGAGGCTGCTCCGTTGAATGTAGCGTAGTGCGACCCGAGCAATCAGAATCAAGCTGGGGGAAGCCCAGGGCATGCGCCCCTTGCGGGTGACATGTATGAAACCGGCATCGATGAGTTCCTTCTTCGCCCGATACAAGGTCGTGCGCGACCGCCAGCCTCGTTCGCTGACCTGCGACCACGCGACGGTCAGATCGCCATTGTTGTCGCCACGATATTGACCGATCAAGTCAAAGAGCAGCTTGCAAGCAAATGAGCTCAACGCGTAGAACGCGGGGCATTCAAAAACACTGTAAACGATGCCCACGAAGTTCTCGTCGAACTTGCTGCCCTTGTGCCTTTTCTTAGCCATGGCCGCTCTCCCCAAGTTGAGAAAGGCGAAGCAGCAATATTGAACACCTACCAGGCCCGTGGTAGCCAACGCCGCCAGATTCTGCAGGCCCGGACGATGGTCCGCCTCCGCCATCAAGCTGCCAAACGATTGCATGCATGCAAGTCTTCGATGTAGACATGTGCATGGGTACGTTGATCGCTTTGCAATGCAGAGCGCCGCGACGATGTGAACGGCGGGCACCGATCGAGGGCACCCTGGAACGAGCGGACACCAGAGTTGGGGCGATGGCGATGCGGTCTACCACCATACGGCAGGCATCCAGATTGGTCGTCGCCAACATCTCAGAAGTCCACGGAGAGTTCGACGCGTTTGGCGTGCAGGCGGATCACGAGCGCGCGAATTTCGCACTCTGTTTTGCCAGCAATGCGTGCAATATTGATCGCACGCACCTCGTCAGCGGGCCAGCCGACAGAACGCTGGCCGATGGCCACGGGCTTCGTGAAGGTGCCCGCCTTGATGGCGTTGTAGATCGATGCGTGCGAGCGGTAGCCGGTCTCAGCCTTGACCTGTGGCAGTCGGATAATCTGCATTTCGTCTTCCAAAGAAAGCTAGGGAGCACTGATTTAGTAACCTGCCACGTAGAGCTCCGGACATTTGTTCAAGTCAAAAACAAAAAAAAGCGACCCACCGGGGTCGCTCGTGTGCGAAAAGACAACAGCGCGGGCGGATCAAGCCGCTTGCAACTGGTGGACCTTCGCGCCCGCCATCAGCGCGTCTAGATAGTCGGCCCACTTTTGCATCATCGCCGCGCGCTGCCTAAGGTAGGTCGTGCGGTTATAGGCGCGGCCGTTGGCGTCCTTCACCGAGTGGGCCAGTTGGGCCTCGATCACCAGGGGATCGCATTCCAGGCGCTCGGTGAGCATGGTCCTGGCGGTCGCGCGGAAGCCATGCCAAGTTTGGATGTCTGACGTGTAGCCCATGGAAATCAGAGCCGTGCGCACCGAGTTCTCGGACATCGGACGCTCATGATTACGCTCGCCGGGGAACACCATGGCGCCGTGGCCGGTGTAGCCCTTGAGGCCTTGAAGAATCTCGACAGCCTGGCGCGACAGGGGCACCAAGTGCGGGTCGCCATTCTCCTTGCCGTCCTTGGTGCGCTTCATGCGCGCGGCCGGAATGGTCCACAACGCAGCGTCTAGGTCAATTTCGATCCACCGCGCCGCCCTGAGCTCACCAGGACGCAGCAACAGCAAAGGGGCAAGCTGCAGCGCGGCACGCACAACAGGGCCACCTCGGTAGGCGCGCGTAGCGCGCAGCAGCTTGCCAAACTCCACCGGGTCCACGATGGCCGCAAAGTGTTTGCCCCGGTAAGGCACTAGCGCGCCCTTCAGGTCAGTCGTGATGTCGCGCGTGGCGCGGCCAGTCGCGACGGCATACCGCCAAATCTGCCGGCACAACATGAGGCCACGGTCGGCCGTCTCGATCGCGCCGCGCTCTTCGGTCTTGCGGATGGTCGCCAGCAGCTCGACGGGCTCGATGTCCTTGATACGGCGCTCGCCGATCCAAGGGAACAGGTCGCGCTCAAGCTGGCGCTTCGACCTGCTGGCGTGCGCATCGCTCCATTGAGGCGCCTGCTTCTCGTACCACTCCAAGGCCGCGGCCTTGAAGCTGTCACCGGTGGGGTTCAACGCCTTTAGCTTTTCGAGCTTCCTCGCCAGCGTGGGGTCGGTGCCGTCGGCGCGCTGCAAGCGGGCCGCATCGCGCGCACGCCGCGCGGCCACCAGGCTCACGGCCGGATAGCTGCCCAGCGCCAGGCGCGAGTCGCTACTGCCCTTGCGGAATTTCCAGAACCACCGCTTGGAGCCGTTGGGGCTGACCTCCAGATACAGCCCGCCCGAGTCGGTTAGGCGCTCACGCTTCTTGTCGGCCGGGCAGGTGGCGTTTTTGCAGTGGGCATCGGTCAGCAAGTGGGCTCCTATCGAGCTTGTTCCCCACATTATTGCCTGAACGGCCATTTGTTCCCCACGACGTTCCCCACAAGGGGTAAAGACGCCCTTGGAAGCCCCTATACCTTCCTGCAAATTAGATTGTTGATTTTTAAAGAAAAAATGCCGCCAACGGTATGTCGTTAGCGGCCTTTATCAGGTCGTATGGTGGAGCTGGGGGGATTCGAACCCCCGTCCGCAAGCCTTTTTCGAGCAGTTCTACATGTGTAGCCGTCTGATTTGGGTCTCGCCGCCCGAGTCGCGCAGTGGCACGCTAAACGGGAAGCCAGCATCCTTGAATCTCATCCTGCGCCAAGGTGCCCGACGCAGAACCAGCCGATGTAAATTACCTTGCAGCCGGGAGGTCTTGCGACCCCCTTGCCCAGCCCATCGGCCTGCTGTTGCAAGGCTCACCGGTGTTTAAGCGGCGAGTGCGAAACGTTCGTCGTTTGCAGTTGGTTTTTTTCTGCTGATTTACGAGGTGACAGAACCTCGACATGCCCTGCTGCGCGTCCGAACCCACGTCGAAACCAGTGCAGCCCCAGGAGATGGAGTTTAAGGCAGTTCCAGCAATTTCAAGACTTGCAGGGGCGAAGAAACCTCTGCGTCGGCGCCCCAGCTCGCCACATCGGCGTCCGGACCGAGATAACCGTACCGAGCAGCCACTGTTGGCATGCCCGCCGCATGCCCTGCCCGGATGTCGCGCTCGTCGTCACCCACGTAGATGCATTGACCCGGCGCCAGCGCCAGCTGGCGCGCCGCTTCCAGCAACGGCGCGGGATGCGGCTTGGTGTGGGCAGTGGTATCGCCGCAGATGACAGTAGAAGCCGTCGCGAAGAGCGACATCGAATGCGTGATGGGCTTGGTGAAGCGCTGTGACTTGTTGGTCACCACGCCCCACATCAGGCCCGCATCCAGGAGGTGCTCGACCAAGGCCGCGACCTCATGAAAGAGCTGCGTGCGCTGCGTGAGGCAGGCCTCGTAAGCCATGAAGAACTCCTCCTTCATGGCAACGAAGTCCTCATGCTCGGGCGAAATGTCAAAAGCCGCCTTCAACATGCCACGGGCGCCCGCGCCTGTGTGTGCGCGGTAGTGGGCCTGCGGCAATGAGGGCAGGCCACGGTGCAATCGCATGCTGTCGACCGCAGTACCCAGATCCGGCGCACTGTCGATCAGGGTACCGTCCAGGTCAAACAGCACGGCACGAACGCCCCTGAAAACAGGCCGGGTCACGGCTTGCGCGTCGCGAACAGGTAGTTCACGCTGGTGTCGTCGCTCAGCCAGTAGCGCTGCGTGATCGGGTTGTACTCCATGCCGCGCGTCTGCTCCAGCTCCAGCCGCTCTGCCCGGCAGTAAGCGGCCAGCTCGCTCGGCCGGATGAATTTTTTGTACTCGTGCGTGCCCTTGGGCAACAGCTGCAGCACGTACTCCGCCCCCAGAACCGCGAACAGAAATGCCTTGGCGTTGCGATTGAGAGTGGAGAAGAACACCCAACCACCCGGCTTCACCAAGGTGGCACAGGCACGCACCACCGAAGCCGGGTCGGGCACATGCTCCAGCATCTCCATGCAGGTGACGATATCGAAAGCCTCTGGCCGCTCCAGTGCCATGGCTTCCGCACTGATTTCCTGGTAACTGACGTTCTGGGTGCCGGCTTCGAGCGCATGCAGCTGTGCCACCCGCAAGGCCTTGGAAGACAAATCGATGCCGGTCACTCGTGCCCCCTTGCGTGCCATCGAATCGGACAGGATGCCACCACCGCAACCGATATCGAGCACCTCTTTTCCGGCCAGCACGGCCAACCCGTCGATCCAATCCAATCGCAAAGGATTGATTTGGTGCAAGGGGCGGAATTCGCTGTCGGGATCCCACCAACGGTGGGCCAGGTCGGAGAATTTGGCCAGCTCGGCCGGATCTGCATTGACGTTGGGATTCATGGCTCGATTATCGTCAGCCCAATAAAAAACCGCGCCGAAGCGCGGTTTTTTTAGAGTCGAACTGAAGGGAATCAGTTCTTGCGGGTGCCGACCACTTCGACTTCCACGCGGCGGTTCTTGGCACGGCCTTCGCGGGTGGCGTTGTCGGCCACCGGCTGGGTCAGGCCCTTGCCTTCGGTGTAGATGCGGTTGCTTTCGATGCCCTTGCTCACCAGGTAAGCCTTGACAGCTTCAGCGCGGCGGTTGGACAGAGCTTGGTTGTAGCCAGCTGCGCCGGTGGAGTCGGTGTGACCCACAGCGATCACGACTTCCAGAGCGATGCCGGAGACCTTGCTGGCCAGATCGTCCAACTTGGCCTTGCCTTCGGGCTTCACGACAGCCTTGTCGAAGTCGAAGAAGGCGTCAGCAGCGTAGGTCACCTTGGAAGCGACAGGCGCAGGAGCGGGTGCAGGAGCGGGTGCAGGCGCTGCGGCAGGAGCAGGTGCGGGAGCTGCTGCAGGAGCGGGTGCGGGAGCGGCCACAGGCACGATCGCGCCGTCGCAGCCTTGTGCGGCGGTCGCAGGCGTCCAGTTGGCATCGCGCCAGCAGAGTTCGTTGGTGCCGTTTTTCCAGACCAGTTCGTTGGTGCCATTGCGCCAGTTGTCGATGGTTTGGGCGCCGGCGGCCGTTGCCATGGCGGCGGTTGCCAACAGCATTGCCACTTTGTTAAGTTTTTTCATGGTTTTCCTCTATATAAGCCGCAGACAGACTGCGTGACAAGAACGACGCTTCAAGTGACCACCACTAAAAACGCTGGAATTTATTGTGCCACAAGCGCCGAATGCCCGGCCCGCGGGGCTGTGCGGCGCAGGCCCTTAAACAGCGCTTCACATCATTCGTTGTGGATGTACAACAAACCACCGCGAAAAGCGCTTGCCGTCATGGCCCTTAAAATGATTGGTTGCCTTCCGGCCCATCTACGTACTTTAGCCCCTGCTCATGACACAGTTCGCCAAAGAGACCCTGCCCATCAGTCTAGAAGAGGAAATGCGGCGCAGTTACCTCGATTACGCGATGAGCGTGATCGTCGGGCGCGCATTGCCCGATGCGCGCGATGGTCTCAAGCCGGTGCACCGGCGCGTGCTGTTTGCGATGCACGAGCTCAACAACGACTGGAATCGGCCCTACAAGAAGTCGGCCCGTATCGTCGGTGACGTGATCGGTAAGTACCACCCGCACGGCGACAGCGCGGTGTACGACACCATCGTCCGCATGGCGCAGGACTTTTCGCTGCGCCACATGCTGGTGGACGGCCAAGGCAACTTCGGCTCGGTGGACGGCGACAACGCCGCCGCCATGCGGTACACGGAAATCCGACTGTCAAAGATCGCGCACGAGATGCTGGGCGACATCGACAAGGAAACCGTCAACTTCGGGCCCAACTACGACGGCTCGGAAAAAGAACCGCTGGTGCTGCCCTCGCGCCTGCCCAACCTGCTGGTCAACGGTTCGGCCGGTATCGCGGTCGGCATGGCCACCAACATCCCGCCGCACAACCTCAACGAGGTGGTGGATGCCTGCCTGCACCTGCTCAAGAGCCCCGAGGCCACCATTGACGAGCTGATGGAGATCATCCCGGCGCCCGACTTCCCCACCGCCGGCATCATCTACGGCATCAATGGCGTGAAGGACGGCTACCGCACCGGCCGCGGCCGCGTGGTGATGCGTGCCAAGTGCCACTTCGAAGACATCGACCGCGGCCAGCGGCAGGCCATCATCGTTGACGAGCTGCCTTACCAGGTCAATAAAAAGACGCTGCAGGAGCGCATTGCCGAGCTCGTGCACGAAAAGAAGATCGAAGGCATCAGCCACATCCAGGACGAATCCGACAAGTCGGGCATGCGCCTGGTGATCGAACTCAAGCGCGGCGAAGTGCCTGAGGTGGTGCTGAACAACCTGTACAAGCAGACCCAGCTGCAGGACACCTTCGGCATCAACATGGTGGCCCTGGTCGACGGCCAGCCGCGCCTGTGCAACCTGAAAGACCTGATCCAGGTCTTCCTGGAGCACCGCCGCGAGGTGGTCACCCGCCGCACGGTGTTCAACCTGCGCAAGGCGCGCGAGCGCGGCCACGTGCTTGAGGGCCTGGCCGTGGCGCTGGCCAACATCGACGACTTCATCCGCATCATTCGCGAATCGCCGACCCCGCCGGTGGCCAAGGCAGAGCTGATGGCGCGTCCGTGGGACAGCCAGCTGGTGCGCGAAATGCTCACCCGCACGCGGGCCGATGGCGGCGTGATCAACGCCGACGACTACCGCCCCGACGGCCTGGAAAAGGCCTTCGGCATGGGCGGCGACGGCCTGTACCGCCTCTCCGAAACGCAGGCGCAGGAAATCCTGCAAATGCGGCTGCAGCGCCTGACCGGGCTGGAGCAGGACAAGATCGTGGCCGAGTACAAGGAAGTCATGGGCGAGATCGACGATCTGCTCGACATCCTGGCCAAGCCCGAGCGCGTCTCGGCCATCATCGGCGACGAACTGACCATCGTGAAGCAGGAGTTCGGCCAGACCAAGCTGGGCGCACGCCGCAGCCTGGTCGAGCACAGCTCCTTCGATCTGTCGACCGAAGACCTGATCACGCCCACCGACATGGTGGTGACGCTGAGTCACAGCGGCTACATCAAGAGCCAGCCCCTGTCCGAATACCGCGCGCAAAAACGCGGTGGCCGCGGCAAGCAGGCCACGGCAACGAAGGAAGACGACTGGATCGACCAGCTCTTCATTGCCAACACGCACGACTACATCCTGTGCTTCTCCAACCGCGGCCGGCTGTACTGGCTCAAGGTCTGGGAAGTGCCGGCCGGTTCGCGCGGCTCGCGTGGCCGCCCGATCGTCAACATGTTCCCGCTGCAGGAAGGCGAAAAGATCAACGTCGTGCTGCCGCTGACTGGCGAGATGCGCACCTTCCCCGACAACCGCTATGTCTTCATGGCCACGTCCATGGGCACGGTGAAGAAGACCGCGTTGAACGAGTTCAGCAACCCGCGCAAGGCCGGCATCATTGCCGTCGACCTGGACGAGGGTGACTTCCTGATCGGTGCCGCCCTCACCGACGGCGAACACGACGTGATGCTGTTCAGCGATGGAGGCAAGGCCGTGCGTTTCGACGAAAACGACGTGCGCCCGATGGGCCGCAACGCGCGCGGTGTGCGCGGCATGATGATCGAAGACACCCAGAGCGTGATCGCCATGCTCGTGGCCGAAGACGAAGAGCAGAGCGTGCTCACCGCCACCATCAACGGCTACGGCAAACGCACGCCGATCTCGGAGTACACCCGCCATGGCCGTGGCACCAAGGGCATGATCGCCATCCAGCAGAGCGAGCGCAACGGCAAGGTGGTTGCGGCCACGCTGGTGCACAGCAACGACGAGATCATGCTGATCACCGACAAGGGCGTGCTGGTGCGCACGCGCGTTTCCGAAATTCGCGAGATGGGCCGTGCCACGCAAGGCGTGACGCTGATCGCGCTGGACGACGGAACCGAGCTCTCGGGCCTGCAACGCATCGTGGAAAACGACGCCAACATGCCGGAACCGGGTGAAGCCGACGAGGCGGCCGGCGACACCGACGCACCGGATGCCGCGCCGTGAGCGTGCGGCCCTACAACTTTTCAGCTGGTCCGGCAGCGATGCCGGCCGAGGTGCTGCAACAGGCCGCGACCGAGATGCTCGACTGGCAGGGCAGCGGCATGAGCGTGATGGAGATGAGCCACCGCGGTCAGGAGTTCGGCCGCATCCTGGAGGCCGCCGAAGCCGATCTGCGCGAGCTGCTGGCGGTGCCGGCGCACTTCCGCATCCTGTTCATGCAGGGCGGTGGCCTGGCGGAAAACGCCATCGTGCCGCTGAACCTCTCACGCGGTGAGTCCGTTGACTTCGTGGTCACCGGCAGCTGGAGCCGCAAATCCTTCAAGGAAGCCGGCCGCTACTGCCAGGCGCGTGTGGCCGCCAGCAACGAGGCCGACCAGCACACCTCCCTGCCCGCCCCGGCCACCTGGCAGCTGGACGGCAAGGCGCGTTACGTGCACCTGTGCAGCAACGAAACCATCAATGGCGTGGAAGCACACGAGCTGCCGGACCTCAAGGCCCTGGGCTCCGACGCTCCGCTGGTGATCGACTTCTCTTCCCACGTGGCTTCGCGCAGCGTGGACTGGTCGCGCGTGGGCCTGGCTTTCGGCGGTGCGCAGAAAAACCTCGGGCCCGCCGGCCTCACCCTGGTCGTGGTGCGCGAAGACCTGCTGGGCCATGCCCTGGAGGCCTGCCCGACGGCGTTCAACTACCAGACCGTGGCCGAGAACCGGTCCATGTACAACACGCCGCCGACCTTTGCGATCTACATGGCCGGGCTCACCTTCCAGTGGCTCAAGCGCCAGACCGAAGGCGCGTTGCGCGGCGTGGCTGCCATGGAAGCGCGCAACATCGCCAAGGCCGAGCTGCTGTATGGCTGCATCGACCAGTCGGCCTTCTACACCAACAGCGTGGCCCCGGACTGCCGCTCGCGCATGAACGTGCCGTTCTTCCTGCGCGACGAATCGCGCAACGACGCCTTCCTCGCCGGCGCAAAGGCGGCCGGCCTGCTGCAGCTCAAGGGCCACAAGTCGGTGGGCGGCATGCGCGCCAGCATCTACAACGCCATGCCGATCGAAGGTGTGCAGGCGCTGGTGGCCTACATGCGCGAATTCGAACAACAACAAGCCTGACCCCATGACCCTTCCCTCACAGTCCGACGCCCTGGGTGCGCTACGTGTGCAGATCGATGCGCTGGACCAGCAACTGCTGGCCCTGCTGAACCAGCGCGCGCGCGTGGCCGAACAGGTCGGCGACATCAAGCGCGCCGAAGGCTCGCCCTTCTTCCGCCCGGACCGCGTGGCGCAGGTGATTGAAAAGATCCAGAGCGCCAACAAGGGCCCGCTGCTGAACCAGCACGTGGGTTCGATCTGGCGCGAAATCATGTCAGCCTGCCAGGCGCTCGAAGCGCCGCAACGCGTGGCCGTGCTCGGCCCGCAAGGCACCTTCTGCGAACAGGCGGCCATCGAGTTCTTTGGCGGCGCCGCCAACCTGATCTACTGCGCGAACTTCGACGAAGTCTTCCACGCCACCGCGGCCGGCACGGCCCAGTTCGGCGTGGTCGGCATGGAAAACTCCACCGAAGGCGTGGTGGCGCGCTCGCTCGATCTGTTCCTGCGCTCGCCGGTGCACGTGGTGGGTGAGGTCAGCCTGCTGATCCGTCACAACCTGCTGCGCCAGCTCAACCACCTCGATGGCATCGAGGTCGTGATGGCGCACCCGCAGGCCCTGGCGCAGTGCCAGAACTGGCTGACACAACACCTGCCCAACGCCGAGCGGCGCGCGGTCTCCAGCAACGCCGAAGGTGCGCGGCTGGCGGCCGAGAACCCGGCCTGGGCCGGCCTGGCGAGCGAACGCGCAGCGGCGCAATTCGGCCTGCACATCGTGGCGCATGCCATCCAGGACGAGGCCTACAACCGCACGCGTTTCGCCGTCATCACCCTGCCGCAGACGCTGGCCATGCCCCCGGCTTCCGGGCGCGACTGCACGAGCCTGGTGGTGTCGGTGCCGAACCGACCGGGTGCCGTGCACGACCTGCTGGTGCCCCTGAAGAACAACGGCGTGTCCATGACGCGGTTCGAATCGCGTCCGGCCAAGTCCGGGCAGTGGGAGTACTACTTCTACATCGACCTCGCCGGCCATCCTTCCCAGCCCAATGTGGCTGCCGCCCTGCAAGAGCTTCAGGGCCTGTGCGCTTTCTACAAGGTGCTGGGCGCTTACCCGGTGACCGAATGATGTTTGAACAACTGGGCTTGATCGGCTGCGGCCTGATGGGCGGCTCCTTCGCGCTGGCGCTCAAACGCGCCGGCCTGGTCAAGCGCGTCGTCGGCTACAGCAAATCCCCCTCCACCACCGAACGTGCGCGCCAGCTCGGCGTCATCGATGTGGAAGCACCCTCGGCCCTGCTGGCCGTGTCGGGCGCGGATCTGGTCCTGCTGGCCGTGCCGGTGGCCGCGACCGAAGCCACCTTCAAGGCCATCCGCCACCTGGTGCGCGGCAACGTGCTGATCATGGACGTGGGCTCGACCAAGCGCGAGGTGATCGACGCCGCGCGGCGCGTGCTCAAGGACCAGGTGGGCGTGTTCGTGCCGGCGCACCCGATCACGGGCAAGGAAGTGGCCGGGGTCGAACATGCCGACGCCGATCTGTACCAAGGCCGCCAGGTCATCTTGACGCCCATCGAGCGCACCCTGACGGAACAACTGGACAAGGCGGCGCAACTCTGGACCGCACTCGGCTGCCACGTCAAGCAGATGTCGCCCGAGGCACACGACGCGGCCTATGGCGCGGTCAGCCACCTGCCGCACATGGTCGCGTTCGCCCTCATGAACGCCATCCAGGCCCAACCCAACGGCCAGGACTTCCTCTCGCTGGCAGGTCCGGGCTTTCGCGACTTCACCCGCATCGCCGCCAGCGATCCGGCCGTGTGGCGCGACATCCTGATGTCCAACCGCGAAGAACTGCTGGCGCAGTCGCGCCACTTCCAGCGCGCCCTGCAGGCGCTGGAGACCGCCATCAACGCCGGCAATCCGGACGCGCTCGAAACCCTGATCGAACAAGCCAGCAGCGCACGCGCGCGCTGGCGCATGTCCGCCGTCAAGCCCCGTAGCTGAGTGCCGCCCCGAGCGCCACGCCTTTTCTTTCGTGCATGTTTGACATCCCCCATCTCGACATCCCTCCGCTGACCAGCGCAGGCGGCACTGTTCGCCTGCCCGGCTCCAAGAGCATCTCCAACCGCGTGCTGCTGCTGGCCGCCCTGAGCGTGGGCCACACCGACATCACCGACCTGCTCGACTCGGATGACACGCGGGTGATGCTCGAAGCACTGGCCCAGCTCGGCTGCCGCATCGAACCGCAGGCCGACGGCGCGCTGCGTGTGCACGGCCTGGGCGGCCAGCTGCCCGTGCCGCAAGGCAAGCTGTTCCTGGGCAACGCCGGCACCGCCATGCGCCCGCTGACCGCCTCGCTGGCTCTGCTGGCCGCGCGCCACGGTGGTTCGTTCGAACTGAGCGGCGTGGCGCGCATGCACGAGCGCCCCATCGGTGACCTGGTGGATGCCTTGCGACAGCTGGGCTGCCCGGTGGACTGCCTGCTCAACGAAGGCTTCCCGCCCTTGCGCCTGGGTGACCGGCGGGTGCACGCACTGCAACTGGACGAGGCCATCAAGGTGCGTGGCGACGTGTCCAGCCAGTTCCTCACCGCGCTGCTGCTGGCGTTGCCGCTCGTGGCGCAGGAGCAGGACGTGGTCATCGAGGTCGTCGGCGAGCTGATCTCCCGGCCCTACATCGAGATCACGCTCAACCTGCTGGAGCGCTTTGGCGTCACGGTGCAGCGCGACGGCTGGCAGCGTTTCACCATCCCCCGCAGCAGCCAGTACCGCTCGCCCGGACGCATTGCGGTCGAAGGAGATGCCTCGTCCGCCAGCTATTTCATCGCGCTGGGCGCCATCGCGCCGGCCACGCCTGGCACCGAGGGCATCACCATCGAGGGCGTGGGCCTGTCGTCGATTCAGGGCGACATCCGTTTCGTGGAGGCCGCCCGCCTCATGGGTGCGCGTATCACCGGCGAAGCCAACCGCCTGCACATCCAGCGCGGCGCCTGGCCGCTCAAGGCGATCGACCTCGACTGCAACCACATTCCCGACGCCGCGATGACGCTGGCCGTGATGGCCTTGTACGCCGACGGCACGACCACGCTGCGCAACATCGCCAGCTGGCGCGTCAAGGAAACCGACCGCATCGCGGCCATGGCCAAGGAAGGGCGCAAGCTCGGCGCGGTGATCGAGGAAGGTGAGGACTACATCCGCATCACGCCGCCCGCGCGCGTTCACGACTGGCGCGCCGCCAGCATTCACACCTACGACGATCACCGCGTCGCCATGTGTTTCTCGCTCGCCGCCTTCAACCCGGCCCGACAGCCGGTGCGCATCGAAGACCCCAAGTGCGTCGCCAAAACCTTCCCCGACTACTTTGAATGCCTGTTCGGCGTCTGCGCCACGCCCACGCCGGACATCCCGGTGATCTGCGTCGACGGCCCCACCGCGTCCGGCAAGGGCACGTTGTCGGCGGAGGTGGCCGCGCAACTGGGTTACCACCTGCTCGACTCCGGCATGCTGTACCGCCTGGTGGGCCTGGCGGCCGAGAGGGCCGGCCTGTCCACCGCGGAGCAGGACCTGAAGGAACCCGCGCAGGCCCGGCGCCTGGGCGAGCTGGCCGCCGGCCTGCGGGTGCGTTTCAAGGGCGACCGCACCCTGCTGGACCGCCTGGACGTGACCGACAGCCTGCGCACCGAAGCCGCCGGCATGGCCGCCTCGCGCGTGTCCGCCGTGCCCGAGGTGCGCCAGGCCCTGCTGGCGCTGCAACACGGCTTTCGGCGCCTGCCCGGCCTGGTGGCCGACGGCCGCGACATGGGCACGGTGATCTTTCCCGACGCCGCGCTCAAGGTGTTCCTCACCGCCAGCGCCGAGCAGCGCGCCATTCGCCGCCATAAGCAATTGATTTCAAAGGGAATCGCTGCTAACATCGACAACCTTTTGGCAGACCTGAAGGCGCGTGATTTGAGGGACAGTTCCCGCATTCACTCACCGCTCATGCCCGCTGAAGGCGCTTTGCAACTGGACAACTCCGGCATGGACATCGAGCAATCGGTGCAGCAGGTGTTGACCTGGTGGCAGGCAAAAACCGTGTTCTCGGGCAACTGAGCACACACCTGATGGCCCAGACGGCACCGCCGGGCGCTCCCAGCCCGCAGGCCCGATGGTTCTTTCACTTAACCCCGCGGTGTTTCGCACCGCAACGTCAACGCCGCCCACACGTCGCATCCGTTTCAGCCACATCCCCCGTGGTTGTTGCACCGACGCTGAGTGGTTCTAGGAAATTCAATGTCTGAATCTTTTGCCGCCCTATTCGAAGAGTCCCTGAAACGCGCCGAAATGCGCTCGGGCGAAGTCATCACCGCTGAAGTCGTTCGCATCGAGCACAGCCACGTGGTGGTCAACGCCGGTCTGAAGTCGGAAGCCTACGTGCCGCTGGCCGAGTTCAAGAACGACCAGGGCGAACTCGAAGTGCAGGTCGGTGACTTCGTCTCCGTCGCCATCGACTCCGTGGAAAACGGCTTCGGTGACACCCTGCTGTCGCGCGACAAGGCCAAGCGCCTCGCCTCCTGGATGTCGCTGGAAAAAGCGCTCGAGTCGGGCGAATTCGTCACCGGCACGACCTCCAGCAAGGTCAAGGGCGGCCTCAAGGTCATGGTCAACGGCATCAGCGCCTTCCTGCCGGGCTCGCTGGTCGACAGCCGTCCGACCAAGGACCTGACCCCGTACGAAAACAAGACCCTGGAATTCAAGGTCATCAAGCTGGACCGCAAGCGCAACAACGTGGTGCTGAGCCGCCGCGCTGTCGTGGAAGCCTCCATGGGCGAAGAACGCGCCAAGCTGATGGACACCCTGAAGGAAGGCGCCATCGTGCACGGCGTGGTCAAGAACATCACCGAATACGGTGCGTTCGTGGACCTCGGCGGCATCGACGGCCTGCTGCACATCACCGACATGGCATGGCGCCGTGTTCGCCACCCGAGCGAAGTGGTCACCGCCGGCCAGGAAATCACCGCCAAGATCCTCAAGTTCGACACCGAGAAGCACCGCGTCTCGCTGGGCCTGAAGCAAATGGGTGACGATCCGTGGATGGGCGTTTCGCGCCGCTACCCGCAAAGCACCCGCATGTTCGGCAAGATCACCAACATCGCCGACTACGGCGCGTTCGTGGAACTCGAGCCCGGCATCGAAGGCCTGGTGCACGTTTCCGAAATGGACTGGACCAACAAGAACGTGGCCCCGTCCAAGCTGGTGTCGCTGGGCGACGAAGTCGAAGTCATGGTGCTCGACATCGACGAAGACAAGCGCCGCATCTCGCTGGGCATGAAGCAATGCCGTGCCAACCCCTGGCACGAGTTCGCCGAACAAACCAAGCGCGGCGACCGCGTCAAGGGCCCGATCAAGTCGATCACCGACTTCGGCGTGTTCGTCGGTCTGGCTGCCGGTATCGACGGCCTGGTGCACCTGTCCGACCTCTCGTGGAACGAAGCCGGCGAAGCCGCGGTTCGCAACTACAAGAAGGGCCAGGAAGTCGAAGCCATCGTGCTGGCCATCGACGTCGAACGCGAACGCATCTCGCTGGGCATCAAGCAGCTCGACGGCGACCCGTTCACCACCTTCGTGTCGGTGAACGACAAGGGCTCCATCGTGACCGGCAAGGTCAAGACCGTGGACGCCAAGGGCGCCGAGATCGACCTGGGTGAAGACGTGCTGGGTTACCTGCGCGCCAGCGAAATCAGCCGTGACCGCGTGGAAGACGCGCGCAACGTGCTGAAGGAAGGCGACGAAGTCAACGCCGTGGTGGTGAACGTGGATCGCAAGACCCGCAACATCCAGCTGTCGATCAAGGCCAAGGACGCCGCCGACCAGCAAGAAGCCATGGCCAGCCTGAGCCAGCAGTCTTCGCGCGAAAACGCCGGCACCACCAGCCTGGGCGCCCTGCTGCGTGCCAAGCTGGACAACAACCAGAACTGAAGCGAAACCGGTCCGGCCTCCGCATAGAAGCCACCTGCCCGCGAGGGCAGGCCTTCTTCCGGAGGCCGGTCCTCCAATGACCCAATCTCGAACACATGACCCGCAGCGACCTCGTTGAAGCACTGGCCAACCGATTCGGCCAGCTCACCCACCGCGACGCCGAGTTCGCCGTCAAGGCGATCCTGGACGCCATGGGCGAAGCCTTGGTCAAGGGTCACCGCATCGAGATCCGTGGCTTTGGCAGCTTCTCGGTGAACCGCCGCTCTCCCCGCATCGGGCGCAACCCGCGTTCGGGCGAGAGCGTGATGATTCCGGAAAAGCGGGTTCCCCATTTCAAGCCGGGCAAGGCCCTGCGCGAAGCGGTGGACAAGAAGACCGCCGAGATCCTGGGCCGCGAGGCATCCGGGAATCCTTGAGGCGGGCCCTGCTCGCTACAATCGTCCCACCACAAAGGGGACGCCGTGAAATACCTGATGTGGCTGCTCAACGCAGCCATTTTTTTTGTGCTGTTCGCCTTCGCCCTGAACAACCAGGACAGCGTGACCTTGCACCTCTTCTTCGGCGCCAGCTGGCAGGCGCCGCTGGTGCTGGTCATCCTGGTCGCCCTGGTGCTGGGCGTGTTCCTGGGCGTCGCGGTGATGCTGCCGCTGTGGCTGCGCGCGCGCCGCTCGCGCCGCCAGCAGGCTTCGGCCTCCATGATGGGCAACACGGCTTTTGGTGTTGAAAGCACCCAGGCCACACTTGAGCCGATCGACCGCCGACATGGACTTTGATTTCACCTGGCTGCTCTGGGGCCTGCCCATCGCCTTTGCCCTGGGCTGGGGTGCTTCGCGCTTTGATCTGCGGCAGTGGCGCATCGAAAGCCGCCAGGCGCCCAAGGCCTACTTCCGCGGTCTCAACCACCTGCTCAACGAACAGCAGGACCAGGCCATCGACGCCTTCATCGAAGCGGTGCAGGGTGACCCCGACACCGCCGAGCTGCACTTCGCGCTCGGCAACCTGTTCCGCCGCCGCGGCGACTACGACCGTGCCGTGCGCGTGCACGAGCACCTGCTCTCGCGCGCCGACATCGGCCGCAAGGACCGCGACCGTGCCCAGCATGCGCTGGCGCTGGACTTCCTCAAGGCCGGCCTGCTCGACCGCGCCGAATCGGCCCTGCAGAAACTGCAGGGCTCGGACTTCGAAGCCGAGGCCCTGCTGGCCCTGCTCGGCATCTACGAACGCTCGCGCGACTGGCCGCAGGCGCAGCAGATCGCACAGCGGCTGGAAAGCGCCGAACAAGGCAGCTTTGCCACACGCCTGGCGCACTACCTCTGCGAAGAGGCCGAACTGGCCCAGCGCGCTGGCGACAGCGCCAAGGCCATGCAGTTGCTCAACGACGCGGTGCAACGCGCGCCGCAACTGGCGCGCGGCTGGATGGCCCTGTCGGTGCTCAAGGCGCAGGGCGGCGATGCACAGGGCGCCTTCGATGCCCTGCTGAAGCTGAACCAGCACGCGCCCCAGAACCTGCCGCTGGCCGCGCGTGCGCTGGCCGAGCTCGCCCGCCAGACGGGCCGCCAGGCCGAGGCGATCACGCTGCTGCAGGCCAGCCACGAACGCGCACCCGCCATCGACATCACCGAGGCCCTGGCCAGCCTGAGCAGCGACACCGAAGCGCAGCGCGCGCGTTACCTCAGCCACCTGGAACGGGAACCGTCGCTGGTCATCACCACGCAATGGCTCGCGGGCGAGACCCTCTCCAACCCGGTCGCGCAGATCAGCGTGAACCGGGCGCTGGAGCAGGCCAGCGCACCGCTGCAGCGCTACCGCTGCGCGGCCTGCGGCTTCGAGGCGCGCCAGCACTTCTGGCAGTGCCCGGGTTGCCAGACCTGGGACAGTTACCCGGCGCGCCGGGTGGAAGAACTCTGACCCACCCCCGCGCCGCGCTGGCGGCGCATCACCCCCTCAAGGGGGCAACACCGGCGGCCTGGTAAAGCCAATGCCGCGGTGTTCTGGAACAAGACACGCCGCACCGTCAAGTTGCCTGGCAGCGCTCACCGTGGCACATGCCGCTGACTTCGGGCGCTGAAGCAACTCATCGACGTCGGCACTACGCCTTGCCGTACCCCCCACCCCCCGGCGTGTGGATCTCGAAGATATCGCCCGGCCGCATCTCGGCCTGGCCGATGTGGCCCAGTGCCTCCATGCTGCCGTCGGCGCGTTGCACGCGGTTGATGCCAACCTGCCCGGCTTCACCACCGGCCATGCCGAAGGCGGGGTGCACGCGCCCGTTGGAAAGGATGCTGGCGGTCATGGGTTCGAGGAAGCGCACGCGGCGCACGCCGCCGTGGCCGCCATGCCAGCGCCCCGCCCCGCCCGAACCGGCGCGGATCTCGTAACTCTCCAGCCGCACCGGGAAGCGGAACTCCAGCACCTCGGGGTCGGTCAGGCGCGAGTTCGTCATGTGGGTCTGCACCACGCTCGTGCCGTCGAAGCCCTCCCCCGCGCCGCTGCCACCCGAGATGGTTTCGTAGTACTGGTGGGCGGCGTTGCCGAAGGTGAAGTTGTTCATGGTGCACTGGCTGGCCGCCATCACACCGAGCGCGCCGTAGAGCGCGTTGGTGATGCAGCTGGAGGTTTCCACGTTGCCCGCCACCACCGACGCGGGCGGGTTCGGGTTGAGCATGGAGCCTGGCGGGATGATCACCTTCAGCGGCTTGAGGCAGCCGGCGTTGAGCGGGATGTCGTCGTCCACCAGCGAGCGGAACACGTACAGCACCGCCGCCATGCAGACCGCCGTGGGCGCGTTGAAGTTGTTGCTCTGCTGCTCGGACGTGCCGCTGAAATCGATCTCGGCGCTGCGTTCTGCCGCGTTCACCCGCACCGCCACCTGGATCTGCGCGCCGTTGTCCAGCGGCAGCGTGAACTGCCCGTCTTTCAGGCGCGTGATCACGCGCCGCACCGACTCTTCGGCGTTGTCCTGCACGTGGCGCATGTAGGCCTGCACCACGTCGAGCCCGAACTGCTCGACCATCTTGCGCAGCTCCTGCACACCCTTCTCGTTGGCGGCGATCTGCGCCTTCAGGTCGGCCATGTTCTGCTGCGGGTTGCGTGAAGGGTACCTGGCCCCCACGCTCCCCTCTGCGCGTGGTTCGCTGCCCCCCGAGGGGGCTACGCCGTCTTGGGGCGGCCCGGCGACGGCGTGACCACTCAGCAGCGCGATCATCTCGGCCTCGCGCAGCACGCCACGGTCGACCAGCTTCACGTTGTTGATCTGCACGCCCTCTTCTTCGATGCGCGTGGAGAACGGCGGCATGGAGCCCGGCGTGGTGCCGCCGATGTCGGCATGGTGGCCGCGCGAACCCACATAGAACGTGGGCTGGCTGCCCAGGTACACCGGTGTGATCACGGTCACGTCGGGCAGGTGCGTGCCGCCGTGGTACGGGTCGTTGAGCACGTAGACATCACCCGGCTGCATGCGGCCGGCGTTCTCGCGGATCACGGTCTTGATGCTCTCGCCCATGGAGCCCAGGTGTACCGGCATGTGCGGCGCGTTGGCGATCAGGTTGCCTTCGGCGTCGAACAGCGCACAGGAAAAATCGAGCCGCTCCTTGATGTTGACCGAGTACGCCGTGTTCTGCAGTTGCAGGCCCATCTGCTCGGCGATGTTCATGAACAGGTTGTTGAAGACCTCCAGCAGCACCGGGTCCACCGTGGTGCCCACGGCGTAGGTGACGGTGCGTGGCACGCGGCGGTCCAGCACCAGGTGGTCCAGCGCGGTCAGCACCGCTTCCCAGCCGGGCTCGACGACGGTGGTGGCGTTCTTCTCGGCGATGATGGCCGGGCCCGGGATCACATCGCCCGGGCGCAGGTCTTCCCGCACCACCAGCGCGGCGTCGCGCCACTGTCCTTCGCAGTACATGCGCACCGTGCCGCGCCGCGGCAGTTCGCGCGCCTCGTGCATCGGCAGGCGCGGCTCGGCCGGTGCGTCACCGGCCAGCACGGCTTCCACCGACACCGCCTCCACCACCAGGCGCTTGCCCTGCATCAGGAAGGCGAAGCGCTGGCGGTACGCGGCTTCAAAACCGGCCTCCACCGCCGCGAGGTCTCCGAAGGGCACGACCAGGGCGGCATCGCTGCCCTCGTAGCGCACGTGCACGCGGCGGTGCACCGTGGCCGCACCCGCGTTCACCTGCTGGCGCTGCAGCTCGGCCTGTGCGGCGTCGGCCAGGGTGTCGAGCGCCGCGCTCACGGTGGGCAGCGAGGCGGCCGACAAAGGCCGTTCGATGGCCTGCTCGCGGATCACGTTCTGGTCTGCCAGCCCCATGCCATAGGCGCTGAGCACCCCGGCCAGCGGGTGCACGAAGACGCGCGTCATGCCCAGCGCGTCGGCCACCAGGCAGGCGTGCTGCCCGCCGGCGCCGCCGAAACACTGCAGCGTGTAGCGCGTGACGTCGTACCCGCGCGCCACCGAGATCTTCTTGATGGCGTTCGCCATCTGCTGCACGGCGATGTGGATGAAGCCCTCGGCCACGTCTTCGGCGGGCCGCCCGGTCTGCACCGCCAGCTCGGCGAACTTCGCCTGCACGGCGTCCAGGCTCAAGGCCTCGTTGGCCTGCGGGCCGAACACGCGCGGAAAGTGGTCGGGCTGGATCTTGCCGGTCATCACATTGGCGTCGGTCACGGCCAGCGGGCCGCCCCGGCGGTAACTCGCCGGGCCCGGGTTCGCGCCCGCGCTCTCGGGGCCGACACGAAAGCGCGCGCCGTCGAACGCCAGCACGGAGCCTCCGCCGGCTGCCACGGTGTGGATGCTCATCATCGGCGCACGCATCCGTACGCCGGCCACCTGGGTTTCGAACTCGCGCTCGAACTCGCCGGCGTAGTGCGACACGTCGGTGGAGGTACCGCCCATGTCGAAGCCGATCACTTTGGCATGCCCTGCCAGGCCCGCGGTGCGCGCCATGCCGACGATGCCACCCGCCGGGCCGGACAGGATCGCGTCCTTGCCCTGGAAGGCATGGGCATCGGTGAGGCCGCCCGAAGACTGCATGAAGAACAGCCGCACACCGGGCATCTCGCCGGCCACCTGCTCCACATAGCGGCGCAAGATGGGCGAGAGGTAGGCGTCAACCACCGTGGTGTCACCCCGGCTGACGAACTTCATCATCGGGCTGATTTCGTGCGAGGTGCTGACCTGCGTGAAGCCCACCTCGCGCGCGATGCGTGCGGCCGCCTGCTCGTGTGCGGTGAAGCGGTAGGCATGCATGAACACGATGGCCACACTGCGCAGGCCGCGGCCGTGCGCCGCCAGCAGGTCGGCGCGCAGCTGCGTTTCGTCCAGCGGCTGCAACACCTCGCCGTGCGCGCCCATGCGCTCCTGCGCCTCGATCACCTCGCTGTACAGCAGCTCGGGCAATACGATGTGGCGGTCGAACAGGCGCGGGCGGTTCTGGTAGGCGATGCGCAGCGCATCGCGGAAGCCGCGTGTGGTCACCAGCAGTGTGGGTTCGCCCTTGCGCTCCAGCAGGGCGTTGGTTGCCACCGTGGTGCCCATCTTCACGCACGCCACCTGCTCGGGTGTCACCGGTTCGCCGGGCTTGAGGCCCAGCAGGTGACGGATGCCGGCCACCGCCGCGTCGCGGTACTGCTCGGGGTTGTCCGACAGCAGCTTGTGCGTCACCAGCGTGCCATCGGGCCGCCGGGCCACGATGTCGGTGAAGGTGCCGCCGCGGTCGATCCAGAACTGCCAGCGTTTGTCAGGAGACAACATCGTTCGAAACTCCAAAGTCGGCAAAGCGCAAGCGCATATTTCTTCAAGCGTTCAAAAGTTGAAGCGTTCAAGAGGCCCGATGCGAGGGTGATTCACAGCGACGCCGCGCTGCGCGCCGCCTGGTCGTACATGCCGGAGAGCACACGCAGCAGGCGCGCGAGCTGGCCGATGTCGTGGTTGAGTGCGTCGTCGGCCTGCAGCGCGTCGATCAGGCAGGTCTCGCGGATCTCGCGGTAACGCGTCACGTGGCCCTTGCCGGTTTCGGTCGATGCGTAGGTCACGTCCTTGCCGTTCTTGCTCGACTCCACCATGCCCAGGCCCTGCAGCTTCTTCAGCGCGTAGTTCACCAGGTGGGTGTCCTCCACGTTCATGATGAAAGCGATGTCGGCCAGGCGCTTGTTGCGGGCGCGGTGCGTCACGTGGTGCAGCACCAGCACGTCCAGCGCCGTCAGGTCCTTCAGGCCGGCGGCACTCATGCAGTGCACGACCCAGCGGTGAAAGGCATTGCCGGCCACGATGAGGCCGAACTCGAACTCGCTCATCTCGGCGCTGTGCGGGGAAACCAGGTGGGCGGACGACACGATCGGGGCGCCCGTGGACCGCTTCTTCGCGGCTGGCTTGGCACTTGCTTTGGTACGGGCCATGGGGAAAAGTCTGCGTCGTTTCGGTGCGCTGAAGTCTAGGCTTTACGTCAACGATTTGCCAACACTTTGTCGGCGTCGAGGGAAAGTACCGATCACACCGGATTCACCGGTCGATAGAGTCAGCCTGCCAAATTCGCCGCATTCGCCGCATCCCCCCGCCCTTGCCATCAACCGGAGTCTCACCATGAAACGTCGCCTGTTCAGCCTGTCCGTGGCCGCTGCTGCCATGTCCATGAGCCTGCCCGCCCTGGCCCAGACCAAGTGGGATCTGCCCGCGGCCTATCCGGCGTCCAACTTCCACACCGTCAACCTGATGGCCTTCGCCGACGACGTGGACAAGGCCAGCGGCGGCAAGCTCAAGATCACGGTGCACGCCGGTGCCTCGCTGTTCAAGGCGCCCGAGATCAAGCGCGCGGTGCAGGGTGGGCAGGCCCAGATCGGCGAGATCCTGATGGCCAACTTCCAGAACGAGTGGCAGCTGTTCGGCGCCGACGGCCTGCCCTTCCTGGCCGACAGCTACGACGCGGCGCAGAAGCTCTACAAGGCGCAGAAGCCGCTGCTGGAAAAGAAGTTCGCCGACCAGGGCATGGTGCTGCTCTACGCCGTGGCCTGGCCGCCGCAAGGCCTGTACAGCAAGACGCCGATCAACAGCGCGGCCGACCTCAAGGGCAGCAAGTGGCGCGCCTACAGTCCGGCCACCGCACGCATCGCCGAACTGGTGGGTGCGCAGCCGGTCACGGTGCAGGCGGCCGAGCTGTCGCAGGCCCTGGCCACCGGCGTGGTCGAGACCAACATGACCTCCGGCGCCACCGGCGTGGACAGCAAACTCTATGAACACCTGAAGTTCTATTACGACGTGCAGGCCTGGCTGCCCAAGAACGCGGTGTTCGCCAACAAGAAGGCCTTCGACGCGCTCGACAAGCCCTCGCAGGACGCGCTGCTGAAAGCCGCCGCCGATGCCGAGACGCGCGGCTGGGCCGAATCGCAGAAGGTCAACACCGACACGTTGAACACGCTCAGGGCGCGCGGCATGACGGTGGCGCCGCCCTCGCCCCAGCTCAAGGCCGACCTGCAGAAGGTGGGGCAGACCATGCTCAAAGAATGGCAGGAGAAGGCCGGGCCCGAAGGCAAGACCCTGATCGACAGCTACGCCCGCTGAAGCCCGCCCGATGTCCGAACACACACCGGCCGCCGCGCGCGGCCCCGTGCGGCGCGCGCTGGACGGCCTGTACGCATTCGGCGGCGGCCTGGCCGCGCTGTGCGTGCTCGGCATCCTGGTGCTGATGATCTGGGCGTCCATCGGACGCCTGCTCGAATGGCGCGTGTCCTGGGTCAACGACGTGGTGGCCTGGCTCTGCGCCGCCGCGGCCTTCCTGGGCATGGCCTACAGCTTCCGCAATGGCGACTTCGTGCGCGTCACGCTGTTGCTGGAGTGGGCCAGCCCGCGCGTGCGGCCCTGGCTGGAAGTGTTCGCGCTGGCCGTCGCCACCGTCATGGTGAGCTACCTGGGCTACTGGGCGGCGCTGTTCACCTACGAGAGTTATGTCTTCAACGACATCGCGAACAACATGGTCGCCATCCCGATCTGGATTCCGCAGATGAGCGTGGTGGTGGGCACCGCCATCCTGATCATCGCGGCGCTGGACGAATGCGTCACCGTGCTGCGCGGGGGCCGGCCGAGTTATGTGGTGCGTGTCGAGGAGCGGCACGCGCGCGGCGATTTTTCCGAGGAGCTGTGAATGGGCTTGCTTGAAATCGGAGGCCTGCTGCTCTTCGTTCTGCTGCTGATGCTCAGCGGCGGCGTCTGGATCGCGATGACGCTGGCCATCGTCGGCTGGGTCGGGCAGGCGTTCTTCACCTCCACCGTGCCGGGCAAGAACCTCTTCACCGCCTTCTGGGAAACCACGGCGAGCTGGGAGCTGGCCGCCCTGCCGCTGTTCATCTGGATGGGCGAGATCCTCTACCGCACACGCCTGTCGGAACAGATGTTCGACGGCCTCTCGCCCTGGCTCTCGCGCATTCCCGGCCGGTTGATGCACACCACCGTGCTGGGCTGCGGCATCTTCGGTTCGGTCTCGGGCTCGTCGGCCGCCACCTGCGCCACCATCGCCAAGGTGGCCCTGCCCGAGCTGGACAAACGCGGCTACGACCGCAACCTCGCGCTCGGCTCGCTCGCCGCCGCCGGTGGCCTGGGCATCCTGATCCCGCCGTCCATCACCATGGTGGTCTACGCCGTGGCGGCGGACGCAAGCGTGATCCGCCTCTTTCTCGCCGGCTTCCTGCCGGGTTTCCTGCTGATGGCGCTGTTCTCGGGCTACATCATCTGGTGGAGCCTGCGCAACCCGGACAAGGTACCGCCCGCAGAAGCACCCACCACTTTCGCCGAGAAGATGCGGCGCTCGGGCAGCCTGATTCCCTGCGGCCTGCTGATCGTCTTCATCGTCTGGGTGCTGGTCTCGGGCATCGCCACCGCCACCGAATGCGCGGCCTATGGCGTGGTCGGCTCGCTGGTCATTGCGGCGGCCAGCCGCCAGCTCACCTGGCGCAACTTCTGGCAGGGCCTCACCGGCGCCACGCGGGTGAGCTGCATGATCATGTTCATCCTCGCCGGCGCGGCCTTCCTCACCAAGACCATGGCCTTCACCGGCATCCCGCGCGAACTGGCCGAGCTGGTCGAGCGGCTGCAGCTCTCGCCCTACGGGTTGATCTTCGTGCTCGTCATCGTCTACCTGATCCTGGGCGCCGCGCTCGACGGCATCAGCATGATCGTGCTCACCAGCGCGGTGGTGCTGCCCATGATCCAGCAGGCCGGCTTCGACCTCATCTGGTTCGGCATCTTCATCATCATGCTGATCGAAATCGCCGAGATCACGCCGCCGGTGGGCTTCAACCTGTTCGTGCTGCAGAACATGACCGGCATCGACAGCAACCGCATCGCCAAGGTCACCCTGCCCTTCTTCGCCTGCATGATCTTCGCCATCGCGCTGATCACCGTCTTCCCGTCCATCGTCACCGTGCTGCCCGACCTGTTCATGGGCAAGGAGTTGTAACCGGATCGTCCGGCGCCATCCTCTACACTGCAGCATCCCCGCCGCCCCGAGCGGCGGTTTGCTTTTTTCTGAGGATTTTCCCGTGTTCAAGAATGTGACGATCTACCGCATCGCGCCCGGCTGGGACGCGTCGCTGGAAGACATGGAGGCCGCCCTGGACGCGGCCCGTTTCGTGCCCTGCGGTGCCACGCAGGACAAGGCGGCCGGCTGGGTCGAACCACGCGGTGAGGCCCATGGCCCGCTGGTGGAATCGGTCGCCGGCCAGCGCATCCTCAAGCTGCAGATCGAGACCAAGGGCGTGCCCGGCTCGGTGGTGAAGAAGAAGGCGCAGGAAGAAGCCGACCACATCGAGGCCACCACCGGCCGCAAGCCCGGCAAGAAAGAAACCAAGGCCCTGCGCGAAGACGCCCTGCTGGCCCTGCTGCCGCAGGCCTTTGCGCGCCAGATGACCGTCTGGGTCTGGATCGACCTGCAGAACGGCTGGCTGGTCACCGACGCCAGCAGCCAGGGCAAGCTCGACGAGGTGGTCACCGCCCTGGTGCGCGCCTTCGACGGCCTGGCCGTCACGCTGCTGCAGACCGCGGTGACGCCGCAAACCGCCATGACGCAGTGGCTCTCGGCCACCACGCCCGAGGAATGGCCGGGCGGCTTCTCGGTCGAGCGCGAGTGCGAACTGAAATCGGGCGACGAAGAGAAGTCGGCGGTGAAGTTCACCCGCCACAACCTCGCCACCGACGAGGTGCGCCAGCACATCACCGAGGGCAAGCTGCCCACGCGCCTGGCCCTGAGCTGGGAAGGCCGCATCGGCTTCACGCTCACCGAATCGCTGCAGGTGAAGAAAATCAACTTCCTCGAAGGCGTGTTCGACGGCCGCCCCGACGAAGGCGAGAACGGCTTCGACGCCGACGTCGCCCTGTCCACCGGCGAGCTGCAGAAGCTCATTCCCGAGCTGATCGAAGCCCTGGGTGGTGAGATGGCCTTCGGCGCCGCCGCCGACAGCGAGCCCGCGCCTGCCAAACCGGCACCGGTGGCCACCGGTGCGAGCGACGAAGACGGCCCGCCGTTCTGATCGAGCCTGAACCAGGGGCCACCACAGCATGCACAGCGCCATTGCCATCAGCCTGGGTGCCGTGCTCGGCGCGCTTGCGCGCTGGCGCCTGAGCCTCTGGCTCAACCAGAGCGCCGCGGTGTTGCCCTGGGGCACGCTGGCGGCCAACTGGATCGGCGCCTACATCGTGGGCGTGGCGGTGGTGTTCTTCCAGAGCCAGACGCAGCTCGACCCGGCCTGGCGGCTCGCCATCATCACCGGCTTCCTGGGCGCGCTCACCACGTTCTCCACCTTCTCGGCCGAGGTCATGGGCATGCTGCAGCACGGGCGCTTTGCGCTCGCGCTCGGCACCACCGGCCTGCACCTGTTCGGCTCGCTGCTGCTCACCTGGCTGGGCATGCGCAGCGCCCTGCCCTGGTTCCCGCCCGCCTGAGCCCGGGCCTGCCGCCGCGCCAGCCCGCCCTTCCGCCCCCGCCCACCCGTGTGGGCGAACTCTGTCACGCCGAGCGCATCCAACGCCCCACATGAAACCTCTTTTCGTCTGCGCCGCCCTGTTGCTGGCTTCCCTCTCGGCCTCGGCCCAGGCCCTGTGGCAGGGTGTGCCCACGGGTGCCACGCCGGCCGAGGTGGTTGCCCGCCTCCCAGAGGCCGTGCCGGCGCCGGCGGGCCTGAGCGACGCGGCGATCACCGGTGACGTGCTGCTGCGCATCCCGGCCCACGCGCTGGTGGACGACGAGTTCGAGGTGCTGTTTGGTTTCGGCCAGGAGGGCCTGCAGAACATCGTGCTGCGAAAGCACGCGGACTCGCCAGCCCAGGCGCGCGCCATCGCCCAGCGGCTCACCACCGCCCTGCGCGCCAGCTACGGGCTGGAAGCCAGCACCAAGAGCCGGGGCGCGCAGCCGGCCGACGCCATCGACCGCCTGTGGGCGCACCGCCGCCTGTATGTGCACCTGCAGGTGCTGGACGGCAGCTGGGTCCACCTGCGCTACAGCCCCAACCTGCCTGCCACCGCCAGCCGGCCGCTCTGAAGGCGGGTCCGCGCCGTCCGGCGCCGGCACCGGCTGTCTCAATTTGAGAAAGATTGAGGGCCGCCGGGCGTTTCCAGGGTTAACCCGCAAATCGGCCACAGGGCCGCGTGCTCAACTTGTTGTGCCCCACCAACCACAACAAGGAGACAAACCATGCAGGTTCAACTCACGGTCAACGGCAAACCCGTGACCATCGACGCACCACCCCACACGCTGCTGGTGCAGACGCTGCGTGAAAAGCTTCGACTCACCGGCACCCACGTGGGCTGCGACACCGCCCAGTGCGGCGCCTGCACGGTGATGGTCAACGGCCGCGCCATCAAGTCGTGCAACGTGCTGCTGGCGCAGGTGGCGGGCAGCGAGATCACCACCATCGAAGGCCTGGCCGAAGCCGACGGCACCATGCACCCCATGCAGACGGCGTTCAAGGAATGCCACGGCCTTCAGTGCGGCTTCTGCACCCCCGGCATGGTGATGAGCGCGGTCAGCCTGTGCAAGCAGCACCCCGGCGCCAGCGCCGGCGAGATCCGCGAGCACCTCGAAGGCAACCTGTGCCGCTGCACCGGTTACCAGAACATCGTCAAAGCGGTGCAGCAAGGCGCCGCAGCGATGAAGTAACACCCCCGCCGCGCTTCGCGCGACCCCCTCAAGGGGGCGGCAGCAGCGACCCGGCAGAGCCGGTTCCGCGCTGCCACTTGCTTCAACCACTTCTCGCGCTGCCCATCTCGCGGCGCTCACTGGAGAAAATGAAATGGGTGCATCCGATTTTTCCAAACTCCCGCACATCGGCGAATCGCTGCTGCGCAAGGAGGACTACCGCTTTCTCACCGGCGCCGGCCAGTACACCGACGACATCGTGCTGCCCAACATGCACCACGCGGTGTTCGTGCGCTCGCCGCACGCCCACGCCAACATCCGCAAGATCGACAAGACGGCCGCGCTGCAATCACCCGGCGTGATCGGTGTGCTCGACGGCAACGACGTGGCCGCCGACAAGATCAACGGCCTGCCCTGCGGCTGGCTGATCACCGACGTCAACGGCCAGCCCATGAAGGAGCCGCCACACCCCATCCTGGCCTTCGGCAAGGCGCGTTACGTGGGCGACCACGTGGCCATGGTGGTGGCCGACACGCTGGAAAACGCGAAGAACGCCGCCGAGCTGGTGGACGTGGACTACGAGCCGCTGCCCGCCGTGGTGGACGTGCGCGACGCCATGAAAGCCGGCGCACCCACGCTGCACGAAGCCGCGCCCGGCAACCACTGCTACAAGTGGGCCATTGGTGACAAGGCGGCGGCCGACGCGGCCTTTGCCGGCGCCGCGCACGTGACCAAGATCGACCTGATCAACAACCGCCTGGCGCCCAACCCGATGGAGCCGCGCGCGGCCATCGCCTCGTACAACCGCGCCGGTGACGACTACACGCTCTACGTGTCCAACCAGAACCCGCACGTCGAGCGCCTGCTGATGACGGCCTTCGTGATGGGCCTGCCCGAGCACAAGGTGCGCGTGATCGCGCCCGACGTGGGTGGTGGCTTCGGCGCCAAGATCTACCTGTACGCCGAAGACGTCTGCCTGACCTGGGCCTCGAAGAAGCTCAACTGCGCCATCAAGTGGAACTGCGACCGCAGCGAAGCCTTCCTGTGCGACGCCCACGGCCGCGACCACGTGACGCACGCCGAGATGGCGATGGACAAGGACGGCAAGTTCCTCGCGTTCAAGGTGCACACCGACGCCAACCTCGGCTCCTACCTGTCCACCTTCTCCACCGCCGTGCCCACCATCCTGTACGCCACGCTGCTCGCCGGCCAGTACAAGACGCCGCAGGTTTATGTGGAGGTGGATGCCTGGTTCACCAACACCGCACCGGTGGACGCCTACCGCGGCGCCGGCCGGCCCGAGGCCACCTACCTGCTGGAACGCATCGTCAGCCGCTGCGCCTGGGAGACCGGGCTGTCGCAGGACGAGATCCGCCGCCGCAACTTCATCACCGACTTCCCGTACCAGACGCCGGTGGCGCTGCAGTACGACACGGGCGATTTCCCGCAGTGCATGGAGAAGGCCAACGAGCTGGCCGAGATGTCCGGCTTCGAGCAACGCAAGGCGACCTCGAAGGCCAAGGGCCTGCTGCGCGGCGTCGGCTACAGCAGCTACATCGAAGCCTGCGGCCTGGCACCGAGCAACATCGCGGGCGCCCTGGGCGCACGCGCCGGCCTGTTCGAGTGCGGCGAGGTGCGCGTGCACCCGACCGGCAGCGTGACCGTGTTCACCGGTTCACACAGCCACGGCCAGGGGCATGAGACCACCTTCGCTCAGGTGGTGGCCTCGCGCCTCGGGCTCGACCCGTCGCAGGTCGACATCGTGCACGGCGACACCGGCCGCGTGCCCTTCGGCATGGGCACCTACGGTTCGCGTTCGATCTCGGTCGGTGGCGCGGCCATCATGCGTGCGCTCGACAAGATCGAAGCCAAGGCCAAGAAGATCGCGGCCCACCTGATGGAAACCGGCGATGCCGACGTGGACTTCGCTAACGGCGAATTCACCGTCAAGGGCACCGACAAGAAGGTCACCTTCGGCCAGGTCGCGCTCACCGCCTACGTGCCGCACAACTACCCGCTGGACAAGCTGGAGCCGGGCCTGAACGAAACCGCGTTCTACGACCCGACCAACTTCACCTACCCGGCCGGCACGCACATCTGCGAAGTCGAGATCGACCCCAACACCGGCGTGGTGCGTGTTGACCGCTTCACCGCGGTAGACGACTTCGGCACCATCATCAACCCGATGATCGTCGAGGGCCAGGTGCACGGCGGCCTGGCGCAAGGCATTGGCCAGGCGCTGCTGGAGAGCTGCATCTACGACCGCGAAACCGGCCAGCTGGTCACCGGCTCGTTCATGGACTACGCCATGCCGCGCGCCGATGACTTCCCCGACTTCAAGATCGGCAGCGTCGTCACGCCCTGCACCACCAACCCGCTGGGCACCAAGGGCTGCGGCGAAGCCGGCGCCATCGGCTCGCCACCGGCAGTCATCAACGCCGTGCTCGACGCGCTCGCACCGCTCGGCGTGAAAGACCTCGACATGCCCGCCAGCCCGAACCGCGTCTGGACCGCCATCCAGCAAGCCAAGGCCTGATCCCGCAGGAGACACACCATGTACGCATTCACACTCGAACGCCCCACCACCCTGGCCGACGCCAAGCGCCTCACCGGTGGCGGTGCACAAGCCCTGGCCGGCGGCCAGACCCTGATCGCTTCCATGAAGCAGCGCCTGATGCGCCCCGAGAACCTGATCGACCTGGGCGGCGTGGCCGAACTGCAGGGCATCCGCGTTGACGGCCAGACCATCGTCATCGGCGCCATGACCAAACACCAGGACGTGGCCGCCAACGCCGACGTGCGCCGGCTGATCCCCGGCCTGGCCGCGCTGGCCGAGGGCATTGGCGACCGCCAGGTCCGCGCCATGGGCACCATGGGCGGCTCGGTCGCCAACAACGACCCTGCAGCGTGCTACCCCAGCGCGGTGCTGGGCCTGGGCGCCACCGTGGTCACCGACCGGCGCGAGATCAAGGCCGACGACTTCTTCCAGGGCCTCTACACCACCGCGCTGGACGCGGGTGAACTCATCACCGCCATCCGTTTCCCGGTGCCCACCAAGGCGGCCTATGCCAAGTTCCGCCAACCGGCCTCGCGCTTCGCGCTGGTCGGTGTGTTCGTGGCGCAGACCGCGGGCGGCGTGCGCGTGGCCATCACCGGCACCGGCAACGGCGTGTTCCGCCATGCCGGCCTGGAAGCGGCGCTGGCGAAGAGCTTCACCCCCGAAGCGGTGCAGGGCGTGCAGATCGACGCCAGCGAGATCAGCGGCGACCTGCACGCCAGCTCGGCCTACCGCGCGCACATGGTGACGGTGCAGACGCAGGCCGCGGTGCGGCAGGCGAACGGATGAGCCGCTTGCCCGCAGACACCGACAGCATCGACGGCCTGACCCACGCCCTGCAGGGCGTGGGTTACCACGCGCCACGGCGGCTGGCCACCGCCGTGTTCCTCGCCATGCGGCTGCAGCGCCCGCTGCTGCTCGAAGGCGAGCCCGGCGTCGGCAAGACCGAGCTGGCCAAGGCACTGGCCAAGGTGCTGGCCCGCCCGCTGCTGCGCCTGCAGTGTTACGACGGCATGGAGCAGCGCGAAGCGCTCTACGAGTGGAACCACACCGCCCAGCTGCTGCACATGCGCGCGGCCCAGGCCACCGCCACGCCCGACGAGATCGAGCGCGAGGTCTACCAGGCGCGTTACCTGATCCGCCGCCCGCTGCTGCAGGCCCTGCAGACACCCGAGCCGGGTGCGGTGCTGTTGATCGACGAGGTGGACCGCGCCGACGAACCGTTTGAAGCCTTCCTGCTCGAGTACCTGGGCGAGTACCAGGTGAGCATTCCCGAACTCGGCACCATCAAGGCGGTGGCACCGCCGCTGACCATCCTCACCAGCAACCGCACGCGCGAACTCAACGACGCCGTCAAGCGCCGTTGCCTGTACCAGTGGCTGGACTACCCCGACCGCGAGCGCGAGCTCGCCATCGTCACCAGCCAGGTGCCGCAGGCCAGCGCCGAGCTCACGGAGCAGGTCACGCGCTTCGTCTCCCGCCTGCGCAACCAGCCCTTCGCCAACGCTTTCCAGCGCAGCCCGGGCATCGCAGAGAGCGTGGAATGGGCCAAGGCGCTGGTGGCGCTGGACACGCTCACGCTCGACCCCGAGGTGGTGCAGGACACCGCCGGCATCCTGTTCAAGCAGCGCGAGGACGTGGCGGCATTGATCCCGTTGCTGGACAAGCTGCTGGAGCCGGAGGTATGAAACACCCCCCGCGCCGCTTCGCGCTGCCCCTGGACATGGTCACCTCGCTCCGGACAGCCCACCCATGATCCTTGGCGACGCGCGCTCCGGAAAATTCCCGGCCCACATCACCGCCTTCGGCCGTGCCCTGCGCCGCGCCGGTGTGCCGGTGGACAGCAGCCGTGTGGTGCTGGCCATCACCGCCGCCACCGCCGTGGGCGTGGCGCGGCGCGACGACCTGCGCGCGGCCCTGCAGGCCGTGCTGGTCAGCCGCCAGCAAGACCTGGCCGTGTTCGACGAGATGTTCGAGGCCTTCTTCCGCAACCCCGAACTCGCGCAGCAGCTGCTCGCGCAGATGCTGCCCAAGGCCGCCAAGGCGCACCCGGTGCGGCGCAAGGCCCGCGTGCAGGAAGCGCTGAGCGTGGCGGGGCTGAAAGCGCGCACCCCCAACCAGGGCGAGACCGACCTGAAGTTCGACGCCGCCATGAGCGCCAGCGACCAGCAACGCCTGCGCCATGCCGACTTCGCCGGCCTCTCGGCCAGCGAGTTCCGTCTGGTTGAACAGCTGGCGCGCGAGATCGCCCTGCCCCTGCCCACGGTGCGCTCGCGCCGCGAACGCGCGGGTACGCGGGGCCACCGGCCGAACTGGCCGCGCGCCCTGCAACAGGCGCGCCGACACGATGGCGAGCTGCTCGAAATCCCGCGCCTGGCGCGGCACCCGCAACCCCTGCCGCTGCTGATCCTGGTCGACATCTCCGGCTCCATGGAGCGCTATGCGCGCCTGCTGCTGGCATTTCTGCACCAGGCCACTCAGGGCACACCACGCAACGCGTTTGCCTTCGGCACCGAACTCACCGACCTGCGCCCGGCCTTCCGCCAGCGCGACACCGACGTGATGCTCGACATGGCCAACGCCGCCATCGACGATTTCGCCGGCGGCACGCGCCTGGGCGAATCGCTGGCGCGCCTGCGCCGCGAGCACAGCCGCTGCCTGGTGGGCCGGCGCACCGTGGTGCTGCTGATCACCGACGGGCTGGACACCGGCGCGCCCGAACTGCTGGAGCAGGAGCTGACCTGGCTCGGCCTGCACAGCCGCAAGCTGCTCTGGCTCAACCCCTTGTTGCGCTTTGACGGTTACGCGCCGCTGGCCAGTGGCGCCAGCGTGCTGCACCGGCACGCGCACGGCATGCTGGCGGTGCACAACCTCAGCCGCCTGGAAGACCTGGCGCGCGCCATGGCATCCCTGATGCAGCGCAGCTGAGTTCGCTGTTTTCATTCAACATACCCCCCTACAGGAGAGACCAATTGGACATGCAAGGAAACCGGCCGCTGGCCGTGACCCAGCAACAGGCATGGGAGGCCCTCAACGACCCCGAAATGCTCAAGGCCTGCATTCCCGGCTGCGAGAAGTTCGAGCTCACCGAGCCCAACACCTATGCGGTGACCACCGCCATCAAGATCGGCCCCGTGGCCGCGCGCTTCAACGGCCGCGTCACGCTGTCCGACATCACCCCGCCGCAGTCGTACAAGCTGGGCTTTGACGCACAGGGCGGCGTGGCCGGTTTCGGCAAGGGCGAGGCCGCGGTGCAGCTCACGCCGGCCGGCAGCGGCTGCGAACTGAACTACACGGTGCACTCCAGCGTGGGTGGCAAG
This sequence comes from Hydrogenophaga palleronii NBRC 102513, assembly GCF_001571225.1. Classification (GTDB taxonomy): domain Bacteria; phylum Pseudomonadota; class Gammaproteobacteria; order Burkholderiales; family Burkholderiaceae_C; genus Hydrogenophaga; species Hydrogenophaga palleronii. Next base: position 88,340 of record NZ_BCTJ01000018.1, read on the forward strand.
ATCGCGCAGTTGGGCCAGCGCCTGATCGACGGCGCGGCCAAGTCGCTGGCCGAAGACTTCTTCCGCCGCTTCGACGAGGCCTTGCAACAGCGTTACCCGAGCGCGGCAGCGCCCGCCGCCGCCGTGGCCGAACACACCCCCATGCCCAAGGCCGGCGGTGGCCTGCCCACCTGGGCCTGGGGCGCCATCGCCGTCGTTGCGGCGGTGGTGATCTATCTCGTCACCAAAGGCTGATCGGAAAGGTTGAACGTGGAAAATCTCGATGTCACGGTGCTGCGCACGCTGCAGGGCTGGCGTGCCGAAGGCCGGCGCGCGCTGCTGGCCACCGTGGTGCGCACCTGGGGCTCGTCACCGCGCCCGGTGGGCTCGGTGATGGCCTTGTGCGAGACCGGCGCGGTGGTCGGCTCGGTCTCCGGTGGCTGCATCGAGGACGACCTGATCTACCGCTACAGCCGCGCCCACGGTGCGGTGCAGGGCAGCAGTGCACCGGCCGGCATCACGCACGAGATTCCCACCGGTCCACCCGAGCGCGTGAAGTACGGCGTGAGCGCCGACGAAGCCCACCGCTTCGGCCTGCCTTGCGGCGGCACGCTGGAGCTGGTGCTCGAATTCAACCCCGACACCGGCGCGCTGGCCGAGCTGGTGCAGACGCTCTCGGCCGGCCACCTGGTCGAGCGCCGCACCGAACTCGCCACCGGGCAGGTGACGCTGCGCACCGCCGCCACGCCGGCGGCCCTGAGCGACGAGGCGGGCTGGCTCAGCAACACCTTCGGCCCCGAGTACCGCATGCTGCTGATCGGCGCCGGCCAGCTCACCGAGTACCTGGCCACCATGGCGTTGTTCAACGGTTTTGCCGTCACCGTCTGCGACCCGCGCGAGGAGTACCGCGGCGCCTGGTCGGTGGCCGGCGTGAAGATCGTCACCGAGATGCCCGATGACGTGGTGCGCGACTTCCGCGTCGACCGGCGCAGCTGCGTGATCGCCCTCACCCACGACCCCAAGCTCGACGACCTGGCCCTGCTCGAAGCGCTGGAGACCGACGCGTTCTACGTCGGTGCCATCGGCTCGCGCCGCAACAACGAGGCGCGCCACGCCCGCATGATCGAACACTTCGACCAGACCCCGGAGAGCCTGGCACGCCTGCGCGGCCCGATCGGTATCTACATCGGCAGCAAGACCCCGGCGGAAATCGCGGTCAGCGTGATGGCCGAGGTGCTGGCGGTGAAGAACGGCGTGCCGCTGCCGCGCGACATGGAAGTGGCGAACGCGAAGAACACCCTGTCTGCCGCCGAAGCCTCGGCGCCGGTGTGTTTCGTCGCACCGTGAAGACCGGCTTCGTCATCCTCGCCGCCGGCGCCGGCCGGCGCATGGGCGGTGTGGCCAAGTGCCTGCTGCAGCTCGAAGGCCGCACGCTGCTGGAGCGCCTGCTCACGCAGCTGCAACCCCTGCGCGGCCGCGCGCGGCACGACCTGGTGCTGGTGCTCGGCCACCATGCGGCCGACATCCAGGCCCATGTGGCGCAGTTGCCCGACAGCATCGCACCGCTGTGCGTGATCAACCCGCGCCCGGAGGACGACACCGCCTCCTCGCTGCGTGCCGGCCTGCGTGCGCTGGCGCACGACGTGGACCAGGTGGTGGTGCTGCTGGCCGACCAGCCGCTGATCGATGAAGCCGATGTGCGCGCCGCGCTGGAAGCCTTCGCGCAGCGCGCCGACGGCGTGCGCGTGCAGGTGCCCATGGTGCGCGGCCAGCCCGGCCACCCGGTGCTGTTGGATGCCCGCGTGCGCGAGGCCCTCGCCGCGCCGCTGCTCACCACCCTGCGCCAATGGCGCGCCGCCCATCCCGATGCGGTGCGGCTGTGGGCGGTGGACAACCCGCACTACACACGCGACCTCGACACCCCGGCGGACCTGGACGCGCTCGCACGCGAGACCCGCTGGAGCTGGCGCTGGCCGGGTTAACCCGGTCCCCGGCGGGGGTGCACGGGCCCCCAAACGCTGCTTTAATGGCGGGCGAGACACCGATCATCCAGCCCGGCCCCCGCCCAGCCACACAGAGCCGATCGTGACCCCACAGCCATCGCCGACCCTTCCGCCGCAGCAGCAACGCCTGACCCTGATCGAGCAAGCGCGCAAGGCGGTGTTCGAGTCCAACACCCCGCTGCACCAGCCAACCACGCTGGCGCCCTGGGTCGAACGTTCCTGGCGGCGCTGCCTCGATCTCGGGCTCGACCCGAGCCAGCGCGTGGCCTTTGCGGCCGTCTCCAGCAGCGCGGCACAACACGCCATCGAAGCCAACCAGCCGCTGCTGCGCGCCGCCGCACCGGTGATCCAGTCGCTCTCGCGCGCCATGGCGCACACGCGTTACTTCGCCATCCTCACCGACGCACGCGGCCTGGTGATCGACGTCAACGGCCCGGTGGACCGGCACGACCCGCACGCCGCCAGCATCGCGCGCATCGGCGTTGACCTGTCCGAACGCGCGGTCGGCACCACCGCCATCGGCACCACGCTGGCCGACCTGCAACCGGTCTGGCTGCACCGAGGCGAACACTTCTTTGACGACACCGCCATCTACAGCTGCGCCGGCGCGCCGATCTGGGGGCCCGACGGCCAGTGCGTCGGCATGCTCGACCTGACCGGTGTGAACGTGGTCGAACAACCCGCGCTCAAGCACCTGGTGGCGCAGTCGGCGCGCAGCATCGAGAACGCGCTCACCCTGAGCCAGCCGCACCGCCTGCTGCTGTGCCTGAGCTGGCCCGGCCGCATGCCGGGCGACGCCAGCGACGGCCTGGTCTGCGTCAACGCCGATGGCCAGATCAGCGCGATCAACCGCTCCGCTGCCGACATGCTCGGCGTCGCTGCCAGCGTGGCACCCGGCCACTGCAGCGAATGGTTTGCGGTGCCGATCGAAACCCTGTTCGACGCCGCGCGCCTGCAACGCGGCCCGCTGGAAGTGCCGCTGTGGTCGGGCCTGCGCCTGAGCGTGCTGGCCCAGCTCAACCAGGGTGGTGAACGCATCCCGCTGCACGGCGCCAGCCACGGCCTGCCCTTGAAAGACGTGGAGACCGCGATGATCCGCAAGGCGGTGGACGACGCGCGCGGCAACGTGAAGGAAGCGGCACGCGCCCTCGGCATCAGCCGCGCGACGGTGTACCGCAAGCTCGGGGCACCACGCGAACGCAGCTGAAGCACCGCGGCCCTGTCGGGCGGCGGTGCCACACACTCAAAAACCGATGACGACGATCAGGGCTCGCGACGGCTGTCGGTGTAGGTCTTGATCGCCCACACCGCTTCCTGCGACAGCGTGCCCTCGAACGGCGGCATGTAGACGCGGCCGTCGCGCACGCGGCCGCGCCGCACCGTGGCCACGAAGTACTCGTCCATCTCCTTGAAGCAGGCCTGCTTCTTGGCCGCGTCGGCCATGCCCGAGCACTCCTTGTCGAACAGGCGCAGGTCGGGCGAGATGCCGCCCGACACGGCTTCAAGGCCGTGGCAGCGCGCGCAGTTCTGGTTGTAGGCCGAGCTGCCGATGCGCAGCGCTTCCTTGTGGGCCGGCTTGTCGGGACCGTAGGGGTTGTCGGCCAGCCACTTCTCGCCCAGCTGCGGCAGCGTGTGCGTGTCCACCGCCTGCGGCACCATGTCGCCGTGGGCGTAGACGCCGGCCACCACACCCAGGCCGATGGTCAGTGCCAGGCCGATTTTTCCGAGGCGCGAGCTCAAGGTTTTCGTAGGGATCTTCATGTGTTTGTCTCCGTGATGGTCTCCGTGGTGGGAACGCTGATAAAGCCTGTCTCTGCCCTGGTTTAGCAATATGCAGGCCACGGATTCCTGCCGTTCAACGCGCCTGCCACACCCCCTGCACACGGCCCCTGTGCAGCGCACGCAGGTCCGAAGCGAAACACGGGTGTTGCAATTTGCAGCAACGTTGTTCCAGCCTGGGTGAACACACACGCCGCGCTGCAACAGACCACCGTGCCAGCCCCTTGGCGGGCTCCTTGCTACCCGGGCTTGCACCACCCTGACACGCTCATGTGTTCAAGGGACAAAACCCTGTGTTGATCAATGACACAGGGACAAGGACAATGGCATGCGAGACACCTACAACAACGACGAAGACGATCCTTTCCGAGAACATCCATCCGGTCCAATGCTGCCGTGGGAACTCGATCCTTGGGACATGCCGCCGGAGGCAGGAGACAACATGAACAGCGAGACACTGAGCCACGGCATCGGCCGGCCCGCGACGGCCTCGCCAGGCAACGAAGCCCTTGCCAGCCTGATCCACCTGTCGCACGAACGCTCGCGTTCGCACGGTCTGGAGCGCGCTGACGAACCCGACTTCACCAGCCCCGGTCGCGGCGTGCTCAAAGACGCGCTGGACGAAAGCCAGTTTCTCTTTCAACACGCCGCACCGGTGATGGAGACGCTGTACAGCCAGATCGTCAACACCCACAGCATGGTCTTGTTGACCTCGGCCTCGGGCCTGGTGCTGCACACGCTGGGCGACACCGACTTCCTGGAAAAAGCCCAACGCGTTGCGCTGCAGCCCGGCGCGGACTGGTCCGAGAGCAGAAAAGGCACCAATGCCATCGGCACCGCCCTGACCGAAGCCGAAGCGCTCACGGTGCACGGCGAACAGCACTTCCTGGAAGCCACGCAGTTCCTCGCCTGCTCCTGCGCGCCGATCTACGACCCGTATGGCCAGGTGATCGGTGCGCTCGACGTCTCGGGCGACCACCGCAGTTACCACCAGCACACGCTGGCGCTGGTGCGCATGTCGGCGCAGATGATCGAGAACCACATGTTCGCCGACATCTTTCCGAAGGCGATCCGGCTGCATTTCCACACGCGCGCCGAATTCATGGGCACGCTGGTGCAGGGCATTGCGGTGTTCTCGCCCGACGGGCGTTTCGTCTCGGCCAACCGCAGCGCGCAGTTCCAGCTCGGCCTGCCGTTCAGCGCGCTCAAGGCACACACTTTCTCGTCCCTGTTCGGCCTGCCGGTGTCGGCATTGATCGACCTGTTCCGCGGCGCTTCGGCGCCGGCGCAGCAGCTGTGCATGCACAACGGCGTCACCGTCTGGTGCCAGGCCAAGTTCCGCTCGGCCGAACAGTGGGCGGCCCCCGCGGCCACGGCCAAGGCCGCACCCGCCGAAGCGCCGGTGGCGGCTCGCGCGGTGGCGCGCAAGCCCAACTTCTCTTCGTTGCAGTACCTCGACACCGGAGACCCGCAGATCTCGTCGGTGATCAACAAGCTGCGCATGGTCTCGGGGCGCGACATTCCGATCATGGTGCTGGGCGAAACCGGCACCGGCAAGGACCTGCTGGCACAGGCTATCCACGCCGATTCGTTGCGCAGCGGCGGGCCCTTCGTGTCGGTGAACTGCGCCTCCATTCCGGACACGTTGATCGAAGCCGAGCTGTTCGGCTACGAAGAAGGCGCCTTCACCGGCGCGCGCAAACGCGGCTCGCTCGGCAAGATCCTGCAGGCCGATGGCGGCACGCTGTTCCTGGACGAAATCGGCGACATGCCCAAGCACCTGCAGGCGCGCCTGCTGCGCGTGCTGCAGGAACGCAAGGTCAGCCCGCTGGGCGCGGGCAAGGAGATTCCGGTGGACGTGGCCATCATCAGCGCCACACACAAGAACCCCAAGGCCATGATCGCCGACGGCGCTTTCCGCGAAGACCTGTACTACCGCCTCAACGGCCTGGTGGTGAAGCTGCCGGCGCTGCGCGAGCGCACCGACTTCGAGTTCGTGGTGCGCAAGATCCTCAAGTCGCTGTGCGAGAACGGCGAACACGTCGGCATCTCGCCCGAGGTGCTGGCCATGTTCAAGCGCTACAACTGGCCGGGCAACCTGCGCCAGTTGCACAACCTGCTGCGCACCGCCGTCGTGATGGTGGGCTGCGAGGGCCAGATCGAGCGCCTGCACCTGCCGGACGACTTCCTGGAGGAACTCGACACCGGTGTGCCCGGCACCGAGGCCGCTGCCCTGGCGCTGGCCGCCGCCGCGCCCCTGCTGGAGCCGACCAGTTCGGCGCCTGCCGAGCCCTTCTCACCGGCCGTGCCCGAAGAGCCCGAGAGCCAGCGCCTGCAGGACGTGGCGCTGACCGCCATGGCGCAGGCGCTGCGCCAGCACAACGGCAATGTGTCGGCCGCGGCCAAGGCGCTGGGCATCTCGCGCAACACCATCTACCGCAAGAAACACGCGCTACCGCCCGGGCTGATCGACTGAAGACGCGGACGGTGGCGATGGCGGAGGTGGTGGAGACAGCCACACCGCCTCCAGCTCGCGCCAGGCGCGTTGCACATTGAAGCCGTGGCGTTCGGCATAACCGGTCCAGCCCGCGTAGGCCGGCAGCGGGACCACATCACGATCCTGCGGCAGCCGGCCTTCGTCCATCGCCTGCAGCACGCCGGCGCGCAAATCGCGCAGGTAAGCCAACGTCTGCGCCAGCGCAGCGGGTGGCACGCCACCCTCCCCTGCGCGTGACCAGCTGGCGCCGATCAGCTCGCGCACCGGCAAGGCTTGCAAGCGCTGCAGCGCCGCCAGCCAGGCGTCCACATGCCCTTGCGCGAGTTCGGGCACGCGTTCGCCGTAGACCAGGCCACCGGCCCACAACACGCCGTGCGCGGCGTCCCACAACACCAGGTCGCCCTCGGTGTGGCCCTGCTCCACCGCCAGCACGCGCAGCGCGCGCCGGCCCACGCGCAACACGCTGCCGGGCGCCAGCACATGGTCAGGCAAGACGATGGTGGTGCCGGCCATCTGCGCCTCACCAACCCGCGCCGTCAGGCTCGCCAGGCAGGCCGGGCAACGCTGGCGCATGGCCTCGCCGGTGGCGGCGCTGGCGCCGATGCGCAATGAACCCGCGACCTGAGCGGCACCGAAGGCCGCATTGGCCAGCACGTTCTCGGCGTGCGCATGGGTGTTGACGACCCACACCACACGCGCGCCAAAACGGCATTGCAACGAGCGCTGCAGGCGCTCGCCATGGCGCCGGCTCGGGCCGGGATCCACCAGCAAAGCCTCCCCGCCATCCACCACCGCCGTGACCGGCGCCACGTGGCCGCCGTTGTCGGCGGATATCTCGCCCGGCCGCTCGGGCAACCAGGCCCAGACCGAGGGCGCCACGGCCTGCCAGGGCAAGGAATCGGCCGCACCACAGCCCGGCTGCAGCGCCGGTTCTGCCGCCGCCGCATGGCCCGCCAGCAGCAGGCCACACAACCCCGCCAGCGCGCGCAACACCGTGGCACCGATCTTGCCTGACAAGGCCCGCAACGCCCCCCGAACACAGGAGACAAGACCATGGCCCCCGCGACCCGTTACGACCGTTTTTCCGTGCTGCTGCACTGGCTCATGGCCGCCCTGCTGCTGGCACAACTGGGCCTGGGCCTGTGGATGGTGGATCTGCCCAAGGACAACAGCGGCGTGCGCGCGGGCTGGTTCAACGTGCACAAGTCCACGGGCATGTTGCTCGGCCTGCTGATCCTGGTCCGCCTGGGCTGGGCCTGGCTGCGCCCGCGCATCGCACCGCTCGCACTCTCGCCGGTGAAGCAACGCCTGGCGGCCTGGAACCACCGCCTGCTCTACCTGCTGATGCTGGTGGCGCCGCTCTCCGGTTTTCTCGGCTCGGTGTTCTCGCAGTACCCGATCCGCTTCTTCGGCGCCCGCCTGCCACGCCTGGCCGCACCCTGGGACATGGCCAAGGAAGTGTTGAGCGTGGTCCACCTGTGGGCGGTCTACAGCCTGCTGCTGCTGATCGCCGTGCACCTGCTGGCCTTCGTGCATCACCAGTTCATCCTCAAGGACCAGTTGATCCGGCGCATGCGCTGAAGGGCTGTACCCATGCGCACACGGTTCTTCCACCGAACCGGAGCGCAACACGCAACGAAAGAGACAACCCTGACCAGGGGCATCAAGGGTCCGGCTACGCC
>NZ_BCTJ01000019.1 GCF_001571225.1 Hydrogenophaga palleronii NBRC 102513
CAGGGGGGTGTCCTAAAGCTTGCCGTATTGCGTTTCACTCAGCGCCGCAAAATCGCTGTGCGACTCGGGCACCGGCAACTGCCTCTGCGCCTCGGCCGGCGAGCGGTAGGCCGGGGCAGCGGCGCTGTTCAACGCGCGCCGGAAAGCCTCCACCTCGTCCTCTGCCACCACCTGCACCGGTGCGCTGGCGGGCACGATGGCCGGGCGGGGGATGGCGGTCGGGCTCGACTCGGGCCGCACCACAGCAGGCGGCACCATGCCGGGCGCCATGGGCACGGCTTCGCGCCGCGTCTGCGCCGCCACCGCGGCCTTGAGCGCCATGCCGACCTGGTCGTGCACCGCCTTGCGGCGCCAGTAGAGAGAACGCACATCCATGTCGTGGCGCGAACGCGCGCTGTCCTGCACCCAGCGCTCGATTTCCAGCAGGTATTCGTCGGGCATGGCCTTCACCGGCAAGGCCAGCTCGACCAGCACCAGGAAGTGGTCGCCCGTGGCGTCCAGCGTGAGCACCTTGAACTCGTAGCTGGTGGAGAGCACGCCGGCACGGATCAGGGATTCGCGCACCACCGAAAACAGCTGCTCGCGACGCAGGATGCGGCGCCCGCGCCGCGGCGAGATCAGGGGCAGCGTGGTCTGGCTGAACTTGTTGCGGGCGCGCGTGAACGCGCCACCCTTCGTGCCGCCGGTGGCGGTTTTTTTGGCCTGAAGCCAGCTCAGCAATGACATGGGCAGAGTGTGCGCGAATGAGCGCGGCGCAGAGGGTTGAAAAGACGGCACAAAAGGGCCCAGTTGCGCGGCGCAGGCGTCGCCGCCTCAGGTCACGGCGACCCGTTTGGGCCGGTTGTACATGCGGCGCGCCAGCACCGCCGACATGGCGACGGTGACGTCCAGGGCAATGTCAGGGTGGCGCGCACAGAGTTCGCGAAAGCGCAACGGCGTGAGGCACCAGAGCCGGCAGTCGCTGCCGGCATGCACCGTGGCGCTGCGCGGCAGGTGGCTGAAGAAGGCGCCCTCACCCAGCAGCGAGCCCGAGCCCACCACGGCAATGCGCACGCGCTCGCGCGAATCTTCATAGTGCACGGTGAGCGTGCCGCTCTCCACGAAGTAGACGGTGCGGTCCTTCACGCCCTGCTCGATCAGCACCTGGCCCTGCTGCAGCGCCACCGGTTGCAGGTAGTTGGCCAACAAGGGCCACTGCACGGCGGTGAGGTTCAGGGGCACGGCATCCAGCGCGCTGCTCAGCCGCATGGACTGGGCCAGGCCGTTGATGTCAAAGCGCACAGAGGCGGGCAGGTGGGCGGTCATGCGGCCAAGATAACCGGGCCCGCCGGGTCGGCGCAAGCGGGTTCTTACCCGCGCTTACAGTTGTACTCCGGGCGGTATCAGAGTGACTCCGAGCGGTGCGCGCCGCTCATTTGCCGATGCAAAAACGGGAAAAGATTTCGCCCAGCAAATCGTCGGCGGTGAACTCGCCGGTGATCTCGCCCAGCGCGTGCTGCGCCAGCCGCAGCTCTTCGGCCAGCAGGTCCAGGTGCTCGGCCTGCAGGTGCAACAGTTCGTGCGCGGTGTCCAGGTGCTCACCGACACGGCGCAGCGCCTGCAGATGCCGCTCGCGCGCCATGAACAGGCCGTCTCCCGCGTGCTGCCAGCCGGCCAGGCTCAACAAGCGCTGGCGCAAGGCCTCCAGCCCGGTGCCGTGTTTGGCCGAGATGGCCAGCGCATCGGGCTCGGCCTGCAGCGCGGCCGCTGCCGTGGCGTCAGCCTGGTCCAGCTTGTTCCACACCTGCAGCACCGGCACACCGGCGGGCAGGGTGCTGGCCAGGCTGGCGGCAATGGAGGCGTCGGCGGAGATGTAGTCGGGCGCGTCGCGGCGGCCCAGGTCGTGCAGGAACAGCACCGCGTCGGCCTGCCCGATGCGCGCCCAGGCGCGCTGGATGCCGATCTTCTCGACCTCATCCACGTCGGCGCCTTCGCGCAGGCCGGCGGTGTCGATCACGTGCAGCGGCACACCTTCAATCTGGATCGTCTGCTGCACCACGTCACGCGTGGTGCCGGCCACCGGCGTGACGATGGCCAGTTCGGCACCGGCCAGCGCGTTCAGCAGCGAACTCTTGCCGGCGTTGGGCTGGCCGGCGATGACCACCTGCAGGCCGTCGCGCAGCAGCGCGCCCTGGCGCGCCTGCGCCTGCACGCCGGCCAGCGCCTCGCGCAGGCGCTGCAGCTGGCCACTCGCGTCGGCCTTCTGCAGGAAGTCGATTTCTTCCTCGGGAAAATCCAGCGTCGCCTCCACCAGCATGCGCAGGTGGATCAGGGCATCACGCAGGCCGTGCACCCGGCCCGAGAACACACCGGCCAGCGAACGCGAGGCGCTGCGCGCCGCCGCTTCGGTACTGGCGTCGATCAGGTCGGCCACCGCCTCGGCCTGGGCCAGGTCGAGCTTGTCGTTGAGGAAGGCGCGTTCGGTGAACTCACCGGCGCGCGCCAGCCGCAGCCGGGGCAGGCTGTCGCGCGCCACCTCCAGACAGCGCGCCAGCAGCAACTGCAGCACCACTGGCCCGCCGTGGCCCTGCAGTTCCAGCACGTCCTCGCCGGTGTACGAATGCGGGCCCGGAAACCACAAGGCCAGGCCATGGTCCAGCGGCTGGCCCGCGGCGTCGGCAAATGGCAGGTAACTCGCCTCGCGCGGCTTGAGCGCGCGCCCCAGCAAGGCCTGCACGAAGGACGCCAGCCCCGACCCGGACACCCGCACGATGCCGACCGCACCCCGGCCGGGGGCGGTGGTGATGGCGAGGATGGGATCACGCGAGGCGGCAAACATAGGCAGGAGCATAAAGACAAAGGGCCCGCGTTATGCAGGCCCCTTGCCGGAGAGCAGACACATCATCCAGGGGCGTCAAGGGCCCGGCCGTGCCGGTCCAAGACACCGTCCCCCTTCAAGGGGGAAGCCGCGTCAGCGGCGCAGGGGGGTCTCCAACCTCAAGCTCTGAAGTTCGGAATGCTGAACTTCAGCGGCACACCCATGCGGGTGTTGATGAAGGACTGTTGCAGGATGGTCAGCACGTTGTTCGTGATCCAGTACAGCACCAGGCCGGACGGGAAGAAGAAGAACATGACCGAGAACATCAGCGGCATCAGCCACATCAGCTTGGCCTGCAGCGGATCCGGCGGCAGCGGGTTCAGCGCGGTCTGGATCAGCGTGGTCACCGCCATCACCAGCGGCATGATGTAGTAAGGATCGGGCGAGGACAGGTCGTGGATCCACAGCACCCAGGGCGCGTTGCGCATTTCCACGCTGGACAGCAGCACCCAATAGAGCGCGATGAACACCGGGATCTGGATCAGGATCGGGAAGCAGCCGCCCAGCGGGTTGACCTTTTCCTCGCGGTAGATCTTCATCATCTCCTGCTGCATCTGCTGCGGGTTGCCCTTGAGGCGCTCGCGCATTTCCATGATGCGCGGGTTGATCTTCTTCATCTTGGCCATGCTGCGGTACGCGCTGGCATTGAGCCAGTAGAACGCAGCCTTGATCAGCACCACCAGCAGCACGATGGACCAGCCCCAGTTGGCGACGAAGCCATGGATCTTCTCCAGCAGCCAGTACAGCGGCTTGGCCAGGATGGTGAGCCAGCCATAGTCCTTCACGAGCTCCAGGCCGGGGGCGATGGTCTCGAGCACTTTCTCTTCCTGCGGTCCGAGGAACAGGCGCGACTGCACGCTCTGGCTCTGGCCCGGTTCGATCGCGGCCAGCGCAGAAATGCTGCCGACGGCGAACAGGTTGTTGTCGATCTTGCGTGCGAAGTTCTCGCGCGCCACGCCGTCACCCAGCAACCAGGCCGTGGCGAAGTAATGCTGCACCATGGCGACGTAACCGTCATTGGCGTTCTTGACGAATTCGGCCTTGTTCTTCTCGATGTTGGCGAATTCGATCTTCTGGTACTTCTTCTCCTCGGTGTACACGGCCGGGCCGGTGAAGGTCGAGTAGAACGGGGTCTCGCTGCTGAGCTTGCTGCCGTCGCGCACCAGCTGCAGGTACAGCTGCGGGTTCACGGTCTGGCCGCTCACGTTCTGAACCTCGTGCTGCACGGCGATCTCGTAGTGGCCGCGGCGCAGCGTGTAGGTCTTGACCAGCTTGACGCCACCGACTTCGGCCGATTCAAAACGCACCTGCAGCTCGTCCTGGCCGTCGGCCAGCGCGGTGGGGTTGCCCACCAGGGTCATGGGCGTCTTGTGGGTCGGGAAGTTGCCGCCGATCAGACCGGTCTGCGCCACGTAGATGTGTTCGCTCTGGCCTTGCGTGAGCAGCGTGAACGGCTGTTCCGTCTTGTCCTTGCTCTGGCCGGTGGCCTCGGCGTGTTTGAGCAGCTGTGCGCCGATCAGGGAGCCGCCTTCGCTGTTGAAGACCAGCTTGAACACGTCGGTGGTGACTTCATGGCGCTGGGCCACGGCGCTCGGCGCCGCGGTCGGCGCTTCGCCCGCGGCGGTCACCGGGGTTTGTGCCGCCACCGGCAGGCTGGCATCGGGCGCGTTGCCGGTGCTGGCAGCGGGCGCCGTCACCGCAGGAGCGGAGCCGGGGAAGAAGGTGGGCTTGTGGCCATTGTGGATCTGCCATTTGTCCCAGATCAGGACCATGGACAGACCAAAAACCACCCACAGGATGGACCGACGGATGTCATTCATGACGGGTTCTTCTTTTCGCAGGAAGGGGAAGAAATCAGGCCGGAGAACAGCCGGGGGAGGGTAGCGGGCACCGGATCATGGCCACCCTGGCACCAGGGATGGCAGCGCACCAGCCGCGCGAGCGTGAGGTAGGTGCCCCGGGCAGCGCCGTGTTGTTCCAGCGCGCCGATGGCGTAGAGCGAACAGGTGGGCTCGAAGCGGCAACCACTGCCCAGCGACGGGCTGAGCAGCAGGCGATAGCCCTTGACCAGGCCGATCAGGCCCCGGCGCGGCCAGTCAGACAGCATCACGGGCCTCCGCCGGCTTCACCGCACGCGGCGTGGCACGCGCCAGCAATTGCTCGAGCTCGGCGCGCACCGCACGCTTGAGCGCGTCGGAGGTGGCACTGACGAACTGCTTGCGGCTGAATTCGCTGCGCAGGCGCACCACGAGCGCGGCCTGCGGCAGGCTCGCGGCCTGCAGGCGGGCGGTCTCGTAGATCTGGCGCCGGATCGCATTGCGGGTGACGGCACGCTTCGCCCAGCGTTTGGGCAGCATCACACCCAGCCATGCATCGGCCACGGGAAACAACACCCGGCCTTCGTGCGCACTGGAAAGCGCCGCACGGTGCAAGGCAAAGTGGGGGGTTTTTGCCACGGGGGCTCCCGCCATGACGGCCTGGAACTGGTGCCGGGACCGCAGCCGCTGGATCACCGCTGAACCGTCAGGACCAGGCGGCACCGGCAAGACACGAGTGGCCTCAGACGGCCAGGCGCTTGCGGCCCTTGGCGCGGCGTGCGTTGATCACGGCGCGGCCTCCGCGGGTTTTCATGCGGACGAGGAAGCCGTGGGTGCGGGCGCGGCGGATCTTGGAGGGCTGGTAAGTGCGTTTCATGGTGGTCTCTGAGAAATCGGGAAAACCCGCAATTATCGCAAACAAAACCCATATCCGGCAAGCACTTGGCGCCAGCAGCCCGCGTTTCACTTCAAGCGCACGGGGCCGCGGAGGCGCCCTGTCGGGTACCGGTCCGGGCGTCTGCGCGCCTTGTGGATAAGTGGCCGCGCGCACTACAATGGCCGATCCGCCCCGCGACAATTGTCCACAAGCACAACGCATTCACCGGTTTCAGCATGATCGAGGGCAATCCCCCAGACGCCTCCCTGGCCGGCACCCGGCCTGACAGCCCTTCTCTATGGTCCACCTGCATGGACCGGCTGGCACAGGAAATCCCCGAACAGCAGTTCAACACCTGGATCCGCCCGCTCGCCGCGACGGTGGCGGCGGACGGTTCACGCGTGGTCGTGGCCGTCGCCAACCGCTTCAAGATGGACTGGATCCGGGCCCAGTACGCGTCCCGCATTGGCGCCATTCTGGAGACCATCCAGGGTGTCCCAGTGACGCTGGAGTTGGTGCTTGCTCCGCGTGAAGGGCCCAGCCTCACTGCACCCAGAACCCGTACGGTGCAAGACCAGGTGCTCGCCGAGCTGCCCGATCTGGCGCCGGCCGAGGTGGTGGTGCCGAGCGGCCCCAAGACCCGGCTGAATCCGGCGCTGACCTTCTCGACCCTGGTCGAAGGTTCGGCCAACCGCATGGCGCGCGCCGCCGCCATGCACGTGGCCGGCAGCCTGGGCCAGCTCTACAACCCGCTGTTCATCTACGGCGGCGTCGGCCTGGGCAAGACCCACCTGGTGCACGCCATCGGCAACCACCTGCTGGCCGATCGTCCACAGGCCAAGGTGCTCTATATCCACGCTGAGCAATTTGTGTCCGACGTGGTGAAGGCCTACCAGCGCAAAACCTTCGACGAGTTCAAGGAGCGGTACCACTCGCTGGACCTGCTGCTGATCGACGATGTGCAATTTTTCGCCAATAAGGAGCGCACGCAGGAGGAGTTCTTCAACGCCTTCGAAGCGCTGCTGGCCAAGAAGAGCCACATCGTGCTGACCAGCGACACCTACCCCAAGGGCCTGGCCGACATCCACGAACGGCTGGTCTCGCGCTTCGACTCCGGGCTGACGGTGGCCATCGAGCCGCCCGAGCTGGAGATGCGGGTTGCCATCCTGATCAACAAGGCGGCGGTGGAAAACGCCGTCATGCCTGAAGAGGTGGCGTTTTTCGTCGCCAAGAACGTGCGCTCCAACGTGCGCGAGCTCGAAGGCGCGCTGCGCAAGATCCTGGCCTACTCGCGCTTCAACCAGAAGGACATCTCGATCCAGCTGGCGCGCGACGCGCTGAAAGACCTGCTGTCGATCCAGAACCGCCAGATCAGCGTGGAGAACATCCAGAAGACGGTGGCCGATTTTTACAAAATCAAGGTCGCCGACATGTACAGCAAGAAGCGGCCTGCCAGCATTGCGCGGCCACGCCAGATCGCGATGTTCCTGGCCAAGGAGCTGACGCAGAAGAGCCTGCCCGAGATCGGCGAGCTGTTCGGCGGTCGGGACCACACCACGGTGCTGCATGCGGTGCGCAAAATCGGCGCCGAGCGCCAGCAGAACTCTGAACTCAACCAGCAGCTGCACGTGCTGGAACAGACGCTCAAGGGCTGATGCCAGACCCATGTTCTGCGCCATGCCCCATGACCAAACCGCCCCTCTGGAAAGCCCGGGGAAGCGTTTTGCCGAATGCCTTCATAAAAAGGCGAAAATAGCGGGGATTTGGCCCGAAAAATCAAGTGGGCCCACCGGGGGCGGGGGCCGGCCTACAAGCAACCAGAGACGAAAGAGTCTGAAATGATCGTTTTGAAATCGACCCAGGACAAGGTTTTGGCCGCGCTGCAATCGGTGGCGGGCATTGTGGAACGCCGCCACACGCTGCCCATCCTGGCCAACGTTCTGTTGCGCAAGACCGGCTCGCAAGTGCAGCTGACCACCAGCGACCTGGAAATCCAGATCCGCACCACTGCCGAACTCGACGGCGACGCCGGCAACTTCGCCACCACGCTGGGCGCGCGCAAGCTGATCGACATCCTGCGCACCATGCCGGGTGACCAGACCGTGAGCCTGGAATCCAGCGGCGGCAAGCTGATCCTCAAGGGCGGCAAGAGCCGCTTCACGCTGCAAAGCCTGCCGGCCGAAGATTTCCCGCTGGTGCAGGAATCGGCCAGCTTCGGCCCGGTGTTCTCGGTCCCGCAGAAGACGCTCAAGAGCCTGCTGGGCCAGGTTTCGTTCGCCATGGCGGTGCACGACATCCGTTATTACCTCAACGGCATCCTGTTCGTGGCCGAAGGCAAGCAGCTCAGCCTGGTGGCCACCGACGGCCACCGCCTGGCTTTCGCTTCCGCCACGCTGGACGTGGAAGTGCCGAAGCAAGAGGTGATCCTGCCGCGCAAGACCGTGCTGGAACTGCAGCGCCTGCTGTCCGATAAGGAAGGCGCGATCGAAATGCAGTTCGCCGCCAACCAGGCCAAGTTCAGCTTCGACGGCATGGAGTTCGTCACCAAGCTGGTCGAAGGCAAGTTCCCCGACTACAACCGCGTGATTCCGAAGAACCACAAGAACATCGTCACCCTGGGCCGCGCGCCGCTGCTGGCCTCGCTGCAACGCACCGCCATCATGACGAGCGAGAAGTTCAAGGGCGTGCGCCTGAACGTCGAGCCGGGCGCGCTGCGCGTGGCTTCGAGCAACGCCGAGCAGGAAGAGGCGGTGGATGAGCTCGACATCGACTACGGTGGCGACACCATCGAGATCGGCTTCAACGTCACCTACCTGATCGACGCGCTGCAGAACATGTCGCAGGAGATGGTTCGCATCGAACTCTCCGACGGCAACAGCTCCGCCCTGGTCACCAACCCCGACGACAACGCCTTCAAGTACGTTGTCATGCCGATGCGCATCTGAGGCCCCGCCTGCTGGTTGCTCCCGCATGCCAAACCCGCGAAGCCCGCGGGTTTGGCGTTTACTGAGATCGAGAAACTTCACCATGTCCGACGCCAACAAGCCCGCCGATTCCGTCAACACCGGTGCGGCTCAAGCCGACAGCTCCAACTTCCAGCCCACCATCGACGCCCACCAGGCCGGCGCGAGCGAGGGCTACGGCGAGGGCTCGATCCAGATCCTGGAAGGCCTGGAGGCGGTGCGCAAACGCCCCGGCATGTACATCGGCGACACGTCCGACGGCACCGGCCTGCACCACCTGGTGTTCGAGGTGGTCGACAACTCGATCGACGAGGCCCTGGCCGGCCACTGCGACGACATCGTGGTGACCATCCACACCGACAACTCCATCAGCGTGGTGGACAACGGCCGCGGCATTCCCACCGGCGTGAAGATGGACGACAAGCACGAGCCCAAGCGCTCGGCCTCGGAAATCGCGCTGACCGAACTGCACGCGGGCGGCAAGTTCAACCAGAACAGCTACAAGGTCTCGGGCGGCCTGCACGGCGTGGGTGTGAGCTGCGTGAACGCGCTCTCGCAGTGGCTGCGCCTGACCGTGCGCCGCGAAGGCCATGTGCACCTGCTGGAGTTCGCGCGCGGCTTCGTGCAGAACCGCGTGATCGAGGCCACGCCCACCGGCGTGGAAATCTCGCCCATGCGCATCACCGGCGCCACCGAGAAGCGCGGCACCGAGGTGCACTTCCTGCCCGACACCGAGATCTTCAAAGAGAACAACGACTTCCACTACGAGATCCTGTCCAAGCGCCTGCGCGAACTCAGCTTCCTGAACAACGGCGTGCGCATCCGCCTGAAGGACGAACGCAGCGGCAAGGAAGACGACTTCTCCGGCGCCGGCGGCGTCAAGGGTTTCGTCGACTTCATCAACAAGGGCAAGACCGTCCTGCACCCCAACGTGTTCCACGCCATGGGCGACCGCCAGAGCGACCAGGGCACCAACATCGGTGTGGAAGTGGCGATGCAGTGGAACAGCGGCTACAACGAGCAGGTGCTGTGCTTCACCAACAACATCCCGCAGCGTGACGGCGGCACCCACCTCACCGGCCTGCGCGCGGCCATGACGCGGGTGATCAACAAGTACATCGAAGAGAACGAGCTGGCCAAGAAGGCCAAGGTGGAAGTCACCGGCGACGACATGCGCGAAGGCCTGTGCTGCGTGCTGAGCGTGAAGGTACCCGAGCCCAAGTTCTCCAGCCAGACCAAGGACAAGCTGGTTTCCAGCGAAGTGCGCGGCCCGGTGGAAGACGTGGTGGCCCGCCTGCTCACCGACTACCTGCAGGAACGCCCCAACGACGCCAAGATCATCTGCGGCAAGATCGTTGAAGCCGCCCGTGCGCGTGAAGCCGCGCGCAAGGCGCGTGAAATGACGCGCCGCAAGGGCGTGCTCGACGGCATGGGCCTGCCCGGCAAACTGGCCGATTGCCAGGAGAAAGACCCTGCGCTGTGCGAGATCTACATCGTCGAGGGTGACTCCGCCGGCGGCTCCGCCAAGCAGGGCCGCGACCGCAAGTTCCAGGCGATCCTGCCGCTGCGCGGCAAGATCCTGAACGTGGAGAAAGCGCGCTACGAGAAGCTGCTCACCAGCAACGAAATTCTCACGCTCATCACCGCGCTGGGCACCGGCATCGGCAAGGCCACCGGCGTGGGCGGCACCGCGGGCGTGGACGACTTCAACGTCGCCAAGCTGCGTTACCACCGCATCATCATCATGACCGACGCCGACGTCGACGGCGCCCACATCCGCACCCTGCTGCTGACCTTCTTCTACCGCCAGATGCCCGAACTGGTCGAGCGCGGCCACATCTACATCGCGCAGCCGCCGCTGTACAAGGTGAAGGCCGGCAAGGAAGAGCTGTACCTCAAGGACGGTTCGGCCCTCGACGGCTTCCTGCTGCGCATCGCCCTGAAAGACGCCAGCGTCTTCACCGGTGGCGCCACGCAAAGCACGCTCAACGGTGACACCCTGGGTGAGCTGGCGCGCAAGCACCAGATCGCCGAGAGCGTGATCGCGCGCCTGTCCAACTTCATGGACGCCGAAGCCCTGCGCGCGATCGCCGACGGCGTCTCGCTCAACCTCGACAGCGTCGAGCAGGCCGAAGTGAGCGCCGTCGCGCTGCAAGGCAAGCTGCGCGAACTCACCACCACCGGCGTGCCCGCCGAAGTGGCGGCCGAGTTCGACGTGCGCACCGACAAGCCCATCCTGCGCATCAGCCGCCGCCACCACGGCAACATCAAGAGCAGCGTGCTCACGCAGGACTTCGTGCACGGTGCCGACTACGCGGCCCTGGCCACCGCCGCCGAAACCTTCCGCGACCTGCTGGGCGAGGGCGCCAAGGTGATGCGTGGCGAAGGCGAGAAGCAGAAGGAAGAAAAGGTCGGCGATTTCCGCCAGGCCATGCGCTGGCTCATCAGCGAAGCCGAGCGCACCACCAGCCGCCAGCGCTACAAGGGCCTGGGCGAGATGAACCCCGAGCAGCTGTGGGAAACCACCATGGACCCGAACGTGCGCCGCCTGCTGCGCGTGCAGATCGACGACGCCATCGAAGCCGACCGCGTGTTCACCATGCTGATGGGCGACGAGGTGGAACCGCGCCGCGACTTCATCGAGACGAACGCGCTGCGGGCGGGCAACATCGACGTTTGATCCGATTGTAGGCAGCACCATAAGCTGAGAAACCGAGCCTCATAAGTTGAGAAACCTATGAGGCTCTTGCTTTTGGTTCGCCTCTATCAATTCGATTTTTTGACACCCATCTTCGAAAATTCGCCTGCATTTCAGCTGCCCCCGCTCGTTTGTGCTGCCGAAGGCACCATGCCAACGGCCGTACGCCTCCCTGTCTGCACAATCTCGATATCCGGCGGCATTTCGACCCTCTGAAAGTGCTGAAACAAATCACCGGCGCCCGACCCTTCTGGCTGGCGAAGCTTAGGAGACGACCGGCCTGAGGAGGTTTCTTCTGTCGAGGTAATCGGCCTTCACCACAGCATGCGCCAACTGAACGGCACGAAATGACAAGTCCTGTCTCTTGGTAGCAAGCTGAGCAAATGTCGGGGCGGACGCCCCTTTTTGCGTTCTT
Organism: Hydrogenophaga palleronii NBRC 102513; assembly: GCF_001571225.1. GTDB lineage: Bacteria > Pseudomonadota > Gammaproteobacteria > Burkholderiales > Burkholderiaceae_C > Hydrogenophaga > Hydrogenophaga palleronii. The sequence goes on from NZ_BCTJ01000019.1 coordinate 11,628, forward strand.
ACCGCGGTCTCGCCGCATTCGTACACCTCGATTGAGGTCGTCCGCAGCATCTGGAATAGTTCGAAGGCGGTGAGAACCACCAGGGGATTCCTTGAGACTCAAATATGACGCTTAGCCGAAATCAGCACTGGTGCCGCGCCGTTCTGGGCGCGACGGCTAACTCACAGGTCGAAAAGTCATCCCGCAAGTAGACGGCGCAGCTGCGGGTTGTTGCCGAATTCGGTGTCAGCTGCTCTCAGTAGGCTATCGACCGTTATGGCCCCGCCCCCACCCAGCGACAGCGTACGAAGCGCTGCGTGCCATGCTGCATGCCCTGAGCCACCCAGACTCAGGCTCGAAAGGTCGCCGCCGGCTCGAGACCAGATTTCACGGTCCGTGGGCCCTAGAGGGTAAAGAGTCACCATTAGGTCCTCGAGCTCCCTCCCGTTGGGCGCCTCCTTTTCCCTGTACGCGTCTCTTCTTGATGCCTCCTCGGATTTGAGAAGGCCACCTTTGCGCAGGGCTATAGGAAAGTTGTCTTGGGTCCTCGTAGTGAGGACCGGATTTTGTTTATCGCGCAGCTTGCTGACCTCTGCTGAAACGTAGTGAAAGAGGTCAAGGACGTGGATTAGGCCGTCAGAACGGTCGTCCACTCCTCCTTGGAGGCCCGTGAGCAAGAAGTGCGTGAAGAGGCTGTTGCGGTGCCTCCCAAGAATGAAGGAGTCTTGGTGAGTTTCGCTAGCGGAGATGATGACGCGGCCCTTACCGGCAGCCAGCTTATCGAGCCTAGCCCCTCCGAACTCCCACTTCAGCGCATCCGCACCGTCTTCTGCTTTGATGCGTGCAGCGCCCCCTGAGCGGCAGGCATCAATTAGAACAAGCAGGCGTTCGGCCGGTATTTGCTTGAGCAGGTCGGAGAGCTCCTCCGCTTCGATGCCTGTCTCGCGAGGCCGCAGGCTGTCGAATTCCGGAGGGCAAAGGTAAGTTCCCATGTCCGGGCCGTCGAGGCGTTGTGCGCCGTGACCCGAGAAGTAAACGACCACCGTGTCAGTTGGCTGAGCTGTCGCGGCCAAGTCCCTCAGTCCAGCAATGATTGCATCCCGAGACGCTTGGGTATTTCTAAGCACCTGCACGTTAGCCGTCAGGTATCCACAGTGCTTCTCGCTAGTCAACAGCTTTTCCATGTCGTCAGCGTCGTAGACCGGCGCAAGTCCTAAGTCGCTGAGACTGTCGTAGCCGCCGATTCCAATAATGAAGCCGCGACCGGAAGAGAAAGTTTTTTTCACGTCTTAGCCTAACGCGCGACTGTCGCGCAGAACTTGCAGTACAGGATTGCTGCCGAAGTCTTTTAGCGCTGTGTTTAGCAGGGACGAGGAGCTCGTCCCGTTACCTGCACGCACTTGCTTCAAGCAGCGATGCCACTGGGCGACCCCATTGCCGTGATGGCTCAAATCCTCGTTGTAGCCGCCGCTTCGGCTCCAGACTTCCTGCTCGGTAGGCCCGCCCGGGTACAGCTTGACCAAGCTCTCCTCGAGCATCTTCCAAGCATCGTCTGCCTTGATTTCGACCGCTTTGCCGATACGCACAGCCAAAGGGAAGCTGTCCCAAAATGACATCACCTCGAGACACTCTTTGCAGACGGCCAAAAAGTCGTCACGAAGGCGCCCAAAACTAGCCGCGCGTGAGGCAGCTGAGCGCCAGGAGCGCTCGCGAATAAGAGCGCCGAGAGCCTTGGCGGGCACAGGTGCTAGTCGCTGGCCCGGGATGTTGGCCAGGGAGTCGAGAACACCGACACAGTCGTCGTCGCTGAGCGGGTGCACCCCATTGATGATGTTGATAAAAAGCGCGGGAGACTTCTGCGCGAGGGTCGGCAACACGTTGGAGTCTCTAAGCAGCAAACGGGCTGCGCTCCCAAAAGGCTCCTCAAGCGCTGCCAACGATGCCGTGCCATCTAGTAGTGAGGCAAGCCACCCCTTGGCTGTAAGTGCGAGCACATCCCGGTGGAGCGACTTCGGTATGAGTGCCCAAGCATCAGCTCTGTTGGGCACCTTGGACAAGTCCGCCAAGCCGGTGCTGACTAGAGGTATCCAGACTCGTTCGGAAGCGTCCCCGCGGGTGATAACGCCCTGGAGCCCTTCGAGGCTGCCGGGCAACTCGACGGCGACAGCTCGACGCTTGCCGGCAACGCGCTGGAGGATGTCAAACCAGACATGCGAGGTCCAATCGAACTCCCGAATCAGACTGGGGCGACTGACGACGGCACTAGCCGCCAGAGCTGTAACCTCTTCAAGGTCTACGTCCACGGCAAGTGTGATGAGTTCGGCCGGCGTGGCCTTTGCCAGGGCCGGTTCGACAGCCACACGCCGGGCGCTTCTCGTCGTCGCGTGCTTCAGTACCTCGCTCAAAGCATGGGCGGGCGAATAGGCAGCCGCCAAAGCCGTGCCGCACAGTGCCCACGCCTGGCGGCGCGCGCATACCTCTGCCAACCTTTTTGCGACCGAACTTGGCAAATGAGAAGGCACCTGTTGGGTAAGGGGTGCCAGTAGACTACAACTTTCAGCAAGAGCCAGGACCGGCTCAATGTCCTCGGGCTGACTTTGGAGAGTGAGCCATACCAAAGAACTAACGCTGGAAGGTGACGACTTGCTCGATGCTGAGTATCCGTTTTGCGCGTGGGTGTTCCACCAATTCTGCTGGGCGGCGGCCCGCGCGGCTTGGACAAGCAGCTGGCAGTCCTCGGGCGTTGATGAAGCATGACTGGCCGCCCTACGCGCCACCCAAGCCTGAAACTCTTGGGTCAGACTGCTTGAATCGAATCGCTCGATTTGCAGGTTACGCATAGCCAGAACGTCTGTAGGTGTCCATTGGTCGGCGCTTGATGTGAGCCGCTGCAGCGCAGCCGCACGCAGCTTGCGTGCACTGGTTGCGTCAGATGACTTCACCGCCAGCAAGCGCACAAGGGCTATTGTTCGTTCAACGTTTGTCTCGTCTGTCCAAAGCTGGAAGCCTTGTTCCAGGAGGACTAGCGCATTGGAAGATTGCAAGTCAAAGCCGGCTAACTCCCCGAACTCCAACAATGGCTGGCCCTCGGGCATATTCAGAAGGGCGGCGACTCGGCCACTGGGGCCGCACTTAGAAGGTGTCAGGACCTGCGCTGGCGGAAAGCGGGAGGCCTGCTCTCGAGGCGTCGCTACCGCGAAGGATTGACCCGCATCATCTGGAGAGAAGCTTAGGCTAAAGAGAATCTCACGACGAAACTGTTTTGGCACGAACTGCAGGAGGTCCAGCATTGCCTCGTCAAACCCTTCTTGACCGATGTGCACTACTGGCCTCGCCTGCGCCGAGATGAGCGCATTGGCTATGGTTAGGAGTAACGGGCTGGGTGCGCCGACCTGCTCTTCAGGGTCCAGCGTCACCTCGAAAGGTTCGTGCGTTTGGCTGTCGTGTGAGTGCCGAAGGTTTTCAGCCAAGACGCGGAGGTCGGGAATCTGCGGCAACTGAGCCAATGGAATGAATGCAGCTACCGAGTCGACCATGCCTGCTCTGGTCGAGTCGTGGCTGGCTCGTGTGTGCACAAATACGAAGTAATTTTGGAAGATTGCCGTACGAAAGTACGGCTGCCACTCACGCCCGGGTGGAGCAGTGCCCGGAAGGTCCGTAAGCCAAGCGGCCTGCCGAAACACCTGCAGCATCCCGGGGTCAGTGGACGACAACAGGGCGTGCCCACCCTTTGGACCATACCAAGCCTTATGGACACGCATCAGCACTGAATAGCCTGAGCGAGCTTCGTTATAGGCAAGGTGAGGTCAGGGTAGCACTTTCCATCGCTGTCAACGACCCAGCCCATCTGCTCAGCACCCTTGTATATGAAGTCCACATTGGGGGAGACTTTCGAAAGTGCTACGCCTGTGGCAGAGAGCCCCAGCACGAGACGGCGCTGCTCGCTCCAATTGTTGGCGATGTAGTCAGCGAGCATTGGGAGACTGCGCCGAAGCACTGACGCTGGGGTGGTCCCCTGCGGCTCTTCAAGCTCGTCCCAGCATGACAGCAGAACTGCCAGCGCAGGTTTGCTTTTCCTTGTCCGTGCATGCGAGGTATAGAGCAGCATCTGCAGAAGTTCCACCAAGCGCGCCTGTGGAGAGCGCTCGACAACCGCGCTGGAGCGCGAAGCCTGCAAGTCGCCCAGCGGCTTGGAAAAGATGTCGTGACGCAGTGGGATGGGTTTAGTCCGAACCATGAGAATCCAGCCATCGGCCGCTTCCACACGCTCTTGCCAAGAGGCAGGAACCCGCCGCTCTTCCAGCAGCTGACTGACCTGTTCGCCCGCGTAATCAGGCCAGTTCATGTCTATGTCGGTGCCGTCGGCGGCTCGAACAGGAAGCAGGGTTTCTGTGTATGTACCCGCAGACGTGTGGGCACCTGGCACGCCGCCGCTGAGCGACTGCACGACTTCGTCGAAGGCTGACAAGTCAGGAGCAGCGCCCCGCATCCGCAGGGACCCCGTTTCCGCGTTCAGGCGGCCAATGAGTTGGGCCCCATAGTGGCTCTTGCCCACATTGGACTCGCCGAAGACAGCAATTTTCAAAGTCGCCTCAGGCATGAACGCCTCCGACAATTTGCAGCAAGTCCCTTTCCGGATGGGGCAGCTCCTGCCGAGGGTACGCGCCCTCATGTACGGAGACAACCCACTCCAGCAAACTCAAAAGGCCCTGTCCGCGGTTGTGTGGCTCTTGTCCGGTGGCTGCATGCATGCTCACGCTGAAGGTTTCATAGGTTCCGAGCACCATATCCGCAGCCTGCGTGATGGCCCCCCGCATCTGCGCGTCCACCACTATGTCGCACTTCGTCCAGACGAGCGCCACCGGTCTGCCGCGTCTCTCGGCGCCAACCCTGCGCAGGAGTGCCACCAAGTTCGTGCGCGCGGTCCCAAGCTTTGGGCCTGCCAATTCGTGAGAGTCAGCAATGACCAGCAGTACGTCGGCGGCACCCGAAAGCCAGGCTGCGCCGGCGGCGTCGTCCGCATCGCGACGCACTGACCAACGGCTAAACCACTCGCCAGGGGCATCCGCGAAGAGCAGGTCTTGCCGAGTGCTACGAACTTGCAGGTCCAGGTGCAGCAGTCCCGGATGCCGACCACCACCGCTGGATGTATGCGGAGGAAACGAAGGTCCGTGCGCCGCATTCCAGCGCAGATTGCCAGCAATGTTTTCCCAGCCTTCTAGCGTTAAGGAGCCGGCAAACGACACGCTTTGCGGACCGATGCCACGACCCAAAAGCAGGTACCACGACCCCAGGAGTGACGTCTTGCCGCTGTCCGAAACTCCGAAAATGCCAACCAAGCGGGTGCGCGCTCGGCCTGCGAGGATACCAACGTCCCCCACGCCCATTGCGTTTCCCGTCCAAGGTACGCGCGCGCTTTCCTCCGTCGCCGCAACAGGGGTTTGGTCCTGCGCGCCACCACTGTTTTGCCAGTACTTGCATTGCTGTGGTGCAGCTTCCCCGACCATGCAGCCGACCTCATTCGGTGCGATACAGGCTGTTTGTGAGCAGGGTAGGCTCACGACTGCTCCACGGTATGTTCAACTTCGTCGGGACTGCTAAGGGCGTCAAGCGCCTTGACTTCCCGAAGAAGCCAGATTGCCCAATCTCCCGGCAGCATCCTCGTGTCAGCGTCGATTCCGAGCTTTGGGAGCTCGGGTCGGCCACCGGAAAACGAGTTCGCCAATGCCTGAATCAAAAGGGTTCGTGACGCAGTCGTCCCCTGCTCTCTGAGCCACACGAGAGTTGCCAGATGAGATTTCTCTCCATACACCTCGAGAAGTTCGCCAATGGTGAGTTCGGTGTCGCCCTCTGCACCCGCAGCAGCGCGGACCGCTTCGAAAAGCAGCGACTCCACTGCCGGAGGGTAGACCTCCGGGAGCAGGTCTGACATGTCCAGTGCCATGTGCCAAGCGACGAGCGCGACGGTGAGCTTTCGGTAGGGCGTTTCGGCGGTTTCCGAGTAAAGGGCTTGTCGCCACCAAACAAGGCGATTTGCCACATCACGCTGATTGCTCCGCGCACACTCGGCGCTCATAAACTCATTGAGCTTTGTAGCGACTGCCTCCCCAAGGGCTTTGAAGGCTACGCCAGTAACCCTCAGGGCATTTGCGGCGGCTTTGTCATGGACGTCTGCCAGCACCACGGCCATACGTTCCGAGAACTCCCATGACCAGTGCTGCGGTTGGTTAGTCCAATGTGGATTGGCCGCGGTAAGACTCACGTTAGGCTTATTCGTGCTTGGCCCAGAAGCAGCAGCGACCTGCGGAAACCAAAAATTTGCGTCGAGCTTCTTCAGACTGTTAACTGATGGAACCTCTAGCGGAGAAAGTTGCGCTGCCTCGGCTTGCTTTGGCCAAGCCTGCTCGAGTCGTTCAGAGACTATCGCGTCGGCTCGCTTCACAAGTCTTGAAAAGATATGGACTTCCTGGCCGACGTGCAGCCGCGGGAGGATGTTTGATGCGACCAAGCTGACAGCCACCGCCAGCGTGCCCTGCAATTCCATGGCACGCATAACCGCATCAAGTACAACTGCCCGATAAAGGGTCAGTGGTTCGTCCGAAAACGCGCCTCTGAAGGTTGACCAGTGCTTTTGAAGGACCTCACCGATTGCAAGCAACGATTGGTCAGCGCCGGCAGCGGGGTCCCATGTCGCCAGCAATGGCTCCAAGGCTGCCATGGGATTGGTCGCGTACAACTGCGCGAGTTCGTTGCAAGAGGCATCGAGCTTTTCTAAACGAGAGTCATCAGCGCCAATGTTCAGAAGACGCGAGCTCAAAAACTCCTGCAGCAGACTTGTCTCCATCGAATTCCCTCTTTTTGTAGCGTGAATCATTTAATGATACTGCCCACGTATTGGCGCTCTCACGTAGGACGCGCCGCGGTTGAGCAGAGGATAGCTCTCGTCGTCTACTTTTTAAACTTACGCAAATAGAAGACCGTGCCCGCCTCGTAGTCCGAGATGCTACCGGGCTCTAGTCCAACGCGCTTCTTGCGGTCGTTGAACTCCAGTAGAAACCCCGCCGCGCGAATCAGCAGTGTTTCTACTTCCCGTTCATGTTTTTTTTCCGAAACCACGTAGAAGGAAAAGTATTCAAGCTCGAGGTCCTGAGCCTTTTTTCGTGCTGCAAGCCGACTAAAAATATCACCGCGGCCAATGTATCTTGGACAACCCATGGAGTCGTGAGCAATGTAAACACCCTGGGTGGTAAGACTTGACTGCCGAAGATGATTCCTCACACTTGTCAGCGCCTCAAACGGGAGTTTCTCTCCCACTACTCTGAACAAGTGCTCCGCCTCTACAAAAGGACGCCCTCGCTTAGTTGGTCTGGTCAATTCGCCCTGGCAAATGGTCCACTTGCTATCCGCGAAGACCCTTGGGTCTTGCACAGTTTTTACAGCACTCCGCTTTTTTGAGCTCTTCTTGGTCACCATAAGGTCTCCACAAATAACTTCACTCAGGTCAACTCTCTTGAGTTCGAGACATCACGGGAATTGATGTCGAACTATCAAATTTAGGTCAGATGGTCAGTTGCTTTCGCGCATCCGTGAGCGTTCCTGAGGGTCACCAATCAGGGCGTTTTGAAGCGCCTTTAAGCAGCTCGGCCAAGATAGCCGCTCTTGCTCTAGCCGAAGGTTAACTCCCCATTTGTTTGCACGTAGCCCCGCGTACATGGTTCTCTCAGCAGGCGTGAGGTGGCGAAAGTCTTCGGCACGATTTGGCGTGTTTTCTTTAACCCATAGCGACTGACCTTCGAGGAAGGTGGCGTCGTCCATCAAGACAGATTGCAGGCGCGAAAAGATGCCCCGAGCCCGGGACAAAATGGCAAACCCATGTGTGTCAAGGTCGCCCCAGTAAACAAGATGAGGTAGCGGCGGTTGTTCGACGGCATCCGCTTGGTGGTCCGGGCCCAGCCAATGGACACGTGCGAGCTCTGAAACTGCGTGCCCCAATTTCATGAAGACGACAGTTCCCTCGAAATCCGGCAGCGCGAGGCCGGTTTCCAAGTTTTCGACGATGAGGACCGAGCGGACACGAAGGTCCATTCGAGCCACGTCCTCCACAGGGGCTTCAATGTCGCAAAGCCCAGCCAGACTTGCCCTGAGATTGGGGCATAGGATTCGAAAACGCAGCTTGGCAGAGGGCTTGCGCAGGCCGCAGATTTCATGGAAATCCTTAGATGTGGCAGCAAGTGGTTGGCCCCTGGTCGCTAGCAGGAAATCACGCACGACGGCTTTGCGAGGCTCAATCCATTTAGTGTCAATGCCAGGCATTGGAATTTGGCGCAGATAGTGACCTGAGCGCGGATTGGCATCAAACCAAGCAAGCAGCGCGTGCAAACGTTCTACGTCCTGCTCGGTCCAGTCCGTAAGCACGGCGAGATGGCGTCGGCACACACTCGAACGTGCCACATGGGGAAATACACGAACCAGCGCGTTCCGTCTTGAGCGGGCCAGGTTCCAGCGCGAGCTCTCGTTCACCCATGCCGCCAGCGCGCCGGGGCTGTCAATGACCAGCCGTGAGGGGAACCGCTGCTCACCCAGGCGCGGCCACTGCCGAGTCTCCCAAACCAGCGTCATTCCAGCGGGTAGCCCGAGCTCAGCTCTATGCCACTCCCCGGCCCATTGAGTGACCGCGTCCATACGAGTGGACACCTCACGCTCGGTAAAGCTCGCCAAGGTCACTCGCAAGGGCCAAGCAGAGACCTCTGGCTTGCTCTCATCGGCGGAGGGCTCTTCCCGCGCATCGTCAATCTGCGACAACCAATGGCCAAACTGGATATTCAGGCGCCGAGCCATGTCGGCAAGAACAAATGTGGGTGACTCGAGTTTCATACTGCGCGCTCAAGCTTCGTTCGCCACCGCACGCATATCGGCAGTGAACGCCAGACCTCCGCGTGCGGTGTCGTACTGGACCTGTGAGAACCGCGAGCTCTTGCCGTCCACGATGTGGATGACGGAAGCCCCTCCAATGAATGGCTCCAGCGTCATCACCGAGCGCATCGGAGTGGCCACCACCATCTGGAACCCGAAAGTCTTGAAGATGGTCATGGCTGCGGCCGTAAAGTCGGCGTCTGCCTTGTCGAAGGCCTCATCCAGCACCACAGTGGCGTACGAGGGCACCGCACGGTCCTGCCCGCCCAGCTGATATCGCAGGGCAGCGGCCAAGCACGCCGCCGCGAGCTTCTGGCGTTGACCGCCGGACTTGCCAGCGCCGCTGTGATAGACCTCTCGCTCAAGTCCATCTTGGTCCAGTTCGCGGACACGGAAGTCCACGTGCAGGCGTACATCTAGCACCAGAGCGCGCCACTTTACGTCTACGGACTCCTGGCTAGAAAGGCGCTTGACCATGGCGCTCAGGGCGCCGAAGCGGCGCTCAGCGGCCGCCTTGTCTTGCGTGAACGCCTGTGACAGCGCATCACGCAGCTGCAAACGAAACGCCTTGACGTCTTCCAGCGTGCGGTCGTTTGGCTCGATGACCAAGTGCGTGCCTGGGTTGTAGTGCGCCGACTTCAAGCTCTTATTGACTTGGTCCAACCGGTCGTAAATTTGCTTGCGTTCGAGGTCCAGACGCTGCTGCAGCGTGGCCAGGTTCTGGTTGCTCTGCTGCTGCAGCAGTTGCATGAATCGGTCCTCGAAACGTGGCAGCCCATCTGTTTCCAGTCGCTCAAGCTTGGCGATGAAGTCCGGCGCACTCTCCAGTTTGGCGTCCAGGCCACCAGACTGCGACGGCCAATCCCGGGAGTAATCCAGAAAAACGCGTTCGATGGCTGCTTGGAGGGTTGAGGCCGTCGTCTTGAGTGCATCACGGTCAGTGGCGATACTGCGAGAGGCCAAGTGCAACACACTGTCCAGCGACTCTAGGGTCACTTCTTTGCCAACGCGAGACACCCTTGCGTCAATAGCGTCGCGCAGCTCCGCAGTCAGAACGCGAGGCACCGTCAGCTTTTCGAGCCGGTCTTGGAACTTGACCAGGCGCTCAAGCGCCAAGCGTTCCTCGCCCTCAGCCTTCTGGCGCTTGGTCACCGCATCCTCGTAGTGCCTTTCCTGGCTGGCCAGTCGAGCCTGCAGCTGTTCCAGGTCCGGGTTTCGGTCGACCTCCAACTGACGCTGCTTCTGCAGTTCGGCGATGTGCCCGAGCAGCCCCCCGATGTCCATTTCCTCCCACGCGGTATTTGCGATGGTGAGGGCGTGGCCGCGTAGCTCCTGCAAGCGCCTGCGCTCCCCCGTCAGCTGGTTGAGCTGAGATTGCAGTTTCGCCAAGTCCTCCCCCACCCCTTTCGCCTCCTCGACGAAGGCCTGGCGCTTGGCAACGTTGTCCAGCCCCATGACCCATTCGCGACGGTTGTTCAGGTTCGTGCGGTCGTCTTTTTCATGACGGGTAGCGCTGTGCTTAACCTGACCCGTCTTGGTGACAGCGCGCGTGCTACTTCGAAACTGGGCCATGTCTTGGGCACACTCGTAGTCGAAGTGCTGGCGCAGTTGCTGGCGCATCCAGTCCTGATGTGTGCCGCGAGCCAGCTCGACCTTGCGCACCAGGGAGTCCTCGTTCAAGGTGCGCCGGTCCGTTTCTGAAGACGAGGCCATCATGGCTCGGTGGTAGATGACGCGCATGCCCGTATTCAGGTCATTGAGCGTGCGGCTGAAATCCGCATAGAGGTCCTGCGAGACCACGATGGACAGCGAAAACCCCCGAAGGACACGTTCGATGGCGCCGGACCATTCCGCCCCTTCCGGCCGCACCTGCATCAACTCGCCGGCAAAGGGCAGGTCCGGTGGTTCCACGCCCAAAGCCGTGGCCAGGACGGCCCGCACCCTCAAGTAGGGTCCCGGGATGTTGGAAGGCTGGCGCTCCATAGAGTCGATTTCGGCTCGCAATTCGCTCAAGCGCGTACTTAGCCGTTCGTGCTCAGCTTTGACGGGGTCCCGTCGCTTCTCGAGCTCGTCGTCTTGAGACGTCCCGCTCAAGAGGACGCGCGCATCGCCCTGCGTTTTCAGGAATGTCTGTGGGGTGTCAGGCGTGGGCCACTCCAGGGCATGGCAGGCCCCATGCACCAGGGCCTGCTTCGCCAGTCGAGTCTGGCGCTGACCCTCGGCCTCCTTGATACGGCTGTCCAGGCCTTGCAGCAGTACGCCGCCGGCGCCCTGGACCTTGGTGATGTATTGGTCGCGAACGGTCTTCTCGTGATGCTCCTTGCCCTTTGCCTCCCCAATCGCAATCTGCGCGTGGCTAATCTCAAGCTTGGTGGTCTCGATTTCCGTGGTGAGGAGCGAGCTGCGCCGCTCTTCACGGTAGCTGTCCAAATGGTCATCGACGGCTTGGAGCGCCGAAATCTCGGCGACGACCTGCGCGCGCACCGCGAAGTTCTCGCGCGCGGGCGCCAGCGCCTCAATCTGCTTGCGGGCAGCGACCACTTCCGAGTGAGCCGCGTTGAGGTCCTGGAAGTCGTGCACCAGGCGCCCAGCCACCTCAAAGGTTTCGGGCTCATCCAGCATGAAGTCGCGCAGGAATACGTTGAGCTCACCCAGGTCCTTGGTCGACTGCGTTTTGTGCAGCAAGCGCAGCGCGCGGTCGCTCTCTATGCCCAGCAGCCTGCAAAAGCGCTCTTGGTATGCCTTGAACTCCTCGCGGATGAACGCTTCCGGGAACGCCAATTTGAGCTTCTTCAAATCGAAGTCCGTGTCGGCGAAGGGTTCCTTGAACTCGGTCACGTCGAACTCGCGTTCGAAAACAAAGTACTGATGGCGCAGGTCCCGGGTTGCGGTGCCCGGCCCGCGAATCCACATGAGCATGACGATAGAGACCGAGGCGCCCAGGGAATTTCGGTATGTGGCTGCCAGGGCGCTCCAAGTGGTGCCTTTGCGCAGGAACTGTTGAACAGCCTCCCTCTCTTCATTGCTCTGGCGCGCCCAGGCGCCGCGCACATATGTGACCAAGTTGCGGTCGGAGCGACCACGGTCCGCCTCCCGAGCAGCTGCGTTGAACGCTCTGATATTCGAGGGCGTCGTCAGCGCAGCCAGCCCATCGAGCATGGTGCTCTTGCCTGAGCCAGAGCTGCCCACAAACAGGTAGCCCTCATGCGCGATAGGAAAGTCGGCTACCCCCTGGAACGTGCCCCAGTTGAAGGCCTGGAGGCGACGCAAGCGGAACTGCGCCTGCACATCAGGGTCCTGGGCATCAAGAAACGACGCTTGGGCCGCGAGTAAGGCGCGAGGGAGTGTCGCCGGCGTCGTGGGCGCGCGCGCATCCACGGCCGGAGCTGCATCCGTCTCTACGCTCATAGGGAAGGGGCCCACCCATTCACCCTGCGGCGCCTCCGCATCTGCCTTGGTTGGCGAGGAATCCGGGGCGACTGTGTCCTTCAGCAGGAAGGCCGGTACGCCGCCAGAGTAAAAAAGCCCTTCGGTCGCCGTCTGGTCAACAGCACTCGCATTTTCAGGTGCGCTCACGGCTGGCCTCCATCATCTTCGTCATCTTCGTCGTCACCGGCAGCGTTGTCGGCGCCCTCCCCGGTGCCTGGCGCGTTCGGCTGCCCCGCTGCCACAGCGTAGGCCTTGGTGAGCTGCTCGATTTCCTCGGCAGGAAAGAGCAGCTTAAGCGCAGGCGAGACCTCAAACCGCTCGTCCGTGTTGGCCAGCTTACGTACGAGGCCCAGTTTCTTGGCTTTCTCCACCGCCGAGTCGCACTGCTTGGAGAACCGAGATTGGTCTACGTTGTCGCTGCGCTCGAACGTCTTCAGGTACTCCAGCATTTCTCGAAGGTCCAACGCGGCGCGTTCACCCTGAGCCTCAGCCTGAGTAAGGCGAAGACGCAAGAAGAGCAGTAAGGCCGTCTCGATGAAAGAGAGTGTGTTCCGACGCAGCAAGATGGGGATGTCGACGTCCTCTCGCGACACCTGGCGCAAGAACGCGACCTGCTGGTCGCGGTCCAGCACAAGCTCAAGGTAGAGCTCATGGAGGCGGCTACGCAGCACAGATTCGTCGCGCAAGACCACTTCCCAGGCCTTGAAGTGGCGCCGGCCATCAACAAGTGGGCCAGTAAGTAGCTGCACGAGTACCCGTCGCGTATCGGGTGGCAGAACACCACAGTCTCCATCGAAGGTCTGCTGGCGCGTGGCCTGAAGCGCCAAAAGTGATGCGTCATGCGAATCGCTCGTCGAGCGAGCGTCGTCCACGTCAAGATTCTCAGAGTTTGAATTCATGGGCCCTTTCCCGGCGGAAGAACACAGTGGGGGCGTCCGCACGCCGGCGCATGTCGTCGGTCCCGGTCCATTCAATAGAACACCGTTGGTTGTCAAAAACCTGGCCATGCTTGGCTGCCAATGAGAGATAGCCCACCACGCTTCCAAGCCCTTGTCCGGCGTCAAACCGCTCGAGCAACTCGGCCAGACTCACCACCTCCTTCTCTTCCAGGAGCGTCAGGATGTTGTGCTTGAGGATGCGGGAGTCGATTTCGGAGCGGAGCACCATCTCAGAGAGGGCGTCAGCTGAAAGTTCGCCCTCGGGAACCTTCTCCATGGTGGTGTCCGACATGCGCAGGTCTGGGTCCAACAAGCCCCACTGGGCCACCGAGGCTACGCGGGCTCCGGTGGAGGTGAGCGTAAAGCCTATGTTGGCATTGGTGCGGAGCTGGTCCTTGACCTGGACGGCGCTGCGCTGCGCCACCCCGAGCAGCTGATGCAGGCGGCGGTTCTCCATGAACTCACGACTCTGGACAAAGTGCTTGAGGCCACGTGCAAAGCTTTGCTGTACTTCATGCACGGTCGAGCCTTCCTTGAGCAGCAGAGTGGTGAGGTTGCGCAGCAGGCGACGCTCTACATCGCTCAGGCTCTTGGCGAAAGTGCGCGAGTTCAGCGTATCCACCGCGTCATCAAGGATGGCCGATTGCTCGTAGTCATTGAGTAGCCGCCAGAAGGCCTGGAACGTACGCCCGGCGTCGCTCTCGCCGATGATGTCCACACCACTGAAAAGCTTTTCCAGCACATGACCGCGACTTCCCTCGTGGTCAATGAGGGTTGCTCGCAAGTCGCGGTTCAGGCGCTCGAATTCGTCGCGCACTTGGCGGAAGTCCGAGACAAGCTCCTCCGCCAAGAAGATGATGTCGCGAGCGCGCTCCAGCGCGCGGTCATCAGCCAGGGTGGTGATTTGCCCGTTGTTGACGCGTTCGATTTCGCGGTCAATGCGGTCGCGCTGCTCCATCAGCGACTCCAGGCGGCTCCTTCGGTCACCGTCGGTTTCTTCGGCAAGTCGCTGGAGCTGATTGATGACGGTGGCCAGACGGCTTTCTGTCGCGCTGCGGCGTGGCTGGGTTGAGCCGACAATGAAGCGCACGGCGTTGGCCGCATCAGTCGTGAGGCTGAGCTCTTCCTCAGGTGCGCCTTGCGCCAAGCGGCGCGACAACCACCCCTGGTCAATCCACTCCCGTACATAGCCGGCAGCGGCATTGGGAAGCTCGTACCCATGCGCGCGAAGCGTCTCAATGTCTCGTGTCAGCCTCTCTTCCAGGGTGGACGCTGAGAGCACCTTCTCCTCCTGAAGCAACACGTTGTCCAACAGTGCCGCAATGACGGGCGCACGGTCGGCGGCGAGCAATTTCCACATGGGTTGCTCGCGAAAGCTGCGCAGCGTGGCCGCGCTGCGCACGATGCTCATGGCCTCGCTTCTCCCGAGACGGACTCGTTTGCCATATTCGCCGCTGCGACGGCGTCAGCGAGCGCGTCACCTCCGCCATGAGCTTCCCGGTGCGCATCTGCTGGGGTCCAGGTGCGCGCCTCCACCAGAGAGGGAATTTTCTCCAGCGCGCCGAGGGGCTCGATGCCCATGTTGTGCAGACGCACGAGAAGCTCCTCAAGCACTTCATCCTTGCGCAGCGACCATGTAGAAGCAAAACAGCGCCAGAATGTCCAGCCCGCACGCTCCAGCACTCGCTGTCGATTCATGTCCGCGGCCCAGCGGTCAGGCCCGTGAAACTCATCACCGTCACACTCCAGCGCGAGCCGCATGTCGTGCGCACCCTCGACCACGAAGTCAATGAAGAAGGAGCCGGCCTTGACCTGTGGAATCACCCGGTAGCCGCGATTGAATAGCTCCGTGTATACGTCACGCTCAAAGCCAGACTCGCACATGTCTATGAGGCTCTTTCCATCGTCAACTGTGCCGCCCTTGGGCTTGGAGTAGTAACCAAGCAATCCTGCGCGCAAGTCGGCCTGAGAAAGGTCCTTCATCTGTACGGACCGAACTAGGTACATCCTGTCGCGCGCCCTGCTGGCGGCGACGTTGAAGCGCTGCTCAAACATATTGCCGGACAATGCCTTGCAACTGCTGGGGTCCACCACCATAGAGAGGAACATGATGTCGCGTTCACTTCCTTGGAATGTCCGTGCATCACCGCATTTGAAATGCCGACGCAGGAGTTCTGCTGCATCGCAGTTGCTGCGCACCAAGGTATCAATGTTCTTGGCTTGCTCTGAGCCTAGTAGAGAGACTACGCCGAGAGTGCGGCCGGCGAGGTTGGGGTCGGCAAGGATGGCTTTGATTTCGGCAAGGACGGCACTGGCCTCATCGGCGTTTTGGTCTTTCTTGCCTCGGTACCCTGTGGGCACATAAATATCCACAAGGGGAGGGTCAATACGCTCGGACTCTCGTGGGATGCGCAGCGGTTGCATCGAGTCGTTGTAGAACCGATTGCTGTACGCAATGATGGCTGGCACGCACCGGAAATGCTCTCGCAGCATCACCTTGTTGGCCGCAAAAACCGTGGACGCCATGTCGTAGAGAGACTTCTCCGGCGTGAGGCTCGCTGCATGCGGTTGCCCCGCAAGAAATCTATTGGCCAACTCCTGGATACGGGCTGCAGAAATGAATCCCCCATCGGGCGAAACCTGCTTGTCGTCACCCACGACCAGTATTTGCTTGCCACGCAGAACTGCCGGCAGGGCCCAGATGTCGGACTGACTGGCCTCGTCCACGATGACCAAGTCAAAGCTGCCCAAGGTCGCAGGCAAGGTTTCCGACACCTTGGCATGGCTCATCACCCAGCAAGGCACGGCCCCTTGTGCGTCATGCATGGCTTTTTGAGCATCTCGGCGATACCGGCTTGCATTGGGTCCGGTACCCTGGCCAATTTTTCGCACCGCAGTTCGGTACGCCTCCAGCGCCGACAACGTCTTCGGTGAAGCACCGGCCTTGGTCTCACGCCACGCGGACTTGGAGACCATGTTTTCATAGAGACGCGCCAGTCCGCGCTCAAGGTCATTTCTCCTGGAGGCCATGGCCAGCAGTTCATCTCTGGCCTCAATGCTGTCCAGGTGCGTTTTCAGCCTCGCCCAGGTCCATGCCTGGCGCCACGTCGTTGGAAGAACACTGTCCTCACCCGAAACCGGCAGCGGGGACGTCCTCACTCGAGCAGCCAACAGGGCGGCGCCCGCCTTCTCCATGGCTTCGGCGCCAGCGTTGAGTGTCTGAAAATCGTGTGCCATCGCCTCGATTCGACGGACCTCGCCGACCAGCTCAGCATAAGAGGCTACTGCTCGTTCCGTTGGCACCGCATTGTTGCCCAGCTGCACACTGACGAACCCACGCAGTTGGTCTGAAACCGAACCTGCGGCACCTGCGAGTTTTTCCTGCAACGTCGCCAGCAACACAGTTGCCTCCGCCAGCTCGGCCCGCGTCAGATGACTGCGCAGGTGCTCCCTGACCTTGTGCAAGTCTGCGGAGGTGCCGCGCAACTCCTTCATGGGAGGCTTGGCAAAGACACGCTCGGCAAGAGCTGGAAGGTGGCTGTCGTGATTGGTTGCGAGCAAGTGTGCTTTGCGCGCATAGGTGGTCACCAGTTCGATTTCCCTCAAGGCCTGCACGCTCGCCTTGACAGTGGGGACTGACAACAAGTCGGCAAACTGGTTCCAGCGCACGCTGAAGGAGCGCACCCTGTCGTGCAAATGCAGGTACTTCTGCACGTGCTTCCAGTCCTCCTCGCTTTTAGGAGCCAGTCCAGCAACACGAACCGCAGCAATGTGCTCTTTCGCTTCTCCAGCACCGATAGCAAGCATTCCAAATGCCTTGCCCGTCTCGGCCGCACGCTTGACGGCCTCGATGAACTTCTCGCCACCCAGTGCCGCTTCTGGCAAGTCCACCGGCACCTTGAGGAACACGGCGCGTGCGCGAATCAGCTCATCTATTTCAGCGAACAGCGCCTCAAGCGCCTCGCGCTCACTGACGAAGTCGGTCTGACGGCACTTGCGCCGCAGCTCAGCCGTCCACACATGCCCCGTTTCTTCCAGCTCATGGGCTAGCTGGGCAGCGGCCTCCACACCGGGCAGCATCTTGTGTGCGTCCGCAAGCACCTCAACAGAGGAGGCGCGCAAAGCCAGCAATCCACCGCTGGCCTCCGCAGCTTCGATTTCACGCATGCTGACAAGCACGTCGTGCAGCCGGCCAACATCAGCGGCAGCCGGGAGTCCGGCGCTGGAGGGAATGCGCACCGTGGCGTATTGCAGGTCCTGCCCGACCCGGCGCCGAGCCTCCCGAACACCCGCCATTTCACTGTCGGTCAAAGGCGGGCTGTGCTCAGGCGCCAGCGAAAGAACATCATCGAACCACCCATGGCGCTCTGCCCCGGATACCACCAGCTGGGCCATCTTCTGCGCACGCAGCTCCACGCCGTCGACGCTGATGCTGGAGAGCTGAGCCATTGCGATGTCGTCGACGCGTCGGTCGATTTGCGCCAACTCCACATGCGCCTGGTCGATACCAGCAAGACACTGCTCAATCTCTGTTCGCACCACGTCCAGATTGAGCTGGGACAGGTTGTGCGTGATGGCTTCGATGGAGTTCTGGAACTGGCGCATGCCCTCCCTGTCCCCCGAGAGAAGTGCCACCGTCAGAGGCCTGACTGCCTCCGGAATCTTGGACTGCAACACCTCCAGGGCTTGCTCCCCTTTGGAGGTCACGAGAACCTTGCGCCCGGTAGCCAGGTAGTGACACACGATGTTGGCGATGGTGTGTGTCTTGCCTGTACCAGGAGGACCTTGCACGGCGACACCATCTGAGCGTTGCAGCTGCTCAATGATGGTGACCTGCTCGTGGTTATAGGGCAGGGGAAAGAAGAGCTCCAATGGCTTGCCTGTGCCGCCACCACCTCCACCAGACAACCCGCGAAAGCGTACGGGCTCATGGTTGATTTTTTCGTCGGAGGGTGGGGTTACGAAGGCTGCGGCACCTGCCGGTAGTACGGCGCCGTCCGTAATGCGGTTCTTCAGGCGCTGAATGTCTTCATGCAGGTAGTTGTGCGCCCGCGGCCGCGACAGCATTACCCAAGCATCGGTAACCAACAGGTCTTCCGAAGGCGTTGGTGGCACGCGCTGCCCGTTGAGGTAGCGACCTCTTTCGTGCAGATTGCCAGCCACCATCTTGAGGAGGTGCTCAAAGCTGCCGGGGTCGAAAGGGGTCGGCGTGCGGTCACCGGCTTGGGTCAACGCGTGTTTGGCCGTCTTTTCCACATCGGGCGCGCTCATCAATTGGCATGCCGAGAACGCGTCGAATTCAAAGCGCGGCTCTACGCCACGCGGACGTACCGTGATGGCCAAGCTGGCCTCGTCCACGTTGAGCTCCATGGCCTGGGTGAGTAAGGGGTACTGGTAGTCAATGCTCCCCGCTTCGTCCCTCAGCCTCCAAGCGGAAATGCCCATTCCCCAGACCAGTTCCTGCGGCTTGGCCGTTTCTTCGGACTCCAGCTGTTGCTTGAGGGAAAACAACTCCCCATAGAGGTCAATGGACTGTCTTCTCGGCTTCTCCCCGGCCGACCAGGCTTGCCAAAGCAATGTGTATTGCGCCAGCGCCTTGCCCACGGTGCTCCGAAAGACGGCAGCCTCTTGCTGAGCCTGCTCCGGTGGTTTTCCCGAGGCATTGACCGCGAGCTTGTGCTCGATTGCTCTTTCGTCCAGCACAGGCGGTGCCGAAGTGGGAGACGTAGACGCCGAAATCAGGCCGCGAAACGCCTCGGACAGTGGAGGCGGGGGGAGAGCCTCGAGTCGTTCCACGCGCATCCAGATGTGGTCACCTTCAACCTTGATGTCAAAGTCGACGCCGGGGAGGCCCGAGAGCTGGTCCATGGTCTTGAGAAGACCACGCGATGCCGCGAGCGTGAAGCCGCGAGGGTCTACGACTTTAGATTGCTCCAGGACGTAGTCCAAGAGACCATGCATGAGATTAGAGGCTGCGTCCAATGTTTTTATCTCCCTCGGTTCTGAATGTCGGATGACAAAGGAACGGCGGAAAATGGAAATAGGAGTGCGCAGTACCCGTTGTCTTGAGTCATTGAACCATGGCAGCGCCGTTCTCCTCAAGAACACAAACTGCTTCAGTTGCTCAGAAGATTTGGAATACGGCTTGACGTGACCTACTTCACGCATCAACGCTGGTTGAGCGCGTCAACAATCTCATCGTGGACGGCACCCACGCCATTCGCCTATGTTGTCGGTCTAGCCCCAAACACGGCAGAGAAAACCATTTAAGACATTTTCTAAAGTAGTTCGGCGAGAGCCTGCGGTCTAAAACGACCCCTTCGCTACATGTGGTCCAACCATCAACCTAGGAAACGGACCCAGTATGTCAAAGGAATTCTTGGAAACTTGCGCAAGCGAGCCCCTGTACCTTGAGGAGAGCGTCGATTCGCAATGGGGCTGCACCATGCATGAAAGCATGGGCATGCACAACGAAGCAACGCGGCCCACAGCATTCATCAGCCAGATTTGCCATGACACCGGCAAAGTGACGTCGTACGACTCCAAAGACTTGCAGGAGCAGCTCAGGCAGTTCCGTTTGGCCCGCGAGTTCTCAACCACTACGGTAACTTCCCGACACCAGCGGCCGCTGGTTCCAATGAAATGGGGTGTTGTAGAAGTCGACGACGAACTTCACGGTCGGGACGGCGAATGGCTGGGAGTCAACGATATCAGCCCAGACCAGAGAGTAGTGACACTTCAGTGCTTCGAGAGTGGCAAAGTATTCACGAGAGCCGCAAGCGCCTTGCGAGATGACATTCGAGGGAATCGCCTCAAGGTGCACCGGTATTGGCCAGATGCACCTCCAGAATTCGAAGACTAATCGTGAAGCACATCACCCCTGACAAGTTGGAACATACGCTGGCCCGCAGCCTCGCTCTACATGAAGCTGTGCAGGAGCTCACCGAGTGCTTCGAGCCGTACCCCGAACTGCACTTCGAACTCGCGTTTCAATCGGCACTTCTGTCGATGGAACATGCCACGGCAGCACTGGTTCTGGTGCAAAACGATATGGAGGCCTCGGGCATGGCGCTGCTGAGGCCTCAGTTCGAGAGCCTGGTGCGGGCTTTCTGGTTGATGTACGCGGCTTCCGAGACACAGGTCGAGAAACTGTCGATGCCGCTCACCATAGAGACCGCACGCAGGGGCGATGACCTTCCCATGCTGAGTGAGATGCTCAAGCGCCTAGACGGAGTTCCCGAAGCACCAGCTCACATCGTGACTCAGCTCCAGGAATACAAAGAAGTCACGTGGAAAGCCCTAAACAGTTTTACCCACGGCGGCATCCACCCCTTGTCGAAGTTCGTCACCGGCTATCCGCCCAAGCTGGTTTTCGACACCCTTTGCAACTCAAATGGCATCTTCATGATGGCGGCTCAGCTTCTCTGCATCACGACCGGTATTCCCGAGCATCAACTCCATTGGCGAGAGCTAGTTGACAAGTTTGCCGACTGCTTTCATCCGACAAATAAGCCAGTTTAGATTTTAGAAAAATAGCCATCTAAAATGGCGTCTGCTATTTCATCTAAAATTAAGAAAATCAATCCGGTTTATTTCGTAAATTCAAAAATACAAATTCTCGATTGATTTGAATTGCAATAACTTCCGCCTCCCGATGCAATTTGTGCAGACTGGAGGTTGGAATGAGAAAATTCGACGGACGGTGCCGGCGGCGGTCACGCACCCTGTTTATCGGCTGTTTTCGAGATAGCAAGTGCACACCTCTGGCTAAGCGAAGTCGAAAGACAGCCGTATCCAAGGTTCAAAGGCGTTGGGTGCGAACGCCTTTTTATCCTTCAAATCTCGGGATTCTGATACGGCGTCATTTTTGTCGCCTGCTCATCATTGTCCGCTCTCATTTTGGTCATCTAAAACGGACTAAAACACCGTTTTCTGGGGCAGTTCGCTAGACCTGGGCAGGAATCTATCTGTTCATTTCTTAAGGAACCCACCCATGAAGTCTGCTTTTATTGTTCGGACTTGTTTGACGGGCGCAATTCACTTCGCCTCACAGCGGCGCACGACGTCATGAGGGCGCCGACCTACGGAATGCGCGGTGGCCTCAAGGACTTCGACCGAGGCTCGAGAAACGTATCGCACGCCTACGGCAAGTCCACCTTGCTCACCTATGGGGTGAAGGCTGAGGGTGGCATCGCTCTTGAAAGCGAAAGCGAACGCATGGTCGCCCACCTCTTCAACCTCGACCCCGAGGTCGGCTCATACAGTCCGCAGCCATTTGCGATCGAGCTCACGATGGGCGCCATCGCACGCAATGACGAAGAGAAGGGCGACTTGCGCGCTCGCGCCAAGCGACATGGAGGCAAGGCCGCCTTCTACACCCCAGATTTTGGGGCGACCTGGGTCTCTGGAACAAAGGTCGCGGTGGAGGTCAAGCTTGACCGCTTCCCAGGAGACGAGGAGTACCAACGCAAGTTGCGCCTTGCCCGCAAGGTGTTGTTCAGCCACGGCATGGAGTTTCTGAAGCTGGTCACACCCAGCAATTGGCGTCATCCATTGCGCACCAACCTTCCGCTGCTACACCAGGCAAGCATGCGGCGAGACATCTGGCCAGAGCCCGAAATCGCCAAACGCATTCACGACCTGCATGCCGCTGGGGCAAAGACCATGGGCGAGTTCTTGAGCGGACTTGCGCTCGACGCTCGCATGGCACCACTACTCCTTGTCTCAGGTCACCTGGAGGCAGATGTTGTTGAGCAGCCACTTTGCTTTGCAACGCCGACTGCTCCTGCATTCGGAGACCTGAGCCACCTGCAAATGGTGAGGAGGCTTGCGCAATGAATCAATTGAGCCTGGGCGACAAGCTCGTCGACCCGAGAACACAGAACGTGACCATGGCTGTCACAAGTTCCACGCCGACCATGGGACGCATCCGGGTGCTCGAAATCGACGCCGACACGGAGCGATGGATTCCCCATGAAGAGCTCCGCCATCGAATCTCCGCCGGCAATCTGGAAGTGCAACGAGCAGGGAATCCCGCTCTGACGACCTTCTTCGACCGCAGTGACGCTGCGACGCGCAAGCACCAAGGCGCGCGTCACACGTCGCGAGGCGTCGCACAAGAACATTACCTGACAGCGCTTGAGCGGGCCACCCGCATCGTTCGTGAACTGAACGAGTACTGCAAGCGCCATCGAGTCAGCGCCTACGCCGCGTACCCTATTGTTCGTCAGCGGTTTGACAATGAGTATCCAGGCTGGATTTTCCCGTCAATGGCAACGGCCTACCGACTTCTCGAACGCGACAAGTGCAATGCTCCCTTGCTCATGCCAAACCATGTCCGGGGCAATCGGTCAGAACGCTACTCTCCAGCGCTCATTGAGCTCATTTGTACATTGGGCGAGGAGCACTATTGCGAGCAACATTCGAAGTGGAACCTCAAAGCGCTGACAGACCTATGCCGACGCACTGCCATTCAGCGCGAGTTACTCTCCGCGAAAGCATCGCTCAGCCAGAAGTTCGTCCGCAAAATCATCGTCACCCGACTACATTCCATGCCGGAGGTCCAGCGCCATCTGGCTAAGGACCGGGCCGCCAAGGCTTCGGTCGCCAGCAGACGCATCCAAGTGGACGGTTTGCTGCAACGCGTCGAGCAGGACACATTGCACCTGCCATTCGTCATCAGGACACCAGATGGTGTGTGCTCAGACGTCAACCTTGCGCATGCCATTGATTGCGGTAGCAGCATCGTGACGGGCTGGCACCTGAAGATTGGGACCCTCAACGAGTCCGACGGCCTTCGATGTATCGAATCCATCCTCTTCTCAAAAGGGCCTTCATTCAAGTATCTTGATATTGATGACGCTCTTGACCTCTATGGGACACCGGCGCTACTGGTCTTGGACAACGGCGCTGAAACGCGCGGTGACCGGATTCGAAGGCTCACGCAGTTGGGGGTGGACGTCCACTATTGCAAGGCGCGCAACCCTCAGGAAAAGCCTTTCATCGAACGTCTCAATCGTTCCCTGAAGGAAGCGCTCGAACTGCTCCCAGGATGCACCCGCCTGAATGGCCTGGACGGTCAACGCGACCCGGTTGCCCTGGGCGATGACCTCATGACGTTTGAGGAGCTGAAACGCTGGATTGCACGGTGGTACTACGAAAAGTGGGCCGACACCGTTCTTAAACGATTCGTGGATGAAGAGGTGTGTGAGGAAAGCAAACTCGGTGTCACCCCTCGCCAACGATACGAGAACATCTTTGAGCGGCTGGGGCACGCACTGCCTCTGCCACCAAACAAAGGCGCATGGATTCGCACCAAGTACAACGCAGTACGCCGCAAGCTGAGCAGAAAATCTGGCGTCACCCACGATACCTACGACTTCAAGGGCGACAACCTTGAGTTCCTGCTCGAGCGCTTCGGTCAAGAGCCTGTGGATGTTCTGTTTGACCCAGAAGACTACCGCCGCGTGTATGTCGTGGACGGCACCGAGCTGGTTGAACTGACCAACGAAGCGGCCAACGAGTTTTCGCCTGCCTACTCGTTTGAGTACGCAAAAGAGCACCGCGCCGCAATCAAAGCTGCGAACCCCGAGTCCGCCAGAAGTGCTTCGTTTACTGAGTCGGTTTATGACCGGTCCATGCGCTCGTCTAGCGCTGCCAACAAGTCGAAGAAGTCTCCTGGTCGCCGTGAGAAGCGTGAAGTCGTCCAAAAGGCCAAGCACAGGGAGGCTGTTGCGCGTGCATCTAAAACGCCGCTGTTGCCTTCTAAACCTAAAACGCCGGCCTTAAACAACTCCATGGCTACATGGGATGACGTGGACGAATTGTCGCCACGCAATCGCAACACAGGAGCACTGATATGAGTCAAGCCGCCGCCCTTCGCATGGCAATCCAGTCGCGTGAACTTCCGCACGCATATTTTGAAGAACACATGAATGAGCTGCACATGCGCATTCAGGACGCCTTGGAAGGTAATCCTCCCTCCTGCGACATGGTCGTGGGACCCTCGCGTGTCGGCAAATCCATGCTCGCCGATGCCCTCGTTCGGAACTACCCGGAGAGCGCTAAGGACGGAATTCGACAAGTACCCGTCTTGAAAGTTCGAACGCCATCGCCGGCCTCTCCCCGCGTTCTGCCGCGCAGCGTGCTTGTTGCATTGAAGGCCCCCGTACCTGCATCCATGGCCAGTACAGCGTTGATGTATGAACGCATGGCTCGCCAGTTGAAAACGGCAGGCACCCGTGTGATTCTTTTTGACGAAGCCAGCCAAATCGTCGATGTCGGAACCCGAATGTCGCCTCGAGCGGCAGGGGACTGGTTCAAACAGTTGCTCGACGCACTGGACATCAGCGTAGTGCTTCTCGGCGTCCCACGCTTGGAGTCGCTGCTCAAAAGTAACGAGCAGCTGAGACTCAGGTCCGGGGCAGTCATGCGCTTTAACCCCTACTCATGGGAAGACATCGCTGAGCGGAGACAGTTCGTCGCCTGCACGCGCGCATACGTGACGATGTTTGAAGAGACCGGCAGCCGCTTTCTCTTTGACCATGAGGCCTTGGTGCGCAACACCTATCTCTTGTCCGGCGGCTTGATTGGCATTGTGACCAAGTTCATGGCACGCCTGGCATTCGATATCAAGAGCCGCGAGAACCGCGACATTTCCTTTGAGGACTGTGCAGCAGCAGCCTCGCGGATTGAAGCTGCGAGCAACGAGGACTTCCCCGCGTTCTCCGCAGAAACCATTGCGGATGTCAACATGAACGCCAGCCACATCTTCGTGCTAGAGGAATCGCGAGCCGACACTCGCAAAACTCGCGGAGGCGCGAAAAAGTGAGCCTCCACGAAACGAAACTCATCACGACGTTTTCCCCTTTAAAGGACGAGGGGGGACTTCAGTTCTACCGGCGGTTGTCGGCCGCCAACGGCATGTTCGGCTGGAAGGAGCTGGCAAAGCTCAGCGAAGTCTCTGGCGCGCGCAGCGGACTCTTCAATCATCCTGAACATGTATCGAGGATGCTGGGCATCGAAAGCGCCGCATGCCAAATGGCAAGTGCACGCGAGGAGCTCACGTTGAGCTGGCGTGGCCTGCGTCGAACCGGATTCGATGCCATTTGCCCGCACTGCCTGAAAGAGTCCACCCATCTCCGGCAAAGTTGGGAGCACGTGTACATGGTCGCGTGTCCGAAACACAAAACCCTGCTCGTTGACAGATGCGACGCATGCGGAACGCGCTTGTCCGACCAGCGCGAACGCCTGGAGGTCTGCGCGTGCGGTCACAACCTGCTCGAGGGTCAGACGATACCGGCCACGCACACTCAGCTTTGGGTGTCCTCGGTCATCGCGTCCGGAAGCGTCAGCGGCATATCAGGACTTCCTGACTTGCAGAACGTTCCGGTTGAGTTGTTCGCCCTTTTGGTGCGCACCTTTTGCCAGCTTTATGACCCTTCGTTCACGGTGACCCGCGAGAACTCGGCTGCACCCAAGGCGGTTCTGGAGGCCATCGAGTTCTTGCGGCCGCTCGAGCAACTCCTTACTAAATGGCCTCGTGGATTTGAAGACCACGTCCGCGAGCGCATCGACTTGTCCCCCCAGGGCGGGCGCACGCTGAACACTCGACTGGGCAAATGGTACTTGCGCATCAAAGAAGTGGCTTCGGAGGGTCCGCTGGGCGTGTTCCTTGAGCTCGTCCACAACGTTGCGGTAAATGACTTTTCTGGCGTGTTGGCCCTGGACCATGTGTCCGGGTTAGCCGGCCGTCGCCGTTCGCATCTGATGCTTCCCGATGCCGCAGCTCGTATCGGCGTGCATTGGACCACCTTGAGAAAGGCCGTCGAGGCTGGGGAAGTCGAATGCATCAAACGGCCCTACGCGAACAGAGGCGAAGCTCGAGAAATACCCGTTGCCGAAGTAGAGCGCGTCATCCTCGCTCGCAAGGGCTGGATTGGGGAGGGCGCTGCACGCGAACGAATGAACGTGCCGGAGCATGTGTTCAAGGGCCTAGTTCAAGCGGGCCTCATCGTCTGTGACAGCTCTGCTCGCTCAGATATTCGCCGTGGCGCACCTGTCGAGGTAGCCTCCATCGAGCGACTTCTCACCCGCTTGAATGAAATGGGTGTCCAAGACGCACTAGCAGTTGCCCGACGAGTTCGTCTGAATGAAGTCGCCGCACGACGGCTTGGCGACATCAAGGCTCTCGGTCGACTTCTGAGCGCAGTTGCGAATGGCGACGTCCATCCTGTCAATTGCGCAACAACGGTTGGAGAGGTGGAGTTCCTGGAGGCCGATGTCGACACGTTCTTCTCTTCCAAGGTTGTGGAGGCGGGTCTCACGGTTCAAGAACTGGCGAAGACGACGGGCTGGAAGTGGGAGTCCATCAGCCACTGGCTTCATGAGGGGTTCCTGGAGTCGGTTCCAGCGGTTCTTCGTGGTCAGCCTTGCCGCGTTGTGATGCCCGAGCACCTGGTCAAGTTCAGCCAAACCTATGTGCCTTTGAGCAGTCTCGCTCATTCAATAGGCGCGCGCCCATCCGAGCTGCTTGAGAGGCTCGGCTCGGTAGAAGTTTTTGGTGGCAAACCTCTGCCCAGCGGAGCCATGCGCGGTGGGCTTGTGCGCTTGGCCGACCTTGCGACGGCCGCGCTGCAACCGGGCCTCGTTCGCGATGCGCACTGACTGAAGCAGTCAACCGCTCATCTTCACGCGAGGAAAACATGCGCCTTATGTTCATTGACTTTGATGGTGTTCTTCACCCCGTCGAGAACGCCAATCTACAAGGAGGCCATTTCTGCTGGCTACCCATTCTGGTCAAGATGCTCGAGCACTACGACGATGTGCGGGTGGTCGTGCATTCCTCGTGGCGTTACGAATACACAGACCAAGAGCTTCGAGAACTGTTGGGCCCATTGGGAGGAGCGCTCATCGGCAGCGCGCCACGTATGCGCCGAGAGCATGCGATTGAGTCAGTTCTCCTGGCAAACAAAACGCTCCTGACGAGCCATCTTGTTCTTGACGATGACGCACGCGAGTTCACGTCAAGCAAGCTGAATCTTGTGCTGTGCCAACCTCACCTCGGACTATCAGACGTCAAAGTCCAGACTGCGGTCGAGTCCTGGCTTTGGCGAACAAAGCCCCACGCGCAAGCGAACTCCCGCACAAAGCTACCTCGGGGCTTTGGCGAAACCATTCTCTATCTGGACTACGACGGTGTTCTTCACCATGAAAACGTGCTTTGGCATCCGAGTCGTGGCGCATATGCCGGCCCCCCGGGGTTCCGCCTTTTCGAGCACGCTCCTCTCTTGGAGGAGCTCTTGAGTCCCTATCCTCAAATGCGCATTGTGTTGAGCACTGCTTGGGTACGAACTTACGGCTGCTACGGCAGCGCCAAGAGGTTGCCCCCAGGGCTGCGCGCGAGGGTAATCGGTGCCACCTTTCATAGCCACATGGACCGCGCGACCTTTGTAGCCAAACCCAGAGGCCAGCAAGTCATCGAAGATGTGCTTCGCCGATGCCCCTACGCGTGGATGGCGCTCGACGATGTCGATGAGGGGTGGAACTCAGAGATGAAGGCGAACGTTGTTATCACGGATGAGCGACTGGGTATCAGTGCGCCTGGCACCGTGCAGGCCATCAAGCCTCTACTCGAACGTATCCACGCGAAGAACAGTGGCGCGTAAGAGGCTGAGAGGATGTTCCTCGTTTGGCCGTCACAGAAGTTATTGTGAATCCCAATAATTATATTTTTCGGAATAATTTCTATAGTGCTCACTTAATGGGCTGCTCCGTGGCAGCAGCCATCGTCGACGACACACAGGCGCCAAGTCGTCGACTTTTGGAGGTGAGTCATGGAAAAATCAGCGGTGCAACTCTTACCGAAGCTATGCGAACCACGCACACAAGTCCGTGCCGGGCGTTCTGAACAAAGAGCCTGTCTGTTGGCGCCCAAGCGCATTTGCCCTTCCTTGGCAGGCCGCATACAGGTGCGATTCCCCGCCTAGCTTTGAAACTGCGGCGGCTCGTGCTCACGAAGGGGCCCGTTTTTGGTATCTCCCCTGAAAGAATCCCAACGGGCCAGTTACGGGATGCCTACGTAATTACGAGAAGCCTAGTAATTCTCCGTAACGGCTGCAGAAGAGACCCCGCCGCGATGCTCCTGAGGCCTTCGGATGGGCCTTCGGGGCCTGTCACCCCCAAGCAATGCCAGTTGACTCGGTCTACTCGACCAAACGACGCGAGGCGACGCTAAGCCAGATTCGTCGGTCGCTCCCACCGCAAGTCACTATGGCATTCGAGCACCCAGGAATTTTTTCTCTGGATATGGGCCACCTCTTCCCAACTTACGGGTTCTCTATACGCCGGCAAGCCTTGATTTCCCTAGGGGTAGCTTCTCACCTTATGGAGCTGCCTACACCGATTTGTTGTAGGTTCTCAGATGTCGTGCAAACTTTCTCAGAAGTAATGCAAACGTTGCCCCCGCAGGATTTGTAGGTCGCCACATTAAATGGAGCTGGCGCCAAAGTACTGCGACTGGCGCTCGTTAGTTGTTGTGACTGCCCTAACTGTCAGTCGCTAAGGTCCCATGAACGGCGGATCTAGGTGCTGAAGACAACGACAACTGTGCAGCAGCGGCTGCGGCCGTTGGCGGTCGCGCCCGCAATGCACGCCGTGGTCACATTGCTGTCATCCAGGCATCTGTGACGTCGCTGGCTCCCTGACTGTTCACGGAGGCAATGCAACTCTGCCGGGGGCAGTGGAGCTCAGGCCGGGCGAGCGTCAAGTGACTATCTGTCCAACAGGCACTGCCGCCCTAAGCCGGTCTCAGAAGCGTGTCAGCTTCCGCTCAACTGCGATCCCCGAGTGGACCGGACTACGATACCGCGCAGGGCCACAATTAAAGGAGATCCAAAGCTAGCCTTAAGGAATAGGCCAAAAGCGGTCGCTACTTCACGCGCAAGCTCATTCCTAGGAGGGTTCATGGTTACGGTGACTGGAAGGCGCAAGCGTTCCTGCGGACGCGAACGGCAACAACGTTGCTTTTTCCTGCACAAAATGCGGAGGATCCGTGTTGGCAACATTGCTTGTCCACCAAAGGGGTTCGTCTGAAAGCAAGCCGACGCAATGCCTTGCTTGCTCCTCTGCTTTTTGGGTTGAATCATATAGCGAGCGGTGACTACTACGAGCATGGTCGGCTACAAAGCCCAATCCATCAAGATCGGATCGCCAGTCACCTAAGTCCCATGGGCGCAAAGTCTCTGAAGGTGCCATGACTGAAACCTCCGGGTTTCATTGCTTCGGTGTTGATCAGACGCTGGCGAGAGTTGCCTCAATCTCCTGGTGGCTTTGCCAATTGGCGCTCCTGAACGGCGCGCCTAAGCGCTCGCAGTTCGGCACGTGCGGCGTCTCGCATAGCGCCGCGATCTATCGGCGCGCCGTCATCGTACATTGTGTGCAGTGCCGTACTACGTGTGTCGAATGATTCAACAGCATAGTCCAGCCAGCATGCGTAGCCAGTTGGCGGCGGGGGAGGCGTAGAAGAACTCATGGTGTATAGGGAGTGCGACCTGCGTCGGGCTTTGATTCTGCTCCGTACCCAACATCTGTATCTGACTTTTATGAGCTGGCCCCCTGAATGACTGGATTTAGTGTCAGAGGTGATCGGCATGCGAAGGACCGTGACGACTTTGAATATCGATGTCCAACACATGCTGCCGAAGTCAGAGTTCGCTTCTGACCGATAGATGAAGTCTTGCCTAGGAGCCCGAGAGGTATGCGTCCAGCAATTCCGTCTTGAGTCTTGAGATATACCCAGCGCCGAGGCATCGTGTGGCACCCCTAATGATGCTGTCGCGTGAAGCCTGTTCAGGGCTCGCCTACGATGTCGCAGATCGGCCATGAACGATCTTTGCGCATGCGCAAAAGCTGCCGTTTAACGTTTGAACTCACCGAACTGTGCGGCATTTCGCACAGGTCCGGTGGGATGATGGGTTGGGCGTCCAACGGTCAAATGTCGACCTCATCCCTGACTAGTTCAACTGTTGGCTTGGCGACAGCCATTATCTCAGTAACCGTAGGGGGGTTAAGACGATAAGCGAGATTTAGCGACGCAAGCAGGCGCCCACCATCAACGAGTTCCACTACAAAGCCTCGGTGTGCCGCTAAAAATTGTTCTTTAGTCACACCGCGAGTAAACTTAGATGAAGTGACAAGTAGAGAATTGGTAGCGCCATTGATTGCCATTGTTCCAATGAGTTCTCTAAGAACACGCACTCCAACCTTGTTCTTAGTGTGTTTTACCTGAGCGTATACATCTCCATGCTCGTCATGATCGACGATGACATCAATACCACCATCCTTGGACCTAGCAGTTACTCGCGCGTTGTAGCCAAACTCTCGGAATACGCCCTTTGTGATATCTTCTAGAACTCCCCAGGCGGTTGAAGAACCTTGGCCCAATAGATGTGATTGAATTTCGCGTTCAAGCAATGCTAGCTGGTGTTCATCTGGCCCCGGCGAAAACGTGTGAAGGGCGGCCCCAGTTGCGGAAAGAATTCGAACTGCGCGATCAGGTGATGAACCACATGAACTATCCCACTGATCGTGAGATGCGAACCACCAGCCACACGATTCACAACGCATTACTTTAATGTATTGAGAATATTTCCGATCATCAGATTCATCTTTCCGGTCTGTTATTGATAGCGCCGGGCCGCCTTTGCAGCAGGGGCAAGCACTGCTCCCAAAAACTGCCAATAAAAGAGGAGTCGATTGAGTTTGGTTTCTATATTGCCAGATTCGGGAACTCATGGGTTTGATGCCCAACGTTTGAGGTTATGCGAAGCTGCGTTGAGCCTCGCCTCGAATGATGGGATTAGACTCGCTGGTGGCGCGCCACTGCGCTTAGCGAACATCTGCTGTGTAACCAGGCAAGTTCTTCCGGTAGTTGCGTATGAGTTCGACTACACGCTCGACCGACACCAGATAGTCCTGTGCGGACTCGGGAGTGGGGATGACCTTGGCGTGTGCGACTTGATTTCGTAACTCTCGCAGGCTTTGTACCAACTGCTTCGTTCCAACTGGAAGTACGTCTGACTCCATGATTTCGCGATAGACCTTAAGTTGGCTCTCAAGTGGATCAACCACAATGCCAGTTTGCCGTCCGAGCCTATGCAACTCTCCGTCTAGCGTTGACCAACCCTCGATGATCGTTGCGGTAGGTTCAGATCGTGCCATGAGCAGCTTCGTTGCTGTTTCCTCGACGCGCGGTCTGGATTCTATTTGAGAGACTTCAAAGCTATGCTGCTTGGACGCTAGATCAACCGTGCTTGCGAGCACCTGCTTGGTCGCGACCTCGAACTCTGCCTCCAACGGGCCCGCCTTCACCCTTCGTAGTGATGGGATTAGGTCAAGTATCTTCTTGCGGAAGATCAGGCCAAGAAGAACGCCCGCAACCGGCCACGCGAGCGAGTCAACCAATTTACTGATGAACGTGAGCCAGTCCATGGTCCTCCGGTTTGCGGATGGTATGAGATTCGAGGCCTGACCGATAGGAAGTATCTTATTTTTTACTGCGAGACCTCAATTATCGCAGGTGCTTCAAATCGACTTCCCTTGGTGGAAACTGCAAATATTTTGGCTGTTTTTGATTCTCCAATTCGGACGTTGCTTGTCAACTGATTTTCAACTTTCAGCAGGTCCGGAATCTTGAAAATCGCTTGCTCACCCGGAGCTATAAGCCTAGATTCGTCCGGCTTTGCATAAAACGCATGCACCGGTAAATTCATGTCGTGAAACCCAGTTTCTATAATGCGCACATTAGTGGCGCCAGTGTTTGTCAATAAAATGGCAGGCTCAAGCATTCTTCGCTCTTCTACACCACTGATCATTCTTAGGTCTAGCGAATTTAGGGGTGACTCTTCCAGCGTCATCTTAAGTTCGATTTTTACCTGTTCGGCAATGGTGTCTTGTCTGGATTGATATTGCAGGTATGCAGCAAAGAGAGATGTGCACAGTGCCATAACCGACAGGGTCATGGATATTTTTTGATTCGCGTCCATACGGGTGAGAAAAATTGATCTTTTGCGGTGCGTCAGGGCCGATGGCAAGGCACCCGGGCAGTTGGGCGTCGCTTCGACCTATGTGTCAATGTGCGCTGCCTGCTTGAAGGCCTCTTCTTCGGAAAAGCCTTCCATGATGAGTTCAACTATCAACTCGCGTTGCGCTCGGATCGACAGAGGCATCGCCGACTTGTGCTCCTGATAGTAGGCAGCCATTAGCTGGAGTGCCTTGCTTTCCTTAACCTTTTTGCGGGGTGTGATCCCGGTCTCCGTCGACTTGACGAAACCATCGAAATCGAGAGTTGCGTTGCTCCAGTCGAAAGCGAACACCTTGTCCCGCGCTGCTTGCGGGTCGAAGTGGTTCGTGAATCCGGTGCCACACTCGCCAGACCCCTTGCTAATCACCAGTGAAGTCAGGTCTGGCAGCTCTCGCTCTGCCGTAAACATTCGCACTACGTCGAGCCGACGCCCTGTCGAAACGGCTATTGCCTTCTGCACGACGGGATGGTCCGGGTATTCGGCCTTGGCCCGTTCGACAAGTTCGCCGTAGGTCAAGCAGTGCTTGTGCTTTGCAATATCAACAAGAATTGGGTAGTAGCACGATGCGAGTTGTACGTCCGTCAAAGTTACGTTTGCGTAGAAGCTTTCGGTAGTAACTGGCATAGGGTGAGTTTTGGCATTAACGCCCAAGTTCATCGGCGGCCATGGGGAGCATGGACGTTCGTGTGCAACGGCCAGCTAGTCCAGTCAGGCCTGCAAGACACATCTCAGTCTAGTCGGAATATAAGATTGCCCTTCGGACAACCTGTCGACAGCTGCAGTCGGAATCTCGGCTTTGCGACGCTTGGCCAGGAGTCGACCGAGGGCCCGGTCCGGCCTGAGCTAGTATGACGGTCATCGGCCACAAGCGAACATTTTTTAGAACTCCTGTGATTGATCCAAATGTCATCGCTCGGAAGACTAGCGACAACGTCAGAATTTAATGTGAGCTTACAATCTTCTCTCATTTTATTAATTTTATATTGCCCTGCGATTCTGATCGATACATTACTTTTGGCATCTGATTTTTCAGCTAATTGGAAGATCATAGCGCTCACCGCCTTCGTGGCGTTGCTTCATGCTTCAGCCATTTGCAAGATTACTGAAGGAAAATCAGTGAGCATCCCTTGGTATTACTACACGGTTGAAAAAGGTGATTCTTTGCAGTTCAAATGGCTATCAATATTCCTTTTGATTCTTCCGATTTATGCGATTTTGATTGTTCGAATAATCTTCTTGCCAGTATCACCATGACACTCATCGGCCAGAAGCAGCCGGCGGGGTACTTCCAAAGTGGCCGTTCAACGCCAAGCATCAGCCGCAGATTTGCTACAGCAAAGAGAAGGCAGATACGTCAGTTGGATGCACTTGGTGGACCTCATTGTGGCTCCGACTTGGTCCTGTACTGTGTGCCTGCTGGGACCCAGAACACCGCGCCGGAAGGAAGCATCTCCAGATTGGGTGCTGCGACAGAAAATGCAACTCAAAGCGCGGCTGCCCGGTCGATGTCCGAGAACGCAACCCGCACCTTTCCCACTGAAGTGCAATTAACCGCAGACACGAGAACGATATGAGCATCTTCGTCGGGAGACCCACCTCGTGCTGAGGCAGGACGTGTCGGCACTTGAGTTCACTGGCCCCTCGCAGGCATCATGTGGTCAATGAAATCGACCACCAGAATCAGAGTGAACTCGCGCGATGAAGGGGTGGCCCTACTCGGCGGGTTGACGATCGCTTGGGCGCTGGATGCACGAAGCCTGGCACCCTGGCATATCCTGGAGCTAGGGCCTGAGCGGTCCGGCGCCCGCTCGGGGTGTTTGTGCCCCGCGTGCGGCGAGAGGATGATCGCCGTCAACAACGCAAAAGAGGATTTCAAAAGGCGCCCGCACTTTCGCCACATGATCGGGGACGGTCACCGTGACTGCGCGATCGTCGCCGCGCGTGCGGCGGTTCTGCGCACCATGCAGCAGCAGGGGTGGATTGACCTTCCCGCGCGAACTGTCCCTGGAAACTTTGTTGGGATCGATGGGATAACGTACAGCGCCTTCGCCCACCGGCCTGCGCAACAGCTTCACGTGCGGAACCTGGACTTCGTAGATCACACCAGGGCGGTGCTTGTGCTTGAAGATGGCCGCCACATAGATGTCGTGCTCACTGGCACTCCCGATATCGATGGCACGAACGGCGCTATCAACGCGATGATCACGATCGACGTCGGGGATGCATCCCTTGCGGAGATGAGCCCACAAGAGCTGCGCGCGAGACTGAAGATCACGGGTTCAGTTTGCTGGCAGAAGCACTGGGATGATGACAATCTGGCAAAGGAAGCAGATGTGCTTGCCTTCGAAATGGCCGCCGAGCACTTGGCGGTTGTGCCAGGTGAGCTTCAGTTGCCCGATGACATGCCGGCGGAACTGAAGACGGAGACCGTACTGCACTACGCAGTAAAGCTGATCCTGCAAGAGGCAGGTGAAATACGCCTTCCGGGCAAGACTCTGCTTGCCTCAGTCATGGGGCACCAGGATCTCATCGAGAGGCGCTGGAGCCTGCAACCCGAACTTGTACAGCTCAAAGACATTCAACTTGAGAGCTGGCTTGGAGGAGTTCGGCCAGATTTGACGTGTTCCACCTGGCGCGTTGACGGCAGTCTGGCCTATGGCACCCTCTGCATTGAGGTAACTGTCACGAACCCTGTGGATGCGCGCCGCGTGGCCAGGATTCAATCGCTCGGCTTGGCTGCTCTGGAGATAGACCTGAGGCGTTTGAGCGGTCGCCTCACCAAAACACAGTTGCGCCAGTTGGTGGTTCACAACATTTCGATGAAGGCATGGTTGCACCACCCTGATTCCAACGTTCAACAAGCACGTCTGCAGGCGGAAGTGGACGCCGAGCGGGCAGCAGAAGCCACGGTAGCAGTCGAGGGGGAGCGCAATTGGCACAGTCAAGCTCGCGGTGACTCCTCGGACGTCATCAATCTTGAACCCGTCGTAGCTTTCTTCGAACATCTGAGTGAGCACCGTGGTCGCTATTTTGGCAATGACCCCAGATGGATCACTGCAGAGAAGCTACGAGCCCGAGCGACCGAACACATCCGTCAACTTGAGATTCGCGGCATGAGTGGTACTGACATTGTGATGATGTTGCACCGTGCATCGGTTCTCGCAAACCTGCTGGCAATGAAGCTGGAGCGCCCTTTGAGCGAGGCCAGCGCAACTGGGTTTGAGTTAATTCGAAAGCTGCTGAGTGGTCCAAATCGACTGCACCATGGCTGGGGGCCTGTGTATCTCGGCGCCGCCCTAGTGTTCAAGCTGTCGATGAGCGAGGAAGATCGGAAGGCGTTCGATGATTTGCGAAATACGGTGCGTCACGATCTGTTGCTTGAGCCATCCAACTACGTGCGTGAAGAGCGATACGACCAATTTCTGGGCGCTCTGCTGCCCGAGATCAAGGATGTTCTGACCAAGTCGACTCAAGGTCACTACAAGTCAATGCGGAGGAGGAGCCCCAGGCGAAGGGAGCTCGCTCCTAGTGAGCGCATGTCCGAATCGTCGTCGCTGTATCCGGGCTTGATTCCTGCCTGGATGCGCAATTCGGCGGGCGAAGATCTGTTCCTGAAAGGGGAAGCTCTCGCGGAATGGATTCGCGCCTATCCGGAAAGGGCGGCCAGCTTGGGTCTGTTGAAGAACTCCAGTGACTAGGAAAGCGTAAACGCCCCTCAAGAACAGTGTTTTTGTCAGATCAAATCTCCAGACATACTCACGACAAGGGGACTCAAAGTCTCCACCGCCTCGGTGATGGAATAAAGGAGCGCAATCGTGAAAGCTGGATTGGTAGACGGAGTTGTGGCACATGTCAAAGACGCAGATGTCCTCAAGGCGCTCAGAGCAGCCAAGCGCAAGATTGGAGGCTCATCGGACAGCGTCATCGCGATCAAGAACGAGGCAGACCAGATCTATCGCTACGCAGTGATCAACGGCCTTCAGCAGGAGATCTACCTAGCTGAGCGCATGGAGCCGTTGGGCCTCGTGGACGAGACGATTCAGGGTGGGAGAAAACCCAGGGGAATCTGGGCAGTCTACGGGCGCGGCCGGGACCTGAGCTTGGCGGGCGTGTTGGCAGAGCTCGAGCGTAAGCAGCGCTAAATGAGCTCCAGAGCGTTCGACGTCGAGAAGCACCTCAGTGACTTTTAAGCCATTTCCGGATCCCCAGCGCCCCCGGTCCGCATCTACAACTGAACGTTGTCGAGGATACGCGTTAGGAAATTTGCATCTATTTGAGATTAGTTTTCGTCGTAATTCTCAGATGGCGTGCAAAGCTCCTTGATTCATCTAAGAGAAATTTGCGCGTCTTCTGAGAACCTACATTTGTAGCCGTTTTTGCATGAGGCGCCCTGGCTGAATCGGCATGTGGCGCATGCCGCGCGCCTGCGCCCTGACCATGAAGGCGCGGTAGGTGAACTCCGGTCCATCGTGGGTACGCACGAGGTGCGCATCCCCCACCTTTACAATGCGCCCGTTGGTGCTCGCGGCGTGGTTCACATGCCGCAGTTCAACGGGAAGCAGGAGGAGGCCAGGCATTTGGCGCTGCACACGCGGCACCGATGCGCCGACACCTCCCACCTGCGCTGCCCCCGCAACGGTCAAACGGACGAAAGCACCACGGCAACACCGCCGTACGTGTCTTCGGCATGCATCACTCCGCCACTGAACGCCTTGAACAAGCGTTTGGGAAGGCGATGCCTGCGGCGCCGTCAGCCCGGATACCGGCCAACACAGTGAACGCATCCGCGTTGTGGCTTCGGCAACAAACGGTGTGTTCGTTATTCGTCCAGAGCCGGCGGGGATGCCGGCAAGGGCTGCTTTGTGTTCTGCATCGTTCCCATGAAAAACACCCCCCGCGCGCGCGTGGCTGCGCTTCCGTTCGCCCTCGCCGCTGCGTTCCCCTGCCTGCTGTCCGGTGCGTCTTCCGCCTGGGCCCAGGCGGCCGACAACAACGCCGGCAACACCCCCACCCTGGCACCGGTCACGGTGACGGAAGAACGTGGTGTCGCCACGCCGCTGGTGAAACCGTCCACCGCCGGCAGCCGGCTGGAACTCACGCCGTTTGAAACGCCGGCCAGCATCGCCATCGTGCCAGGTGAGCTCATCCGCGAGCTGGGCACCAGCTCGGTGATTGACGCCAAAACCCTGGCCCCCGGCCTCAGCTCGGCCAACAGCCCCGGCAACGGTGGCAACCTGCTCAACGCGCGCGGCTTCACCGGCACCAACTCGGTCAAGCAGCTCTACAACGGCCTCGAACTCAACAACGCCGGCGGTGTGATGAGCTTCCCGTTCGACCCGTGGAACGTGGAGCGCATCGAAGCGCTGTACGGCCCGGCCTCGGTGCTCTACGGTGCCGGCGCCATTGGTGGTGCGGTGAACGTGGTCGCCAAACGACCGGACCCGAAGAAGGCTTCGCACGAAATCGGTTTTGGCATCGGCTCCAACAAGGCGCGGCACGAAGCCATCAGCAGCACCGGCCCGCTGGGCGGTGGGCTTTCGTACCGCGTGGACCTGAGCCACCGCAGTTCGGACAACTGGGTCGAGCGCAGCAAGTCCGACACCCTGGCCGCGTCGGCCTCGTTGCGTTTTGACGTGTCGCCCGAGCTGAACTTCGTGCTCGCCGCCGACCATGGCCGGCAGAAGCCCATGCACTACCTGGGCACGCCGGTGTTCAACGGCGCGCCGGTGCCGGGCACCGAAAAGATCAACTACAACATCACCGACAGCGACCTGTTCTTCCAGGACAAATGGCTCACGCTGGACACCGAGTGGAAACCGTCGGACCACATCACGGTGCACAACACGCTCTACAACATGGAGCACAACCGCCGCTACCGCGACGTGACCGTGTTCACCTACCAGCCGGCCACCTCGGCCGTACGGCGCAGCAGCTACCGCGACATCTCGCACTCCAAACAGACGCAACGCGGCGTCAACACCTGGGCCACGTTCCAGGGTGATCTGGCGGGCATGAAGAACCAGTTTCTCGCGGGCCTGCAGGTGGAGCGCAGCTTCTACGACCGCTTCGACAACAACCGCGGCGGCGCGACGGTGGTGGACGCGCTCAACCCGGTGCCGGGCACGTACACGCAGGGCTGGCTGGGCGAGTCGATCCCGATGTACTACCTGACGCTGAACAAGGTGGGTGTGTTCGCCGAGAACCGCCTCACGGTCAACGAACGCTGGTCGGTCGTGGCCGGCCTGCGCAGCGACAACTACCGCACCGAACGCGAAGACCGCCAGGCGGGCCGCACCACCAACGGCAAGGTCAGCGGCACCAGCGGCAGCCTGGGCGTGGTCTTCAACCCGGTGCAGGAGCTGGCCCTGTATGGCCAGATCGCCACCGCACAAGACCCGGTCACCTCGCTCGCCAGCATCGGCGCCAACCAGCAGGGTTTTGGCCTGTCCAAAGGCCAGCAGGTGGAAGTGGGCCTGAAGCAGACGCTGTGGGGCGGTCGCCTCGACTGGACGCTGGCGGCTTACCACCTGCGCAAGAAAGACCTGCTCACCGCCAACCTGGCCAACCCCACGGTGCAGGAGCAGGTGGGCCAGCAGTCGTCACGCGGCATCGAGGCCTCGGTTACCACGCGCCTCGGCTCCTGGCGCCTGGAGGCCAACGGCACGGTGCTGGACGCGAAGTTCGACGACTTCAAGGCGCAGGTCGGTGGTGCTACACGCCAGTTGGCCGGCAACGTGCCGATGACGGTGCCCAAACGCGCCGCCAACATCATCGCGTTCTGGGACTTTGCGCCGCAGTGGACGGCCCGCACCTCGCTGCAATACGTTGGCCAGCGTTTCGTCAACAACACCAACACCGCCTCACTGCCGGCCTACACCGTGGCCAACGCCGGCGTGAACTGGCGCGCCACCCGCGGCCTCACGCTGGACCTGCGCGTGGACAACCTGTTCGACAAGACCTACGCCACGCAGGGCTCGGACGTGCAGTGGATTCTTGGCCGGCCGCGCACGGTCTGGCTGTCCGGCAGTTATGCCTTCTGACCTCGGTCATGTGCAGCAACATCCGCCCCTGCAGCGGCGTGCGCTGCTGCTGGCGGCGGCCGCTGCCGGTGGTGCAGCGGCGCTGCTGCCGCTGCGCGCACGTGCGCAAACCGGTGGTGGTGGAGGCAACAAAACGACCACCATCACCGACGACCTGGGCCGTCGCGTCGGCCTGACGCTGCCGCTCCGGCGTGTGGTGGTGTTCAACCGCTACACCACCGAGTTCATCCGCGCCATCGGCGCGATGCCGGCGGTGGTGGGGGTGGACTTTGACGGTGGCAAGTTCCCCGACTACTGGCCCGGCGTGACGCGCGACATGCTCGCCGGCAGCGGTCAGACCAGCGTGAACTACGAGGCCATCGTCGGCATGCGCGCCGACGCGGTCTTCATGCCACGCAACAGCGACTGGAAAAAAGCCGCGCAGGTGCTGCAGCCCTTCGGCATTCCGGTGATCGTCGTCACCGGCTGGGACCTGCTCAAACACGAATGGAACGTGACCCTGCTCGGCCAGCTGTTCGGCCGGCCCGAACCGGCAGCGCGCCTGAACGCGTTTTACCGCCACTGGCGCGACACCCTGCGCAGCCGCCTGCAGGGCGTGACGCCCAGGCGCGTGTACTTTGAAGAAGTGGGCGACTACAAAACCGCGCTGCAGGGCTCGGGTTGGCACGACATGATCGAGGCCGGGGGTGGACTCAACGTGTTCGGCGACATCCAGCTGCCTGGAGGCAGCTCACCGCGCGGCAACGTGCAGAACTTCACCGTCGACCCCGAAGAAGTGCTGGCGCGCCGGCCCGAGGTCATCATCAAACTACAGCCCGGCCAGTACCTGCCGCACACGCGCGAATTTTCGGCCGAGCTGCTGAACAAGCTGGCGGCGCGGCCTGGCCTGCAAGATGCAGCGCCGGTGCGCAGCGGGCAGGTGTACCACCTGAGCTACTACCTCGCGTCGGGCTGCTCCAAGATCACCGGCGCCTTGCAGATCGCGCAGTGGCTGCACCCGCAGCGCATGCAGGGCATCGACCCCGAAGCCGTGATGGGCCGGTGGCTGCAAGACTTTCAGGGTGTGCCGCCACAACGCGGTTACGCCTATTCCCTGACCGGCGTGCGACCCCGATGACGATGGCCGGCGCACGCCCCGACACACCCACCGAACCTTCGGCGGCGCTGCTCACGCTGCAGCAAGGCATCACGTCCTTGCGTGTCTGCCGCTGGCGCGTGGCGCTGCTGGCTGTGCTGGTGTTGGGCGCTACCGTGCTTGCCTCGCTGAGCCTGGGTGTGCAGGCGCAGCCCGCCAGCACGGTGCTGCGCGAACTGCTGTCGCTGCTGCCGGGTCTGGAGTTTCTCGCCACGCCCGGCGCAGCGCGCGAGGTGTTGCTGCAGCTGCGCCTGCCGCGCACGCTGATGGCGCTGGTCTGCGGCGCCGGCCTGGCCATGGCCGGCGTGGCCATGCAGGGCATCACACGCAATCCGCTGGTGAGTCCCTACACGCTGGGCATTTCGCCGGCGGCCGCGTTCGGTGCGTCCATCGCCATCCTGCTGGGCTGGAACAGCTTGCCAGGCACCGGCGCCTACTGGATGGTGGGCCTGGCGTTTTTCTCGGCGCTGGTCTGCGCCGTGGGTGTGCTCGGCCTGGCCGCGCTGCGCGGTGTCAACGCCATCGTGCTGGTGCTGGCGGGCGTGGCCTTCACCTACCTGTTCGGCGCACTCACCGCCACGCTGCAGTTCTTTGCCAACGAACAGCAGCTCGCCGCCATCGTGCACTGGACCTTTGGTTCGCTCAACGGCCGCAGCTGGCACGAGGTGGGCGTGGCCGGTGGTGTGTGGCTGCTCTGCGCGCCGGTGCTGCTGCTGCACGCAGGCGCGCTGAACGCCTTCAGCGCCGGTGGTGACGACGTGGCGGCGTCACTCGGTGTGGCGGTGGCGCGCACACGCATCGCGGTCACGTTGGCGGCGGTGCTGTCGAGCGCGGCCATCGTGAGCTTCACCGGTGTCATCGGTTTCGTGGGCCTGGTGGCGCCGCACATCGCACGCTTGCTCATCGGTGGTGACCACCGCGCGCTGCTGCCGTTCGCCGCGCTGGTCGGTGCCTTGCTGGTGCTGCTGGCCGACATGGCCGGGCGCCTCCTGTTTGCGCCGGTGGTGGTGCCGGTCGGCATCGTGGTGGCTTTTGTCGGTGTGCCGCTCTTCCTGCACCTGCTGCTGACGCGGCGCAACGAGATGGCGGCGTGACGCACACCGCACCACCGCCCCTGTTGCGCGCCGAAGGCCTGCGCAGCCGCTACGGCCACCGCACATCGCCGGAGGTGCTGCAAGGCATCGGCTTCTCGCTGGCTGCCGGTGAGGTGGTGGGCCTGATCGGCCCCAACGGCTCGGGCAAAAGCTCCTTGCTCAAGTGCATTGCCGGGCTGCGGCCACTGAGCGCAGGCAGCCTGCAACTGCAGGGGCGCGCCCTCGCCGATTACCGGCGCGACGAGCTTGCGCGCTGCGTGGCCTACGTGCCGCAACACACCGGCCCCACCATGTCGCTGCGTGTGCTCGACATGGTGATGCTCGGCCGCCTGCCGCACCGCGGCCGCCACAGCGCGGCCGAAGACCAGCGCATCTGCCTCGCCGCCATCGAACGCCTCGCGCTGCAAGCGCTGGCGCTGCGGCATTTCAGCGACCTCAGCGGCGGCGAACGCCAGCGGGTGTTGATGGCGCGCGCCCTGGCGCAACAAGGCCGCCTGCTGCTGCTCGACGAACCCACCAGCGACCTCGACCTGCGCCACCAGCTCACCACCTTGCAGACAGTAAGAGACCTCGCCGACCAGGCCGGTGTGGGCGCCGTCATGGCCATCCACGACCTCGCACTGGCCGCGCGTTTCTGCGACCGCCTGCTGATGCTGCGCGGCGGCCGGCTGCTGCAGGCCGGGCCGTCGGCCGAGGTGTTGACACCGGCCCACATCGAGGCCCTGTTCGACGTCGGCGCACACGTCGGTACCGACGCCGGCCTGACCTACGTGATCCCGACCACCGCCGAGCGACCATGAACGACCCAACCCTCACCGCCGGGCGGCGTGCCGCCATCCTGCTGGCCAAGGCCTCGATCACCGGCGCCGCCAGCCGCGAGATGGAAACACTCGCGCGCGGCGTGTTGGGCGGCTCGCGGTTTCACACGGTGCTGCACGCCTTCAGCGAACAAGGCAGCCCGAGCCTGCGCGAGGTGCTCAACAGCCTGGGTGAAGCAGCGGCGCCGTTCGACGAGATCTGCATCCTGCCCTGCCTGCTGCCGATGGAGCCCGGCTTCAAGACCTGGATCACCGGTGCGGTGCAGCGCTGGGCACAACACATGGCCGCTGCCGGGCGCACGCTGCCACGCATCACCGTCACCGAGGGCCCCAGCCAGGCGGCCGCCATGCTGGGCGTGCTGCAGGCGGTGTGCGACGGCCCGACCACCGAGGTGGCGCCCGCCAAGGCGGGTGCACCGGCCTTGGGTTCGGTGATCCCGCCGCAGAAGCGGCGTGTGCTGGTGTGCCAGGGCGGCCCTTGCAACGACGCCGGTGCGGCGCTGGTCTGGGGC
The DNA here is from genome assembly GCF_001571225.1 of Hydrogenophaga palleronii NBRC 102513. GTDB lineage: Bacteria > Pseudomonadota > Gammaproteobacteria > Burkholderiales > Burkholderiaceae_C > Hydrogenophaga > Hydrogenophaga palleronii. The sequence goes on from NZ_BCTJ01000019.1 coordinate 54,568, forward strand.
CACCTGCGCAACGAACAGAAACGGCTCGACCTGCGCACCACCGGCGACGGCATGATGAGCGCCCGCACCAGCTGCCTCGGCCCCTGCAAACTCGCGCCCGTGGTGCAGGTGTTTCCCGAAGGCACCTGGTACGGCGGTGTGGACGAAGCCGGTATGGACCGCATCGTCGCCGAGCACCTGCTGCAGGGCCAGCCGGTCGAAGCGCTGGCCTACGCGCCGAGCCCCGACAAACAGGTTTTGCGGTGACTCTCGGCGACACGCCCACGACGGTGGCGATATCTGCCGCGGCGCCATCGCAACCGGCGCCACCACCCGGACTGCGCATCGACCTCGCCGGCTGGACACGCGACGCCACACGCGGCAGCGCGCACGATTTTTTTGCGCTGTTCGAGACCGCCGAACAACTCGGGTTTGACGGCGTATGGTTCAGCGAATTCCGCCTCGCCTCGCCCGACTGGCCCTACCCCTCGCCGCTGCTGCTGGCCGCTGCCCTTCTCGCACGCACCGAACGGTTGCGCATCGGCACCGCTGTGCTGGTGCTGCCCCTGCACAAGCCGCAACTGCTGGCGGAAGAACTGCAACAGCTGGCTTTTCAGAGTGGTGGCCGTCTCGATGTCGGCCTAGGCCGCGGCACCGACCCTGCCACGCTGAATGCGCTGGGCATTCGGCCCGAAGACACCCGGCCGCTCTTTGAAAAAGCCTGCGATACCTTGCTGGCAGGGCCGCACCCACCGCTCTACATCGGCGGCACCACGGCCGAGAGCATCGACTTCGCCGTGCAGCGCGACCTGCCCCTGTTGCTGAGCCTGGAGCCACCCGAAGCGCGCCAGCTGACCCTGCTCGACGCTGCCGCAGGCGCAGCCGCGCCGGGCTTGCGGGCGCGCTCGTCGCTCGCGCGTTATGTCTGCATTGCGCCCACACGTGCCGAAGCGTTGGCGCAGCTCGAGCAGCTATGGCCTCGCCTGCACGAACGCCGCGTGTATTTCGCCGCCAAACGCGGCGTGCCGTCGCACGAGGTGCAGCCCATCGACACCAGCCGCATGCTGCGCGAACAGTTCGTCTGGGGCGAAGCCGAGCAGTGCCTGGCGCAGCTCAAGGTCCTGCTCGAGCACACCGGCATCCAAGCGCTGCGCTGTGTGTTCAACGCCAACGGCCTGCTGGACAACACCACTGCGCTGGCGCACATGCGGCTGTTTGCACGGGAAGTGTTGCCAGTGCTGCGCACACAGCTCGCCTGACGCCGCCTGCAGCAGATCACGCACCGACGCCGGCACGGCGCTCAAGTGCACCGGCCGGCGTTGCTCAGCGCACCATTCAGCCCTTGCCCTTGGCAGCCATCACAGCACGTTCGTGGACCGCCTTGGCGTCGGCCTTGCACACCTTCATGGCGTCGCCGGCCTGGTCTTCGCACTTTTCCTTGGCCAGGTCGTAAGCGGCGTCGGCCTTGGCCATTTCGTGCTTGCGGGCGTTGGCTTCGGTGGTCTTGTACTTGTGCTCCAGTTCGGCACGGGCCACCTTTTCGTTGCCCTTGGCTTCCACCTGGCACACGTCCTTGGCGTTGTCCTTCATGCTGTCGCAGGCCTTCTTGGCGTTCTTGTAGTCCATCTCGATGCGGTCCTTGGCCGCGTCGTGTTCGGCCTTGGTCATCGTCTGTGCCGATGCGAAGGCGGATGCGGCACAGAGGGCAATGGCGGTGAATGTCTTGATGTACATGGCGGCTCCTTCAGGGGTTGCTGGAAGCTTCATCTTCATTGCAACGCCATGCGGCCATCCGTAGGAGAAGCGCGTCGACAGGTGTAGGAAAACCCGCAGTACCGCGGCTTGCGGAAGCGTTTGAACACATCTGCCGGTGCCGACTGTGCGGCAGCGCACAGAGGCGGCTCAATCCGCCGCGGGAGCACCGCCTGGCAACACGTACCCCTTGCCCAGCAGGCTGCGGCCCGACAGCAGCGCGAACTGGGTGCCTGGTGTGAGCTGGGCCAGTGCCAGCTCGGGGCGCAGGAACTGCACGTCCAGCGTGCAGGGCACTTCGGGCACCGGCTCGGCGTCGTGCGGCACCGCCAGGCGGGTGGTGAAACCCTCGGTGCCGACCACCAGTGCGCCATCGAAAAAACCGGCACGGATCGGCCGGCTCTGCCGTGGTGTGTCGGCCGCGAGCAGGGTGAGTTCGATGCGCGCGTGCGGCTCGAACACGGTGCCGGGGGCGAAGCCGGGCGGCAGGTGCTTGGGGGTCTTGGCGCGCTGGAGCAGCCAGCCGATGATGTTGCCGACGATGGGCAGCCACAGCACCATCAACAATGACCCGAGATCGCGCGCACCCGATGGGTCCGGCGCGAACCAGCGCAGCAGGCCGCCCGCGAGCGCGAGCACCAGCATCACCACGGTGATGAGCTGGCGGCGTGAGGAGGTCGTGGCTTGGGTCATGGCGCGGCAGTGAGGGGAGGTGGAGAGCGGGATGGGTGCCGCTGCGGGGTGCCGTCGATCTTATCCGCGCACTGGATGAGCCACCGCAAGCCATCAGTGCGGCTGATGGATCCGCGCCTCGGCGCGGTTCGTGTTCGGCCAGCCAGGCCATGCACGCAGCTGCAACACGCCGCCGCGCGGCGCGTTGCACAACCCGCTTCGGGCGGGAGCCCGAAGCGGGTGGCCAGCGTCAGAAGCGGTGGCGGATGCCGACGCGCAGTGCGTTCTGGCTGTCACTGGACGACGGGGCGTTGGTCACCAGCACCGCGCGCGTGTTCGGGCCCGAGGCCTTGCGCGAGTTGAAGGTGAGGTACACGTCGGTGCGCTTGGAGAGGTAGTAGTCAGCGCCCAGCGTGAAGGTGGTCCAGGCGGAAGACTCCAGCTTGGCGCGTTGCACGCCCGAGGACAGGATCAGCTCACCCATCTTGTGCGCCACCGAGACGCCCAGCGTCTTCATCGCGTCCGATGCGCCATTGGCCAGTTCGTACTTCGTGCGCGTGGTCAGCGCTGCCAGCGTGGTCGGGCCGAACGCGTAAGAGGCGCCGATGCCGGTGGCCTGGTACTCGGGCAGCACGAAGGCAGTGGCGGGCGTGGCCAGCGTCGTGCCCAGGAACTGCGACACGCCGTAGCCGGTGCCCGGGCGCACGGTGTGGCCCTGGATGCTGGTGGTGGCAAAACCCATGTTGAACGGGCCGTTGGCGTAGCTGGCGCTGGCGCTCCAGGCATTGCCGGTGTTGGTGGCGCTGGTGCCGCCTTCGGACAGGGCGCGCTGCAGGCCGAACTTGAAGCCGGCGAAGTCGGGGCTCAGGTAGGTGATCTGGTTGTCCAGCCAGCCACCGGCCACGCGGTCGGCATCACCCGGCGTCATGCCGTAGATGCCGGTGGTGAAGGCGGGGTGGAAACGCAGCAGGGTGCCGACCATCTGGTCGAACTGGCGGCCTGCGGTGATCTGCCCGTACTGCTTGTGCGACAGGCCGACGATCGCCGCGCGGCCGAAGCTCAGGCCACCCTGGCGCAGCACGCCGGTGTCGGTTGCAAAACCCATTTCCAGGTTGAAGATTGCGGCCAGGCCGCCACCCAGGTCTTCGCGGCCGCGAAAGCCCAGACGGCTGCCCTGGGACACGCCGTCGTCCACGCGCGTGATGCCCTGGCCGCCGACGTTGCTCACGCGGGTCAGGCCGATGTCGAGCACGCCGTAGAGGCTCACGCTGGACGTGGGCGCGGGGGTCGCTTGCGCGAGTGCGCTGAGCGGGCTCAGTGCGACCATGCCGAGGCAGGCCAGACCAACGAGGTTCGAATGTTTCACAGTGCTTGCTCCATTTGCCAGTGGTGGCGCCTGCGCGGCGCCGGTTGCGGTTTCCGGAGCGGGTGCTCCGGGCCTTGGGTGGGCCTTGCGGCCGTTTTCGGGCAACAGAAGCCCCGGCACGTGCGCCCTGGGGCACGCGCGCAGCGCTCTGTCGGGGATGGGAAGGAAAGAAAAAACTGCCGGCGGTGCGCCCAACTCAGATCAAGGTCAGCAGGCGGCGCGGGGTCTTCACCAGGATGGTGTCGACGTCGTCCTGCGTGAAGCCGCGGCGCAGCATGCGCGGCGCGATGTTGGCGAAGATGTGCTGGTAGCCGTGGCCGCCGTAGCGGCCCAGCCGGGTGCGGGTGCAGATGTCGTGGCTGATCAGCACCTGGTCGCGGTGGCCGCGGTCCACCAGCAGCTTGACCATGCGCAGCCGCGCGCCGTCGTTGGGCATGTCGATGTCGGCCGCCGGGTAGGCGGTCTGCTCCCAGCCGAACAGGTCGAACTCGATCACGCAGCCGGTGTCGGCCAGGCGCAGCAGGCGCTCATCGTCGAAGATGGTGCGGTCGATGTGGCTGATCACCACGCGGTCCACCGCCTGGCCGCGCGCGCGGATGAAGTCCACCACCTCCATCGGCTGGTCGGCATCGCGGCCGGGGTGCACGTTGAGCGCGGCACCGGTCTCCTGCATCGCGCTGATGGCGCCGTGCATCACGCGTTGCTCCAGGTCGGTCCAGGGCGCCTGGCAGCCGATCTCGCCGATGATGCCGGCGCGCACCTTGGTGCCCCAGGCACCGACGGTGATCTGCTCGACCATCTCGCGCGCGAAATCGTCGGCCGAGCGGGTGTGGTTGGCCGGGTGCTGGTAGTCGTTCACGTAGTGGCCGCAGCCCATGACGACGTGCACGCCGGTGGCGCGCGCCACCTCCACCAGCCGGTCGGGCTGCGGGTTCAGGCCACCCACCGTCAGGTCCACCAGCGAGGCACCGCCGGCGGCTTTCATGTCGTTGAGTTCGGCCACCGCCACGTCCACCTCGTCGAGCCGGTAGTTGCGCATGAACGGCTTCTGGCCGTAGGCGATGCCCCAGCAGTTGCAGAGGTCGATCTCGGCCTCCTGCTCGGCCGGCGGGTTCAGGCGCAGCGGCGGCGGCGTGAGGTCGATGAACACGTGCTCGTGCATCAGGGTCGGGCCGAGTTCGGCCGGGTCCAGCAGGCCCAGCACGGTCTGCACGCGGCCCTTGCGCTCGTTGCCGCCGGTGTCGCTCATGCCGGCAGGCCTGCGCCGTACTGGACCACGAAGGCTTCGACCGCGCCGTGGAAACGTTCCAGGTCTGCGTCGGTCAGCGGCAGCGACAGCACGATGAAGCCGCGCCGTGCCACGTAGAAGCCGTGGGCCAGCATGTGGAAGAAGAACAGGTCCTTGACCAGGTGTTCGTTGGCCGGGATGTCGTCCACGTTGCGGATCTCGTCGCGCGTGGCGTGCAGGTTCATCAGCGAACCCAGGCCGGTGAACTGCAGGCCCACGCCGTGGGTTTTGCAGGTGGCGTTGAGGCGCTCGCGCAGCGCGTCGCCGCGCGCGTTGAACGCCACCGCCACCTCGGGCGTGTAGATCTGGCTCAGCCCGACGATGCCGGCCGACATGCTCAGCACGTTGTTGTTGAAGGTGCCGGCGTGGCCCAGGTGGCCCGGCTGGCGCGGGTCGAACAGGGCCATCACGTCCTCACGGCCGCCGAAGGCGCCGAACGACATGCCGCCGCCGATGTACTTGCCCAGCGTGGTCATGTCGGGCACGATGCCCAGCGCCGCCTGGCGGCCACCCGGCGTCAGCCGCGAGGTCATGACCTCGTCGAACATCAGCAGCGCGCCGGCCTCGGTGGCCAGGCGGCGCAGGTCGGCCATGAACGCGGGGCGCCCGACGATGCAGCCGCCGGCGCCCTGCATGGGCTCCACCAGGATGGCCGCCAGGTCACTCGCGTGTTCGGCCACCAGCGCAGCGGCGCCGGCCTGGTCGTTGTAGGTGCCGAGCACGAAATCGTGCGGCACGTTGATCGGCGAATGGCCGCCCGCGAAGGTCACCACACCACCGTGGTAACCGCCCTTGAACACCAGGATCTTCTGGCGCCCGGTGAACCGTTTGGCCGCGGCGATGGCCAGCAGGTTGGCCTCGGTGCCGGAGTTGGTGAAGCGCAGCCGCTGCACCGAGGGGAAACGTTGGGTCACCAGCTGCGCGAGTTGCGCTTCCAGCAGGTTGTGGCCGGTCAGGTTGATGCCGCCGTGCAGCGCGGTGATCACCGCGTCGCGGATCGCGGGGTGGCTGTGGCCGTACAGGCCGGCGGTGAACTCGCCCAGGAAGTCGGTGTACTCGTGGCCGTCGGCGTCCCACAGGCGGGCACCTTCGCCACGCGCGATGGCCAACGGGAACGGGTCGTAGTACAGCACGGAGCGGGTGTTGCCACCCGGCATGACGGCGGTGGCGGTCTCGTGGCGGGCACGGCTTTCCGGGTTGCCCGCCCAATAGGCGTCGCGCAGGCGGTTCAGTTCGATGTCGAGGTTCATGGGTTCCTGAAAGGGTTTCGGTGGGAGCGCGGCTCAGCCGGCGTCGGTGTCCAGCGGCCAGACGGGCCGCCGCAGGTTGCGGTAGGGCAGGGTGCTCAGGTCGGTGGCGTGGATGCCGCCGGCCTCCACGAACACGATGCCGCGGGCGATGGGCTCGATGTCGGCGCGGAAGTGGTTGATGCCCTTGAGCGCCACCACGTTGAGGCCTTCGATGTGCACCCCGAGCGCGCGGTACTGGTCGCGCCCTTCGGCCTGCACGCGGTTGCTGGCGACGATGATCTGCACCTCGCCGCTTTGCAGCAGGGCGCTGGCGCCGATGGAGGCCGGCGTGCCGGTCTTGAACGGGCCGGTACGCACGAAGTGCCCGTCCGAGACCGCGAGCACACGCGCCTGCACGGGCACGGGTGCGCCGCCGAAGTCCGGATCGGTCTTGCCGCCGATGCGCAGGTCCAGCGTCTGGCCCACACCGGCCGCGATGGCCTGGCGCGCGCTCTCGGGGTCGTACAGCAGGCCCACCAGCGTGCCGGGCAGGTTGGCGGCCAGCAGGGCCTTCAACAGGCCGGTGGCGTCGCCGTAGCCACCGCCGCCCGGGCCGTCGGTGTAGTCGGCCAGGATCAGCGGGCCGGCGCGCTGCGCCGGTTCGCGGCAGCGCGCGAGTGCCTCGTCAATGCTTTGCAGTTGCACCGTGGTCTGGTCGCGCCAGCTGTAGGCGTCGTCGATCAGCTCGTCGGCCACGCGCTGGCAGAGCGCGGCGTCGCCGTCGCCCACCACCAGCGCCGAAGGGCCCGCCTCGTACACGTCGCCCATGTAGTAGCCGGCGTTGAGGCTCACGTCGAGCACGGCCGCTTCGCGCTGTTCCCAGTCGCGGGCGCGGGCGTGCAGGCGGGTCATGGGACCGTCACCCAGCGTGCGGCCCAGGTCCATGCCGGCGATCATCGCGCGCCGCGCCAGGTGGGTGCGCGGGCGGATCTCGCCGAGCAGGGCGCGCTGCACCAGCGCGCAGGCACGTTGGCCAGCCTGGTACTGGTCCACGTGCGGCGTGGTGCGGTAGCTGGTGAGGATGTCGGCGTAACGCACCATCGCATCGGTGACGTTGGCGTGCAGGTCCAGCGTGGCGGCCACCAGCACACCAGGCCCGACTTGCTGGCGGATGCGGCACAGCAGGTCGCCCTCGGGATCGGGCAGGCCATCGACGAACATCGCGCCGTGCAGCGACAGCACGACCGCGGCGGCGTCCGGGTTTTCCGACAGCGCGCGCAGCATGGGTTCGGTCAGCGCGTCGTAGGCGGCGCGCGTGACCGGGCCTGCGGTGGGCGCGCAGGCGCTCACCGTGGGCACCAGCTGCCAGCCGTGCGCCTCGGCGGCGTCGATGATGCCGCCGACCTCGGTGCGTGTGCCCCGCATGCGGCCGACGATGTCGTCGCCGAACAGCAGCTCTTCACGGCCGAACTCGGCCAGGGTGGTGCGCAGCCGGCTGAAGGCGTGGCTCTCGTGGCTCAGCCGCGCCACCACCACCTTGTGCCTGGGGATCAGGGTGGCGCTCATGCGGCGGCTCCGTGGAAAGCGAAGCCGCGCCCGGGCACCGAATCCAGCAGGGAGCGCGTGTAGGCGTGGGCCGGCTGGGTGAACACCTGGTGCGCCGGGCCTTCCTCGACGATGGCGCCCTGGTGCATGACGATGATGCGGTCGCAGATCTGATTGGCCACGCGCAGGTCGTGGGTGATGAACAGCAGGCCGATGCGCAGGCGCTTCTGGATGTCGTCGAGCAGCTCCAGGATTTGCGCCTGCACCGACACGTCCAGCGCCGACACCGCTTCGTCGGCAATCAGCAGCTGCGGATTGCAGGCGAGGGCGCGCGCGATGCAGATGCGCTGGCGCTGGCCGCCCGAGAACTCGTGCGGGTAACGGTGCAGCGCGTCGGGGCGCAGGCGCACCAGGGTCATCAGCTCCTCGGCACGGGCCCAGGCCTGGTCGTGCTGCTGGCCGGCGTTGACCGCGCCTTCGATGATGGACTCGCCCACGCTCTGGCGCGGGTTGAGCGAACGGTAGGGGTCCTGGAACACCACCTGCACCTGTTCGCGAAACGCCTTCAGTCGGCGTCCACGCGCTTGCTCGATCGGCTCGCCATTCGACAGCACGGTGCCGCCGGTGGGGTCGATCAGGCGCGCGATGCAGCGCGCCACGGTGGACTTGCCCGAACCCGACTCGCCCACGATGCCCACGGTCTCGCCCGGCCGCACCTGCAGCGAAACATCGCGCGCGGCGTGCACGTCCTTGCGGCCACCGAAGAGGCGGCGCGAGCTGTAGGTCTTGGCCAGGCCGCGGGCTTCGATCAGCGGTGCGGCCTCGGCCACCGGCGCGCGCTGCACCGGCTCCAGCCCGGGCACGGCCGACAGCAGCATGCGCGTGTAGGGCTCGCGCGGCGACTGCAGCACGTTGAGCTTGGAGCCTTGTTCAACCATCTCGCCCAGCCGCATCACCACCACGTGGTCGGCGATCTCGGCCACCACGCCGAAGTCGTGCGTGATGAACAGCACTGCGGTGCCGTTCTCGCGCTGCAGCTCCTTGATGAGCTTGAGGATCTCGGCCTGCGTGGTGACGTCCAGCGCAGTCGTGGGTTCGTCGCAGATCAGCAGCGCGGGCTTGAGGATCAGCGCCATGGCGATCATCACGCGCTGGCGCTGGCCGCCCGAGAGCTGGTGCGGGTACGCGCCGTAGATGCGCGGAGGCTCGGGCAGCCGCGTGCGGTCGAACACCTCCAGGATGCGCGCACGCCGCTCGGCGGGCGGCATGCTGGTGTGCACCGCCAGCATCTCGTCGAGCTGTTGGCCGCAGGTCATGACCGGGTTGAGCGCGGTCATCGGCTCCTGGAAGATCATGGCCATGCGTTCGCCACGCACGCGGCGCAGGCGCTCCTGCGGCATGGCCAGCACGTCTTCGCCCAGCAGGTTCACGCTGCCCTGCACCGGGGTGACGGCGGGTGGCAGCAGGCGCATCACGGTCTGCGCGATGACGGACTTGCCCGAGCCGGACTCACCCAGCAGGCAGGTGGTCTGGCCGGCGAAGACTTTGAAGGAAATGTGTTCCACCGCGTTGCTGCGGTCGGCGTTGGGCGGCAGCTGCACCGTGAGGTCGTGCACCGTCAGCACCGGTTGGATGGCGGAGGAGGAGTGGGTCATGGTCAGGCTCCGCGGCGGCGCAGTTTGGGGTCCAGCGTGTCGCGCAGGCCATCACCGAGGATGTTCACGGCCAGCACCGTCAGCGCCAGGAAGGCGCCCGGGAACAGCACGTTCTCGGGGTGTTCATTGAAGTTGACGCGGCCCTCGGACATGATGTTTCCCCAGGTCGGGATCTCGGGCGAGAGACCGATGCCGAGGAAGGACAGGATGGCCTCGACCAGCATGGCCGAGCCGCAGACGTAGGTGGCGTGCACGATCAGCGGCGCCACGGCGTTGGGCAGGATGTGGCGCCAGAGGATCTTCCAGGTCGGCGTGTTGAGCGCAACCGCCGCTTCCACATACGGCTCTTCGCGCACCGACAGCACGATGGAGCGCAGCAGCCGCGCCACGCGCGGAATCTCGGGGATGGCGATGGCCACCACGATGGTCAGCAAGCTGGCGCGCCACATCGACACCAGCGCAATGGCCAGCAGGATGTTGGGGATCGCCATGAAGCCGTCCATCAGGCGCATCAGCACACCGTCGAGGCGGCGGAAGTAACCCGCCACCAGGCCGATCAGGCCGCCGCCGAGCATGGCGAGCACGGCCACCGCCACGCCCACCAGCAGCGAGACGCGCGCACCGTAGGCCACGCGGCTCCAGGTGTCGCGGCCGAAGCCGTCGGCGCCGAGCAGGAAGACGTGGTCGACGGCTTCGCCCGAGAGGTCGGTGAAGGGCGCGCGCGTGCCGGGCGCGATGTTGATGCTGCCCGGGTCGATGGCCGAAGGGTCGACCGTGCCCAGCCAGGGCGCGGCCACCGCCACGAAGGCCAGCAGGGCCAGCGCGCAGGCGCCGATGCGCACGGCGCCGTTGGCGCGCACCAGGCGCCAGGTGGAGGGCCGCTGGGCGGCCGGTGTGGCCTCTTCGGGTGCCACGGCGGGCAGGTCGCGGGGATCGGTGGTCATGGTGTTCATTCGGTCAGGTCAATAGCGGATGCGCGGGTCCAGCAGCACATAGCTCAGGTCGATCAGCAGGTTGATGAGCACATAGACCACCGAGAACAACAGGATCACGCCCTGGATCACCGGGAAGTCGCGCGAGAGCACCGCGTCCACGGTGAGCTGGCCCAGGCCGGGAATGGCGAACACGGTCTCGGTGACCACCACGCCACCGATCAGCAGCGCAATGCCGATGCCGATCACGGTGATGATGGGCACGGCCGCGTTGGCCAGCGCGTGGCGCATCAGCACGGCGCGCTCGGCCAGGCCCTTGGCGCGTGCGGTGCGGATGTGGTCTTCGGTCAACGCCTCCGACACGGCGGCGCGCGTGACCCGCGCGATCAGCGCGGTGTAGACCAGCGACAGCGTCACCGCCGGCAGCACCAGGTGCGAGAGCCAGGGGCCGACGCCCGCCGACAGGCGCGCATAACCCTGCACCGGCAACCAGCCGAGCTTGAGCGCGAACAGCCAGATCAGCACGTAGCCGATGACGAACACCGGCACCGAAAAACCGAGCACGGAGAAGCCCATCAGCGTGCGGTCGAGCCAGCCGCCGTGGCGCGCGGCCGCCAGCACACCCAGCGGCACGGCGATCAACACCGCCAGCACGATGGTGAGCGCGGCGAGCGACAGCGTGGGCTCCAGGCGCTGCGCGATCAGCGTGGTGACGCTGGTCTTGAAGTAGTAGGACTCGCCCAGGTGCCCCCGCATCAGCTCCCCGACCCAGATCAGGAACTGCGACGGCAGCGAGCCCTCCAGGCCCAGGCTCTGGCGCACAAGGGCGAGGTCTGCCTCGGTGCCCATGTCACCCACGATGAGCGCGGCGGGGTCGCCGGGCGTCAGACGCAGGATCAGGAACACGAAGACAGCGACGAAGATCAGGACCGGCAAGGTCGAAACCAGCCGGCGTGCGATGAAGGTGTACATGGCGTCTCGCGCGGCAGGGCCTCAGGGCTTGCTGATGTTCCAGTAGACGTTGGTCGTGCCGACCAGCACACCGCTGACCACGCCCTTGCGGTAGGCCACCGGGCGCAGCAGCTCACCCATCGGCGCGAAGGCGCCGATTTCGTAGGCGCGCACCTGGATGTCCTCGGCCAGTTGCTTGCGCTGCGCTTCGTTGCTGGCGCGGGCAAAGCTCGCACGCAGCTGCTCCATGCGCTCGTCGCTGGCCCAGCCGAACCAGCCGGCTTCGCCGTTGGCCGAGAGCGGCGCGTAGTTGACCGGGTTGAGAGCGTCTTCCGTGCCCCAGTAGGTCACGAAAGCGTTCCAGCCACCTTGTTCCGCCGGGTCCTTCTTGGCGCGGCGCGCCACCACCGAGCCCCAGTCCATCGACTTCATGTCGACGGTGAAACCACCCTGGCGCAGCAACTGCGCCACCACCGGCGGCAGCTTGGCCAGGGTGGTGTTGTCGGTGGCGTGCAGCAGCACCACGGGCTGGCCCTTGTAGCCCGCTTCCTTCAGCAGCTCACGCGCCTTGGCGAACTGCGGCTTGTCGGTGAACGCCAGGCTCTTCTTCGAGGCCAGCGGCGAACCGCAGGGGTAGACCGACATGCAGGTCTTGTACAGCTCGGGAATGCCGACCTGGGTGCGCAGCAGCGCGTCCTGGTTCATCGCGAGCATGGCGGCGTGGCGCACCCGCACGTCGTTGAACGGCGGCACCAGGTGGTTGAAGCGCAGCAGGTACTGTCCACCGGCGGCGGCCGCGGTGGTGATGCGGTTGTTCGCCTTCAACGAGGTGTAGTGCTCGAAGGGCACGGACTCGAGCATGTCGACTTCGCCGTTGACCAGCGCGTTGACCTGCGTCTGCGCGTCGCGCAACACCACCCACTCGACACGGTCGACCTTCACCGTCTTGCCGCCGGTGGTGCCGGACGGCGCCTCGGCGCGCGGCACGTACTTCGGATTCTTCAGGTACACCGCGCGCTCGCCGGGGCGGAACTCGTCGGCCTTGAACATGTACGGGCCCGAGCCGATGTGCTCGGCGATCTGCTTGTCTGCTGGCGTCTCCGCAATGCGCTTGGGCATGATGAACGGCACCAGCGAAGAAGGCTTGCCCAGCGACTCGAGCACCACGCCATAGGGCTCGCTGAACACCAGGCGGAAGCTGCTGGCAGAGACCGCGTCGGCCTTCTCCAGCGCGGCGTACATGCGCTGGCCCATCGGGTCGCGCTTGGCCCAGCGCGCCAGCGAGGCGAGCACGTCTTCGGCCGTCACCGGCTGGCCGTCGTGGAAGGCCAGGCCGCTGCGCAGCTTGAAGGTCCAGGTCTTGCCGTCGCTGCTCACGGTGTGCGACTCCACCATCTGCGGCTGGATGTGGCCCTTGGCATCGGTGCCGAACAGGGTGTCGTAAATCATGTAGCCGTGGTTGCGCGTGACCACCGCGGTGGTCCAGACCGGGTCCAGCACCTTCAGATCGGACGAGGGCACCAGACGGAACGTGCTGGCCGAGCCCTGCGCCAGGGCGGGGGCGGCCGCAAGAACCAGGGCGGCACCCAGGGTGGAGGCGAGCATGAAGCGGCGCGTGGATGACATGTGAACTCCTTGGTTAACACCGTTGAATGGGGGCGATGGGCATCTGTCTGGCGGGCGGCTGGCCGTCATGGTCCGGTTCGGACGAGATCGCGCAGGCCGCCTGGCAGGCCTGCATGGCATCAAGCAAACAATATGCCACATTGAACAATTAGTTTATTGTTCATCAGACAATAATATTTTGACCACTGGCGTAGAGACGCTGGAGAGGGATAACCCTAGTCCGCATGCGCGGCAGCGCCGCAGACGCCCAGGTGCGAGGCGCCCGCAACCGGTGCAAAGGACGACCCAATGCGGTGCAAACCAGGCCCCACCAGAGGGCACCGAAAACGGGATGAACGATGTACTATCGGCCCGGCCTTATCACCCCCCACCAGCCGACCAGCCGCCATGCCATCCCCCGCCGCTCCGAAGCCTGCTCGCAAAACCGCGGGCCGGCCGACCAACAGCACGATCACGCGCGAACGCATCGTCGAGGTGGCGCTGGCCCAGATCGACCGGGTCGGCATCCACGCGTTCAGCCTGCGCGATGTGGCCCGCTCACTCGACGTCTACCCCAGCACCATCTACTGGCACCTGGCGTCCAAGGAGGCTTTGCTGGCCGAGGTCTCGAACCTGGTGATGGCGGGCGTGGTGCCGCCACGCGGCGACGGCGACTGGCGCGCCTGGATGCGCAAGCTGTTCAGCCGCTACCGCAAGTCGGTGCGCAAGCACCCCAACGTGGCGCAACTGCTCGGCGCACAACTGGCCTCCAACGGGGCCTTGAGCGTTGAACTGATCGAAGGCGTGATCGACGCCTTGCTGGAAGCCGGCGCCACCGAGGCCAACCTGCGCGAGGCCTACAACTGCGTGATCGCCGCCCTGATGGGCTTCATGACCATGGAGCTCGCGCCACTGCCGGCCGACGATCCTGAAGGCTGGGCCGCGGCTCTGGAAGGCCGCGTGCGTTCGGTGGACGCGCTGGCCCACCCGACGCTGGCGCGCCACCTGCCCCTGCTGGCGAACCGCGCCTTCATCCTGCGCTGGCAGAACGGCAGCGACGTGCCGCTCAACAGCAGCTTCGACGCCCACATCGAGATCTTCCTCGCCGGCCTCGAAGCCTTCCTGCGCGGCAAGACGCCCACGGCGGGCTGATCAGGCAACAGGAGCGCAGCACACAAGGGCTGCGCGGCGTTCAGCGCCCGAGTTGCACCAGCGCCGCCTGCAGCCCCTGCAGGCCGCCAACGCGCTGGTCGTTGATGAAGATCTGCGGCATCTGGCGCACCGAGGGGCCGCACTTTTCGTAGAAGGCCAGACGTTCGGCCTCGTCGTCGATCTTGATCTCTTCAAAATCGAGCGAACGGGATTTGAGCAGCATCTTGGCCGACTCGCATTGCGGGCAGGCGGACTTGGAATAAACGGTGATCTTGAGTGACATGCCGGCAGTTTACGGCGCGCTGCGCAACAACGCCGCGCGAATGTCCTTCTTCATCACCTTGCCGACCTTGGAGCGCGGCAAGTCGGGCCAGATCTCCACCCGCTTGGGCGCCTTCACACTGCCGATGCGCGCCTTCACGAACTGGATGATCTCCTCGGGCGACACGCTGCGCCCGGCATGCAGCTGCAGCACGGCCACCACCGCCTCGCCCCACTTGTCGTCGGGCAGGCCGATCACCGCGCTGTCCTGCACGTCGGGGTGCTGCATCAGCGCCTGCTCGACTTCCACCGAGTACACGTTGAAGCCGCCGCTGATGATCATGTCCTTCGCTCGGTCGACGATGTAGAGAAAACCATCGGCATCCAGCCGGCCGATGTCGCCGGTGTGGTGCCAGCCGAAACGGCCCGCCTCCTCTGTGGCTTTCGGGTCCTTGTAGTAGCCCGTCATCACGAGCGAGCCGCGCACCACGATCTCGCCGGTCTCGCCGGTGGGCAGCAGGTTGCCCTCGCTGTCCATGGTGGCGACCTGCACCAGCGGGCCGGGCCGTCCGGCGGACGAGAGGCGCTCGCGCGCAACGGCGCCGCTCGCATCGAAGTGTTCGCGCGGCGACATCATCGAGACCATCATCGGCGCCTCGGTCTGGCCGAACAGCTGTGCCATCACCGGGCCGATCTTCGTCAGCGCCTCTTCGAGGCGCGCGGCCGAGATGGGCGCGGCACCGTACCAGAAGCACTGCAGCGAATCGAGCTTCGTCGTGGCCAGCCGCTCGTGCTGCAGCAGCATGTAGATCAGCGTCGGCGGCAGAAAGGTGTGCGTGACGCGGTGGCGCTCGATCAAGGCGAGGAACTCGCCCAGATCGGGCTTGGGCATGATCACGATGCGGCCACCGAGCGCCATCACCGGCAGGCACAGCACACCGGCGGCGTGCGTGAGCGGCGCGAGTGCGAGGTAGGTTGGCCGGCCCTCGAACGGGTAACCCATGAGCGTGAGCGCGCTCATGGTTTCCAGGTTGCGGCCCGAGAGCATCACGCCCTTGGGCTGGCCGGTGGTGCCGCCCGTGCCGGCGATCATGGCGAGGTCGTCCACCGGCGGCACGTCCAGGGGGGCGTCGCTGGTGCCATCGGCCCACTGCGCCCAGGAAGGCGCAAAGGGCAGCTCGGCGTCGAGGCAAACGTACACGCGCACCTTGGGCAACTGCGCGCGCATCTGCTCCACCATGGGCGCGTAGGTGCTGCGGAAGATCAGGCAGTTGCAGTCGAAGGCATCGAGCACGTACCGGTTTTCCGAGGCCTCGTTGCGCGGGTTCACCGGGCACCACACGGCGCCTGCGCGCGAGATGCCGAACACGCAGGCAAAGGCCAGGGCGTCGTTGCTGGAGAGCACCGCCACCTTGGCTCCCGGCTTGATGCCGCTGCGCGCCAGCGCACGCGCCACGCGGTGGCTGATGCGCTGCACGTCGCTGTAGCTCAGGTCGATGCGCCCCATGGAGAGGCAGGCAGCGTCGGGGCCGAGCATGGCGCCCTTGTCCAGGTAGTCGATCAGGCGCATGCGCGGCTCCTCTGTTTCACTGCTGCACGGTCAGCACAGGCGCCTGCACCAGGCCGAAGCCGCGCAGCGCACCGAGCAGCTCGTGGTGGCCGAAGGCCTGGCAGCCTGACGCGAAGCCGACGCGTTTCGGCGCCTGCTGCAGCAGCCAGTTGGCGGCGAAGGCCTGCAACATGCCGGTCTGCTTGTAATTGCAGTTGCCGAAGATGACGCAGTGCGCACGCCCCAGCGGGCCGGAGGCGTGCACCGAATCCACCGACTTGTTGATGCGCGGGTTCTCGCGCGGCGGCATGGTGTTCATCACACCCGCCGCAGTCTGCGCGAGCGCGGCGTAGCGGTCGTTGGGGTTCATGTCCTTGGTGGCCTCGAGCGCGGCGGCCACGATCAGTGGCACGCCCTGCATCAGCGGTTTGTTGAACACGCCGCCGAGCACCTGCACGTTGGCCACGCGCGGGTCGCGCCTGAACCACACCGGGTGCGAGGTGCCGCCCCAGGGCAGGGCGAGCGCCATCTCGTGCTGGCCCGGAATGGTGAGCTGGTACAGACCGGCATCGGGCTGCCATTCGACGTACTGGTTCTGCTGCAGGTGATAGGCCTTGGCCATCGCGGCGTTGACCAGGATGGTCTGCGTGGACGCGATCGTCGGGCTGCCGCCCCAGAACACCGCAATGTCCAGCGTGTCCAGGCCCGGCGTCTCCAGGCACAGCTGCGCGGCGATCTCGCCGGTGGTGTACATCTGCGCCAGGCCGGGCGACAACAGCAGGCCGGCGTTGGCAAACTTCTCGCCGTATTGTTCGTCGAGCGTGATCAGCCAGTCCTGCTCGCCGGTGGTGTCGGTGTAGTGGCACTTCGCGGCCAGGCAGGCCTGCACCACCTCAGGGCCGAACCTGGCGAACGGGCCGACCGTGTTCAACACGACCGAGGCGCCCTTGAACAAATCGGTGAGTGCCTTCACGCTGTGCTCGACCGCCACCACCTCGTAGCTTGCCGTCTCGATGCCGGGCACGTTGGCCTGCATCGCGGCGTTGAGCTTGTCGGCGCTGCGGCCGGCGGCGATGAAGGGGATGTTGTACTCGCGCAGGTACTCGCAGACCAGCCGCCCGGTGTAGCCGGAAGCGCCGTAGACGATGACGGGTTTCTTGTTGCTCTTGCTCATGTTGTGCTCCTGTTCACATGCCCATGCCGCCGTCCACCGGCAGGCCTGCACCGTTGATGAATCGCGCGGCGTCGGAACACAGGAACACCACCGCGTCGGCCATGTCACCCACCTCGCCGAGGCGGCCCGATGGTGTCTGCTCGACGATCGCGCCCACCGCCGCATCGGGCGAGGCGAACAGGCCGGCGGCCACCACATCGCCCGCGAGCTTCATGCCCATTTCGGTCGGTACCAGGCCGGGGTAGATGCAGTTCACGCGCACGCCGTAACCGAGCTTGCCGGCCTCCATGGCGGCCACGCGGGTAAGACGGTCCACCGCCGACTTGGTGGCCGAATAACCGGCGATGGCCGGGAAGGCGATGGTGGCGGCGACCGACGAGATGTTGACCACCGCACCACCTTTGCCGGCTGAGCCGTTGGGGCGCATGGCACGGAACGCGTGCTTGAGGCCGAGCGCGGTGCCGACGATGTTCACGTCGAGCATCTTGCGCAGCGCCTCGGGTTCGATGTCGGCCACCAGTGCGGTGACTTCGATGCCGGCGTTGTTGATCAGGATGTCGAAGCCACCGAGCGTGTCCACAGTCGCCTTCACCGCGGCTTCCCAGTCGGCCTCCTGCGTCACGTCCAGTTTCACGAAACCGGCCTTCGCGCCGGAGGCGGACAACCTGGCCGCCGTCTCCTGGCCGAGCGACGTGAGCACGTCGCCAACCATCACCGAAGCACCCGCGGCCGCGAGGGCCTGTGCCATGCCTTCACCGAGGCCGCGCGCGCCCCCGGTGACCAGGGCCTTGCGGCCGGTCAGATCGAACTGTTTCATCTTGTCTCCTGTGTGTATGTGGAACCGTGTTCGTCGAGGAACGGTTTCATTCTGGGAATCGTCTTGACGACTGTCAAGACTTTTCTGGACAGTCGTCAAGGTTCGGCTGGCGACGCCTGTGCCCGCTCCTTACAATCGCCCCCATGGACAAAGCCGCACCCCGCAACGACAAGTTCGCCGAACGCCGTGCCGAGCTCGGCGAGGCCGCACTGCACACGCTGGGCGAGCTGGGCTATGCGCGCACCAGCCTGCGCGAGATCGCGCAGAACTCCGCCTTCTCGCACGGCGTGCTGCACTACTACTTCACCGACAAGCTCGACCTGATCCTGTGCAGCGTGCGCCAGTACAAGGCGCGCTGCGTCACACGCTACGACGAGGTCACCACCACCTCCACGCGCTTCGATCAGCTGCTCGACGGCTTCACCCAGGCCCTGGGCGACACGCTGCGCAACGAGACCACGATGCACCGCCTCTGGTACGACCTGCGTTCGCAGGCGCTGTTCGAGGAAGCGCTGCGCGACGACGTGGAGGCGATCGACCGCAGCCTGGAGAACATGATCTGGCGCGTGCTGCAGCGCCTGTCGGAACTGGCGGGTGCGCCGGTGAAGGCGTCGAGCGAGGCGGCCTACGCCATGCTCGACGGCCTGTTCCAGCAGTGCCTGCTCAAGCACCTGTCGGGCGACAGGAAGGCCATCGCGGCCATGCGGGCCAATGTGCGCCAGGTGCTGCTGCAACTGATCGAGGCACCGGCCTCCAAGCCCGAAACGCCCACCCGCAAGCCCGCCCCGCGGCGCCCACGCGCCACCGCCTGAAACCGCGCGCCGCAGCCCCGGCGGTTGCTGTGTGCAAGGGGTTTATATGACGGCCATCATATTTACGCCTACAATCGCGGCATGGAAATCGCACCCAACCGCAAAGCCCTGACGCACGAGCGCATCGTCGACACCGCCTCGAAGGCGATACGGCGCGCCGGCTTCCAGGGCGTGGGGGTGGCCGACATCATGAAGCAGGCGGGCCTCACGCACGGTGGCTTCTACGCCCACTTCGCCTCGCGCGACGCCCTGCTGGCAGAGGCGCTGGACCACGCCGGGCGGCAGAGTGGCGAGCGCATCGCCAAGGGCAACGCAATGCGAGAAGCCAAGGGTGCGAGCCCGCTGCGTGCGCTGGTGGAGAACTACCTGTCCGATCGGCACCTGAGCGCCACCGAGAGCGGGTGCGCGGTGGCGGCGTTGGCGTCGGAAATGCCGCGCCAGTCGCCCGATGTGCGGGCCGCTGCCGCGCAGTGTGTGCGCGACCTGATCACCGCGGTGGAGCGCGTCCTGCCCGAAGGCGCAGCGCCAGGCAGCGCCGCCGCCATCGCCAGCCAGCTGGTGGGTGCGCTGCAACTCGCCCGCACCCTGGACGGCGGCGCCGAGAGCAGGGCGCTGCTGTCCGCCAGCCGCGCCGCACTGCTGGCGCAATACGACGTTTCTCCTTCGGCCTGAACACGCTGCCGGGCCATGCCATCCATTTTTTTCGGCCTTGAGTATGACGACCGTCATATAAAAACTTTTCATCCCCAACCCAGGTATCACACACCATGAAACTTCAGGATTCCACCGTTCTCATCACCGGCGCCAACCGCGGCATCGGTCTGGCCTTTGCCCGCGAGGCGCTGGCGCGCGGCGCACGCAAGGTGTACGCCGGCGCGCGCAACCCGGCCAGCGTGAAGCTGCAAGGCGTCGAGGCCATTGAGCTCGACGTGAACGACCCCGACCAGGTCGCCGCCGCCGCCCGGCATGCGGGCGATGTGACGCTGGTGATCAACAACGCCGGCATCGCCACCCTGGGCGGTTTCCTCGGCGAAGGCAGCATCGAATCGGCCCGCGCCCAGCTGGAGACAAACTTCTTCGGTCCCATGCGCATGGGCCAGGCCTTCGCGCCGGTGCTCGCCGCCAATGGCGGCGGCGCACTGCTCAACGTGCTGTCGATCGCGAGCTGGATCAGTTCGCCCACGCTGGCCGTTTACGGTGCGAGCAAGTCTGCCGCCTGGGCACTCACGAACGGGCTTCGCAACGAACTGCGCGCGCAGGGCACGCAGGTGCTGGGGCTGCACATGGGCTTTGTCGACACCGACCTCACACACGGCCTGGAGATGCCGAAGTCGGCACCCGAAGCCATCGTGCGCCGCGCCTTCGACGCGCTGGAAGCCGGCGCCGACGAGGTGCTGGGTGACGAGCTCACACAGCAGGTCAAGCGTGGTCTCTCGGCCGATCCGGGTGTCTATCTGCGCGACCCGAGCGCCTGAGCAGGCCCGCCCATGAGCACCACGCTGGGCCATCCCGAAGCCCGCCCACACCGCAACCCGCAGGGCGACGGCACGGCGTTGAGCACCGTCCTTCCCGTGCACGGCACGCGCACCGATACCGCTGGGGACCGCGTGCAGCAGATGCTGCACGCACCGCTGCTGCCGACGCTGTTTCGCCTTGCCACGCCGAACGTGCTGGGCCTGTTCGCGATGACCATCGTGATCGGCTACGACGGCTACATCCTCGGCCTGGTGGGCGCGGACGCACTGGCCGGCATCGCGCTGGTGTTCCCGCTCTCGATGTTGATGATGCAGATGTCGGCCGGCGGCATCGGCGGCGCCACCACCGCCGCCGTGGCGCGTGCGCTCGGTGCAGGACGGCGCAAGGACGCGGGCCGGCTGGCCCAGCAATCGCTGCTGATCGCGGCCTTGCTCGCGCTGGTCTTCATGGTGGTGATGCTCGGCGGCGGACGTGCCATCTTCAGCGCCATGGGCGGACGCGGAGCAGCGCTGGACGCGGCACTCGCGTACTCCAACGCGCTGTTCGCGGGTGCGGCGGCGATCTGGTTCACCAACGTGCTGGCCGCCGTGGTGCGCGGTGCGGGCAACATGCTGCTGCCGTCGCTGCTGCTAGTGGCGACTGCGCTGCTGCACCTGCTGCTCAGCCCCTTGCTGGTGTTCGGCTGGGGCCCGGTGCAGGGCGTCGGCGTGGCCGGCGCAGCGCTGAGCACGCTGACGGTAAACAGCCTGTCGGCGCTGGTCATGGTGGCCTGGCTGCTGCGCCGCGACGGCGCGGTGCACCTGCAACGCACGCCCTGGTGGCCGCGGCTTGCGCTGTGGCGCGAGGTCCTGCGCGTGGGCCTGCCGGCCTCGCTCAGCCCGGTGATCAGCAACGCCTCGATCGCGGTCGCCACCGCCCTGGTGGGCCACTACGGCACGAGCGCGCTGGCGGGTTACGGCGTGGCAGCGCGGCTGGAATACATCCTGGTGCCGATCGCGTTCGGCTTCGGCACCGCATTGACCGCGATGGTCGCCACCAACATGGGGGCGGGCCAGCAGGCGCGCGCGCTGCGCGTGACCTGGGCCGGAGGCGCGGTGGTGGCGGCCATCACCGGCGCCATCGGCCTGGTGACCGCGTTCGCGCCCGGCCTGTGGATGGGCCTGTTCACGCAGGACGCCGCCGTGCTTGCGGTGGGCGGCGTTTACCTCAACATCGTCGGCGGCTGTTATGTCTTCTTCGGCCTCGGGCTGGCGCTGTTCTTCGCCTCACAAGGCGCCGGCCGCATGGCCTGGCCACTGGCCAGCAGCATGGGCCGCCTGCTGATCCTGGCCATCGGCGGCTGGCTCTGCGTGCACGTGTTCCAGACACCGGCCCAGGGTCTGTTCGCGGTGATCGCGCTCAGCCTGGCGGTGTACGGTGCCAGCCTGGCGGCAGCCATCCACCTGGGTGGCTGGACACGTTGACACCGCCGTCCGAATCTTTTCTTCTTTCGAGCCAACCACACAGGAGAGACCTCACCATGAGCAACACACTCGCCGAACAATTCAACCAGCGCGGCGCCGGCGCCTTGCCCGGCCACCTGGGCCTGGTCATCACCCACGTCAGCCCGCAGGAAGTGCGCTCCGAACTCGCGGTGCGCCCCACCACCATGGCGCCCAACGGTTTCCTGCACGCGGGCAGCGTGGTCACGCTGGCCGACACCTCGTGTGGTTACGGCTGCGTGGCCAACCTGCCGCCGGAGGCCAACGGCTTCACCACCATCGAGCTCAAGAGCAACCACCTGGGCACCGCGCTCGAAGGCACCATCGACTGCGTGGCCACGCCCGCGCACCTGGGCCGCACCACGCAGGTGTGGGACGCGGTGGTCACGCACCGCGAAACCGGCAAGACGATTGCACTGTTCCGTTGCACGCAGATGGTGCTGTACCCCAAGGCCAAGGCGTGAGTCTTCGTTTGCAGATGGCGCGGATTTTTGAATCCGGTTGCGCCGCCGGGGCGTATTCAGTGGGCCCACCAACGCCGGGCTGTCCGGCACCCACCGAAAGGACCCTGTCATGAAATCCGCACGCCTCTCCCTCATCGCCCTGGCCCTCGGCACCGCATGCACCAGCATGGCGTTTGCCGCCGACGCTTCCGCCCCCAAAACACGCGACCAGGTGCGCGCCGAACTCGCCGAGGCGCAGCGCAACGGCAGCCTGATCGCCGATGGCCAGACCGGCGCCACCTACCGCGAGCTGAACCCGGGCCGCTACAACACCACCATGCCCACCCCCTCGGGCAAGACCCGCATGCAGGTGCAGGCCGAGCTGCAACAGGCCTGGGCGCGCGGTGAGCTGGTGGCCGACGGCCAGACCGGCGCGACCTACCGCGATCTCGCTCCACACCGCTATGGCACCACCGAGTCTTCGATGGCGCAACACACGATGCCGGCCATGGCCATGGGCGAACAAGCCACGCAGCGGCAATGACCCACACGCCCGGCGGCTCGCAGCGCCGCCGGAGGGCGACGGGCCGGGCGCGCTACAGTTCAGCCCATGACCCGTATCGCCGTCATCGACTTTGAAACCACCGGCATCTCGCCCGCCATGGGCGACCGCGCCACCGAGGTAGCCATCGTCATCACCGAGCAGGGCAGGGTGGTTGACCGCTACCAGAGCCTGATGAACGCGGGTGTGCGCATCCCGTCCTTCATCACCCAGCTCACCGGCATCACCAACGCCATGGTCGAGGCGGCACCACCGGCCACCAGCGTGATGCGCGAAGCGGCCGCGTTCGTGGGCGATGTGCCCATGGTGGCGCACAACGCCGCCTTCGACCGCCGCTACTGGGCGTCCGAACTGGCCCACGCGGGCCTGGACGCACCACACGCCTTTGCCTGCACCGTGCTGCTGTCGCGCCGGCTCTACCCCGAAGCGCGCAGCCACAAGCTGGGTGCGCTGGTGGACCTGTTCCACCTGCCCCGCACCGGCCAGGCGCACCGGGCGCTGGCCGACGCCGAGATGGCGGCCGAGCTGCTGGGCCGCATCCAGCACGACCTGCGCACACGCCACGGCGTGGAGCAACCCGACCACGCCTTCCTGATGGCGCTGCAGCGCTGCGCGCGCCCCGCCTTGCCGCGTTTTTTCCAGGCGCAAACGACAGCACGGCGCCCGCCCGTGGCCGCTTCCGCGCCGCGCACCATTGCTTGAAGCCACACCCCCAGCGCTGCCGCCACGGGGCCAGCCACCGAATCCCGCCACGGCCTGAAACGCCGCCACGCCAGATCCTCATGAAAACCCACGCACCACACGCCCCCGCTCCCTCGACCCACGACACCACCCGCATCGACGACCTGCGCATTGGCGCCGTGCGCCCGCTGGTCACGCCTGCGCTGCTGCAGGAATGGCAACCCGCGAGCGAGGCCGCCCAGACCCTGGTGGAGCGCAGCCGGGCCGCGCTCTCGCGCGTGCTGCAGGGGCAGGACGACCGCCTGATGGTGGTGGTGGGCCCGTGCTCCATCCACGACCATCAGCAGGCGATGGCGTACGCGCGCCTGCTCAAGGCCCAGGCCGATGCCCTGCAGGACGATCTGCTGATCGTGATGCGGGTGTACTTCGAGAAACCGCGCACCACCGTGGGCTGGAAGGGCTACATCAACGACCCGCACCTGGACGGCAGCTTCGCCATCAACGAAGGTCTGGAGATGGCGCGCGCATTGCTGCTCGACGTGCTGGCGCTCGGCCTGCCAGTGGGCACCGAGTTCCTCGACCTGCTGAGCCCGCAGTTCATCAGCGACCTGGTGAGCTGGGGCGCGATCGGCGCGCGCACCACCGAGAGCCAGAGCCACCGCCAGCTCGCCAGCGGCCTGAGCTGCCCGGTGGGCTTCAAGAACGGCACCGACGGCGGTGTGAAGGTGGCCTCCGACGCGATCCAGGCGGCGCTGGCCCCGCACGCCTTCATGGGCATGACCAAGATGGGCCAGGCGGCGATCTTCGAAACGCGCGGCAACCAGGACTGCCACGTCATCCTGCGCGGCGGCGCGGCGCCCAACTACAGCGCGGCCGACGTGGCCGCGGCCTGTGCGCTGCTGCACAAGGCCGGCCTGCGCGAGCAGGTGATGATCGACGTCTCGCATGCCAACAGCAGCAAGCAGCACCGCCGCCAGATCGAGGTGTCGGCCGACGTGGCGGCGCAGGTGGCGGCGGGCGACTCGCGCATCGTCGGCGTGATGATCGAGAGCCACCTCGAAGAAGGCCGCCAGGACATCGTGCCCGGCCAGCCGCTGCAGGCCGGCGTGAGCGTCACCGACGCCTGCATCTCCTTTGCGCAGACCGTGCCCGTGCTGCAAGGGCTGGCCGACGCGGTGCGGGCGCGCCGCGCGCGCCGCGGCTGAGGGCGATGGTTTGAACTGGCGCCGCCCGCCCGCGATCAACCTCGCGCTGCAAGGCGGCGGCGCGCACGGTGCGTTCACCTGGGGCGTACTGGACGCCTTGCTGGAAAAAGGCGGCTTGCGGCTGGACGGCATCAGCGGCACCAGCGCCGGCGCCATGAACGCGGTGCTGCTGGCGCAGGGCCTGATGGACGGCGGCCCCGAAGGTGCGCGCAGCGCCCTGCGCGGATTCTGGAGCGCGGTGGCAGCGGCACTGCCGTTCGAGCTGGCCACGCCCACCGCCGACGGCACCGACATGCGGCTGGCGCCAGCGATGCAGATGATGCTGCAGTGGACACACTACTTTTCGCCCGAGCAGCTCAACCCCTTCGACCTCAACCCGCTGCGCAAGATCCTCAGCGCGCAGGTGGACTTTGAGCGCCTGCGCGCGCACTGCCCGGTCAAGCTGTTCGTCGCCGCGACCCACGTCAACACCGGCAAGCTGCGCCTGTTCCGAAACCCCGAACTCACGCCCGAGGCGGTGCTGGCCTCGGCCTGCCTGCCCACCCTGCACCGCAGCGTGGTGATCGACGGCGAGCCGTACTGGGATGGCGGTTACGCGGCCAACCCGGCGGTGTTTCCACTGTTCCAGGAATGCAGCGCGCGCGACATCCTGCTCGTGATGCTGGCACCGCTGCACCACGACCAAACGCCGCAATCGGCGGCGGAGATCAAGAACCGGGTGATGGAGCTCGGCTTCAACGCCACGTTCCTGCGCGAGATGCGCATGTTTGCGCAACTGCGCGAACGCGCCGTGCACAGCGCCTGGTGGCGCCGGGGTGAGCTGGACCGGCGCCTGGTCGGCACGCACTTCCACGTGGTCGAAGCCAGCGACGTGATGCGCGCACTCAGCAGCGAGAGCAAGGCCGCTGCGAGCATGCGATTTTTCGAGCGGCTGTTCGGCCAGGGCCGAGAGCACGGCCTGGCCTGGCTGTCGGCACACCGGGCCGACATCGGCCAGCGCAGCAGCGCCGACCTGGGAGCCTTGTTCTACTGAAGCAGAACGGTGGCGGTGATGCTCAGCGCGGCTTGCGCGGCACCATCGGGCCGCGGCCTTCGATGTGGCGGAAGTTGATGCGGCCCTTGGTCAGGTCGTAGGGCGAGAGTTCGAGCGAAACCCGGTCACCCGCGAGGATGCGGATGTGGTTCTTTTTCATCTTGCCAGCGGAGTAGGCGATCAACTGGTGACCGTTGTCCAGCGTGACGCGAAAACGCGTATCGGGCAGCACCTCGTTGACGATGCCCATCATGTCGATCAGTTCTTCTTTGGCCATGGTGTTTCCTTTGCTTGCGTGAAGTGTATCGGTCAGTTGGGTCTGGCGGATTGGCGCACGGTGTCCTGCACCCAATCGATGCCTTGCGCGATGGCGTAATCGGCCGCCGCGTCGTGGCTGGGAAAAGCGCTGTCAAAGCGCATCACGCGCGCGGTCGAGGCGCTGCCGTGGCCGCTGGCAATGGACACCTGAGCGGCAAAAAGTCCTCCGGGCAGTGCACACGGCGATGCCGCGATGCGGTACTTGCCCAGGGTGAGGGGAGAAAGTCTCTTGTTGGTCGTATTCGGAAAGTTATAAATCATCAAAAACATCAGTGGGTCCGGCGCGCGGTCTTGGCCGCGGCATCGAAGGACCCGAAACAAACACAGGTGGCGGCCCCAACACCGGGGTGCCCTGCCGCTGGATCCGGTCCTGGCCTGGTTGTGCACAGGGCAGAAGGTCGGGACCGGCGCACGAGCCACGGCAGGGGCATCGGCAACAGCAGGGAGGAAGAGGGCCACGTGCTGTGAGAAAGCGGTGTGGCGCGGCGCCGAGGAGGGGCTGGACCAGCCGCCCCTCTGCCGGGGGCGGTGCGCCCGGGCGGTGAAGCTGGGACGCGGCTGGTCGCACTAGGCGACCGCGTAATGTAACACAGCGACGGAAAAACCGCCCCGGATTTCTCCGCTGGCCTGGTGGCACTCGTCTGGCTGTCAGCACCGCAGGGCAAATTGTCGGTCACGGGTTTTCTTGCGCTCTGCGCGGATCCAGTCCTGTGTTCTTGCGGTTTTCGGTTGCCTGGCCAGCGCGTCGAGATAGGCGATTCTTTCGTTCAAGGCTCGGCATTCCTCCGCCCTCGCCATCCTTTGGTCGCGTGCGGTTGGTACCACAGTCACATGGGTTTGCCGCTGTTGTTCGGCGATGAGGCGGGCGGCAGCCGCCCGGTCACCTTCAGCGATCTCAACCTGCTGGGCAAAGGGCAGATGACCAGGCACGCTGACCATGCGGTCGATCAGTGCCCGGTGCTGGTTGCAATGGGTGTTGGCCCAGAAGCTGCCGCCGCTGTAAGCCTTGCAGTGGTACAGGGTGACACTGCCTGCGGATCGGGGTGACTCCACTGGTGGCGCCTGACGCTGCGGTGGAACCGCGTGAGCCGCGGGGGGCACTTCGGTCGGGGCACACGGCGTTGCCGACAGAACGGGCTGGCCTCGAACGATGCAACGGTACGCCGGCTGCATGGGCGCATCGGACACCGCGCGTTCCGCACCCACAGCCTGTTTCGCCTTTCGATCCAGCAGCCACGCATAGCCTTGGTAGAGGCCCAGCACGCCAACGATGGTGAACATCACCATCCAGAGGTTGAAGTCCCTGTTTTTCGGTGGCATGAACGGGCGCTCACGGCGCTCTCGTTCGTGCATGTACTCGCGGTCCTGCAGTCCCATATCGGTGCCTCCCGTGCGCCTGCGGGCATGCAGACAAAACTGCCTCCGAAGATAGCCACGAAAGCCTCAACGGACGAGGGCAAACGCACGGAAAACGCCAATATCTGCTGTCACCCACTGGCGGCCTGCACCACGGGCGCACGGCCTGACCGCTCACTTGCGATCGGGCAACTCGATCTTGACTTCGAGCACGTCCAGGTTGTCCTGGCGCTCGAGCTGGACCTTGATGTCGTCCTGGTTGATCTTGATGTACTTGCTGATGACCGCCACCAGTTCGCGTTGCAGTGCGGGCAGGTAATCGGGTTCGGACGCGCTGCGGCCGCTGCGCTCGTGCGCCAGGATGATCTGCAGACGCTCCTTGGCGACGCTCGCGGTTTTCTTCTTTTCGCCGAGCAGGAAGGAGAAAATTGACATGCCTTACTTCCCTCCGAACAAGCGCTTGAAGAAACCGGTTTTTTCGGCTTCGATGAAGCGCATCGGTTTTTCGGCGCCAAGGAATCGGTCGATCACGTCGGCGTAGGCCTCGGCCACGTCTGTGCCC
This sequence comes from Hydrogenophaga palleronii NBRC 102513, assembly GCF_001571225.1. GTDB lineage: Bacteria > Pseudomonadota > Gammaproteobacteria > Burkholderiales > Burkholderiaceae_C > Hydrogenophaga > Hydrogenophaga palleronii. The sequence goes on from NZ_BCTJ01000019.1 coordinate 82,424, forward strand.
TTGAGGTGGATGGCCGGCATGCCCTGGTTGGACGCGGTCAGCACGCTTTCGCTCTCGGGGATCACGCCGATGAGCTTGATGCGCAGGATGTCCTGGATGTCTTCCAGCGACAGCATCTGGCCATCGGCCACACGGCCCGGGTTGTAGCGCGTGATCAGCAGATGTTCCTTGATCGGGTCCTTGCCGTCGATCGAGCGCTGGGTCTTGCTGCCCAGCATGCCCAGGATGCGGTCGGAGTCGCGCACGCTGGAGACTTCGGGGTTGGTCACGACCAGCGCCTCGTCGGCGTAGTGCATGGCCATCAGCGCACCGGCTTCGATGCCGGCGGGCGAGTCGCAGATGATGTATTCAAAACCCATCTCGCTCAGGTCGGTCAGCACCTTGTGCACACCTTCCTGGCTCAGCGCGTCCTTGTCGCGCGTCTGGCTGGCGGCCAGCACGAACAGGTTGTCGCACTGCTTGTCCTTGATCAGCGCCTGGTTCAGGTTGGCTTCGCCCTGGATCACGTTGATCAGGTCGTACACCACGCGGCGTTCGCAACCCATGATCAGGTCCAGGTTGCGCAGGCCGACGTCGAAGTCGATGACGGCGGTCTTGTGGCCGCGCAAGGCCAGGCCGGCCGCGAAGCTGGCGCTGGTGGTGGTCTTGCCCACCCCGCCCTTGCCGGAAGTGACGACAACGATTTTGGTCATGGTGAAAAGTCCTTGGATGCGAAAAAAGAAGAAGGCTCAGGCGCCGAGGGCATCGATCACGAGTTTGTCGCCATCGGGTCCGGGCACCAGGCGCACCTGGGCGGTCTTGCCGCGCACCGAGGCCGGCAGGTCCACTTCGCTGGTGCGGTAGATGCCCGCAATGGAAATCAGTTCGGGTTCCATGGACAGGGCAAAGATGCGGGCGTCGGCATTGCCGCGCGCACCGGCAATCGCCTTGCCGCGCAGCGGCGCGTACACATGGATGTGGCCATCGGCGATCACCTCGGCGCCCGGATTGACCATGGCCATCACCACGAGATCACGGCCGCGGGCATACACCTGCTGGCCGGAGCGCAACGGTTTGTCGATCACCAGGGCACCCGGCGGTGGCACCGGTGCGGCCACGGGTTCGGGTTCGCTGGTGGTTTCCTGGGCCGCCATCGGCAGGGTGGGCGGAGAGCGCTGCACCGTGGCGTCCGGCGTGGGCGTGAGGCCGGCGGCAATGGCCAGCTGGGTCTGTTCGATGGTGCCACCGCGCACCGCCAGCGGCAGCAGGCTGTACTGGCGCAACAGCGCCTGCAGGGCGCCGAAGTCGGGCAGGGCGTGGGCCTCGGCCACATTGAGCGGGTGCAGGTCGATGACCAGGGGATCGTTGTCGAAGAAGTCCGGCATGTCACCGAAACGCTGGGCCAGTTCTTCGGCCAGGCGGTCCAGGTTGGACGACTTGAGCATCAAGGCCACCAACGGCAAGTAGGCGCTCTTGATTTCGAATGTGGCGGGCGCGTTTCCTGTGAGGGCAACAGACATGGGAGAAACAGATCCAAAAACGGGCCAACCGCAGAGGCCACGCCGGGGCGGCAGCGATGGCCGTGAAGCGGGGCATCTTAACAGCCGCTCCGGCCCGGTTCGGCGCCAGCCCGCGCCGAGGTGTCAGGGCATGTTTCCGGCTGGATGGCTCCAAGTTGATAACAACGCTGTGCATAACTTTTTAACAAAGCAATGGTTATCCACAGAAGGTGTGTTGTCCAGATTCTTATCCCCGTTCCGCTTTTCCGGCAACAGCCCGCTTCACACAGACTTTTGAGTGATCCAAGTTCTTGATCTGAAAAGAAAAAGGGCGCTTGTCCACACAAAACAGCGCCCTCTACTACTACTGCTATTTGTATTTAAAGATTTATAAGAAGAAGAGAGAGCGCAGCTTTCGCCGCGCAAACTGCTCCAAAACCGGGTTCAGACCGGGCCGGCCTTGTGGCCGTGCTCACCGTGGCGCGGCCCCTTTTGGCCCTGGTGGCCATGACCGCGGTGCATGCTGGCGCGCTGGAAACCACCGATTCGTTTGGAATCGAATACTTTTTGCTGCTCCGGGTTGAGCTGGGCATAAAAAGCCTTGATGGCATCCACGCGTTTGGCCATGGCCGCGTCGCGTTCGGCTTTCAGGGCCTGCATCTTGTCCAGGCGCTGCGGTGTGGTCAGCTTGGTCCAGTCTTCACGGCTGCCACGTTCGCGCGCCGGGCCCACACCAGCTTGCGGCTGGGTGCGTGCGATGAAGGCGTTCCAGGCCGGTTCCTGTGCCGGAGTGAGCTTGAGCTCGTCTTTGAGGGCCGCCTGGCGTTCGGCCATCTTCTGTTGGGCATGGGCCCGGTGTTCGGCGCGTTTCTGCTCACGTTGCTCGGCGCTCAGGCGCTCGGGCCGGGGTGCCACCGGGGTGGCAGGCTGGGCAGTGGTGTTGGCTTGTGCCACCACGGTGAGGGTCGGGGCCGTGGCTTCGGCTGGCTGCAGGGCCGAAGCCTGCACGATGGCGGTGGCGAAGGTGCCCACCAGGGCGGTGGCCAGGGTGGTGGCGATCAGGGCGCGTTGGGGAAGCGATTTCATGGGGACTCCTGGTGACGGTTGAAGAGCTTCTTCACAGTGACCGGTGGGTCGGGCTGTGGAGTGCTTTCAGTGTCGGGATCCCGTGTTTCCGTGCCGTGCCCCTGATGTCGCGGCTTGGTAAAGTTTTTACCGGCTTTTTGCAGCAAATGTGCAAGCGGGCTGGCCCAGGTCGTCCAGGATGGGACAGTCGGGCCGTTCGTCACCCGGGCACAGGTGCAGCAGCTGGCCCATGGTGCGCTGCATGGCCTGCAGGGCTTCGATGCGCTGGGCCAGTTCGTCCAGGTGTTTTTGCGCGATGCGCTTGACGCTGGCGCTGCTGCGCCGGCGGTTGTGCCACAGGCTCACCAGTTCGGTGATGGCATCGAGGCCAAAACCCATGTCGCGTGCCCGGCGGATGAAGCGCAGGGTGTGCACATCGGCCAGGCTGTACTGGCGGTAGTTGCTGTCGGTGCGCGGCACCGGGGCCAGCAGGCCCAGGGTTTCGTAGTGGCGCAGCATTTTCGGCGAGATGCCGCTCAGCGTGGCCGCCCGGCCGATGCTGACCGGCCAGCGGATCAGCGCGTCACCGGGCTGGCCGGTGTCGGCGTCCATCACCGGTGGTGGTGTGCTGGCGCGTTCGCGGGCCATGGCTTCAGGCCACCACCGAATAACCTTCTTCGCGGATCGCGGCGGCCAGCGCTTCGCGGTCCTGCGTGCTGTCGATTTCGACCAGGTTCTGGCTGCGGTCGATGTGCACGCTGGCCTGCGGGTCGAGCTGGCGGATGGCACCGGCCACGGCTTTTTCACAGTGGCCGCAGGTCATGCCCTGTACCTTGAGTTGTTGTTTCATCTGGATCTCCTGGGTAGTGGAAGTGAACGGTGCATGCATTGTGATCCTTGACATGGTGTCAAGGTCAAGCGCCATCAGGTCACACTTCGCAACAAGCTCGCTTGACCTTGCCACGGTGGTAAAGCTTATGCTGGCCCCCATGAACACGACGATCACCGCCACGGCAGCCGAAGGCGCTGCCACACCCCCTTCCGCACCTTCGTATCCACCGGTCCAGATCGATCTCGGCATCGGTGGCATGACCTGCGCGTCCTGCGTCACGCGGGTGGAAAAGGCCTTGCGCAAACAGGAGGGCGTGGGTGATGCCACGGTCAATCTCGCGACCGAATCGGCGCGTGTCACCTTGAGCAGCGGCGACGCGCAGGAATCGCTGGCACGCATCAAGCGCGCGGTGCGCGATGCCGGCTACGAGCCACGCACGCTGGATGCCATGGATGCCGACGACAAGGCGCTGGTCTACGGCGTGCCGCGTGATCTGTGGCCGGTGCTGGCGGGGGTGTTGTTGTCCTTGCCGCTGGTGCTGCCCATGGTGGGTGATCTGTTCGGCCAGCACTGGATGTTGCCGGCCTGGGCGCAGTTCCTGCTCGCCACGCCGGTGCAGTTCGTGCTGGGTGCGCGCTTCTACCGCGCCGCCTGGCACGCACTCAAGGCCTGGACCGGCAACATGGAACTGCTGGTGGCGATCGGCACCACGGCCGGCTGGGCCTTGTCCACCTGGCTGTGGTGGCGCGCAGCGCCGGGCGAAACGGTGCACCTGTACTACGAAGCTTCGGCGGTGGTGATCACGCTGGTGTTGCTGGGCAAGTGGCTGGAGGCGCGCGCCAAACGCCAGACCACCAGCGCCATCCGTGCCCTGCACGCCTTGCGGCCCGAGCGCGCGCATCTGCTGCCCGACGGCGTGCGCCGCACCGAGAGCACCGATGTGGCGGTGGACGAACTGCTGCCGGGTGATCTCATCCGTGTGCTGCCGGGTGAGCGTTTTGCTGCCGACGGTACGGTGGTGCAAGGCCAGACGCAGGCCGACGAATCCATGCTGACCGGCGAAGCCATGCCGGTGGCCAAGGAGGTGGGTGATGCGGTCACCGGCGGTTCGCTCAATGGTGAAGGCGCGGTGGATGTGCAGGTGCGTGCCGTGGGTGCGCAGAGCGTGCTGGCCCACATCATCGGCCTGGTGCAGGACGCACAGGCCGGCAAGGCGCCGGTGCAGCGCATGGTGGACCAGGTGGCCGCGGTGTTCGTGCCGGTGGTGTTGCTGATCGCGCTGGGCACTTTGCTGGCCTGGTGGTGGAGCGGCGCCCCGCTGGAAGAAGCGCTGTTGCACGCGGTCGCGGTGCTGGTGATCGCCTGCCCGTGTGCACTGGGTCTGGCGACGCCGGCCGCCATCATGGCCGGCACTGGCGTGGCGGCGCAGCACGGCATCCTCATCAAGGACGCTGAAGCGCTGGAGATTGCGCACAAGGTGGACACCGTGGCGTTCGACAAGACCGGCACGCTCACCGAAGGCCGCCCGCGCCTGCTGGTGATCGAGGCAGCGCCCGGCGTGGACGAAGAGGCGGTGCTGCAGGCGGCTGCGGCGCTGCAGGCGCAGAGCGCGCACCCGTTGGCGCGTGCGGTATTGGAAGCCGCGGCCTCGCGTGACATTGCCGTGGCAGCCGACGCGGCCCAGGCCGTACAGGCGGTGTCGGGCCGGGGCAACCAGGGCCGGGTGAAGGGCGCTTTGCTGGCGCTCGGCAGCCTGCGCTGGATGGGTGAACTGGGGGCCGCCCTGGGCCCGCTGGCCGAGCGTGCGGACGCGCTGCAGGCCGAAGGCGCCACGGTGTCGGTGCTGGCAACGCAGTTGCCTGCCGAAGGCACGGCCGCGCCCGGTTGGGCACCACTGGCCCTGCTGGCTTTTGGTGATGAACCCAAGCCCGGTGCGGCGCGCGCCATCGCCGGCCTGCGTGCGCAGGGTGTGCGCGTGTTCATGGTGTCGGGCGACAACCGCGGTGCGGCGCTGGCCATGGCGGCCCGGCTCGGTTTGCGCGCAGACCAGGACGAGGTGGTGGCCGAGGTGCTGCCGGCGGACAAGGCCGACGTGGTGCGGCAGTTGCGCATCGGCACCATGGGCGGCCCGTCGCACACCGTGGCCATGGTGGGCGATGGTGTGAACGACGCGCCGGCCCTGGCGGCGGCTGATGTCGGCATGGCCATGAGCCACAGCCAGGGCGCCAGTGCCGACGTGGCGATGCACGCCGCCGGCATCACCCTGATGCGCGGTGACCCGATGCTGGTGGCGGCGGCGCTGGACATCTCGCGCCGCACGGTGCGCAAGATCCGGCAGAACCTGTTCTGGGCCTTTGTCTACAACGTGGCCGGCATTCCGCTGGCGGCGCTGGGTTTCCTGAGCCCGGTGGTGGCGGGTGCGGCGATGGCGCTGAGTTCGGTCAGCGTGGTGAGCAACGCCTTGTTGCTCAAGCGCTGGACACCGCCGCGGCGCTGAAGCAAGGCCGCGCGCAACGGGCTTGACGCAGGTCAAGGCCGTGCGGCGCGCGCTGCGCGATGCTCGCTGTCTCACCTGGAGACAACCGATGACCCACGACGCAGTGCGCGTGATCCGTGACGAACACGCAGGCTTGAGCGCGATGTTGAAATCGCTCTCGCACATGGTGCGTGTGGGCCCCGATGCACCCGAGATCGGTGGGCGTGACCGTTACTTCGATGTGTTGCGCGCCATGCTGTTCTACATCGACGCCTTCCCCGAGAAGAACCACCACCCGAAAGAATCCAACCTGCTGTTTCCGCGCCTGGCGCGTGCTGCGCCGGACCTGATGCCGACCATCGAACAACTCGAACGCGACCACATGAGCGGCGAGATGCGGGTGCGCGAACTGATGCACCTGTTGATGGCCTGGGAGTACCTGGGCGAACTGCACCGGCCAGCGTTCGAGAACGAGGCGGTGCGTTACGTGGTCTTCTACCTCGACCACATGAAGCTGGAAGAAACCGTGTTGCTGCCGGTGGCCGAGAAGGCACTGACCGAGGCCGACTGGGCCGTGCTGGACGAAGCCTTTTGTGGCCATGCCGATCCGCTGAGCACGCGCCGGCTGCGCGATCCGGCCTACGACCGCCTGTTCACGCGCATCGTGATGCACACGCCGGCGCCTCTGGGCCTCGGGGAGTAAGAGGACGCTCCCCCCTGCGCCGCTGACGAGGCTTCG
>NZ_BCTJ01000020.1 GCF_001571225.1 Hydrogenophaga palleronii NBRC 102513
CCCTTTTTGCCCGCCAGACGGGCTGTGCACCGTGCCTGGCCTGCGCTATCCTGCCGCCCTACGCGTTGTTTTCGGGGGGGGGCAGCATGCAGATCTACCGGGTGAGCGATCCCGATTGGGCCACGTCGGCCGAGCTGGTGTTGAACGAGCCGGAGCAGCCCGACACCGCCAACCTGGTGCTCGGTGCCGAAACCCGCCACCCCGTGCAGTTTGTCGTGTTCACCGCGGCCACGCCCGAGGGCACCTGGTCGCCCGAGCTGGATGCGCGCCTGACCCTGCTCGACAACGACCTGCGCCCGTTCGAGTGGCAAGGCCCTTCCGAACGGCAGTACCTGTCGCCCGACCGGCAGGTGGCCATCCTGATACAGCCCGAGGGCCATTCGTGGATCGCGTCCATCTACCGAGACGGGTCGCCGGTGGGCCTCAGCGCCATGGCATTCCACCCGGCTCCGGCCGCCGCGCAGGCGCCGCGGCTGCGTTGTCGGGTCTGCCGAAGCACGGCCAAGGCGCTGGCGGTGGCCATCGTGGCGGCTGCCGGGGCGGCCGGTGCCGGCATCGCCTTGCCGGCGGCGTTGATCGCCGCGGTGGGCGCGTTCCTCGGTGTTGCCACGGCGGCTGCCGTGGCCTTCATCAACAGCGTGCTGGGTGACGTGGCTTCGGTGGTGGCCGACAAGCTGTGCCTGGCCGCCGGTCTGTGCCCCTGAACTTGGCGGTTTTTTGACGGCTTTTCGGGCATTCGTGACGTGCGCAGGCGCGTAGATTCGGTGCGATGTACAAGTCGCTTCCCCTGGACGCCATCGCGCTGCAGCAGCCGGTTCCCGTGAACGTGTGGGATCCGAAGGGTGTGCTGTTGTTGCGCAAGGGCGAAGCGATCACCTCGGAACAACATCGCGGCCTGCTCATGCTGCACTCGCCGGTGGTGCTGGAGGCCGACTGGCGTGCCTGGAACTACAGCTACACCACCGAGCTCGACCGCATGGTGCGCGACAACGTTTCCATCAGCCAGATCGCCAGCCTGAGCCACGCGGTGGAGGTGCCGAATGCGGTGGCGCGCGACGACGTCGGCCCGCTGGAGTTCTGGTCCGACGCCCACGCGTCCCTCGGCAAGCTCCTGCTGCAAGGCGAGGCGGCCACGCAGTTCAACGAGCGCTTCGAACGCCTGGCTGCGCGCGCGCAAGGCATGTGGCGTTCGGTGCCCGACGACAGCCTGCTGGTGCTGGTTCAACTGCTGTTTGATGCGCGCGTGGGCTACAGCGCAAGCCACGCCTTGCTTTCAGCCGGCCTGTGTGCGCTGGTGTCGCCGTCCACCGGCCTGTCGCCGAGCGAGCAGGACACGTTGTTTCGTGCCGCGCTCAGCATGAACATCGGCATGACGCGCGCGCACGACGCCATGGCCCGCCAGTCTGCTGAACTCAACTCCGCGCAACGCCAGGCCGTGCACGAACACCCGGTGCGCGGCGCGGCGATGCTGCGCGCGCTGGGTGTCAACGATCCGTTCTGGCTGCAGCTGGTGGAAGAGCAACACGAACGCGCCGATGGCAGCGGTTATCCGGCCGGCAAGCTGGTGACGGACCTGGCGCAGCGCCTGCTGCAGATGGCGGATGTGTATGCGGCCTGCATCAGCCCGCGCGAGGGCCGTGGAGGTTTGCTGGCGCAGCAGGTTGCGCGCGAGCTCTACCTTGGCCCCGACCGGCAGCCCGACCCGCTGGGCGCGCTGTTCATCAAACACATCGGCTTTTACCCGCCGGGCAGTTATGTGCGCCTGGCCAGTGGCGAGGTGGCGGTGGTGACGCGGCGCACCAGCAAGGCCAATGCACCGCAGGTGCTGGCCATCGTGGGGCGGCAGGGCATGCCGCTGGGCGAACCGCGTGCGCGCGACACGCAGGACCCGCAGCACGAGATCAAGGCCGGCCTGCCGCCGGGTGATGTGCGGGTGGTGGTGAACATCCCCCGCCTGCTGAGCCGGCGCTAGCCGGCCAGCTGGCCGTGCCGCTCAGCGGGGCAGGTACATCGTCGCTTCGACTTCGATCAGGGCGTCGTCGCTCGGCAGGAAGCGCGACACCTCCAGCACGGTGCTCACCGGTGGCTGCCCGGGGTAGAACAGGCCACGCACGCGGTTGTACTGCGCGTAGTGCGGCAGGTGCCGGAAGTACTGCACCAGCTTGACCACATCGTCCATCTTTCCGCCGTGTTCTTCGGCGATGGCCCGGATGCGGTCGAGAACGAACCAGCTTTGCGCCACGATGGGCGCCTCGAACACGTCCACCGACATCTGGCCGGTGACGTAGCCCAGCCCGCGCAGCGGCGGCAGCGCTTCGGCGGGAAGCTCCTCGTAACGGCTCACGGTCTGGCGGGTGGTGGGGTTGACCGCCACCACGCCGCTCAGGAACACGAAATCGCCAACGCGTCGGGCGGCCGCGTAGTGGGCCATGGGGGTGCCGGTGCTCATGGGGGTTCTCCGTGTGAAGGTGCGGTGCTCAGCCGGGCAGGCCCCAGGCGCGCATCTTGCCCGGGTTCAGCAGACCGGCGGGGTCGAAACGTTTTTTCATGTCGATCACGTTCTGCGGCAGGTCTCCACCCACCTTGCCTTCTTCGATGATGAAGGTGTGCGGGTTGTTCACGCGGATGCCGTTGTCGCGGAAGATCTGGATGATCTCGTTCAGGCGTTCCTCGGTGGTGAAGCGCACCAGCGGCAACGAGGTGCAGGTGGTGAAGCCGTCCATGCTGCGCAGGAACTCCACGTGCATCAGCACCTCGTCGCCGAACAGCGAGCGAATGGTGCGCACCTGGTCCAGGTGTTTGCCGGGCGTGAAGGTGGTCTGCAGGTAGGTCAGGCCCTTGTCGACCTTGAGCGCGTTCAGCGTGGTGTGGTTCCAGCAGTACTCCACCAGCGTGTGGTGCTGCGCTTTCACCTCGTCGGCCGTGCGGCGGTAGGTCACCTTGCCGCCGTGTGCCGCGGCCACCTGCAGTGCCGCCGCTTCGGAGAACTCGGCCACCAGCACCAGCGCCGCGTGGCAGCCCTTGGGCAGGTACTCGGCCAGCGGCGTCATGTAGGCCGGCACCGGGTCGGCCAGCACGGCGATGTTCTTCTTCACGATGCCGGGGCCGTGGGCCAGGGCGTTGCCGAAGTCGAGCGCGCGGTCGCCGTCTTCGAACGTGACGATCATCTCCAGCCACGGGTGGGCTGGCGCGAGCGCCATCTCCACCTCGAGCACCAGGCCGTTGGTGCCCCAGAGGTGGTGCATCAGCAGGGCTTCGGGGCCACGCAGTTCCACCACTTGCGGCTCGGCTTCGATGCTCATGGCACGGATGCCGATGATGTTGCCGGCGGCGCCGATGGGGCCGTAGTTGATCGAACCCGCACCACCGAAGCCGCCGCTGAACAGGCCGCCCAGCGAGGCGCTGCGGAAGGTGGAGGGGATGCAGCGCAGCTCCCAGCCCATGGGGCGGGTGGCGGTGTCGAAGTCACCGAGGCGGATGCCGGCCTGCGCGCGGCCGACGCCGGGGCGCGACCAGAGGAAGGCGTTGTAGCCGCTCATGTCCAGGACCACGCCACCGTGCAGCGGTGTGGACTGGCCGTAGTTGCCGGTGCCCGCGCCACGCAGGGTGAGCGGGATGTTGCGGCGCGCGCAGGCGCTGGCCACCTTGCGAATCTCTTCTTCGGTGCGCGGCTTGACGACGATGTCGGCGCGCTTGCCGACCAGCTGGCGCTTGAGCACCGGGCTGAACCAGGAGAAGTCTTGCGACAGGCGGCCCACCTTCAGGGGGTCGGTGATCCAGTCGAGGTCGGGCAGCTCGTGCTGCAGTTGTTCGATGGGCGTTTGAGGGGCGTTCATGGCGTGTCTTTCGGAAACGGTGGATCAGTCCTGTGCGATTTCGCTGGCGTGCCAGGAACCCAGCGACACCTTGGTCAGCCAGGCCATGAGCACGAAGAGGAAAACGCCGGCGAACGAGATCAGCAGCAGCGCGGCGAACATGCGCGGGATGTCGAGCTGGTAACCGGCCATCAGGATCTGGTAGGCCAGACCGGTGTTGGTGCCGCCGGTGCCGGCCACGAACTCGGCCACCACGGCGCCGATCAGCGCCAGGCCCGAGGAGATGCGCAGGCCGCCGAAGAAGTAGGGCAGCGCGCTCGGGATGCGCAGGCGCCACAGGATCTGGCCGCGCGTGGCACGGTTCATCTTGAAGTAGCTCTGCAGGTCGGGGTCGACGCTGCGCAGGCCCAGCGTGGTGTTGGAGATGATGGGGAACAGCGCCACCAGCGCGGAACACACCACCAGCGAGGCCGTCGGCTGTTTGACCCAGATGATGATCAGCGGGGCAATCGCCACGATGGGCGTGACCTGCAGCAGCACGGCATACGGGAACAGCGCGGTCTCGATCAGGCGGCTCTGCACGAACAGGAAGGAGATCAGCACCCCGACCACCACCGCGAGGATGAAGGACAGCACGGTGATCTTCATGGTGATCACCAGGGAGTTGAACAGCGTGCCCCAATCCTTGATCAGGGTCTCCATCATCAGGCCGGGCGAGGGGATCAGGTACGGCGGCAGCTCGAAGCCGACCACCAGGCCCTGCCACGCAGCGATCAGGACGATGGCGACCAGCGCCGGGTACAGGATGCGCTGCACGCGCGGCTGTTTCAGGAAGGGGGTGTTGTGCGTCGTGTTCATGCGCGGGCGTCCTCGGTGGTGTCACGGCTGGCGCGCAGCAGGCTTTCCTGCAGTTGCTTGGCGTGGCGGCTGAATTCGGTGGAGACCATGAAGTCCGGGCTGCGTGGGTAGGGTTCGTCGATGTGGAACTCTTCCACGATGCGGCCCGGGCGCGCGGCCATCATCACCACACGGCTGGAGAGGAACACCGACTCGTGGATCGAGTGGGTGACGAACACCACGGTGAGGTTCTTCTTCTGCCAGAGTTCGAGCAGGTCGGCGTCGAGCTTGTGGCGCGTGATTTCATCGAGCGCACCGAAGGGTTCGTCCATCAGCAGCAGGGTCGGCTCGACCACCAGGCCACGCGCGATCGACACGCGCATCTGCATGCCGCCCGACAGCGCACGCGGCAAGACCTTGGCGAACTTGGACAGGCCCACCAGCGCCAGCGCATCGGCGACGCGTGCGTCGGCCTCGGCACGTGGCACACCGGCCAGGTCCAGCGGCAGGCGCACATTGGTCTGCACGTTGGCCCAGGGCATCAGCGTCGGTGCCTGGAACACGAAGGACAGGCGATGGCCCGACTTCTCCAACTGGTTGACACCCTGGCCCCACAGCTTGAGGCTGCCGCTGGTGGGTTCCAGCAGGCCGGCCACCATCTTGAGCAGCGTGCTCTTGCCGCAGCCCGAGGGGCCGAGCAAGGTCACGAATTCGCCTTCGCGAACTTGCAGGTCCACCGGCTGCAAGGCCACGGTGCCGTTGGGGTAGGTTTTCTGAACGCCCTGGATATCGATCGCCAGGGTGTTGTTGGACGCTTGGTCTGTCTTCGTCGTCGTCATGTGATGTTCGTGGGCTGGAAGCGGATGCAGGCCGGTGCGCCAGCCGAAGCGGCGCACCGGTGCGAGGCGCGTTGACGGGTCAGGTCAGGGCAGGACCTTGGCCTCGCGGGAGATGTCGAAGCGGTAGGCCTGGTCGACGTTGACCTTGGCCGGGTCGATCATCTCGTTCTCCACCAGGAAGGCGTGCGTCTTCATCAGGCGTTCGCGCGTGATCACGCCGATGCCCAGCTTGGCCGCGTCGCCGCTGGTGATGATGCCCATCTCCTTGATCTTGCCGATGCCGTAGTTGAGCTGGTCATCGGTCATGTTGGGGTTGTCCTTCTTGATCAGGGCGTTGGCCGGCGCGGGGTCGGCCAGGTAGCTCTTGTAGCCTTCGGCGGTGGCTTTCACGAAGGCGGTCACGGCCTTCTCACGGTCCTTCACCGTCTTCTCCATGCAGGAGATCAGGTTGGCGTAGGGTGGGTAGCCCTGGTCGGCCAGCAGGAAGGTGTTGACCTTCACGCCCGCCTTCTGGATGGCGAAGGGCTCGGACGAGAGGAAGCCCATCTGCACGATGTTCTTGTCGGCAACGAAGGGCTGGATGTTGTAGGTGTAGGGGCGCACCTGCGAGTCGGTGTAGCCGTACTTGCCTTTGAGCCAGGACCACATGCCGCGCATCGCGGTGGGGGCGATCAGGATGGTCTTGCCCTTCATGTCCTCGAAGGACTTGACGTCTTCGTGGGCGATCAGCACCTGCGGGTCTTTCTGGAAGATCGCCGCCACGTTGACGATGGGCAGGCCGTTGCCGCGCGCCACCATCATCTGCGTGTCGGTCGCGCCCATGATGCAGTCGGCCTGGCCGGCGGCCATGACCTGGATGATGTTGATCTGCGGGCCACCCATCTTGATGGTCACGTCCAGGCCGTGCTTCTTGTAGATGCCGTTGGCAATCGCCTGGTAGTAGCCGCCGTGTTCGGCCTGTGCGTACCAGTTGGTCATGAAGGTGAACTTTTCCTGCGCCTGGGCGGCGGTCAGGGTCAGCACACCCAGGGCGGTGGCGCTCAGGGCGCGGCACAGGCGGGGCATTGTGGAAGCAGCGGTCATGGCAGGCCTTTTTGTCGAAGGGTGGGGTGGGGCGAGGTGGCGCGAGGGGAGGAAAACGGAAACGAAAAAACAGTAAGCAGGTTTCAGTCCAGGGTCTGCTGGATGTGGCCGGTGTGGTGGCCACGTTCCCAGGTCGCTTCGTCGCGAACGACCCAGCGCATGGTGTAGAGCTCGGTGATGGCCTGGACCCAGCTATCGGCCAGGCTGTCGAGGATGGCTTCACCCTGTTCGCGGGTGGCGGTGGTGGGGTCGCCGATGACGCCGCTGGGGCCGAAGTCGCGCGCCACCCAGGCACAGGCCGGGCGGCCGTCGGCCGAGAGCGTCTTGCTCGGGAACGGGGGCGGGAAGTAGGCGGCGGCGCGCTCCATGTGCACGGTGTCGGGCGCCAGCGCGAGCATCAGCGCGGTTTCCGAATGGCCGGCGTGCATCGAGAGCTTGCGCTCCTGGTCGCTGATGAACTTGCCCGAGACGTTGGGCACGCGCGAGACACCGTAGGGCACGACGACAAAGTCGCCATGGCGCAGGCGCAGTTCACGCGCCGCCATCTCCAGCACCTGCGGCTGGCCGCCGTGGCCGTTGGCGAACACCAGCTTGCGAAAGCCCGAGCGGTAGACCGACTCGCCGAGTTCGATCATGGTCGACAGCAGCGTGGTGCCGGTCAGCGTCATGGTGCCGGCGAAGTGCAGGTGCTCTTCGGACTTGCCGTAGGTGATGGGCGGCAGGCCGAAGGCGCGGATCTCGGCGGGCAGGCGCTCGAAGGCCTTGCCGATCACGCCGGCGGCGATCACCGTGTCCACCGAGCAGGGCAGGTGCGGGCCGTGCTGTTCCGTGGCGCCCACCGGCAGCACGATGACCGTGTTCTCGCGGTCCGGCAGCGCGGTGATTTCCGTCCAGGCCAAGTAGGGCAGGAAACGGTGGGGAGGGAAGTAGCCGTGCATCATGGGGCGGGGTCCTTGGGAGGTCAGTCGGAGGCGAGAAGATGGCCCTGGCGCAACACGCTGCGCGCCGCGCTGCGTGACGGCCAGGCGTGGGCGTCGCTGTCGTGAAACACCACCAGGTCGGCGCTGGCGCCTTCCAGCGTGGGGCGCGCCAGCGGGTGGCGCAGCAGCCAGTCGCTGCGGCAGAGGGCGTCGGACCAGAGGTCGAAAGGGCTGTCGAGCTGGCCGGTGAGCGCGCCCGCCTGCATGGCTTCGAGCGGGTCCAGGCTGCCGGCGCGGCAGAACGGGTCTTGCACGTTGTCGCTGGCGAACAGCAGCGGAATGCCGTGCGCGCGCGCTTCCTTCACCAGCGTGAGGCCGCGCAGTCGCGGCGTGCGGCCGGTCACCGCGTCCTGCAGCAGCAGGTTGGTGATGGGCAATGAGATCAGCGTGATGGGCGCGCGCGCCACCGCTTCCAGCGTGGCCTGCACGCGGGCCTCGTCCTGCGCGGCGAGGGCGCAGTTGTGGCCGCAGACCACCCGGCCGCCAAAGCCGATCTTGCGCAGCAGGCCGGCAACAAAGGCCAGGCCCTGTGCGTCGGGGTTGAGTTCTTCGTCAACGTGCAGGTCCAGGTCCAGGTCCACCGCCTGCGCGGCCAGCACCAGGTTGCGCAGGGCGGCGGCGTCCCAGTTGCTGGAGTGCACGAAACCACCGAGCAGCGCGTGTGGCCCGGTCTCGGCCACGCTGCGCGTCAGGCGCAGGGCATCGTCGGCGTTCTGGAACGGCGCCAGTTTGATCAGGGCCACCTGTTCAAGGTGGACGCGGCCGCGCCATTCGGCCGCGAGCTCCGTCATCACCTGCCAGGCGAGTGGCGGCGTCTGCGGGTCCCACCAGTCGATGTGGGTGCGCATGTGGGTGGTGCCGGCCTGCCAGGCCCACTGCAGGCCTTTTTCGGCGCGTGCGCGCAGGTCAGCATGGGTCCAGTGCGCGCGGTCGCTGATGACGGCGTCGATGGCACCGAGCAGGCCGGGTTTCGCCGCGCCCATGCGCGGCAGGATGAAGGCCTTGTCCAGGTGGGTATGCGCGTCCACGAAGCCCGGCAGCACCGGCGCGCCTTGCACATCCCAGTCGCCTTGCGCCACCGGCGTGGCCGCCGTCATGGGCAGCACGCGGGCGACACGGCCTGCGGCGAGCTCGATGCGCGCGAGCGATGGTGTGTGGCCCTGCACCGGCCAGTCGGGCGCCAGCAGCCAGCGCGGCAGGCGCGCGTTGCTGATCACCTCGGGAGCGGCAGGAGGGCGTGAGGGCGGCAGGCTCATGGGGCGGGTCAGAGGTCCAGGGTCAGCGTGGGCGTGCGGCTGCGCGAGCAGCAGATGGCGATGTGCGTCGCGCGCTCGTCTTCGGTCAGGCAGAAGTCCTGGTGATCGGGTGTGCCGTCCAGGTAGGGCGTGATGCAGGAGCCGCAGATGCCTTGTTCGCACACGGTGTCCACACGCACGCCCGCGCTTTGCAGCACGTGGGCGATGTTCTGCTCGGGCCCCACCGTCAGCCGCTTCTGGCTGCGCGCCAGCACCACCTCGAAACCGGCCGTTGCCGGTGCCGCGGCGCTGGCCGCTTCGCTCTTGGGTGGTGCGTTGAAGTACTCGAAGTGCACACGCTCGGCCGGCCAGTGCTGGCAGGCTTCGCGCACGTGCTGCATGAAACCTTCCGGCCCGCAGTAGTAGGCGTGCGAGCCGGCTGGCGCGGCCGCCACCAGCGAGGCCGGGCTGGTCCGCACGGGGGCGTCGTCGAAGTGGGTCTGCACACGGTCGCGCCAGGGCGCGGTGTCGAGCACGTTCTTGAGCGGCAGGTACGCTGCGCTGCGCGCAAACACCGCGAGGGTGAACGGCTCGCCACGCGCATGCAGGGCGTGCGCCATGGCCACCATCGGCGTCATGCCGATGCCGCCGCCGAGCAGCAGGTGGTGTGGCGCCTGCGGCGCGAGCGGGAACAGGTTGCGTGGCGCGCCGATGCGCAGGATTTCGCCTTCGCGCACCCAGCTGTGCACCGCGCGCGAACCGCCGCGGCCACGGTCTTCGCGCTTGACCGCGATCTCGTAGGCCTCGTGGCTGCGCGCCGGGTCGCCGCAAAGCGAGTAGCTGCGCACCAGGTCACCGGGCAGGTACACGTCGATGTGCGCGCCGGCCTCGCAGGTGGGCAGGGGGTGGCCGTCGATGCGCTGCAGCACGAAGCCGCTGACCTCTGAGGTGTGGCGCAGCACCTGGGATACCCGGATCGTGATCTCGCCACGCGGGGTTGGGGTCTGTGAAGAGGGGGTGTCCGGGACAACTGGTGTGGCCGCGGTGGAAAGGGAGCTCAATTTCTGACCGTTTAATTTGACTATTTGGTCAGTATAAGAAAAAAAGACCGTCGGAAAACCGTGAAAACCCTCGGCTTTTCATCGGATGCAACAGGGCAACAGGCGGTGGCGTGGTGTTGGTGGCGCGGCGCTGAAAGACGGCGCCGCCTTGAGGCAGGGTGAGGTGTTGCGCGGTGTTCAGTCGCGCATCAGGCCGCAGCCGCGAAGCACGAACGGCACCAGGTCGTGCGCCACCGTCTCGCGGTCCAGCGGTGCCGGGTCGCGTTCGCTGCCGCAGATCTCGCGCACCTGCAGTGCAAAGTCGGCGTGGTGCTGCGTCATGGCCCAGATGTGCATCAGCAGCAGGTGGGCGTTCATCGGCCGCATCAGGCCGCGTGCGATCCAGCCGTTGATGATGGCCACTTCCTTCTGGATCCAGATGCGTGCATTGGGCCAGTAGCGGTCCAGGTTGTGGCCTCCGTCGAGGATCTCGCGCGTGAAGATGCGCGACACCGTGGGCTGGTCGAACGCGTGGTCGAGCTTCTGCCGGATGTAGTGCGCCAGGATGTCGGCCGGCTCGGTGAGCCCGGGCGGCGCGAACTCGATCTTCCAGGCCTTCATCACGGAGTCGAGCAGCTCGCTGTAGAGCTCTTCCTTGCCGGTGATGTAGTAGTGCAGCTGCGGTTTGGTGAGGCCCGCACGCTCGGCGATGGCCTGGGTGGACGTGCCCTTGAGGCCATGCAGGCTGAACTCTTCGATGGCGGCTTCGCGGATGGCGGCCAGGATGCGCTGTCGGCTTTCCCGCACGGCGCGAACGGGTCGAGCGGGCGTGTGGGCATCGGCGCGGGGCGTGGGCCGCGCCGGAGATCGTGCTGCTGTCATGGTCCGGGATCGCGCTGGAAGACGGCGGCTGCCAGGCGCTGAAAAGAGGGATTTCATGATAGCAGGCGCGCCGTTTTGGTGCGTCCCTGGAACGGCCCCGCACGGTGTGTTCAGCGCGGCGGACGCAGGGCGGTGGCTTCGATCTCCACCAGCACCGGGGCAATCAGGCCCGAGATCACGGTCGAGCGTGCCGGCGCGGTGGCGGCCGGGAAACGTTCGGCGTACGCGGCGTTGAAGCCGGGGTAGTCCTGTGCGTTGACCAGCCACACCGTGGTCTTCACCACGTCGGCCAGCGTGCAGCCCGCGCGCTTGAGGATGTCCTCGATCAGGTCCAGCGTGTAGTGGGTCTGGCTCGCGATGTCTTCGCCCGCGGGCTGGCCGTTGCGCATTGGCACCTGCCCGGCGACGAAGACCAAGCGGTCTTCGACCACCACGGCGGGCGAAATGGGTTGCACCAGGCCAGCCCGTTGCACGGGCGGCCCCACGTATTCAATGCCGGGGTTTGGGGTTGTCATTCGATCGGTCAGTCGGTCAATCGGGTTTGGCGCCGGAGGCCTTCACGATGCCGGCCCACTTGCTGGCCTCGGCTTCGATGAAGTTCTTGTAGTCGGTGGCGCTGCTGCCGCCGAGCTTGAAGCCGCGCGAGACGAAGTAGTCCTGGATGTCGGGGCTTGCCAGCGCGGCGTTCACGTCCTTGTTGAGCCGTTCCACCACGGCGGCGGGTGTGCCGGGTGGCGCGAACAGGCCTTGCCACGACAGGGCTTCAAAACCGGGGTAACCGCTTTCGGCCACCGTCGGCACGTTCGGGTACAGCGGGTGCCGTTCTTTCGAGGTCACCGCGATCGGCACCAGCTTGCCGGCTGCGATCTGCGGCTGCACCACCAGGATGTCGCCAAACATCAGGTCGATCTGGCCACCCATGAGGTCGCTCAGCGCGCCGGCGCTGCCGCGGTACGGGATGTGCAGCAGCGACGCCTTGGTGGCCAGCTTGAACATCTCGCCCGTGAGGTGCATGGAGGTGCCGCTGCCGGCCGAGCCGTAGGTGATGGAGCCAGGCCGTGCGCGCGCGGCGGCGATCAGTTCGGGCAGCGTCTTCGCTGGCAGGTTCGGGTTCTTCACGATCAGCAGCGGAGCGCTGACCACCGCGGTGACCGGCGTGAAACCCTTGACCACGTCGTAGGGCAGGTTCGGGTACAGCGCACCGGCGATGCCGTTGCTGCCGGTCACGCCGAGCAGCAGCGTGTAGCCGTCGGGTTCGGATTTGGAGACGTGGTCTGCACCGACGGTGCCACCGGCGCCGGGCCGGTTGTCCACCAGCACGGTCTGCTTCCAGGTGGTGCCGAGTTTTTCGCCCAGCTTGCGCGCCAGCAGGTCGGTGCTGCCACCGGGCGGGAACGGCACGACGATGCGCACCAGCTTGTTGGGGTAACTCTGCGCCAGGGCCCCCGCGGGTGCGGCGAGGGCGCCGAGGCCGACGGTGGCGGCGAGTGCGAGTGCGCTCAGGGTGCGCGATGGAAAGTTGATGCGGGTCATGTGGATGCCACTTTCATTCAAAGGGGTTGGGGGTTGGAGGTTGGTGCCTCAGCGTTCTGCTGCGGCACCCCATGCGCCTCCTCCGGCCGTTTCAATGACCAGTCGGTCTCCGGCCGACCACTCGACACGTGCCCGTGCGGGCAGGACGTCAACGTGGCCATCGGCTCTTTCGATGCGCGCGGCCGATGGTGAACCATCGCCGCCGCCTTGGCTGCCGCGTGCGCGGCTGACATGGCGTTCGCCCCGGTAGGAAACGCTGCCATGTCCTTCTAGCAATTCGTATACCCGGCGCACGCCGTGGCCGCCTTCGAAGCGGCCTACGCCGCCAGAACCTTCGCGGATGGCGTAGGTCTTCACGCGCAGCGGCGCTTCGGCTTCGATCACTTCCACCGGCGTGTTGCGGGCGTTGCCGACGTCGGTGGAGATGCCGCTGGTGCCATCGCCGTGTGCGCTTGCGCCGGCACCGCTGGCGATGATCTCGGTCATCAGCCAGCGCTGGCCGTCTGCCGCTGTGCCGCCGAGCGACAGCACCGTGGCCACACCCGCGTTGGACGCCAGCGGTTCACGCGCCGCGCCGAGCGACCAGGCACTGAGCATGGCGTTGCAGGCGAGCTTGAGCGTGGCGGTGCGTGCGTTCACCGCCGCCGGCAGGCGCGGGTTGACCACGCTGCCTTCGGGCAACACCCAGGTGGCGGGTGCGAGGCAGCCGGCGTTGTTCGGCGCCTGTGGTGCGAGCGAACGCATGAAGAACAGGATGGCCGACATCATGCTCGACGGCGATGCGTTGACCGGGCCACGCGTCTGTGGCGACGAGCCGGTGAAATCGATCGTGAGCGTATCGCCCTGCTTGTGCAGCCGCACCGCGATCTGCACCGGCGTGGTGTCGATGCCGTCGCCGTCGAGCTGGTCCTGCCAGTGCCAGCTGCCATCGGGCACGGCGAGCAGTGCGTCGCGGGTCATGCGTTCGGACTGCGCCAGCAGCGCATCACACACCGCGTGGAAATTGCTGCCTGTGCGTGCCTGCAGCGCCGCCGTTTCGTGCGCACCCAGGCTCACGGCCGACCACTGCGCGTTCAGGTCGCCCAGCAGGTTGCCCGGCGTGCGGCTGTTGGCGGTGAGCAGGGTTTCGATGTTGGGGTCGACCACACCCGCGCTGCGCCAGCGCACCGGCGGGATGCGCAGGCCTTCCTGGTGGATGTCGGTGGCGTTGGGCGGGATCGAACCCGCTGCCATGCCGCCCACGTCCTGGTGGTGCAGGATGGCCGCGGCCAGGCCGATCACGGCGCCGTCGTGCACGATGGGGCGCACCACGATCAGGTCGGGCAGGTGGGTGCCGCCGGACCAGGGGTCGTTCATCAGAAAGGCGTCGCCATCGGCCATCTGCGCGGCGGGAAAACGTTGCAGCACGCCGGCCACGGCCGGGATCAGCGAGCCCAGCAGCAGCGGCAGCGAACGCGCCTGCGCGAGCAGGCGGCCGTCGGGCAGGAAGACCGCCGCCGCGCAGTCGCCGCCTTCGCGTGCGATCGACGAGTAGGCCGCGCGCATCATGCGGCTCTGCATGCGGTCGACGATGCCTTGCAGCGCGAGCCGCACGGGCTCCATCAGGATCAGGTGCGTGTTCATGCCGGTTCTCCCGTGGTTGCGGTGTGGGTCAGCAACAAGGAGCCATCGGCCTCCTGCAGCCATTGCCAGCCGGCCGGCACCCACACCGTGGTGGTGGCCGCAAACAAGGCCTGTGGACCGGTGCCGCGTGCTGCGCAGCCGTCCCACAGCGCGGCGTCGGGGCGCAGGTGCTTGGCGTTGATGCCGGGTTGGGGCACGGCTTGTTCGAACACGCCACGCAGCAGGCCCACCTGCGCGTCGCTGCGTGCCGGCATCTGGCCGCGCAAGGCTTCGTAGCGCGCCGCAAAGCGCGCTTGCAGCGTGGCCAGATCGTCCTCGGGCAACCAGGCCACTTCGACCGGGCTGCCCTGGCCGCGGTGCAGGATTTCGAGGCTCCAGCGGATCGCGGCGCACGGGGTGTCCGGTTGCAGTGCGTCGCGCAGCGCCACCAGCCCGGCCAAGCCATCGGCGGACAGCGGCAGGCTGCAGGCCTTCTCCACCGTCTGTGTGGGCGCCGATGCCAGCAGGCCGAGCGCGGCGACCACGCCGGCGTTGGCGATCACGCGCACCTGCGAAACGCCGGCAAGCTCGGCCACCTCTGCCACGTGTTGTGCACCACCGCCGCCGGCGGCCACCAGCAGGCAGTCGGCCGGATGGATGTCGCGCTGGAAGGCGCGCATTTTCACGCTCTCGGCCATGGCGGTGGCGGCGGTTGCCACGATGGCCTGTGCCGCGTCGCGCACCGAGATGCCCAGCGGTTCGGCGATGTCGCGCGCCACGGCCGCTTCGGACAGGGCCAGGTCCAGCGTCACGCCTCCGGAGAGCCGCTGCGGCAACCGGCCCAACAGCAACAGGGCGTCGGTCAGCGTGGCGTTGGTGCCGCCCAGGCCATACGCGGCCGGGCCGGGCCAGGCGCCCTGGGAGCGTGGCCCCAGGCGCAACCCGCCGCCGGCGTTGACGCTGGCCAGGCTGCCACCGCCGATGGAGAGCGACTCCACATCGGCGCAGCGCAGCCGCAGCGTGAGATCGCCGCAGAGCAGGGTGTCGGTGAACAGCGGGCGGCCCGCTTCCAGAATGCCGATGTCGGTGCTGGTGCCGCCGACATCGATGGACATGACGACCTGCGCGGCATCGGTGTGCGGCAGGCTGGCGGCCACCCCTTGCAAGGCGGCGCAGGGGCCGGACATGGCCAGGGTGATCGGGCGCGCGAGCGCGTCCCGCCAGGGCGCGATGCCGCCTTCGGAACGCATCAGCTCGGGTGCGGGCAGGCCGCGCTCGGCCAGTGCGCCGCCGAGCGTCTGCAGGTACTGCTGCACCATGGGCTTGCTGTAGGCGTCGAAGGCGGTGGCGAGGAAACGCTCGAACTCGCGCGGCTTGGGATCGACGTCGCTCGAGATCGAGACCATCAGCGACGGTTGTGCCTCCAGCAGCCAGGCGCGCACCTGTTGCTCGTGCGCGGGCCGCAGGTGCGAGAACAGCAGGCACACCGCCACCGCGCGCACGCCGGCGGCGTGGATCTTCCGGGCCAGCGCCAGCACCTGGTCGCGGTCGAGCGCTTCGACCTCGGCGCCCTGGGCGTCCACGCGGCCGGCGATCTCGTGCCGCTGCGCCGCCGGGAACAGGCGGCGTTCGGGCGTGGGCGGCAAGACGGCGGCGGTGTACAGGTCGCGCCGGTCCTGGCGCGCCAGCGCCAGCACGTCGCGCATGCCGGTGTTGGTGAGCACGGCGATCGGGCCGTCGTTCTGTTCCAGCAGCAGGTTGGTGACGACGGTGGAGCCGTGCACGATGCGCGCGATCTGCGCGCTCTGAATGCCGTTCTCGTCCAGCATGCGCTGCACGGCCTGCAGGATCGGCTGCACGAGTTGGCCCGCTTCACGCGGGTGTTTGAGGCTTCGCAGCGCACCGTCCGTGGAGCAGGCCACCACGTCGATGAAGGTGCCGCCCATGTCGATGCCGATGGCCCAGCGCGTGGTGGTCATGGCCGGCCCTCAGCGAAAACGTTTTGCACTGAAGGGCGACAGGTCCACCTGGGTGGCGCGACCGGCCACCAGGTGGGCCACCTCGCGGCCGGTGCTGGCGCCCATGCACATGCCCATGTGGCCGTGGCCGAAGGCCAGCCAGGCGTTGTCGGCCTGGCTGCTGCGGTCGATCACCGGCAGGCTGTCGGGCATGCAGGGGCGGTGCCCCATCCACTGCGTGACTTCCGAGGTGTCGAGGTGCGGGAACAGCAACTGCCCCTGGCGCAGCAGCGCCTGGGCGCGTGCGTAGTTGGGTGCCGGCTTGAGGCCGGCGAACTCCACCGTGCCGGCCAGCCGCAGGCCCATGGCCATGGGGTTGACCATGATGTTGTTCTCCGAGGCCATCACGGTGTGGCGCAGCTTCAGGTTGGAGCTGCGCACGGTGACGTGGTAACCGCGCTGGGTTTCCAGTGGCACGCGGTCGCCGAGCTGTTTCGCCAGCTGCCCCGACCAGGCGCCGGCGGCCACCACCACGCCATCGACCGCCAGCGGTTCACCGCTGTCCATGCGCAGGCCGGTGACGCGCCGGCCTTGGCGCTCGAAGCCGGTGACCGAACGGTGGTCGTGGCGCGCACCGTCGCGCACGCTCTGCGCCACCAGGGCCTTGACGAGTTGCGACGGGTCCAGCGTGGAGCCGTTGTCGGGCGCCAGGATGCCGAAGCGGAAACGGCCCTTGAGGTCGGGTTCGAGTTCTTCGAGCTCGTCGCGCTCCACGTTGACCAGGTTCACGCCCAGCGACTTGCGCAAGGCCATGCCCCATTTCCATTGGTCGGCGGCTTCGCGCGACGAATAGACATAGAGGCAGCCGCTGCGGCGCACCAGTGCACCGGCCTCGGCGTGCTGCAGCAGGGGCTCGTAGCACTCGAAGATGGGGCGCAACAAGGTCTGCAGCGCGGTTGCGATGCGCGTCACTTCTTGCGGCGTGGAGTGCTGCAACATGCGCAGCAGCCAGGGCGCCACGCGCGGCAGGTAGGCGGTGCGGATGGTCAGCGGGCCGAGCGGATCAAGCAGCCAGCTCGGCACTTTCTTCCACATGTTGGGCATGCCCACCGGCAGGCAGGCGCTGGGCGACAGCGAGCCGGCATTGCCGAACGAGCAGGCTTCGCCCGGCTCGAGTGGGTCGACGAAGGTGATCTGGTGGCCGTCGCGCTGCAGCCAGGCGGCTGTGCAGGCGCCGACGATGCCTGTGCCAATGACGGCGATGTGCATGGGGTCTGCGGACTCTCAGGGGGTGGAAGGGGGAGGCTCGCGGCATTCTATGAACCGCCTTGTCTATCAGACAAGCCAATTCTTTTGATACATTCATCATGAAAATTGATGGAGGTGCATGCACGCACCGCCGCCGTGACCCCAGCCATTTTCTGGTGCGCCCATGAACCGTATGAACATCAGCCTGCGACAGATGCGGGCCTTTGCCGCCGTGACCCAGAGCGGCAGCTTCACGGGCGCGGCGCGCCAGCTCAACCTGACCCAGTCGGCCGTGAGCATGCTGGTGCAGCAGCTGGAGCAGGAGCTGCACCTGCAACTGTTCGACCGCAGCCGCACCGCCATCACCCTCACCGAGGCCGGCAAGAACCTGCTGCCGCTGGCGCAGCGCATCCTGGAGGACCTGCGGCAGGTGGTGGAGGGCGCCTCCGAGATCCGCGCCTTGCGGCGCGGCTTCCTGCGTGTGGCGGCCTCGCAGATGATGGCCTGCACCTGGGTCGCCTCGGTGTTGACCGAGTTCGGCCAGCAACACCCGGGCATCAACCTGCGGCTGGTGGACGCGGTGGCGGACGACGTGGTGGACACCGTGCGCCACGGTGCGGTGGAGCTCGGCATCGGCCCCGAGCGGGTGACGGGCGACGACGTGACGCGCAGTTTCCTGATGAACGTGCCGATCCACCTGGTGTGCGCGCAGTCCCATCCGGCGCACGGCCGCGCCAGCATGGCGTGGAAGGACCTGAGCGACGAGCGCTGGATCGTGTACTCGAAGGAATTCAGCCGTCACGTGGAGCGTGTGCTGCACACCCATGGGCACGACTTTTCGCTCAACACGGCGAGTGATGTGGGTTATCTCACCACCGCCATGGCGCTCGCCGGCCATGGCATGGGGGTGTTGCTGGCGCCCGAGTACGCGCGCGGTTTTGCCGACAACTTCGGTGTGCGTTTCGTGCCGCTGCGGGCTCCGGCCATCCAGCGCGAGTACTTCGTGTACCAGCGCAAGGGGCAGTCCTTGTCGCCGGCGGCGGCAACTTTTCTGGCGATGCTGCGGGCGCGGGGCGGCGGTGCCACGCCGCGGCGCCGCAGCAGCAAGGCGGCGGCTTAGTCGGGCTTGTGGCCGTCTGCCGCGGCGGCGGCAGCTGCGGCGCGCAGCTTGTCCTTCTTGCTCGGGCGTTTGCCCTTGATGCCGCCGTTGCCCTGGCCGCCATCGCCGGGCGCCGACGGTGGTGCCGTTTCCGTGGGCTCGAACCCGGGCAGCACTTCCAGCGGCAGCGACAGGCCCTGGCGTTTTTCGATCAGGTGCCAGTGGGCCTCGCTGGCCGGGCTGACGAAGCTCACCGCCAGCCCGCTCTCGCCTGCACGGCCGGTGCGGCCGATGCGGTGCACGTAGTCCACTGCCGAACGAGGGAGGTCGTAGTTCACCACCACCGGCAGCTGTTCGATGTCGATGCCACGTGCCGCGAGGTCGGTGGTGACGACCACGTCCCAGCGTTTTTCCTTGAACTCCTTCAGCGCCTGCTGCCGCGCGCCCTGGCTCAGGCCGCCGTGGAAGGAGGTGGCGTAAAGGTCGCCCTGGTGCAGCTTGCTGGCCACGCGGTCGGCCAGGTATTGCGTGGCGACGAACACCAGCACACGTTGCCAGCCCTGCGTCTTGATGAGCCGACGCAGCAACTCGGTGCGGCGGTTCGTGTCGACCCGGTATGCCTGCTGCAGGATCACCGCTTCTTCCACGGGCGCAGAAGGCACGTCGATGCGCAAGGGTTCGCGCAGCAGCACGCCCGCGAGGGCCTGCACCTCGGGCGGGAAGGTGGCCGAGAAGAACAGGCTCTGCCGGCGCGCCGGCAGGAGTGCGAGCACGCGGTCGAGCTCTTCGGCAAAACCCAGGTCGAGCAGGCGGTCGGCCTCGTCGAGCACCAGCAGCTGCACGTCCGACAGGCGCAGCGCGTTGTGCTGCACCAGGTCGAGCAGACGCCCCGGTGTGGCCACCACCACGTCGGCACCGCCGCGCAGCGCCATCATCTGCGGGTTGATCGACACACCGCCGAACACCACCGCGAGCTTGGGACGCTGCGGCAGGTGCTGGGCCAGCGAGCGCAGCACCTCACCGGCTTGCGCGGCCAGTTCGCGCGTGGGCACGAGCACCAGCGCGCGCACGCGCCGGGGCGTGTGCCGGGCATCGGTGGCCTGCAGGCTGTGCAGCAGGGGCAGGGCGTAGGCGGCGGTTTTGCCCGAGCCGGTCTGTGCCGTGGCCAGCAGGTCGTGGCCGGCGAGCACGGCGGGGATGGCGTCGTGCTGGATCGGTGTGGGCGTGGTGAAGCCGAGTTCGGCGGCGGCGCGGGCGAGAGGGGGCGCAAGGCCCAGGGCGGTGAATGGCATGGATCGGGCCAGTGTACCGGCCCGGGTGCGCGCGGGTACGATGCGAGCCCATGAAAAAAGCGCTTTCTTCCCTGGGTGGCCTCGTGTATTCCACCGACGCCGGCCGCATGTGCCCCGACTGCCGCCAGCCGCTGGCCGACTGCCGCTGCAAGGCCAATGCTGCGGCTGCCGCCCTGGCCGCGGGCGATGGTGTGGCGCGCGTGTCGCGCGAAACCAAGGGCCGGGGTGGCAAGGCAGTCACCGTGGTCAAGGGCGTGGCGCTCGATGCGGTGGCGCTGGCGGCGCTGGGCAAACAGCTCAAGGCCGCTTGTGGCACCGGTGGCACGGTGAAGGACGGCGTGATCGAAATCCAGGGCGACCACATCGACAAGGTGATGGCTGCGCTCAAGGCGCAGGGCCACACCGTCAAGCGCGCAGGCGGCTAAGGCCCGCTGCGGTTCAGAACAGCTGCGCCCACCAGAGGCGCAGGCGCATGCCGATTTCGCTGGTGTAGCCCACGGTGGCGCTGCGCAGCTGGCCGTTCGCATCCACCACCACGAAGGCCGGCACGGCCTTGAAGCCGAGTTCGCGGGCGATGGCGCCGCGCGCGTCGATGGCCGTGGCCCAGGGCAGTTCGCGCCGGGCCAGCACGCCGGCCACCTGCTCGGCCGGGCCGGACTGCATGGCGACGGTGAGCACCGGCCAGTCGCCGGCCAGGCGGGTCACGCTGTCTTCTTCGGCGCGGCAGATGGGGCACCACTCGGCCCACACGTGCAGCGCCACCGGCTGGCCGGGGTGTTGCTCACGCCATTGCGCGAGCGTGGTCTGGGTGCGGCTGCCGTCGGGCTGCAGCAGGCTGAAGGCCAGCTCGGGCGCGGCACCGGCCGGCACGTCGCGGGTCTGCCAGGCCTGCACGCCGTACAGCACCCCACACACCATCAGCAGCGTCAGCAGGTGGTTCTTCCACTGCTGGCGCAGTGACTGTCCCCAGCGGGCGAGGCGACCGGTGCGGGCCATGCTGTGGCAGCGCTCAGCGCAGCACTTCAAGCAGGCGATCAAGCCCGCCTTCGTTGATCGCCACGTTGGCCTGCGCACGCACCGCCGGTTTGGCGTGGTACGCGACCGACAGGCCGACCGCATGCATCATGGGCAAATCGTTGGCGCCGTCGCCCATGGCGATGCATTGCGCGGGCTCGATGCCGAGCAGCGAGGCCACTTCGAGCACCGTGCGGCGCTTCTCGGCGCCATCACAGATGTCGCCCCAGGCCTGCTCCACCAGGCGGCCGGTGAGCTGGCCGCAGTTGGGGCCGCTTTCAATTTCCAGGATGTTGGCGCGCATGAAGTCGATGCCCAGCGTGTCGCGCACACGTTCGCTGAAGAAGGTGAAGCCGCCCGAGACCAGCAGCACCTTCATGCCCACCGCCTTGCACGCCTGGATGAGCTCGGCCGCACCCGGGTTGATGCGCAGGCGCTCGGTGTAGACCTGCTCCATGTCGGCGATGGTCACGCCGCTCAGCAGGGCCAGGCGCAGGCGCAGGCTGTCCTTGAAATCGGTGATCTCGCCACGCATGGCGGCTTCGGTGATGGCGGCCACCTCGGCCTTCTTGCCCACCGCGTCGGCGATCTCGTCAATGCACTCGATGTTGATCAGCGTGGAGTCCATGTCGAAGGCGATGAGCTTGAAGTCGCTCAGCTTCAACGGCGGCGTGAAACCCCGGACCATCAGGCCTGGGGCGAACTCGGTGGCGGCGGGAGCTTGTGTCATGGCCGGGATTATCCCTGCCATGGCGGCTCACTGCGGCGTGAGGCCGGCGGCCTTGACCAGCTCGGCGTGCAGCTTGATCTCGGACGCGATGATGCGCTGCAGTTCTTCGGGTGTGCTGGGCGCAACCTCGATGCCGCTGGCGGCGAGTTTGGCCTTGAACTCGGCGTCCATGGCGGTCTGCGCGGCACGGTTGAGCTGGTCGATGATGGGGCGCGGCGTTTTCGCCGGTGCCAGCAGGCCGACCCAGGCCGACAGGTTCAGGTCTGCCAGGCCGGCTTCGGCCATGGTCGGCACGGCGGACAGCACCGGCGAACGCTGCGGGCTCAGCAGGCCGAGCGCGTGCAGCTTGCCGGACTGGATGTGCGGCAGGGCTTCGGGCAGCACGGCGAACATGGCGTCCACGTTGCCGGCCAGGGTGTCGTTGACGGCCAGCGCGCCACCCTTGTAGGGCACGTGCAGCATGCGCGCCTGGGTGCGGGTTTCGAACATCAGGCCGGCCAGGTGCTGCGGGCTGCCGTCGCCCGAGGAGGCGTAGGTGATGCCGCCCGGTGCGGCCTTGGCCGCGGCCAGGAACGCTGCGGCGGTGGGGTATTTCTGTTTGTTGTTCACCACCAGCACCATGGGCTGGTTCACCAGCCGGGAGATCGGGATGAAGTCGGCCTCGGGGTCGTAGGGCAGGGCCTTGAAGATGCTCTTGTTGGTGGTCAGGAACGAGGCGGGCGACACCGTGAGCGTGTAGCCGTCGGCGGCGGCGCGGGCCACCGCCGGCATGCCGATCTGGCCCGACGCACCGGCGCGGTTCTCGATCACCACCGGCTGGCCGAACTGCTGGTTGAGTTTCTGCCCCAGCGTGCGCGCGATCATGTCGGCGCTGCCACCGGCCGGCAGGCCGACGACGATCTTCACCACGCGGTCGGGGTACGTGCTCTGCGCCAGCGCGGGGCCGCTCAGGGTGAATGCCAGCAGGGCGCTGGCGACGGGCAGGAAGGTGCGGCGGTGGATCAACATGGCGGGCTCCGTATCGGGGATGGCGTGTGCGTTGGAAAGGATCAGGGCCACCCCTTTGGAGCGGCCCTGCCAATCTACGCAAATTCCATGCCGCTGAATACGGGGCGCACCCGCCCCGGCCCTGAAGCCTAGGGCGCCGGCACCGCGGCCTGCACGGGCTGCGGCTGGCCGAGCGAGCGCAGGATGTCGCGCACCATCTGCACGCGGTCTTTCACCTCGGGCAGGGCGCGTTCGATGCGCAGCTTCTCGTTGCCC
Source organism: Hydrogenophaga palleronii NBRC 102513 (assembly GCF_001571225.1). Lineage (GTDB taxonomy): Bacteria > Pseudomonadota > Gammaproteobacteria > Burkholderiales > Burkholderiaceae_C > Hydrogenophaga > Hydrogenophaga palleronii. The sequence goes on from NZ_BCTJ01000020.1 coordinate 22,451, forward strand.
GCCAGCTTGATGTGGCGGTTCTTCTGGATCAGCTCGATGATGCGCATGGAGTCGAACGGCGGGTTCGGGCGGAAGGTGATCTGGATCACGCCCGGCGCCGCGTCCACCTTGACCACGCCGTACGGCGCGCTGATGCAGCGCAGTCGGTGCACGTCGATGAGCGTTTGTGCCTGCGGTGGCAGCTTGCCGAAGCGGTCGACGATTTCTTCCAGCAGCGCATCGACCTGGTCGGTGTTCTTCGCCGTCGCCAGCTTCTTGTAGAACGAGAGGCGCAGGTGCACGTCGCCGCAGTAGTCGTTGGGCAGCAGGGCGGGGGCGTGCAGGTTGATGTCGGTGGTGACCGACAGCGGAGAGAGCAGGTCGGGCTCGCGGCCGGCCTTGAGCGAGCTCACCGCTTCACTCAACATCTCGTTGTAGAGCTGGAAGCCCACTTCCAGCATGTTGCCGCTCTGGTTCTCGCCCAGTACCTCGCCGGCGCCGCGGATCTCCAGATCGTGCATGGCGAGGTAGAAGCCGCTGCCGAGTTCTTCCATCTGCTGGATCGCGTCCAGCCGCTGTGCCGCGTGTTTGGTCAGGCCTTCGATGTCCGGCACCATCAGGTAGGCATAGGCTTGGTGGTGGCTGCGGCCGACGCGCCCGCGCAGCTGATGCAGCTGCGCGAGGCCGAACTTGTCGGCCCGGCTCATCACGATGGTGTTGGCCGTGGGCACGTCGATGCCGGTCTCGATGATGGTGGAGCACAGCAGCACGTTGAAGCGCTGCGCCACGAAGTCGCGCATCACGCGCTCCAGCTCGCGCTCGGGCATCTGGCCGTGCGCGATGGCGATGCGTGCCTCGGGCAATATTTCTTCCAGCTTCTGGCGCCGGTTCTCGATCGTCTCCACCTCGTTGTGCAGAAAGTAGACCTGACCGCCGCGCTTGAGCTCACGCAGCACGGCCTCGCGGATGACGCCGTTGCTCTCGCTGCGCACGAAGGTCTTGATGGCCAGGCGGCGCTGCGGCGCGGTGGCGATCACCGACAGATCGCGCAGGCCTTCGAGCGCCATGCCCAGCGTGCGCGGGATCGGCGTGGCAGTGAGCGTGAGCACGTCCACCTCGGCGCGCAAGGCCTTCATCTGCTCCTTGTGGCGCACGCCGAAGCGGTGTTCCTCGTCGATGATGAGCAGGCCGAGGTCCTTGAACTTCACGCTCTCGCTGAGCAGCTTGTGTGTGCCGACCACGATGTCCACCGAGCCATCGGCCAGGCCCTTGGCGGCGGCGGTGATTTCTTTCGCCGAGCGGAAGCGGCTCATCTCGGCGATCTTCACCGGCCATTTCGAAAAACGGTCGGAGAGCGTCTGGAAATGCTGCTCGGCCAGCAGCGTGGTGGGCGCGAGAAACGCTACCTGGCGTCCGCCGGTGACGGCCACGAAGGCGGCGCGCAGGGCCACCTCGGTCTTGCCGAAGCCGACGTCGCCGCAGACCAGGCGGTCCATCGGGCGCGGGCTGATCATGTCCTGCACCACCGCGTGGATCGCGCCGCGCTGGTCGGCGGTTTCCTCGAAGCCGAAGTCGTTGGCGAACACCTCGTAGTCTTGCGCCGAGTAGCGGAAGGCGTGACCCTGGCGCGCGGCGCGGCGGGCGTAGATGTTGAGCAGCTCGGCGGCCGCATCGCGCACCTGCTCGGCGGCCTTGCGTTTCGCTTTCTCCCACTGGCCGCTGCCGAGCTTGTGCAGCGGCGCCTCGTCGGCGCTCACGCCGGTGTAGCGGCCGATCAGCTGCAGCTGGCTCACCGGCACGTAGAGCACGGCCTTGTCGGCGTACTCCAGGTGCAGGAACTCCATCAGCGCCGGCGTGCCGTCGGGGTTCTTCTCCCCCATGTCCATGTTGACCAGGCCGCGGTAACGACCGATGCCGTGCGCGTTGTGCACCACCGGGTCGCCGAGGTTGAGTTCGGACAGGTCCTTGATGAGCGCGTCAACGTCGCTGACCTGTTCCTGCTTCTTGCGCCGGCGCGTGGTCGGGCCGGCGGCGAAGAGTTCGGTTTCGGTGACGAAGTCGATGCCATCGTCCAGCCACGAAAAACCCACGTGCAGCGCGGCGGTGGCGATGCCTGTTTTTTCGTCGCTGGCCTGGAACTCGGCCAGCGAATCGAAGGCAGGTGGGCTGACGCCGCTGGCGCGCAGGAAATCGAGCAGGCTCTCGCGCCGGCCATCGCTCTCGGCCAGCAGCAGCACGCGGTGCGCGGTGTTGCGGATGTGGGCCTGCAGGCGCGACAGCGGGTCTTCCGCACCACGCACCACGGACAGGTCACCCAGCTTCTGCACGTGCGCGCCGTGTTCGATGTCCTGTTGAGGAGGCCGCACCACGAACAAGGCGTGCTGGTTGGCGCAGGTGAAGAACTGGTCGGTGGCCAGGAAGAGGGCCTCGGGTGGCAGCACGGGGCGCTCGGTGTCGCCGCGCAGCAGGCGGTGGCGGTCTTTGGTGTCCTGCCAGAAGCGCTGGAAGGCGGGCTCCAGGTCACCATGCAGCACCACCGTGGCGTCTGCGCCCAGGTAGTCGAACACGGTGGCCGTGTCGTCGAAGAACAGCGGCAGGTAGTACTCGATGCCGGCGGTGGCCACACCGTTGCCGATGTCCTTGTAGATGCGGCTCTTGGTCGGGTCGCCTTCGAGCAGTTCGCGCCAGCGGCTGCGGAATTTGGCGCGCGCCGCGTCGTCCATCGGGAACTCGCGCCCGGGCAGCAGGCGCACCTCGTTCACCGGGTAGAGGCTGCGCTGGCTGTCGGGGTCGAAGGTGCGGATGCTGTCGATCTCGTCGTCGAACAGGTCCACCCGATATGGCACCAGGCTGCCCATCGGGAAGAGATCGATCAGGCCGCCGCGCACCGCGTACTCGCCGGGGCTCACCACCTGCGTCACGTGCTGGTAACCCGCCAGCGTGAGCTGGCCCTTGAGCCTGGCCTCGTCCAGCTTCTGCTTGACCTTGAAGTGGAAGGTGTAGCCGGCCAGGAAGGAGGGCGGTGCCAGCCGGTACAGCGCGGTGGTGGCCGGAATCAGCACCACGTCGGCGCCGGTGTCCTTGTCGCGCTGCGAGATGCGCCAGAGCGTGGCCAGGCGTTCGCTGATCAGGTCCTGGTGCGGCGAGAAGGTGTCGTAGGGCAGGGTTTCCCAGTCGGGAAACAGCGCCACGCGCAGATCGGGCGCAAAGAACGCCATCTCGTCGATCAGGCGCTGCGCGTCGTTGGCGTCGGCGGTGACGATGGCGGTGAGCCGGCCGGCCGCCTTCTCGCGCGCCCCCAGCTGGGCCAGCAGCAGGGCATCGGCCGAGCCGCCGGGGTGGGGCAGGGTGTGGCGTTTGCCGGGAGAGAGGATGGGCAAGTCCATGGAGCAGGTGGCGTGCAGGAGGGCTGGGAAAGCGGGCGGCCGGAACGGCAACGACGAACACCCCCGGCCGCGATCGGCAGGGGGTGTGAAGGCCTGATTTTAGAATGCGCTCACACATGCCCGACGCCATTTCCGAATTGCCCTCCAAGTCCACACCCCGCTGCCACGCGCTGCTGCCCTGCGCCGGCACCGGCTCCCGGGCCGGCACCGAACAGCCCAAGCAGTACCAGCCCATCGCCGGCCAGCCCATGGTGATGCACACCCTGGACGCGCTGCGCGCCGTTACCCGGCTGGACCTCTGCGTGGTGGTGATCGCCCCCGACGACGCCTTCTGGTCCGCCCAACCGGTGGGCACGCTGCTCGCGCGCTGCGGCGGTGCCACGCGCGCCGACAGCGTGTTCAACGGCCTGCAGGCCTTGCGCGAGCAGGGCGCTGACGACAACGACTGGGTGCTGGTGCACGACGCGGCGCGTTGCCTGGTCACCCCCCTGCAGGTGAATCAGCTGATCGACGCCTGCCAGGACGACGCGGTGGGCGGCCTGCTGGCCCTGCCGCTGCCCGACACGCTCAAGGCCGAGCAGGATGGGCGTGTGGCCGCCACCGTGGATCGCGGTGGCAAATGGCTGGCCCAGACGCCGCAGATGTTCCGCCTCGGCGCGCTGCACCATGCCCTGGCCGCCCGCGCCGCGAGCGGTTTTGCCGGCGTGACCGACGAGGCCAGTGCCATGGAGATGGCGGGCCATCGGCCACTGCTGGTGCGCGGCAGCGCGCAGAACTTCAAGATCACTTACCCCGAAGACTTCGCCCTGGCCGAAGCCGTCATCAGGAGCCGAACATGAACCCGTTTTCCCCATTGCCTCCGTTTCGCATTGGTGAGGGCTGGGATGTGCACGCCCTCGTGGCCGACCGCCCGCTCATCATCGGCGGGGTGAACATTCCCTACAGCAAGGGGCTGCTCGGCCACTCGGATGCCGACGTGCTGCTGCACGCCATCACCGACGCGCTGCTCGGCGCCGCGGCGCTGGGTGACATCGGTCGCCACTTTCCCGACACCGACGCAAAGTTCAAGGGCGCCGATTCCAGCGTCTTGCTGGCCGAAGCCGCACGCCGCGTGCGGGCCGCGGGTTTCGAGATCGGCAACGTCGACAGCACGGTGGTCGCACAGGCGCCCAAACTCGCGCCGCACATCGGCGCGATGTGCGACAACATCGCACGCACGCTGGGCGTGGCGGTGGGGCAGGTCAACGTGAAGGCCAAGACGGCCGAGAAGATCGGCCCGGTGGGCGAAGGCCTGTCGATGGAGGCGCGTGCGGCGGTGTTGCTGGTGGTGAGCACCACCAACCGGGCAGCCGCCTGAGCGGCCACCCGGCGCCGGTATCAGGCCGGGGCCTTCACCAGCTTCATGTGTGCGGCCAGGCCACCCGTGCTGCTGTTGGCCAGCGCAAAACGCCCGCCCATGCGCGTGATCGCGCGCTCCACAATGGCCAGGCCCAGGCCGGTGCCGGTTGCGGCGGAGCGTGAGACATCACCCCGAAAGAACGGCTGTGTGAGCTGTTGCAGTTGCTCGGGAAGCACACCTTGCCCATGGTCACGCAGCTTGACCAGCACCATGTCGTCCTTCGCCTTGGCCGCGATCTCAACCTTGACGATGCCGCTTTCGGGGTCGCGCCCGTAGCGCAAGGCGTTCTCCAGCAGGTTGGAAAAAACCCGCTGCAGCTCCACCGCATCGCCCATCACCTCGGTGTCGAGCGGGATGTTGGTGCTGATGTAGGTGCTGGCGTCCTGGCCGACGGCGAAGATCGCGGCGTCCACCACCTGGTTGAGGTTGACGCGTGAGGGCGAGAGGTGGTCGGGCCGCGCGTAGTCGAGGAACTTGTCGATGATGGCGTTGACCTGGTCGATGTCGGCCGCCATGTGCTCCCGCGCCTGCAGATCGTCCACGCTCATTTCGGTTTCCAGCCGCAGCCGCGCCAGTGGCGTGCGCAGGTCATGGGAAATGCCGGCCAGCATCAGCGCGCGGTCCTGCTCGATCTTGGACAGGCGCTGGGCCATGCGGTTGAAGCCGATGTTCACCTCACGGATCTCGCTCGTGGCCACCGCTTCGTTGAGCTGGCTGGCGTTGAAATCACCCTCGCGCACGCGACCGGCCGCGAACGACAGCTTTTTCAACGGCCGGTTGATCAGGCGCGCGATCAACGCGGCGCCAGCGAGCGACAGCACGGCGGCCATGCCCAGCCAGATCAGCCAGGTGGTACCCGCCACCGGGCCGATGCGCGAAGGGTCGGTGAGCAGCCAGTACGGATCGCCGTCGATCGTGAAGCCGATCCAAAGCCCGGGCGTGCCATTCACCTCCCGCGCCACCAGGGTGTCGGGCCCGAGCCGGCCACTGAGCCGCTCGGCCACGTTGCGGCTCAGCGCGTCGGTGTTGTAGAGGCGGAAGGTGTCGGCCGGCTCGCGCGGCGCAATGCGCAGTCCTTCTTCACTCGCCAGGGTCTTGATCAGGGACACCCGGGCGATGGCGTCCGAGTGCACCAGCGCAGCGCGACTGAGGTTGACCAGCGAGGCCAGCTGGTTGGCGCTCTGCAGCGCACGCGGTTCGTATTCCAGGGCGCGGAAGGTCTGCAACCAGGCCACGATGCAGCCGATCAGCAGCAGGGACAGGAAGAAGAAGGTGCGCCAGAACAGGCTTACGCCCCGCGAAGGCCGCATTTCCAGCGGGGCCGGTGCGGTTTCCAAGGCGATGGGTTCGGTCTCGAAGAGTACGCGCGACTCGTCGCTCATCAGGCGTTGCCGTCGGGAACGAACACATAGCCCACGCCCCACACCGTCTGCAGGTAACGTGGCGACGCGGCGTCTTCCTCGATCAGCTTGCGCAGGCGCGAGACCTGCACGTCCAGGCTGCGGTCAAACGGCTCGAACTCGCGGCCGCGTGCCAGCTGGGCCAGTTTTTCACGCGACAGCGGTTGGCGCGGGTGGCGCACCAAGGCCTTGAGCATGGCGAATTCGCCGGTGGTCAGGGGCAGGTCGGCGCCGTCTTTGCGCAGGGTGCGCAAGCTCAGGTCGAACTCGAACGGGCCGAACTTCACGACTTCCTGGTCTTGCGAGGGTGCGCCCGGCACTTCGGTTGGCGGGCGGCGGCGCAGCACGGCGTGGATGCGCGCCAGCAGCTCGCGCGGGTTGAACGGTTTGCCCAGGTAGTCGTCGGCACCGACTTCGAGGCCCACAATGCGGTCCACGTCCTCGCTCTTGGCGGTCAACATGATGATGGGAGTGCGGTCGCCATTGGCGCGCAGGCGGCGGCAGATCGAGAGGCCATCCTCGCCGGGCATCATCAGATCAAGCACGATGATGTCGACCGAGTCGCGCTGCAGGACACGGTTCAGGGCCTTCCCATCTTCGGCCAGCATGACCTCGAAACCTTCCTGCATCAGGTAGCGGCGCAGCAGGTCGCGGATGCGGACGTCGTCGTCGACGACCAGTACCTTGTTGGGGCGGGCGTTGGTTTGTGGCATAAGAGCAACTTCCGATAAATGTAACAAACGCGATTGTGGCAGCGCCAAGTGCTTGTCAGGACACGATTTTTATTTTCTTGACACGCTGTTACAGATATTGCCTGCGCTGGCAACGGCTTCACCTGAGGCACATCACACAATCGCCGCAATGACCATACTTGAGTGCACCATGAAAACGTATCTACCAAGTGCTTTGTTGTTGGCGACCCTGGGTCCGGCGGTCGCCGCCCCGGAAGACCAGCGCGTGCATGCCTTGGTGGCGGGTTCGCCGGTGGTCGTCATGCCGATCGTGGCCGAAGAGGCCGATCCCCGCACGACCGTGCGGTTGCGCGATGCCCTGCGGCAGCCCTTCGATGACATGGACGACACTCGAAAACCCTATCGACTGTCCCAGGAGGAACGCCAGCGCCTGCGCGAGCAGCTGCGTGACCAGCCCTACCAGGACTTCAAATTCAAACCATGACCCTGTCCACTCTCAACCTTTCTGCCCGTTCTTCCTTCGTTCCCACCCGTCTTCTTCTTCCCGCACTGCTGGCCTTCGGGCTCGGCGCCAGTACCGCCGCCATGGCCCAGAATTCCGCCCCCGTGCCCGCCAACGTCGTGAACATCTCTGCCAGCGGTTTCCTGGAAGTGCCGCAGGACTGGCTGAGCATGAGCCTGAACACCACGCGCGAAGGCAGCGATGCCGCCACCGTGCAGAACCAGCTCAAGCAGGCCCTGGACGCCGCACTGGCGATTGCCCGTGCCAACGCCAAGCCGCAGCAGCTGGAAGTGCGCACCGGCCAGTTCAGCCTCTACCCGCGCTACACCAGCAACGGCAAGATCAATGGCTGGCAGGGCAGCACGGAGCTGGTGATCGAAGGCCGTGACTTTGCGGCGATCAGCGCCACGGCCGGCAAGATCCAGACCCTGACCATGTCCGGCACCAGCTTCTCGCTGTCGCGCGATGCCCGCCGCAAGCTGGAATCGGACGTGCAGGCCATGGCCATCGAGCGCTTCAAGGCGCGCGCCGACGAAGTCAGCAAGGGTTTTGGCTTCACCGCCTACAGCCTGCGTGAGGTGTCGGTGAGCTCGGCCGACCAGGAAAGCCGCCCGCACCAGCCGCGCATGCTGGCGATGGAAGCCAAGGCCGCCATGTCGGACGCGGCGGTGCCGGTGGAGGCGGGCAAGTCGACCGTCAACGTCACCGTGTCGGGCTCGATCCAGCTGCGTTGAGAGCGCTGAGCCCGTCACGCAAAAAAGCCCGCATGCCGCGGGCTTTTTGCTTCCTGTGGCGTGCGCCAGAGGGCTTATTGAGCGGCCCAGCCGCCGTCCATGTTCCAGGCCACGCCGCGCACGTTGTTGCCCGCGGCCGAGCAGAAGAACACCGCCAGCTCGCCCAGCTCTTCGGGCGTGGTGAATTGCAGCGAGGGCTCCTTTTCACCCAGCAGTTGCCGGGTGGCCTCGTCATTGGAGATGCCCTTGGCCTCGGCCTTCGCATCCACCTGCTTCTGCACCAGGGGAGTGAGCACCCAGCCCGGGCAGATCGCGTTGCAGGTCACGCCGGTGGTGGCGTTTTCCAGCGCGGTCACCTTGGTCAGGCCCACCACGCCGTGTTTGGCCGCCACGTAGGCCGACTTTTCGGCCGAGCCCACCAGCCCATGCACCGAGGCCACGTTGATGATGCGCCCCCAATTGCTCTTGAGCATGGCCGGCAGGGCCAGCCGGGTGGCGTGGAAGGCGCTGCTGAGGTTGATGGCGATCACCGCGTCCCAGCGTTCCACCGGAAAGCTCTCCACCCGCGCGACGTGCTGGATACCGGCGTTGTTCACGAGGATGTCGACCTGCCCGAAGGTGCTGGCCGCGAAGGCCATCATGGCTTCGATCTGATCGGGCTGGCTCATGTCGGCGCCGTGGTAGGCCACCTTGGCCCCGAGCGCTGCGATCTCGGCTTTGGCCGGCGCGGGGTCGCCAAAACCGTTGAGCACGATGTTGGCGCCCTGGCGCGCGAGGGCCTTGGCGATGCCCAGGCCGATGCCGCTGGTGGAGCCGGTGACGAGGGCGGTCTTGTTGGCGAGCATGGGTGTATTCCAGTTCCAGTACGATGGGTTGAAAAAGCGCTTGAACCATTATCACGGACGTCCCTGGTCTTCCAAACACAACATCCCCATGGCAGAACCGACCCTTCAGCATCTCACCGTCAACGGCCAGGCCTCCCGCAGCGGTGAACCCCGTCGGCTGGCTTACTGGGACTGGCCTTGCGCGCAGAACGGCTCTCACCACGTGGTGGTGTGCGTGCACGGCCTGTCGCGCCAGGGGCGTGACTTCGACACGCTGGCCCGGGCGCTGAGCGAGCGCGCCCGTGTCATTGCCGTCGACGTGGCCGGTCGCGGCCACAGCGACTGGCTGGCCGACCCGATGGGCTACCAGATTCCCACGTACGCCGCCGACCTGGCCGCCTTGTTGATGCAGCTGCGCGCGCAGGACCCGCAGGCCGTGATCGACTGGGTTGGCACCAGCATGGGCGGCCTGATAGGCATGGTGGTGGCGGCACAGCCACCACTGGCACCGCGTCGGCTGGTGCTCAATGACGTCGGCCCCAGCATCCAGTGGGAGGCGCTGCAGCGCATCGCAACCTACCTGGGCCTGGATCCGTCGTTCGACAGCGAGCAAGCCGCCATGGACTACCTGGCCGCCATTTCCGCCAGCTTCGGGCCGCACACCGAGGCGCAGTGGCGGGCTTTGTCGCTGCCGCTGCTGCGCGAGCGCGACCGGCGCTGGCACCTCCACTACGACCCGGCCATTGCGATGCCGCTCAAGGCGCTGACCGGCATGGCCGACCAGGCCCAGGCGCGGCAGATCGCCAGCGACGGCGAAGCCAGCCTCTGGGGCATGTACGACAGCATCACGGCACCCACCTTGTTGCTGCGCGGCGCACAGTCGGACCTGTTGAGCGAGGCCACGGCCAGCGAGATGGGGGCGCGTGGTCCCAAGGCCCGCTGCGTGGTGTTTCAGGGCGTCGGCCATGCGCCGACCTTGGTGGCCGATGATCAGTTGGCCGCCGTCAGGGATTTTCTTTGGGCCGATTGAACCCGCGTTGAACAAGACATGAAGCGATCGAATCCGCCTCCTTCCGCTGACGCACCCGCCACAGTGGCCTTGCCCGAACTCCCCTCGGCGGTGCCGTCCGCGATCGTGGCCGCCACCTCCGACAGTCTGCCCAGGCAGGCCCACGCGCTGGCCCGTGCCCGCGCATTCGCGGAACCCCTGCTGGACAGCGAGCAACTCGATACCGGTGAAAACACCCTGGCGCATGCCGATGCGGTGGCTGGTGTGCTGCAAGAAATCGGCGGCTCCGAGGCCATGCAGGCCGCGGTCTACCTGGTGTATGCCTGCCAGCACCTGAACCGGCCGCAGGAGGTGATTGCCAAGGCATTTGGCGACAACTTTGCGGCGCTGGCGCTGGAGACCACCAAACTGGTCCAGCTGCAGCGCCTGGCGCGCATAAAGACCGCCGCAGCGCAGGCCAAGAAGGACGAGGAGCGACAGGCCGCGCAAGACCTTTCGCTGCCGGTCACGACCCCGGGCAAGACGCCGGTGTCCGAACTCGCTGCGAGCCAGACCGAGAACGTGCGCAAGATGCTGCTGGCGTTCTCGCGCGACCTGCGCGTGGTCATGCTGCGCCTGGCCTCGCGCCTGCAGACGCTGCGCTACTACGCCGCCTGCAAAGGCGATCCCGGCGAGGCCCTGGCCAGCGAATCCCTGCACGTGTTTGCGCCGCTGGCCAACCGCCTCGGCATCTGGCAACTGAAATGGGAGATGGAAGACCTCGCCTTCCGTTTTCTGGAGCCGCAGACCTACAAACACGTGGCGCGCCTGCTGGATGAAAAACGCGTCGAGCGTGAGGCCCATGTGGAGCAGGTGCGCCAGCTGCTCGAGATCGACCTGCAGCGGCAGGGCGTGACGGCATCGGTGCAGGGCCGCCCGAAACACATCTACAGCATCGTCAGGAAGATGCGCGGCAAGTCGCTGGACTTCGACCAGGTGTTCGACATCCGGGCGCTGCGCGTGATCGTGCCGAACGTGGACGACTGCTACGCCGCGCTCGCCCATGTGCACGCCAGCTACACGCCGGTGGCCAACGAGTTCGACGACTACATCGCCAAACCCAAGCCGAACGGTTACCAGTCGCTGCACACCGTGGTGCGCGATGCGGAGGGCAGGGCGTTCGAAATCCAGATCCGCACCCAGGCAATGCACGACCACGCCGAACACGGTGTGGCCGCGCACTGGGCCTACAAGGAAGCTGGTGCCAAGGGTTACGCCGGTGTGGCCGCGAGTTCGGAGTACGACGCCAAGATCGCCGTGCTGCGCCAACTGCTGGCCTGGGAGCGTGACCTGAGCGGTTCTGCGAAGGGGCTGTTCGACGACCGCATCTACGTGCTCACGCCCGACGCTGCCATCGTGGAACTGCCGCAGGGCGCCACGGCGGTCGACTTTGCCTACACGGTGCACACCGACCTCGGCCACCGCTGCCGCGGCGCGCGTGTGGACGGCGCGATGGTGACGCTCAACACACCGCTGCAGAACGGGCAGACGGTGGAGATCACGGCCACCAAAGAGGGTGGGCCGTCGCGCGACTGGCTCAACGGCGAGCTGGGTTACCTGGTCAGCCACCGGGCCAAGAGCAAGGTGCGCGCCTGGTTCAACGCCCAGGCCATGGAAGAGACCATGGCGCGCGGCCGTGAGGCGGTGGAAAAACTCTTGCAGCGTGAAGGCAAAACCGCGACCAAGCTCGACGACCTGGCGGTGGCCATGGGCTTGGCCTCGGCCCAGGAGCTGTTTGAACAGGTCGGCAAGGACGAGCTGTCGCTGCGTGCGATCGAAACGCAGTTGCGCCCGCCCGAGCCCGAAGCGCCGTCGGAAATCCCGACCTGGCTCAAGAAGCCACGCAAACCGTCAGCCCAACCGAATGGTGGTGTGTTGGTCGTGGGGGTGGACTCGCTGATGACGCAGCTGGCGAAATGCTGCAAGCCGGCACCGCCGGACGAGATCGGTGGCTTTGTCACACGCGGCAAGGGCGTGAGCATCCACCGCGCCGACTGCAGCGACTTCGCACATCTGCAGCGCAAGAACCCCGACCGGGTGATCGAGGTGCAATGGACCGGCCACGTGGCGCCCGACCGGGACGGGCGTGCGGCGGTATACCCGGTGGACGTCGCCATCGAAGCGCAAGACCGTCAGGGCCTGCTGCGCGACATCTCGGACGTGTTCGCACGGGAGAAGATGAACGTCATCGGCGTGCAGACGCAGTCTGTGCGTGACATCGCCTGGATGACCTTCACCATCGAGGTGGCCGACGCGCGCCAGGTGGCGCGAGCCATGGCAGTGGTGGGCGATGTGGCGGGTGTGCGCGTGGTGCGCCGCAAATAAATGCAGGAGCGCTCGGAAGAGCGCTCCAAGACTGCTATACTGCGAGGCTTCGGATCGTTTGTAGGCGCGTAGCTCAGCTGGTTAGAGCACCACCTTGACATGGTGGGGGTCGTTGGTTCGAGTCCAATCGCGCCTACCAAAAAGCCCTTGCAATTTATTGAGTTGCAAGGGCTTTTTGCTTTCCAGCCTTCGGGGCGAGGTGCACGTCAAGCGCAGCGTCCCTTCTGCCCCTGGGCCCCAAGCGTACATCCGGTACGATTGATGGACGTCGCGGATCAGGCAGATGCTTGTTCAACCCGTGCTTCACCGGCTTGACGGACCATCCTTCCCGATTCGGTTGTAGAGCGTGCGTATGTCATGGCAATGCGGCAAGCCTGCGCCAATGATTCTGGAGGTGTCGCTAATATGGCGCCCGCCATGCCGGTTTTTACCGTGGTGCCGTTGCCGCTCCGGCCCTTATCAGACGATCCGATCCAACATGAATTTTCGTACCGACATCAACGGATTGCGTGCCATTGCGTTGCTGGGTGTTGTGCTCTTTCATTTTTTGGGAGCAGTGTTGCCTGGTGGTTTTTCGGGGGTAGACGTCTTTTTTGTCATCTCCGGCTTCCTCATGACCTCCATCATTTTTCGAGGCATGGAAGCGCAGACTTTCAAAATCAGCGCGTTTTACCTGGCACGGGCCAAGCGGATCGTTCCTGCCCTGGCGGTGCTTTGTGGCGTCCTGGTGGTGTTGGGTTGGTTCTTTCTTCACCCAACTGACTTCGGCACGTTGGGCAAACACGCGCTGGGCAGTCTTTCCTTCAGCTCCAACGTTGTGTATCTCAAGGAAAGCGGCTACTTTGATGAAGCATCCAAAGAGAAGTGGTTGCTGCACACGTGGTCTCTGTCCGTGGAATGGCAGTTCTATGTGCTGTACCCGATTGCGCTGGTGATTCTGCGCAGATTCATGCGCTTGCAGCCCTTGCGCTACGTGTTGGCTGCGGGTGCCGTTGCATCGTTTGCACTGTGTGTCTATGCAACGGGGCGTTGGCCCAGCTCGGCGTTTTATCTCTTGCCTACGCGCGCCTGGGAAATGCTGGTGGGTGGCTTGGCTTTCCTGTATCCCATCCAGCTGACAAGCACGGCCAAAAAATGGACTGAGGCCTTGGGCGTTGGGGCGATTCTCGTCGCCTACGTGGCGTTCTCGGAGGCGGTTGCCTGGCCGGGGTATGCGGCCGCCTTGCCGGTGTTGGGGACGGTCTTGGTCATTGTGGCCTCCCGTGAAGACTCCCGGATCACGGGCAATGGGGTCTTCCAATGGTTTGGTGCCGTGTCTTACTCCGTTTACCTGTGGCACTGGCCCTTGGTGGTATGGCTCAACTATGCGGGCAAGGGTACCGATCTTGTCTGGATGGCTGCCGGAATGTTGTTGTCGGTGGGGTTGGGGGCCTTGTCTTACTACATTGTTGAAAACCGAAAAAGATGGATGTTGCCGTCTTCCTTTTGGACGAGGGTGCTGGGCCCCAATCTTGGAGGTTTGTTCGTGGTGGCGGCCATCGCATGCGCGGTCATCGTCTACCAGAATGGGTTTGAATCGCGTTTGAGTCCTCAGTACCTGTCGGTGACAGGGCAGCAGGTGATGCCGCGGCGGGACAATGGCTACTGCTTCTACGATTTCAACAATGACACCCGCCTGGTGCCCTCGAAAGATGCGATCGTCTGTACGTTGGGGGACCGCAGCAAACGCCCCAAGGTATTGCTTTTTGGCGATTCTTTCGCTGGGCACTTTGAGCCCTTCTGGGATGAACTTGGCAAGGCCAATGCTGTGGCGATCAATGCGGTGACGACCAACTGGTGCATCCCCATCGCGGGCACCGCTTTTGATGGTCCGCCCAGTCACCCTGCTTATGAACAATGCATGCTGAATCGCCGGATGCTGGCGGCGGAGGTGGCCAACTACGACTTGGTCGTTTTTGCCGGGCAATGGAGCAATGGACTGAAGGCCGGTTATCTGAACGAGGTGATGCAGACGGTGCGCCAAACGGCCGGAATGGTTCCCTCGGTCATGGTGATGCCGGCGCCAACCCGGTACGACACCAACGTGTTGAAACGCTTTCAGCGCAGCCTTTTTTACCAAACGCCGTTTGATCTGGGGCAGTACGCCAAGGGTGGCGACAAGCAGGAAGAAGAGGCTTACGCGAGCTTGCGTGAGGATGCCAAAGACTTGAGCAACGTGCTTTTCCTGGAGCGTGAGCAGTTGTTCGCGCCATCGGATACCTATGCCAAGTCAGGGCACACGCTGCCATACAGTCTGGATGGCATGCACATCACCCTTGAGGGGGCGCTGGTCGTCGCTGACGCGTTTCAGAAGGCTCGCATCTATCAGCAGGTCGTGCAGCCCAAACTGGCCCTAATCGCTCATGGCGGCAAGCCGTGAGATCAGGGCTCCCGAAGTCTTTCTTGCATTGTTGAATCCTGGTGGGAGCCTGCAGTGCTCTCAAAGGATTTCAAGCCCCGTGGCCTTTTCCTCGGCACAAGCGTGACGCAACTGGGCAGGAGCCGTCTGCGCATCGGGCCTTCCGCGCGCTTGGCGTGATTGACGGGCGGCGTTATCGCCTCACTGGCGTGTTTCCTGGATTCTTGTCGCAGGGCTTCCCGCACAGGGAAAACCCATGTCCGGCGGGCGCGGCGGCCTTTTTAGAATGTGCCGTATCCTCCCCCGCTGATGTGGGGCGCTTGTGACCCCCTTTCCAGAAAGTCCTGCAGTGCAAAAAACCAAGGCCGGTAGCGGCAGCGAGCGTGCGCCAGCCGTGCGTGTGATCAAGAAGTACCCGAACCGGCGTCTGTACGACACCGACACCTCGTCGTACATCACGCTGGCCGAGGTGAAGGCGCTCGTCATGGACAACGAGTCCTTCGTGGTGCGTGATGCCAAGAGCAACGACGACCTGACGCGCAGCATCCTGCTGCAGATCATTCTGGAAGAAGAAACCGCGGGCGTGCCGATCTTCACCGAGCAGGTGCTGGCGAACATCATCCGTTTCTACGGCCACGCCATGCAGGACTTCATGGGAGCCTACCTGGAGAAGAACGTCCAGATTTTCATGGACCTGCAGCACAAGATGAGCGAGCAGTCGACCGGTGCCAATCCGGAGGCGTGGAAGCAGTTCATGAACGTGCAGTCGCCCATGATGCAGGGCATGATGGGCACATACTTGGAGCAGTCGCGCAATGCTTTCACGCAGATGCAGGAACAGATGCAGAAGAACAGCGAGCAGATGCTGGCAGCGCTGGGGCTCAAGCGATAACACCCGGCCGACCTGCCGCCATACCTGAGGGTGCCGGGGTAGGTCGTTTTTTCTTCAAGTGTGTTTTGTGGGCAGGTCTGAGACAATCGGACCATGTCTGAAACGCTTGCCATGCCGCCCCACGCGGCGCCCAAAGTCGGTTTTGTCAGCCTGGGATGCCCCAAGGCACTGACCGATTCCGAACTCATCCTCACGCAACTCAGCGCCGAGGGCTATCAAACTTCCAAGACCTTTGCCGGCGCCGACCTGGTGATCGTCAACACCTGCGGCTTCATTGACGACGCGGTGCGCGAAAGCCTGGACACCATTGGCGAAGCGCTGGCGGAGAACGGCAAGGTCATCGTCACTGGCTGCCTTGGCGCGCGCGAAGGCGAGGGCGGCGGCAACTTGGTGCGCCAGATGCACCCCAGCGTGCTGGCTGTCACCGGTCCGCACGCCACCCATGAGGTGATGACCGCGGTGCACGAGCACCTGCCCAAGCCGCATGATCCGTTCGTGGATCTGGTGCCGCCGCAGGGCATCAAGCTCACGCCGCGCCACTACGCTTATCTGAAGATCAGCGAAGGCTGCAACCACCGCTGCACTTTCTGCATCATCCCGTCCATGCGGGGTGATCTGGTGAGCCGCCCGATCGGCGATGTGCTGACCGAAGCGCGCAAGCTGTTCGAGTCGGGCGTGAAAGAGTTGCTGGTGGTCAGCCAGGACACCTCGGCCTACGGTGTGGATGTGAAGTACCGCACTGGCTTCTGGGACGGCAAGCCGGTGAAGACCCGCATGTTCGACCTGGTGCGCTCCCTCGGCGAGATCGCCCAGGCCTACGGCGCATGGGTGCGCTTGCACTATGTGTACCCCTATCCCCATGTGGACGAGATCATCCCGCTCATGGCCGATGGCCTGTGTCTGCCTTACCTGGACGTGCCGCTGCAGCACAGCCACCCCGATGTGCTGCGCCGCATGAAACGTCCGGCCAGCGGCGAAAGGAATCTGGAACGCATTGCGCGCTGGCGCGAGCTGTGCCCGCAGATTGTGGTGCGCAGCACCTTCATCGCCGGTTTCCCGGGTGAGACCGAGGCCGAGTTCGACCATCTGTTGAATTTTGTGCGCGAGGCGCGTATCGACCGTGCAGGCTGTTTTGCCTATTCGCCCGTGCCGGGTGCGACGGCGAACGAGTTGCCCGACGCCGTGCCCGATGCATTGCGCGAAGAGCGCCGTGCGCGTTTCATGGCCGTGGCCGAGACTGTGTCGGCCGAGAAGCTGCAGCAGCGCGTGGGCGCGACCATGCAGGTGCTGGTGGACTCGGCACCCGGGCTGGGGAAAAAGGGTGGCATTGGCCGCAGCTATGCCGATGCGCCCGAGATCGACGGCGTCGTGCGGCTGCTGCCGCCGGAGAAGATCAGCAAGACCATGAAGGTCGGTGAATTCACCAAGGCCCGCGTGGTCGCTGCACAAGGGCATGACCTGTTGGCGGTGCCGGTTTGACGGGTTTCCCGTTGACGTCATCACCCGCCCGGCCATCGTGCCGGGCGCTTCAGGAAGCGAAGCAATGTCTCACGGTGCGTGAAGCCTGCCTGCAGGTTTTTCGTGTCGCGAAGACAAAAGAAAAGGGCTTGCAAACATTGCGTTTGCAAGCCCTTATGATTGGTGCCCAGGAGAGGACTCGAACCTCCACGATGTTACTCGCTAGTACCTGAAACTAGTGCGTCTACCAATTCCGCCACCTGGGCTTTCAGGAAAAACGCAAGTATAGCAGAGAAAATTTGCTCGAAAAAAGCTGAGAAAAAAATTGAACGAAAAAAATAGCCTGTTGGCCGAATATGAAGGTGTTGTGTCTGGCCACCGAGACGGACATGGTTTTGTGATTCGCGATGATGGACAGGCCGATATTTACCTGCCGTCCAACGAGATGCGCGCGGTGCTGCACAAGGACAGGGTCAAGGCCCGCATCGTGCGCCTGGACCGCAAGGGCCGGCCCGAGGGCCGTGTGACGGAGATCGTCGAGCGCTCGGACTCCCCGATCATCGGCCGCCTGCTGCAAGAGAGCGGCGTGTGGCTGGTGGCTCCGGAAGACAAGCGCTACGGCCAGGATGTGTTGATTCCCAAAGGTGCCACCGGCTCCGCCAAGCCCGGCCAGGTGGTCGTGGTGCAGCTGACCGAGCCGCCCGCGTTGTACGGCCAGCCGGTCGGACGCGTGAAGGAAGTGCTGGGCGAGATCGACGACCCCGGCATGGAGATCGAAATCGCGGTGCGCAAGTACGGCGTGCCGCACGAATTCTCGGACGCCGCGCTGGCGCAGGCCCGTGCGCTGCCGGACCATGTGCGTTCCGCCGACCACAAGCATCGCGTGGACCTGCGCGATGTGCCGCTGGTGACCATCGACGGCGAAGACGCACGCGACTTCGACGATGCGGTGTACTGCGAGCCGGCGAAGGTCGGCAAGGGCAAGGGCTGGCGCCTGCTGGTTGCGATCGCCGACGTGAGCCACTACGTGGAAACGGGCTCAGCCATCGACGTCGACGCCTACGACCGCGCGACCTCGGTGTATTTCCCGCGCCGTGTCATTCCCATGTTGCCGGAGAAACTCTCCAACGGCCTGTGTTCGCTCAACCCGGGCGTGGAGCGCCTGTGCATGGTGTGCGACATGCTGGTCAATGCCAAGGGTGAGGTGCATGCCTACCAGTTCTATCCGGCGGTGATGTTCAGCCACGCGCGCTTCACCTACACCGAGGTGGCCGCGATCCTGCAGAACACGCGTGGGCCGGAAGCCGCTCAGCGCAAGGGCCTGGTGCCCTACGTGCTCAACCTGCACGACGTTTACCGTGCACTGCTCATGGCGCGCGGCGAACGCGGCGCGGTGGACTTCGAGACCACCGAGACCCAGATCGTGTGCGACGAGTCCGGCCGCATCGAAAAAATCGTCCCGCGCACCCGCAACGACGCGCACAAGCTGATCGAAGAAGCCATGCTGGCCGCCAACGTGTGTTCGGCCGACTTCATCAACCAGGGAAAACACACCGGCCTGTTCCGGGTGCACGAAGGCCCGACGCCGGAGAAGCAGGAAATACTGCGCAACTATCTCAAGGCCATGGGCGTGTCGCAGACCATCGGCGACAACCCCAAGCCGGGTGACTTCCAGGCGATCGCGAACGCGACCAAGGACCGCCCGGAGGCGCAGCAGATCCACACCATGTTGCTGCGCTCCATGCAGCAGGCGATCTACACCCCGATCAACAGCGGCCACTTCGGCCTGGCGTTCGAGGCCTACACCCACTTCACCAGTCCGATCCGGCGCTATCCCGATCTGCTGGTGCACCGTGTGATCAAGGCCATCCTGGCGCGCAAGCGTTATGAACTGCCTGCGCTGCCGACACCGGGCGAGGCCCACGCGAAGCTGAGCAAGCGCCTGGCCAGCCGTGTCAAACCACCGGTGCCGGGCGAGCCGGTCAAGAAGCCTTCTGCCGACACCCTGGCCTGGCAGGCCGCGGGCCTGCATTGCAGCGCCAACGAGCGCCGCGCCGATGAAGCGAGCCGCGACGTCGAAGCCTGGCTCAAGTGCAAGTACATGCGCGAGCACCTGGGCGAAGAGTTCAGCGGTGTGGTCAGTTCGGTCACCAGCTTCGGCCTGTTCGTCACGCTGGATGCGATGTACGTTGAAGGCCTGGTGCACATCACCGAACTGGGCGGCGAGTACTTCCGTTTCGACGAAGCGCGCCAGGAGTTGCGTGGCGAGCGCACCGGCATCCGTTATGCGCTGGGCAGCCGGGTGCAGGTGCAGGTGAGCCGCGTCGATCTGGACGGCCGCCGCATCGACTTCCGTCTGGTCAGCGGCAACGACGATCTGGTGTTGCGTGCCATGCGCGACAAGACGGGCTCGTCGCCGGGTGCATCCGACGGCGGCGGCGTACCCGCCGGAGGCCGCAGCAGCAAGGAGCGGCGCAGTGCCGGTGGCAAGGAGCGCTCCGGTGGTGCCAAGCCGCCAGCAGCGGAGGCCAAGGCCGCAGGCCGCAAGGCGGCGGGCAAAAAGACCGAGCGGGGTGGCGCGCGCAGCACCGCCAGCCAGTCCCGCAAGAGCCGGCGCTGAGCCGGCGCCACGCTGAAGAGAACCATGCCTGTTTCAGCCGCCACCGCCAAGAAGGCCGTCGACAAGCTGGCGAAGGCTCAACGCGCTGCGACGAGCACGGTGCCGATCGGCCGAGCCTTGCGCATCGGCGTGTCGGCGCGCTTGCTGCACCAGGCGCCGCAGGAGCTGGGCTTTCGCAACAAGATCCTGCAGTACATCGAGCAGTCGCTGGCGCACTGGATCATGGAGCACGGGGCCGTGGCCTTCATGGTGCCGGCGGTGGCACACGACAGCAAACACGCGGCGCGACACCTCAAGGTGGAGCACGTGGTGCAGGAGCTGGACGCGCTGGTGCTGCAAGGCGGCGCCGACGTGGCGCCGCAGACCTATGGCCAGACGCCGATGGATCCGCGCTGGCAGGGCGATGTGGTGCGCGACCGGTATGAACTGGCCCTGCTGCGCGCCTTTCTCGCGCAGAAAAAACCGGTGCTGGGCGTGTGCCGCGGGGCGCAACTGCTCAACGTGGCGTTTGGCGGCACGCTGTACCAGGACATCCCCACGCAATGCCCGGCGGCGCACGCGCACGTCGACACTGACCTGTACGACCAGCTTGAACACGACGTGACCTTTCTGCAGGGCACGGCGCTCACCAGGCTCTACCCCAATGCCTCGCAGTTGCGCGTGACCAGCATCCACCACCAGGCGGTGGCCGAGCTCGGCAAGGGCATGGTGGTGGAGGCGGTGTCCACGCTGGACGGCATGGTGGAAGCGATCCGCTGGACCGGCGAGGCCTATGCACGCGGCGTGCAGTGGCACCCCGAGTTCCACCATGGGCGTGACGCGCTGGCCGACAGCTCCCCCATCATGCTGGACTTCCTGGAGGCCTCGCGCGAGGCGGCGCTCACGCGCCTGGCGGCTGGCCTGGAGCCGGATCCGCGGGTGCCACGGGCCCCGCTGCGCCTGGGCGCCTGAGGCGGCTTGCGGCACGCCGCACAGGTCCTACACTCGGCTGTCGTTTTCAGACCTCCTCACGCCATGCGCATCGTCTTTTTCCTGCTCGAAACCCTGTTCTTCTTCCTGATCGCGGCGGCTCTGCTGCGCGCCTGGATGAACCATCTGCGGGTGCACATGTCGGCCCAGCCGGGCCGGCTGGCGATGGCGGTGACCGACTGGTTGGTGGTGCCGTTGCGCCGGGTGCTGCCGCGTGGTCTGGCACAGAGCCGCATCGACTGGGGCAGCCTGGTCGCGGCGCTGCTGCTGGCTGTGGCCTACGGGCTGTTGTGGTTGCTGCTGGCCACCGCGGCGTCGGCGGCGCCGTTCACGGCCGAAGCCTCGGTGATGCTGGTGTTCACCATGGCGTTGCGCATTCTGGCACGCACCCTGTTGCAGGGGCTGATGATCCTGCTGATCGGCTACGCCATCCTGTCCTGGGTGCAGCCGCAGTCGCCGGTCATGGGCACGCTGGACCGCCTGTGTGCGCCCATCCTGCGCCCGGTGCGCCGCATCGTGCCGCTGGTGGGCGGGGTTGACCTGTCGGTGCTGGTGCTCATCATCCTGCTGCAGGTCGGCCTGATGCTGCTGGGCTGAGGCCGCAGCCCTCAGTCCCAGGCGCGCACGCGTGCGGCGAGCCGGCTTGCGCTCAGGCCGACGCGGTTGCCTCCATCGTCCCAGCGGTCGGCCAACGCGCCGTGCTGGAACACCGCCTGGCACACACGTGCCAGCGCCGAATCGCCGGCATCGATAGGCCGGGCCAGGGCGCTGCCGATCATGCCGGCCAGCACGTCGCCCGTACCGGCGGTGGCCAGGGCGGCGTTGCCCGAGTGGTTGATGCGCGGTACCTCGCCGGGCGCCGCCACCACCGAGCCGGAACCCTTGAGCACGCACAACACGCCAAAGCGTTCACTCAGCGCCTTCGCCGCACGCAGGCGGTCGCCCATCACCGTGGCGGTGTCCGTGCCCAGCAAACGCGCCGCTTCCAGCGGATGGGGGGTGAGCACGGTGATCCAGCCGCGGCCCAGACGGTGGCTGAGCAGGGTTTGCAGCGCCGGATCGGCGGCAATCGCGTTGAGCGCATCGGCGTCCAGCACCAGCCGTGCCGCGTCCGACAGCACACACGGCAGCAGGGCCGCCACCGCCACGCCACCACCGCAGCCGCACACCACGGCACCGGCCCGGAGTTGGGTTGGCTCCAGCAGCAGGTCAACACGCCGGAACATCAGTTCCGGGCAGACCGGATCCCAGTGGGTTTGTGGGGCTGCGGCGTCTTCCAGCAGGCCGACAAAGACCCGGCCCGCGCCCGCGTGCAGTGCCGCGCGTGCCACCAGCACGGCCGCACCCGTCATGCCCGCGCCGTGCAGCGTGATGCCCTGGCCGCCGATCACCAGCACGTCACCAAAGCTGCCCTTGTGGCTGGCGTGGGGGCGGGTGTTGGAGGTGGTGTATCTGCCGTGGTCTTCCAGCCAGGCCGCCACCGGCACGGACGCTGGCGGCGTGACGCCCAGGTCGTCAAACCAGAGTTCGCCGGCCGCGTCGCGGCCGGCGCCGGTGAACAGGCCCGGCTTGAGCGTCAGCAGCGACAGCGTGTGGCGTGGTCCGGTGCAAGAGGAGGGGCCGTCTTCTGCATCGGTGGTGGCGAGCACGCCGGTGTCGGCGTGCAGGCCGGTGGGTAGATCAATGTTCAGCACCGACGATGCGCTGCGCCGCAGCAAGCCCAGCCAGCGCGCGAGCTCGCCTTCCAGCGGGCGGAGGTGGCCGATGCCCAGCAGCGCGTCGATGGCGAGATCGAAGTGCGTTGGCGGGGTGTCGCTGAAGACCACGTCGGTTTCGCGCGCGGCTTGCAGTGCCTGGCGTGCGTCCGGCGGCAGGCGCGCCGGGTCGGGTGCGGCGTGCGTGACCACGATCTTCGGCGAGTCACCGCGCGCCTGTGCCCAGTGCTGCAGGTGCCTGGCCGCCACCAGTCCGTCGCCACCGTTGTTGCCCGGACCGCAGGCGATCCAGATCACGCTGGCGTGTGGTTGCAGGGCACTTGCGAGGCGCGCCACCGACAGGCCGGCGCGTTGCATGAGGGTGTGGGCGGGCAGGGCGGCGGCGGCCGCGCGCTCGATCTCGCGCGTGCTGTCGCTGCCGTACAGGGCCTCGCGCCGCGTGCCAGGCACGGGCCGCAGGCCGGTCCCGGCCTTGGAATGGGGCGAGCTCACGGTGGCGCTCCTGTGAAGAGGTGAGGGTGGGCGGCCCAGGGGTTCGGGCCGCGCCGCGCAGGCATTTCACCATGTTTGCAGGGCACCGGGCGGCCCTGGCCGGATGGCTTCAAAGGCCGAAGCGTTGCGGCGAACAACCGGTGATGGCGATGTCGGCGTCGCGGCCTGCCAGGCGGTCGGCCAGCGCGCGGGCGCTGCCGCAGGCCATGGACCAGCCGGCCGCGCCATGGCCGATGTTGAGCCAGACGCCCGGCACGCGCGAAGCGCCCAGCACCGGCGGGCCGTCGGGCAAGGTGGCTTGCAGGCCTTGCCATTCCTGCACGCTGCCGCGTGGCCCGGCCAGCCGAACAGCGCCCGGAAACCAGTCGGCCAGCACGCCGTAAAGCCGGCGCAGCGTGTCTTTGGATGCCTGCCCCGGCGTGCCACCGAAGTCGTTGCCGCCGGCCACGCGGATGCGCTGACCCAGGCGGGCAATCGACACCCCGTGCCGGGTGTCGAACACCGCCGACAGCGGCGCGTCCAGGGGTTCGCGGATGGCGGCGCTGAGCGAGTGCGCCTGCACGCCCTGCAGCGGCAGGCGCAGGCCCAGGGACTGCAGCAAGGCGACGCTGTGCACGCCGGCGCACACCACCACGGCGTCGAAGCGCTGCGGGCTGTCGGGCGTGTGGGCGAGTTGCGACGGGGCCGAGCCGGAGGCCTTCAGGCGCAGGTCGATCGCGTTCGCGCCGCGGCTTTCAATCGACTCCACCGCGGTGTTGAACTCGAATTCGCAGCCCAGGCGCTGGGCTTCGGCGCGGATCGATAGTGCGAACTCCCGGCAATTGGCGACGGCCTCGCCCATCAGCTCCACCGCACCGTGCAACGGTGTTTCGGCGTTGAGGGCTGGCTCCATGGCGCGCGCCTGCGTGGCGTCGTGCTCGCGGAAGCCGATGCCCAGGTCCTTCATCTGCTGCAGCGCGGGGCGAGCCTGTTCGGCTTCGCGCGCGCTGCGCAGCAGCACCAGCATGCCTTCGCTGCGGTCGTGCTCCAGCGATTGGCTTTCGGTCAGGGACAGCAGGCGTTCCTGGCTGTATCGCACCAGCTGGTGGATCTGCCGGTGCTGCTCGGCCTGGCGTTCGCCCAGACCGGCCTTGCGCCAGCGCGAGAGCCAGCCCCATTCGCCCAGCGAAGGCAGGCCGTGCAGCTGCATGCCACCCGGGCGCGACGTCCAGGGCCAGCGCAGGCTGCGCTCGGGCTGGCGCCAGGGGGCCGTCCAGCCCGCCGCCACGATGGCGCCGCTGGCAAAGCTGGCTTCTTCGGCCACGGTGCTGCGGCGTTCGAAGACGGTGACCTGGTGCCCGTCGAGCGTGAGCTCAAAAGCGGTCGTGGTACCCACCACGCCCGCACCCACCACCGCGAGCCTCAAGAGCGGCCCCCGGCGGCGCGGGTGGATGTCAGACTTCCATGGGGGGCAACGGGGCCGCCTGGATGTGGGGCAGCGGGAGGTCGGGCATCGGGCATGAGAGGGTAGAGAGAAGATTTCAGGAGGCGGCTCGTGGACGGGCAGCGCCCCCAAGGGGGAGGCCGGGAGAGGCTGGGCTATAATCGAACGGCTTTGCAGGGGCAGATCCGGACCAGCGTTCGGGTGGCGCCTGACAAAGCAAATCGCAAACCAGCCCAACCGGGTGTCGCCTGCAGCACAGGGGTCGAAACACGACGCCATCAATGCACAGGTGATCGGGGCTGGATTTTAGACTCAACCTCTGGAAAGTTAACTCATGTCTATCTCCATGCGCGAAATGCTGGAAGCCGGTGTCCACTTCGGTCACCAAACCCGCTTCTGGAACCCCAAGATGGCTCCGTACATCTTCGGTCACCGCAACAAAATCCACATCGTCAACCTCGAAAAGACGCTGCCCCTGTTCGAAGAGGCGGCCAAGTTCGTGCGTCAACTCTCCGCCAACCGCGGCACTATCCTGATCGTGGGCACCAAGCGCCAGTCGCGCGACATCGTGGCCCAGGAGGCCCGCCGTGCCGGCGTGCCTTTCGTGGACCAGCGCTGGCTCGGCGGCATGCTGACCAACTTCAAGACGGTCAAGACCTCGATCAAGCGTCTGAAGGACATGCAGGCTCAAAAAGAAGCCGGCCTGGACAGTATGAGCAAAAAAGAGCAGCTGATGTTTGCTCGTGAAATGGAAAAGCTCGAGAAGGACATCGGCGGCATCCAGGACATGACCGCGCTGCCCGACGCCATCTTCATCATCGACGTGGGCTTCCACAAGATTGCCGTGCTCGAAGCGCAAAAGCTGGGCATCCCGCTGGTGGGTGTGGTCGATACCAACCACTCGCCGGTCGGCATTGACTACGTGATCCCCGGCAACGACGACTCGGCCCGCGCCGTGGCTCTGTACGCCCGTGGCATCGCCGACGCCATCATCGAAGGCCGCAACAACGCGGTGAACGATGTGGTCAAGGCCGTGGCCGCCGAAGGCAGCGACGAGTTTGTGGAAGTCAAGGAAAACGCGGCCGCCTGAGCCTGCCTTCCTCATGGAAGAGGGGCTCGTGTGGCCCCTTTTTTGTAAGACAACCGATCATTGAACAGTCCGACGGGCTCGTGAGCGAGCGCCGCGGCGAACGGAGAAAAGAAACATGGCAATTACCGCAAGCATGGTCGCCGAACTGCGCGCCAAGACCGACGCCCCGATGATGGAGTGCAAGAAGGCCCTGACCGAAGCCGATGGCGACATGGCCAAGGCCGAAGAGCTGCTGCGCGTCAAGCTGGGCACCAAGGCCGGCAAGGCCGCCAGCCGCGTGACCGCCGAAGGCGTGGTCACCAGCTTCATCGAAGGCAACACCGGCGCGGTGATCGAAGTCAACTGCGAAACCGACTTCGTGACCAAGAACGACAGCTTCCTGGCGCTGGCCAACGCCGCAGCCAAGCTGGTGGCGCAACACAATCCCGCCAGCGTTGAAGCCCTGGGCGCGCTGGCCTACAGCCAGGATGGCTTCGGCCCGACGCTGGAAGACGTGCGCACCGGCCTGATTGGCAAGATCGGTGAGAACATGAGCTTCCGCCGCTTCAAGCAATACAGCGGCGGCGCCAAGCTGGCCAGCTACCTGCACGGCACGCGCATCGGCGTGCTGGTGGAGTTCGACGGTGACGAAACCGCGGCCAAGGACACGGCGATGCACATCGCCGCCATGAAGCCCGTGGCACTGACCAGCGCCGACGTGCCGGCCGAGTTCATCGAGCGCGAGCGTTCGGTGGCAGTGGCCAAGGCCGACGAAGCCAACAAGGAACTCGTGGCCGCTGGCAAGCCAGCCCAGAGCGCCGAGATCGTCACCAAGCGCATCGACGGCGCGGTGCAGAAGTACCTGAAAGAGGTTTCGCTGTTCAACCAGCCGTTCGTGAAGAACGACAAGCAGACCGTGGAACAGATGCTCAAGGCCGCAGGCACCACCGTGAAGGGCTTCACCCTCTACGTGGTGGGCGAAGGCATCGAGAAGAAGGTGGACGACTTCGCTGCCGAAGTGGCCGCGCAGGTTGCTGCTGCCAAGGGCGCCTGATAGCTTCGGGTTGCATGAAACAACGGGCCGCAAGGCCCGTTGTGCCGTATGGGGCTTATTTGCGCCCCACCCCGGCCGGTGTCGACGGGCTCCTCGCTACACTTGCCGGTTGAGTCTCTTTTCTTTGATTTCCTGAAAGTCGCCTCATGCCAGCCTACAAACGGATTCTGCTGAAACTGTCGGGGGAGGCCCTGATGGGCGACGACGCTTTCGGCATCAACCGGGCCACCATCGTGCGCATGGTGGAAGAGATCGCCGACGTCACCCGCCTCGGCGTGCAAGTGGCCATCGTCATTGGCGGAGGCAACATTTTTCGCGGCGTCGCCGGTGGTTCGGTCGGCATGGACCGTGCCACGGCCGACTACATGGGCATGCTGGCCACGGTGATGAACTCGCTGGCCCTGGCCGACACCATGGACAAAGCGGGCCTGGTGGCACGCGTGATGTCGGCCATTGCCATCGAACAGGTGGTTGAGCCCTACGTGCGTCCCAAGGCCCTGCAGTACCTCGAAGAGGGCAAGGTTGTGGTGTTCGCCGCCGGCACCGGCAACCCGTTTTTCACCACCGACACGGCGGCCGCCCTGCGCGGTGCCGAGATTGGCGCCGAGATTGTGCTCAAGGCCACCAAGGTCGATGGCGTCTACAGCGCCGACCCGAACAAGGATCCGAACGCCACGCGTTACGCCACCATCTCGTTCGACGAAGCCATGAGCAAGAACCTGCAGGTCATGGACGCCACCGCGTTCGCACTCTGCCGCGACCAGAAACTGCCCGTGAAGGTGTTCTCGATCTTCAAGCCCGGCGCACTGCGCAAGGTGGTGCAGGGTGGTGACGAGGGCACCCTGGTTCACGTCTGATGCCGCCACGGCATCCACCCCATCCCTGCTGCATTGAGGAGTATTCATGAGCACCGAAGACATTCGAAAGACCGCCGAGCACAAGATGATTCAATCGCTTGAGTCGCTCAAGAACGGTTTGACCAAGGTTCGCACCGGCCGCCCCAACCCGGCCCTGCTGGACACCGTGCACGTGGACTACTACGGCTCCATGCTGCCGCTGTCGCAAGTGGCCAACCTGTCCCTGCTGGACGCCCGCACCATCGGTGTGGCCCCGTGGGAAAAAGGCATGGGCGCGAAGATCGAAAAAGCCATCCGCGAGTCCGACCTGGGTCTGAACCCGTCCAGCCAGGGTGATCTGATCCGCGTGCCGATGCCGGCCATGACCGAGGAGCGACGCAAGGAACTCACCAAGGTCGTGCGCAACGACGGCGAAGCCGCCAAGATCGCGATCCGCAACCTGCGCCGCGACGCCAACGAAGCGGTCAAGAAACTGGTCAAGGACAAGCTGGCGTCGGAAGACGACGACCGCCGCTCGCAGGAAGACATCCAGAAACTCACCGACCGCATGATTGCCGAGGTGGATCGCGTGGTGGCGTCCAAAGAGCAGGACATCCTGGCGGTCTGAGCCCTTTTTTGCCCGCCCCACCACCCATGGCAGCACCCCACGCGCCTTCCCGTTTGCCGCAACACGTGGCCATCGTCATGGACGGCAACGGCCGCTGGGCGCAGAAGCGCTGGCTGCCGCGCGTCGCCGGGCACAAGCAGGGCGTGGACGCGCTGCGCGGGGTGGTCAAAGCCTGCATCGAGCGCGGGGTGCCCGTGCTGTCGGTGTTTGCGTTCTCGTCGGAGAACTGGAACCGGCCGGTCGATGAGGTCTCGGGCCTGATGGACTTGTTGGTGCTGGCGCTCTCACGCGAGGTGCCGAGCCTGAAGAAAAACGGCGTGCGCCTGCATTTCCCCGGCAACCGCAGCGGCCTGTCGGCGCGCGTGGTGCAAGGCCTGGAGGCCGCCGAGCGCGACACGGCGGCCAACCAGACCCTGGTGCTCAACGTCTGCTTCAACTACGGCGGCCGCTGGGACATGGCGCAGGCCGCAAGGCGTCTGGTGGAGCAGGGCATCGAGATCACCGAAGACAACCTGTCGCGCGCCATGGCGCTGGCCCACGTGGCCGATCCCGATTTGTTGATCCGCACCGGTGGCGAACTGCGCATCAGCAACTTCCTGCTCTGGCAGTCTGCCTACACCGAGCTGGTGTTCAGCGATTGTCTGTGGCCCGATTTCGATGCCGCCGAGCTGGACCGCTCCCTGGCCGAGTTCGCGCGCCGCGAGCGCCGCTTCGGCCAGACCGGCGAACAGGTCGCCGAGCCCGAGTTGGCCGGCGCGGACCAGCGACATGCTTAAGCAACGCGTCACCACCGCCGTGCTGCTGCTGGCGATTCTGCTGCCGGCCCTGTTTTATCCCTCGATCGAACCCTTCGCCGCGCTCACCCTGCTGCTGATCGTGGCCGGTGGCTGGGAATGGGCGCGCCTCAACGGCTGCGGCTCCTCGCTGTCGCTCGGGATCGGCATCGGCCTGGGTGTGCTGATGGCCGGCATCTGGGCCGCCGGTGGTCTGAGCGTGTCGCTGCGCCTGCTGTGGCTGGCGGTGGGCGCGCTCTGGGTGCTGCTGGCGGTGGTGATGCTGGCGCGCGGCGTGGCCGGCTGGAGCCTGTGGCCCCGCGGTTTGCGCCTGGTGGTCGGGCTGGTGCTGATCTCCTGCGCCTGGCTGGCCATGGTGCACGCGCGCCTGGTGGGCCTGGACTTTCTGCTTTCGGTGCTGCTGCTGGTCTGGATGGCCGACATCGCGGCCTACTTCGGTGGCAAGGCCCTGGGCCGGCGCAAGCTCGCGCCCACCATCAGCCCGGGCAAGAGTTGGGAGGGCGCCATCAGCGGTTTGCTCGGCGTGTGCCTGCTCGCTGCCGGTTGGCTGTGGGCGGACGGACAGGGCAACAACCTGTACGCACGCCTGTGGGCGCTGGGCCCGCTGCTGGCCGTGTTGTCGCTGGTGTTTCTGGTGGCGATGAGCGTCATCGGTGACCTGGTGGAGTCGCTCGTCAAGCGCAGCGCCGGTGCCAAGGATTCCAGCCAGTTGCTGCCGGGTCACGGTGGGGTGCTGGACCGGGTGGACGCCTTGCTGCCCGTGCTGCCACTGGCCATGATGCTGATCTCGGTCTGACGCCATGAACGAACGCGCACAAGCCGTCACCATCCTCGGTTCCACGGGTTCCATCGGCACCAGCACGCTGGACGTGATCGCGCGCCATCCGGAGCGCTACACCGTGTTCGCGCTCACCGCGGCCACGCAGGTGGAGCTCATTCTGGCGCAGTGCCAGCAGTTCACCCCGCGTTACGCCGTGATGGCCAGCGCCACGCACGCGCAGCAACTGGCGGCACGGGTGCGCGAGCTCGGCCTGAAGGTGGAGGTGCTGTCCGGCGAGCAGGCCTTGTGCGAGGTCAGCAGCGCGCCCGAGGTGGACGCGGTGATGGCCGCCATCGTCGGCGCCGCCGGCCTGGCGCCTAGCCTGGCCGCCGCCCGCGCCGGCAAGAAGCTGCTGCTGGCCAACAAGGAAGCCCTGGTGGTGGGCGGCGAACTCTTCATGCAGGCGGTGCGCGAAGGCGGCGCGACCTTGCTGCCGATCGACAGCGAACATTCGGCGGTGTTCCAGTCGCTGCCCGACGACCCCGCTACCTGGTCGCGCCGGGTCGACAAGATCGTGCTGACCGCCTCGGGTGGCCCGTTCCGCACCCGCGACCCGGACACGCTGGCCAGCGTCACGCCCGAGCAGGCCTGCGCCCACCCCAACTGGGTGATGGGTCGCAAGATTTCGGTGGACTCGGCGACCATGATGAACAAGGCGCTGGAGGTGATCGAGGCCAGTTACCTGTTCGGCCTGCCGGGCTCGCGCATCGAGGTGGTGATCCACCCGCAGAGCGTGATCCACTCCATGGTGCAGTACACAGACCGTTCGGTGGTGGCCCAGCTGGGCACGCCGGACATGCGCGGGCCGATCGCCTACGGCCTGTCCTGGCCCGAGCGCATCGAGTCCGGCGCCGCCGCACTGGACTTCGCCAACCTGGCCGCGCTCAGCTTCGAAAAGCCGGACGACCGGCGCTTTCCCGGCCTGCGCCTGGCCTGGGACGCGCTGGCCGGGCCGGTCGGCACCACCGCGGTGCTCAATGCCGCCAACGAGGTGGCGGTGGCGGCATTCCTGGAGCGCCGCCTGCGGTTCGACCAGATCCACAGCGTCAACCATGCAACTTTGCAGGCGCTCACACCCTCCAAGCCGCAGGACCTGGCCGACCTGCTGGCCATCGACACCGAAGCCCGGGCATTGGCGCTGGCCCGGGTGAACACACTGGCCGCCTGAGCGCCAGCGGCCGGCCCGCCCAGCCGACTTACTTTTGATCGATATCACCATGCTCACACTCGTTGCCTTCGTGGTAGCCCTCGGCCTGTTGATCGCCGTGCACGAGTACGGTCACTACCGGGTGGCGGTGGCCTGCGGCGTGAAGGTGCTGCGCTTCTCGGTCGGTTTCGGCAAACCCCTGTTCTCCTGGCGCAAGAAAGGCAGCCCGACCGAGTTCACGCTCGGTGCGCTACCCCTGGGCGGTTATGTGCGCATGCTGGACGAGCGCGAAGCACCGGTGGACCCGGCCGAACGCCACCTGGCTTTCAACACCCAACCCTTGCGCTCGCGCGCCGCCATCGTGGCCGCCGGCCCGGCCGCCAACCTGCTGCTGGCAATCCTGATCTATGCCATGTTGAACTGGACCGGCGTAGAAGAACCCAAGCCCATCCTTGCCAGCCCGGTGGCCGGATCGCTGGCCGACCGTGCCGGTCTGCGCGGCGGCGAATGGGTGGCACAGGTGGCCACGCCCGAATCCACGCCCAGCGACGTTGCCTCTTACGAAGACCTGCGCTGGCACCTCACCCAGGCCGTGCTGTCGAGCGAAGACCTGACGCTCTGGGTGGCGCCGAACGAAGGCGAGCCGACGCGGCCGGTGACCCTGCCCTTGAGCGAGCTGGAAGTGCGCGAAGCCGATGCGGCGCTGTTCCAGCGGGTCGGCATCACCAGCCCTTGGAGCGCGCCGGTGGTGGGCGAGGTCATGGACGGCGGCGCCGCCGCCGCGGCCGGTTTGCGCGCCGGCGACGTGGTGCGCCAGATCAACGGCCAGCCGGTTGGCGACGGTGGCCGCCTGCGCGGCCTGATCCGCGCGGCCACGGGGCCGGCGGGCCAGCCGGTTGAACAACGCTGGGAGGTGGTGCGCGGCGGTCAGACACTGCAGCTCACCGTCACACCGGTGCCGGAGCAGCAGGCGGGTGCCTGGGTCGGCCGCGTCGGGGCCTACATCGGTGCTGCGCCCGAGATGGTGACGGTGCGCCACGGCTTGGTGGACGGGCTGGTCAAAGGTGCGGTGCGCACCTGGGAAGTGTCCTGGCTGACGCTCAAGATGATGGGCCGCATGTTGATCGGCGAGGCCTCGGTGAAGAACCTCAGCGGCCCGCTCACCATCGCCGACTACGCGGGCAAGTCCGCCAGCCTCGGTATCACGTCTTACCTGCTGTTTCTCGCCTTGATCAGCGTGAGTCTGGGCGTGCTCAACCTGCTGCCGCTGCCGGTCCTCGATGGGGGACACCTGATGTATTATCTTTGGGAGGGTGTCACTGGGCGCAGCGTGTCTGATGTCTGGATGGAGCGCCTGCAGCGCGGGGGTGTCGTGGTTCTCATGGCGCTCATGTCCGTTGCCTTGTTCAATGATGTGGCCCGCTTGGCTGGCTGAACGCTTCCTTTCCATGAAAAAAAATACCAGAGGCTTTCGCGGCCTGACCCTTTCAGCGCTCGCGATGGCCTTGCTGTCGGCCTTGCCGGCTTGGGCCGTTGACCCCTTTACGTTGCGCGACATCCGGGTGGAGGGCCTGCAGCGTGTGGAGCCCGGCACCGTGTTCGCCTCGCTGCCGTTCCGCATCGGCGACCAGTACAACGACGACAAAGGTTCGACCGCGATCCGTTCGCTGTTCGGCCTGGGCCTGTTCAGCGACGTGCGCCTGCAGGTCAATGGCGACGTGCTGGTGGTGATCGTGGAAGAACGCCCGACCGTGGCCGACGTGAGCTTCTCCGGCATCAAGGAATTTGAAGAGGACGTGCTCAAGAAAGCCTTGCGCGACATCGGCCTGACCGACGGCCGTCCGTTCGACAAGGCGCTGGCCGACCGCGCGGAGCAGGAGCTCAAGCGCCAGTACATCAACCGCAGCATGTACGCCGCGCAGGTGGTGACCACCGTCACGCCGGGCGAACGCAACCGCGTCAACCTCAACTTCAGCGTGGTCGAAGGCGATGTCGCCAAGATCAAGGAAATCCGCATCGTCGGCAACCAGGCGTTTTCCGAGTCGACCCTGCGCAACCTGTTCGACCTCAACACCGGTGGCTGGCTGAGCTGGTACACCAAGTCGGACCGCTACTCACGCGCCAAGCTGAACGCCGACATCGAGACCCTGCGCTCCTACTACCTGACGCGCGGTTACCTCGAATTCCGCATCGACTCCACCCAGGTCGCCATCTCCCCCGACAAGGAGGACATGTCCATCACCCTGAACATCACCGAAGGCAACCGCTATGTGGTGAAGTCGGTGGCACTGGAGGGTGAGTACCTGGGCAAGGAAGAAGAGTTCAAGACGCTGGTGGCCTTGCGTGCGGGCGAGGCCTACAACGCCGAAAACGAGTCCGCCACGGTGAAGGCCTTCACCGATTATTTCGGCGCCTTCGGTTATGCCTTTGCGCAAGTGGAGCCCACGCGCGACATCAATCGCGTGAACAAGCAGGTGTCCTTCGTCATTCGTGCGCAGCCCGCGCGCCGCGTATATGTGCGCCGCATCAACGTCGAAGGCAACAACCGCACGCGCGACGAAGTCATCCGGCGCGAGTTCCGCCAGCTGGAATCGGCCTGGTATGACAGCGACCGCATCCGCCTGTCGCGCGACCGCGTGGACCGTCTCGGCTTCTTCACCCAGGTGGAGGTCGACACCCAGCCGGTGCCGGGCACGCCCGACCAGGTGGACATGACCATCACCGTGGCCGAAAAGCCCACCGGCAACCTGTCGCTCGGCGCGGGCTACTCGCAGGCGGAAAAGCTGTCGCTGATCGCCGGCATCCGGCAGGAAAACGTGTTCGGTTCGGGCAACTACCTGGGCGTGGACGTCAACACCAGCGACTACAACCGCCAGATCGTGGTGAGCACGGTGAACCCGTACTTCACCGCCGACGGTGTCTCGCGCGCCATCGACGTCTATTACCGCACCACCCAGCCGTACTCACAGCAGGGTGGTGATTACCGCCTGGTCACGCCCGGCATGAGCATCAAGTTCGGTGTGCCTTTCACCGAGCGAGACACAGTGTTCTTCGGCATCGGCTTCGAGCAGACCCGCATCGAACCCGGCACCGGTTTGCCCGGCGCTTACCAGACCTACTCCGACACCTTCGGTCAGAGCAGCACCTCGGTGCCCTTGACCATCGGCTGGGCGCGCGATGGCCGAGACAGCTCGCTGGTGCCCACGCAAGGGCGCCTGCAGCGTTTCAACACCGAGTTGGGCATTGGTGGCGACACCCGCTACCTCAAGGCCAACTACCAGATCCAGCAGTACATTCCGCTGAGCAAGCAGTACACACTGGCTTTCAACGGCGAGCTGGGTTACGGCAAGGGCCTGGGCGGCCGTCCGTTCCCGTTGTTCAAGAACTTCTACGGTGGCGGCCTCGGTTCGGTGCGCGGCTTCGACCAGGGCACCCTGGGTCCGACCTCGGCCATCCTGTCGGGGGCGCAGGCCGGGGAACTCGTCAACATCGGCGGCAATCGCAGTATTGCCATGAGCGCAGAGTTCATCACGCCGTTCCCGGGGGCCGGCAACGACCGCACCCTGCGCATGTTTGGCTTTGTGGACGTGGGCAACGTGTACGGGGAAAATGACACCCGTGCGAACGCCAGAGATTTGCGCGCTTCCGTGGGCGTGGGCTTGAGCTGGATCTCGCCCGTCGGACCCTTGCGCTTCGCCATCGCCAATCCCATCCGCAAATTCCCTGGCGATAGAATCCAGAAATTCCAGTTTCAGATCGGAACCTCCTTTTGATGAAGACTCTTTCCCGCATATTCGACCGACGCAACCTGCTGGCTGCAGCGCTGGGCCTACTGGCCTTCACGGCGACGGCCCAGGATCTGCGCATCGGTTTCGTGAACACCGACCGCATCTTCCGCGAGGCCAACTTGGCCAAAGCCGCCCAGACCAAGCTGGAAGCGGAATTCTCGCGGCGTGAGAAGGAAGTGCAGGGCCTGGCCTCTGCACTCAAGACCGCCTCGGAGAAATTCGAGCGCGAAGCTCCGACCCTGCCCGAAGCCCAACGCGTGGTGCGTCAGCGCCAGCTGGTGGACCAGGACCAAAACTTCCAGCGCAAGCAGCGTGAGTTCCAGGAAGACCTGAACCTGCGCAAGAACGAAGAGCTGCAAAGCGTGCTGGAACGCGCCAACCGCGTGATCAAGCAAGTGGCCGAAGCCGAGAAGTACGACTTGGTGATCCAGGAAGCCGTGTACATCAACCCCAAGCACGACATCACCGACAAGGTGCTGAGCGGCTTGAACGGCGCCAAGTAATACCGCAGGGCCAACCCACGTGTCGAGGCCGCTGGGCGAAATCGTCAATGCCCTGGGCGGTACCCGACACGGTCCGGCCGATCTGCTGATCCACCGCCTGGCCCCCGTGGCCACGGCGGGCCCTGGCGAATTGGCCTTCGTGGCCCAGGCGCGCTACGCCAGCCAGATCCAGACCACACGGGCCGATGTGCTCATCGTGCCCGCGTCCTTGCAGGCCCAGGCCCAGGCGCGTGGCGCCTGCATCGTCGCCGACGACCCCTACCTCTACTTCGCACGCCTCACCCAGTGGTGGCGGCAGCAGCACGAGACCGTGCCCGCGCCGGGCATCGACCCGCTGGCCAGCATCCACCCCAGTGCGCGGGTGGAAGAGGGCGCGAGCGTCGGGCCGTTCGTGGTCATCGGTGCACGCGCCCGGGTGGCGCGTGGTGCGCGCATCGGCGCGCACACGGTGCTCGGTGCCGATGCCCAGGTGGGTGAAAACAGCTTGCTGCATCCGCGTGTGACGCTGGGTGACCGCTGCACGGTGGGCGCGCGCTGCGTGCTGCACCCGGGCGTGGTGATCGGCGCCGACGGTTTCGGTTTTGCGCCGCACCAGGGTGAGTGGATCAAGATCGAGCAACTCGGTGCGGTGCGCATCGGCAACGATGTCGAGATCGGCGCCAACACCTGCATCGACCGCGGTGCGCTTGACGACACCGTGATCGAAGACGGCGTCAAGCTCGACAACCTGATCCAGATCGGCCACAACGTGCACATCGGCGCGCACACAGCCATGGCCGGCTGCGTCGGTGTGGCGGGCAGCGCCACCATCGGCGCGCACTGCACCATCGGTGGTGGAGCCGTGGTGCTGGGTCACCTACGGCTGGCCGATGGCGTGCATGTCTCGGCCGCTTCGGTGGTCACGCGCTCGCTGCTCAAGCCGGGCCAGTACACCGGCATGTTTCCCATCGACGACAATGCGAGCTGGGAAAAGAACGCCGCTTCCCTCAAGCAGCTCAACCGCCTGCGCGAACGCCTCAAGGCCGCCGAGCAAGCAATCGAGCAGGCCATACAAAACAAGATCAGACCATGATGGACATTCACGAGATTCTCAAGCAGCTGCCGCACCGTTACCCGTTTCTGTTGGTGGACCGTGTGCTGGAGCTGGAAAACGGCAAGCGCATCAAGGCGCTCAAGAATGTCACCATCAACGAGCCCTTTTTCGTTGGCCATTTCCCGCACCGCCCGGTGATGCCCGGCGTGCTGATGCTCGAAGCCATGGCGCAGGTTGCTGCGCTGCTGGCGTTCGACACCATGGGTGTGACGCCAGACGACAAGACCGTGTACTACTTTGCCGGCATCGACGGTGCGCGTTTCAAGCGGCCGGTTGAACCCGGTGACCAGCTGGTGATGGATGTGGAGCTCGACCGCATGAAGGCCGGTATCTTCAAGTTCAATGGCGTCACGCGCGTGGGCGAACACGTGGTGTGTGAAGCCACGCTGATGTGCACCATGCGCACCATCGCCTGATGGTGCGAGAGGGCGCCCAGTGTCTTTGATCCATCCCACCGCCCTGGTCGATCCGGCGGCGCAGCTCGACAGTTCGGTCAGCGTCGGTCCCTACACGGTGATCGGCCCGCACGTGAAGGTCGGTGCCGGCACCACCATCGGCGCGCACTGCGTGATCGAGGGGCACACCACCATTGGCCGCGACAACCGTATCTTCCAGTTCAACTCGCTGGGAGCGGTGCCGCAGGACAAGAAGTACGCGGGCGAGCCCTGCGAGCTGGTGATTGGTGACCGCAACACGGTGCGTGAGTTCTGCACCTTCAACATCGGCTCGCCCGGCGACCGCGCCGTGACCCAGATCGGCAACGACAACTGGATCATGGCCTACGTGCACCTGGCGCACGACTGCGTGGTGGGCAATCACACCATCTTTGCCAACAACTCGCAACTGGCCGGCCACGTGGTGGTGGACGACTGGGTGATCCTGGGTGGTTTCACCGTGGTGCACCAGTTCGTGCGCATCGGTGCCCACGCCATGACCGCCATGTGTTCGCTGCTGTTCGCCGACCTGCCACCGTTCGTGATGTGCCAGGGCCAACCGGCTCAGGCGCGCTCCATGAACTTCGAAGGCCTGCGCCGGCGCGGCTTCTCTCCGGAGCGCATATCTGCCGTCAAGGCCATGCACAAGGCGCTGTACCGCGATGACCTCAAGCTGGATCAGGCGGTCGAGCGCATTGCCGGCCTGACGGACAAGACGCCCGAAGCCGCGCCCGACGTGGCCATGATGCTGAACTTCCTCGGGCAGGTGTCGCCCCAGCGCGGCATCGTCCGCTGAGGCCAGCATGCCGGCGACCAAGCGTTTTGCCCTCGTGGCGGGCGAGACCTCGGGCGACCTGCTGGCCGGCCTGCTGCTGGGCGGGGTGCGCCAGCGCTGGCCCGATCTGAAGTCTTTCGGCATTGGCGGTCCGCAGATGGCCGCACAGGGTTTCGAGGCCTGGTGGCCGAGCGAGAAGCTGGCCGTGCGTGGGTATGTGGAAGTGCTGCGCCACTACCGCGAGATCGTCGGCATCCGCACGCAACTGCAGCAGCGCCTGTTGGGCAGCACCCGGCCCGACGTGTTCATTGGCGTGGATGCGCCCGATTTCAACCTCGATCTCGAAGCCAATCTGAAGGCGCAGGGCGTGCCGACGGTGCACTTCGTCTGCCCCTCGGTCTGGGCCTGGCGCGCTGACCGGGTGGAGAAAATCCGCCGCAGCGCTGATCACGTGCTGTGCATCTTCCCGTTTGAACCCGAGCTGCTGGCGCAACACGGCATTGCCGCCACCTACGTCGGCCACCCGCTGGCCAGCGTGATTCCGATGGAGCCCGACCGTGCTGCGGCGCGCGCCACGCTGGGCTTGCGCGACGAAGACACGGTGGTGGCCATCCTGCCGGGCAGCCGCGCGTCCGAGGTGCAGTACCTGGCGCAGGTTTTTTTCCAAGCTGCAGCAATGCTGCAGCGTGCGCGCCCCGGCCTGCGTTTTGTGGTGCCGGCGGTGCCTGCATTGCGCGAGCGCATCACCAGCCTGGCGCGGGCCGCCGGCCTGGGCGACGCACTGCAGGTGCTCTCGGGCCAGTCGCACACGGCGCTGACCGCCTGCAATGTGACGCTGATCGCCAGCGGCACCGCCACGCTGGAAGCGGCGCTGTTCAAGCGCCCGATGGTGATCGCCTACAACATGAACTGGCTGTCCTGGCAGATCATGCGGCGCAAGCAGTTGCAGCCCTGGGTGGGCCTGCCCAACATCCTGTGCGGCGACTTCGTGGTGCCCGAGTACCTGCAGGAAGCCGCTTCGCCGCAGGCTTTGTCGCAGGCGGTGTTGGCATGGCTGGACGCACCTGACAGAATCACGGCCCTGGAGCAGCGTTTCACCACGCTGCACCACACGCTGCGACGAGATACCGCCCAACTGGCCACCGATGCGATCGAACAAGTTCTTGAAGGCTGAACAGGCGCCATTGGCCTGGGACGTGCCCGGCCTGCTGGCGGGCGTGGACGAGGCCGGGCGCGGCCCGCTCGCCGGCCCGGTGGTGGCGGCGGCGGTCATCCTTGACGACCGCGCACCCATCAAGGGCCTGGCCGATTCCAAGCAGCTCACTGCGCTGCGGCGCGAACGCCTGTACGACGAAATCCGCGCTAAGGCGCTGTGCTGCAGCGTGGCCCAGGCCTCGGTGGAAGAGATCGACCAGCTCAACATCCTGCAGGCCACCTTGCTGGCCATGCGGCGCGCTGTCGCGGGCCTGCGCCTGAAGCCGGCCAAGGTGCTGGTGGACGGCAACCGCCTGCCGCCGCTGGACGTGCTGGCCGAGGCCATCGTTTCGGGCGATGCCCTGGTGCCTTCAATTTCTGCCGCGTCCATCCTGGCCAAGGTCACGCGTGACCGCCTGCTGTGCGAGCTGCATCTGCAGCACCCGGAATACGGCTTCGACCGCCACAAGGGTTACGGCACGGCGCAGCACATGCAGGCGCTTCAGGCGCATGGTGCGCTGGCGGTGCACCGCCGTTCTTTCGCGCCGGTA
Organism: Hydrogenophaga palleronii NBRC 102513; assembly: GCF_001571225.1. Classification (GTDB taxonomy): domain Bacteria; phylum Pseudomonadota; class Gammaproteobacteria; order Burkholderiales; family Burkholderiaceae_C; genus Hydrogenophaga; species Hydrogenophaga palleronii. The sequence goes on from NZ_BCTJ01000020.1 coordinate 61,393, forward strand.
GCCCGCATGCTGGTGGTGAGCGCCGACGGCAAGGACGCATCGCCGTGAGCGCCACACCCCACGCCATCAGTTCGCGCGACAACCCCTTGCTCAAGCGCCTGCGCCTGCTGGCACAGGACAGCACGGCTTACCGCAAGAGCGGCCAGGTCTGGCTGGAAGGTGACCACCTGTGTCGCGCCTTGCTCGCGCGCGGCTTGCGACCGGCCACGGCGGTGTTCACCGAACGTTTCTGGGTGCAGGCGCCGCACGACCTGCGCGATGCGGCCGACCATGTGGTGACCGTGCCCGACGCGCTCATGGCCGGCATCAGCGGGCTGGAGTCGCCTGCCGGTGTCGGGTTCGTGTGGGAGCTGCCCGCCGCCCCGACGGTGTTGCCCGGCGTGGCCGCGGTGGTGCTCGACCGGTTGCAGGATGCCGGCAACGTCGGCTCCATCCTGCGCAGTGCAGCGGCCTTCGGCTTTGGCCAGGTGCTGGCACTCAAGGGCACGGCGGCGCTCTGGTCGCCCAAGGTGGTGCGCTCGGGCATGGGCGCACACTTCGGGCTCAGGCTGGTGGAAGGCCTGTCGGTCGCCGAGCTGGATGCCCTGGATGTGCCGCTGATCGTCACCAGTTCACACCGCGGTGACTGGTTGCACCAGGCCGAACTTCCCTGGCCCTGCGCCTGGGTGCTGGGCCACGAGGGGCAGGGCGTGAGCGCTGCGCTGGAGGCGCGCGCCGGCCAGGCCGTGCGCATCGCACAACCGGGCGGCGAAGAATCGCTCAACGTGGCCGCGGCCGCGGCCATCTGCCTGCACGCCAGTGGTGCACAACAGGCCGCGTCGGCCCGGAACGCTGGTCTCCAGACGCTATAATTCCGCGGTTTACCCGCAATCGGCGCAATCCCTGCGCGCCCCGGCTTTTCACCCCAGGTTTTTCACCCGTTTTTGTCCCGGCACTGCCGGTGCGGAGGCGGGCGCAAAGCCTGCGCGGCACCTGCCGCCGGCGCGAGGATGTTGCAGCCCCCAATCTGGAGAATTCCGTGCTTCCCGTCCACCCGAAAGCCCTTCTCGCGCTCGCCGACGGCACGGTCTTTACAGGCGTTTCCATTGGCGCCACCGGTCAGACCACGGGCGAAGTGGTGTTCAACACCTCGCTCACCGGTTACCAGGAAATCCTCACCGATCCCAGCTACTGCCAGCAGATCGTCACCCTGACGAATCCGCACATCGGCAACACCGGCACCAATGCCGAAGACGTGGAGGCCAACCGCGTCCACGCCGCTGGCCTGATCATCAAAGACCTGCCCCTGCTGGCTTCCAACTTCCGCAGCAACGAAACGCTTTCGCAATACCTGCAGCGCGAAGGCACGGTGGCCATCGCCGACCTCGACACCCGCGCCCTGACGCGCCGCCTGCGCACGCACGGTGCGCAGAATGGCTGCATCCTGGCCCTGCCGGCCGGTGAGGCCATTACCGACGCCCACCGCGCCCAGGCCCTGGCCGCCGCCAAGGCCGCGCCCAACATGGCGGGCACCGACCTGGCCAAGGTGGTCTCGGCCGACGCGCCTTACGCCTGGACGCAGACCGAGTGGCAACTCGGCTTCGGCTACGGCGAACAGATCGCGCCGCGTTTCCACGTCGTGGCCTACGACTTCGGCGTCAAGCACAACATCCTGCGCATGCTGGCCCAACGTGGCTGCAAGATCACCGTGGTACCGGCGCAGACGCCCGCTTCGGACGTGTTCAAGCTCAAGCCCAACGGTGTGTTCCTCTCCAACGGCCCCGGCGACCCGGAGCCTTGCGACTACGCCATTGCTGCGGCGCGCGAGATCATCGAGTCCGGCGTGCCCACCTTCGGCATCTGCCTGGGCCACCAGATCCTGGCGCTGGCCAGCGGTGCCAAGACCTTCAAGATGAAGTTCGGCCACCACGGTGCCAACCACCCGGTGAAAGACCTGGACAACGGCCGCGTCAGCATCACCAGCCAGAACCACGGTTTTGCGGTCGACGAAAAAACGCTGCCTGCCACCCTGCGCGCCACCCACGTGAGCCTGTTCGACGGCACGCTGCAAGGGCTGGCGCGCACCGACAAGCCGGCATTCTGTTTCCAGGGCCACCCGGAAGCCTCGCCCGGCCCGCACGACATCGGTTACCTGTTCGACCGTTTCATCGAACTGATGCAGGCCCGCGTGCCCGCCGCTGCCTGAGGTCTGCGCCCATGAAGCTCTTCAGTTTTCCGATGTTTGCGGTGGAGAAGGCGATCGGCAAGCGTTTGCTGACGCTGGACGCGCCGCACAAGGACTGGTTCGCCCAGCGCTGGGCGCAGAAGCCCTACCGCAAGGCGTTTCTGGAGAACAAGGCCATGCCGCTGGTGACGCTGCTGGCCAAGGGCAAGACCTGGGACGACGAGACCTTCAACACCGAGCTGGCGGCGTGGGACGCGCGTTTCTACCCTGCCGAAATCGAAGTGCTGCGCCCCATCATCGAAGGCGACGGCCTGCTGCAGCTGATGCAGAAGAACGTGCCCGCCGAGCGTCTGCAGGCGTTGCTGAACACATTGGACACCCAGCGCCAGGCCTGAGCCGGCGCGCACCCATCGCGAACCATGCCCAAAAGAAACGACATACAAACCGTCCTCATCATCGGCGCCGGCCCGATCATCATCGGCCAGGCCTGTGAGTTCGACTACTCCGGCGTGCAGGCCTGCAAGGCCTTGCGCGAAGAGGGTTACAAGGTCGTGCTGATCAACAGCAACCCCGCGACCATCATGACCGACCCGGCCACGGCCGACGTCACCTACATCGAGCCCATCACCTGGCAGACGGTCGAGAAGATCATCGCCAAGGAACGCCCGCTGGCGCAGGGCGGCTTTGCCATCCTGCCGACCATGGGCGGCCAGACCGCGCTGAACTGCGCGCTTGATCTGTGGCGCAATGGCGTGCTCGCCAAGTACGACGTCGAGCTGATCGGCGCCACGCCCGAAGCCATCGACAAGGCCGAAGACCGCCTGAAGTTCAAGGACGCCATGACCAAGATCGGTCTGGGTTCGGCGCGCTCGGGCATCGCCCACAGCATGGACGAGGCCTGGGGTGTGCAGAAGACGGTTGGTTTCCCGGTCGTGATCCGCCCGAGCTTCACGCTCGGCGGCACCGGCGGCGGCATCGCCTACAACCCGGAAGAGTTCGAGATCATCTGCAAGCGCGGCCTGGAAGCTTCGCCCACCAACGAGCTGCTGATTGAAGAGTCGCTGCTCGGCTGGAAAGAGTACGAGATGGAAGTGGTGCGCGACAAGGCGGACAACTGCATCATCGTCTGCTCGATCGAAAACCTGGACCCGATGGGCGTGCACACCGGCGACTCCATCACCGTGGCACCGGCGCAGACGCTGACCGACAAGGAATACCAGATCCTGCGCAACGCCTCGCTGGCCGTGCTGCGCGAGATCGGTGTCGACACCGGCGGCTCCAACGTGCAGTTCTCCATCAACCCGAAGGACGGCCGCATGGTCGTCATCGAGATGAACCCGCGCGTCTCGCGTTCGTCGGCCCTGGCCTCCAAGGCCACCGGCTTCCCGATCGCCAAGGTGGCAGCCAAGCTGGCCATCGGCTACACGCTCGACGAGCTGCGCAACGAAATCACCGGCGGCGCCACGCCCGCCAGCTTCGAGCCCAGCATCGATTACGTCGTCACCAAGATTCCGCGTTTCGCGTTCGAGAAATTCCCCACCGCCGACAGCCGCCTGACCACGCAGATGAAGAGTGTGGGCGAGGTGATGGCCATGGGCCGCACCTTCCAGGAGTCGTTCCAGAAAGCCCTGCGCGGCCTGGAAGTCGGCGTGGACGGCATGAACGAAAAGACCCAGGACCGCGAAACGCTGGAGCGTGAGCTCGGCGCGCCCGGCCCGGACCGCATCTGGTACGTGGGTGACGCCTTTGCCGCCGGCTGGACGCTGGACGAAGTGCACCACTTCACCAAGATCGACCCCTGGTTCCTGGTGCAGATCGAAGAGATCGTGAAGATCGAACTGGCGCTGGAAAAAACCAGCCTGGCCGCGCTCGATACCGACACCCTGCGTGGCCTGAAGAAGAAGGGCTTCTCCGACCGCCGCCTGGCCAAGCTGCTCAAGACCAACGACCAGGCCGTGCGCGAACGCCGCATTGCCGACAACATCCGCCCGGTCTACAAGCGCGTGGACACCTGCGCCGCCGAGTTCGCCACCGACACCGCCTACCTGTACTCCACGTACGAAGGCCATGGCGACGGCGAGTGCGAAGCCGAGCCGACCAACAAGAAAAAGATCATGGTGCTGGGCGGTGGCCCGAACCGCATCGGCCAGGGCATCGAGTTCGACTACTGCTGCGTGCACGCCGCGCTCGCCATGCGCGAAGACGGTTACGAGACCATCATGGTCAACTGCAACCCGGAAACCGTGTCCACCGACTACGACACCAGCGACCGCCTGTACTTCGAGCCGCTGACGCTCGAAGACGTGCTGGAAATCGTGGACAAGGAAAAGCCCGTGGGCGTGATCGTGCAGTACGGCGGCCAGACCCCGCTCAAGCTCGCGCTCGGCCTGGAGGCCGCGGGCGTGCCCATCATCGGCACCAGCCCCGACATGATCGATGCGGCCGAAGACCGCGAACGTTTCCAGCAACTGCTCAACACCCTGGGCCTGCGCCAACCGCCCAACGCCACCGCGCGCACCGAACCCGAGGCACTGGAAAAAGCCGCGGCGCTGGGTTACCCGCTGGTGGTGCGCCCGAGCTATGTGCTGGGTGGCCGCGCAATGGAAATCGTGCACGAGCAGCGTGACCTGGAGCGCTACATGCGCGAAGCCGTCAAGGTCAGCCACGACTCGCCGGTGCTGCTCGACCGCTTCCTCAACGATGCCATCGAGTGCGACGTGGACGCGGTGCGTGACCACACAGGCCGTGTCTTCATCGGCGGCGTGATGGAGCACATCGAACAGGCTGGCGTGCACAGCGGTGACTCCGCCTGCTCCCTGCCGCCGTATTACCTGAGCAAGGCCACGGTCGACGAACTCAAGCGCCAGACCGCGGCCATGGCCGAAGGCCTGAACGTGGTGGGCCTGATGAACGTGCAGTTCGCGATCCAGGAAGTGGAAGAGAACGGCAGCAAGACGGACGTGATCTTCGTGCTCGAAGTGAACCCGCGCGCCTCGCGCACCGTGCCCTTCGTCTCCAAGGCCACCGGCATCCAGCTGGCCAAGGTGGCGGCGCGCTGCATGGCCGGCCAGTCGCTTGACGCACAAGGCATTGGCGCCGAAGTCACGCCGCCGTACTTCAGCGTCAAGGAAGCCGTGTTTCCGTTCGTCAAGTTCCCCGGTGTGGACACCATCCTCGGCCCCGAGATGAAGTCCACCGGCGAGGTGATGGGCGTGGGCAAGACCTTTGGCGAAGCCTTCGTGAAGAGCCAGATCGGTGCCGGCACCAAACTGCCGACGTCCGGCAAGGTGTTCCTGACGGTGAAGAACAGCGACAAGCCGCGCGCGGTGGACATCGCCCGCCAGCTGGTCGGCCTGGGCTTCGAGCTGGTCGCCACGCGTGGCACGGCCGCGGCCATCAGCGCCGCCGGTGTGGCCGTGCAGACGGTCAACAAGGTCACCGAAGGCCGCCCGCACATCGTCGACGCGATCAAGAACGGCGACATCGCGCTGGTCGTCAACACCGTGGAAGAGCGCCGCAACGCCATCAGCGATTCGCGCGCCATCCGCACCTCCGCGCTGCTGGCCCGCGTGACCACCTTCACCACCATTGCCGGCGCCGAAGCCGCGGTGGAGGGCATGCAGTACCTTGATCAACTGGGCGTGATCTCGGTGCAGGAAATGCACGCGCAACTCTGAATTCGCCCCGGGTTCTTCCCGGTTGAGCCGGCTGGCTTGACCGGGGCATAATCCTCCCCAGTACACCGCCGACCGGCAACGCTCGGCGGTTTCCTTTTGGTTTGACGCAGACCCCGATGGACGGGGTTGCGGGCTCAGGAGCATTGAAATGGCCACCCTTCCCATCACCCAACGCGGCGCAGAAAAGCTCAAGGAGGAGCTGCACCGGCTGAAAACCGTGGACCGCCCCTGGGTGATCAACGCCATCGCCGAGGCACGTGCCCAGGGTGACCTGAGCGAAAACGCCGAATACGACGCCGCCAAGGACCGCCAGGGTTTCATCGAAGGCCGTATCGCCGAGGTGGAAGGCAAGCTGTCGGCGGCCCAGATCATCAACCCGGCGGCGGTGGATGCCGGCGGCAAGGTGGTGTTCGGCGCCACCGTGGACCTGGAAGACGAAGACAGCGGCGCAAAGGTGACCTACCAGATCGTGGGTGAAGACGAGGCCGACCTCAAGCTGGGCCTGGTGAACATCAGCAGCCCGATTGCGCGCGCGCTGATCGGCAAGGAAGAGGGCGACGTGGCCGAGGTGCAGGCACCGGGCGGCGTCAAGCACTACGAAATCGTGGCCGTGCGCTACGTCTGAGCGCATGCTCTTGCAGCGCTTACCCGTGCTGATCGCCGCCCTGTGGTGGGGTGGCATCACGGCGTTGAGTTTTGTTGCCGTGCCCATGCTCTTCATACAGCTGGGCAACCCGGCGCTGGCCGGTGGCGTGGCGGCCAAACTGTTTGCGTTCCAGTCGCACGCCGGTCTGCTGCTGGGCCTGGCGCTGCTGGTGATCCTGCGGCGCGGCACCGAAGAGGGTGGGCGCCCCGATGGCCCCACCATCACCACCCTGGGTTTCGTGCTGCTGGCCATGCTGCTCGCCTTGCTGCAGCAATACGGTGTGGCTCACAACATCGTCACGGCCCGCGCCAGCGGCGGCAACCTGCGCCTCTGGCATGGCCTGGGCACCGCCATGGTGTTCGGCCAGTGGGTCTGCGCGGCCGTGGTGCTGTGGCGTGTGTCGGGCGTCAGGGGCGCGGCCGAAAGACCGGCTCCCTGACACGTTGCCGAACCTGGGCGCCAACAGCGCGCCCAGAGACGGTCAGGCCGCCCGCAGGCCTTCCGCCGATTCCAGCGTATTGACCATCAGCATGGTGATGGTCATGGGGCCGACGCCGCCGGGCACTGGCGTGATCCAGCCGGCCACTTCCTTGACGCCGTCAAAGTCCACATCGCCGCAGAGCTTGCCTTCGTCGTTGCGGTTCATGCCGACGTCGAGCACCACCGCACCGGGCTTGACCATGTCGGCCGTCAGCACATTGCGTTTGCCCACCGCGGCGACGATCACGTCGGCTTGCAGGGTGAGCGCCTTCAGATCCTGGGTGCCGCTGTGGCAGATGGTGACGGTGGCGTTCTGCTGCAGCAGCATCAGCGCCATGGGTTTGCCGACGATGTTGCTGCGCCCGATCACCACCGCATGTTTGCCCTTGAGCTCGTAGCCAATGCTCTCCAGCATCTTCATGCAGCCGTAAGGCGTGCAGGGCCAGAAGCCGGGCATGCCGGTCATCAGCGCACCGGCGCTGGCGATGTGGAAACCGTCCACATCCTTGGCCGGCGAGATCGCCTCGATCACCTTCTGCGCGTCGATGTGCGCCGGCAGCGGCAGCTGGACCAGGATGCCGTGGATGGTCGCATCGCGGTTGAGGGCATCGACGCGGGCCAGCAGCTCGGCCTCGCTCAGGGTGGCGGGCCAGCGCTCCAGCAGCGAGTGCATGCCGGTGTCTTCGCAGGCCTTGACCTTGTTGCGCACGTAGACCTGCGAGGCCGGGTTCTCGCCGACCAGGATCACGGCCAGGCCGGGTGTGATGTCGCGGGCCTTGAGGGCGGTCACGCGCGCGCTGACGTCGGCGCGCAGTTGGCGGGAGAGGGCGTTGCCGTCGATGAGTTGGGCGGTCATGGCTGGGGCGTCCTTGCAGTTGAAAAACAAACGCCCGCCGGGCAATCCGGCGGGCGTTGAGGGGTGTGGGGCGCGGTGGTTGCGATCAGGCCTTGGCGGGTGTCTGGCCGAGCGCGATCTTGAGCAGGTCGGCCACGGTGTTGGCACCGAGTTTTTCCATGATGTTGGCGCGGTGCGCCTCCACCGTCTTGATGCTGATGCCGAGGTCGTCAGCAATCTGCTTGTTCAGACGGCCGGCGACGATGCGCTCAAGCACCTGGGCTTCGCGGCTGGTGAGCTTGGAGAGCAGGGCGTCGCGGCTGATGGCCTGCTGGTGCGTGGCGAAGGCTTCGCGCGCGTGTTCGAGCATGCGCTCGACCAGGGCCACCAGCTGGTCTTCCTTGAAGGGTTTCTGGATGAAGTCGAGCGCGCCGCGCTTCATGGACTCCACCGCCATCGGCACGTCGCCGTGGCCGGTGATGAAGACGATGGGCAGGGGCGACTGGCGTTCGATCAAGCGTTCCTGCAGCTCCATGCCGGTCATGCCGCCCATGCGGATATCGGCGATCAGGCAGGCCACCTCGCGGGCGTCGTAGCGACTGAGAAAGGCTTCGGCAGATTCGAAGCATCGGACGCGGAAGTCTTTGCCTTCAAGCAGCCATTGCAGAGAGTCGCGCACAGCCTCGTCGTCGTCGACCACGTAGACGCTGCCTTTTTTGGGGATCAAACTCATCTCGATCTTTCTGTGTCCGTCAGCGGCTCTGTGGCGGGCCCAGCCGCGGCGCTGTGGTTCTGCAGCCGAGAGATCACGGGGATCCAGAAGCTGAAGCAGCAGCCCACCACCTCTTCACCATTGTAAATGTTCTGAACTTGCATCCGGCCATGGTGCGATTCGACGATGCTGCGGCACAGCTTGAGGCCGATGCCCATGCCCTCGCTCTTCGTGCTGTAGAAGGCTTCGTAGATGCGTTCGATCATTTCATCGGGCACGCCGCTGCCGGAGTCACGCACCGAGAACTCGACAACGTCCATGTCTTCAACGTGGCGCGGGCCGACGCGCAATTCGACATAGCGTTCGCCCGGTGCCCGGCCGGCCTGGGCAATCGCTTCGCCGGCGTTCTTGAGCAGGTTGATCAACACCTGTTCGATCAGGATCGGATCGACCATCAGGTTGGGCAGGCGCGCCGCCACATAGGGGGAGAGGCGCACCTGATGGCGGCGCAGTTCGATGTCGGCGAGCTCGATCGCGTTGCTCACCATCTGGGCCACATCCGATGGTGCCGGGTTGGGTTCGCTGCGTTTCACGAAGGCGCGGATGCGCTGGATGATCTGGCCTGCGCGCTGGGCCTGGCGCGCGGTCTTGTCGAGCGCGCCCAGCAGTTCGTCGTTGGTGATGCGCTGCTCGTTGACGCGCGAGATCATGCCGTTGCAATAGTTGCTGATGGCGGTCAGCGGCTGGTTGAGTTCGTGTGCCACGCTGGAGGCCATCTCGCCCATGGTGATCAGGCGGCTCGCAGTCTGTGCGCGCTCGGCCTGGCGCGAGGCCTGTTCTTCGGCAACGCGGCGCGGCGTGATGTCGCTGGCAATCACCATCTGCGCCAGCCGGCCGTCCACCCAGGTCAGGTAACGCGTGCGCACTTCGAGCCAGCGGTCGAGTTCCTCGGCGAACACCTCGGCGTTTTCCGAACCGGCGTCGGTCAGGGTTTCGGTCGGCATGCCGGCGAAGGCGTCCACCGCATCACCGTCGTCCGGGCTGGGCGTGGGCTGGTTGCCGGCCAGATCCACCAGGTGCCGGTGGCCCTGGCCACGGGTGCCGAACCACAGGCGGTACATCTTGTTGGCGAACAGCATTTCGTCGCTGCCCAGCGGGGCCACCGACACCGCCGAGTCCAGACTCTCCAGCACGGTGGTGAAACGCTCGTACGAGGCCGAGAGCTCTTCGCGGATGCGCTTGGGCTCGGTGATGTCGGTCATCGAGGTCATCCAGCCGGTCTGGTGGCCCTTGGGGTCGATCAGCGGCGAGACGTACATGCGCGCGTCGAAGATGCTGCCGTCGCGGCGCTTCACATGCACCTCGAAGCCGCCCGGCGTGGAACGGCCGCGCAACTCGTCTTCCAGGCGCGCGGCGAGCTGGTCGTGTTCTTCTTCCGGCCAGTAGGGGAAGGGGGCGGTGCGCCCGACCAGTTCGCCTTCGGTCCAGCCGGTCATGGAGCAGAAGGCCGGGTTGACGTAGGTGATGCGGCCCTGCATGTCGAGCGCGCGCATGCCCGTGAGCATGGAGTTCTCCATCGCGCGGCGGAAATTGGTTTCGGCCACCAGGGCCTGCTGGGCCTGTACGCGGCGGCGCGTGTGGCGCCAGGTGCCGAGCAGCATCCAGACCGTCAGCGCCGACAACGCGCCGATGACCCAGAAGAAGCCGCTGCCCACAATATCTTGTGAGGTGCGGTAGCCCTGCGCCTTGACGATCAGGCCGTTGCCCACCGGCGAGACCGGCACCTCGTGCTCCAGCGGCGGGTTGGACCAGGGCAGCAGGCGCAGCACGCTGGTCGGCGTCTGCAGGTTGCCGGCCAGCACGCGGCCGCGGTCGTCGACCAGGGCCACGGCGTAGCGCGCCATGATCTCGGGTGGCACGCCATAGCGCATCAGCCCGTCGATCGAGTACTCGCCCATGATGGTGCCGGCAAAGCGCCCCTGTTCGGTCAGTGGCACCTGCAGCATCAGCGTGGCATTGCGTGCGTCTTCACCGAGCGGGCGCGAGTAGATCGGCTGGCGCAGGTCGCGCGCGAGATCGAAGGAGCCGTCGGTCTCGCCCGGTGTGAGCGCGCTGCCCACCGGCCGCACCAGCGCCGTGGGCGCGCTGGGCGATGCATAACTGGCCAGCACGTTGCGGCGGCCGTCCACCCAGCTGATCGCCAGCATCTCGGGAAACTGGCTCACCAGCGACTCGACCTGGAACTCGAACTCCTCGCTTTCGATCTCCTTGTTGCTGACCTCGCGCGCCAGACGCATCAGCTGCTCCTGCCGCTCCAGCAGGCGCAGGCGCAGGCGCTGCTGGGCGTATTCGACGTCGCGCGTCACGGCTTCCTGTTCACGCTCCAGTTCTTCGTAGCGCAGGTAGGTGATGGCGACCACGATGGCCGAGAGGAACAGCAGCACCGCGAGCAGCGGGCCGAGGGTGGCAAAGCGGTCCTGGCGTGACGGCGGCAGGCGGCGCCACCAGCGTTTCCACCAGACGGCCTTGGTCGTCGAGGCGGTCTGTGCGTGGGGATCGGGGAGCGGAATCATGGACCCGTGAGTCTACGTGAGCCCCCCGTTCTGCCTGCGGCCGACGGCGCTATTTCGCGGCCAGATGCCGGGCGCATTGCTTCAATATGTGTAACGAATTCCATAATGCAAAAATAGATGGCATATATTGAAAAGGTAAGGCTTTTGTGGAAAAATCCGTGACACTGCGGACAGGGGTCCGTAAGCTCGATTCCACCCAACAGGAGACAACATGTCAGCCCATGACGCACAAGGCGGTCGCACAGCCGCGGATGTCGATTCCCAGGAAACCCGCGAATGGATGGAGGCCCTGGCCGCCGTGATCGAGCGTGAGGGCCCCGAACGGGCGCACTTCCTGCTCGAGCAGCTGCTGGAAGAAGCCCGCCAGCACAGCATCGACCTGCCGTTCTCCGCCAACACGGGTTACGTCAACACCATCGAGACCGACCAGGAAGAGCGTTGCCCCGGCAACCTCGAAATCGAAGGGCGCCTGCGCGCCTACATGCGCTGGAACGCGATGGCCATGGTGGTCAAGGCCAACCGCCACCACCCGCCCGAAGGTGGCGACCTGGGTGGCCACATCGGTTCCTTCGCCTCGCTGGCCAACATGTTCGGCGCCGGCTTCAACCACTTCTGGCACGCCGAGAGCGAGAACCACGGGGGTGACTGCCTCTATATCCAGGGTCACGTGTCGCCCGGCATCTATGCCCGCGCCTACCTGGAAGGCCGCTTGAGCGAAGAGCAGTTGCTCAACTTCCGCCAGGAAGTGGACGGCAAGGGCCTGTCCAGCTACCCCCACCCCAAGCTGATGCCCGAGTTCTGGCAGTTCCCCACGGTGTCCATGGGCCTGGGCCCGCTGATGGCGATCTACCAGGCGCGTTTCCTCAAGTACCTGCACGCACGCGGCATTGCCAACACCGAGAACCGCAAGGTCTGGGTGTTCTGCGGCGACGGTGAAATGGACGAGGTCGAGTCGCTCGGCGCGATCGGCCTGGCGGCCCGCGAAGGCCTGGACAACCTGGTCTTCGTCATCAACTGCAACCTGCAGCGCCTGGACGGCCCGGTGCGCGGCAACGGCAAGATCATCCAGGAACTCGAAGGCGAGTTCCGCGGTTCCGGCTGGAACGTGATCAAGCTGATCTGGGGCAGCAACTGGGATCCGCTGCTGGCGCGCGACAAGGAAGGCGCCCTGCGCAAGATCATGATGGAGACGCTCGACGGCGACTACCAGGCCTTCAAGGCCAACGACGGTGCCTACGTGCGCAAGCATTTCTTCGGCCGCGATCCGCGCACGCTGGAGATGGTCGCCAAGATGAGCGACGACGATATCTGGCAACTGCGCCGCGGCGGCCACGATTCGCAGAAGGTGTATGCCGCCTTCGACGCAGCGGTCAAGCACAAGGGCCAACCCACCGTGCTGCTGGTCAAGACCGTCAAGGGCTTCGGCATGGGCAAGGTCGGCGAGGGCAAGAACAACGTCCACCAGACCAAGAAGTTGGCCGACGAGGACATCAAGGCCTTCCGCGACCGTTTCAACATTCCGATCCCGGACAGCCAGATCGCCGATCTGCCGTTCTACAAGCCGGCCGACGACACGCCGGAAATGAAGTACCTGCACGAGCGCCGCAAGGCCCTGGGTGGTTACCTGCCGCACCGCCGCGTCAAGGCGGACGAGAGCTTCACCGTGCCGTCGCTGGAAACCTTCAAGTCGGTGATGGAGCCCACGGCCGAAGGCCGCGAGATTTCCACCACCCAGGCCTATGTGCGCTTCCTGACGCAGCTGCTGCGTGACCAGGCGCTGGGCCCGCGCGTCGTGCCGATCCTGGTTGACGAAGCCCGCACCTTCGGCATGGAAGGCCTGTTCCGCCAGGTCGGCATCTACAACCCGGCAGGCCAGCAGTACACCCCGGTCGATAAAGACCAGGTGATGTACTACAAGGAAGACAAGGCCGGCCAGATCCTGCAGGAAGGCATCAACGAAGCCGGCGGCATGAGCAGCTGGATCGCCGCGGCCACCAGCTACAGCACCAGCAACCGCATCATGGTGCCGTTCTACGTGTACTACTCCATGTTCGGCTTCCAGCGCGTGGGCGACCTCGCCTGGGCGGCGGGCGACATGCAGGCGCGCGGCTTCCTGCTGGGCGGCACCTCCGGGCGCACCACGCTCAACGGCGAAGGCCTGCAGCACGAAGACGGCCACAGCCACATCCTGGCCGGCACGATCCCGAACTGTGTGAGCTACGACCCGACCTTCGCGCACGAAGTCGGCGTCATCCTGCACCATGGCCTCAAGCGCATGGTGGAGCGCCAGGACAACGTGTTCTATTACCTGACGCTGCTGAACGAAAACTACGCCATGCCCGGCCTGCAGCCCGGCACGGAAGAGCAGATCATCAAGGGCATGTACCTGTGCAAGCAGGCGCCCGCGCTCAAGAAGAACGCGCCGACCGTGCAGCTGCTGGGCAGCGGCACCATCCTGCGCGAGAGCATTGCGGCGCAGGAACTGCTGGAGAAGGAATGGGGCGTGAGCGCCGGCGTCTGGAGCTGCCCGAGCTTCAACGAGCTGACGCGCGACGGCCAGGACGCCGACCGCTGGAACCTGCTGCACCCGACCGAAACGCCGCGTGTGCCTTTCGTGGCCGAGCAGCTGGGCAACACCAGCGGCCCGGTGGTGGCATCGACCGACTACATGAAGGCCTACGCCGAGCAGATCCGCCCCTTCATCCCGAAGGACCGCACCTACAAGGTGCTGGGCACCGACGGTTTCGGTCGCAGCGATTTCCGCAGCAAGCTGCGTGAACACTTCGAGGTCAACCGCCACTACATCGTGGTGGCCGCACTCAAGGCGCTGAGCGAAGAGGGCAAGCTGCCTGTGGCCAAGGTGGCCGAGGCGATCCAGAAGTACGGCATCAACGCCGACAAAGTGAACCCGCTCTACGCCTAATCCGGAGACAACAACATGGCACTGATTGAAGTGAAGGTCCCGGACATCGGCGACTTTGATGAGGTGGCGGTCATTGAACTGCTGGTGAAGGTGGGCGACACGGTCAAGCCCGAGCAGTCGCTGATCACGGTCGAGTCCGACAAGGCTTCGATGGAGATCCCGTCCAGCGCCGCAGGCGTGATCAAGGAACTCAAGGTCGCCATTGGCGACAAGGTGAAAGAGGGCTCGGTGGTGCTGGTGCTGGAGGCCGCGGGCGAAGCCGCTGCTGCCCCCGCAGCCACCGCACCGGCCGCGGCTCCGGCTGCGCCTGCAGCGGCCCCCGCTGCTGCGCCGGCGCCTGCTGCCGCACCTGCCGCGGCCGCTGGCCCGGTGGAAGTGCTGGTGCCCGACATCGGTGACTTCAAGGACGTTGCGGTGATCGAACTGCTGGTCAAGCCCGGCGACACCATCGCCGCCGACCAGAGCCTGATCACGGTGGAGAGCGACAAGGCCTCGATGGAGATCCCTTCGTCCGCTGCCGGCGTGCTGAAGGAGCTCAAGGTCAAGGTGGGCGACACGGTCAACATCGGTGACCTGCTGGCGATCCTCGAAGGCGTGGCCGCTGCGGCGCCAGCCGCTGCACCTGCAGCGCCGGCACCTGCTGCCGCTGCGCCTGCGGAAGCGCCCGCTGCAGCCGCACCGCAGGCCACGGCCACCGCGTCGGCGCCGGCCGCTGCGGCCCCGGCGGCCCACAACCCGACGGCCGCCGCGCCGCTGGGCCTGCCGCACGCCTCGCCCTCGGTGCGCAAGTTCGCACGCGAACTCGGTGTGCCGCTGGACGAAGTCAAGGGCAGCGGCCCCAAAGGCCGCATCGTGCTCGACGACGTGCAGAGCTTCACCAAGTCGGTGATGGCCGGTGCTGCACAAACCAAGGCGCAGGCGGCCAAGGCCCCGGCCGGTGGTGGTGCGGGCGACGGTGCCGGCCTGGGCCTGATCCCCTGGCCCAAGGTGGACTTCGCCAAGTTCGGTCCGATCGAACGCAAGGAGATGGGCCGCATCAAGAAGATCAGCGGCGCCAACCTGTTGCGCAACGCGGTCATGATCCCGGCCGTCACCAACCACGACGACGCCGACATCACCGACCTCGAAGCCTTCCGCGTGTCCACCAACAAGGAAAACGAGAAGAGCGGCATCAAGGTCACGATGCTGGCCTTCCTGATCAAGGCCTGCGTGGCCGCGCTCAAGAAGTACCCCGAGTTCAACAGCTCGCTCGACGGCGACGCGCTGATCTACAAGCAGTTCTGGCACATCGGCTTTGCCGCCGACACGCCCAATGGCCTGATGGTGCCGGTGATCAAGGACGCCGACAAAAAGGGCGTGCTGCAGATCAGCCAGGAAATGGGCGAACTGGCCAAGAAGGCGCGCGAAGGCAAGCTGAGCCCGGCCGAGATGAGCGGGGCGACCTTCACCATCTCCAGCCTGGGTGGCATTGGTGGGCGCTACTTCACGCCCATCATCAACGCGCCGGAAGTGGCGATCCTGGGTGTGTGCAAGAGCAACATGGAGCCGGTGTGGGACGGCAAGGCCTTCCAGCCGCGCCTGATGCTGCCGCTGTCGCTGACCTGGGACCACCGCGTGATCGACGGCGCTGCCGCCGCGCGCTTCAACGTCTACCTCGGCCAGATCCTCAGCGACTTCCGTCGCGTGTTGCTGTAAAGGAGCTCGCAGATGGCAAGCATGGATATTCAAGTCCCCGACATCGGTGACTTCGACGAGGTCACGGTGATCGAGCTGCTGGTGAAAGCCGGCGACACGGTCAAGGCCGAGCAGAGCCTGATCACGGTCGAGTCCGACAAGGCCTCGATGGAGATTCCGTCCTCCGCGGCGGGTGTGGTCAAGGAGCTCAAGGTCAAGCTGGGCGACAAGGTCAAGCAGGGCAGTGTGGTGCTCACGCTGGAAGCGGACGGCGCTGCGGCTACCGCGCCCGCCGCCAGCGCACCGGCACCCGCCGCGGCCCCTGCACCGGCACCGGCTGCAGCACCCGTTGCGGCAACGCCCGCACCGGCCGCTGCCAGCTTCGGCGGCAGCGCCGATCTGGAGTGCGACGTGCTCGTGCTCGGCGGTGGCCCCGGTGGTTACAGCGCGGCCTTCCGCGCCGCCGACCTGGGCCTGAAGGTCGTCATCGTCGAGCGTTACGCCACCCTGGGTGGCGTGTGCCTGAACGTGGGTTGCATCCCGTCCAAGGCGCTGCTGCACGTGGCAGCGGTGATGGACGAGGTCAGCCACATGGCAGACCTTGGCGTGGACTTCGGCGCACCCAAGCTCAACATCGACAAGCTGCGCGGCCACAAGGAAAAGGTGATCGGCAAGCTCACCGGCGGCCTGGCGGCCATGGCCAAGATGCGCAAGGTCACCACCGTGCGCGGTGTCGGCAGCTTCGTCGGCGCCAACCACCTCGAAGTGGAAGAGACCACCGGCGCCACCGGCCAGGAGAAGACCGGCAAGAAGCAGGTGGTGGCCTTCAAGAAAGCCATCATCGCGGCCGGCTCCCAGGCCGTGCGCCTGCCCTTCATGCCCGACGATCCACGCGTGGTGGACAGCACCGGTGCGCTCGCGCTCAAGGAAGTGCCCAAGCGCATGCTGATCCTGGGCGGCGGCATCATCGGCCTGGAGATGGGCACGGTCTACAGCACGCTCGGCGCACGCCTGGACGTGGTGGAGATGATGGACGGCCTGATGCAGGGCGCCGACCGCGACCTGGTGAAGATCTGGCAGAAGATGAACGCCAAGCGCTTCGACAACATCATGTTGAAGACCAAGACGGTGGGTGCCAAGGCGACCGAAGCCGGCATCGAGGTGACGTTTGCGGCGGCGGAAGAGGGCGGCAAAGCGCCCGAGCCGCAGACCTACGACCTGGTGCTGCAAGCCGTGGGCCGCACGCCCAACGGCAAGAAGATCGGCGCCGAGAAGGCCGGTGTGTCGGTGACCGACCGCGGCTTCATCAACGTCGACATCCAGATGCGCACCAACGTGCCGCACATCTTCGCCATCGGCGACATCGTGGGCCAGCCCATGCTGGCGCACAAGGCGGTGCACGAAGCGCACGTGGCGGCCGAGGTGATTGCCGGTGAACTGCAGGGCAACAAGGAGCTGGCCAGTGCCGCCTTCAACGCCCGCGTGATCCCCAGCGTCGCCTACACCGACCCCGAGGTGGCCTGGGTGGGGCTCACCGAAGACCAGGCCAAGGCGCAGGGCATCAAGGTCAAGAAGGGCCTGTTCCCCTGGACGGCTTCAGGCCGCGCCATTGCCAACGGCCGCGACGAGGGCGTGACCAAGCTGCTGTTCGACGACTCGCCCGAAGCCCATGGCCACGGCAAGATCCTGGGTGGCGGCATGGTCGGCACCCACGCCGGCGACATGATTGGCGAGGTTGCACTGGCCATCGAGATGGGCGCGGACGCGGTGGACATCGGCAAGACCATCCACCCGCACCCGACCCTGGGCGAGAGTATCGGCATGGCGGCCGAGATCGCACACGGCTCCTGCACCGACGTGCCGCCGCCGCGCAAGTAAGCGCCGCAGCCGCTCAAAGAAAAAGCCGCCGGCCCTCACAGGTCCGCGGCTTTTTTTCATGCGTGCGGCGGGCGCTTCAGCGTGGCGGCACGCGGCTGGCCAGCGGGGCGCTGCGGTAGTCCGGCAGCAGCTTGCAGCTCTCGCCGTAGGCGGCCTCATACGTCTTGCAGAGCGCGGCCACCGACTGCGGCGTTGGCTTCTCCCTCTGGTCAACCCAGCGCAGCAACGCGGTGAACAGGGCCGGGTACTGCGGTTCGCTCAGGTAGCTGTGTTCGGACTCCTCGCTGAAGGTCTGCACCAGGCGTGCACCCTGGCCGGCACGCTCGATGGTTTCGCGGTAGGCAGACTCCAGTTCGACGAAGGCCGTTGGGTCGTTGATGGCGTGCAGCGACAGCACCGGCATGTTGATGCGGCCCTGCGGGTCGCTGTCCTGCGCCAGCTCGGCCACTGCGGCCGGCTCGGCCGTGTAGCGCTGCACCCCTGCGTTGAGTGCCACGTCGTCCGACGAACCGGTGTAGCGCACGTTGGTGTTGTTGAACGGGTTGCGGTTGCCCAGGCGCAGCTGCGTGAGGTCGCGGAACAGCCAGGTGGACCAGTTGAGGTGGGCGATCAGTGAGCGCTCGGGGATGCGGATCACGTTGACGATGTTGGCGAGGTTGGCCTTCTGCTGCTCGCTGCGTTGCGCGGCGGGCTTGCGCACGCCGGTGCACTCGTCCACGCGGTTGGCCAGCTCGGCGCGTGTGAGCCGGGCGTCCATCGGCAGGCCTTGCCAGAGCGGGTACTGGGGCTCGTCGGCC
Source organism: Hydrogenophaga palleronii NBRC 102513 (assembly GCF_001571225.1). Lineage (GTDB taxonomy): Bacteria > Pseudomonadota > Gammaproteobacteria > Burkholderiales > Burkholderiaceae_C > Hydrogenophaga > Hydrogenophaga palleronii. The sequence goes on from NZ_BCTJ01000020.1 coordinate 79,752, forward strand.
CTGGGGTGGTTCTTGCAGACGTACTGGTAGACCACGCGCAGGTCGAGGCGGAAGTCGTAGGCGCGGGTGCCGCCGCCCAGCATGCCGCTGGTGAGCAGCATGGCGTCGTATGGTCCTTTCACCGGCCCGTTCGGCCCGTCCACCGTGGCGTACATCTCCGCACCCTTCGCCGCCACCGAAGCGCCATAACTCTGCCCGTGCAGGATGGTGCGGCGCGGTGGGCCGAAGTGCTTCACGAAGATGCGCCGCACGCGTTCGGTGTCTTCCGCCGCCATGCTCACACCGAAGCCGCCGCGCCGGTAGGTGGCGCCAGCCCAGGCGTAACCGGCCTTCACCGTCACGGCCCAGCGTTTGAGGTCTTCCTCACCACGAGCCAGCCTGGCCGGGCCTGTGTCGGCCGGCCCGCCATGCGCGTGCATCACGAGCACACCGGTCTGGGGCTTCCAGCCCGCCGGGATGGCGATCCAGTAGAAACCACCGAGGCCATCTTCGCCGGTATGGCAGACCGCGTTCGAGGGCACCTCCGTGGGGCAGGCGCGTGGCTGCGGGGCGGACGCCTGGGCGCTGGCCATCCCGGTGTGGGCGAGCAGGGCGGTCAGCGCCAGCAGCGCGGGCCAGGTGAGGGGGCGAAGAGGCATGGTGTCTCCTTTGTGGTGGGTCAAGCCACGGCACGATAGGTCTGCAGGAACCCTGCGTCAAATATACTGAAACGACCATCTCAATACCTTGCAGATATGGACATGCGGCACCTGCGTTATTTCCTCGCCGTCGCCGACGCGGGCCACATGACGCGCGCGGCCGAGCGCCTGGGCATCCAGCAGCCGCCGCTGAGCCTGCAGATCAAGGCGCTGGAAAACTCGCTGGGCGTGGCGCTGTTCCGTCGGCACGCCAAAGGCGTCACGCTCACCGAAGCCGGCCGGGTGTTCGAGGTCGAGGCGCGCCGGCTGGTGGACGACATGGCGTCGATGCAGCAGCGCATGGCGCGGGTCGCGCGTGGTGAGTCGGGCGTGCTCCATGTGGGCTTCACCAGTTCTGCGGCCGCCCATGCCTTCACGCCCGAGGCGCTGCGCGCCTGCCGGCGTGCCTGGCCGGGCATTGCGCTGTCGATCCGCGAAGACCATGCCGCCGGCATCACCGACGCGGTGGCCGCCGGGCGCCTGCATTGCGGCCTGATCCGCGTGCCGGTGTCGCAGCCCGAGGGGCTGACCTTCGAGGTCTTGCTGCGCGAGCCGGTGCTGGTTGCGCTGCCGGTTGACCATCCGCTGGCGGCGCGCAAACGCACAAGCGCAAGCAGCCTGAGCCTGGCGGCGCTGCGCGACGAGGGTTTCATCCTGGTGCGTCAGCCCGGCGCGCCCGGCCTTTACGCCAACCTGCTGGCGCTCTGTGAGGCGCAGGGTTTTCGTCCACGCATCGTGGCCGAGGTCGAGCGCATGGGCAGCTGCCTGAACCTGGCCGCGGCCGGGGCGGGCATTGCCGTGGTGCCTGCCTCGATGCGCGGCCTGCACCCGCAGGCGGTGACTTACCTGCCGCTGGCCGATGGCACGCCGCTCGACGCGCCGCTGACCCTGGTCTACCGCACCGCTGATGGTGTGGGGGCGGTGGCGAACTTCCTGAAGATCGCGCGCGAGACGGCACGCAAGTCGCAGGCACGCGAACGGCGCGGGAGCGCGGCGGCATGAGCGTCGCCCTCTGGTCGCGCCGCCGTGCCGTGCCGGCCTTGCTTGCGCTGGCCGGCGTGCTGCCGTGGCGACTGTCTGCCGCGCAAGCGCCCTGGCCGTCCATGCCGCTGCGCATCATCGTGGTCTACCCGACCGGTGGGCTGAGCGACGGCGTGGCGCGCGCGCTGGCCGAACGTCTGGCTGAGCAACTCGGTGTGCCGGTGCGGGTGGAGAACCGCGCCGGTGGCGGGGGCAGCGTGGGCATGCAGGTGCTGGCGCGCGCCCACCCCGACGGTCACACGCTAGCGCTCTCCGCGGTGAGCCCGCTCACGCTGCGCCCGCACCTTGGCCGCGTGGGCTATGACCCGTTTCGCGACATTGCGCCGGTGGCGAGCCTGATGTTCACCCCGGTGCTGCTGGTCGGCACGCCGGCCTTCACCGGCCAGACCTTTGCCGATGTGCTGGCGCAGGCAAGGGCGCGACCAAGCGGCCTGCGGTGGGCCACCTCGGGCGTGGCCACGGCCGGCCATCTGGTGCTGGAGCAAGTGCAGATCGGCAGCCGTGTGAGCGTCACCCACATTCCCTACAAGGGCGGCGGGCAGCAGCTCAGCGACGCTCTGGGCGGGCAGTTTGAACTGCTCTCCACCAACGTGGCCCCGGCGCAGTTGCGCCACATCCGCGCCGGGCACCTCAAGCCCCTGGCGGTCGGCTCGCCGCAGCGGCTGGAGGTGTTGCCGGAGGTGCCGACCTTTGCCGAGCTGGGTTTGCCGCACGCCAACGTCACCTCGTTGTTCGGCCTGTTCGCGCCGGGCGGCACACCGCCCGCCATGCTGGATCGGCTGAACGCCGAGATCAACGCTGCAGTGCAGACACCGCTGATTCGCGAGCGGCTGCTGGCGTCCGACAACCTGCCCGCCACGGGCAGCCGGCAGGCGTTCGTGCAGCAGATCGCGGCGGAATGGAAAAACAATCAGCGCCTGAAGGGCGCCAATATCCGGCTGGACTGAGTGGGGGGGAGATGGCCTGGACGGCCGGGGTTGCAGGGCGCTCGGCCCGTGCAGGAAACGGTTGCCTCAGCGTTATTGCGCGTCGGCCACTTCCACACGCCGCGCACCGTTGAACCGCTTGGTCCAGTAGGTGTTGTGCATGTTTTCCATGCGCACCTGCGCGCCGGAACGGGGCGAGTGGATGAACTTGCCGTCGCCGACGTAGATGCCGACATGGCTGAAGGCACGGCGCATGGTGTTGAAGAACACCAGGTCACCCGGCTTGAGTTCGCTGCGATCGATTTTCTGGGTGGCCGCAGCCTGCTCGTCGGAGCGGCGCGGCAGGATCTTGCCCAGCGATTGTTCGTAGACCGCGCGCACGAAACCGCTGCAGTCGAAGCCGGTTTCGGCGGTGTTGCCGCCGTAGCGGTAAGGCACGTCGAGGAAGGCGATGGCGTTGATGACCAGGCTGGAAGCCTGGTCGCTCATGGTGTCGCGAGCATGCTGCACTTGCTGGCCGATGCGCGACATCAGGCCCTTGTCGTTGAGCAGCTTGTCCATGTCTTCATAACCGGTGTTACCGGGGGCGGCATGTGCCACCACCGCAGAACAGCTCAACAAAAGAATAGGGGCCCAACGCGTCATGGCAGCGAGGGTATCGGCGCCGCTGCGGTAAGTCAAGTGAAAATCGGACTCCAACCCCTTGATTTACAACCACTTTCGCCTGCTGATCCGCTGATGGGTCGGTCTGGCGGGATGGCCGGTGCGCGCACGCTGCCCGCCACGCCCGGGTTTGGCTGCGAGAATGCCGGCTTCCCCGAACGCTCCCATGACCTGAAAGAAAGCCCGATGCTGCTGGACGCCTCCGATTCCCAACTGGTGCTGGTGGACTACCAGACCCGCCTGATGCCCGCCATCTTCGAAGGCCCCCAGGTGCTGGCCAATGCCGTGCGCCTGGCGCAGATGGCCAAGCTGCTGCGCGTGCCGGTCTGGGGCACCGAGCAGAACCCCGAGAAGCTGGGCCACAACCCGCCCGAGTTGCGTGAGCTGTGCCAGAAGACGCTGTCCAAGATGCATTTCGGCGCCGTGTCCGACGGCCTGGCCGACTGGCTGCGTCCACCCGCGCGCCAGAACACCGGCGGCAACGCGCGCAGCCTGCCCAAGCACTTGCAGAAACCGGCGGCTGCGCCGGTGGCCGAGCGCCAGACCGTGGTGGTGGCGGGCTGCGAAGCCCATGTCTGCCTGCTGCAGACCGCGCTGGAGCTGATCGAGCAGGAGTTCGACGTCTGGGTCGTCACCGACGCCTGCAGCTCGCGCACCGAGCGAAACCGCGACGCCGCTTTTGACCGCCTGGCCGGCGCGGGCGCCGAGCTGGTGACTACCGAGATGGTGGCATTCGAGTGGCTGCGCACCGCCGACCACCCCGAATTTCGCGACGTGCATGCCTTGATCAAATGAGGACGGAGCAGGGCGCAGGGCAGTGACCTGCGCCTTGTCAGCCCCATGCAAGCCGGCTGCCAATAATTATGAATTCAGTTTAAGCGCGGCCACTGCACACATCAAGAGGAGACAAACATGAGCACAGCCCAGGG
>NZ_BCTJ01000021.1 GCF_001571225.1 Hydrogenophaga palleronii NBRC 102513
GGCGGAGCCGGACCCTGGATGCCTCTGGTCAAGGGTGTGCGTTTCGTTGTGGCGCGCGCTCCGGCGCGGTGAAAAATCGCGGATGAGGGGCGTCAGAAAGACGTCAGCAAGGGCTTGAAGAATTGCCCCGCGGGCATTCGCGCGCTTCTGCCAACCCCTGCCCTTGCGGCAGCCTCTCTACAAAACACCGAGACATGATCAAGATCTTTATCGCCTTCGCCATCTTCGCCGCCATTGCCATATTCGCTCTCATGAAAGGTGGTGACATCGACATGGGGGGCGAGAAGCACGGCATGGATCACGTCGAACACCCGGCCCCGACGGCACCCGCTGCAACGCCGGCCGCACCGGAAGCACCGGCTACGCCCGCCGCACCAGCTGAAGCCGCAAAGTAACAACGGCCTTCTTTGACCGGCGCACGGACAGTGCCGGTCAGTTCCGCGTCAGCCCCGGGTCAGTGCTCCGTAAGAGCAGGCGCCTAACCTTCATGTCACCCGAATCAACCCGAGAGACATGCATGGACGACAACCTGGTTCAACGGATCGCAAGCAACCCCGCGTACCAACAACTCAAAGCCAAACGGTCGCGTTTCGGCTGGTGGCTCACCCTGGCGATGATGGTCGTGTACTACGGCTTCATCCTGCTGGTGGCCTTCAACAAGCCGTTTCTTTCCCAGCGCCTGGGCGACGGTGTGATGACCGTCGGCATCCCGCTGGGCTTTGGCGTAATCCTGTTCACCATCATCGTCACGGCGGTGTATGTGCGGCGCGCCAACACCGAGTTCGATGAGCTGTCGGCGGCCGTCGCCAAGGCGGTGCGCCCATGAGCCGGCTGAACGACACCGCGCGCCGCGTGCTCACCCTGCTCGCGCTGGCCGGCGTGTCCGCCACAGCCTGGGCCGCTGGCGCCGACCTGGGCCAGGCCGACAAGCAGGCCACCAACTGGACGGCCATCGGCATGTTCGGCCTCTTCGTGCTGGGCACGCTGTACATCACCAAATGGGCCGCGGCCAAGACCCGCTCAGCGTCCGACTTCTACACTGCAGGCGGTGGCATCACCGGTTTCCAGAACGGTCTCGCGATCGCCGGTGACTACATGTCGGCGGCATCTTTCCTCGGCATTTCCGCGGCCGTGATGGCCAGCGGCTTCGACGGCCTGATCTACTCCATCGGTTTCCTGGTCGGTTGGCCCGTCATCACCTTCCTGATGGCCGAGCGCTTGCGCAACCTGGGCAAGTTCACCTTTGCCGACGTCGCCGCGTTCCGTTTCCAGCAGGCACCGATCCGCATCTTCGCGGCCTCGGGCACCCTGGTGGTGGTGGCCTTCTACCTGATCGCGCAGATGGTGGGTGCGGGCCAGCTGATCAAGCTGCTGTTCGGGCTGGAGTACTGGATCGCGGTCGTGATCGTCGGCGCGCTGATGATGGTCTACGTGCTGTTCGGCGGCATGACCGCCACCACCTGGGTGCAGATCATCAAGGCCTGCCTGTTGCTGGGCGGGGCTTCGTTCATGGCCTTCATGGTGCTGCTGCATTTCCACTTCAGCCCTGAGGCGATGTTCTCCGGCGCGGTGCAGATCAAGACCGACCTGGCCCTGAAGGACGGCAAGCTAGCCGATGCCGCTGCCACCATCGGGCAATCCATCATGGGTCCGGGCAACTTTGTGAAAGATCCGATCTCGGCCATCAGCTTCGGCATGGCACTGATGTTCGGCACCGCAGGCCTGCCCCACATCCTGATGCGCTTCTTCACCGTGCCCAGCGCCAAGGAAGCGCGCAAGTCGGTGATGTGGGCCACCGGCTGGATCGGCTACTTCTACCTGCTGACCTTCATCATTGGCTTCGGCGCCATCACTTTCGTGTTGACCAACCCGCAGTTCCTCGATGTCAAGGGTGGTTTGATTGGCGGTGCCAACATGGCGGCGGTGCACCTGGCGAACGCGGTCGGTGGCAACGTCTTCCTGGGCTTCATTTCGGCCGTCGCCTTCGCCACCATCCTGGCGGTCGTGGCCGGTCTGACGCTGTCGGGGGCATCCGCCGTCTCGCACGACCTGTACGCCACGGTGATCAAGCAGGGCAAGGCGGACTCGGCCGCCGAGCTGCGCGTCTCGCGCGTCACCACGGTCTGCCTGGGCCTGATCGCCGTGCTGCTCGGCATTGCGTTCGAGAAACAGAACATCGCCTTCATGGTGTCGCTGGCATTCGCCATCGCGGCCTCGGCCAACTTCCCAGTGCTGTTCATGAGCGTGCTCTGGAAGGACTGCACCACGCGCGGCGCGGTGATCGGTGGCTTCCTGGGTCTGGTGTCCTCGGTGGCACTCACGGTGGTGTCGCCATCGGTGTGGGAAGTCACGCTGGGCAACCCGGTGGGCTCGGCGCTGTTCCCGTACACCTCGCCGGCGCTGTTCTCGATGGCCATCGGCTTTGTCGGCATCTGGGTGTTCTCGCTGCTGGACAAAAGTCCACGCGCCCAGAAAGACCGCGCCGGCTTCCTGGCACAGCAGATCCGGTCGGAAACCGGCATCGGCGCCTCGGGCGCGTCAGGGCACTGAGCGGCAGCCGCGCAGCGGCTCCCCACACGTGGCCACCCGGGCGACCGGCGTGGCCACATTTCATTGCAAAGTGCCGTTTGCCGGCCCGCACCGAGGCGCCCAGAGTCCGTGACGGATTTCACATCCGGTCACCGGCATGGGGGGGGCAGGCCATGAACAGCACAGCAACCGTCGGCGTCAACAAGAGGCCCAAGGCCCTGTCGCTGCACATCGGCATCAACGAAGTCAGCGCGGCACACTACGCCGGCTGGAGCGGGCCGCTCGCGGCCTGCGAGTTCGACGCCCACGACATGGCGGCCATCGCCAAGGCCCAGGGCATGAAGGCGCCCTGCTCCTCACCCGCAAGGCCACGCGCGCCGCGGTGCTGATGGGCGCGCCGCGCATCGAACTGCCCTGCCAGGCCGTCACCGGTGACGGCCGCGGCCCGCTCGACACCGGCAGCGTGGTGCTCAACGCCACGGCCGATGGACGCGAACTGCACGGCACGCTGTAGAGCAATGGCGAGCAGGCAGAAACCCCGTTGCGGCTGGTGCGCCAGCCCTGATTCGTTTTCTCAACACAAGACCAGGAGGACACCGTGAACCAACCATCCGTGCACGGTCTGCACCGAACGCCTGCTGCCGGCCGAATCGGGATCGAACGCCCCTGGTGGCCGAAGACGACGACAGCGGCGTCGACACCAACGCCATGATCCGCACCAACCTCATCCCCGGCCACTACTGCGCGCAGGTGCGGCACTACCACCACGCCAGCGGCGTTGGCAGCGACTCGATCAAGGTGCGCAGGGTCTGAGCCCGACACCCTGCGCCCGCGCGCCGCTCAAACACAAACGCCCGCGACGCCGGAATTCCGGGCCGGGGGCGTTTGTCTGTCTGCCTGTCAGCGTGTCGATCAGGCGGGCACGGCCTCTGCAGGCGCAGCCACCGGCTGGCGAATCAGGTGATCGAAGGCGCTCAGCGCGGCCGTCGAACCGGCACCGGCCGCGATCACGATCTGCTTGTACGGCACCGTGGTGCAGTCACCCGCCGCGAACACGCCCGGCACATTGGTGTGGCCCTTGGCATCAATCTCGATTTCACCAAAGCGGCTCAACTCCACCGTGCCCTTGAGGAACTCGGTATTGGGCACCAGGCCGATCTGCACGAACACGCCTTCCAGCGCCACGTGCTTCACCTCGCCGCTCACGCGGTCCTTGTAGCTCAGGCCGTTCACCTTGCCATCGGCACCGGTGATTTCGGTCGTCTGCGCGTTCACATGGATGTCCACGTTGGGCAGGCTCTTGAGCTTGCTCACCAGCACCGCATCGGCCTTGAGCGCGTCGGCAAATTCAACCAGCGTCACGTGCTGCACGATGCCGGCCAGATCAATGGCCGCCTCGACGCCCGAGTTGCCGCCGCCGATCACCGACACGCGCTTGCCCTTGAACAGCGGGCCATCGCAGTGCGGGCAGTAGGCCACGCCCTTGTTGCGGTACTCGGCCTCACCGGGCACGTTGACATTGCGCCAGCGCGCACCTGTGGACAGGATCACGCTGCGCGCGCTCAGCACCGCACCGTTGGCCAGTTGCACCTGCACCAGGCCATTGGGTTCGCTGGCCGGAATCAGCTTCTCGGCGCGCTGCAGGTTCATGATGTCCACGTCGTAGTGGCGCACCTGCGCTTCGAGCGCGGCGGCGAACTTCGGGCCGTCGGTCTCCAGCACGCTGATGTAGTTCTCGATCGCCATGGTGTCGTTGACCTGGCCACCGAAACGCTCGGCCGCCACACCCACGCGGATGCCCTTGCGGGCGGCGTACACCGCAGCCGCGGCGCCCGCGGGGCCACCGCCGACGATCAGCACGTCGTAGGGGTCTTTGGCATTGAGCTTGGCCGCCTCGCGCGCATCGGCGTTCACGTCCAGCTTGGCGACGATCTCTTCCACCGTCATGCGACCCGAGCCGAACACCTCGCCATTGAGGAACACGATCGGCACGGCCATGATCTCGCGCGCCGTCACCTCGTCCTGGAAAGCGCCGCCTTCGATCACCGTGGTCTTGACCTTGGGATTGAGCACCGCCATCAGGCTCAGGGCCTGCACCACGTCCGGGCAGTTGTGGCAGGTCAGGGACATGTAGACCTCGAAGTTGAAGTCACCTTCCAGCGCCTGGATCTGTTCGATCACATCGGCTTCCACCTTCGGCGGGTGGCCACCGGTCCAGAGCAGCGCCAGCACCAGCGAGGTGAACTCGTGGCCCAGCGGCAGGCCGGCGAAACGCAGCGAGGTGTCGCTGCCCGCACGCTGCAGGGTGAACGACGGCTTGCGTGCGTCCTGCCCGTCGGCCTTCAGGGTGATCTTGTCGCTGCGCAGGCCCTGGATGGTCTGCAGCAGCTCCAGCGTGTCCCGCGAGCTCTCAGAGTCGTTCAAGGAAGCGACGATCTCGAAGGGTTGTGCCACGCGCTCGAGATAAGCGCCGAGTTGAGCCTTGAGGGTGTCGTCCAACATGATGTGTTTCCTTAAAAAGCGACTTTGAGAACCGGCCTCCTCACGAGTTGAAAGGCGGCCAGGGGCTGACCCGGCGGGCCTTCTGGGCCCGCGGGTTCTGCACGATCGAAGCGGTGAGGTCTGGCCTCATCGCGGCATCGGTGGTTTGAAGATCAGATCTTGCCGACCAGGTCCAGGGAAGGAGCGATGGTCTTGGCGCCTTCGTTCCACTTGGCGGGGCAGACTTCGCCCGGGTGAGCGGCGGTGTACTGAGCGGCCTTCAGCTTGCGCAGCGTTTCCTTGACATCGCGAGCGATTTCGTTGGAGTGGATTTCTGCTGTCTTGATGGTGCCTTCGGGGTTGATGATGAAGGTGCCGCGCAGTGCCAGGCCTTCTTCAGGGATCAGCACGCCGAAAGCGTTGGTCAGGGTGTGGGTCGGGTCGCCCACCAGCGGGAACTTGGCCTTGCCCACGGCGGGCGAGGTTTCGTGCCACACCTTGTGCGAGAAGTGCGTGTCGGTCGTGACGATGTAGACCTCGGCACCCAGCTTCTGGAACTCGGCGTAGTTTTCAGCCGCGTCTTCCACTTCGGTCGGGCAGTTGAAGGTGAAGGCAGCGGGCATGAAGATCAGGACCGACCACTTGCCCTTCAGCGTTTCGTCGCTGACATCGATGAACTTGCCGTTCAGGAAGGCCGTGGTTTTGAAAGGCTGGACTGCGGTGTTGATCAGGGACATGGTTTTTCCTTGGTTGGGTTGCGAAAGCGGTTTCGATCAGAAGGCACTCTGCATCGGCACGGGGCCAATGATAGCAAAAGACTACTGAACATCTGGATTGATAGTGTTTATCCACTCCATAGCTTTTCTTGTCGGCACGGAGGGAGTTCCACACAGCGGACATCGGGGTTCATCGGGCTCCGAGCACCGACTGTGCCACGCCCTCGCCATGCAGGCTGTCAGTCGGAAATACGCGCCAGCGCGTTGATCGCCACAGAACGCCTTGAACACCGCAAGATAATTATCGAAAACTTAACAAGAATCGTTTTCATTTGTAATAATAACGAAAGCAGCCAGCCAGCCCTCCCCAGCATCGTCTCCTTGTGTGACTTCGGTTTGAGTGGATCCAGCCAGCCATCCGTCTCCAACCCACATGCACATCTAAGGATTTTCGATGTCGAAAGCATCCTCTTCGCTGCCTGGCCAGCGTGGCGTTTCCTCAAGCTACCGTTTTCCCTTGCAAGCCACAGCCATGGCCTGCAGCCTGTACGCACTCAGCCTGGGTATGGCACATGCCCAACAAGTGGAAGGAGGGTCGCTGTCGGAGGTCGTGGTGTCTGCCTCGGGCTTCGAACAGAAGATCACCGACGCGCCCGCGTCCATCTCCGTGATCACCCAGGAAGAACTCGCCAAGCGGCCCTACGTCACCCTTCTCGACGCCGTGCGCGACATCGAAGGCGTGGACGTGGGAGAAACCCGCGACAAAACCGGCCAGGGCACGATCTCCATGCGTGGCATGGGTTCTGACTACACCCTGATCCTGGTAGACGGCAAGCGCCAGAACAACCACGGCGACATCTACCCGAACAGCTTCGCCGGCAACCAGTTCGGCCACGTGCCACCGATGGACGCCATCGAGCGCATCGAAGTGATCCGCGGCCCCGCCTCCACCTTGTACGGTGCGGACGCCATGGGCGGCGTGATCAACATCATCACGAAGAAGGTCGCGAGCAAGTGGAGCGCCTCGGTCACGCACAGCCGCTCCATCGAGTCGAAGAGCGAGTACGGCGACGACCGCACCACCGACTTCTACCTTTCCGGCCCTCTGGTGGCTGGCAAGCTGGGCCTGACCTTGCGCGGCAGCCTGTACAACCGCGACGCGTCCAACCCCACCTACGACTCGGTGACCGATCCCGCAGGTCGTGTCATCAACCGCTCCCTCGGCTTCGGCGGTGGTGGCAAGACCGTGGACAACGAAAACAAGGCCCTGGGTGCGCGGCTTTCATGGGCACTCACGGACAAGCAGACCGTCTACTTCGACATTGACACCTCCAAGCAGACCTACGACAACCGAATCCGCGTCAATGACGCTGGTGGCGAAGAATATCCAGTCGGGACCGTGGACTCGCTGGCCGCGATCTGGTCGGCCAGCGGCACAGGGGCGACACGCCGCGCCAATCCCCGCGCAGGCTACGCACCCGAACAGGAGTTCACACGCGACACGTTCTCGCTGACGCACGAGGGCAAGTGGGGCTTCGGGAACAGTACTGTCTCACTCTCGCATGTCGCCACCAACAACAACGGCCGCACCATGCCGTTTGGTGTGGAAGAGCGCAAGCACCTACTGGCCATGATTGACGCCAACGCGTACACCGCACCCGATGGAACCGTGCAAAGCTACGCCGGCATGTCCCTGGCCGATCGGCGAGCAACCGCCGCGGCCACGTTCCTGCCCCGCCCCAAGCGCACACTGGAGAGCCGCCAGTACACGCTGGACGGCAAGCTGGACATGCCCTTCGGCAACCACATGGTGGTGGTCGGTGCGCAGGTCGTGCGGGGCGAGCTGGAAGACGGCGTGTTCGGCATGGAAGGCGGCACAACCAGTGGTGTCCAGAGCCACAACATGACCTCGGTGTTTGTGGAAGACAGCTGGAACATGATCCCGCCACTGGTGGTGACCAGTGGCGTGCGCTACGACCACCACAACGTGTTTGGCAACCAGCTGAGCCCTCGCCTCTACGGTGTCTATACGCTGAATCCGAGTTGGACCATCAAGGGCGGCGCAGCCACAGGCTTCAAAACGCCCAAGACCACTCAGCTCTATGACGGCATCACCGGATTCGGGGGCCAGGGCGTCAGTCCGCAGTACGGCAACCCCAATCTGAAACCGGAAACCAGCCTCAGCAATGAACTGGCGGTCTACTGGCAACACCCGAACGGCCACAACTTCAATGCCACGGTGTTCCAGAACACCTTCAAGGACAAGATCTCCAGCCAACCCTGCGGCCCGACGACGAACATGCCCTGCGCCACTGTTGGGGACTTCGCCGATCTCGGCTACGCAGCAGGATCCACCCGCACGAGCAACATCGACAAGGCGGTGATTCAGGGCCTGGAGCTGGCTGGCCGTTGGCAGATTTCACGCACCATCGGGCTGCGCAGCAACTACACCTACACCGACAGCGAGCAGAAGAGTGGCGTCAACATCGGCAAGCCGCTGAACAACTCCGCCAAGCACATGTTCAACGCCTCGCTGGACTGGAAGGCGACCGACAAGCTGAGCTTCTTGCTGAGTGCGCAAGCGTTCATGGATCGCTACAACCGCGAACATCCGGTCACCAAAGCTCCCCTGTTCTACAAGGACTACCAAGTCTTCAACCTGGGTGCGTCGTATCAGCTCAACAAGAACGTGACGCTGAACGCCCGCATCAACAACCTGTTCAACCGCGACTTCACGAGCTACCACAGCGAGTTCCGCGACCTCGACGGTGATGGTGCCTACACGGGCACCAACGAAACGCTGCACTTCGACCACTACAACAACAAGGAAAAGGCTCGCAGCTTCTGGGTCAGCATGAACGTGCGCTTCTGATCCCGCCTCCCCCACCGCTGACACCCTCAGCGGTCCAGCGCCACGACCTTCGGGTCCTGGCGCTGTTTGTCGTTCCTGATGCCAATTCACAACAAAACGGAAAAATTGTGAATAGGAATGATTTTTATTAGTAATAATCCCGGCCGAAGCCAGCCCCAGCGCCCTCGGCTCTGCCGGTCCTTGACCGGCAGGTGCGAAGTGGAAGCCCGCCAGCCAACACTCCACCGCACCGCAAGGACTTACAACCATGGCGCAGATCCGCAGCCGCAAGCACAGCAAGCCCGTCCATCTCCTGGCCCTCCTGGCCGCCTCTGTCCCCGCCGCCGGCATGGCGCAACAGGCCGCCCCGACGCTGCCGACCGTGACCGTCAAGGAAGCACCCGAAGTGCCGTTCAAGGCCGACAAGTCGGCCAATGACAAGTTCACGGCACCTCTCGTCAACACGCCCAAGACCGTTCAGATCATCAAACGGGAGGTTCTGGAAGAACAAGGCGCTATCACCTTGATGGAAGCTTTGCGCAACACCCCAGGCATCACCATGCAGATGGGCGAGAACGGCAACACCTCGGCCGGCGACACCTTCCAGTTGCGTGGCTTCTCGCTGCAGCAGTCGACCTTCGTTGATGGCATCCGCGACCTCGGCGCCGTCACCCGCGACACCTTCAACCTTGAACAGGTGGAGATCGTCAAGGGCGCTGCCGGCACCGAAACGGGCCGTGGTGCGGCCTCCGGCTTTATCAACCTGATTTCCAAACAAGCCCATCTGGGCGACGAAAACAGCGCTTCGGGCACGCTTGGCACCGCGAGCCGCAAACGAGCCACCGTCGACCTGAACAAACAACTCAGCGACACCTCTGCCTTCCGCCTGAACGCCATGGTGCAGGACAGCGGCGTCGATGGCCGCGACCACGTCGACAACAAAGGGTATGGCGTGGGCCTCGCTTACGCAGCGGGTCTGGGCACGCCAACCCGCCTGAACATCTACAGCCAGCACCTGCGCCAGAAGAACACGCCCGACGGCGGCATTCCCGCCATCGGCTTCGCGGGCTACGCGTCAATCCCGGGCGCGGCCAAGGTGCGCCGCGACAACTACTACGGCAGCGTGAACGACCGAGAAAAGGTCGATGCCGACATGGTCACCGCCAAGATCGAACACGATCTGGGCCAGGGCACGACGGTGCGCAACATCACGCGCGTTGGCAAGAACCACATGGATCGCACGCTGACCGGCATCATCGGCATCACCGCCGTGGACACTGCGGCCACAGCCCTCAATCCGGCCGTTGTCGCCGCCAACCCCGCCACCTGGCTGGTGTCGCGCTCGCGCCAGCGTGTTGACCAGGAAAACACCATCGTTGCAAACCAGACCAGCGTGAGCAGCGAGTTCAATGCAGGTGGCCTGCAGCACTCGCTGGCAGCCGGTGTGGAACTGCTGCACGAAAAGCAAGTGTCTTTTGACCACGGCACGGCAGCAGCCACCACCCCGGCGGCCAACCTGTACAACCCCAATCCGCTCCAGGGCATGTACAACTTCGGCGGCCGCACTGGCGGAAAAACCGGTGGCACCACCAACACCATCGGCGCTTACGTTTTTGACACCGCCAAGTTCAACGAGCAGTGGTCTCTCAATGGTGGTCTCCGCGTGGACCGCTACAAGCTGAAAACCGACAACATCACCGCCGCAGGTGTACGGACCGCGCTCGACGATTCGCGCAGCCTCGTGAGCTGGAGCGTTGGAGGCATCTACAAACCGACGCAAGAGAGCAGCGTGTACGCCTCGTACGCCACCTCGGCAACGCCTCCGGGCGGCAACAACTTCCAGTTGAGCGCGGCAACGCCCACTGCGGGGTCCAATGCCAATGCAGCCCTCGATCCGCAACGCACCAAGACCATCGAACTCGGCAGCAAGTGGGAACTGTTGAACAAGCGCCTGAACGTTGCCGCCGCGGTCTTCCGCACGGTCAACGACAAACAGACCTCTTACGACGCGGTCAGCAACACCACCCAGCAGTTCGGCAAGACACAGGTTCAGGGCATCGAGTTGTCCGCGGTGGGGCAGATCACCAACTTCTGGCAGGTCACCGCAGGTCTGGCAAAAACCAGCACGAAACAGGTGAACCAACAGAACGCGACGGTGGCCACCACCGGTGTGCGCTGGTCGCCCGACCTCACGGCCACCTTGTGGACCTCGTACCAGCTGGACAAGTTCACCTTCGGCCTCGGCACGCGCTACGTCTCTGAAGCCAAACGTTTTGTCAACGCCACCGGCGCTCAGGGCAACCTGCCCAACGTGCCGTCTTACTGGGTCGCCGATGCCATGGTGGCCTACCAGGTCAGCGACAAAGTCAGCCTGCGCCTGAACGTCTACAACCTGTTCGACAAGGACTACCTCATGGCCGTGAACAACGGTGGCGGCCGCCTGGCGCTTGGGCAGCAGCGCTCTGCTGCCGTCACGGCCAACATCAAGTTCTGATCTCGTCCAACACCTCAGAACCGTGTGCAAAAAAGGCCCGCTCCAAGCGGGCCTTTTTCCATTCATTTTCTGCCGTTGATGAAGGCTTGCCCATGCTGCTGCACATTCCCCAGGTGCTGACCACCACCGAAGTGGCCGAGATCCGCGATGCGCTCGACACCCAGGGTTGGGTGGATGGCCTGCGCTCCACCGGGCCGCAGGCGGCCAACGTGAAACGCAACCTGCAACTCGACACCGCCTCGCCGGTGTTCGCACCGCTCTCGCAACGCATCGCTCAGGCCTTGCACCGCCACCCGCTGTTCGTGTCGGCGGTGTTGCCGAACACCATGCTGCCGCCCATGTTCAACCGCTATGAAGGCGGCGGGCACTACGGCAACCACGTGGACAACACGATCCAGACCGACCGCTTCAGCGGCCTGAAGGCGCGCACCGATGTGTCCACCACCGTGTTTCTCAGCGCGCCCGGCGAATACGAGGGCGGCGAGTTGATTGCCGAAGACAGCTTCGGCACGCACGAGATCAAGCTCGATGCCGGTGACGCCATCGTCTACCCTGCCACCAGCCTGCACCGCGTGGAGCCTGTCACCCGCGGCGTGCGCGTGGCGTCCTTCCTCTGGACCCAGAGCCTGGTGCGCGATGCGTGGCGGCGCTCGATGCTGTTCGAGCTCGACATGAACATCCTCAAACTGCGCCACCAGTTGGGTGACAGCGCCGAGGTGGTGGCGCTGACCGGCCACTACCACAAGCTGTTGCAGCAGTGGGCGGAGGTCTGATCGCCCCCTGCCGCGCTGCCCGGGTTGATCTCAGGACAGTGGCGGTGGCGGGCCGGCCCAGTCGCCGCCGAGGGCTTTGTACAGATCAAGCGCAGCGCTCAGGCGCGACAGGCTTTGTGCCGCCAGGGCGTCCTGCGCGGTGAACAGCGTGCGCTGCGCGTCGAGCACCGACAGCAGATCACCACTGCCCTCGCGGTAACGCAGCTCGGCCAGTTGCAGTGAGCGCTGCGCCTGCGCCACCACCTCGCGCTGCAAGGCTTCCTGGCGCTGGCTGCGCTCCACGTTGCCCAGGCCGTCGTCGACTTCCTTGAGCGCGGTGCGGATCGCCTTGCCGTAGTTCTCGATCAGCACCACACGCTGCGACTCGGTGCTGCGCACCTGCAGGCGCTGCCTGCCACCATCGAAGATCGACTGCGCCAGCGACAGGCCGATCGACACGCCGCGCGTGGGGTCGGCCAGGCTGAGCAGAGCCGAGCTGCCCAGGCTGCCCGATGCGGAGAGCGAGAGGCTGGGCAACAAGGCGGCGCGCGCGGCTTCGATGTTGGCGTCGGACGCGGCCAGTTGCGCCTCAGCCGACGCCAGATCGGGCCGACGCGTGAGCAGCGAGGATGGCAGGCCGGGCGACAGCGCGGGCACCCGCAACTGAGTGAACTCGCCCGCTTCCGGCACATAACCCTGCGGCACGCGGCCCAGCAGCAGCGCGAGCGCGGTGGCGGTCTGGCGCTGTTGCAGCTCCAGCGGCAACAAGGCGGTGCGCTGCGACAGCACGGTGGTGCGCTGTTGCGAAACCTCCAGCGCGGTGGCCACGCCGTTGCGCTGGCGCGCCTCCACGATGCCCAGCACGCGCTCGGCGATGGCCAGGTTTTCGCGCGCGATGCGCAGGCGCTCGGCGGTGTTGAGCCAGAGGAAATAGTTGTTGGCGACGCCGGTGAGCAGGGTCAGCCGCGCGGTCTTCCAGTCGTACTGGCTGGCCTGAAAGGACGCCTCACCCGCACGCACACCGGCGGCGATGCGGCCCCACAGGTCCACCTCGTAACTCACCGACAAGCCGGCACTGCTCGCCTCACGCGAGGTGGAGGCCACGCCCGGTGCTTCGGTGCGGCTGGCCGAGGTGCCCAGATTGCCGCCCACCGAGGGCAGACGCGAGACACCGGCCTGCTGCAGCGCGATGTCGGCCTGCCGCATGCGTTCGATGGCAATGCGCAAGTCCGGGCTGCCAGCCTGGGCTTCTTCGATCAGGCGCTCCAGCGGCTGCGAGCCGAAGGATTGCCACCAGGCGGTGGTGAGCTGCGGTGCTTCAGCGGGTGCGAGTGCCGGGCTCCAGGCGGCCGGCATGTCGACCACCGGCGCACGCGCCGGTTCGCGGGTGGCGCAAGCCTGCAGGAGCAGAGCGATGGCCAGCACCAGCGGCTTGGCAAACGGGTACGTCAAGGGTTTCATCACAGTGCTTATTCGGAAGACAGGGCCACCACAGGGTCCAGCCGCGCGGCCTTGCGCGCCGGCAGGTAACCAAAGATCAGGCCGGTGGCGAACGCGCAGCCGAAGGCCAGCACCACCGGCGTGACCGAGTACTGCACGGCGGTGCCGGTGGCACCGATCACGAAGGCCACGCCCAGGCCGATCACCACGCCGATCAACCCGCCGAGTGCGGACACCACCAGCGCCTCGATCAGGAACTGCTGCAGGATGTTGCGCATGCGCGCCCCCGTGGCCATGCGGATGCCGATCTCGCGGGTGCGCTCGGTCACGCTCACCAGCATGATGTTCATCACCCCGATGCCGCCCACCAGCAGCGAGATCGCCGCGATGGAACCGAGCAGGATGGTCATGGTGTTCTGCGTTTCGGTCGCGGTGTCGATGATCGACGCCATGTTGCGGATCTGGAAGTCGATGACGCCATGGCGTTCGGCCAGCAGCGACTCCACCGCCGACTGCGTCTCGTCGATGCGGCCCACATCGGCCACCGCCACCGTCACGTTGCGCAGGAAGCGCTGGCCCGAGAGCCGCAACTGGCTGGTGGCGTAAGGCACCATCACCACATCGTCCTGGTCCTGGCCGCTGGGCGAGGCGCCGCGTGCGCTCATCACACCCACCACCTGGAAGATCAGGTTGTTGACCAGCACGTACTTGCCCAGCGGCTCTTCACCGCCCGGGAACAGCGCGTTGGCCACGGTCTGGCCCAGCACCGCCACGGTGGCGTACTCCTGTTCGTCCTCGTCGGTGAAGAAGGTGCCGCGCGCCACCTTCCACTGGCGCGCAATCGGAAACTTGGACGAGGTGCCCAGCACGCTGCTGGCGTAGTCGGATTCGCCGTAGCGCAGCGTGGCGTTGCTGCTCTGCTCCGGCACGGCGGCCAGCACGTTGGGCACTTCCTTGTCGATGGCGTTCACATCCGACAGCACCAGCGTGGCGATGTTCTGGAACCCACGCTGGTTCGGCGCACCGGGGCGCACCAGCAGCAGGTTGGAGCCCATCGCGCTGATGCGGTCGATCACCACCTGCTTGGCGCCATCACCGATGGCCAGCATGGCGATCACCGAGGCCACACCGATCACGATGCCCAGCAGCGTGAGGATGGCGCGGAACACGTTGGCACGCAGCGCGCGCAGCGCGGTCTTGGCGGCCTCGACCACATCGCTCAGGTGCGAGATGCGGCCGGCGCGTGCCGTCCAGTTCTGCGCCGCCTGGGCCGCCGCACCTTCGGGCGGACGCGGCCCGGGGTCGGCCACGATGTTGCCGTCCTTGATCTCGATCACGCGGTGCGCGTTCGCCGCCACTTCGGCGGCGTGGGTGATCAGGATCACCGTGTGGCCTTGTGCCGCCAGGTCCTTGAGCAGCACCATCACGTCGGCACCGCTCTTGCTGTCGAGCGCGCCGGTGGGTTCGTCGGCCAGGATCACGCGCCCGCCGTTCATGAGCGCGCGCGCAATCGACACACGCTGCTGCTGCCCGCCCGAGAGCTGGTTGGGCCGGTGGTGCATGCGGTCGCCCAGGCCGAGCGAGCCGAGCAGTTCGGACGCGCGTGCGTGGCGTTCGGCCGGCGGGATGCCGGCGTACACAGCCGGCACTTCCACGTTCTCGGCGGCGGTGCCGGTGGCGATCAAGTTGTAGCTCTGGAACACGAAGCCGAAAGCATCGCGGCGCAGCTCGGCAAGCTCGTCGCGCTCCAGCTCCGACACGTCGCGCCCCATGAACAGGTAGCGCCCGGTGGTGGGCTTGTCCAGGCAGCCCAGGATGTTCATCAACGTGGATTTGCCGGAACCCGACGCACCCATGATGGCGACCAGCTCGCCGGGGTAGATCTTCAGGTCGATGCCGTGCAGCACCTCCACCGCCAGGTCGCCGTTGCGGTAGGTCTTGGTGATGCCGCTCAGGTCGATCAGGGGCACGCCCGCGGCGGCACCTTGCGGCGCGGCGCGCAGGGCCTCGGCCTCGGTCGAATGCGGCAACTGGCTCATCGACGCGCCCCGGCTGCGGCACCACCCGGCATGCCACCCGGACCACCCGGGCCCGCCATGCCCTGCGGCCCCATGCCCGCACCTTGTGGCGACGCCGAGGCGCGGCGCTCCGGCTCGCGCACGCCGGCGATCACGCGCTCACCTTCCTTCAGGCCCGACAGCACTTCGGCATGCACACGGTTGCTGATGCCGATGGTGATCTCGCGCTCTTCGATCTTGCCGTCCTCCGTCATGACCTTGACCTTGGCCTGGCGCGGGCCGCGCGTGTTGCGCGGCGCGTCGTTGCGCGGCATGCCGCTGCTCACGGTGCCCGAGGGGGCTGGCGCGGCTGCGTCCTTGCTGGTGGCATCCCGGTTGTTGCCGCCCGCCGCTGCGGCATCGCCTTGGTTGGGACGCACACGCGCCGCATTGCTGCCGCCGGCCGCACCGTTGGTGCCGGCAGCCGCGGCACGCGGTTGAGCGGCAGCCGGGGCATTGCCGTTGCCAGCCGCTTGCGCCTCGCGCTCCTGGCGGCGTTGCTCACGGAACTTCGTGCGCTCTTCTTCCGACATGTTCTGGAACGCCTCGGGGCCCATGCGCGGACGCTCGCCCGCTGCGCCCGTGCCACCACCTTGCGCTTCGCGTTCCTTGCGGCGTTGCTCGCGGAACTTTGCGCGCTCTTCTTCCGACATCTTCTGGAACGCTTCCCGATCCATGCGCGGGCGTTCGCCTGCGCTGGTGGCCTGGGCCAGCAACGTGGTGTCGGCCACCGTCTTGAATGCCGCCGCGGGAATCGCCGACGTGGTCGTGCCGCGTGTGCTCGGTGTTGACGGTGCGGGCGCTGCGGGAGCCGCAGGGGGTGTCGCGGCCGGTGCCGGCACGCTTGGCTGGGTCTGGCCCGGGGCGCGGTTGCTGCCCTGTCCACCCTGACCTGCCCCGCCCCGGTTGCCACCCTGCGGGCCACGCTGGATGGTCAGCGCCGACATCGGCACCACCAGCACGTCTTTCGCCTCGGCCACCACGAAGAACACCTGCGCCGTCATCTGCGTCATCAGGCTGCGGTTGTGGTTGGGCACTTCGAACAGCGCGTTGTAGAGCACCACGTTGTTGGTCACGGTGGGGGTCGGTTCGATCTTCTTGAGCTCACCGTACCAGCGCCGGCCCTGGCCGCCCAGGGTGGTGAAGTAGACCGGCATGCCGCCGCGCAGCTTGCTCACGTCGGCCTCGGACACCTGGGTCTGCACCGTCATCACCGACAGGTCAGCGATGCGCAGCAGCGTCGGTGCAGACTGGTTGGTGTTCAGCGTCTGACCCTGGCGCGCGGTGATGCTCACCACCGTGCCGGACATGGGCGCATAGATCTTGGTGAACTTGAGGTTGGCCTCTTCCACCCGCATGCTGGCCTGCAACTGCTCCATCGACGCTTTGAGCGAGTTGATCTGAGCGCGCGCCGTGCGCACGGTGGTCTCTGCGTTCTGCAGGGTCTCGGCGGTGGTCGCGTCTTCCGCCATCAGGTTCTTCTGGCGTTGCAGGTCGCGCTCTGCCTTGGCCAGGTTGAGTTCGCGCTCGACCATCTGGGCCGCTTGCGAGCGCAACTGGGCCTTGCTGGCATCGACCCGCGCCTGCGAGGTTTCCGCGTCGATCTCGGCGAGCAAATCCCCTTCCTTGATCTCGCTGCCCACCTCCACATGCAGCTTGCGCAGCTGGCCCGACACCTGGGCACCCACGTCCACGTAGTCGCGCGGCTGCAGCGCGCCGGTGGCGCTCACCTGGTCTTCGATGTCGCCACGCTGCACGGTGGCCGTGATGTAGGCGCTCTCGGTCTTGGCGCCCGGGCCCCAGCGGTACCAGGCGTAGGCACTGCCGCCCAGCAGGGCGAGGACCACGAGCGCGATCAGCGCCAGGCGCCCGGTGCGACGGCGAGGTTTGACGGGTGGGGCTTTGACTTCGTTCATACGGTGGGGGCGTCTTGATGGACCGGTGCGGTGAGGCAATGCCGGGAATGATGCGGGATATTGCCCATCAAATATGGAAAGAATGAGCACGGTCCGCGCAGCCTGCGTGCACAAAGTTTGAACGATTTGGGTTTAGGCTTGCATGCACCATGCAGACCGACCGTTCCGCAACCCCTGCTCCGCCGCGCGCCTGGCTCTCGCGCTTCGACACCTTGCGCGTGAAACTGTTCCTGGCCATCGCCGGAGCCAACGTGGTGCTGGTGATGTCGATCTACCTGATCTACAGCTGGAGCTTCGACAAAGGGCTGGTGGAGTACCTGAACAAGGCCGACGAAAACCGGCTGCAGCCAATGATCGTGCGGCTGGCCGAGGGCTACCGCCAGAACGGCAACTGGGAGTGGATCACCGAGGACCACCAGCGCTGGCAGGACCTGTCGCGCGAGGTGCTGGGCACCGGCCGCATGCCGCGCCGCCCGGGCGAAGGCACGCCGCCGCCGCATGCGCTGCCGGGCGCAGCCACCGCCACGCCGGCCCCCACACCCGCCCCGGCACCAGGCGTTGCACCCGCGGTGCCCGGCACGCCGCCGCCCCCGCCCACCTTCACCATCGACCCGCGCCTGCTGCTGCTGGACCCGCAGCGCAACCTGCTGGCCGGCCCGGAAGGTCGCACCGAACAGGCGGTGCTCAAACCCATCACGGTCAACAACGAGCTGGTCGGCTATCTCGGCTACGTGCCGCGCCTGCAGATGGTGGCCTCGCTGGAACGTGTCTTCCTCGGGCAGCAACGCCGCACCTTCGCCGTCATTGCGCTCGGCATGCTGGCGGCGGTGCTGCTCAACGCGGCGCTGATCGCGCGCTGGTTGTCCCGGCGCCTGCGGGTGCTGGGTGAAGGCACGGCCGCCGTCGCGCAGGGCGACTACAGCGTGCGCCTGCCGATCCGCGGCCACGACGAACTGACCCAGCTGGCCGGTGCCTTCAACCACATGGCGTCTTCGCTGCAGGCGGCGCAACACGCACGCCAGCAGTGGATTGCCGACATCGCCCACGAACTGCGCACGCCGCTGGCCACACTGCGCGCCGAGATCGAGGCGCTGCAGGACGGCGTCCGCCAGCCCAACACCGCCAACCTCGATTCGCTGGCACAGGAAGTCAGCCGCCTCACGCGGCTCGTGGAAGACCTGCGGCTGCTGTCGCTGTCCGACCTGGGTGCGCTCGACTACCGGCCGGCATCGATCGACCTCGGCCGCTTCGTCGGCCACCACCTGAGCGACGCTACCGGCCTGCCCGGCAAAGCCTTGCAGGTGCGCACCGACCTCGCGCCGCAGGTGGAGATCCGCGCCGACGGCGACCGGCTGGACCAGGTGCTGTCCAACCTGCTGCAGAACACGCAACGCTACACCGACGACCCGGCCACGCTCAGCGTGCAGGTGCGCCGGCACGAACACGAAGCCCAGCTCACCTGGGAAGACAGCGGCCCCGGCGTACCGCCCGAAGCCCTGCCCCGCCTGACCGAGCGCCTGTACCGGGTGGACAGTTCACGCGCCAGCGTCAGCGGTGGCTCCGGCCTAGGCCTGGCCATCGCACACGCCATCGTCGAAGGCCACGGCGGGCGCATGCGGGCCTCGGCCAGCGCGCTGGGTGGCCTGCGCTGGGACATCTGGCTGCCCTTGAACACGGACACTGCACATGGCTGAAGCGCAAAGCATCCTGATCGTCGAAGACGAAAACAAGATCGCCGCCGTGCTGGTGGACTACCTCATGCAGTCCGGCTACGACACGCACCACCTCACGCGCGGCGACGAGGTGGAAGACTGGCTGGAAAGCCACCCGGTGGATCTGGTGCTGCTCGACCTGATGCTGCCCGGCAAGAGCGGACTGGACGTCTGCAAGGCCCTGCGCGCCGGCCAGCCCGGCCGTCCGGCACCGGCCATCATCATGGTGACGGCGCGGGTGGAAGAGATCGACCGCCTGCTCGGCCTCGAACTCGGTGCCGACGACTACATCTGCAAGCCCTTCAGCCCGCGCGAGGTGATTGCGCGCGTGAAGGCGGTGCTGCGCCGGGGCACGCACGCGGTCGCTGCCGGCCCGGACGCGTTGCCGCACGGCCTGCAGCTGGAAGACGCGGCCTGGCGCGCCACCATCGCCGGGCACGACCTCGGCCTGACCGCGGTGGAGTACCAGCTGCTCAAGGTGCTGAGCGCGCGGCCCGGGCGCATCTTCTCGCGCGAACAGCTGATGGACTCGATGTACCAGGACGAACGCGTCGTCTCCGACCGCACCGTCGACAGCCACATCAAGAAGCTGCGCCGCAAGATCCAGGAGCAGTTGCCGGAGCAGGAGCTGATCCACTCGGTCTACGGCCTGGGCTACAAGTACGAGCCCTGAAGAGGTGTGCCCGCCCGCGCCGGGCGGAATTGTTCCCATGTATAAACAGCAGGCCGTGCCTGCTGGACCATGGCGCCATTCCTCCGAGCACGATGCCCACTCCACCTTCTTCTTCGCACCGCGCACACCCGCAGCTTCCGGACGGCGTGGTGACACTCTCCGACCACGAGCGGCATGCGCGCAGCCTGCTGGACGAATCCGCCTGGGCCTACCTGTTCGGCGCCGCCGGCGACGAGCTGACCCTGGCCAGCAACCTCCGGGCCTGGCAGGAAATGACACTGCTGCCGCGCGTGCTCAGGCCACTGGCGGGCGGGCACACGCGGGTCGAGCTGCTCGGCCGCACGCTGGCGCACCCGATCCTGATCGCCCCCATGGCCTACCAGCGTCTCGCCCACCCCGACGGCGAACACGCGACCGCACTGGCGACGGCGGCCCTCGGTGCCGGACTGGTGTTCAGCACCCAGGCGTCGGCGCCGCTGGAAGAGATTGCCTCCATGTTCCTGCGCGAAGCCGGACGTGGCCCGCTGTGGTTCCAGCTCTACCTGCAGCACGACCGCGGCTTCACGCAAGCCCTGGTGCAACGCGCCGAAGCCGCGGGTTACGAGGCCCTGGTGCTCACCGTGGACGCGCCGGTGCAAGGCGCGCGCGACCGCGAGCGCCGCAGCGGCTTCCGCCTGCCGCAGGGCGTGGCGGCGGTCAACCTCGATGGCCTGCGCGCGCCGGCCGCGCGCCCATTGACCACCGGGCAAAGCGCGCTGTTCGACGACCTGCTCTGCCACGCACCGAGCTGGGATCACATCGCCTGGCTGCGCTCCATCACCCGCCTGCCGGTGCTGCTCAAGGGCATCCTGCACCCCGACGACGCACGCCAGGCGGTGGCCTGCGGTGCGGCCGGCGTGATCGTGTCCAACCACGGTGGCCGCACGCTGGACACCGCGGTCAGCACCGCCAGCGCGCTGCCCGCCGTGGTGCAGGCGGTGCAAGGCGCGGTGCCGGTGCTGGTGGACGGCGGCATCCGGCGCGGCACCGACGTACTCAAGGCCATCGGCCTGGGCGCCAGCGCGGTGCTGCTGGGCCGCCCGGCGTTGCACGGCCTCACGAATGCCGGCGCCACCGGCGTGGCCCATGTGCTGCGCCTGCTGCGCGACGAGCTGGAAATCGCCATGGCGCTGACCGGCTGCCGCACGCTGGCCGACGCTCCTGACGCACTGGCCACGGTGCACCCGCGCCCGCGCCCGCCCGCCTGAAAAATTGGCAGGTTTTTTCGCTTTACTTTGAGAATGCGAAACATTCTCGTTTAGAATGGCGGCTCGTTTCCTGTCACACGCTGCGTTTGCCGCACACGCGAAAGGATGTACATGGTCACCGGTCTTGCTGTTCTCGGCGCCAGTTTCCTGTTTATGCTGATCGCCGCGTGGTGGATTTTTCGGCACCGATAGTTCACCACCCGGCCTGACCAAGGGCCTGCCCGTCCCCGTTCTGCCGAGCCTCCTGCTTTCTATACATGTCCACCGCAAGCGCCAGCCTCGCGCCCCCCATGTCTGCCACGTCCTCGTCCACGCCCCGTCGGTTCAACCGGCGCATCCTGATCGTGGCGGCCGTGGTCGGTTTTCATGTGTTCGCGCTGTGGGCCCTGCAAAGCGGCCTGCTGCGCCGCGCGGTGGAGATGGTCATCCCGATCGAAGTGCTGGCCGAGATGATCGAGCCGGCGCAGCCCATCGTCACGCCCGAGCCTCCGCCGCCCGCGCCGCCGGTGCAGCAGCCCAAACCGAAGCCACAACCCAAACCGGTCGCACGGCCCGAGCCGACGCCGCAGCCGGTGCTGCAGCAAGAGCCCTCGCCGACCGCACCGGTCGTGGCGCCACCCGAGCCAGCACCGCCTGCACCGCCGGTGGTGGCCAGCGAACCCGCTCCACCGGCGCCGCCGGCACCACCCGCCCCCGCGCGTGTGGAACTGCCGTCCAGCAGCGCCGACTACCTGAACAACCCACGTCCACCCTACCCCGCGCTGTCCAGGCGCATGGGCGAGCAGGGCAAGGTCATCGTGCGGGTGTTCATCGAGACCAACGGCACGGCCAGCAAGGCCGAGGTGCGCACCTCCAGCGGTTTCGACCGCCTGGACCAGGTCGCGGTACAGACCGTGCTGCGCTGGCGCTACGTGCCCGGCAAGCGCAACGGGGTGGTTGAAGCCATGTGGTTCAACGTCCCCATCAATTTCGTTTTGGAATAAACCACCTTCCCCAGGAGTCAGAGAACCATGGATCCGAATTTCGCTACATCGGGCTTGTCCCACGTCTGGACACAAGGTGACTGGGTCACCCGCTCGGTGGCCATCGTCTTGCTCATCATGTCCCTCTCCACCTGGGTGATCATCCTGTGGAAGGCACTGGACCTGCGTGCACAACGCGCACAGGCCAAGGGTGTGGAAGCCTTCTGGCACAGCGCCGACTTCGCCGACGGCCTGAACAAGCTGGGCACCTCGGTCGAAGGCAACCCCTTCCGCGCCGTCGCCCTGGAAGGTCGCGAAGCCACCCGCCACATCCTGCACAAGGACGGCCACAACGGCACGCCGCCGCAACGCCAGCTGCACGACAGCCTGGACGTGAGCGACTGGGTCGAACGCTCGCTGCGCAAGAGCGTGGACGACTACACCGCGCGCGCCCAGAGCGGCCTGTCGGTGCTGGCCTCGGTGGCGTCCACCGCCCCCTTTGTCGGCCTGTTCGGCACGGTGTGGGGGATCTACCATGCGCTGCTGAGCATCGGCGCCGCCGGCCAGGTGAGCATCGACCGCGTCGCCGGCCCCATCGGTGAAGCGCTGATCATGACGGCCCTGGGCCTGCTGGTCGCCATTCCTGCGGTGCTCGGTTTCAACGCCCTGGTGCGCGGCAACAAGAGCGTGAGCCACCAACTCAACCGCTTTGCGCACGACCTGCACGCCTACTTCGTCACTGGTGCCCGCGTGACCGGCGGCGGCACGGCCGACGGCAAGGTGCTGCCGATGAAGAAAGCCTCGTAAGGAACCGCCACCATGGCCATCGGAACCCAATCGGACAGCGAGGAGGTCATGAGCGAGATCAACATGATCCCGTTCATCGACGTGATGCTCGTGCTGCTGATCATCTTCATCATCACGGTGCCGGTGATCAAGCACGCGGTCAACATCGATCTGCCGCAAGCCAGCATGGAAAAGGTGCTGGACAAGCCGGAGAACATCCGCCTCTCGGTGGATGCCGACGGCGTGTACTACTGGAACGACCAGCGCGTGGAAGACACCGACCTGGAAAACCGCCTCACGGCCACCGCCGCCATGGACCCGCAGCCCGAGCTGCACATCCGGGGTGACAAGGCGGTGCGTTACGAGCGTGTGGCGCAAGTCATGGCCGCGGCGCAGCGCAGCGGCGTGCGCAAGATCGGCTTCATCACCGAGCCCGCCACACCATGACCCCGGACACCGCCTCCCACCCCGCCGTGCAGATGGCGGCCAGCCCGGCGCAAGCTCAAGCGCAGGCACACGAACACCCGTTGCAGGTGCCCGTGGTGCCCAGCGCCGAGTTGCTGCGCGGCCAGAAGGTGGTGTCCATTGATCACAACGGCTCGCTCTACCGGCTGCAAACCACGCGCCAGGGCAAGCTCATCCTGACCAAATGAAATGAGGCGCAAGGCCTCGGTCTGACTTTTTTGAATCGTGGGGCGACCCGGGGAGCACCCTCCCCGTGCGTCGTTTTTAGCCAGCCATGAGGTGTCTTACCTCAGTAGCCAGGCATTTTTTCCGGGCACCGCGGCCCGGAGGAACTCACAGGCCGATGGCCGAAATGCCGGCACGCGCGATCTGCGCGTCTTCGGTGGATTTCACACCGCTCACACCCACTGCACCCAGGCACTGGCCGTCCTTCATGATCGGCACGCCGCCTTCGAGCATGCCCGAGATGGCGGGCGCGCTCAGGAACGAGGTGCGGCCCTGGTTGATCACGTCCTCGTAGATCTTGCTTTCGCGACGGCCCAGTGCCGCCGTGTGCGCCTTGGCCGGTGCGATGTGGGCCGAGATGGCCGGCGTGCCGTCCAGGCGTTGCAGCCAGAGCAGGTGACCACCGTCGTCCACGATGGCGATGGTGACTGCCCAGTTGTTCTTCACAGCCTCGGCTTCTGCGGCGGCGGCGATGAGCTTGACGTCGGCGATTTCGAGAATGGGCTTGTTTTTCATGAACTTGGTCCTAAATGCGTGATCAGATGGAAATTGCAGACTGGAGCTTAACGCCCGGGCGCACCCAGGAACGATAACGCGGGGATTGCCGACCTACAGGTCACAAATGCCCTCACCAAAACAGCGTTGGTCGAACCCGGAGCGGCCCTCGCAGGCCCGGACCCTACAATGCCGTTTCGCCGGTTGTGCGTCATTCCGACGCGCAGCGACCGGCGACAGTGTGTCAGATGATGAAGGAGATCACCACCATGACCGACCACGTACAACCCAGCGGCCGCTTCGGCACCGCCGTTTCCACCGACGCGCTGCGCAACAAAGTCATGCGCAACACCTACTGGCTGCTGGCCCTGTCCATGCTGCCGACCGTGTTGGGCGCCTGGATCGGCGTGCAGACCGGCATCACCGCTTCGCTGACCGGCGGCCTCGGCCTGATCGTGTTCCTGGGCGGCGCCTTTGGCTTCATGTTCGCCATCGAGAAGACCAAGAACTCGTCCGCCGGCGTGCCCGTGCTGCTGGCCTTCACCTTCTTCATGGGGCTGATGCTGTCCCGCCTGCTGGCCAGCGTGCTGGGCTTCAACAACGGCGCCAGCCTGATCATGACCGCCTTCGGCGGCACGGCCGGTGTGTTCTTCATCATGGCCAACCTGTCGACCGTGATCAAGCGCGACATCTCCGGCATGGGCAAGTGGCTGTTCGTCGGCGCCCTGGCCATCATGATCGGCGCGATCATCAACGTGTTCGTGGGCAGCCCCGCCGGCATGGCCGTGATCGCCACCCTGGCCATCGTGGTGTTCAGCATGTACCTGCTGTACGACCTCAAGCGCATCGTCGACGGCGGCGAAACCAACTACATCACCGCCACGCTGGGCCTGTACCTGAGCCTGTTCAACATCTTCCAGAGCCTGCTGATGCTACTGGGCATGTTTGGCGGCGACCGTGATTGAGCCTGCGGCGCCCCGCGCCACCGCTGAAAAAAAGGACCTTCGGGTCCTTTTTTTTTCGCCTTTGAAGTCGGTGCCGCAAGTATTTGCAGCGCGGGGCGTCAAGTTCGGCGTCCAGGCGCCGAAACAAGCATGAACGGGACACATACCATCATGCGACACACTGCCCTCACCCTCTGCCTCCTGGCCGCGTCCAGCCTGCTGACCGGCTGCGAAGCGCTGGGCATCGAGACGGCCACGCAGATCAACGCCAAGAAGGAAGCCGAGGGCAAGGCCATCGGCAGCGCCTGCCGGCACGCGGTGAAAAGCATCGAGGACTGTTTTGGCGCCTACCCCCGCGCCGGCAAGGCCGCGGTGTTCGCCGGCTGGCGCGAGATGGACCAGTACATGCGCGAGAACTCGGTCGTCGGCATGCCCGCCGAGGGCTCCAGCGCCGCCACCGAAGGCGCCAAAGCCGCCGGCGACGCGCAGAAGTCCTGAGGCGGCGTCAGCCCTGCGCTGGCAGCTCGGCGGCCGCGGCAGCCGCCACAGCGGCAGCATCCGCACCCGGCACACGCGACGGGTCCAGCTCGAACACCGCCATGCTCTCCACGTGCGCCGTGTGCGCAAACATGTTCACCACGCCAGCGGCCACGCAGCGGTAACCCGCCTGGTGCACCAGCAGGCCGGCGTCGCGCGCCAGCGTGGCCGGGTTGCAGCTCACGTAGACGATGCGCTGCGGCGGCGTCCAGCCGTTGCGCAGGGCCGGGTTCTGGTGCAGGTCGGCCATGGCCTTGGCGAGCGCAAACGCGCCTTCGCGCGGCGGGTCCACCAGCCACTTCTGCGCCACGCCGTCGGCCACCAGCTGTTCGGGCGTCATCTCGAACAGGTTGCGCGCGGCAAAGCTCGTGGGCGCCAGCGCCTTGTCGCGCCCCACCTGGTTGCGCGCCAGGTTGTCGCGTGAGCGCGCCACCAGGGCTTCGCTGCCCTCGATGCCCAGCACTTCGCCGGCCGTGGTGGCAATCGGCAGCGTGAAGTTGCCCAGGCCGCAGAACCAGTCGATCACGCGCTCGTGCGCCTGGGCATCCAGCAGGCGCAAGGCTCTGGACACCAGCACGCGGTTGATGAACGGGTTGACCTGGGTGAAGTCGGTCGGCTTGAACGGCATGGTGATGCCGAACTCGGGCAACGAGTAGGACAGCTGCGGCCCACCTTCGTCGAGCAGCTTCACCGTGTCCGGGCCCTTGGCCTGCAGCCACCATTGCACGCCGTGCTGCTGGCCGAAGGCGCGCAGGCGCGCCAGGTCGGCCTCGCTCAGCGGCTCCAGGTGGCGCAGCACCAGGGCGGTGACATCGTCACCACGGGCGAGCTCGATCTGCGGGCAGGTATCGCGCGCGTCCATGCCGAAGATCAGTGCGCGCAGCGGCAGCAGCATCTCGCTGATCGGGGCCGGCAGCACCGGGCAGACCTTCATGTCGGCCACATAACGGCTCTTGCGCTCGTGGAAGCCGATCAGCACCTCGCCCTTCTTGTGCACGTGGCGCACCGACAGGCGCGCGCGGTGGCGGTAGCCCCAGGCCGGGCCTTCGATCGGCCGCATCATGGTCTCGGCCTTCACCTTGCCGAGGTGCCAGAGGTTGTCTTCCAGCACACGCTGCTTGACGGCCACCTGGGTCGCCTCGTGCAGGTGCTGCATCTTGCAGCCGCCGCAGGCACCGGCGTGCAGGCCGAAGTGCGGGCAGCCCGGACGCACGCGCTGCGACGACTCCTGGTGCACCGCGGTCACGACGCCGGCTTCCCAGTTGTTCTTCTTGCGGTGCACGTTCACGCTGACCTGCTCGAAGGGCAGCGCGCCTTCGATGAAGACCACCTTGCCGTCGGGCCGGCGGGCGATGCCCTGGGCATCGATGTCGAGGGACTCGACCGCCAGCCAGCCCTCGGGCAAAGGCGTGGCCAGAGGCGCATCGGCCGGTTCGGCGCTGGCGGTGGTGAGAAGGCTGTTTTCGTGGGGAGAGGACACTGTCATGCCCCGATTGTCTCAGGCCGGCGGCCCACACCTTGCCGGGCAGTGGCCCGGGCGGCGCGCTACACCCAGGCGCGCAGGTATTCGTCCCAGTGCGGCTCGGACGGTGCCAGGTGGCCCAGCGTCTCTTTCACGAAGGCGATTTCCTGTTCGTACTCGGCCTCGGTGAAGCCACCGCGCATCTTCTGGAAGCGGCAATACACCAGGTAGGTGTTCATCACGTCGGTTTCGCAGTAGCGCCGCACCTCTTCAGTCTGCCCCGCGAGGTACTGCGCATAGACCTGCGAACCGTCCATGCCGAGCTTACCGGGAAAGCCGCAGAGCTTGGCCATGGCGTCCAGCGGCGCGTTGTTCTTCGGCGAGTACATGGCCAGCAGGTCCATCAGATCCAGGTGGCGCAGGTGGTAACGGCTGATGTAGTTGTTCCACTTGAACTCGCGGTCGTCTTCGCCGAGGTCCCAGTACTTGCTGGCCTCCACGCCATGGCGCAGGCCACGGTAGTGCAGCACCGGCAGGTCAAAGCCGCTGCCGTTCCAGCTCACCAGCTGCGGCGTGTGTTTCTCCACCGCATGGAAGAAGGTCTGCACCACCTTGCCTTCGCTCTGGCCGTCGCGGTCAACAAAGGAGTGGATGCGCAGGCCCTCGGCGTTGCGGAACACGCAACTGATGACGAGCACGCGCTGCAGATGCAGCGGCGTGAAATCGCTCTGGCCTTTTTCATTGCGCTCGGCGAGCCAGGCCGCGTAGACCTGCTCGTCGCTCAGTTCGGCCGGGGCACCGCGCAGGGCCCGCAGGCCGGCGACATCGGGAATCGACTCGATGTCGAATACCAGCACCGGCCAGGCCATGCCGAGAGGCCCTGCCGGATCAGCGCTTGGGCAGGTGGCCGAGTGGGTCGACCGGCTTGCCCAGGCGACGCACTTCAAAGTGCAGCTTCACGCGGTCGGTGTCGCTGCTGCCCATTTCGGCGATCTTCTGGCCCTGGCGCACCGCTTGGTCTTCACGCACCAGCAAAGCCTGGTTGTGGGCATAGGCGGTGAGGTAGGTGTTGTTGTGCTTGAGGATGATCAGGTTGCCGTAGCCGCGCAGGCCGGCACCGGCGTAGACCACCCGGCCGTCGGCAGCTGCCAGCACCGGGTCTCCCACCTTGCCGCTGATCGACACGCCCTTGTTGTTGGCTTCGTCGAACGGCGTGATGACCGTGCCGGAGGCCGGCCAGATAAAGGTGATTTCGTCGTTGCCGTTGGCCGCAGGCGCCGGTGCGGGCGCTGGCGGCGTGGTCGGCGAGTTGGACGCCGCCGGCGGCGTGGTTTCGCTCAGGGGGCGCGCTGCCACACCGGCGCTGGTCACCGGGCTGGTGACGGGGCCGCTGGGCGTGGCCGGGGTGGCCACGGCGGTGCTGGCACCGGGCGGCTGCACGCGCAGCACCTGGCCGACTTCCAGCGCATTCGGGTTGCTCAGGCTGTTCCAGGCCTGGATGTCGCGCCAGTTCTGGCCGCTGTCCAGCGCAATGCGGAACAGGGTGTCGCCGGCCTTGACCGTGTAATAACCCGGTTTGCCGGCATTTTCGGCACCGGGCATGGCCACCACTTCGGCCGGGCGGGCTGCGCCACCGCGGTCTTCCACCGGAGCCGGGCGCGAGACGCGGGTGGTCGAGCAACCGGCCAGCACCAGTACCGACACCAGCACCGACAGCAGCGCGACGCCTCGTCGCGCCGGCCGGCCCGATGCCTGGGGACCTGTCGACGACTGGAAAACACGCTTGTTCATGAAAACTCCCACAAATTGCAAGACTGGCTGGCCACACGCTCGGCCAGCAAGCCGAAAAAGAACCCGGGAGCCGTCCCGGGGATACGCCAGATCACGCGATGCCCGATTTTAGAGGCACGAAGAGCACGGCCTCCAGCTCGCTGCGCACGATGCCGGAGGCGGTCTTGTCGATCACCACCAGCTGCTGGCCACCCGAGGCGTTGACCGCCGGGGCGACCAGACGGCCGCCGACCGCGAGTTGGTCGATCCAGGCCTGGGGAATCTGGTTCCCGCCTGCGGCCGCGATGATGGCGGCATACGGCGCGCCCTTGGCGTAGCCCAGCATGCCGTCGCCGAACAAAAGGTGCAGATTGGACAGGCGGAACCAGCGAAGGTTCTCGCGCGATTTTTCGTGCAGGCCCTTGAGCCGCTCGATGCTGTAGACCTCGCGCGCCAGGTGGCTGATCAGGGCCGCCTGGTAACCGCAGCCGGTGCCGATCTCCAGCACCCGGCCGAGCTTCTCGGTGCGGCCGTTGCACAGCAGCTCCAGCATGCGCGCCACCACACCGGGTTTGGAAATGGTCTGGCCCAGGCCGATCGGCAGGCTGGTGTCTTCATACGCCTGGTTCACCAGCGCGCTGTCGACAAACCGGTGCCGCTCCACCGCCTGCAGCGCTGCCAGCACGCCCGGGTGCGTGACGCCTTGCGCCTGGATCTTGCGCACCATGGCCGCGCGCACGGCCTGCGATTCCATGCCGACACCCGACGGCCGGGCCGGGGCCACCGGCACGCGCACGGCCGCCGGAGCCACGGGCACACGGGCCGCGACGGGTGCCGCTGCGGGCGCAGTCACGGTGCGGAGGGGCGGCCGGGGCTGCTGCGGATTGCGCGCCACCGGTGCGGGGGCACCCGCGGGCAGGCGGGCCGGAAAGCCGGGCCGGGGTTTGGCAGCGGCCGCCGGGGCCGGGGCCTGCGCCAGGGGCAATGGCAGGGGTGCGGGGCGCTTCATGTGGCGGCAGGGTTCGCGGCGCCCGCCACGCGCTCGCCCAGGCTCGTCGACAGCGCGGCCGCTGTGGGTGCCCAGTAGGCCAGGCGCTCGTGGTCGGTCAGGTCCACCTGCAGCGGCGTGATGGTGGCGTAGCCCTGCACGGCGGCGTGGAAGTCGGTGCCCTCGGCATCGTCTTTCGCCTTGCCGGCATTGCCGATCCAGTACATGGTGTCGCCACGCGGGTTGGTCTGCGAAATCACCTGCTCGGCGGCATGGCGCCGGCCCAGGCGCGCGACCTTGAAGCCACGCAGCTCGGCCAGCGGCCGGTTGGGAATATTCACGTTGAGCAACCAGGGCGCGATGGGCGGCCCGCTCTCCAGCGAGGGCAAGAGCTGCGACACCAGGCGCGCTGCCATGCGGCCAGCGTCTTCCAGGTGGCCCCAGCCTTTTTCGGTTTGCGAGAAGGCAATGGCGGGGATGCCGAACAGGTAACCCTCCATGGCCGCGCCCACGGTGCCGGAATAGATGGTGTCGTCGCCCATGTTGGCGCCGTTGTTGATGCCCGAGACCACCAGGTCGGGGCGGTACCCCAGCAGGCCGGTGAGGGCGATGTGCACGCAGTCGGCCGGCGTGCCGTTGACGTACCGGAAACCGTTGTGCGCGGTCTGCACGTACAGCGGCGAATGCAGCGACAGCGCGTTGGACTTGGCGCTGTTGTTGTGCTCGGGCGCCACCACCTCGACCTCGGCCAGCCCCTTGAGGGCCTCGTACAGCGCCACGATGCCGGGCGCCTGGTAACCGTCGTCGTTGCAGATCAGGATTTTCATTGCCGCGATTCTAGGTTGATCGCCCCGGTCACGCTCGGGACATGAACGGGGCCTCACCCGCTGCGCAAGCGGCCACTCGCTGCCTATCATGGGACGGTTTCATGACAACCCGAACGAGGAATCCACCATGCATGCCTGGCTGTGCGAAAACCCTGTGGGCGTTGATGCCCTGACCTGGAAAGAACTGCCCACCCCCGAGCCCAAGGCGGGCGAGGTGCTGATCGAGATCCAGGCCGCGAGCCTGAATTTCCCCGATCTGCTGATCGTGCAGAACAAATACCAGATGAAACCCGCCCTGCCCTTCGTGCCGGGCTCCGAATACGCCGGCGTGGTACGTGCAGTGGGCGAAGGCGTGAAGCACCTGCAGGTGGGCCAGAGCGTGGCCTGCCTGAGCGGTACTGGCGGCTTCGGCACCCACACCATCGCCCCGGCCGCGCTGTGCATGCCGCTGCCGGCGGGCTTCCCTGCCGTGGACGCAGCGGCTTTCATCATGATCTACGCCACCTCGTGGCACGCCTTGATGGACCGCGCCGCGCTCAAGGCCGGTGAAACCGTGCTGATCCTCGGCGCGGCCGGTGGCGTGGGCACGGCGGCGATCCAGATCGCCAAGGCCGCAGGCGCGCGCGTGATCGCCGCCGCGTCCAGCGACGAAAAGTGCGAGCTCTGCAAGCAGCTGGGCGCCGACGCCACCATCAACTACAGCGTGCACACGCCCAAGGAAGGCCTGCGCGACGCCATCAAGCAGCTCACCGACGGCAAGGGCCCGGACGTGATCTACGACCCAGTCGGCGGTGACTTCGCCGAGCCGGCGTTCCGCTCCATCGCCTGGCGCGGCCGTTACCTGGTGGTGGGTTTTGCAAGCGGCCCGATCCCGACGCTGCCGCTGAACCTGACGCTGCTCAAAGGCGCCAGCATCGTCGGCGTGTTCTGGGGCGACTTCGCACGCCGCGAACCCAAGGCCAACGCCGAGATGATGCAGG
Organism: Hydrogenophaga palleronii NBRC 102513; assembly: GCF_001571225.1. Lineage (GTDB taxonomy): Bacteria > Pseudomonadota > Gammaproteobacteria > Burkholderiales > Burkholderiaceae_C > Hydrogenophaga > Hydrogenophaga palleronii. The sequence goes on from NZ_BCTJ01000021.1 coordinate 31,310, forward strand.
CGCTGGCCGGCCTGTACGCCAAGGGCCAGCTCAAGCCGGTGATCGACCAGACGCTGCCCATGAGCGAGCTGCACAAGGCCTACGCAATCATGGGATCGCGCTCGGTCAAGGGCAAGCTGGTGATGGTGAACTGAAGCCGGTCAGGCCGCACTGCCCACGATGTGCTGCGCCAACTGCCAGATGGCGGCGCGGTGTGCGGCGGCAAGCGCATCAACCGAACGTTCCCCCAACGGCACCGACAGCTCGGCCTGACCGAGCACCGGCGTTGTGCCCGTGCCACCGGCGCCCGCCGGGCGGCGCTCGTCGCTGAACCACCAGCGCGCCTGCAGGTGCAGGGCCCGCTGCCCGGCGTCGGCCACCAGCGACACGATCTCGACGCGCAGACGCCGGCCCACGCTCACGCCGGCCGGCACCGGCCCGCGCCACACCAGGCCTGGGCCGCGCAGCAAGGCCAGATCGGCCACCAGCCGGCTCGGGATGCTGTCGCGCAAGGGTTCGGCCCAGCGGTGGCCCACCAGCGGCACCAGCGTGGCCGCGCCGCTGGCCAGCACCAGGGTGTCGCGGTCCAGCGCGCCGGGCAGGCGCATGTCGCCCGCCACTTCCCACACCAGGCCGTCACCGGGCCGGGCCGGCGGCACCGGGCCAGGGGGCTCGGCGCGCAGCTCGTACCAGCGGGTGGCCACCGTGGGCCCGCTGGCGCAACCGGCCAACAGCCAGGGCGCCAGGCACAGCCCGGCCAATGTCTTGCGCCGTTGGATCATGGCGTCACCTTTCTGCCGCGCAGCAGCGCATCGGGTTGTTGTTCCAGGGTCTCGGCCAGGTCGCGCAGCGCGCGGGCGGCCTTCGACAAGTCGTCCAGCGCACGGTCGGCGCTGAGCATCAGGCTGGAGTCACCGGCGGTGCTCTCGCGCAGGGCGCCGGCGGTGCGCGCCACCTCGTCGGCGGCGCGTTGCAGGTTCTGCACCAGCGGCGCGTCGGGTGCCAGCAGTTCGCCCATGCGCTCCGAGGTGCGGCCGAAGCCGATGGCCGTGCGGTCCACCGACTGCGCGGCCTGGCTCATGCCGTCCATGGCCTTGCGGGTCGATGCCAGCGAACGCTCCAGCTCGTCGGTGAGCGGGCCGACACGTTTGTCGAGGCGCTCCGATATGCGCTTGAAACTGGCGGTGATCTCGGCCAGGTCGCTCAAGGCCTGCTTCATCTGCGGACCGGAGACCACGGCGCGCGCCGACGAGGCGATGGCCGAGATGTCGTTGGCCACGCGGCGGAAGTCCATGCCGTCGAACTGCTCGCGCAGGTTCTGGATCGCGGTGGCGGTGGTGGGGATTTCGGTGGCGCCGTGGTAACTGCCTCGCAGGCTGCTTTCGCGCCGGGGCCGCAGATCGAGATCCACATACAGCAGGCCGGTGAGCAGGCTCTGCATCGACAGCTGTGCGCTCAGGCCGCGCTCGATCAGCGCCGGCAGCGCCGGCCCCTGTTGGCCGTCGCCGCGTTTGCCGTCCAGGCCGCTCACCGCGTCGCTGTCGAGCACCGCGATCACCGGGATGGAGTATTGGTCTTTCTCGCGGTCGTAGAACACGTCGATGGATTCGACGCTGCCCACCCGCACGCCGCGGAACACCACCGGCGCGCCGACCTGCAGGCCGTAGACGGAGCCGCTGAAATGCATCACCGTGCGTTCCTTGCGGGTGAACAAGTTGTTGCCCGCGAGGGCGATGATGGCAACCGCGATCAGGGCGATCCCGACCACCACGAAGCTGCCGATCAGCGTGGCACTGGCCTTGCGTTTCATGCTTTTCCTTCCGGTTGGGCTGCGGCGCCTCGCCGCAAAAATGTCTGCACGCCTTCGGGCCCGCTGCGCCGCAGTTCTTTCGGCGGGCCGAGCGCGGTCATGGTCTTGCTTTGGGCGTCGAGGAACAGCAGGCGGTCGGCAACGGTGAAGATGCTCTCGAGTTCGTGGCTGACCATCACCACCGTGGTGCCGAGGTCGTCGCGCAAGTGCATGATGAGTTCGTCCAGGTGCGCCGAGGTGAGCGGGTCGAGCCCGGCCGAGGGTTCGTCCAGGAACAGCAACGCCGGGTCGAGCGCCAGCGCGCGTGCGATGGCGGCGCGTTTCTTCATGCCGCCGCTGAGGTCGGCCGGCTCGGCATCGAAGCTGCCGGCCAGGCCCACCAGCGCGAGCTTGAAGCGCGCCGCGTGTTCACGCTCGGCAGCGTCCATGTCGGTCAGCACCTGCAGCGGCAGCATCACGTTTTCACCCACCGTCATGCTGCTCCACAGCGCGCCGGCCTGGAACATCACACCGAAGGATTGCAGCACGGCTTTCTTCGCCGCGGCATCGGCCGCGTAGAGGTCTTGCGAACCGTACAGCACCTGCCCCGCGGCCGGCGCCTGCAGGCCGATCAGGTGGCGCAGCAGCGTGCTCTTGCCGCAACCGCTGCCACCGGCAATGGCCAGCACCTCGCCGGGCAGGATGTCGAAGTTCAGATCACGCTGCACGAGCTTGGGGCCGAAGGCCATGGTGAGGTCTCGCACGTGCACCAGGGGCGCGGCCGAGCCGTTGCCCACCGGCGGCGCGGTGCATGGGATGTCGGGGGTGGTGCTCTCGTGGCGCATCTTCTAGAAGTCCAGCCGCTGGAACACCACCGTGAGCACCGACGCGGCGACCACGATCCACACGATGGCCTGCACCACCGACGCCGTGGTGGCATCACCCACCGCCTGCGCGCTGCGGCCCGCGGCCATGCCCTGCATGCAGCCGGCCAGGGCCACCAGCACCGAGTACACCGTGCCCTTGATCAGGCCCACCAGCACATGCGGCAGGCTCAGGGCCTGCACGCTGGCGTACACGTATTCCAGCGGTGTCACGCCGTAGATGCCCACCGCCACCAGCCAACCCACCGCCATGCCCACCAGGGCGCCGAAGGCGGTCAGCATCGGGCCGACGATGAGCAATGCCAGCACGCGCGGCAGCACCAGGAAATCAAACGGGTTCACGCCCATGGTGGTCAGCGCATCCACCTCCTCGTTGGCGCGCATGCTGCCGATCTGCGCGGCAAAAGCGGCGCCCACGCGCCCGGCCAGCACGATGCCAACCAGCAGCGCCGCCACCTCGCGCACCACACCGACAGTGACGAGATCTGCAATGTAGTTCTGCGCGCCGAAGCGCTGCAGTTGCGCCGCGCCCATGTAGGCCACGATCAGGCCGACCAGAAAACTCACCAGCGCCACGATGGGCAGGCTGCGCGGCCCGGTCTGCTCGATCTGCCACATCAGGTCGGACGTGCGCATGTCGCTGGCGCCGCGCATCCAGCGGCCCACCGACAGCAGCACCTCCCCCACGAAGGTGATGGACTTGCGGCGCTCGGCCCAGTAAGCGGTGGTGCGCGCACCGAGGCGCGCCACGCGGCTGCGCGGGCGGGCGGTGTTGGCGTCGGGGGTGGCGCGTGGTGTGCCATCGAGCGCGAGCGCCAGGATTTCCTGCAGGCCCTCGGGCAGGGACGATACGTCCACCGACACGTCGCGCTTCACGAAAGGATCCAGCTGTTGCCACAGGCGCGAGGCCAAGTGGGCGTCCCAGGACTGCAGCGCGCCCGCCGCCACCCGAACACCCTGCAGGCTGGTAGCGTCGGCCGGTGGTGCGGGCAAGGCGGTGCGGTGGCCGCGCCAGCCACCGCTGAGCTCCAGCACCGCGTGCGTGTCTTCGGAAAGCCAGCGTGCACCCGGGGACTGTGTCCCGTCTTTCACCTCGATCGTGTCCGACAAGGCATTTCCGCTCGAGGCATCGTGCATGCAGGGACCCATTCAGCTTCGGATTCAGGATTCTATCGGCCGAGCCCCGCGCAAACACCCCGCAGCTGTAGGACAAAGCCGCGTCGCTTTGCACCGGCCGGAGCACAGCCCGCTTTGTCCGCTACAAACAGCATGTGAACAACCAACATCGATACCCGTCTGCCCGCAACAATCCGGCCTGCGCCACCGGTGTGGAAGGGGCCGCATGATGCGGCGCACGCGCATCGCGCTGACCGTGGCGGGCGTGTTCGCCGCGCTCGGCGTGGGCGTGTGGTGGGGTGAGCACAGCGGCTGGCCGATGCTGCGCCAGCCGATCGAAAACGCGGCCACGCGCGGCGCCGGTGTGCCGGTGCAGTTGCAGGGGCGTGTGCGCACCCACCTGCTGTGGAACCCACGGCTGGAGGTCGACACGCTGCAGATCGCGTCCGACCCGCGTTTCGGCGCTCCCCATCTGCTGCACGCCAACCACGTGATGCTGGCCTGGCAATGGGGCGACATCTGGCGCTGGCACCGGGGCGGCCGCCTGCACCTGCAGGCCTTGCACGCCGGTGATCTCGACGCACAGCTGATGCGCATGGCCGATGGCGATGCCAACTGGCAACTGGGTGCGAAGGACGAAGCAGCCCCCAAAGACCCGCACGCAGACCCCATGGCCTCCATGCCGCGTTTTGGCTCGCTGCAGGTCGGGCAGGGCCAGGTGCTGTTGAAAGACCAGGCGCAGGACATTGACCTCGACATCCGCGTGAAGGGCCGCGAAGGCGACGCCGTGAGCAGCGCAACAGCGGGCTACGACGCCACCATCGACGGCCGTTACCGCACCATGCCGATGAAGCTCAAGGTGCACGCAGGCAGCACGCTGCCGCTGCTGCAAGACCCCGAAATCTCACCCGACGCGCCCTGGGTGCCGGTGCGCGTGGAAGGCACGGTAGCCGCGGCCCGCTTGTTGTTCGACGGCCAGACCGCTGCCCTGCTCGGCACGCCACGGCTGCAAGGCCAACTGGAGTTCCAGGGCCGCTCGCTGGCCGAGGTGGGCAAGCCGCTGGGCATCACCCTGCCGCAGACGCCACCGTTCGACCTGCGTGGCACGCTGGCGCACAACGCCGGCGTGTGGCGGCTGCAGGCCTCGCGCGCCTCCATCGGCAGCAGCCGCCTGGCCGGCGACTTGAGTTTTCACCAGCGCAGCACACCGAGCCGCCTCACCGGTGAACTCACCGGCAGCAAGCTGGCCTTTGCCGACCTGGGCCCGGCCGTGGGCGGCAAGGGCGCCGCCGCCGTGCCCGCGCCACCCGCGAACAATGGGCGCGTGCTGCCGCAACGTGACTTCGACCTGCCTTCGCTGAAGGTGATGGACGCCGACGTGCAGGTGCGCATCGACGAGCTGGACTTCGGCACCGATGCCATGGCGCCGCTGCGCCAGTTGCAGACCCGCATCCACCTGGACGGCGGCGTGCTGCGCCTGGACGATCTGCAGGCCAATGCATCGGGCGGCCACTTCAAGGGCATGACGCAACTCGATGCCAATGCCCAGCCCGCGAAGTGGCTGGCGAAGATGGACATCAGCGGCGTGGACATCGCCGGCTGGATGCGTGGCCTGCGCCCGGACTCGGCCACCGGCAAGGCGCCAGCGCCCACCGCCACCACCGCCTTGAAGAAACAACGCGAGCAGGCGCGCCAGGGTGGTGAGCAGGCGGTGCAGTCCTACCTGACCGGCACGCTGTCTGCGCGGCTCGACGTCACCGGTGCCGGCAATTCCACGGGCGACATCCTGGCCTCGCTCAACGGCCCGATGGACCTGCGCCTGCGCGACGGCACCATCTCGCACCTGGCCACCGAGGCCATGGGCCTGGACGTGGCGCAGGCCCTGGGCGTGCTGGTGCGCGGCGACCACCCCTTGCCGCTGCGCTGCGCGCGCCTGGACCTGCGGGCGCGCAATGGCGTGGTGGAGCCGAGGCTGGCGGTGATCGACAACCAGGACAGCACGGTGCGCATCACCGGCAGCGTGAACCTGCGCGACGAGTCGCTCGCGCTGCGCCTGGTGACGCAGCCCAAGGACTGGTCGCTGTTGTCGCTGCGCACGCCCATCACGCTCAACGGCAGCCTGGGCAAGCCCGCCATCGGCATCGAGGGCCGCCGGCTGGCGGGCCGCGTGCTCGGCGCGGTGGCGCTGGGCGTGGCCGCCGGCCCGGCCGCGGCGGTGATCCCGTTGATGGAGCAGGGCCAGAAGAACGAAGCCGACCCCTGCGAAGCGCAGGCCAGCGAGGCCGCACCGGCCGCTGGCGCCACGGCGACACCGAAGAAGCCCTGAACGCCGAGCCGTCACGGGGCCATCACGCACCGGGGCGACAATGGCCGCATGTCCATCACACCGCCCTCTTCGTCCCCTGCTCCCATCTCCCGCCTGCTGCAAGGCGCCAGCAACTTCCGCGACATCGGTGGCCACGTCGGCCTGGACGGACGCCGCGTGCGCCCGGGCCGCGTGTTCCGCTCCGACCACCTGGCGGCCCTCACGCCCGACGATCTGTCGGTGTTGCGTGGCCTCGGTGTCACGCACCGCATCGATTTCCGTGGCGTTGCCGAGAGCACGGCCCTGCCCGCCGAGGTGGAAGGCATCGGCAGCTTCGCCCTGACCATCGAACCCACGGTGGTGCACCGCGTGCAGGCCATGCTTCAACAAGGCCAGGAGCCCACCGAAGCCGAGACCGTGGCGCTGATGTGCCAGACCTACCAGAGCTTTGCGCGCGAAGGTGCGCCGGTGTACGCGCGTTTCTTCCGCCACCTGCTGGAGCAGCCCACGCCGCTGGTGTTCCACTGCACCGCCGGCAAGGACCGCACCGGCTTCGCCGCCGCGCTGCTGCTGAGCGCGCTCGGCGTGAACCACGACCACATCTTGCAGGACTACCTGCTCACCAACCAGCTGTACGTGCGCAGCCCGCTGGTGGCCATGCACGGCCCGGCCCATGTGCTGGACGTGTTGTGGGGCGTGCAGCCGGCGTTTCTGGACGCGGCCTTTCACACCATCCAGAACGAGTTCGGTGGCCTGCATGCCTACCTCGAAGGGCCGATGGGCCTGGGCGCACCCGAACTGCAGCACCTGCGCCGCGCACTGCTCGAAGCCTGAGCGGCCAGGGGCCGTCGCCAGCGCGGCGCGGCCCTCTACAATTCGCGCCCCAAGCCAACGCCCCTCCCCGACCCGATCCCATGCACATCACCGTCAACCCGGAACTCAAAGCCTACATCGACCCCCTCACCCCCGACGAACACGACGCACTGGAGCGCAGCATCCTGGCCGAAGGCTGCCGCGACGCGCTGGTGCTGTGGGGCGACCTGCTGGTGGACGGGCACAACCGCTACGGCATCTGCCAGAAACACGGCCTGCCTTTCGAGACCGTGCAGAACACGCGCTTCCAGTCCATGGAAGACGTGCACCTGTGGATGATTGACCAGCACCTGGGCCGGCGCAGCGTGTCCGACTTCCAGCGCGGCGTGCTGGCCTTGCGCAAGCGCGAAATCATGACCGAGCGGCGCGCGCGTTTTCTCGCTGCAGCCCCGTCACCCGACGAGGTGGCACCCGATGCCTCGGCACACGCACTCGACACCCCCGACCACCCCGACGCACCCCCCGCCAAACCGCTGCGCAGCCGCGAAGACATCGCCAAGGCCGCGCGCCTGAGCAGCAGCCAGGTGGTGATGATCGAGAAGATCCAGAAGCAGGCCGCACCCGAGCTGGTGGACGCGATCAAGACCGGCGCCATCTCGCTCAACGCGGCCGCGGTGGTTGCCAGCCTGCCGGCCGAAGAACAGAAGGCCGCCGCCATCGCCGGCAAGGACGAGCTCAAGCTCGCCGCCAAACGTGTGCGCGAGGCGCGCCGCAAACCGTCTGAAGCCGAGGCATCCGAAGCCGCGCCCGCAGAGACCTCGCCGGCACCCGACGAACTCACGGCGCTGCGCGCACAGGTGCGTGAACTGCAGGCCGAAAACGCCGCGCTGCGCGCGCAGCTGCAGGCACTGGGCGCCGAGCCTGCCGAAGCCCCACCCTTCTGAGCGAACGACACCCGCCTGAACCAGGCGGCGTGAGGCGTTGCCGCGCGGCCCTAGACTCACGTCTCTTTGACTTTTTCTTTTCCCTTCACTTTTCACTCATGAGCAAGCAAGCAATCTCTCTCTTCACCGCACGCCGCACCCAGTACGCCCTCGGCAAAAACCTGCCCATCGCGGAATCTGAAGTTGATGCCCTGATCCGCCAGGCGATCCGCCTCGCGCCCTCCTCTTTCAACTCCCAGAGTTCACGCGCCGTCATCCTGTTCGGTGCGGCCAGCGAGCATCTCTGGAAGAACATCACCAAGGAAATCCTGCGGCCCATGGTGCCCGCCGATGCCTTCGCCTCGACCGATGCCAAGATGGACTCCTTCGCGGCAGGTGCCGGCACCGTGCTGTTCTACGAAGACCAGGCCACCATCCAGGATCTCCAGCAGAAGTTCCCGCTGTACGCAGACAACTTCCCGACCTTCTCCGAGCACTCCGCCGGCATGGCCCAGTTTGCGGTCTGGACCGCACTGGCCGAAGCGGGCATCGGCGCCAGCCTGCAGCACTACGCGCCGCTGATCGATGCGGAAGTGGCCCGCAACTGGGACGTGCCGGCGTCCTGGAAGCTGCGCGCCCAGATGCCGTTCGGCTCGAACGAGCAGCCGTTCGCCGAGAAGACCTTCATCGCCGACGAACAGCGCTTCAAGACCGTTCGCTGAACGGCTCGCATCGGCATTGCAGGCCGCAGACCGCGGCCTGCAGCAATGCAATGCGCAAGACGAAAGCGCCGGATCAGGCTTGCGGGTGCCGTGGAATCCGGAACCTGACCCGGGTCCCGGCGCTGTTGCTCTGCACGTCCCATGAGGCCGGAATGGCCGTCGCCCGCTCCCGCATGGTCCGCAGCCCGCGCTGCGTCACCGAGCCCGCATCGAACCCTTTGCCGTCGTCCAGCACATCGACCTCCAGCACGTCGGCGTCCGCCCGGGCGGTGATGTGCAGGGTCGTGGCCTGCGCGTGCTGCAGCACGTTGGAGATGGCCTCGAACAGCAGAAACTGCAGGTGGCGCGTCCGCTGCCCGTCCATCCAGTCCAGGACCGGCATCTCCTCCACGCGCCACACCAGCGCCAGGCCCGCGGCCGACAGGCGCGGCTCCAGGCGATAACGCAAGGTCGCCAACATGGCGCCCACATCTCCGGGCTCCATTTGCAGCGCATCGATGGACAGCTTGAGCTGGTCCATCGAATCTGTCAGCGTCCTCAGGAGCACCTGCGGGTCCACCGTGGGTGAACGCAGCAAACGGATGGCGGTGCTCAGATGCATGCCGACACCATCGTGCATGTCGCGCAAGATGCGCGCCCGTTCGCTGGCACCGGCCTGCTCACGCGCGAGCCGCTCCATCTGCACGTAGCTGCTGGCCAGTTCTGCTTCTTTCTCGGCCACGCGTTGGGTCAGATTCCGGGTCAGGTCGCGCGCCCGCACGCTGGCAGCGCGAAAGCGCATGACGACAATGATCGCCAGCGCCAGGCCGAACAGGATGCCGGAGTAACGCAGCCAGGTGTTGACTTCCAGTCCGCCGGACACGCGGATCACCAGCCAGTCGCGCACGCCGACGGCCACGTTCAGGCCGCCGACCACACCCACCAGCAGGCGCTGCCAGTTCTCCCGATGGTGGACGGCACGCCACAGATAAAACAAGGCATACGCGGAGAACAGCAGGTTCGCCGTGCCCAGCCAGGCCGTGAGCCACATCGGCTGCAACAGGAAAAACGCCAGGTACGACGCCAGGATGGAGGTGCCGAACAGCACCACCAGGCCTGCACGCATCCACACCATCGAGCGATGGCGGTGCCAGCCAGCGACGGCATGGCAAAACCAGGCCGTGCAACATATCCAGCCCGCAAACGCGGCAGTGACGGCAATGCCCCACGCCGGCCAGGCCAGCGGGGGGTGTTCGATCATGACGTCACCCACCCTCAGCGCCCAACAGAACTCGCCCAGGGCCGCCGCCAGGTAGACCGGGTCCCGGCGACCGGCATGCTCCCAGTCCCGCTGGGTAAACCACAAGGCCAGGGCCACCCCGCCCACCAGCAGGCTCATCACGCCGATCACGATGGAAGCACCGACCCGGGCACGGTGGTTCTCCCGGTAGAGCGCTTTCACCTCCCGCTGCGGGCCCAGCACCGGCGGCGCGAGCCCACCCCGCCGCCCGCCGTCCGCGTGCAGGACGATGCGCAACATGTTGTCGCTGCGAATCAGCAATGGCGGGATGGTGAGGTACTGCGGGCCTTTGGCGAAGTCGGCCGTGTTCGCTTCCAGCACATCACCCAGATTCGCCAGCAGCACATCGTTGAGCCAGATCTCCGCCGTGTTGCCGACGCGTGGAAAGTAGATGCCCCAGGGGCCGAACACCTCCCCCAGCCGGGTGGCAAATGGCAGTTCGAACTCGGCCGTGCCAGCCTGCCCCTGGTGCATGCGGTCCCAGTGGTAGGGCAGCTCCAGTTCGCGGAGCACCGGCCCCTGTCCATCGATGTGGATGGAAGCACGGGCCTGGCGCAACGCCAGCAATTCGGCCTGCGCGGCCAGTGGCATCACGCAGAACCAGACCAGAAGCCCCCACCACCACCGGCTCATTCAATCGCCCTCACCGCTGAGCCCGCCGCGCCATCAGCGCGACTCGAAGCTCTTCAGCAGGCCCATGCGGGAGGCCTCGAACACGGCCTCGCTGCGCGAATGCACCGAGAGCTTTTTGTAGAGGTTCTTGATGTGCGTCTGCACCGTGTGCACGCTGATCGTTTGCAGCCGCGCAATTTCGGCGTAGGAAAAACCACGGGCAATCAGCTCAAGCACCGCCTGCTCCCTGGCCGACAGCAACATGCCTGTGGTGTCGGCGGTGGGCGCAGTGGGCGGCGACGGCTCCACACGGAAACGCCGCAGCACCCGGCGCGCCAGCATCGGCGATATCGGCGACGCGCCGGCATGCACCTGCCGGATGGTGGTGGCGACGTCGTGCGGCGCTTCGTCCTTGTGGATGTAGCCCACGGCGCCCGCCTCGATGCTGGCCATGACGCTGTCGTCATCACCAAACATCGAGATCACCAGCACGTCACACGCGGGAAACTGCTGGCGAACCTGGCGAATCACCTCCAGCCCCGATCCGTCGGGCAGGCCCAGGTCGATCAGGGCGACGTGAGGGCCCAGGGATTCGCCCGCAAGCCAGCGCCGGGCCTCGGCCACCGTGCCCACCTCAGCTGCGAGTCGAAGGTCTGTGGCACCGGCCACGCATTCGCAGAAGTAGCGGCGCGTCTGCGGTTCATCCTCGACGACGAATACGGTCAACATGCTCAGCCTCGAAAAAAACGGACGGGCTGCCACCCTCTGGCAGCCTCGACTTCTGTCAACCGTGGATTTTGAACAACGAGTCTATCGCCACCCCTCACATGAAATGGGGATGCCCGCCATTTGTCATGCCATTGGACGGGAACTCGGCCAGCACAGCCTGCAGCAAGGCAAGGCGGATGAGCGCACATGACGCGGCATTGACCGGCCTCGCGCTTCTGCTGGGCGGGCCTGTCCAGCCCAGTAACGAGTTGAAGCGGATCGAACTGCAGTGCCTGAGCTGAAAGACCTGGTTCCCGTCGCCAATCCAGTTCCAGGGACAGGACAGCTTCGAGACGACAACGCTGGTCGGAAACACCTTCAGGTGCCCGAACTGCGGATCGAAAGCACCCTGCAACAAGGAAAAAATGCGATGGGCCCGCTCAGATGGGAAGGGCCGGTTCGTGGGGATCGACGCCACCCGCTGATTCATCGCGCCGACGCGCCGCGAGTTCCTGCAGCTCTTCAATCGGGCGGATCACATAGCCTTCGAGGTTAGCTGTGATGGCCCCGTCTGCGCGCTCGACGAACAGCGGGCCGTCGCCGGCTCGCGCCGAGATTTCGCAGTTGCGGACAACGCTCTCGTGCATCTCACACCCCCTGCTCTGCTTGGGGCTTGGCAAGGTAGTCACAGAATCGACTCCTTGAGCCCCTGACAACACCTTGGAGAAAACGATGACGAAGATCAACCGAGCACTTCAGCTTGAGCTTTTGAACAGGCTTGCAAAGCAGTACCCGTTGCAAGTTGACGTTCAGACTTGGGACGAAGAACTTCCTGGCGCCTTCGCAAACTTGGCCTACTTGGCCGAGTACAGACTTGTTGACCTGGGGGGCGAGGGGCAATTGAGCGCCGACTACGAAGTAGCCTTCGCCAGCATCACGGCAGCAGGCCTTGACTTCCTGGCGGACGACGGCGGCCTGTCCGCAGTGCTTGGAGTGGTGACGATCAAGATTCACAGCGACTCCATCAAAGACTTGATTGCGCTACGCATTGATCAGTCAGACCTTGCGCCTGCTGAAAAGAAGCGATGGCTTGATTCGCTTCGAGCGCTGCCGGCCGAGACCACAAAACACCTCGTGCTGAAACTTGTGGACAAGGGTCTTGAATCAGGCCCACAGGCCATTCAGTGGCTAGGTAACTTGCTGCAGCAGCAGCCCCCCGGATGATCACGCACTCGAATCGGATCGCCGCAGTTCCTCCTGCAATCGCAATGCCGAAGGCATCTAGTCCGGGGTCTTCGCCCAACTCCAGAACCAAGTGGCCGTTCTGGAAGACCACTGCGCGGATGACCACTCACGGACCAGACCCGGCAACGCCCCAACCAGAGAGACGGCGCTGGTGTCTGGTCCCCACTTTCTGATCGAAAGCAAATCATGAGCAATAGCGAGATGGCGAAAGTCGTTCACATCGTGGATGTACGACGAAGGCAAGACCGTTTGCCGATACGTGTTTGAAACCATCGAGTCGGCACGCGCATTCCGGGACAAGGTTCTTCTTGGGAAGGTGGTGAGGATTTCCAAGACCCGAGGTAGGAACTGCCTGGGAGGACGAGCGCACCTTCAGGCGCTCGTTTTGGACGCCGATCCTCAAATCTTTAGGGGTGAGATACCGGAGGCCGTACGACATGCGCCACAGCTACGCCACGGCCATGCTCATGGCTGGCATGACGCCGGCCTTCTGTGCTCAGCAGCCAGATCACTCGGTGGATATGTTTTTGCGCACTTATTCGAAGTGGCTGGATGGCCATCAAAACGACCTGGAGATGCAGCGCCTCGAAGCATCTCTATCCCCAGCAAAAAGAAAAGGCCCCGCAGGGCCTTGATTCTTCACGCTATTTGGTGGGGTGGCTGATGGGACTCGAACCCACGACAACAGGAATCACAATCCTGGACTCTACCAACTGAGCTACAGCCACCGCAAGCTGCGAATTATAGCCCGAACCGAGCCGCTTATCGGGCCGGTGCAGCAACTGCTGCAGGTTCGGGCACCAGAATCTTCACTTTGAAGCGCGATTTGAGTGCTTCGATGTAAGCCTCGTTCTCGGCGCCGGCCCACCACTGGTTGTACTGCTGCACTTCCTGGCTCAGCGCCTGCGCCGGACGCGGCTCGTGCGGCAACACCTTTTCTACCTTGACCACGGCGTAACCCTGGTCGGCCAGGTTCACACCCACCCAGGCGGGCAGGCTCTTGGGATCGGCGCTCAGCGCGCCGGTCAGCACCTGCTGATCCAGGTCTTGCGCGTTTTCGCGCGAGACCACCAGTGCATTGCCCAGGCCCTGGGCGTTGCCGCCGGCCTTCCAGGCCTGCAGTTGTTTGTCGCCTTCGGCGCGTGCCAGTTCGGCCGAGCGCTCCACCACCAGGCGCGTACGCACCTGCTCGCGCACCTCGGCCAGTGGCCGGGTGTGAGCGGCGCTGTGCGTCACGACGCGCGCCGAGACCAGTTGGCCGGAGCCGGTGTCGATGGCTTCGGTGTTGCGTTTCTTGTCGATGGACTCGCTGTCGAACAGCGCACCCAGCAGGCGTTCGCTGGCCAGCACACCGGTGACGCCGGCCTGCGGCTGGCGTTGCACCGTGGCCTTGCGAACCTGCAGCTTCAGGCGATCGGCTGCGGGCTGCAGCGAATCCGGCTGTTCGTAGACCAGGTTGCTGAAGGTGTCGGCGGCTTCGGCGTATTGCTTCTGCGCTTGTTGTTTCTTCAACTCGGCTTCGATCTCGGGCCGCACCGATTCAAAGCTGCGCACCGGCGGCGCCTTCAGGTCGGTGAGCTGGATGATGTGGAAACCGAAGTCGGATTCGACCACATCGGAAATCGCGCCCTTGGAGAGCGAGAACACAGCGTCTTCGAAGGGCTTGACCATGGCGCCGCGGCTGAAGAAGTCGAGGTCACCGCCCTTGACGGCCGAGCCCGGGTCTTGCGAGTTGGCCTTGGCCAGCTCGGCAAAACTGTCGGGCTTGGCACGCACCTGCGCGAGCAGGTCTTCGGCGCGCTTGCGTATCGCGGCCTTGTCTTCGTCCGAAGCACCGGCCGGCACGGTCAGCAGGATGTGGCGCGCACGGCGCTCTTCCACGCCGGACAGGCGCGAGACGTTTTGCTCGTAGTAGGTGCGCACGTCCGCGTCGTTCAGGCTCTGGTTGCTCTGCAACGCAGCGGCGTCGAGCACCAGGTATTCGATCTCGGCTTGTTCGGGCGCCTGGAACAGTGCCTGGTTGGTGTTGTAGAAGGCTTCGATGTCGGCGTCGGTCGGTTTGACCTGGGCCGCGAAATCGGTGGCGGCGAAACGCGCCACGCGCACTTCACGGCGTTCAAAGAAAGCGTCGAGCGACACGCCGGCGAGCGCGTTGGGCGCAAAGGCCGAAGCCAGGATGCCTTGCGACACCTGACGTTGCGACAGGTCGGCGCGCACACGCGCTTCGAACATCTCGGGCGTCATGCCCTGGCGGCCCACCAGTTGGCGGTACGCCTCGACGTCGAGCGAGCCGTCGGGCTTGCGCAGCGCGGCGATGGCTTCGTTCTGCTGCAGGTCACGCGCCAGGCGTGCGTCGCTGGTGTAGAGGTTGAGCTTGCCGGCGGCAGCGGCCAGCAGCCGTTGGCGCACCAGGCGCTCGAGCGTGGCGTAACGCGCGCCATCGCTGTCGAGCACGCGCGCGTCGAGCGAAGGCATGGCCTCGCGCAGGCGCTGCGATTCCTGCTGGTGGGCCTGGTCCCATTCGGCCTTGGTGATGTCCTGGCCGTCGACTTTTGCCACGGGCGCGCCGCTTTCGTTGAAGCGGGTGTAGCCCTCGATGCCGAACAGCACGAACGAGGGAATGATCAAGATCATCAGGAAGCCCATGAGGTACTTCTTGTGATTGCGGATGGTGTCGAACATGCCTTGAACCCTGCTACTTCAAAAACCGAATGGCGTTGCCGTTGCCGGCAACAAAAAAGGCGAACCCGGGTTCGCCTTTTTGATGGTGGTGGGTGCTGACGGGGTCGAACCGCCGACCTACGCCTTGTAAGGGCGCCGCTCTACCGACTGAGCTAAGCACCCCACCGAGAAACCGGTGAACCAGATCAGTTCAGCGCATCCTTGAGTGCCTTGCCCGGACGGAACTTCGGCACCTTGGCGGCCTTGATTTTAATCTCAGCGCCGGTGCGGGGGTTGCGGCCCTTGCGAGCGGGGCGTTTGGTCACGGCAAACGAGCCAAAACCCACCAGCGACACGGTGCCGCCTTTCTTCAGGGTGGTGCGGATGGCGGTGATGGTGGAGTCCAGTGCGCGCGTGGCAGCTGCCTTGGAAATGTCGGCGTGCTTTGCGATGTGCTCGACGAGTTCTGTTTTATTCACGAATAGCCCCTCTTGATTGAGATGAATGTTCCGTATGGACGGGTTTTTACCGGAGACGGCGCGGGGCCGCGGGCAAAAAACCCAAGATCGCTCTAGACCGCAAGACGATGCCAGCAAGCGTGGCAAGCGCTGAGTGATTAGACCCACTGGGCACAACCCCTGTCAATACATGAGGGGATCGGACCAAGCCTAGGCGGCGCAAGAGGCGAGATTCTAGACGCTTTCACCCATGGGGCCCCGGGCCTTGGCCTGTGACACCCGGGGCAGCGGCCCGCAGGCCGCAGCCACTCAGGCATTCAGCGCGGCGGCAATGGCGCGGCCCACATCCTGCGTGCCCGCCGTGCCACCCAGGTCGGCGGTGCGCGGTGCACCACTGCCGGGCTGCAGCACGGCTTCGATGGCCTCCATGATCGCGTCGTGCGCACCACGATGGCCCAGGAAGTCGAGCATCATTGCACCGCACCAAATTTGTCCGATCGGGTTCGCGATGCCCTTGCCCGCGATGTCCGGCGCCGAACCGTGCACCGGTTCGAACAGCGAAGGATGCTGCCGCGTGGGGTTGAGGTTGGCACTGGGCGCGATGCCGATGGTGCCGGTGCAGGCCGGTCCGAGGTCGGACAGGATGTCGCCAAACAGGTTGCTGCCAACCACCACGTCGAAGAAGTCGGGGCGCTGCACAAAGTGTGCGGTGAGGATGTCGATGTGGAACTTGTCCACCTTCACGTCCGGATATTCCTTCGCCATCTCGACCACACGCTCGTCCCAATACGGCATGGTGATGGCGATGCCGTTGGACTTGGTGGCACTGGTCAGGTGCTTCTTGGGGCGCGAGCGCGCCACCTCGAAGGCATGGCGCAGCACGCGGTCCACGCCGATGCGCGACATCACGGTTTCCTGCACCACGATCTCGCGCTCCGTGCCCGGGTACATGCGGCCGCCGATGCTGGAGTACTCACCCTCGGTGTTCTCACGCACGATCACCATGTCGATCTCGCCCGGCTCGCGCGGGCTGCCGTCGCGCCGCACCACCGGCGCGGTCACGCCGGGCATGAGCCGGGCCGGCCGGATGTTGACGTACTGGTCGAACTCGCGCCGGAACATCAGCAGCGAACCCCAGAGCGAGACGTGGTCGGGCACCTTGTCGGGCCAGCCCACCGCACCAAAATAGATCGCGTCGTGCCCGCCGATTTGCTCCTTCCAGTTGTCCGGCAGCATCTTGCCGTGGCGCTCGAAATAGTCGCAGCTGGAAAAGTCGAAGTGGTCGAACTGCAGGTCGATGCCGAATTGTGTGGCGGCGGCTTCCAGCACGCGGATGCCCTCGGGCATGACTTCGGTGCCGATGCCGTCACCGGCGATGACGGCGATGCGGTGTTTGCTGCTCATGGATGTGGCTCCTGGGGGTGAATGGAAAAAAACGAAAGGGCTTCTGCGACGAGGAGATCTGGCGCCTCTTCCGCGATGTAGTGGCCGCACGGCAGGCTGTGGCCGGACACGTCGGCCGCGCGCTCACGCCACAGCGCCAGCACGTCGAAGCAGCGCCCCACCGTGCCGTGTTCGCCCCACAGCACACGCAGTGGTTGTTGCAGCACGCGGCCGGCGTTGATGTCGTCGCGATCGTGCTCAAGGTCGATGCCGGCGCTGGCGCGGTAGTCCTCGCAGATCGAGGTGGCGCTGCCTGGAATGCTGGCACAGCGCTGGTACTCGGCCAGCGCCGCCGGATCGAAGGGCGCCAGCCCGGCATGGCGGCTGCCCATCACGCTGAGCACATAACGCGCCGGGTCGGCACCGATCATGGCCTCGGGCAAGGGCGGCGGCTGGATCAGGAAGAACCAGTGCCAGTAGGCGCGCGCAAAGGCTTCATCGGTGTGCGCGTACATCGCCAGCGTCGGCGCGATGTCGAGCAGCAACAAACGCTGCACGGCCTGCGGGTGATCGGCGGCCAGCCGGTGCGCCACGCGCGCGCCGCGGTCGTGCGCCAGCACGCCGAAGCGCTGAAAGCCGTGCTGCGCCATGACGGCCATGGCGTCCAGCGCCATCTCGCGTTTGCTGTGCGCGCGATGCGAGGCGTCGGCGGTCGGCCGGCCCGAATCGCCATGACCGCGCAGATCCATCAACACCAGGGTGAAGTGCTGTGCCAGCACCGGGGCGACGCGATGCCACATCACCATGGTCTGCGGGTGGCCGTGCAACAGCAGCAGCGGTGGGCCATTGCCGCCAATGCGGCTGTGTAGCAGCACGCCATCGCGCTGCAGGGTATGGGAAGCGAATGCGTTCAACATGGGCGCCAGCATAGCCCGCGTTGCGGCAATAATTCGGCAATCCATTCATTCTCCAAAGGAAACAATTGGACCGCCCCGATCTGGAACTGGTGCTCGCCGTGCGCCAGCATGGCAGCCTGGTGATGGCCGCACGCGCGTTGCATGTGGCGCCCTCGGCCGTCACCAAACGTCTGGCCGCGCTGGAAGCGCGCCTGGGCCTGCGCCTGTTCCAGCGCACCACCCGGCGCGTGAGCGCCACCGCCGAGGGCGACACGCTGTGCGAACGCGCGGTGCACCTGCTGCGCGCTTTCGACGAGGTGGAAGCCGAGTTGCGCGAGCGCCAGGCCGAGCCGGCCGGGCCGATCCGCATCGCCGCCACCTTCGGTTTTGGCCGCCGCTGGCTGGGCCCGGCGCTGGCGGACTTCCAGGCGCGCCACCCCGGCACCCAGGTGCAGCTGCAGTTGACGGAACAACTGCCCGACCTGGCGGTGGAGGGTTTCGACGGTGCGATCTGGCTCTGGAACGCACCGAGCGAACGCGCGGCCGAATGGGTGTCGCGCCGCCTTGCCCCCAACCAGCGCGTGCTGGTGGCCGCGCCGATCTACATCGAACGCCACGGCGCACCCCGCAGCCTGCAAGACCTGAGCGCACACGCCTGCCTGGTGGTGCGTGAGAACGGGGGTGGCCCCGGTCAGCGATTTGACCACTGGCGCCTGCAACGCAGCGGTGACCCGCAGGTTCAACACGTGCCGGTGAGCGGGCCGCTGTCGAGCAACTCGGGTGAACAGGTGCGCGACTGGTGCCTGGCGGGCCACGGCATCATGCTGCGCAGCCTGTGGGACATTGCACCGCAGCTGGCCAGCGGTGAGCTGGTGCGTGTGCTCAACAGCCACGCCATGCCCGATGCCGACATCCACTGGCTCGCGCCCTACCGCGCGCAGACACCGCGGCGCATCCGTCTGCTGATCGACTTTCTGGTGCAGCGCTTCGGCCAGGAGCCGTGGAAGCGCAGCCTCAGCGCGGCGGCGAAGCCGAGCGCACCACCAGCGCCACGCCGAAAGCGGTGAGCGCGGTGCCGGCCAGGGTGACGGCGGTGATCGGCTCGGCAAACAGCACCCAGGCAATCAGCGCGGTGCACGGTGGCACCAGATACATGAGGCTGGTGACCGAAGCCGCCGCGCCGCGCTGGATCAGCAGATAAAGCAGCGAGCTGCCGCCCAGCGTGAGGCCCAGCACCGACCAGGCCATGGCGCCGACGAGCTCGGCATTCCAGTCCATCAGCTCGGCTTCCAGCAGCGTGAGCGGCAACGTCACCAGCAGGGCCGCGAGCAGTTGCACCACGTTGGCGGTGCGCACATCGCAGGCAGCGACAAAACGCTTCTGGTACAGCGTGCCGACGGTGATCGCAAACAGCGCCATCACCGCGAACGAAAGATTGAGCCAGTTGGCCTGGTCTCCCGGCCCGCCGGCGCCGAACTTGCGCGAGACCACCAGCACCAGGCCGGCAAAGCCCATCAACAGGCCCAGCCACTGGCGCCGGGACACTTTGGAGCCGGTGCCCGACAGCCAGATCGCGGTGAGCACCGGCTGCAGGCCGACGATGAGCGAGGACAGGCCCGAGCCCATGCCGGCCTTCACCGCCGCCCACACGCCGCCCAGGTAACCGGCGTGCATCAGTACACCGGTGACCGCGAGGTGGAACCACTGCGTGCGGTTGCTCGGCCACTTGACGCCGGCGAGCACGATCCAGGGCAGGAAACAGAGGATGGACAGCGCATAGCGCACGGCCAGGAACTTCATTGGCGGCGCGTGCGGCATGCCGTAACGCGCGACGATGAAACCCGTGCTCCAGATCAACACGAACACCCAGGGCATGGCGCGCAGCCATGCATTGTCTTGCGCCGTTGTCGCGTTCATGCCGGAGCTTTCAGCGTTCAGCGCGACTTGGCGCGGATCTCGGGAATGGCCTTCTGCAGGTAGTACACCATCGACCAGATCGTCAGCACGGCCGAGATCCAGATCAGCCAGGTGCCCCAGAGCTGGGTGTCGATCACGCCGAACAGCGTGCCGTGGAACAGCAGGAAGGGAATCGCCACCATCTGCACCGTGGTCTTGACCTTGCCGATCATGTGCACCGCCACGCTCTTGGTGGCGCCGATGATGGCCATCCACTCGCGCAGCGACGAGATGGCGATCTCGCGGCCGATGATGATGAGTGCCACGAACACGTCGGCACGCTCCAGATGCACCAGCACAAGCAGGCTCGCGCACACCAGGAATTTGTCGGCCACCGGGTCGAGGAAGGCACCGAAGGCCGAGGTCTGGTTGAGCTTGCGCGCCAGGTAACCGTCGGCCCAATCGGTCAGCGCGAACACAATGAACAGCACCGTGGCCACCAGGTTCTGCTGCACGGCGCTCATGCTCTCCATATAGAACACGCCCACGATCAGCGGGATGGCGACGATGCGGGCCCAGGTGAGCAGGGTGGGGATGTTGAAGAACATGGAGCGGATTATGCGTTGGTGCCTGCCCGGGCGGGAATCTGCCGCGCGGATCAGTGCAAGGCGCGGTAGATCGTGTCGGCCAGCTCGGTCGAGATGCCTTCCACGGTGCTGAGGTCTTCCACGCTGGCCGAGGCCACACCGCGCACACCGCCGAAGCGCTGCAGCAGCCGCGCGCGCTTGCGCGGGCCGACGCCGGGGATGTCTTCCAGCTTGCTGCCGCCGGTGCGCACCTTGGCGCGCTGGGCGCGCATGCCGGTGATGGCGAAGCGGTGCGCCTCGTCGCGGATCTGCGCCACCAGCATCAGGGCGGCGGAGTCGTGGCCCAGGTAAACCTTATCGCGGCCGTCGGCGAACACCAGCTCCTCCAGGCCGACCTTGCGACCCTCGCCCTTCTCCACGCCAACGATGAGCGAGAGGTCGAGCCCGAGTTGCTGGAACACCTCGCGCGCCATGCTCACCTGGCCTTTGCCGCCGTCGACCAGCACCAGGTCGGGCATGCGCGGGCCGGCCACGGATTCGACGCTGGGTTCGATGATGGCGGCGTCTTCGGCCAGGGCAGCGCCCTCGGCTTCGATGGTCACGGCCTCTTCTGCTTCCGCACCCGCCTCCAGGTCCACGTCCACGTTTGCCACCGCAGCGGCGGCAGCGCCCTGCTCCTCGCGCAAGGCCTCGGCAATGCGGCCGTAGCGGCGCAGCAGCACCTGGCGCATGGCAGCGTAGTCATCGCCCGGTGTGATGCCTTCGATCTTGTAGCGCCGGTACTGGCTGTTCTGCATCTTGTGCGCCTCGAACACCACGCAGGACGCCTGGGTCGATTCGCCCGCCGTGTGCGAGATGTCGAAACACTCGATGCGCAAGGCCTCAAGCTGGTCGTCCGGCAACTGCAGGGCGTCGGCCAGCGCGCGCGTGCGCGCCTGCTGGCTGCCCTCTTCGGCCAGCAGGCGCGCCAGTGCGATGTCGGCGTTCTTCTGCGCCATCTCCAGCCAGATGCGGCGGTGTTCGCGCGGGTTGTGCACCGCGGTCACCTTGGCACCCGTCTGTTCGCTCAAGGCCTCCAGCAAGGGCTTGCCGACCGCATGGCTGGTCACCAGCGTGTGCGGCATGGCCACGCCCAGGTAGTGCTGGGCGATGAACGCCTCCAGCACCTGCACCGCCACACGCTCGGCCGGGTCGGCGGGCTTGCGGCCGTCGCTGCTTTCTTCCGCCAGCGCGTTGTCGATCGCGGTCGCGTCGTCCACATGGGCCGGGAAATACGGCCGGTCGCCCAGGTGGCGGCCGCCGCGGATCATCGCAAGGTTGACGCAGGCACGCCCGCCGTGCACCTTGACCGCGAGCACGTCCACGTCCTTGTCGGACACCGTGTCCATCGCCTGCTGGTGCAGCACGCGCGAGAGCGCGCTCATCTGGTTGCGGATCTCGGCCGCCTGCTCGAACTCCAGCTTCTCGGCATGCGCCAGCATGCGCTGCTCCAGCGTGTCGAGCACGGCCTGGGTTTCGCCGCGCAGGAAACGCTCGGCGTCGCGCACGTCCTGCGCATACACCTCGTGGTCGATCAGGTCCACACAAGGGCCGCTGCAGCGTTTGATCTGGTACAGCAGGCAGGGCCGCGTGCGGTTGGCGAACACCGTGTCTTCGCAGGTGCGCAGGCGAAACACCTTCTGCAGCAGCGTGATGGATTCCTTCACCGCCCAGGCGCTGGGGTACGGCCCGTAGTAACTGTGGCGGCGGTCGACCACGCCGCGGTAATAGACCATGCGCGGGAACGCGAGCGATGGCGCGGGCAGGCGCGCCGAGGGTTTGAAGACCTCGCGCGTGCCGGTGATCTTGAGGTAGGGGTAACTCTTGTCGTCGCGGAACAGGATGTTGAACTTGGGGTTCAACGTCTTGATGAGGTTGTTCTCCAGCAGCAAGGCCTCGGCCTCGGAGCGCACCACGGTGGTCTCCAGCCGCACGATCTTGCTCACCATGTGGCCGATGCGCGTGCCGTCGTGGTTCTTCTGGAAATAGCTCGACACGCGCTTCTTCAGGTTGCGCGCCTTGCCCACGTAGAGCAGTTGGCCCTGGGCATCAAAGTAGCGGTACACGCCGGGCAAGCCCGGCAGGGCCGCGACTTCGCTCAGCAGTTGGTCGGAATGCGTGTCGGACATAGGCCGCCTATTGTGCGCGGGCTCGCAAGCCGCTGCAGGCCACCGGCTTGCCGCGACAATGGCCGCCATGCGCTGGGACATTTTCTGCAAGGTGATCGACAACTTCGGTGACGTGGGCGTCTGCTGGCGCCTGTCGGCCGAGCTCGCGCGGCGCGGCGAACAGGTGCGCCTGTGGCTGGACGACCCGCAGGCCCTGGCCTGGATGGCGCCCGGTGCGCTGGTGGGTGAGGCTCAGGGCATCGAGGTGCAACATTGGACCGAGCCGTTGACCGGCGTCGATCTCGCGAGCCTGCCCGCGGCCGATGTCTGGATCGAGGCCTTCGGCTGCGAGCCCCCGCCCGAATGCATTGCCGACCTCGCCACCCGCCTGGCCGTGGGTGCTCCGGCTCCGGTCTGGATCAACCTCGAATACCTCAGCGCCGAGTCGTACGTGGAGCGCTCGCACCGCCTGCCCTCGCCCATCATGAGCGGGCCGGTGCGTGGCCTGCTCAACAAGTGGTTCTTCTACCCCGGCTTCACCGAACGCACCGGCGGCCTGCTGCGCGAAGCCGGGCTGCTGCCACAGCAGGCGGCCTTTGATGCCACGGCCTGGCGCGCCGGCCTGGGCCTTAACCTGCGCGCAGATGCCCGCCTGGTGAGCCTGTTCTGCTACGAACCACCGGCCCTGCCCGCGCTGCTGCGCCAGGCCGGACAAGGCACCCGCGCCAGCGACTGGCTGGTGACGCCCGGGCGCGCCTGGCAGGCGGTGCAGGCCGCGCAGCAGGCCGACGGCCCGCCCGGGCCGGCCTGCCGGGTGCACGCCCTGCCCTGGCTGCAGCAACAAGACTTCGACCACCTGCTCCAGGCCTGCGAGCTGAATTTCGTGCGCGGCGAGGACTCGCTGGTGCGTGCCCTCTGGGCCGGCCAGCCGCTGGTGTGGCACATCTACCCGCAGCACGACGATGCCCACCACGCCAAGCTCAACGCTTTTCTGGACTGGTTGCAGGCGCCGGTTTCGCTGCGCCACTTCCACCACGCGTGGAACGGCATGGGCGCGGTGGCAGCGGTCTGGCCCGACGAGACCACGCTGCAGGACTGGCACGCCTGCGTGCAGGCCGCGCGGCAGCGTCTGCTGGGGCAAGCCGATCTGGTGACGCAGCTGCTCAGGTTCGTGCGGGAAAAGCGATAAAATCCGGGGCTTTGCGGAAATCCGGGCCTGCGCTGTGACCAGCCACCGCTTCCCGCAAGCTGTCTGCCTTGCCGCACAGATCGCAGCCATCAGCTCAGTGACCGGGGTGTCCAGCCCACGCCGGAAACTTGCGGCCCAACCGTTGGAACCCCTATGAAAATCGCTCAAGAACTCCGCGCCGGCAACGTCATCATGCACGGCAAGGACCCGATGATCGTCCTGAAAACCGAATACAGCCGTGGTGGCCGTGGTGCTGCCACCGTGCGCCTGAAGCTCAAGGCCCTGCTGAACAACATGGCCACCGAGGTGGTCTGCAAGGCCGACGACAAGATGGACCAGATCATTCTGGACAAGAAGGAGTGCACCTACTCCTACTTCGCCGACCCGATGTACGTCTGCATGGACGCCGACTACAACCAGTACGAAGTCGAAGCCGAAAACATGGGCGACGCACTGAACTACCTCGAAGACGGCATGACCGTCGAAGTGGTGTTCTACGACGGCAAGGCGATCTCGGTCGAACTGCCGACCAGCGTCGAACGTGTCATCACCTGGACCGAACCCGCCGTCAAGGGCGACACGTCCGGCAAGGTGCTCAAGCCCGCCAAGATCGCCACCGGCTTCGAAGTCGCCGTGCCGCTGTTCGTGGCACAGGACGACAAGATCGAAATCGACACCCGCACCGGCGAGTACCGCAAGCGCGTCTGAGCGCGGACCGGCCTGACCGATCCCCCACCGACTGAAAAGGCTCCTGCGGGAGCCTTTTCACTTTGCACCGCCCCTCAACCGCCCGCATGGACCTGATCTCCCGCATCGCCGACGTCATCCTCCCGGTGTTCCTGATCGTGGCCATCGGCTACGGCTACGCGCGCCGCCGCACGCTGGACATGACCACGTTCAACCGCATCGCGCTCGACGTGCTGGCGCCGGCGCTGGTGTACTCGGCGCTGGCCTCGCGCGATTTCGTGATCGGCCAGCACCTCACGCTGCTGCTGGGCGGCGCGGTCATCATCCTCGTCGGCGGCCTGCTGGCGTGGCCGCTGGCGCGCCTGTGCGGCGCGCAGCCGCGCACGCTGGTGCCGGTGGTGATGTTCAACAACAGCGGCAACATGGGCCTGCCGCTGGCGCTGCTGGCCTTCGGCCCGGCGCACTTCGGCGCCGCCGTGGCGCTGTTCGCCATCTGCAACCTGCTGCACGTGTCGGTGGGCGCGCGCATCACCAGCCGGCTGGCGCGCACGCGCGACCTGCTTTTGAGCCCGGTGATGATCGGCACCGCGCTCGGTTTCCTCAGCGCCCTCACCGGCCTGCGGCCGCCGGATGTGGCGCTGTCGGGCCTCAAGCTGCTGGGCGACGCGATGTTGCCCATGATGCTGTTCGCGCTCGGCGCGCGCCTGACGGCGCTGACGCGTTCGGGCCTGGCCATCGGCCTGCTGGGCGCGCTGGCGCGCCCGCTGATCGGCCTGGCAATCGCGCTGCCGCTGGCCGCGGCGCTGGACCTGCACGGCGCCGAACGTGGTCAGTTGCTGCTGTTTGCCGCGCTGCCACCGGCCGTGATGCAGTTCATGCTGGCCGACCGTTACCAACAGGAGCCCGACAAAGTCGGTGCCATGATCATGCTGGGCAATGCGCTGGCGGTGGTCTTCGTGCCGCTGGCACTGGCCATCGCGCTTTGAACGGCATCCTGCGACGAATGCACATCACACCTGGGGAATACACGAGATGGAAGCCACACAAGACCTGAACGAACGCCGCCTGGCACACGCCTGGGCCGAACTGCAGAACCACGCCAACGAAGGCCTGCCGCTGCAGGCCGACGCCTACCGGCTGGCTTTTGCCGACCCCGAATTCCTGCTGCGGCGCGAAACGCGCGGCATCCGCTTCCAGCTCGAGATGCTCAAGCCCGACCTGGCGCAGCACGAGGCCGGCATCGAGAACACCGTCGTGGTGTACGGCAGCGCCCGCGTGCGCGAAGCCAGCGAGGCGCAGGAACAGCTGGTGCGCGCCGAGCGCAGCGGTGATGCGCGCGAGATCGCACGCGCCAAAGCCATGGTGCGCAACGCCCACTACTACGACAAGGCCCGCGCGTTCGCGCGCATCGTCGCCCGCTACAGCAGCCAGTGCGCCAAGGCCGAGCAGCTGTTCATCTGCACCGGCGGTGGCCCCGGCATCATGGAAGCGGCCAACCGCGGCGCGCACGACGAAGGCGCCCCCACCGTGGGCCTCAACATCTCCCTCCCGCACGAACAGGCGGCCAACCCCTACGTGTCGCCGGAGCTGAGCTTCAAGTTCCACTACTTCGCGCTGCGCAAGATGCACTTCATGATGCGCGCCAAGGCCCTGCTGGCCTTCCCCGGCGGCTTCGGCACGCTCGACGAACTGTTCGAGGTGATCACGCTGGTGCAATGCAAGAAGGCCAAGCCGGTCCCCATCCTGCTGTTCGGATCGGACTACTGGAAACGCCTGCTCAACCTCGAGGTGCTGGTGGAAGAAGGCACGATCTCGCCGGAAGACCTGAACCTGTTCAAGTACGTGGACGATCCGCAGGATGCCTGGGAACACATCGTGCGCTTTTACGACTTGAAGGGCTGAAACAGAACAGCCGCCGCACACCGCTCATTGCGGCGTGGGGCGGCTGCCTGGAAGGGGCGCGCGTCGTCGGCTTCAGCGCGCCGGCTGTGCGGCCGTCTGGCCGGTCTTGGGCGGCACCGACAGGTCGGCATCGGTCACTGTCCAGCCACCCCCCAGCGCCTTGTACAACGCCACCTGGTTCTGCTGCAGCGCCAGACGGGACTGCGCCAGCGCCTGCTGGGTCGAGAACAGCGAGCGCTGCGCGTCCAGCACGTCGAGGAAGCTCGACACGCCGTTGCGGTAACGCAGGTCGGCAAGGCGGAAGCGGTCCGCCTCGGCCGTGGCCTGCACCTGTTGCGCACTCAGCTGCTCGCCCAGCGTGGCACTGCCGGCCAGCGCATCGGCCACTTCGCGGAACGCGGTCTGGATTGCCTTCTCGTATTGGGCGACCGCGATCTCGCGCCCGGCCCGCGCTGCGTCGAGGTTGGCGCGGTTGCGCCCGGCATCGAAGATCGGCAGCAGCGCCTGCGGCGCCAGCGTGAAGCCCCAGGAGCCGTCCTTGAACAGGCCTGAGAGGCTGCTGCTGGCGGTGCCGGCGCTGGCGGTGAGCGAGATGTTCGGGAAGAACGCGGCGCGCGCGGCACCGATGTTGGCGTTGGCCGCGATCAGCTGCTGCTCTGCCTGACGGATGTCGGCGCGGCGCGTCAGCAGATCGGACGGCAGGCCGGCCGGCACGTCGCGCAGGATGGCTGCCGCGGGCGGCGGTGCGGTGGGCACCACCACCTCGTTGGCCGACAGGCTTTGTTCCGGCATCGCCGGCCTGGTCGGCAGCAGTTCGGCCGGCGGCGCCTGGCCCACCAGCAGCGTGAGTGCGTTGATGTCCTGTGCCACCAGGCGGCGTTGCTGCGCCAGCGCGGCCTGCGCCGCGGCGGTGAGCGATTCGGCCTGGCGCAGGTCGAGCGCCGAGCTCGCGCCGTTGTCAAAACGCAGCTTGCTCAGGCGCAAGGAATCGTCGCGCGTGGCCACCGTGCGCTCGGTCAGCACCAGCAGCTCCTGGTTCGCCTGCAGGCTCAGCCAGGTGCTGGCCACCCCGGCCACCAGGCTGGTCTGCGCGGCCTTGCGGGCTTCGTCGCTGGCCAGGTACTGGGCCAGGGCCGCCTCCTTCAGCGCACCGAGGCGGCCGAAGAAATCGATCTCCCAGCTGCTCATCGCCAGGCCCACGCTGTAGGCGCTGCGGATGCCGCCGCTGCCATCGGGCTGGCGGTTGCCGGTGGCGGCCACGCCGAGCGAGGGGAACTGCGCGGCGCGGCTGATCTGGTACTGCGCGCGCACCTGCTCGATGTTGAGCGTGGCCACGCGCAGGTCGCGGTTGTTGGCCAGCGAGAGCTCGACCAGCTGGCGCAGGCGCGCGTCGCCGATGAACTCGCGCCAGGCCAGGTCCGCACCGCTCTGGCTGCCGGTGGCCAGCGCAGGTTGCGGGCCGGGGAACTGTGCGTCCACCGGTGCGGCGGGGCGCTCGTAGGTCGGGATGAACGAGCAGGCCGACAGCACCGCCACCATCAACACGCTCAGGCCAAGGCCCAGAGCACGGGAGCGCTGAGGCGAGACATCCAGTGCAGCGGCGGGCCCGGCTTCGCCGGTCCGCTCGCTGCGCCCCCCTGGGGGGGTAACGCCGAAGGCGGCGCGGGGGGGATTCATAAAGTCAGACATCGATCTGTCCTCCTGGGCTTTGTTGGTGGTGCGCGGCCGCCTGCTCGGCGTCGCGCCGGTGCTGGCGCTCGCTGCCCTTGAACAGCGTGCGCACAACCACGAAGAAGATGGGCACGAAGACCACCGCCAGCACGGTGCCGGTGACCATGCCGCCGATCACGCCGGTGCCGATCGCACGCTGGCTCGCCGAACCGGCGCCCGAGGCAATCGCCAGCGGCAGCACGCCGAGCATGAAGGCCATCGAGGTCATGATGATGGGACGGAACCGGATGTGCGCCGCTTCCAGCGCCGCCGCGATCACGCTCTTGCCCTGGGCCTGCAGGTCTTTCGCGAACTCGATGATCAGGATCGCGTTCTTCGCCGACAGGCCGATGATGGTGATCAGCCCGACCTGGAAGTACACGTCGTTCGAGTAGTTCCGCAACAGCGTTGCCAGCAGCACACCGAGCACGCCCAGCGGCACCACCAGAATCACGGCGACCGGAATGGTCCAGCTTTCGTACAGGGCGGCCAGGCACAGGAACACCGCCAGGATGGCGAAGCCGTACAGCACCATGGCCTGCGAGCCGGCGAGCTTTTCTTCCCGCGTCTGGCCGGTCCACTCGTAGCCGATGCCTTGCGGCAGTTGCGCGGCGAGTTTTTCCATCTCGGCAATGGCGGCACCCGTGCTGGAGCCCGGCGCGGCGCTGCCGCTGATGCGCATGGACGGGTAACCGTTGTAGCGCACGGTCTGCATCGGGCCGGTGATCCACTGGGTGCTGGCAAATGCCGACAGCGGCACCGCCTGCCCCTTGGCGTTGACGACGTTCAGGCGCAGCAGGTCTTCGGGCTGCATGCGGGCCGCGGCTTCGGCCTGCACCACCACCCGTTGCAGGCGGCCGGCGTTCGGGAAGTCGTTCACATAGGCCGAACCCAGCGCGGTGCCGATGGCGGCGTTGATGGACTGGAAGCCCACACCCAATGCGTTGGCGCGGTCGCGGTCGATCTCGATCTGCAGCTGCGGCGCGTCTTCCAGGCCGTCCGGGCGCACCTGTGTCACCACCTTGCTCTTCGAGGCCATGCCCAGCAACTGGTTGCGCGCGTTCAGCAGCGCTTCACGGCCCAGGCCGGCGCGGTCCTGCAGACGGAAATCGAAGCCGGCCGAGGCGCCCAGCTCGGGAATCGGCGGCGGGCTGAGCGGGTAGATGAAGGCGTCGCGCACACCGGAGAGTGCACCGAAGGTGCGGCCTACCAGGGCTGCGGCGGAGTTGTTGGCGCCGGTGCGTTCGGCCCAGTCCTTCAAGGTCACGAAAGCCAAGGCGGCGTTCTGACCCTGACCGGAGAAGCTGAAGCCCAGCACGCCGACCATGCTTTCCACCTCGGGTTGTTCGAGGATGAAGCCTTCGACCTGTTTCATCACCTCAAGCGTGCGCTCCTGCGTCGCGCCCGGTGGCAGCTGCACGTTCACCAGGATCGTGCCCTGGTCTTCGTTGGGCAGGAACGAGGTCGGCAGGCGCGTGTAGACCACCGCCACCACGGCCACGATGATGGCGTAGAGGATCAGCGTGCGGCCGGCGCGTGGCAACAGGGCGGCTACGCCGCTTTCGTAACGCTTGGCGGTGCGCGAGAAGCCGCGGTTGAACCAGCCGAAGAAGCCCTTCTTCTCGTGATGGTGGCCAGCCTGCACAGGCTTGAGCAGCGTGGCGCAGAGCGCTGGCGTGAGCGACAGCGCCATGAAGGCCGAGAAGCCGATGGACACCGCCATCACCGCCGAGAACTGGCGGTAGATGTTGCCCACCGAACCGGCGAAGAAGGCCAGCGGCACGAACACCGAGATCAGCACCACCGTCACGCCGATGATGGCGCCCGAGATCTGCGTCATCGCCTTGCGGGTCGCCTCCAGTGGTGGCAAGCCCTCCTCGCTCATGATGCGCTCGACGTTCTCCACCACCACGATGGCGTCGTCCACCACGATACCGATCACCAGCACCATGCCGAACATGGTCAGCACGTTGATCGAGAAGCCCATCGCCAGCAGCACGCCCAGCGTGCCCAGCAGGGCGATCGGCACCACGATGGTCGGGATGATCGTGTAGCGGATGTTCTGCAGGAACAGGAACATCACCAGGAACACCAGCAGCATGGCCTCACCCAGGGTGACCGCCACCTGCTGGATGGAGATCTTCACGAAGCGCGAGCTGTCGTAAGGGATGGACCACTTCATGCCGGTCGGGAAGAAGTTCTCCAGCTCGTGCATCTTGGCGCGCACCGCCTCGGCCGTCGCCAGGGCATTGCCGCCGGGTGACAGCTGAACGCCGACCCCGACCGCAGGCTTGCCGCTCAGGCGCGCCGAGGTGGCGTAGGCCTGGCCGCCGAGCTCGATGCGGGCTACATCTTTCAGGCGCACGGTGGCGCCGTCGGTGCTGGCGCGCAGCACGATGTTGCCGAACTCTTCAACCGTGCTGAGCTGACCGTTCACCACCACGGTGGCGGCGATGCTCTGGCCCGCGATGTTGGGCAGGGCACCGATTTCACCGGCCGAGACCTGGGCGTTCTGCGCCTGGATGGCGCTGGTGACGTCGGCCGAGCTCAGATTGAAGCCGAGCAGCTTGGCCGGGTCGATCCAGATGCGCATGGCACGTTCGGAACCGAACAGCTGGGCCTGGCCGACACCGTGCAGGCGTTGCAGCTCGGGCACCACGCTGCGCGAGGCGTAGTCGCCCAGCGCCACCGGGTCGAGCGCGGGGTCGTCGCTGGACAGCATGGTGAACAGCAGGAAGTTGCTGTTCGACTTGTCCACCCGCACACCCTGCTGCGTCACCGCCGCCGGCAGGCGCGGCGTGGCGCGGGACAGGCGGTTCTGCACATCCACCTGGGCCAGCTCGGGGTTGGTGCCGGTCTCGAAGCTCAGCGTGATGCTGCCGGAGCCGTCGGCCTGCGCCACCGACTCCATGTAGATCAGGCCGGGCGCGCCGTTCATCTCGCGCTCGATGACCGACAACACGCTGTCTTCCAGCGTGGCGGCGGATGCGCCCGGGTAGGCGGTGTTGATGATGATGGCCGGCGGGGCCACCGGTGGGTACTGGGCAATCGGCAGCTGCGTGATCGCCACGCCGCCGATGACCATGATGAAGAGCGCGATCACCCACGCGAAGATGGGCCGGTCGATAAAGAATTTCGCCATGTCGGGCGCTCCTTACTTGGAGGCGTCGGCGGCCGGGGCGGCAGCAGGCGCTTCGGCGGGGGCCGAGGCGGCCGGTTCGGCGGCCGCAGCAGCCGGTGCCGCGGCGGCGCCAGAGGCCTGCCATGGCACGGCCTTCACCGGCGTGCCGGGCGGCATCATCTGCAGCTTCTGGAAGCCGTCGACCATCACCTGCTCGCCGGTCTTCAGGCCATCGAGAATGACCCACTGGCCGTTCTGCTGGCCGCCCACCTTCACCTGGCGCGGCGAGATCTTGCCCTCGGCATCCACCACCGACACGGTGTCACCCTGCGCCGAACGCGTCACCGACTGCTGTGGCAGGGTGATGGCGTTGGTGGCCTTGGCCTGTTCCAGGCGCACACGCACGTACAGACCGGGCAGCAGCGTGCCCTTGGGGTTGGGCACTTCGGCGCGCAACATCACCTGGCCGGTGGTGGTGTCCACCGTGAGGTCGGAGAACAGCAGGCGGCCCGGCAGTTCGTAGACACTGCCGTCTTCCAGCACCACCTGCACCGCCGCGGCCTGAGCGCCCGCGCTCTTGAACTGGCCGCTGTCCATCGCCTTGCGCAGCTTGAACACGTCGGTGGCCGACTGCGTGAAGTTCACATACATGGGGTTGATCTGCTGGATCACCGCCAGGCCGGTGGCATCGCCCTGCCCGACCAGCGCACCCTCGGTCACCAGCGCACGGCCGATGCGGCCCGAGATCGGCGCGTTCACGCTCGCATAACCCAGGCTGATGTTGGCGGACTGCACCGCGGCCTTGCCGGCGGCCACATCGGCCTCGGCCTGTTTCTGCGCCGCCACCGCGGAGGCGTATTCCTGCTGGCTGATCGCGTTTTCCTTCACCAGCGGCGCGTAGCGCTCGGCCAGCGCGGCGGCCTGCGTCAGGTTGGCCTGCGAGCGCGCCAGGTTGGCCTGCGCGCTTTGCAGCTGCGCCGCATACGGTGCGGGGTCGATGCGGAACAGCGCCTGGCCGGCCTTCACATCGCTGCCTTCGCGGAACAGGCGCTGCTGCAGGATGCCGGCGGCACGGGCGCGGACTTCGGCCACGCGCGAGGCCTCCAGGCGGCCCGGCAGTTCGGTCGTCAGGCCCACGTCACCCGGGGCGACGGTGACCACACCCACCTCGGGCGCCGGCATGCCACCACCGGGTGCGGCGGCTGCAGCGGGAGCGTCGGACTTGCCGCAGGCGGTCAGCAGTGCGGCGAGCGCCAGAACGGAAAGACCCTGCCACAAGGGGGCTGGGAGCGTGGGGGCAAACCGGGTGCGCGCAGCGGGCACAGACTTGATTGAGGTCAAGGCGGGCATGGGAGTCCTTGGGATTGAATAGAGGGGAGCAAAAGAGGCAAGAAATGCAAGAAGCGCAAGAGGGGCGCGATGCAGGGAATACCCTGGCACTGTACGGTGGCGGAAAGCGTCGCAGTATACATACGTGCATGAATGTATGTATAGTCCTCGTGCCACCCAAGGGCTTTCATTCTGGAGACAAACACCATGGTTCGACGCACCAAAGCCGATGCGCTGGCGACACGCAACAGCCTGCTGGATGCCGCCGAGCAACTGTTTCAGTCGCGCGGCGTCTCACGTACTTCGCTCAACGACATCGCCGTCACCGCCGGCACCACGCGCGGCGCCATCTACTGGCACTTCAAGGACAAGGCCGACCTGTTCAACGCCATGATGGAGCGCGTGACCATGCCGCTGGAAGGCACGCTGGCCTGTTCCGCGCGCTGTACCGACAGCACCGCCAACCCGCTGCTGTCCATGCGCGATGCCATGGCGGCCGCGCTCACACAGACCGCCACCGACGAGCAGACGCGCCGTGTGTTCGAGGTGGCCACGCACAAGGTGGAGTATGTGAGCGAGATGCAGGCGGTGCGCGAGCGCCACCTGCGGGTGCGCAACGAATGCATGGCCATGACGAAGGAAATGCTGCAGCGCGCGGTGCAGCGCGAAGGTGTGCAGCTGGCCATGCCCGTGGCCACCGCCGCGCTCGGCGTGCACGTGATCATGGACGGCCTGATCCAGAACTGGCTGCTCAACCCGGAGGCCTTCGACCTGGTGAAGAGCGGCCTGCACACACTGGACACCTTCCTGCTCGGATTGGGCTTCCCGCAACTGCTGGTGCTGGCGCCGCAGCCGGCCGACAGCATGCCCGCCCTGCCCCACCCGGCCTGAGCCGCCGCGGCTTCAGCCAACCCGCTGTGGTGGCGGCGCTTCCGGCGGCTGCGTGGGCCGCAAGGCCCAGCCCATCGGCGAGCCCAGGCCCACCACGGCCCCCACCAGCCAGAACACCGCGCCCACACCAACCAGTGTGCCCACGCTGCCGAACAGCATGGGCATCAACACACTGGAGCCGTTGATGGCCATCGCGCGCAGGCCGAGCGCTTCGCCGTGGCGGTGGTGCGGCGTCATCTGGTGCAGCGAGCTCATCACCATGGGCTGCACCGAACCCAGCACGAAACCCAGCAGCACCGACAGCAGACCCATGGCCAGCGCCGCATGCACGAACGGATAGGCCGCAAACAGGACCGCCGTGGCCAGCATGGCGCTGCCGATCACCACCGACTCGCGCAGGTGCGCCGCCAGCAGCGGCATCAGCAGGCGGATGGCGGTGGCGGCCAGCGCGAAGGCGCCGAGGATGGTGCCGATCACGGTGGCGCTCAGGCCGCGCTCGTGGCCCAGCACCGGTACCAGGAAGGTGTGCACGTCCCAGCAGGACGAGAGCATCCAGTTGACCATCATCAGCCGGCGAAAGCCCTTGTCGAGCAGCAGGTTCCAGGGCGATCCGCTGGACTGGCGCAGCTCGGGCGCCACCGGCTCGTGCTCCTCCGTGCGGCGCACCCACCACCAGCTCAACGAGGGCAGCAGCGCCAGCAGCAGGAACGCGGCGCGAAAACCCAGGCCGTCGATCATCAGGCCGGCCAGGAAAGGCCCGAGGAAGTTGGAGATCGACGGCCCGATGGCCATCCAGCTGAACACTTGCTTGAGCTCGGTCGGCCCGTGCGCAAGCCGGCCGACGTGGCGCTGCAGCGCGATCATGGCCATGCCGGTGCCGGCACCGGTGGCCAGTGCGGTCAGGCACAAGACCGCAAACACCGGGAACAGCACCGCCAGCGCGGCCCCCACCGACGAGACGCCGACCGCCAGCGCCACCGGTTTCTTCAAGCCCCGGCGGTCCGCATAGCGCCCGGCCGGCAAGGCCATGAACACCGTGGCCAGCGCAAACAGCGCCAGCAACATGCCGACCGCGGCCGGGCTGTAGCCCTCGCGCAGCGCCATCAGCGGCGCAGCCATGCGAAAGCCGGTCATGCAGGCATGCAGGCAGACCTGCGCCCCGATCAGGCGCGTGAGATCGGACCGTAGCGAAGGGTTCAAGCGTCCCCTGTGTCGGTCGGGTCCAGCGGCAGCAGCGCGCTGGCCTTCTCCTGCGGCAGCGCCTCCACCGCGCGCAGCGCGCGGCCCATGGCGCGGCTGCGCGTCTCGGCGCTGTCGAGCGTGTTGAGCACGGTCTGCGTCTGGGTCTTCACACGCGCCAGCACGTCACCGAACTTGCCGAACTCGGTCTTGACCGCGCCCAGCACCTGCCAGACTTCGCTGGAACGTTTCTCCAGCGCCAGCGTGCGAAAGCCCATCTGCAGCGAGTTGAGCATGGCCATGAGCGTGGTCGGGCCGGCCAGCGTGACGCGGTGCTCGCGCTGCAGCACCTCCATCAGGCCGGGGCGGCGCAGCACCTCTGCATACAGGCCTTCGGTGGGCAGGAACAGGATGGCGAAGTCGGTGGTGTGCGGCGGCTCCAGGTACTTCTCGGCCATGGACCGCGCCTCCAGCCGGATGCGCTGCTCCAGCCCGCGCGCGGCCAGCTCGGCGCCTTCGACGTCGGCACGTTGCTGCGCATCGAGCAAGCGCTCGTAGTCTTCGTTCGGAAACTTGGCGTCGATCGGCAGCCAGCACGGCGCGCCGTCTTCGCCGCGGCCGGGCAGCTTGATCGCAAAGTCCACCGCGTTGCGGCTGCCGGGCCGCGTGCTCACCTGGGTGGCGTACTGGTCGGGCGCGAACACCTGCTCCAGCAGCGCGCCGAGCTGCGCTTCGCCGAACATGCCGCGGGTCTTGACGTTGGTCAGCAGGTGCTTCAGGTCGCCCACACCTTGTGCCAGGGTCTGCATCTCGCCCAGGCCCTTGTGCACCTGTTCGAGCCGGTCGGCCACCTGTTTGAAGCTTTCGCCCAGGCGCGCCTGCAGCGTGCTCTGCAGTTTTTCGTCCACCGTGGCGCGCATCTCGTCGAGCTTGGCGGCGTTGCTCTGCTGCAGCTGGGCGAGTTGGGCGTCCAGCGTGGTGCGGATTTCAGCCAGGCGGCGCGCATTGCCCTCGCCCATGTCCTGCAGTTGCCGCACGAGGGTTTCGCTCAGCGTGCCACGCAGCTGCACCAACTGCTGGGCGAAGGCGTCGATCTGCGCGTTCTGCGTGCGGGTGGACTCGGCCGCCTGCTGGCTCATGCCCAGGCTGATGGCCTGCAGCTGCTGCGTCAGCGTGTCGCCCAGCGTGCCGCGCAGTTGCAGCAGCTGCTGCGCAAAGCCGTCGAGCTGCGCGTTCTGCGTGCGGGTGGCCTCGGCCTCCTGGCGCGACAGCGTTTCCTGGAAGGTTGCCAGGGTCTGCTGGATTTCCTGCCGGCCGCCGCGCGACTGCTCGCTGATCTCGCGCCGCAGTTCGCTCTCCACACGCTCCATGCGCTGGCCGGCCTGCTGGCCTTGCTGCTGCAGTTGTTCCAGCAGGCGCTCGCGTTGGGTCTGTGCCTGCGCGTCCACGGGCGTACCGCGCAGCAGCAGCCAGAGGCCGAGCGCCAGGTTGAGCGCGACCCCGATCAGCAGGAGCCAGGAAAGCCAGTCGTTGTTCATCGTTGTCCGATCAGCCTTGGCCGATCACCTCAGGGTTCAATGGTGTGACGGTCTTGCCTTCGGTGAGGAAGGCAATCACGTTGTCGGCCGCCAGGTGCGCCATGGCCTTGCGGGTGGCGATGGTGGCGCTGGCGATGTGCGGGGTGAGCACGATGTTGGGCACGGTCAGCAGGTCAGGGTGCACCTGGGGCTCGCCCTCGAACACGTCCAGGCCGGCAGCGGCAATGCGTTTCTCGCGCAGCGCCACGGCCAGTGCCGCGTCGTCCACGATGCCGCCGCGTGCGATGTTGATCAGCGTGGCGGTCGGCTTCATCTGCGCGATCTCGGCGGCGCCGATCGCATGGTGCGACTCGGCACTGTAGGGCAGCACCAGAATGAGGTGGTCGGCGCTCTTCAGCAGCTCGGCCTTGTCGACGTAACGCGCCTTGCATTCGGCTTCGGTGGCGGCATTCAGGCGCGAGCGGTTGTGGTAGATCACGTTCATGTTGAAGCCGAGTGCACCGCGGCGCGCAATCGCCTGGCCGATGCGGCCCATGCCCAGAATGCCCAGCGTGCTGCCGTTCACCTCGGCGCCGGCAAACATGTCGAGCGCCCAGCGATTCCACTGGCCGGCGCGCAGGAAATGTTCGCTCTCGGTGAGGCGGCGCGCGGTGGCCATCAACAAGGCAAAACCGAAGTCGGCCGTGGTTTCTGTGAGCACGTCGGGCGTGTTGCTGGCCAGCACGCCGGCGGCAGTGATGGCCGGCAGGTCGAAGTTGTTGTAGCCGACCGCGATGTTGGCCACCACCTTGAGTTGCGGGCAGGCCGCGAGCAGGGCCGCGTCCACGCGCTCGCTGCCCGTGGTGAGCACGCCCACCTTGCCCTGCAGCCGCTCGGCCAGTTGCGCCGGCGTCAACGGCGCATCGGCCTCGTTGGTGTCGACCTCAAAATGCTGGCGCAGCTTGTCCACCACTTCGGGGAAGATGTTGCGGGCGATCAGGATGGCGGGACGGGAGCTCATGGGCAGGGTTTCCTTCAGAGGTCAGACAAACCAGATCCAGGTCATCAGCGCGAACAGCGGCAGCAGGATGCCGACCGACCAGAGCATGTAACCGAAGAAGCTGGGCATGCGGATGCCGCGGTCTTCGGCAATCGCCTTCACCATCAGGTTGGGCGCGTTGCCGATGTAAGTGTTGGCGCCCATGAACACGGCGCCAGCGGAAATGGCCACCAGGATCGGGGCCAGCGCAGTCATCAGAGCCTGCGGGTCCCCGCCCGCGGTGTTGAAGAACACCAGGTAGGTGGGGGCATTGTCCAGGAAAGAGCTGAGCGCGCCGGTGGCCCAGAAATACATGGCTGGGTTCGGCGAGCCGTCGGCGTTGGTGACGGCGCGCACCACGGCGCCAAACGGGCCGTCCACGCCCGCCTTGAGCATGGCGATCACCGGCACGATGGTGAGGAAGATGGCGGCGAACAGCTTGGCCACCTCCAGCATCGGGCCCCACGAGAACTGGTTGTTCTCATGCACGCCCGCGGGCGTCAGCTTCAACGACACCAGCGTGACGGCCACCAGGCCAAGATCGCGCAGCAGGCCGGGCAAGCCGACTTCGGTGCCGGCGATGTTGAACACCACGGACGAATTCCACAGGCCGCTCATCAGCACCAGCGCCACCACCACACCCAGCAGCACGAAATTGACACCACCGTCGAAACCCACACGCGGTGTGTCGGGCGTCGGGTCCAGCGGCAGGCGTTCTTCGCGGCGGTGGTAGTACCAGCAGTCGATGGCATAAAACAGCACAAGCAGCGCGCCGATGAGGAACAGCGCATGGCTCCAGAGGTGCGTCACAGTCCAGAAGAAGTCCACGCCCTTGAGGAAACCGAGGAACAGCGGCGGATCACCCAGCGGGGTGAGCGCACCGCCGGCGTTGGAGACGATGAAGATGAAGAACACCACCACATGCACCTGGTGCTTGCGGTTGTCGTTGGCGCGGATCAGCGGGCGGATCAGCAGCATCGACGCGCCCGTGGTGCCCATGAAGCTGGCCAGCACCGCGCCGATGGCCAGCAGGCCGGTGTTCAGCCCCGGGCTGCCACGCAGGTTGCCACGCACGAAGATGCCGCCCGCCACGGTGAACAAGGCGGTGAGCAGCACGATGAAGGGGATGTATTCGGCCAGCAGCGCGTGCACCACGCTCGCGCCCGCCACAGCCGGCCCCAGCACCACGGCGAAAGGCACAAGAAAGGCCAGCGCCCAGGCCGCCGAGACCTTGCCGAAGTGGTGGTGCCAGAAGATCGGGGCCAGCAAAGGCACCAGCGCAATGGACAGCAGCACGCCAGCGAACGGCACGCCCCACCAGACGGCGAGCTGGCTGCCATCCAGTTCGGCGGCCTGCGCCAGACCGGGCAGCAGCCCCATGAGCACGGCAGTGCCCCGGAGCCATTGTTCTTTGCGTTTCAATCGTGTCTCCAACCGACCCACCCGGCCCTGCTCCGGCAGCGCGGGCCGGGGCCTTCGCGCTGCCACCATCTTCAATGGCTCAGACGGCCAGCAGGTCCACTTCGAACAGCAACGTGGCGTTGGGCGGGATCACGCCGCCCGCACCGCGCGCACCGTAGCCCAGCGCGGCGGGGATCACCAGGCGGCGCGTGCCACCGACGGCCATGCCCTGCACGCCCTCGTCCCAGCCCTTGATGACGTGGCCCGCGCCGAGCGGGAATTCGAACGGCTGGCCGCGGTCCTTGCTCGAATCGAACTTGCTGCCCTGCACGCCGTCGTTGTAGAGCCAGCCGGTGTAGTGCACCTGCACCGGGCGGCCGGCCTGGGCCACTTCGCCGTTGCCGACCACGGTGTCTTCGTATTGCAGGCCGCTGGGGGTGGTGATCATGATGTGATGTCCTTTGGAATGGGAAATGGAAGCGGCGATTATTCCAGCCAATGGGTGAAGCTCTCGACCGTTTCGCGCGGCGTGCGGAATCCGTTCACCGGATCGTCCGGATCCGCGTACCCGAGGGCCACGCCGCAGACCAGCATTTCGTTGTCGCCGGCACCGATGTGCGGCAGGATGATTTTCGAAAAACCGTTCCAGGCCGCTTGCGGACAGGTGTGCAGGCCATGGCCGCGCGCGGCGATCATCAGCGTCTGCAGGAACATGCCGTAGTCCACCAGCGAGCCGCGGCCCATGATGCGGTCGAGCGTGAACATCAGGCCCACCGGGGCATCGAACAGGCGGAAGTTGCGCTGGTGCTGCGCGTGCATCTTGTCCTTGTCGCCCTTGGTGATGCCGAGCAGGCCGTACAGGCTCCAGCCGTTTTCGCGCCGGCGGTCGATGTAGGGGCTGACCCATTTCTCCGGGTAGTAGTCGTAGCCCTCGCGGTACTCGGCGGCCAGCGCCGGGTCGGCCCGCAGTGCGTCGTGCGCCGCACACACCTTTTCCACCAGGCTGTCGCGGCTGGCGCCCTGCAGCACGTACACCTTCCAAGGCTGCGTATTGGTGCCCGAAGGTGAGCGGCTGGCCAGTTGCAGCAGGTGCTCGATGGTGGCGCGCGGCACCGGGTCGGGCAGGAACGCACGGGCGGACATGCGGCTGTTGATCGCGGCGTCGACGCTGGCGGCGTCGATCACGGGCGACGCGGGGTTCAGGCTCATCGCAAATTCTCCAGGGTGTTCTTGAGGCGGTCAGGCAGGGGCACGGGCCGGCGCGTCTCCCGGTTCACGTACACGTGCACGAAGTGGCCGCAGGCCGCCGCCAGGTCTTCACCCTCGGCAAACAGCCCCACTTCATAACGCACGCTGGAACTGCCCAGGTGCGCCACCCGCAGCCCCGCCCACACGGTTTGCGGGAAGGCCAGCGGGGCGAAGTAGTTGCACTGGGTTTCGATCACCAGGCCGATCACGGCACCGTTGTGAATGTCCAGCGCGCCCTGCTCGATCAGGTGTGCGTTCACCGCCGTATCGAACCAGCTGTAATACACCACGTTGTTCACGTGGCCGTAGACGTCGTTGTCGCTCCAGCGCGTGCCGATGGCGCGGAACACGCGGTAGGCGCTGCGCGGCAAGGCTTGCGGTCGCGGGGTGGGGCTGGCGGCTGGGCTCATGCGGCGGCATTGTGCCAGCGGGTCGGCGTTGCCCCTGTCGCCGGTGCAGGCGTCACCGCGCGCCAGCGCTGGTGGTATTGCAGCGCGGTGCGGTAGGTGTTGACCTGCACCTGCACCGTGGCCTCCATGTCGTGGCCATAACCACCGCCCATGGCGAAGGCCAGCGGTATTCGCTTGCGCCAGGCCCAGTCCATCACCCGCCGGTCGCGCGCCTCCAGGCCATCGAAGCTCAGCTTCAGGCGCCCGAGGCGGTCGCCTTCGTGCGGATCGGCGCCGGCCAGGTAGAGCACCAGGCCCGGCTCGAAGCGGCGGTCCAGCTCTTCCAGCGCGCGCTCCAGGGCCTCGAGGTAGGCCGCGTCGTCGCAGCCGTCGGGCAGCTCCACATCCAGATCACTCGGCTCCTTGCGGAACGGGAAGTTCTTCGCGCCGTGCAGCGAGAGCGTGAACACCGAGTCGTCGTGCGCAAAGATGCGCGCCGTGCCGTTGCCCTGGTGCACGTCGAGATCGACGATGGCCACGCGCAGTGGCCCGCGCGCCCGCTGCGTGCGTGCGTGTTCGGTCTGCATCAGGCGCGAGGCCACGGCGAAGTCGTTGAACACACAGAAGCCGCTGCCTTTGTCGGCATAGGCGTGGTGCGTGCCACCCGCGAGGTTGGCCGCCAGCCCCGCCCCGCCCATGGCGGCCCGGCACGCCAGCAGCGTGGCGCCGACCGAGCGGCGCGCCCGCTCGGCCATGGCCGGGCTCCAGGGAAAGCCGATCTCGCGCTGGGCCGCCGCGCTCAAACTGCCGCTGGCCACCGCCTCGATGTAGGCCGGCGTGTGGGCCAGCGCCAGTTCGCCGTTGCTGGCCGGCAAAGCCTCCCCCATGCATAGCCCGGGCAATTCGGCCGCCAGCCGCTCGCGCAGGCGCGCGTACTTCGCCATGGGAAAACGGTGCCCGCTGGGCAGTGGCAGGACGAAGTGGTCGGCGTAATAGGCGTGCACGGGGGCGTTGGCGTGAAGGGGCGAGATGGGCGCTGGCCATTGTGTGCCGGCCGCCATTCCACAGTGGCACAGCCCGGTTTTAGAACACCCCGTCTAGAATGCTGCAGCGCAACAAAAACCGCTTGCAGGCTGCCGGGTTATCCCTATAATTCAAATCATGTTGCAGCGCAGCAAAGCGAACGAAAACAACAGCGTCCAGACAGCGCGTGTTCTCCGCAGCCTTCAACTAAGCCCTGTTTTTACAAAGTTTAGGAGTATGAATATGTTGAC
This sequence comes from Hydrogenophaga palleronii NBRC 102513, assembly GCF_001571225.1. GTDB lineage: Bacteria > Pseudomonadota > Gammaproteobacteria > Burkholderiales > Burkholderiaceae_C > Hydrogenophaga > Hydrogenophaga palleronii. The sequence goes on from NZ_BCTJ01000021.1 coordinate 72,589, forward strand.
CCCGGAACAAATCGTCGCTGCACAAAAAGCCAACATCGAAACCATCTTCGGCCTGACCCAGAAGGCATTCGAAGGCGTGGAGAAGCTGGTTGAGCTGAACGTGCAAGCCACCAAGGCCGCCCTGTCCGAGTCCGCCAACAGCGCCCAGGCCCTGCTGAGCGTGAAGGACGCCCAGGAACTGTTGGCCCTCCAGGCCAACCTGTTCCAGCCCCTGGCCGAAAAGACCGTGGCTTACAGCCGTCACCTGTACGACATCGCTTCGGGCACCACCGCCGAATTCGGCAAAGCCGCTGAAGCCCAAGCCAGCGACAGCCAGAAGAAGTTCCTGGCCGTCGTGGACAACGCTGCCAAGAACGCACCTGCCGGTTCCGAAACCGCCGTGGCCGTGATGAAGAGCGCCGTCTCTGCCGCCAACAACGCCATGGAATCGGTGCAAAAGGCTGTCAAGCAAGCCACCGAAATGGCCGAAGCCAACTTCAACACCGTGACCGCCTCGGCTGTGCAAGCCAGCAAGACTGTCGCCAAGAAGCGTTAATCACCAATCCGCGCGATCGTGCCGTTGATCGGCCAGCCCGACATGTGTCGATACAGCTGTCCTAGCATCCACTCACGACGCGCTGAACCTGATACAGGCAGCGCTTGATCTCCAAGTCTGCTTTCATGGTTGTCTCCTCGGGTCCTTTTCGAAATTCGGTTTCATCGGACCCCTTAAGCCCTCACTGCAAGGTGAGGGCTTTTTTTATGTCCCGGCCGGGTCGGCATTGAGAGATTGCGCCCGCCGCCTTGGCTTGAGGCTCCGAACTCTCAGGGCCGGTGGGCGCCTGCCGGCACCGGCAGG
>NZ_BCTJ01000022.1 GCF_001571225.1 Hydrogenophaga palleronii NBRC 102513
GCCTTCGGCGCTACGAGGGGGGACGGCACCTGGGGCCGGCGAAGCCGGACCCTCGGTGCCCTTGGTCTGCGCTTTCTCATGCGCTGTGGGTTGCGCGCCGGCTGGTGCCTCTGCGCCGCTGCGCGGCGTCTCCCTCTGTGTTGGGCCTGCGGCGTTACGAGGCGGGCGGCCCTTGGGGCCAGCCCAGTCGGACCGTCGTTGCCCCTTGGCGGGCGCTTGTTGCGTGCGCTGTGGGTCGCGCGCCGGCTGGCGCCTCTGTGCCCCGCGCTGGCATCCGCTTTCGGCTCACGGGTCACCGTGCTCACATGCGATACGGGTTCTGCTCCGGTGGCTGTAGCATGCGTTGACAGGCGCGTCGGCCTTCTGCGCACAATGCGTGGGCCGGTTATCGCGCACCGCTTTTTCTTTTTTCAGGATCGCTCATGAAGACTTCATCGCCTCGCCTGTTCACGCGCCGCCCTTTGTTGTTGCTGGCCACCCTGGCCTCGGGCCTGTTGCTCTCGGCCTGTGCCACGCCGCCACCGGGCACCCTGCCGCCGCTCACCGTGACCGGCACGGCCCGTTTCGAGGGCCAGGTGGTGCTGCCCGCCAACGCGGTGCTGGACGTGTCGGTGGCCGACGTCTCGCGCGCCGATGCCCGCGCCAACACCCTGGCCCAGGCCACGCTGCCCGCCAATGGCGCACAACCCCTGCGTTTCAGCCTGCCCGTCGCGGGCCGGCTGGTGCAGGAGCGTGGCAGTTATTCGGTGCGTGCCGAGGTGCTGGTGGACGGCAAGGCCTTGTACGTGACCGACAGCGCCTACCTGGTGCTCGGCCATTCGGGCACCAGCCACGCCGACGTGCTGCTGCGCCCGGTCGACACACGCGCGCAGCCCGCGGCACCGCGCATCGAAAACGTGCGCTGGGCCCTGGTCGCGCTGGACGGCCAGCCGCTGCCGTCGCAGAGCGCGGCCACCACGCCGTACTTCGTGCTCAACGCCGATGGCCACCGCGTCACCGGCTCGGGTGGCTGCAATGAACTGGTGGGCACGTACACCCTGAGCGGTTCGGCGCTGCAGATGCTGCGTGGCCCACGCCGCGAGTTGAAGGTCTGCGCCACCGACATGGAACGCGAGCGCGCCCTGCTGTTTGCACTCGCCACCACCGAACAATGGGCCATGGAAGGCCGTCGCCTGCGCCTGCTCGACCGCCTGGGTGCCCAGGTGGCCCTGTTCGAGGCGCAGCCCGCGCCCTGAGCGGCCCGGCATATGCGCCCATGAAAAAAGCCTCCCGCTCGGGAGGCTTTTTTGTCCAGAGCCAGCGCCGCACTCAAAGAGCGAAGATCTTGCCCGGGTTCATGATGTTGTCGGGGTCCAGCGCGCGCTTGATGCTGCGCATCATGTCCACCGCGCCGGCACCAGCCTCGGTGAGCAGGAACTCCATCTTGTGCAGGCCCACGCCGTGCTCGCCCGAGCAGGTGCCGCCCAGGCTCAGCGCGCGCGCCACCAGCTTGTGGTTGAGCTCCTCGGCCAGCGTGTGTTCTTCCGGCTTGTCCGGGTCGATCAGGTAACCGAAGTGGAAGTTGCCATCGCCCACGTGGCCGACCAGGAAGTAGGGCAGGCCGGCGGCGTCGGCCTCGGTCACCGAGTCGAGCAGGCAGTCGGCCAGGCGGCTGATCGGCACGCAGGTGTCGGTGGAGATGGCGCGGCAGCCCGGCTTGCTCTGGATGGCGGCGAAGTAGGCGTTGTGCCGTGCGGTCCACAGGCGCGTGCGCTCCTCGGGCGTGTCGGCCCACTCGAAGGCGTTGCCGCCGAAGTCGCTGGCGATCTCCTGCACCGTCTCGGCCTGCTCCTTCACGCTCGCGGGCGAGCCGTGGAACTCCATCAGCAGCATGTTCTCTTCGCGCAGGCCCAGCTTGCTGTGTGCGTTGACCATGCGCACGGTGTTGTGGTCGATCAGCTCGCAGCGCGCGATCGGCACACCGAGCTGGATCACCTGGATCACGGTGCGCACGGCGGCCTCGATGGTGGGGAAGGAACAGGTGGCGGCCGAGATGGCTTCGGGCAGCGGATAGAGCTTGAGGGTGATCTCGGTGATCACGCCCAGCGTGCCCTCGCTGCCCACCAGCAGGCGGGTGAGGTCGTAGCCGGCGCTGCTCTTCCTGGCGCGCGTGCCGGTGCGGATGACTTCGCCCTGGGCGGTGACGACTTCGAGCGCCAGCACGTTCTCGCGCATGGTGCCGTAGCGCACCGCGTTCGTGCCCGAAGCGCGGGTGGCGCACATGCCGCCGATGGAGGCATCGGCGCCGGGGTCGATGGGGAAGAACAGGCCCTCGCTCTTCACCGCCTCGTTGACCGCCTTGCGCGTGACGCCGGGCTGCACCGTCACGGTGAGGTCTTCGGCGTTGACCGAGAGCACCTGGTTCATGCGGCTGAGGTCGATGCTGATGCCGCCCTGCACGGCCAGCAGGTGGCCTTCGAGCGAGGAGCCCACGCCGAAGGGAATCACCGGCACACGGTGCTGCGCGGCGAGCGCCACCGCATCGGCCACGTCCTGCGTGCTCTGCGCGAACACCACCGCCACCGGCGGTGGCACCTGGTAGATGGACTCGTCGCGGCCGTGCTGTTCGCGCACCACCAGGGCGGTGGAGCATTGCGCGCCGAAGCGCGCCTGCAGGGCGTCAAGGAAACCGTCCGGGATGGCGCGTGCGTGTACTTCGGGCGCCAGGTGGTGCAGGGTGGTGGGGGCGTTCATGGGGCAGGTCTCCGGTCGCTGTGTAGGTGACAGCGGGCCAGTTTAAGCCTTGCGGTCGCGCTGTGTGCGGCCGCGGCGCGCGCCGCCGCCTCAGCGCCGTTCGCTGCGGGAGATGCGTGGGGAGGTGTTGTCGGTGGCGTCCAGGCGCGCGATGCGCGGCAGCTGGGCCTGGCGCGGTGCCGGCACGCTGGAAGAAGAAGAGGAGGGGGAGGAGGAAGACGCCTGGCGGGCAGGCGGACCGGTCTGGGCGCTGGCCATGCCGGCCAGGCCGAGCGTGCAGGCGGCAATGAGCTGCACGCTGCGGGCTTCGAATTGGGACAGGCGCTGGGAGGTGGTACGGGGGCGGGATCGCGACATCGGTGGTGGCTCCTGCGGTGGGTGGAACAAGAGGCCCATTACCGCCCGCATCGCCGGGTGAGGCCAGCACTATTGCCGGACGTTGCCTCCATCACATGCGCTTTGCGGGGGACACATTTGCCTGCATTCCCTCACAATCCCCGGGTGGCATGCCGCCACCGGTCCGATGCGACCCGCAGCGACCCGACGAGAGGACACACAAACACCATGGGCAACCGACTCACCCAGATCGCCACCCGCACCGGCGACGCCGGCACCACCGGGCTGGGCGACAACACCCGCGTCTCCAAGGACAGCCTGCGCGTGCACGCCATGGGCGATGTCGACGAGCTCAATTCGCACATCGGCCTGCTGCTGTGCGAAGAGCTGCCCGACGGCGTGCGCGCGCTGCTGGTGGAGATCCAGCACCAGCTCTTCAACCTCGGTGGTGAGCTGTCCATTCCCGGCTTCGAGCTGCTCAAGCCCGAGGCCGTGCTTGCGCTCGACGAAGCGCTGGCCGAACACAACGAGGCGCTGCCGCGGCTGCAGGAGTTCATCCTGCCCGCCGGCAACCGCGCCGCCAGCCAGGCCCACGTGTGCCGCACCGTGGCACGCCGCGCCGAGCGCGCGGTGGTGGCACTGGACACCGCCGAAACCCTGAAGGACACGCCGCGCCAGTACCTCAACCGCCTGAGCGACCTGATGTTCGTGCTGGCCCGCGTGCTCAACCGCATGCACGGTGGCGATGACGTGTACTGGAAGAGCGAGCGCATGGCGAAGGCCGACGCACCATGAGACCTGCGCGAACCGCCATGGCGCTGGCGCTGGGCCTCGCGGTGACGGCTCTCGCGCTCCCGGCCGGGGCGCAACAGGCGAAGAAAAAAGACAAGGCCGCGGCCGCTGATGCGCGGGAAACGGTGACGCTGGTTTGCGAAGCGGTTTACCTGCCCGCGCGAACCACCTGGACGCGCACCGTGCGCATCGCCTACGACAAGCAGCGTGTGCAGGCGGTGCACATCGACGGCGTGCCGGCCTATACCTTCTCGGTCCAGAAAAACACCATCGCCACCGCGCTCGACAACGAGCGCATCCAGATCGACGTTGCCGCCCAGACCTGGAGCAGCGACTTCCGCGGCCAGGCCACGGCCCAGGGGCGTTGCGAGCGCGAGTGATCCTGCGCGCCCGCCGGCACCGCTGGCGTGGCGTTGTTCGGTGGCGTTTGGGGGTGACACCGGAATCGGGCACACTGGCCCGCCATCCACCCATTGGACCTCCCATGCAACTCGTCGGCATGCTTGATTCGCCCTACGTGCGGCGCGTCGCCATCTCCCTCCAACTGCTCGGCCTGCGCTTCGAGCACCGCTCGCTCTCGGTGTTCAGCACCTTCGACCAGTTCCAGAAGATCAACCCGGTCGTCAAGGCGCCCACCCTGGTGTGCGACGACGGCACGGTGCTGATGGACTCCAACCTGATCCTGGACTACGCACAAGCCCGCGCGCGGCCACGCAGCCTGCTGCCCGCCGAACTGCCCGCACTCGCGCTCGACCTGCGCCTCACCGGCCTTGCGCTGGCGGCCTGCGAGAAGAGCGTGCAGATCGTCTACGAGCGCGGCCTGCGCCCGCCCGAGAAACTGCACCAGCCCTGGGTCGAGCGCGTCAGCGGCCAGCTGCTCGCGGCCTATGCTGAGCTGGAGCATTCGCTCGCCGCGCGCACACTGCCCGCCGTCACCGGCGCCCGCCTGACCCAGGCCGGTGTGACGGTGGCCGTGGCCTGGCACTTCACGCAGCAGATGCTGCCCGAGGTGGTGCCCGCCGCCGACCACCCGGCGCTCGTGGCCTGGTCTGCGCAGGCCGAAGCATTGCCCGCCTTCCGCGCCGCGCCGCACGGCGACAGCACCTACCAGCATGTCGGCTGAGACGGGTGCACCGGGTGCGCTGCGTGCAACTGCCAATGCCAACGCAAACAACACGCTGCGCATCGAAGAGCTGCAGCAGCACCCCGGCCTGATCGGCCCCATCGCCGCCCAACTGCACGCCGAGTGGCGCGACTTCGCACCCTGGGCCTCCTTGCCGGCCATCGAACAACGCCTGGCGCAACACGCGCAGCAAGGCCAGCAGGGGCGGGTGCCGTTTGCGTTCGTGGCACTGGAGGGAGGGGCGGGAGAGCGGGGAGAGGCGGGCGCGGACCACTTCCTGGGCACCGCCAGCGTCAAGCTGTTTGAGCTGCCCGGCCACCCCGACAAGCCGCACTGGCTGGGCGAGGTGTTCGTGGCGCCGCAGGCGCGGGGCCGTGGCATCGGCAGCGCGCTCGTCTGCGCCTGCATCGAAGAAAGCCGGCGGCAGGGTCTGCCGGCGCTGTACCTCTACACGCCCGACCAGCAGGCGCTCTACGCCCGCCTGGGCTGGGTGGCGGTGGAAGAGGTCGAGGCCAACGGCGAGACCGTGTCCATCATGCGCCTGGGGCTCTGAACGCGGCAGGCGTCCCCGGGGACTCGCGCGCCACCACCATGCCGGTGCACGCGCTGGAGGTCAGCCCGCCCGCGGTGGTGTCGGACCGCAGGGCCTCGCCCGTGGCCGGCGATGGTGTGACCGCACACCGTGCAGTTCAGGGCGCGGGGTGCCAGTGGGCTGCGTCGCGTTGCGCGTCGAAGCTCAGGGGGTTGTCCGGGCCGGACTGGGAGAACCTCTGCTTGCAACCGTTGATGGTGCCGGCATCGCCCTTGCTCACGAAGTTCCCGGAGGCCTCGCAGAAGGTCTTGACCATGTAGCTGTTGCACTGCGCGAGGGTGAGGGGCTTGGCGGGTGGCGTTGACGGGGAGAGAAAGTCCCAGGCCACGGATTGCAGGGCCTTCGCCTGGGCCGCACCCACCCCGGAAGGGGACCAGGCCCCGACCGGCGAACGCCCGTAGATGGTGGCGTAGGACACCAGCGCAACGTAGTAGGCCCCGGCCCGCGTGAGGTGCACATCGTCGGTGAACAACTGCCCCATCGTGGCCTTGACGTCGGCCTGCGAGAAACCCGGCAGTTGCTGGCGGGTGGAGCGGTCCACCAGGGCCGCCAGGGCGGCGGCGGCGGGAATCTGCCGGATGCGGTCCGGCCGGTTCTCATGGATCAGCGAGGTGTTGATGCGCGTGGCGATGCACTGCCACGCCTGATCCGCTTCGCGTTCGTATTGCACCCAGGTCTGCGGGTTGGCCATGTCCTTGATGCCCCACCACGAGGTGTAGAGGTAGGTCTGCACCGCCGGGTTGGCATCGTGGGCGCGCTCGTGGAAATGCCGCAGCTGGCGCACGGTGTCTTCCCAGATCAGGGGGCCCAGCAGATCGTGGCGCTCGGTGATCAGCAACACGTTGTAGCGGTCTCCCCCGATCTCCTTGCCGCTGCGAAGCTCCCCCAGGACGTCGATGTCCGACCCCGACCGGTTCTTGCCTTGCCGATAGCCTGACCAGCTGCCCTGGCCGTGGGTGCGTGCCCTGATGGGCGAGCCGATGACGATCTGCTGGTTGTAGCGCGCGGGGGTGCCCATGCTGCTGGCGATCTGGGTGATGTACTCGCCCACGGGGTTGTCCGTCAGGCTGTGGCCTGAAACGAAAAGACGCAGGTTGCCGGAGGGGGCCTGTGGGGGTTCTGCGGCAAGAGACGCCACGGTGCCGAAGACCAGGGCGGCCGCGCCCAGAGATCGCAGCAAACGGGACAGCGTGGGCAATGGCGTGCGCGGGGTGGAGTGGGTCATGGCAGAGACGGTTGAGGTGGGGCCGATGGAGGTTTCAGCGCTCGTTGGCGGCATGCTGGTCACGCGCAACGAGAAATCAGCTGCTGCGAACAGCATCGACCATACCGAGGCGCGCGGGCCTACGTCAAGCCGCCCACCGGTCAGCGCCCGCCCAGCACCGCCATGGTGATGCGCGAAACGCAGGTCAGCTCGCCCGCGTCGTTGCTCAGGTCGATCTGCCACACCTGCGTGGTGCGGCCGATGTGCACCGGCCGCGTGACGCCCGTCACCCAGCCCGCGGTTGCGCCCTTCAGGTGGTTGGCGTTGATGTCCAGGCCCACCGCGCGCTGGCCTTCCGGGCAGCTGTAGGCCGCGCCGCACGAGCCCAGCGTTTCGGCCAGCACCACGCTCACGCCGCCGTGCAGCAGGCCGTAGGGCTGCTTGGTGCGGGCGTCCACCGGCACGCGGGCGCGGATGAAGTCGGGCCCGACTTCCAGGAACTCGATGCCGAGCTGCTGCACCGCCGTGTCCTGGTGGATGCGGGTGAGTTCTTCGACCGAGATGGGCTTTTTCCAGATGTTCAAACGGGTTCTCCAGTGATCAAGGGCGCCCCTATTAAAACCGCGCCCGCGTGCCCGGTACGCCGGCAGGGCCGGGTGGCTGCGTGTGGAGGCGGCAAGCACCTACAGACAGCGGCGCGCCGGGCGCGCATCATGGTGCGAAACAGGCCCAGTCACCCACCATGACACCCACCCGCCGCCGGCCTCTGCCCGTCCTCGGCGCTCTCGGCGCCCTGGCGGCGCTGCTCGCGGCCGCCGCCGTGGCGCTGTGGGCCATGTTGCCCAACGACGAACAGCTGGCGCGCCGCATCGAGGCCGAGTTCCAGGCCCGCCTCGGGCAACCGCTGGTGGTGGGCGGCTTGCGCTGGCGCCTGCTGGGTGGGCCCGTGCTGGAGCTGCGCGACGTGCACACGCAGCAGCAACCCGAAGCCATTCAGGCCCGCCGCATCACCCTCTACCCCGCGCTGTGGCCCCTGTTGCGCCAGCGGTTGGTGATTCACCGGCTGGAGGTGGACGGTGCTGTGCTGCCGCGCGAGGCGCTTGCGGCGTTTCGGGGCGAGGCGCCAGGCAACAAGCAAGCTGTGCAGGCCGTGGAGGCCGTGCAGTTGCGCCGCCTGCGCGTGACCGACACCACCTACATCTCGCACAGCGGCACCCGCGAGGTGTACGAGGGCGAGGTGGACTTTGACGACGACCGCCTGCCGCGGCGCATCCACCTCCTGCGCCCGGGCGTGGTGCCGCCGTTGACGCTGCAGGCCACACGCGACGGCAAGACCGAGCGTGGCGCCCACGTCTACCGGCTGAGCGTGCAGGGCGCGGGCGGCACGGCACAGGGCCAGGCGCGGCTGCTCGGCGCAGCCGACGGCGGCATGACGCTGAGCGGCGAACTCGCGCCGCGCCAGGTGGACGTGCAGGCCATGCTGCAGGCCTTCCACCGGCGCTCGCCCATCGGCGGCGTGGCCTCGGGCGACACCACGCTGCACGCCGAGGGCGAGTCGCTGGACGCGCTGTTCCGTTCGCTGCGCACACGCAGCGTGCTGAGCGTGGAGCGCGCCAGGATGTTGCGCTTCAACCTGGACAAGGCGGTCAAGTCGCTCGGTCGGGACACCGCCGGCGAAACCGCGCTGGACAGCCTCAGCGGCGTGATGGAAACGCAGAACACCGCGCAGGGGCTCAAGACCGTGTTCACCGACGTGAAGGCCGTGGCCGGCACCTACAGCGCGACGGGACGGGTCACATTGCAGCGCCGACAGATCGACGCCCAGGGCCGGCTGGAAGTGGCGGGCGGCGTGGTGGACGTGCCCTTCGCGCTGCATGGGCCCACGAGCCAGCCCGAAGTTGAACTGGCCTGGGGCAGCCTGGCCGGTGCGGCCGTGGGCACGGCGGTGTTGCCCGGCATCGGCACCGTGCTCGGTGCCAAGATCGGCGGCGTGCTCAGCGCACCGCCAGAAACCCCGGCAGAGCGGGCGCGGCGCGAGCGCACGCGCCGCTGAAGAACACCCGCAAAAAAAAGGCGGCCACCTTGCGTGGCCGCCAGACACTCAGTGCTTTTGGCGGGCCGGAGCGGGGGCGCCGCGGTTGAGCAGGGCATACAGGATGATCGCGCCGAAAGTCGCGGTTCCGATGCCACCCAGCGCGAACTCGCCGAACTTCAGCGTGTAGTCGCCCGTGCCCAGGATCACGGTGATGGCGGCCACCAGCAGGTTCTTGTTGTCCGAGAAATCCACCTTGTTGTCGACCCAGATCTTCGCGCCCGCGATGGCGATCAAACCGAACACCACGATGGACACGCCGCCCATCACCGCCAGCGGAATCGCCTGGATCAGCGCGCCGAACTTCGGCGAGAAGCCCAGCAGGATGGCCATGACGCCGGCCAGCAGGAAGATCGCGGTCGAGTAGATCTTGGTCGCGGCCATCACGCCGATGTTCTCGGCATAGGTCGTCACACCGGTGCCACCGGCGCTGCCGGCCACCATGGTCGCCACGCCGTCGCCGATGAAGGCGCGGCCCATGTACTGGTCGAGGTCGCGGCCGGTCATGGCCGTCACCGCCTTGATGTGGCCCAGGTTCTCGGCCACCAGAATGATGACCACCGGCACGATCAGCAGCATGGCGTTCATCTCGAACACCGGCTTGCTGAAGTTGGGCATGCCGAACCAGGCGGCGTTGGCAATGCCCGAGAGATCCAGCGGCTTGCCCAGGCCCATGCCGTTGGTGAGCACCGCGTAGATGATGCTGGCGACGATCAGGCCCATGAGGATCAGCAGGCGCTGCACCATGCCGCGCGTGAACACCGCCACCAGCGCCACGCTGACGAAGGTGATGCCCTGCATCCAGGCGTCGAAGCCGGTGGGCGCCATGTTCTTGACCGGAATGCCGGCCAGGTTCAGGCCGATCACCGCCACCACCGCGCCGGTGACCACCGGCGGCATGAAGCGCTCGATCCAGCCCGTGCCCACGGCCTGCACGATGAGGCCGATGACGGTGTAGACCACGCCGCAGGCAATGATGCCGCCCAGCGCCACGCCGATGTTGCCGTTGGGGCCGGAGCCCGCGTAACCGCTGGCCGCGATCACCACGCCGATGAAGGCGAAGCTCGAACCCAGGTAACTCGGCACCTTGCCGCCGGTGATGAGGAAGAAGATCAGCGTGCCGATACCGCTCATGAGTACGGCCACGTTCGGATCAAAGCCCATGAGCAGCGGTGCGAGCACGGTGGAGCCGAACATGGCGATCAAGTGCTGCACGCCCATCACGCCGGTCTGTGGCCACGGCAAGCGTTCGTCGGGGGCGATCACGCCGCCGTTGTTGAGTGTGGCGGCGCTCTTTTCTGTCCAGTGGAACATGCCCATGCGAGCTTCTCCTCGTTGTTGTGTTGTTTGTGTTTGGGATGCGGCGCGTTCGCGCCGGCACGGATTGTGCCTTTAAAGGTTGCGGGGTGGGGCAACTTGAGGTGGGCGGGAAGTGCAGTGCTGGCTTTGACTTAAGCGGCGTCTGCTTCAAACGGATTTCAGCTGATCGGTCCTTCGGTACCCGCGGCTGCGTGCTTGCGGAGCCCGAAAGTTTCGGAGGTGAATGTCTACTGCCGTGGCCAACCCGGTAAACAAGGCAGGTCCTCCTGCCCGGCTAGTCGAAGACTTTGGCTCACAGCCACAATAGCAAGCATGCCAAAGAAACGACCTCATGCAGCAACGGAGTTTCATCACGCTTACTTGGAAGCGGTGCGAAGTCAAACAGGATCAGCACACCTACTCGCTCGCATTCTGAACAAGAAGCTCCTCGAGCAAGGCATTGATAGCTCAAAGCACTTCGACGCCATTAAAGATGCCGCAGAGCAACTTTTGGCCGCACCGTCAGGCGCTGAGTCGTCCAGTTTCGACTTGGTGCTCGATGACGAGATCACGGCCGGCCGAAGCGTCAATATTCATCTGAATAGCGCGGACGTTGAGCAGATCGCTAAAGAGCTCTCCAGCGCCATTGAAACAGCGGCTAACGACCTCTTCGAATCACTGAGCGCTTCTGCGTTGCAGAGTGTCCTCAAGGACTCTGAGGTCCGCCTGCTTCACCTGACAAATGAGCGCGACGCTTTCATACGGCGGCTCGAACTGACATGGGCCGAACCGCTCAAGCTGCTCGAGATCCAAGTGGCTCTTTGTCAAGAGATTGGGGAGGTGCGGAATGATTGGCTTAGAAGGCAGCGCCGCAAGTCCAAGGACATTGCGGTAGTGGATGTTGTCACGCGGTTGCAAGGCCGGGCGGTACAGGTCGCAGGGGAAGTGCAGGCCCTGTTACGCAACGGATTCGCTGATGGGGCTATGTCACGCTGGCGAACAATGCACGAATTAATGGTTACCGCAATGCTGATCGCCAAACGCGGTCCAGCAGTAGCGGAGCGGTACGTCGCACATGTTGATGCAGACTCAATCAAGGCCGCCCGTCAGTACACACGGTTCGCAGCCACTCTGCAGCATCGACCAATCTCTGCACGTGACCAGAAACGTCAGGATGCCTTGGCAGCCGATCTGGAGCGCAAATACGGCAAACCCTTCCTCAATGACTACGGCTGGGCAGCGGACACGCTAAACAATCCAAACCCGTCCTTTGCCAGTATTGAAGCCGCTGTCGACTTCAGTCGCCTGCGGCCATATTTCAAACTGGCGAGCAACTCCGTACATGCAGGTGCAAAAGGCACGTTCTTTCGCCTGGGCATCCTCGGCGACCAAAATTGCATCCTGGTGGGGGCCAGCAACGTGGGCTTGCAAGAAGCCGGGCGGCTCGCGGCTCTTTCGTTGACTCAAATCACGATGGTTCTGCTTTTGATTCATCCGAACACCGATAGCATCATCTGGTCTCGTGTACTCGGCGAACTTTCATTGAAGGTTGAACAGCAGTTCGTGAAAGTGCAGCGACGCATCGAACGAAAAGAGCGACAGCTACGCAAGGAAAAAGCATGAGCGAACAGAAAGTACCACCCGCGAGCAGCAGCCTAGGAGCAACGTAGGCAAGCGGGCCAGCAGCTACTCATATCGAGGCCACAGACCAGCTCCATCGCAGGACCACACACCACGGCAGCACCCCCGCGACAGAGCCGTCCCTACCTCACCCCACCGCCGGCAACACCTCACCCCGGCTCTCACCAAAACCGATGCGCGCCGCGCCCGGCTTTTCGCACCAGCCGCGCAGGATCACCGTGTCGCCGTCTTCCAGGAAGCGGCGCTGGGCGTTGATGCCGGGCAGGGGCACGTCTTTCGTGCCGCCCACGCTGAGTTCCACGATGGCGCCGGCCTCGGGTTGGGTCGGGCCCGAGATGGTGCCGGTGCCGAGCAGGTCACCCGGTTGCAGGTTGCAGCCGCCCACGGTGTGCTGCGCCAGCATCTGCGCAATGGTCCAGTACTGGTGGCGGAAACTGGTGGCCGAGAGGCGGTCGGGGGCGATGCCGCGTTCGCGGTGTTCGCGCGCTTCCAGGCACACCTCCAGCTGCACGTCCAGGCCGCCGCTGGCGGTGTTGGCGGGGCTGTCGAGGTAGGCCAGTGGTTGCGGTTCGTCGGCCGGGTGCGCAAAGGGCACGCGGTAGGGTGCGAGGGCTTCCATCGTCACGATCCAGGGCGAGACGGTGGTGCAGAAGTTCTTGCCGAGGAAGGGGCCGAGTGGCGCCATTTCCCAGAACTGGTGGTCGCGTGCGGACCAGTCGTTGAGCAGGCACATGCCGAAGATGTGGTCTTCGGCTTCGGTCAGCGGAATGGGTGCGCCCAGCGCGTTGCCGGGGCCGACGTAGAAGCCCATCTCCAGCTCGTAGTCGAGCCGGCGGCAGGGGCCGTAGACCGGTGCGCTCGCGCCCGGCGCCATGGCCTGGCCCATGGGGCGCTTGAACGGGGTGCCGCTGATGACGACGCTGGAGGCGCGGCCGTGGTACGCGATGGGGATCCACTGGAAGTTGGGCGTGAGTGGATCGTCCGGGCGGACCACGCGGCCCACGTTGCGTGCGTGGTGGATGGAGGTGTAGAAGTCGGTGTAGTCGCCGATGCGCGTGGGCACGCGGTGCTCCACCTCGGCCTGCGGAATCAGGCTGGCGCGCAGCGCGGTCACGCCGGGGCCGCTGGCGCCGGTCTTGAGCAGGTCGAACAGCGCGTGGCGCAGCGCGCGCCAGGCGGCCGGGCCCATGGCCAGGAAGTCGTTGAGTGCGTCACCCGCGCAGGCGTTCACCGCCTTCACCGCAGCAGGGCCCGAGACGGCGCCGGCCTTGGCGACGGCGGCGAGGTCGATCACCTGGTCGCCGATGGCGACACCGCCACGGAACGCTTCGTTTGAACCCTTGCGACGGAAGACGCCAAAAGGCAGGTTCTGGATCGGGAAATCGGTGCCCGGTGCGTTGGCCGATTCAAGCCAGCTGCGGGTGTTGACGTCGTGCGTGTGGTTCAGTTCCATGAGGGTTGTTCCTGTGCGAAAGAAAGGCGATCCGGCGCCGGGCCGCCCGGGGCCCGGTCACGCTGCGCGGTGCTGCAGCGTGGGGGTCAGGCCGTGGCTTGCAGGGCGTCGTCGAAGATGGCAACCGCGCGTGTCCAGCCGGCCGAAGCGCCGCGGATCTTGTGCGGGAAGCAGCTGATGAAGAAGCCGGTGGGGGGCAGCGCTTCCAGGTTGTGCAGCTTCTCGATGTGGCAGTAGCCGATGTCGCGGCCGGCCTTGTGGCCTTCCCAGATCAGCGAGGCGTCTTTGGTTTCGCCGTACTTCTGTGCGGTGTGCACGAAGGGCGCGTCCCAGCTCCAGGCGTCGGTGCCGGTCAGGCGCACGCCGCGTTCCAGCAGGTACATGGTGGCTTCGTAGCCCATGCCGCAGCCGGAAGCCACGTAGTCGTTGTGGCCGTAGCGCGAACCGGCGCGCGTGTTCACCACTACGATCTCCAGCGGCTTGAGCGTGTGGTTGATGCGCTTGAGTTCGGCCTCCACGTCTTCGGCCGTCACCACGTAGCCATCGGCGAAGTGGCGGAAGTCCAGCTTCACGCCGGGCTGGAAGCACCACTCCAGCGGCACGTCGTGGATGGCGATGGCGGGCTTCTTCTCGCCCAGCGCCTTGTCCATCGTGGAGTGGAAGTGGTACGGCGCATCAAGGTGGGTGCCGTTGTGGGTGGAGAGCTGCACCAGCTCCACCGCCCAGCCTTCGCCGTCGGGCAGGTCTTCTTTTTTCAGGCCGGGAAAGAATGGCTCGATCTGCTCGAAGGTGTTGTCGTGCGTGAAGTACTGGATCTTCGGCGCGAACGCCGGCGGATCGCTCACCACGTCGTTTTCAAGGTAAATGGACAGGTCAACGAATTTGCGGGACATGGTCTTCTCCGGTGGGGTCGTGGTTGTGTGTTGTTGTGGTTCAGGGCCGTTGCCAGCGCAGCAGCGAGCGCTCGGCCAGCGCAAGCACCACGTTGCTGGCAAAGCCCATGGCGCCGAGCAGCACGATGCCGGCAAACAGCTCGCTGGCCTGGAACGAGCGCGCGGCCAGCAGGATGGCCTGGCCCAGGCCGGGTTGCGAGGCGATCATCTCGCCCACCACCGAGACGATGAGCGAGACCGTCATCGACAGCCGCATGCCGGCCAGGATGTCGGGCATGGCGTTGGGCAGACCGATCTTGAGCACGAAGGCGAGGTGGCTGAGCTCCAGCGAGCGCGACACTTCGCGCAGTTGCTTGTGCACGTTGGCCAGGCCGTGCAGCGTGGCCAGCAGCACCGGCCACATGGCACCAAAGGCCACCACCGCCAGCACCATGCCGCCCGAGAGGCCGAACAGCGCAATGGCCAGCGGCATGATGGCCGAGGCCGGCAGCGGGCGGATGAACTCCAGCGTGGGCGCGATCCATTCGCTGGCGCGCTTCGAGCTGCCGATGAGCGCGCCCAGCGCGATGCCCAGTGCGCTGGCCAGCACCCAGCCGCTGAACATGCGGCTGAGCGTGGCCCAGGTGTAGCCGGCGAGGTCGCCGCCGGACAGGCCTTGCACCAGGCTTTGCAGCGTGGCTTGTGGCGTGGGCAGGAAGGCGCGGTTCACCCAGCCGCTGGTGCTGGCCATCCACCACAAGGCGATGAAGGCGCCGAGCACGAGCACCGAGCCCGAAGCGTTGCCGATGGCGGTGAGGGTGCGGTAATTGTTTTTCATTGGAAACCTCCGCCCTGCGGGCTGCGGTGCGAGCTGGCTTGGGAACGGCCCGGCGCTGCGCTCATGCGGCCTGCTCCCCCATGGCGCGTGCCACGCGGTGCTGCAGCGCGAGTGCGCCGACGTTGATGAGGTAACCGACCACGCCGATCCACACCAGCCAGGCCAGCATGAGGGCCGGGTCCAGGCTTTGCTGCGCGATCATCATGGCGTAGCCCATGCCGTGCGGGTTGGCCGCGATCTCCACCGTGACGGCGACCACCAGCGCAATCGCCACACCGAGGCGCAGCGCAACGAACAGGCGCGGCACGATGGCCGGGCCGATGATCCAGGCGAAGCGCTGCCATGCCGTGAGTTCCAGCGCGCGCGACACCTCCAGCAGGCGCGGCTCCACCTGTTGCACCGCCGCCTGCGTGAGCACCAGCATGGGCCACAGGCAGGCAAAAGCGACCACGCTGAGTTCCATGCGCAGGCCGAAGCCGAACACCAGCATGGCCAGCGGAATCAGCGCTACCGAAGGAATCGGGCGCGCCACTTCCACGCTCAGGAAACCGAGGCGCGCGGCGCGGCGCGACAGGCCGAGCAAGGTGCCCAGCAGCAGGCCGCCGAGCGCGCCGATCAGCAGGCCCAGCGCGGCGGTGCCGAGCGTGAAGGCCGTGGCCTCGAACAGCGAGCCGTCCATTGCCGCGCCCCAGAAGGCGCGCACCGCGGCGCTGGGCGGGGCGATGGCATCGCTGCCCTGGCCGGTGGTGCGTGCCCAGACTTCCAGCGCGCCGATCAGCAGCGCCGGAAAGGCAAGGGATTTGAGCTTCATCTCAATGTCCCAGGTAGTGGTACAGCTCGCGGCGCAGGCGCAGGAACTCGGGGTGTTCCTTGGTGCTGAGCTGGTCGCGTGGTTGCGGCAGCGGCACGTCGATCAGCGCCGCCAGGCTGGGCAGCTCGGGTGTGGGGTTGCTGCGCAGGGCGATCACGCGGTCGCCCAGGTACAGCGCTTCTTCCAGGTCGTGGGTGACGAACATCACCGTCAAACCCTCTTCACGCACCAGGCGGGCCAGTTCGTCCTGCAGCGTCTCGCGCGTCATCGCGTCGAGTGCGCCGAAGGGCTCGTCCATCAGCATCACGTCGGGCCGCTGCGCGAGGCAACGCGCGATCTGCACGCGCTGCTGCATGCCGCCCGAGAGCTGGGCCGGAAACTTGTGCGCGTGCGCCTGCAGGCCCACGGTTTTCAGCACATGCTCGATGCGCGCGGGCCGTTCGGCCGCGGGCACGTTCGCCGCTTCCAGCGCCAGGCTCACGTTGGCCTGCACCGTGCGCCAGGGCAGCAGGGCGCGCCCGTAGTCCTGGAACACGAAGGCCACCTCGCGGCTCGGGCCGGTGATGGCCGCGCCCTTGCGCCGCACGCTGCCGCCACTGGGCGTGACGAAGCCGGCAGCGGCACGCAGCAGCGTGGTCTTGCCGCAGCCCGAAGGACCGATCACGCACACGAACTCGCCGCGTTTCACGGTGAGCTCGACGGGCGAGAGGATCTGCCGGCCACCGAGCTCGATGGCGACGCGGTCGAAGTGCAATACGGAATCGGTCATGTCGGAATCGGTTCTGCTCGGCGGGGCACTGGCGTGTGGCGTGGCGTGGCGTGTCTCACTTGGCGATCAGGCGTGCGACGTCGGGCACGGTCTTCAGCATGCCCTGGTCTTTCATGAGGTCAACCCAGTAGGCGAGTTGCTTCTCGGTGACCACCGGGCCGGGGGGCGAGATCTGCACCTTGGCGATCACCTCTGGCGGCAGCTTGATGTACTTGCCGATGGCGGCGCGCACCGCGGCGTCGTTCTTCGGCTGGTTGATGAAGGCCGCAGCCTCCTGCACCGCTTCGCGGAACGCCTTTGCCGCAGCGGGGTTCTTCGCCACCCAGTCGCGCCGCGCCACGTGGATGATGGTGGGCTGGTTCTCGGGCAGGAAGGTGGAGTAGTACGAGGCCACGTAGCCCACGCCGGTGTCGGTGATGCGGCTCATGAACGGGTCGGCGCTCACCACGGCATCCACGGAGCCGCCGCGCAGCAGGTCGCCGTGTTGCGGGAACGCGGCTTCAACGAAGTTCACCTTGGTGTAGTCCACACCCTGGCTCTTGAGCCAGGCGCGGAAGGTCACGTGCAGGAAGGCGCCCAGGCCGGGCACACCGATCTTCTTGCCGACGCAGTCCTGCGCCTTGCGGATGCCGCTGCCGGCCTTGGCCACGAGGCCGAAACCGGTGATGGTCTTGGACGTGACGCCGGCACCGGCCACCACCACGTGGTCGAGCCCGCCGTCCACGGACTGCAGGTACACGCTGGGCGTGGGGCCGCCGATCTGCAGCGAGTCGGCCTGCACCGCGGCTGGAATGGTGGAGTTGATCGGGATGAACTTGAGCTCCACGTCGAGCGCGCGCTTCTTGAAGTAGCCGTTTTCAGCGGCGACGAACACCGAGGCGAAGTCGGTCACGGCGGTGTAGCCGAACACGATCTTGGTGTTGCTCTGCGCCAGGGCCGGCAGGCTCACGGCGGCGGGGATGGACGCCAGGGCGGCGAGGGCGGTGCGACGTTTCATGCTTGTCTCCTTCGGGGTGGGGTGGTCGAACGTTTTGGTTTCGTGTCGGGAGGGGTGAGAGCGGCGCGCAGGCCGCCCACGATGAAGCGCACCAGCCGCTCGGCGGCGGCGGGGTCGCTGGGTGTGTTGACGTGGTCGGAGAGCCGCGCGATGCGGTGGTCCACCAGGTGGTGCAGCAGCGCGCCGAGGGCGAACTGGTAGCCCCAGGCAGCGTCGGCGCGCGTGCCGTGCGGCAGGGTCTGGTGCAGCGCGTCGATGAAGCGGTTGGCCATGGGGTCGAAGAACTCGTGCAGCACGCGCTCGGACTCTTCGCTGTTGTAGGTCAGCTCGCGGCCGACCAGCTGCGCGTAGTACTGCCCCTCGGGGCTGCAGCGCATGCGGATCACGGGGTAGATGAAGGCCTCGGTGATGCGCGTGAGCGTCTGCGGATCGGCCGGGTCGATCGGCACCGCTTCCAGCGCGGCCAGGCGCTCGTCGATGGTGTGGCCCCAGTGCGCGAACACGGCGTGGAACAGGTCCTGCTTCGGCCCGTAGTAATAGGCCACCAGCGCGAGCGGCACGCCGGCCTCTTCGGCAATCTGGCGGATCGTCACCGCGTGGTAGCCGCGCTGCGCGAACAGCCGTTCCGCCGCGAGCAGGATGGCCTGCTGGCGGTCGGGGCGCGGTGCGGCCTCGCGCTTGCGGCGGGCGGTCGCGGGGGCGGTTTTTCGGGTGACCATTTGCGTATTGAACATCCGTACAAAATTGTTGTACACCCGTACAAACCCTTTGTGGGGGGCGGGCCGGCAGGCCTTACCAGTGCACCATCGGCAAGCCGGCCACGGGCGAGGTGAAGTAGGGGATGGTGGTGCCCATCAGGCTGCCGATGTAGACGGTGCGCAGGTCCGGCCCGCCGAAGGTGACGCTGGCCATCCACGGTGCCAGCGTGCCGCGTGCGCGCAGCATGTCCTCGGCGGTGAGCGTGCCGTCGTTCATGTGCGCCAGCAGCACCTTGTTGGCCTCGGGGTTGCCGTCGTCGAGCAGCACGCGTTTGTCGCCCTGCGGCGTGAGCGCGATCACCTGGTCGGTCATCACCAGCGTGCACCACAGGTTGCCGAAACTGTCGAAGGCGATGCCATCGGGAAAAACGCCCAGGTGCGACGGCCCGTACACCTCGCGCCCGCTCAGGGCCACGCCCTGCGCCGACTCCTCCACGCGCATGCGGCTGATGTGCGGGCCGGTGGTCTCCACGATGTAGAGCCATTCCTCGCGCGCGTCGAAGCGGATCTCGTTGGTGAAGTGGAAGCCGTCGGCCACCACGCGCAGGCCGCGCTCGTCCACCACGGCGATGTAGCCATCGCGCACGCGGCTGCTGGCCGCCGCCGTCCAGGGGTTCACGCGCGTGGACACGGTGAGCCAGATGCGGTTCTTCGAATCGCGCAGCACGAAGTTCACCTTGCCGATCGGCTGGCCGTCGATGCTGTCGTGCAGCGTGCGCGTCTGGCCGTCGCGCGTCATCAGCTCCAGCCGGTCGGTGCCGAAGTTGGAGATCAGCACATCGCCATTGGCCGCGAACGCGAGGCCGTTGGGCAGCGTGCCCTGCGTGTACTTCGCCTCCATGTCGCCGGTGGAGGCGTGCGCCGCGCTGGCAAAACGTTCGTCGGCGCGCTGGCCGATGAAGCGCTGCGAACCGTCGGCCGCGATGCGCGTGACACCGCCGCGCGCGTCGGCGGCCCAGAGCGTGCCGTCGCGCTCGGCGAGGATGCATTCGGGGCGCTGCAGGTCGTGGCCGATGGTGCGGATCGCTGCGCGGTCCACCGTGAAACCGTCCAGCGGATTGGTCGTCGAAGGCATGCGTGCTCCGGTGGGCCGCGGACCGCGGCGATGCAGCGCATTGAACGACCCGTGGCGCTTCTTGTACAACCGTACAAACCCTAGGCGTGTCAGGCCGGCCCCGGGTCTAAGCTTGCTGCATGACCGCTCCCTACGTGCCCCAGATCCGTCTCTACCAGCAGTGGCTTGCCGAGCAACGCGGCCTGCAGTTCGACAACTACGACGCGATGTGGCGCTGGTCGGTCACCGACCTCGACGGCTTCTGGCAAAGCATCTGGGACTACTTCGACCTGCAGTCGCCCACGCCGCACACGGCGGTGCTGGCGAAGAACGTGATGCCCGGCGCGCCCTGGTTTCCCGGTGCGCGCATGAACTACGCGCAGCAGGTGCTGCGCCATGTGCAGCCGGCGCACGAAGCCGGTTTTTCCGCCATCGTCAGCCGCAACGAGAAGGGCCGGCACGTTGAACTGAGCTGGCCCGAGCTGCGCCGCCAGGTGGCCTCGCTCGCGCAGCATTTGCAGGCGCAGGGTGTGCAACCGGGCGACCGCGTGGCCGCCTACCTGCCGAACATTCCCGAAGCGATGGTGGCCTTTCTGGCCACCGTGTCTCTGGGTGCGGTGTGGAGCATCTGCGCGCCCGACATGGGCACCAACGCCGTGCTCGACCGCTTCCGCCAGATTGACCCGGTGGTGCTCATCGCCTGCGACGGCGTCACCTACGGCGGGCGCGACCACGACCGCCTGGCCGTGGTGGCCGAGCTGCGCGCCGCGCTGCCCACGGTGCGGCACGTGGTGCTGCACACCAACCTGGCCGAGACCGAAGACGCCCAGGCCGCCGCGCTGCAGGCGCTGGCACCGTGCGCCAGCTTCGCCGCCGCCACCGCGCGCGACGACACGGCCACCGCCGCCTTCGAGCCCGTGTGGCTGCCGTTCGACCACCCGCTGTGGATCGTGTATTCCAGCGGCACCACCGGCCTGCCCAAGCCCATCGTGCACGGCCACGGCGGCACCGTCATCGTGGGGATGGCGCTCAAGGTGCTGCACAACGACGTCGGCTGCAGCTACCAGCCCAACAGCTGGGGCGAGCGGTACCACTGGTACAGCTCCACCGGCTGGGTGATGTGGAACGCACAGACCAGCGGCCTGCTCAACGGCGTGACCTGCGTCATCTACGACGGCAACCCGGGCGGCACCAAGGACAAGCCGGACTGGACCACGCTCTGGCGCTTCGCCGCCGAACAGGGTGTGACCTTCTTCGGCGCCGGCGCCGCCTTCTTCGCCAACTGCCTCAAGGCCGGTGTGGACCTCGCCAACTGCGGCGACCTGTCGGCCGTGCGCGCGTTCGGCACCACTGGTTCACCGCTGTCCGAAGACGCGCAGCGCTGGGGCACGGAACAGTTCCGCCGCATCACGAAGAACGAGGGGCAAAGCGACGATCTGGCGCCGGGCCACTCCAAGCGGGATCCGGCCCCTCGGGGCGCAGCGGTGGAGCGTGGGGGCGACATCTGGTGGTGCAACATTTCCGGCGGAACGGACTTTGCCGGCGCCTTCATCGGCGGCAACCGCGAGCTGCCGCAGACCCCTGGCCGCATGCAGTGCCGCTTGCTCGGTTGCGCGGTCGAGTCGTGGAACGAGCAGGGCCAGCCCGTCATCGACGAAGTGGGCGAGCTGGTGTGCGCACAGCCGATTCCGTCCATGCCGCTGTACTTCGTGGGTGACGTCGACAACCAGCGCCTGCTCGGCAGTTACTTCGACACCTATCCCGCGGGGCAGGGGCGCAAGCCCGGCGGTGGTGATCTCCCGGCGGATGCCGGTGCGGTCTGGCGACACGGTGACTGGCTGCGCATCCACGCCGACGGCTCGTGCGTGATCTACGGCCGCTCAGACGCCACCATCAACCGCCACGGCCTGCGCATGGGCACCAGCGAGCTCTACAGCGCGGTGGAAGCCCTGCCCGAGGTGATGGACTCGATGGTGGTCGATCTCGAATACCTCGGGCGCGAGAGCTACATGCCGCTGTTCGTGGTGCTGCGCGAAGGCCTCACGCTGGACGCGGCGCTCAAGGCGCGCATCCACGACAGCATCAAGACCGCGCTGTCGCCGCGCTTCGTGCCCAACGAGGTGTTCCAGGTGGCCGAGATTCCGCGCACGCTCTCCGGCAAGAAGCAGGAGCTGCCGATCAAGAAACTGCTGCTCGGCCAGCCGCTGGAGAAGGTCATCAACCGCGAGGCGATGGCCAACCCCGGCTGCCTGGATTGGTACGTGCAGTTCGCGGCATCGCGCTCGGCCGCGTAGTGCGTCGTGCCCGCAGTTCGGTGGCTCAGTTCGCCACCGTGAAGCGCGCGCGAACGTGCTTCGGCTTCTCCACCTCGTCCACGATCGCCACCGCCAGGTCGGCCACCGAAATGCCGGCGGGTGCGTCGCCCTGGCCGGGCAGCAACTGGTCGCCACCGGTGCGGTACTGGCCGGTGCGTTCGCCCGGCGCGAGTGCGATGGGCGGCGACACGAAGCTCCATTCCAGTTCGGTCTCGCCCCGCAGGCGCGTGAGCAGATCGCGCGCGGCCAGCGCGCCCTGTTTCCAGTCGGCGGGGAATTCCGGCGTGTCCACCAGCTGCAGGCCGGGTGCCACTTCCAGGCTGCCGGCTCCGCCGACCGCCAGCACGCGCTTCACACCGGCCTGCCGCGCGCCGGCCAGGATGCCGTCGTAACCCAGGCCGAACAGGCGGTGGATGTCGGCCTCGCCCCAGCCGGGGTTGTAGGCGCTCACCACGGCCTCGTGGCCGGCCACGGCGCGGGCCACCTGGGCGGCGTCGGCCACATCGGCCTTCACCACCTGCAGCCCGGCCTGGGCAGCGAGCTTCTCGGGGTGGCGGGCGAGGGCGGTCACGGCGTGGCCGCGCGAGAGCAGTTCGGCGAGCACGGCGCTGCCGACAAAACCGGTGGCACCGATGAGGGCGATCTTCATGACAAGGCTCCTGAGGTCTGTTGAGGTGCATCCAGTGTCTTGCCTGCACAAAGAACGCGGTAGGCGGCAGAATTCGCTTTCTTTGTTTAGAAAATCTACAAGATGAGCGACGCCACCGCCTGGACCGACAAGCTCAAGCGCATGGCGCTGTTCGCGGAGATCGTGGACAGCGGCTCCATCAGCGCCGCCGCGCGCCGCGTGGGCAGCACGCCCTCGGCCGTGAGCCAGCAGCTGCGCCTGCTGGAAACGGCGCTCGGCCTGGTGCTGCTGCACCGCTCCACCCGCCGCATCACGCTCACCGAAGCCGGCGAGCGTTACTACCCCGCCTGCGCCGCCATGGTGGCCCAGGCCCGCAGTGCCGACCAGGCCCTGGAGCGCCTGCGCGACGAACCCGAGGGTGAACTGCGCCTGGCCGCGCCCATCGGTTTCGGCGAGCTGCTGTCCACCGCACTCGAACCGCTGCGCCGGCACCCGAAGCTGCGGCTGCACCTGCTGCTGGACGACACGCCCATCGACCTCATCGGCGAGCGCGTGGACCTCGCCTTGCGCGTGGGCCGCTTCACCGATTCGGCGCTGGTCGCGCGGCGCCTGGGCGAGCTTCAGCGCCAGCTTTGCGCCGCACCGCGTTACCTGGCCGAACGCGGCTGGCCGCGCCATCCGGGCGAACTGGCGGGCCACGACTGGCTGGGCCTGCCACCGCGCAGCGGCGCGGCGGACAGCCTGCACTTTCAGGATGCGCAGGGCGCGCGCGAAGAGGTGCGGATGGAGCCACGCCTGCTGGCCTCGCAGGTGACCGCGCTGCAGGCGATGGCGGTGGCGGGCTGGGGCCTCTACGTGGGCATGGCCGACGACGTGCGCCAGCCCATGGCCGAAGGCCGGCTCGCGCCCGTGTTGCCCGACTGGAAGCTGGAACCGGCGGCGGTGTTCGCCGTCACGCCGCGCCGCGATGAACAACCGGCCAAGGTGCGGCACGCGCTGCAGGCTTTGCAGCGGCATTTCAAAACATAGGGCGGGAACACCCCCTGCGCTGTTTCTTGCGGTGCGGGTACCGCGCCGGCTCAGCGCCTCGACACCAGCACGATGCCTGCAGCCACGCCCACCAGCGCCACCACCAGCTGCACCGTGAGCGGTTCGCTCAACAGCACCACGCCGAACATCAGCGCGAACACCGGCGTGAGGAAGGTGAAGGTCGACATCTGCGTGGCCGGGTAGTGCCGCAGCAGCCACATCCAGGTGAGGTAACTGGCGAACGCGCCCACCACCGTCTGCAGCAGCACCGAGCCCCAGGCCAGGGCGGAGTAGCCGAAGCCCCAGGGCTCGCCCAGCAGCAGCGAGAGCAGCGGCGCCACCAGCGAGGTGACACCGAGCTGGTAGAACAAGGTCTTCTCGGCGCTGGCGGAGGTCAGGCGGCTGCCGCGGATGGTCAGCGTGGTCAGGCCCCACAACACGCCGGCGGCCAGGCCCATCAGGTCACCGCGCCACTGGCCCACCACCGGCGAGCTGTGCACAAAACCCTCGCTGAAGGCGATGGCCACCGCCAGGAAGGCGAGCACCAGGCCGGCCCACTGGATCCGGCGCAGCCGTTCGCCGGGCACGATGCGTGGCAGCAGGATCGCCACCACGAACGGGCTGGTGTACAGAAACACCGTCAGGCGCGAGGCGCTGGTGTGCATCAGCCCGAGGTAGATGAAGCAGAACTCGCCGGCGAACAGCAGGCCCGCCAGCAAGCCGGCGCGCAGCGTGCCGTCGCGCTGGAACAGCGGCACACCGCGCGCGGCGCACCAGGTCCAGAGCAGGACGGTGGCGCCCCACATGCGCATGGCGGCCTGCCACAGCGGCGGGATCTCGGCCACCGCGACCTTGATCAGGATCTGCTGGAAACCCCAGAAGGCGCAGCACAGCACCAGCAGGGTGATGGCGAGCGAATCGAGGTGGGGCTTGCGTTGTGGTGTGGCGGCCGTTGAGCTCATGCGGGCGATTGTCTGCGCCCGCGGGTGTCCCGGCTGTCGCACGGGATTGCCGCGTTCACAAGGGGTGTTCGGCGTAGAAGCGGCCGCCGTGGAACAGCAGCGGCGAGGCCTGGGCACGGTGGCTGCAGCGCTCCACCTCGCCGACGAAGATCACGTGGTCGCCTTCAACGTACTGGCTGCGGTTGAAGCACTCGAAGCTGGCCACGGCGCCGTCGAGCAGCGGTGCGCCGCTCACGCCATCGGTGAAGGCCACGCCGGCCCAGCGGTCGGTGCCGCGTGCCGCGAACCGTTCGGCCAGGGCCTGCTGATCGGCCGCCAGCACGTTGATGGCGTAGTGGCGCCCGTTGGACAAGGGCACCATCGAGCCGGCGGCGCGCGCCAGGCTCCAGAGCACCAGCGGCGGCGACAGCGAGACCGAGTTGAAGGAGTTGGCCGTCAGCCCGATCAGCTCACCGGCTTCGGTGCGCGCGGTCACGATGGTCACCCCGGTGGCGAACATGCCCAGCGCGGCGCGGAACTCGGGCGCCGAAAAATCGGGGGTGCGCGCCTGGGCGCGCGTGGAGGGGGCTGAAGACATGTGAGCGTTCTGGCTGGACAGGCATGAATAATGGCACGGACGGCGCACCAACCCGGTACCGCCCGATCCACCATGAGGACCTTCCATGCCGCGACCGCGGAGCGCATCCCCCCTGAAAGACCTGCCCGGCCTGGCGTGCGCCCTCGTGGGCGGGGCCATTATCGGCCATCGCCCGCGCCGCAGGAGCGCGCCATGATCCCGCGTTTCACCACCCTGGGCAGCGGCCCCACGGTGCTGATGCTGCACGGCATCGGCGGGGGCCACCAGGCCTTTGCGCCGCAGGTGGAGACGCTGGCCTCGGCCGGTTACCGCGCGGTGGCCTGGGACATGCCGGGTTATGGCCACAGCGCGCCCATCGAGCCCTACACCTTCAAGGGCCTGGCGAAGAGCTGCATCCAGCTGATCGATGCCTTGCAGTGCGAGCATGTGGTGCTGGTCGGCCACAGCATGGGCGGCATGGTGGCGCAGGAGGTGGTGGCGCGCCAGCCCGAGCGCGTGAGCCGGCTGGTGCTCAGCGGCACCTCGTCCGCCTTCGGCAAACGCAGCGACGGCCGCAGCGCCGAGGCCT
Source organism: Hydrogenophaga palleronii NBRC 102513 (assembly GCF_001571225.1). Classification (GTDB taxonomy): domain Bacteria; phylum Pseudomonadota; class Gammaproteobacteria; order Burkholderiales; family Burkholderiaceae_C; genus Hydrogenophaga; species Hydrogenophaga palleronii. Next base: position 25,444 of record NZ_BCTJ01000022.1, read on the forward strand.
GGGCGCAGCGCTTCATTGCCCAGCGCACCGCGCCGCTGGACGCCGGCCAGAGCATGGAAGACCTGGCGCGCATGCTGGTGCCGCAGATGATCGGCCCGGGCTCGCTGCCCGAAGGCGTTCGCCTGGCCGAATACTGCATGGGCGGTGTGCCGGCCGCCACCTACCGCCGCGCGCTCGAATGCCTGGTGAGCTTCGACCGCCAGGCCGCGCTCAGCGGCATCGGTGTGCCCACGCTGCTGATCGGCGGCGAGTTCGACCGCGTGGCCACGCCGGAGACGATGCGCCAGATGGCCGAGGCCATTCCGCAGGCCCGTTACGCCGAGCTGCCCGGCATCGGGCATCTGGCGAACCTGGAGGCGCCCGACGAGTTCGATGCGTTGCTGATCGACTTCCTGCACGAACCGGCGCGCGACCCCGCGAGCCACGCGCACTGACGGCCGCGTCGAGAACACAGAGGCGTGTGCAGAAGGCGCGTGCCTAGAATGCGGCGATGCACTGCACCCACCGGCCCCGTTCCCTGGTCACGGCCCTGCTCCTGACGCTGCTGACCACCATGGCCACCAGCGCGCTGGCGGTGCAGCCGCTGCGGGGCCCGCCGCACCACCGCACCGTCGCCCCGTTCAACCCCTGCGCCGACTTTGTCGCGCGCCTGCCCAACCTGAAGCGCCCGCTGTGCGAGGCGGCCCAGCTCAAGGTCACGCCAGGCCGCTCGGTGCAGGGCCGGCGCATCTACGCCCGCGACGTGATCGCGCCCGACGCCAAGCTGCGCGTGCTGGTGGTGGGTGCGATCCACGGTGACGAACTGTCCTCGGCTTCGGTCGCGCTGCACTGGATCCAGCACGCGGTGCAGATGCCGGCCAATGCGCACTGGCGCTTCATTCCCGCGCTCAACCCCGACGGCCTGCTGAGGCGCCCGGCGCGCCGCGTCAACGCCAACGGTGTCGACCTCAACCGCAACTTCCCGACGCCGAACTGGCACCGCGACGCCAAGGTCTACTGGGAGCAGCGCACCCGCAAGGACCCGCGGCGCTGGCCCGGCAAAGAGCCGCTGTCCGAACCCGAGTCGCGTTTTCTGCACGAAGAGATGGCGCGCTTCGACCCGCACCTGATCGTCAGCATCCACGCGCCTTACGGCGTGCTCGACTTCGACGGCCCGGGTGTGCCACCACCGCAGCTCGGCCGCCTGTACCTCGACCAGGTCGGCATCTTCCCCGGCAGCCTGGGCCACTACGGCGGCGTGCACAAGGGCATGCCGGTGGTGACGGTGGAACTGCCGAGCGCCCTGCGCACCCCGCTGGACGCCGAGATGCGCCAGATGTGGATGGACCTGCAGCGCTGGATGGGCGAGCGCCTGCGCGGCTGAGCCGTTGGCTCAGGCGCCGCTGGGCGGCGTGGTGGTCTGCAGGCGCGTGCTGGCGGCCACCGGCGTGCTGGCCGGGCGCTGCCGGCCCTGGCCGAGGAAGCCGAAATCCATGGCCGGTTGTTCACCGTGCATCAGTTCGGCCAGCGCCTTGCCCGAACCGGCGCCATGGGTCCAGCCCAGCGTGCCGTGGCCGGCGTTGATCCACAGCTTGCGCAGCGGCGTGCGTCCGATCAGCGGGATGTTGGTCGGTGTCGCCGGGCGCAGGCCGCACCAGAACTGCGGGTCGCCACCTTGCTCGGGCGTGCGGGTGTCGGCCACGCCGGGGAACACCTGTTCGATGCGGCGCACCAGCATCTCGCAGCGCTTGCGTGCCAGCGGCGTGTCGAGCGAGAGATCAAAGCCGCCGAGTTCGATGGTGCCGGCCACACGCAGCTGGTTGCCCAGGCGCGAGACCGCGCACTTCATCTCGTCGTCCAGCATGCTCACGCTGGGCGCGCGTTCGGGGTGCAGCAGCGGCAGGGTGGCGCTGTAGCCCTTGCCCGGGTAGATCGGCACCGACACGCCGACCGACTTCATCAGCGGCGCGCTGTACGAGCCGCAGGCCACCACGAAAGCGTCACCACGCAGGCAGCGCGCCACGCCGTCGCTGCGGTCGCGCACGCGCACCTGGCGCACCTCGTCACCGTCGCGCTCGATCTGTTCGATGTCGTGGTTGAACAGCAGCTGCGCGCCGTGCCGGGCGCACAACGCAGCCAGCTGCTGCGTGAACATCCGCGCGTCGCCCGACTCGTCGCTGGGGGTGTAGGTGCCGCCCACGATGTGCTCGCCGAAAGCGCGCAGGGCCGGTTCGATGGCCAGCAACTCGTCGCGCGAGACCACGCGCCGCTGCACGCCGAAGCGTTGCATCAGCGCCGCCGCGTCGGCCGCGCCGTCGAAGGATTTCTGGTCGGTGTAGTAATGCGCGATGCCGCGTTCGAGCCGGTTGTATTCGATGCCGGTCTGGGCCACCACCTCCTTGAGCGCGGCGTGGCTGTAGGCGCCCAGCGCCACCAGTTGCGCCACGTTGCGCACGAAGGCCTTGTCGTTGCACTGCGCCAGGAACTGCAGGCCCCAGCGCCATTGCGCCCAGTCGAGCTGCGGGCGGAACAGCAGCGGCGACTCGTCGGAGAACATCCACTTCAGGGTCTTGAGCGGCGCGTCCTTGTTGGCCCAGGGCTCGCAGTAACTGACCGAGATCTGCGCCGCGTTGGCGAAGCTGGTTTCCAGTGCGGCGCCGGGCTGGCGATCCACCAGCGTGACCTGGTGGCCACGCTGCAGCAGGTGCCATGCCGTGCTGACTCCGATGATGCCCGCGCCCAGTACCGTGACCTGCATGATCCGCTCCGAAAAAGGGATGGTGAATGCGCCGCAGTATGGGAAAGATCGGGGCGTTGGTGAAGTGGGATTAAACTAAAATCCAAATCATCAGAATGACTTATGTGACGGTCATGCGCCGTTCACCATAACGAACGCTTCGGAGCTTCCCATGAGCACCTTTGACCCTGACGCCCTCGAATGCCTGGCCGCCATCATCGAAGAGGGCGGTTTCGAACGCGCCGCCCAGCGGCTCTCGATCACCCAGTCCGCCGTGTCGCAGCGCCTGCGCGCACTGGAGGCGCAAGTCGGCACGGTGCTGATCGTGCGCAGCCGCCCGCTCAAGCCCACCGCGGCCGGGCAGCTCATGCTCAAGCACGCCAAGATGATGCGGCTGCTGCGCGCCGACCTCGAGAAAGACCTGAAGGAACTGGCACCCAGCACCACCGGGCGCGGGCGCGAGGAAGAGCGCATCTCGGTGGCGATCAACGCCGACAGCATCGCCACCTGGGCCCTGCCCGCGCTCGACGCGCTGGCGCAGGGCGGATTGCCGATCGAAATCATCACCGACGACCAGGAGTTCACCCACGAGTGGCTGCGCGAAGGCCAGGTTCTGGGCTGCGTCACCTCACTCGGCCAGGCCCTGCGCGGCTGCAAGATGGAAGTGCTCGGCACCATGGACTACGTGGCCGTGGCGCGCGCCGAGTACGCCGCCGAACACCTGCCCAAAGGCCTGAGCGCACACAACTTCCACAAGCAGCCCTTCATCGCCTTCAACCGCAAGGACCACCTGCAACATGGCTTCGTCTCGCGCGCCTTCGGCTTGCCGCGCGTGATGCTCAAGCAACTGTTCGTGCCGTCCAGCGAAGGCCAGGTGCGCGCGGTGCAGGCCGGTTGGGGGGTGAGCGTGTTGCCCGAGCTGCAGGTGCGCGACCGGCTGGCCAGCGGCGAGCTGGTGAACCTGGCGCCGCGCCACCGGCTGGAGGTGGTGCTGCACTGGCACTGCTGGAACCTGAATTCGGACGTGCTCGATGCCCTGAGCACTGCGCTGCGCCGCGCCGCGGGCGAAAACCTGCGCGCCGTCGCCTGAAGGCGCGACCGGCGCAGCGCCGGGTGACTGCCCGGTCGCGAAACCGACCCGTCGGTTGAACTGAGGCAGAATGCCTGCACCGTCACGAGGTTCCCCATGGTCAGCGCCGCTTCCCCCGCCCCGTCCCCCAGCCCGCTCGCGCCCAAGCGCAGCTTCCGCGCCCAGATGCACCAGGCGCGGGAGGACGCGATCATCACCGTGGTGAACCGCCTGCTGGCCGAAAAGGGCTTCGAGGCCATGACCCTGGACGCGGTGGCGATCGAGGTCGGCATCGCCAAGGCCAGCCTCTACAAACACTTCTCCAGCAAGGAAGACCTGGCCGCGGCCGCGATGGTGCACGTGATGCAGCGCGCGCTGGCGTTTCTGGACACGCTGCAGGCGGCACCCGCCGGTGTGCGGCCGATCGACCAGCTCAAGGCCGTGGCGCGCTGGACCATGGAGGTGCAGCTGGCCGGCGAGATGCCGTCGCTGCCGAGCGAGAACTCCAGCCTGCGCGCGGCCCTGGCCAGCAACAAGGCCTATGTCGACGGCCTGATGGAGGTGAGCGAACGCCTGGGGGAATGGATCACCGCGGCCCAGGCCGACGGCAGCCTCAACAGCGCGCTGCCGCCGATTGCCGTGCTGTACACCTTGTACGCGCGCGCCTGCGACCCGGTGCTGGGTTTCCTGCGGGGCAGCGAGCAGTACGACAACGCGCAGATCATCGAGATGGTGCTGAGCACCTGTTTCGACGGCCTGCAGTCGCGCTGACGCGGCCCCCTTCGACCGACCATGAAAAAGGGCCGCTGGATGCGGCCCTTTTTCATGTGTGCAGTGCGTTCAACGCACCAGCAGCACCGGCACGCTGCAGTGCGCCAGCACCTGCGTGGCGACCGAGCCCATCACCAGGTTGCCCAGCGCGCTGTGGCCGTGCGAGCCCATCACCACCAGATCGAACTTGCCGCTTTCGGCGGCCTTGGAAATCTGTTCGCCCGGCGCACCCACCTTGTGGATCGTCTTGGCTTCGATGCCATTGCGCTTGAGCAGCTTGAGCACCGAGGTGGTGACCTTGGCGGACTCTTCTTCGTAGTACTCGTTGGCGGTGGCCGCGCCCACGGCCGCGCGTGCGCGTGCCGGCAGGGGAGGCTGCACGCTGATCAGCGAGAACGTATTGCCCGCGCCAAACAGGTTGTCGTGCGTGGCGATGTAAGCCAACATCTTCTTGGTGTATGCGCTGCCATCGACAGCCAGCAGGATCTTCATCGGGGCATCTCCTTGTGGTGGTTCCAGGGCGCAGTGTAGACCCTCGAACCCGCACGGCCTTTGCGCTGGCTCAAGTGCCGGTGCTGGTGCCCATGCCCGCATCGCGTGTCGGCACATCGATCAGCTGCTGCGGCATGAAACCATCCTGCTCGCCCTTGATGTCGTAGCCCAGGGGGTTGGCGACGATGCGGCAGCGGCCCACCTGCACATCGGTCGGGCAGTGCAGGTGGCCGTGCAGCCAGAGGTCGGCCTGCGGCAACCAGCTGTCCAGGGCATTGCAGAAGCCGGCCGTGCCGGGCGTGAGGCCATAACGCGGGTCGGCGCTGTGCAAGGTGGGTGCGAAATGGGTCACCACCACGGTGGTGCCGTCGAAGGGCTGGGCCAGTGCCGTGCGCAGCCACTGCTGGCACTCCAGCGCAAGCTCGCGCATGGCGGCGGCGTCGAACAGCTCGCCGTTGCGTTGGCCCGCCATCTTCACCAGGTAGTGGTTGGCGGCGCGGTAGGCCTTTTCACGGTCCCCCAGCGCGTCGTAGTCGCTCCACAGCGTGGTGCCCACGAAGCGCACGCCGTGGATGACGCGCGTCTCGCGTTCCAGCCAGATCATGCCCAGGCGCTCGCAGACCGCGCGCAGGCGCTGGTGCGCGTCGTCCACGTCGAGGGCGTCGTACTCGTGGTTGCCGGGCACGAACAGCACAGGCACCGGCCAGTTGGCAAAGCGGCCCAGGCCCCAGTCGGACTCGTCCATGGCGCTGCCGTCGCGGCGCAGCTGGTAGGAGCCGACGTCGCCGGCCAGCACCAGCAGGTCGGCACCCGGGGCTGGCTCCGGGACAAAGTCGGGGTTGGCTTCGAGGTGCAGGTCACTGAGCAGCTGGAGTTTCATGCGCCCATTGTCGGCCAGTGTGGTCACGGGGTTTTTCTGGCGGCGCGCTTCGGCTTTGCCGCAGGTTCGCTGCTGCGGGCTGCGCGCGCCACCGTGTCGCGCAACCAGTGGTGGGCGGTGTTCTGCGTCGCCTGTCGGTGCCAGAGGGCGTCCACATGCACGGCCGCGACCTGCAGCGGCAACTCGCAGAGCGCCAGTTCGTGCTCCATGCCGGTGGCGCCGACGAAGTGGCGCGGCAGCACGGTCAGCAGGTCGGTGGTGGCGACCACGCGCCCGGCGGTGAAGAACTGGTTGACGGTCAGCACCACGCGGCGCTGCCGCGACACCGCGGTGAGCGCCTCGTCCACGAAGCCGAAAGGCCGGCCGGAGAAGCTCACCAGCAGGTGGCGCGCGGCGCAATAGTCGTCCAGGCTCAGGGGCTTGCCGGCCAGCGGGTGGCCGCGCCGCATCACCACCACGTACTCGCCGTCGTACAGGCGCTGGTGGTGGAAGTGCGGGTTGTTCTCCTGCAGGTGCAGCGCGCCCAGCTCGGCCAGCACACCGGGGAAGTGGCCGATCGCCAGGTCGACCGTGCCCGATTCCAGCAACCCGCGCGGGTCGCGGGTGGTCAGCGGCAGCACGCGCAGGTTGACGCCCGGGGCCTCGCTTTCCAGCAGGTCCATCAGCGCCGGGATGAGTTTGGCGGCGGTGGCGTCGGCCATGGCGAGCACGAAGGCGTTGCGTGCGCTCAGCGGGTCGAACGTGCCCGGTGCCAGCGACTCACGCAGCATGTGCAGCGCGTCGCGCACCGTGGGCCACAGGGCCAGGGCCGCGGCGGTCGGCTCCACGCCGTAGCCGGCGCGCCGCACCAGTTCGTCGCCCAGCACCTCGCGCAGGCGGCGCAGCGCGTTGCTGACGGCGGGCTGCGTCATGGCGAGGTTGCTGGCCGCGCGGGTCAGGTTGCGCTCGGTCATGACTTCGTCGAACACCCGCAGCAGGTTCAGGTCAAGGGTGCGGAAGTTGAGCTGATTCATTACCCGGCTGAATATAAACAATCACAAAGATAAATTGGACGGATAACAGGGTTAACCCTAGGATTGCGGGGTCCAAAAGACATTTTTCCCCTATCTGGAGTCCGCCATGAGCACCTACGCATCCCATCCTTCCGCCCCGCTGGGCCTGCGCCCGGCATCCACGCCCGCGCACAAGGGTGTCGACGGCATTCAACGCCGTTCCGACAATGCGCGTGGTCTCGCCGCCATGCTGCTGGCCGCCGTCGTGGCCGCCATGGTGGTTATCGCCGACCGCCTGATCAGCACCTGGGCCGACGGCCAGCTGTTCCTGGCCTGGGTGTTCCTCTGGGTCGTGGTGTTCGCCGGCATGGCCCTGTTTGCCAACACCGCCCGTTCGCTGGCCCGCCGCACGGTGGTCGCGCTGGACGGCTGGTCGCAAACCCTGGCCGAAGCGCGCGCCGAAGCCCGCCTGTGGGAAATGGCCCGCATGGACCACCGCCTGATGAACGAGCTGATCACCGCCCGCAACCGCGCCGCTGAAGAAGCCGACGTGCAGGCACCTGCCGCGGCCGCCCCGCACGCCTTCAGCGAAGCCCTGGCCCCGCTGGGCATGCCCGAAGTGCCCAAGGCGGTTGCGCCGCAAATGGGTTACTGGGAACGCCTGGGCCATGCCCGCGCCCGCAACCGCCTGATGCACTACATCTGACGCCTCGCGCGCCCATGAAAAAAGCCACCGGACTCGGTGGCTTTTTTTTCGTCCCGGCTTTTCAGGGCCGGGTGGTGCGTGTGATGGGTGACGGGCCGGCAGCGTGTGCCAGTCCGTCACGGCACGGGCCTCAGGCCGCGGCCAGGCGCTTCTCGATCTGCGCTTTGGTTTCTTCCAGTTCACGCGGCAGGTGGTGCTTGAGCTGGGTGAACAGCTCGGCGTGCAGCTCCAGTTCCTTGATCCAGGCGGCGTGGTCGATGTGGGTCACTGTGCGGTACTGCTCGGCCGAGAAGTCCAGGCCCTGCCAGTGGATGTCCTCGAAGTTCGGGCTCAGGCCGAAGGCGTGTTCGCTGCCCTGGCCGGCCTGGCCTTCCAGGCGGTCGATCATCCACTTGAGCACGCGCATGTTTTCGCCGAAGCCGGGCCAGACGAACTTGCCGGCCTCGTCCTTGCGGAACCAGTTGACGCAGTAGATCGCCGGCAGCTTCGCGCCTTGCGCTTCCAGCTTGCCGCCCACGTCCAGCCAGTGCTGGAAGTAGTCGCTCATGTTGTAGCCGGTGAACGGCAGCATGGCGAACGGGTCGCGGCGCACCACGCCTTGCGCGCCAAAGGCGGCGGCGGTGGTTTCCGAGCCCATGGTGGCGGCCATGTAGACGCCTTCGGTCCAGTTGCGGGCTTCGGTCACCAGCGGCACGGTGGTGCTGCGGCGGCCACCGAAGATGAAGGCGTCGATCGCCACGCCGGCCGGGTCGTCCCAGGCGCTGTCGAGCGCCGGGTTGTTGGTGGCGGCGACGGTGAAGCGTGCGTTCGGGTGCGCGGCCTTGGCGCCGGTTTCCTTGGCGACCTGCGGCGTCCAGTCCTTGCCTTGCCAGTCGATGGCGTGGGCCGGGGCTTCGCCCATGCCTTCCCACCAGACGTCGCCATCGTCGGTCAGCGCGACGTTGGTGAAGATCACGTCCTTCTCCAGGCTGGCCATGCAGTTCGGGTTGCTCTGCTGGTTGGTGCCGGGGGCGACGCCGAAGTAACCGGCTTCCGGGTTGATGGCGTACAGGCGGCCGTCCTGGCCGGGCTTGATCCAGGCGATGTCGTCGCCGATGGTGGTGACCTGCCAGCCTTCGAAGCCCTTGGGCGGGATCAGCATGGCGAAGTTGGTCTTGCCGCAGGCGCTGGGGAAGGCCGCGGCCACGTGGTACTTCTTGCCTTGCGGGTTGGTCACGCCGAGGATCAGCATGTGCTCGGCCAGCCAGCCTTCCTTGCGGCCCATGGTGGAAGCGATGCGCAGCGCGAAGCACTTCTTGCCCAGCAGCGCGTTGCCACCGTAGCCGGAGCCGTAGCTCCAGATCTCGCGCGTCTCGGGGTAGTGCACGATGTACTTGGTGGTCGGGTTGCAAGGCCAGCCGGTCTGGTCTGTCTCGCCCTGGGCCAGCGGTGCGCCCACGGTGTGCACGCAGGGCACGAATTCGCCGTCGGCACCCAGCACGTCGAACACGGGCTTGCCCATGCGCGTCATGAGCTTCATGTTGACCGCCACGTAGGCGCTGTCGGTGAGCTCGATGCCGATGTGGGCGATCGGGCTGCCCAGCGGGCCCATGCTGAACGGCACCACGTACATGGTGCGGCCGCGCATGCAGCCGTCAAACAGCGGCTGCAGGGTGGCGCGCATCTCGGCCGGGGCTTTCCAGTTGTTGGTCGGGCCGGCGTCTTCCTGCTTTTCCGAGCAGATGAAGGTGCGGTCTTCCACGCGCGCCACGTCCGAGGGGTCGGAGCAGGCCAGGAAGCTGTTGGGCCGTTTGACCGGGTCCAGCCGCTTCATCGTGCCGGCGTCCACCAGCTGCTGGCACAGGCGCGCGTACTCGTCGTCGCTGCCGTCGCACCAGACGATCTGGTCGGGCTTGCACAGGGCAGCCATGTCGGCCACCCAGGCGATCAGCCGGGCGTTTTTCACGTAGGAGGGGGTGTTGAGGGACAGGCCCTGCATCACGGGTGCGTTCATGGAGTTGCTCCAGAAGTTTGTAAACCGGCGTCCCGGAGACACCAACAGCCGCAAACGCCATGGACATGGCGGGGCGGCTGTCAAAGGGGTCCCTCGGGCTCAAAAGGGGGCGGTCGGCGCGTGGTCTGCGGTGCCGATGGGCGGGGCAGCGGGGGTGATCACAACCGGGTCGGTGGACCCGGAGGCGCTCGGCGTGTCGGCCAATGACGCCAATTTTATGAAAGTGCCCGTCGGGTTACGAGATCGTTACATGCAAAACCGACATAACGTGATGCATTGAACGGTTTGACCGACAAATGGGCCCGCTACCAGGGCAAAAAGAAAGCCGAAGGCCCTCACGGGCTTTTCGGCTGTCGGGCGGAGCCGGGTGGGCTCAGGCCATGAAGACGGCGATGAACGCCAGCAGGAACATCAGCACGGCGCCGGCGATCGGCAGGACCACGGGGGCATAAGGCACCACGGATTCCACCAGATCCTGGGGTTCGTCGTTGTGGCTGTGGTGGTGGTGATCTTGCTGGGACATCGGGGCTGCTCCGTCAGAGGTTTCTAAAACTGGCGCGATTTTAAGGTAAAGCCCTGCCTGACTCATTCAGAGCAGGGCATAGGTGGTGCTGGCGCGGCACACGCTGCGCCCGTCGCTGGCGCCGGCGATGTCGATTTCGCCGAACACCAGGCTCTTGCCGGCGCGCAGCACGCGCGCGGTGATGCGCGCGTCCTGGTTCGACAGCGGCTTGAGAAAACTGCTGTTGAGCTGCACCGTGGTCATGGGGCGCTGGCTGCCGAGGCGGGTCACGATGGCCAGCACCATGGCGGTGTCGGCGGCGGCCATCATGGCCTGGCCGCAGAGCATGCCGCCGACGCGCGCGAGCTGTTCGCTCTGGGGCAGGCGCAGCGTGACCTCGCCGTCGGCGAACGACTCGACCTGCAGCCCCAGGGTCTGGATCCAGGGTGCGAACCAGTCGGTCAGCAGGCCCTGCAGCGCGTCGACAGTGGTGCCGGGTGGCGTGTCGCCCATCGTGTGTGTCAGTCCTGGTTGCGGCGGAAACGCGCCAGCCAGTGCTCCATCAGCTTGCCGGCCGCCTCGCGTCCGCCGAGGCCGAAGGACAGCGCCACCGCCACCGCCACCGCACCCAGCGTGAGGCCGAAGGCGAGGGTGACGATCTCGTCGGCAATGCCCATGGCGCGCAGGCCCATGGCCAGCACCAGGCCCAGGATGGCGAAGCGGCCGATGCGCGCCAGGCCGGTGCGGCCCGGGCCGCTGGCGCGCTGGATGGCGTCGTGTGCCAGGTTGGCGAGCCAGAAGCCGATCACCAGGATGGCCGAGCCGAGCAGGATGTCACCGCCAAAGCGGATGAAGCTGGCCACGATCTCGCTGACCTGCCCGAAGCCGAGCTGCGCGGCCGCTTCCACGGTGGCGAACAGCATGGCGAAGAACAACACGATGCGGCCGACGGTGCGCGAGGCGCTGGTCTTCTCGAACGCATGGGCGAGCTGCACGCGCGCGGGCAGGGTGTCGAAGCCCAGCGCGGCCAGCAGACTGGCCAGCAGCTGGCTGGCGAACGAGGCCACCAGCCAGGTGATCAGCAGGATCAGCGCGGCGGCGATCAGGTGCGGCACGGCCTGCAGCAGGGTGTTGAGCATGGCCGTGGCCGGACCCGAGATGGCCTCGATCTTGAGCGCGTCGAGCGCGGCGATCAGCGAGGGCAGGAAGACCGAGATGAACACCAGCATGCCGATCACGCGCGAGAGCTGCACCGTGTCGGCCAGGCCGGCGCGCTGGCCCAGGCGGTCCACGCCAGCAGTGTGGCTCAGGTGCGTGCTGAGCTTGCGCAGCACGGTGGCCACGATCCAGCCGACGCCACCGATCACCAGCGCGGCCAGTGCATTGGGCAGCATGTCCAGGGTCTTGGTGACCATGGCGCGCAGCGGGTCGAGCAGGCCTTCCATCTGCAGCGCGCCGAGCACCGCCGGCACGAACAGCAGGATCACCAGCCAGAACAGCGCGCCCGACAGGCTCTGCCCGATGGGCGCCATGTCGGCGTGTTCGGACAGCTTCTCGTCCAGCGTGGTCTGGTCCAGCAGCTTCTGCGACAGCGCGCGCACCATGCTCGCCACCAGCCAGCCCAGCAGCGTGAGCAGCAGGCCGCCGATGAGGCGCGGCGCGTATTCAAACAGTTGCGTGGTGAAGGCCGAGAACGGACCCGAGACCAGCGCCAGGTTGAGCGAGTTGAACACCGCCACCAGCGTGAGCAGGATCACCACCCAGAACAGCGCCAGCGCCACGGCGCCTTCGATGTCGACATGGGTGTGCGTGAGTTTTCCGAAGCGGTGGTTGACGCCGACGAAGCCCATGCTCTTGCGCGTGGCAGCACGCACCAGCACCGCAATGAACCAGCCGACGATGAAGATCGCCAGCGCCCCCAGCAACTGGGGAATGTGTGAGCCGAGGGTGTTTTGCAGAGAAGTCCACAGGGCGTGGGTGTCCATCTTTTTCTCCTTGTTGGTGTTGTGGGTACAGCCGATGATGTCAGACCGTGCGCCGCAGCGTCAACCGCTGGCGCGCCCATGCGGGTTCGAGCCCGCTGCGTTTCAGAGCAGCGTGGCGGTGAAACCGGCCGCGTGCAGGCGCTCGATCACCTGCTCGATGTGCTCGCGTCCACGCGTCTGCAGCACCAGTTCAATGGCCACGTTCTGCGCTGCCAGCAGCGTGAACGCACGCTGGTGGTGCACCTCGTCGATGTTGGCGCCGGCCTCGGCCACCGTGGCGGTGATGCGCGCCAGGTTGCCCGGCACATCGCGCGCATCGACCTGGATGCGCGCCAGCCGCCCCGCGCGCACCATGCCGCGTTCGATGATGGACGCCAGCAGCATCGGGTCGATGTTGCCGCCGCACAGCACCAGGCCCACGCGCTGGCCGGCAAAACGTTGCGGGTGCTTGATGAGCGCGGCCAGGCCGGCCGCACCCGCGCCTTCCACCAGCGTCTTCTCGATCTCCAGCAGCATCACGATGGCCTGCTCGATGTCGCCCTCGTCCACCAGCAGCAGCTCGTCCACCTTCTGGCGCACGATGGCCTCGGTGATCACGCCCGGCGTGCCCACTGCGATGCCTTCGGCAATGGTGCTGCTGCCTTGCGGCAGGTGCGTGCCCTGGATGGCGTTGACCATCGCCGGGAAACGTTCGGTCTGCACGCCGACGATGCGGATGTCGGGTCGGATCGCTTTGGCCGCGGTGGCGATGCCGGCGATCAGGCCGCCACCGCCGATGGCGATCACCAGCGTGTCGAGGTCGGGCTGCTCGCGCAACATCTCCAGCGCCAGCGTGCCCTGGCCGGCGACGATGGCCTCGTCGTCGTAGGGGTGCACGAACACCAGGCCTTCGCGTTCGGCCAGTGTGCGTGCGTGTGAGCGCGACTCGTCCAGCGTGTCGCCGTGCAGCACTACCTCGGCGCCGAAGCCGCGTGTGCGTTCCACCTTCACGCCCGGCGTGAAGCGCGGCATCACGATCACCGCGCGCAAGCCCAGGCGCTGCGCGTGATAGGCCACACCCTGCGCATGGTTGCCGGCACTCATGGCGACCACACCCCGCGCGCGCTCCGTCTCGCTCAGCTGCGCCAGCTTGTTGCAGGCGCCGCGTTCCTTGAACGATGCGGTGTATTGCAGGTTCTCGAACTTCAGAAACACCTGGCAGCCGGTGAGCTGCGAGATGGTGCGCGATTCGACGAACGGGGTGTCCAGCACATGCCCGTTGAGGCGGGCGGCGGCGGCCTGGATGTCGTGTAGTTGCAGCATGCCGCGATTGTGAACCTGCGATGACGCGAACGCCGGTGGTCAAAGCCCGACAAATTCCTCAACCACCGCGCATCACTCTCTTCCATGATTCATCAAGCTGGGTTATGGTCCGCTGAAATGTCGGCTCTCCCGGCATGGCGTCTATATGGAAGCACTTCCGGAGAAGGCTGGATGACCAAGCGTTTGTTGCCGCCCGCTGCAACCGCGACACGTACCGTTCTCGACACGCGCGAGGGCAAAACTCCGCTCGGCCCTGAAGGCCGTGTGTTCGTGCCGCATGGCCTGCGCCATGCGCCGGTGCTTGACCTGATGTGCTCGCACTTCGTGCTCACCCTGGCCGCGCGCCAGGGCCCACGCTTCAACGTGCGGCGCGACCTCAACACCTTGTTGTCCCTGGCCGGGCGCCACCTGGTCTGGCCGCACACCGTGCTGGCGCGATTGCGCGAATTCCTGCACCGCCGCTGCAAGGACAACGAGCTCTGGACCGGCCACGACCGCCTGACCACCAACGCCTTCATGGAGCGTTACGGCATCTGGCGCGGCCCCTACGAAGAAGGCACCTTGTTCTTCTACCTGGACGAGTACGCCAAGGAGTCACCCAAGGACCTGCTGTCAGTGCTCGCCGTCACCGGCGAGTGGCTCAGCCATTCGTTGAAGAAGCAGTCCACGCTGGTCGAGAAGAACATCGACGCGCTGGCCGGCCTGCTGCAGCTCAACCGCGCCGAGCGCGCACTGCTGCTCTACGGCACGCTGGCGCGTTACCAGCGCGACCTGCGCTCCATCCTGGTCGAGTTCAAGGTCAACAACGCGCCCGAGGCTTATGCGGCCATTGCCGACGTGGCCGGTGTGAAGGCCAGCGAAGTGGGCGAGGCGCTGCGCGCCGGCTCACGGCTGGAGCGCATCGGCATGGTCGAGAACCTGATCTCCGAACACAACATCACCGACCTCGCCGACCTCATGAAGGTGAGCGAAAAACTGCCGCCGGTGCTGATGCGCGAGTACCGCACGCAGAGCGAGCTGATGGCGGTGTTCACGCGGCCCGCCGCGCGCTCGGCCTTGAACGTGAAGGACTTTGACTACGTGGGCGAAGACGTGCGCCTGCTCTGCGGCCTGCTGCGCGAAGCGGTGGCGCGCAAGGAGCCGGGCGTGAACGTGCTGCTCTACGGCCCGCCCGGCACCGGCAAGACCGAACTCGCGCGCGTGGTGGCGCAGACGGCCGGGCTGGAGCTGTTCGAGGTCGAGTACGCCGACCGCGACGGCAATGCCCTCATGGGCCGCGACCGTTACCGCTCGCTGCAGATTGCACAGGTGTTCCTCAAGGGCACGGCGCACTCGGCGCTGTTGTTCGACGAAGTGGAGGACGTGTTCCCGCCGATCTCCAGCGAAGCCGCGCAGTTCATGGCACGCGCCGACCACGTGGCGGCGCCGCACACCGGCAGCGTCAGCGGCAAGGCCTGGGTCAACCAGATCCTGGAGACCAATGCCGTGCCCACGCTGTGGGTGACCAACCGCATCGAACAGATCGACCCGGCGTTCCGCCGCCGCTTCGCCTACCACCTCGAACTCAAGAGCCCGCCGCCCGGTGCGCGCGAGCAGTTGGTGCGCAAGACGCTCGAAGGCGCGCCGGTGTCCGACGGGCTGGTGGCGCGGCTGACCGAACGCAAGGGCCTCACACCAGCGCAGATCCGCACCGCGTTGCGCTTCGCGCAGCTCGCGGTGGCGCCGCCGAAGCCGGCGGCACGGCGTGGCGCGAAGGCGCGCGCGGCGGAGGCCGCGCCCGTGCTCGACGAGCTGATCGAACGGCAGTTGAAGAACGCCGACCTCGCGCTGGGCCGCAAGCCCGACCTGGTGCAGCGCCCGAGCGCCACGCAATACAGCCTGGACATGCTCAACGTCGAGTCGCGCTACGAGCTGCCGCGTGTGATCGCCGCGCTCAAGGCGCGTGGCCACGGCTGCCTGTGTTTCCACGGCGCACCCGGCACCGGCAAGACCGCCCTGGCCGAACACATCGCGCAGCAGCTCGGCCGCCCGCTCATGATCCGCCGCGCGAGTGACCTGGTGAGCAAGTTCGTGGGTGAGACCGAACAGCAGATGGCCGCAATGTTCCGCGAGGCCGAGGCCGAGAAGGCGGTGCTGCTGCTCGACGAAGCCGACAGCTTCCTGCAGGACCGGCGCGGCGCACAACGCACCTACGAGGTGACCGAAGTCAACGAGATGCTGCAGGGCATGGAGCGCTTTGCCGGCGTCTTCATCTGCACCACCAACCTGATGGACCGCATCGACCAGGCGGCACTGCGGCGCTTCACCTTCAAGATCCGCTTCAAGCCACTCACCGCGCAGCAGCGCGAAACCATGTTCGTGGTGGAAGCGCTCGGCGGCGATGCGTCGCGCCTCGATGCGGCGCTGGCCGCCCGCCTCGCCAGGCTGGAGCAACTCTGCCCGGGTGACTTTGCCGCGGTGAAGCGCCAGGTGGAGATCCTGGCCGAAGCGCTGGAGCCCGAGGAGTTCATGGCCCAGCTGGAGGCCGAGCACCGCATCAAGCCCGAAGTGCGCGAAGCCAGAGGCATGGGCTTCATGCACTGAACGCCGAGCACCCAAAAGAAAAGCCACCTTGCGGTGGCTTTTCTTTTTCCAGGGTGCCGCGGAACCGGCTTGGCCGGGCCGCAGGCACCGCGGGAGGATCAGTGCAACAAGGCCATCGGGCCGCTGGGCAGATCTTCCGACGAGTAGTCCGGGTGGTTGGTGACGAAGAAGCGCAGCTTCTGGTCGAGCCGGGCGACGCGGCTGTTGGCCACGCTTTCGCAGTGGTGCTTGGAAATCAGACCGAACAGCTTGCTGCGCAGGAACCACAGGTCCTTCGGGCTCTGGCAGGACATCAGCGCGGCGTGCATGCGCTGCTGCACCGGGTCCTGGATGTCGGACATGGCTTCGTGGAATTCGTCGACCAGGAAGTCCAGCTCCAGCACTTGCGTGTCGTGGTACTGCGGCTTCGCTGCCCGGGACTTCCCAAACCATGGCAACCTGAAAAACATGACGCGCTCCGTTTCGTGGCTTCTTCGCTCGGGAAACCCATTCCCAGCCTCACCAGAATCATCGGCAAACGGGGCGCGAACTTGAGGCCGAAAACCGGGTTTTTCGGGCCTGCAACCATAGGTAGAAGGCCCTGTCACACCTAGGTGAACAGCGGCGGCGAAGTGGCCGCGCCGGCCTCAGACGAAAGCACTCACCACGCGCAGCACCTCGCTGCCGTAGGCCTCGCGTTTTTTCTGCCCGATGCCGGCAATGCCGTCCAGATCGGCCAGGCTTTCCGGCTTGCGGGCAGCGACCGCGCGCAGGGTGGCGTCGTGGAAGATCACGAAGGCCGGCAGGTTGTGTTCGCGTGCCACCTCGGCACGCCAGGCCTTGAGCGCTTCCAGGCAGTCGCGCTCGGACAGGCTCAGCGGCACGCCCTCGTCCTTGGCGGTGGCGCGCGCCGCGCGTTGCCGCCCGCTGCGCGTCGCCCCCGCGGCCTTGTCGGCCAGGGTGCGCAGCCAGACCTGCTGCTGGCCCTTGAGGATGTCGCGCGCCGCGTCGGCCAGGTGCAGGGTGTTGTAGGGCGCGTCGTGCACCTGCACCGCTTCGCGTGCGATCAGCTGGCGCAGCAGGGCGCGCCATTGCGTTTCGGACAGGTCGGCGCCGATGCCGAAGGTGGAGAGTTTCTCGTGCCCGTACTGCTTGACCTTGTCGGTCGCCTTGCCGCGCAGGATGTCCATGATGTGGCCGGCGCCAAAGGCCGTGCCGCTGGCCTGCTGCACCCGGTAGATGCACGAGAGCAGCTTGCGCGCCGACTCGGTGGCGTCGAACAGCTCGGGCGGTGTCAGGCAGTTGTCGCAGTTGCCGCAGGGCTGGCTGGCTTCGCCGAAGTAGGACAGCAGGCGCACGCGCCGGCAGTCGCTGGCCTCGGCCAGGGTGAGCAGCGCGTCGAGCTTGCCGCGCAGCACCTGCTTGAACTCGTCGGCCGCGGGGCTTTCGTCGATCATGCGGCGCTGGTTCACCACGTCCTGCAGGCCGTAGGCCATCCAGGCGGTGGCGGGTTCGCCGTCGCGCCCGGCGCGGCCGGTCTCCTGGTAGTAGCCCTCGATGTTCTTGGGCATGTCCAGGTGGGCGACGAAACGCACATCGGGTTTGTCGATGCCCATGCCGAAGGCGATGGTGGCCACCATGATCAGGCCTTCTTCGCGCAGGAAACGGTCCTGGTGGCGCTGGCGCACGGCGGCGTCCAGGCCGGCGTGGTAGGGCAGGGCGTTGAAGCCGGCCTCGCTCAGCATGCTGGCCACTTCTTCCACGCGGCGGCGCGACTGGCAGTAGACGATGCCGGCGTCGTGGCCGTCGGCGCCCAGGTGCTCGTCGCGGATGAAGCGCTGCAGCTGGGAGGTGGCGTCCTTCTTCTCCACCAACTGGTAGCGGATGTTGGGGCGGTCGAAGCTGCTGATGAAGGTGCGCGCTTCCTGCAGCTGCAGGCGCTCGATGATGTCGGCGCGCGTGAGGTCGTCGGCGGTGGCGGTGAGCGCCACGCGCGGCACTTGCGGAAAACGCTCGTGCAGCACCGCCAGCCCGCGGTACTCGGGGCGGAAGTCGTGGCCCCACTGGCTCACGCAGTGCGCTTCGTCGATTGCAAACAGCGCCAGCTTGCCGCGCTCCAGCAGCGAGTCGAGCAGGGCGAGGAAACGCGGCGTGGTCAGGCGTTCGGGAGCCGCGTACAGCAGGGTGAGCTCGCCGCGCAGCATCTCTTTCTCGACCCGCTGCGCGTCTTCGCTCGACAGGCTGGAGTTGAGAAAGGCCGCGGCCACGCCCGCTTCGATGAGCGCGCCGACCTGGTCGTGCATCAGCGCGATCAGCGGCGACACCACCACCGTCAGGCCCTGGCCGGCGCGCTCGCGCACGATGGCCGGCACCTGGTAACAGAGCGACTTGCCGCCGCCGGTGGGCATGAGCACCAGCGCGTCGCCGCCACCGCCCACGTGCGAGACGATCTCGGCCTGCGGGCCGCGGAAGTTGTCGTAGCCGAATACCTCGTGCAGCACGCCGAGGCTGGTCTCCAGGATTTCGCTGCCCGGCGCGATGTCGATCATGTCGTGATTCACTTGGGTCAAATACCTGTCGTCCAAGCGCCGGTCACATCTGCTCCCAGGGCAGGCCTTCGTACCGCCAGCCATTGATGCTGGAGCGTTTGAAGTCGTCGTTGAGTTCGCCCTCGAAACCGTGCAGCACGTGCGCGATGTCGGTGAAGCCGGCGGCTTCGAGCGCCTTGCCGGCGTCCAGCGTGCGTTTGCCGCTGCGGCAGATCAGCAGGACCGGGCGCTGCTTGGAGCCGGCCTCGCGGTCCACGGCTTCGGCGAAACGTGCCGGGTCGGGCATGAGGTCGGGGTACTCGTACCAGGGAATGTTTTCCACGCCGGGCGGACGGCCCACGTACAGCGATTCGATTTCCATGCGCACGTCCACGAACAGCGGAGGCGCGTCGCCGCGGGCGGCGCGCTGCTCGCTTTCGGCCTGCAACCAGGCCCAGGCTTGCTGGGGCGTGAGGTGTTTCATAGCGGGCTATTGTCGGGGAATTCGCAAGGCCGCCGGTTCGCCGGCCGGTCCGGGCGCGGGGTGGCTTCATACAATCGAGGCCATGACCGCCTCCGCCTACACCCATGCCCAAGCGCTGCCCGAGATCCTGAAGCAGCGCATCGCCATCCTCGACGGCGCCATGGGCACCATGATCCAGCGCTTCAAGCTGGGCGAGGTGGAGTACCGCGGCGAGCGCTTCAAGGACTTCCACAAGGACGTCAAAGGCAACAACGAGCTGCTCAGCCTCACGCGGCCCGAGGTCATCCGCGACATCCACGAAGGTTACCTGGCCGCCGGTGCCGACCTGATCGAAACCAACACCTTCGGCGCCACAACCATCGCGCAGGACGACTACGAGATGGCGCACCTGGCGCGCGAGATGAACCTGGCCTCGGCCCGCATCGCGCGCGAAGCCTGCGACAAGTTCAGCACGCCCGACAAGCCGCGTTATGTGGCCGGCGCGCTCGGCCCCACGCCCAAGACCGCCAGCATCAGCCCGGACGTGAACGACGCCGGGGCGCGCAACGTCACCTTCGAGCAGCTGCGCGCGGCCTACCTGGAGCAGGTCGAGGCCCTGGTCGAGGGCGGTGCCGACGTGCTGCTGGTCGAAACCATCTTCGACACGCTCAACGCCAAGGCCGCGCTGTTCGCGGTGGATCAGTTCTTCGAGCAGTCCGGCCTGCGCCTGCCGCTGATCATCAGCGGCACCGTGACCGATGCCTCGGGCCGCATCCTCAGCGGCCAGACCGTGACCGCCTTCTGGGCCAGCGTGCGCCACCTGCAGCCGCTGGCCGTGGGGCTGAACTGCGCGCTCGGTGCGGCGCTGATGCGGCCCTACATCCAGGAGCTGGCCAAGGCCGCGGGCGACACCTTCATCAGCTGCTACCCCAACGCCGGCCTGCCCAACCCGATGAGCGACACCGGCTTTGACGAAACGCCGGAAGACACCAGCCGCCTGCTGCGCGAGTTCGCGGCCGAGGGCCTGGTCAACATCGTGGGGGGCTGCTGCGGCACCACGCCGCAGCACATCGAAGCCATCCGCCTGAGCGTGGAGCCGCTGGCGCCGCGTGACGTGCGGCGCGACTACTTCTACAAGGAAACCGCCTGAGCGCAGGCGACGGCTCTGCTGCCGTCGCCCTCAGTCCATGTCCGGCACCAGCCGGTGGATTTCCTGCTGCATGCTCTGCACCAGCTGGCTGTACAGGCGCAGCTTGCCGTCAACTTCGCGCAGGCGGTGGCTCAGCCGCAGCGCCACCGCGCTCAGCAGCTTGGCGGCGGTGGCCGGCTCTTCGGTGATCAGGGTGGTCAGGGCCTCGCGCGTGAGCACGGCGCAGCGCACGTCGGTGCTGGCGATGCAGGTGGCGGAGCGGGCCGCGCCGTCCATCAGCGACATCTCGCCCATCAGGTGCCCCGGGCCCAGCACGTTCACGGTGTGTGGCCCGATGCGGCCCATGTCTTCGGTCTCGACCGTGATCTCGCCGTCGATCACCAGGGCCATGAAGCCGTCGTCGCCGGTGCCGCCGCTGTCGCCCTGGCGGATCACCGCCTCACCTTCGGCGCAGCGCCGCATTGCCATGTAGCCCACCACCGTCAGCGCCTCGGACTCGTTGAGCTGCATCAGCGCGGTGGGCGCGCGCAGCAGCTCGGCCGCGCGCAGGGCCGTGACCGAAGCACGCACGCCGGCGCGCCGCGCCTCGACACGGCGCCGGTACACGCTGGCGCTGTCGTTGCGGTTGGCGAAGAGGGCAGAGAAGAAGGCCATGGCAGGTAACGGCGGTGAACGGGCGGGAAAACGGGTGATTGTCACCCCATCCGGCCCATTTGCACCACTTTGGCACATCCATTGCTTGTGTACGGGACCATGCCACTGGAATCCGCCCACCTCGTCAGCCGCCCCGAAGCGCCGTCCAACGGCGCCTGGCGCGACCCGCTGGCCCTGCTGCTGGCGTCCACCGGCGAAGGAGTGTTCGGGGTCGACCTCGACGGCCTGTGCGTCTTCATCAACCACGCCGGCGCGCGCATGATCGGCTTCGAGCCGGCCGAGCTGCTGGGCGCCAACATGCACGACCTGACCCACCATTCGCACGCCGACGGCGCGCACTACCCGGTGGAGGACTGCGCGATCTTCAACGCCTTCCGCCAGGGCCTGCCCTGCCGCATCGACAGCGAGGTGTTCTGGCGTCGCGACGGCTCGTGCTTCCCGGTCGAGTACTCCAGCCACCCCATCGTGGACGGCGGCGCGGTGCGCGGCGCGGTGGTCACCTTCGTCGACATCACCGAACGCAAGCGCGCGGCCGATGCCCTGCAGCGCGCCAAGGACCAGCTCGAAGAGCGCGTGGGTGAGCGCACGCTCGCACTGGCCACTGCCCTGAAACAGGTGCGCGAACTGGCGGCGCGTTCGGAAACCGTGCGCGAGGACGAGCGAACCCGCATCGCGCGCGAGGTGCACGACGAGCTCGGCAGCCTGCTGGTGGCGCTCAAGATGGACGTGAACTGGATGGACAAGCGCTTGTCCGAGCAGGAGCAGCGCAGCGCCGAGGCGGCGCACGACATGCGCGAGCGCATGCGCTGCAAATGCCAGAACATGAGCCGCCTGATCGAGACCGCGGTGGACAACGTCGGCCGCATCATCACCGACCTGCGGCCCAGCATCCTCGACCACCAGGGCCTGTGGGCGGCGCTGGAGTGGCAGGCGCAGGAGTTCGTGCAATCCGCCGAGATGGCGCTGGACTGGCACATGGCCGTGGCCGACGCACCCGAGCCGCCCGAGCCGCTGGCCATGGCGGTGTTCCGCATCTTCCAGGAGATGCTCAGCAACGTCGGCCGCCATGCGCACGCCGACCGGCTGGGTGTGCACATCGTCGTGCGCGGTACTGCGCTGAGCCTGTGTGTGCAAGACAATGGCGTGGGTGCGCCGCCGCATGCGTTCGAAGCCGCGAACGCCTACGGCGTGATGGGCATGCGCGAGCGGGCGCGCCATTTCGGCGGCGACATCCAGATCGACAGCGCACCGGGCGAAGGCACGCGATTCACTTTGACGCTCCCCCCCGTGCCGCCTGCGGCGTCACCCCCCAAGGGGCGGCACCAGAGACCCGGCGAATCCGATTCAGCGGAGCCCCTTGACGGCAACAACCATGAACACGACCTTTGATGTGCTGGCCGAAACCATCCGCGTGTTGATCGGCGACGATCACCGCATCGTGCGCGAGGGGCTCAAGCAGATCCTGGCCGACGCGCCCGACGTCCAGGTGGTGGCCGAAGCGCAGACCGGGCCCGAGGTGTTGGCCGAGGTGGCGGCGCTGGGCGGCAGCCAGGGGCTGGACCTGGTGCTGCTCGACATCGCCATGCCGGGGCTGGATGGGCTGGACGTGCTGCTGGCCATCAAGCGCGAATACCCGCGCCTGCCGGTGCTCATGCTCAGCACCTATCCAGAGAAACAGTACGCGGTGCGCTGCATCCGCCTGGGCGCCTGCGGTTACCTCAACAAGAGTGCCGACCCCGACGACATGCTGGCCGCGGTGCGCAAGGCCGCCGGCGGTGCGGTGTTCGTGAGCCAGGCCACGGCCGAGGCGCTGGCCGCCGCCGTGGGCAGCGCTGGCGCACAGAGTGGCCCCGAGGCGCTGTCGCACCGCGAGTACCAGGTCTACCGCCTGCTCACACAGGGGCGCACCGTGAGCGAAATTGGTGCGCAACTCGGCCTGGCGCCCAACACCGTGAGCACCTACCGTGCACGCGTGCTGGAAAAGACCGGCGTGAAGAACGACGTGGAACTCGCGCTCTACGCCGAGCGCCACGCGCGCGCCCCCAAAACCGGCTGAAACGCCGTTCCGTGTAGGGCTGGCCCTACACCGCGTCGGTCGGCGCGGCACGACTTGCGCACGCAGGCGATCCATGGCGCCTGCGGCGGCGTTTCTGGCCCGGTGCTTGCAAAGCCCACCCCGTCTTCAACACACGAGGTGCGCCATGTCCGAATTCTTCGATCCCTACAACGCCGACCGTCCGCTCATGATGAAGTGCAGCTGCGGGCGCGACCACACCGTGGCCGACCACCACGCCGAGGTGGCGGCCGACAGCGCCGCCATTGAGTTGCGCCGGCGCAGCGAGACCGCCGAGTTCGAGGCTTACAGCAATCAGTTCATCGAAGCCACGCTGGTCAAGGCGCTGTTCCCGCACGACGAGGTGCGCCGCCGCTTCCTGCGCGCGGTCGGCAAGGGCACGGCCATGGCGGCCATCGCCAGCGTGCTGCCGGTGGGCACCATGCAGGCCATGGCGCAAGAGGTCGGCAAGCCCGGCACGCTGGAGAAGACCAAGCTCAAGATCGGCTTCATCCCGATCACCTGCGCCACGCCGCTGATCATGGCGCACCCGCTGGGCTTCTACAGCAAGCAGGGGCTCGACGTCGAGGTGACCAAGACGGCGGGCTGGGCTCTGGTGCGCGACAAGATGATCAACAAGGAGTACGACGCCTCGCACTTCCTCTCGCCCATGCCGCTGGCGATCTCCATGGGCCTGGGCAGCAACCCCACGCCGATGAACGTGGCGACCATCCAGAACATCAATGGCCAGGCCATCACGCTGGCGCTCAAGCACAAGGGTAACCGCGACCCGAAGAACTGGAAGGGCTTCAAGTTCGGCATTCCCTTCGAGTACTCGATGCACAACTTCCTGTTGCGCTACTACCTGGCCGAAGCCGGCCTGAACCCGGACACCGACGTGCAGCTGCGCGTGATCCCGCCGGCCGAGATGGTGGCCAACCTGCGCGCCGGCAACATCGACGGCTTCCTCGGCCCCGACCCGTTCAACCAGCGCGCGGTTTTCGACGAGGTCGGCTTCATCCACGTGCTCACCAAGGACCTCTGGAACGGCCACCCCTGCTGCGCCTTTGGCACCAGCGCCGAGTTCATCCAGAAGAACCCCAACACCTTCGCGGCGCTGTACCGCGCGGTGCTCACCTCGGCCGCGATGGCGCGCGACCCGAAGAACCGCGAACTCATCGCGAAGGTGATCGCGCCCAGCCAGTACCTCAACCAGCCCGAGGCTGTGCTCACGCAGGTGCTCACCGGCCGCTTCGCCGACGGCCTGGGCAAGATCCAGACCGTGCCCGACCGCGCCGATTTCGACCCGATGCCTTGGCAGAGCATGGCGGTGTGGATGCTCACGCAGATGCAGCGCTGGGGCTACATCAAGGGCGATGTGAACTACCAGCAGATCGCCGAAAAAGTGTTCCTCATCACCGACGCGCGCAAGCACATGAAGGAGCTCGGCCAGCCCTTCACCGCCGGCCCGGGTTATGTGAAGCACACCGTCATGGGCAAGGTGTTCGACCCGGCCAAACCTGCCGAGTACCTGAAGAGCTTCGCGATCCAGAAGGCCGCTGGAGCATGAACAAGCTCAACCTCAATCTGCGCTCCGCCCTGGTGTCGCTGCTGCTGTTCGCCGTGTTCGTGGGGGTGTGGCAGCTCTCCACCACCGGCCCCAGCATCGGCGGCTCTTCGGCCGGCATGACGGCGGAAGAAATCGAGTACGCCAGGATGATGGGCAAGGACCCCGGTGCGGCCAAGAGCACCGGTTTCCCGCCGCCGCTCGAAGTCGCCAAGGCGAGCTGGGCCCAGCTGTCCGACCCGTTCTACGACAAGGGCCCGAACGACAAGGGCATCGGCATCCAGCTCGCGCACTCGCTGGCCCGCGTCGGCCTGGGTTTTGCGCTGGCCATGGCGGTGGCGATCCCGCTTGGTTTCCTCATCGGCATGTCGCCGCTGATGCGCAAGGCGTTTGATCCCTTCGTGCAGGTCTTGAAGCCCATCAGTCCGCTGGCCTGGATGCCGCTGGCGCTGTACACGCTCAAGGACTCGAACGTGAGCGGCATCTTCGTGATCTTCATTTGCTCGGTATGGCCGATGCTGATCAACACGGCCTTCGGTGTCGCGTCGGTCAAGCGCGAGTGGCTCAACGTCGCCAGCACGCTGGAGGTGAACCCGCTGCGCAAGGCCTTCCAGGTGATCCTGCCGGCGGCCGCGCCCACCATCCTCACCGGCATGCGCATCAGCATGGGCATCGCCTGGCTGGTGATCGTGGCCGCCGAGATGCTGGTGGGTGGCACCGGTGTCGGTTATTTCGTCTGGAACGAGTGGAACAACCTGTCGCTCACCAACGTGATCTTCGCCGTGCTGCTGATCGGCGTCGTCGGCATGTTGCTCGACCTGATGTTCGCCCAACTGCAGAAGGCGGTGACCTATGTGGAGTGAATCCAGCGAGCGCACCGCCTCCTTGTCCGGCGCATTGCCCGCCGCTTCAACGAAAGTCCCCAAGATGACCACCGGTTTCCTGCAGGTGCAGCAACTCGCCAAGGCCTACCAGGCCGACAAGCCGGTGTTTGCCGACGTGTCCTTCCAGATCGACAAGGGCGAGTTCGTCTGCATCATCGGCCACAGCGGCTGCGGCAAGACCACCATCCTCAACGTGCTGGCCGGGCTCGACACGGCCAGCGCGGGCCACTGCTTCATGGACGGGCGCGAGATTGCCGGC
This sequence comes from Hydrogenophaga palleronii NBRC 102513, assembly GCF_001571225.1. Lineage (GTDB taxonomy): Bacteria > Pseudomonadota > Gammaproteobacteria > Burkholderiales > Burkholderiaceae_C > Hydrogenophaga > Hydrogenophaga palleronii. The sequence continues at coordinate 50,972 of NZ_BCTJ01000022.1, forward strand.
CCCAGTCTGGAGCGCGGCGTGGTGTTCCAGAGCCACGCGCTCATGCCCTGGCTCACGGTGCGGCAGAACATCGCTTTCGCGGTCAAGTCGCGCTGGCCCGACAAGCCGCGCGCCGAACTCAATGCGCACGTGGAGAAGTTCGTGGCGCTGGTGGGCCTGTCGCACGCCATCGACAAGAAGCCGAGCCAGCTCTCCGGCGGCATGAAGCAGCGCGTGGGCATTGCGCGCGCCTTCTCCATCCAGCCCAAGATGCTGCTGCTCGACGAGCCTTTCGGCGCGCTGGACGCGCTCACGCGCGGCACCATCCAGGACGAGCTGATGGCCATCGTGCGCGAGACGCAGCAGACCGTTTTCATGATCACGCACGACGTGGACGAGGCCATCCTGCTGGCCGACCGCATCCTGCTCATGAGCAACGGCAACGAGGGCCCGAGCGGCTACGTGCCCGGCGGCATGGCCGAGGTGGTGGTCAACCCGCTGCCTCGCAGCCGCACACGCGCGCAGCTGCATCACCTGGATGGCTACTACGACTTGCGCAACCACATCGTGGACTTTCTGGTCTCGCGGGCGCGAGCCCATTGACCACCTCTGCCGCGCTTCGCGCGACCCCCTCAAGAGGGCAGCACCTGTGGCCGGTGGAGCCGGACCCGTGGTGCCCCTGGATCAAACCTTTCACTCAACCGTTTCGTCAACCAAGAGGCAATCACCATGAGCCGACTCGAAGTCACTGAAAAGATCATCAACACCAAGGTCAGCAAAGGCCTGAAATGGGAGGACGTCGCCAAGAAGGTCGGGCAGTCCAAGGAATGGACCACGGCGCTCTGCCTGGGCCAGATGACGGCCACGCCTGCACAGGCCAAGGCGCTGGGCAAGATCTTCGGCCTCAGTGTCGATGAACAGAGGTGGCTGCAGGTCGTGCCCTACAAGGGTTCGCTGCCCACCTCGGTGCCCACCGATCCGCTGATCTACCGCTTCTACGAACTCGTCAGCGTGTACGGCACCACCTTCAAGGAATTGATCCACGAAGAGTTCGGCGACGGCATCATGAGCGCGATCGACTTCAAGATGGACATGCAGCGCCAGGCCGATCCGAACGGTGACCGCGTGCAGATCGTCATGTCGGGCAAGTTCCTGCCGTACAAGCAATATTGACCCCCCGCCGCGCTGCGCGCGTCCCCCCTGAAAGGGGGGCGGCGGCTTGGGCCGGCGAAGCCGGACCCTCGTCGCCCCTGGATGGGCGCGTGGCGCACGGTCCGCTTCTTCAGACGAGGACTTTCATGGAATCACGTCCACCCCTGCCGCCGTTCACGCGCGAGTCGGCCATCGAGAAGGTGCGTTTGGCCGAAGACGCGTGGAACTCGCGCGACCCGGACCGTGTGGTCAAGGTCTATACCGAGGACACGCGCTGGCGCAACCGCGCCGAGTTCCCGGTGGGCCGCGACGCGGTGCACGCCTTTCTCGTGCGCAAATGGGCCAGGGAGCTGGACTACCGGCTGATCAAGGAGCTGTGGGCTTTCGACGCCCACCGCATCGCCGTGCGTTTCGTCTACGAATGGCGCGACGATTCGGGCCACTGGTTCCGCTCGCACGGCAACGAGAACTGGCAGTTCAATGCCGATGGCTACATGGAGCAGCGCCACGCCAGCATCATCGACCGCCCGATCCACGAGAGCGAACGGCTGTTCCACTGGCCTCTGGGCCGCCGCCCCGACGACCATCCGGGCCTGAGCGCGCTCGGGCTCTAGGCGGATTCAGCCCGCCACCAGCGGTGTGGCGCGCCGGTGCCTCAACCGGGTCTCGATGCCGGGTGCGGCGCCTCGATCCAGTCCTGGAACGCCTTCATCGCCGTGGTCTTGCGCCGCGTCTTCAGGCGCGTGAGCCAGTAGCTGCCCACGTCCACCTGCACGTCGAACAGGCGCACCAGCCGCCCGCTCTGCAGGTCGCGGTCGAACAGGGCCACCGGCAACAGCGCCACGCCCGCGCCTTGCGCGGCCGCGTCGGCCAGCACCAGCGAGGCGTCGAATGTCGGCCCGGTGAGCAGCGGGCAGTGCCCGCCCGCGGCCTCGAACCACTGCGTCCACTCGTCGGTCCGGTACGAACGCAGCAGCGTCTCACGCCGGAGGTCGTCGGTCGTGCGGATGCGGTGCGCCAGCGCGGGGGCGCAGACCGGTGCCAGTGGCGCGTCCAGCAGGTGCCGCGTCTGCAGGCCAGGCCATTGGCCGTCGCCGAAGCGGATCGCGCAGTCCAGCCCCTCGGCCGCGAGGTCGATGCGGTTGTTGTGCGTGAACAGCCGCAGCTCCACGAACGGGTGGCGCGCCTGGAAGTCGCGCAAGCGCGGCAGCAGCCAGCCGACCGCGAAGGTGCCCACGGCACCGACCGACAGCACCTCGCGCCTGTGCGCACCCTTGAAGGATTCGAGCGTTGCCGAGACACGTGAGAACGCGTCCACCAGGGTCGGCAACAAGGCCATGCCCTCGTCGGTCAGGGTCAGGCCGCGCGGCACGCGGCGGAACAGCGGCTTGCCCAGGCGCTGCTCCAGATTCTTCACGTGCTGGCTCACCGCGGTCTGCGTCAGGTTCAGCTCCTGCGCGGCGCGCGTGAAGCTCAGGTGACGTGCCGACACCTCGAAGGCACGCAGGGCATTGAGTGGTAGGTCCATGGGGGTCGTCCTCGGTTTTTCTTGGGTGTGACCTCGATTATTTCCATTTGAAGTGGTCCACCAGCCTGCCTACGATACGGCGCTTTTCAAGGAGAACTTCATGATTGATCGGCGATTCTTTTGCAGGGCATCCACCGCCACCCTGGTCGGCTTGACCACGGGAAATCTTTGGGCCGACACGGGCACGCTGCAGGCAGGCCTGCGCGAGATCGAAGCACGGGCGCGGGGCCGCCTGGGCGTGCACATCATCGACACCGCCACCGGGCGCGAACAGGGCTGGCGCGCCGACGAACGTTTCCTCATGCTGAGTTCGTTCAAGCTGCTGGCCAGCGCGCTGGTGCTGCACCGCGCCGACCGAGGCGAGGAGTCGCTGGAGCGGCGCATCCGCTACCGCGCGCAAGACCTGGTGCCGTGGTCGCCCGTGACCGAGCGCCACGTGGGTGGCGAGGGCCTGAGCCTGGCGCAGCTGTGCGAGGCCACCATCACCACCAGCGACAACACCGCCGCCAACCTCATCCTCGCCAGCTACGGCGGCCCGGCCGCGCTCACCGCCTACGCGCGCCAACTGGGTGACACGGTCACGCGGCTGGACCGCAACGAGCCCGGGCTGAACCGCCGCCCGGCCGATGGTGCGCCGCTGGACACCACCACGCCACGCGCCATGGCCCACACCCTGCGCACGCTGTTGCTGGGCGAGGCCTTGCGGCCGGCCTCGCGTGAGCGGCTGGGGCAATGGCTGCTGGCCAATACCACCGGCGGCAAGCGCCTGCGTGCCGGTGTGCCGGCTGACTGGCGGGTGGGCGAAAAAACCGGCACGGCCGGCGACGCGGCCAACGACATCGGCATCGCCTGGCCGCCGCAGCGGGCCCCGTTGATCGTCACTGCCTACCTGGACGACAGCGCCACCGACGCCGCCACGCGAGACGCCGCGCTGGCCAGCGTCGGGCGCCTGCTGCGGCAGCTCTGAGGCCGCGGCTGCCGCCGATCGGTCTTGCGGCACCGCTCATCCCTGTATCCAGGGCTGGTGGCTGTTCGTTGCTCAAGTTTTGAGAGCAAACGCCGACCAAACCTGATGTATGCCCCCATCGCGTCAGCGCGATGGCGCCGCTGCTTTGGTGCGGCCCGGCGCTGAAGGTGGTGGATGAGCACAGAGATACGCAGCAAGGAGGAGCCCCGGCATGCAGACGATTCTGTCCCGACAGCGACGCGCACCCGACCCCCGACCGTGGACGCGTGCGCCGTGGAACGCGAGCTGGTGATCGGCGCGCTTGCGCTGCAGGACAAGGACGCCGCGGTGCTGCGCGTGCTGGTGCGCCTGCTCGACGGCAGCATGAGCCTGCGCCTGCGTTTCGGTGAACAGCTGGCGGCCTGCAACATCGTCTTCGTGCCCGCCGGTTGCGACACCAGCCACCCCGGTGTGCGTGTGCAGGTGACCGAGGGCCCGGCCACCTGCGCCACCGACCCCGGCACCATCACCGTGCCGGCACCGCTGCGCATGAGCAACGTGATGGGCGCGCTGCACAAGGCGCTGGCCCGCATCCACCCACCCGCGCTGGCCGACCAGAGCGCCGGGCTCGCGGCGCTGTTTCAGAGCCTGCGCCAGGCCGTCGGGCCCGAAGCGCCGCCGCGCTGCATCATCCCGCTGCACTCCGGCCACCTGCTGCTGATCGACGCGCCGCGCCACCGCATGCAGACCGCCGCGCCGATCGAGATGCTGCTGGCCGGCGAGTGCCACCCTGGCACGCTGCGCCCGGCCGGCCGTGTGGACGAGGAGCAACTGCACAGCGCACCCAGCCACGCCCTGCGCGATTTCGTCTGGCGCCTCTCGCAACGGCTGGTGGACCTGAACGCTGCGCCGCCACCCTTGGCCGCCGCGCGCTGGCACCTGCGCCGCTGGCCCGAGGCCGTGGCCCTGATGGCGCCCGGCCACCCGCGCCTGGCCGCCTTGTTGACCGCGCGGCCGCACAGCCTGGCCGAGCTCGGCGGGCTCAGCGGCCTGCCGCTGCAGGCGGTGCAGTGGTTCCTGTTGAGTGGCCAGCTGGTCGGTGTGGCCGAACACGGTGCGGTGCTGGCCGCAGAGCCTGCGCCAACGGCGCCCACCCCTCCCGCCCCGTCCGCCGCACCCGGCTGGCTGGGGCAATTGCGCGAACGCTTGAAGCTATGGTGAACCTCGCCCAGATCCCGCCCGCCGGCCTCAAGGTGGTTTTCTCGGGCCCCATGGGTGCGGGCAAGACCACAGCCATCCGCGCCATCAGCGACGGCGGCACCCTGTCCACCGAAGTGCCCATCAGCGGCGAGGCCATGGGCGACAAGGTCTCGACCACCGTCGGCCTCGACCACGGCGAATGCCGGCTGGACGACGGCGTCACGCTCAAGCTGTTCGGCACGCCGGGCCAGGAGCGCTTTTCGTTCATGTGGCCGATCCTGGGCGCAGGTGCTTTCGGCGTCATCGTGCTGGTGGACAACAGCCAGCCCGATCCGGTGGCGGCGGTCGCGCATTACCTGCAGGCCTTCGCGCCCCACGTCGGCCCGCGCCGCATGGTGGTGGGCGTGGGCCGGCTCGACAGCCATCCCCAACCCGACCTCGACACCTATTGCAAACGCCTGGCCGAGGCCGGCTTTGCGGTGCCCGTGATCGATGTCGACGTGCGCCGCGCTGCGGACGTGCGCCTGCTGCTCTCCGTGCTCGTGAGCATGGCCGAGGTTGAACACGTTCACGAACCCCAAGCCGCTGCGTCCGAACGCACGCCCACCGCATGACGAATCCCTTGTCCCTAATCACCATCGCCAAGTTCGCCGACCTGCTCGCGCGCCTGCAGCGCGAGACGCCCGGCGTGCTCAACGCCACCCTGGCCAGCGCCGACGGCCTGACCGTGGCCTCCACCCTGCGCGTGAGCCAGGAGGCCGACCGGGTGGCCGCCATGTCGAGCTCGCTCGCCGGCCTGGCCAGCGCACTCACGCGCGAGACCGGGCACGGCTCACCGCGGCGGCTGATTCTTGAGTCGGACCAGGGCCTGATCGTGGCCCTGCAAGTGCCGCTGCCCGGTGGTGACCTGGTGCTGGCCGTGATCGCCAGCACCGAGGCGGTGCTGGGCCAGCTGCTGTGGGCCTGCCGCCATGCGGTGGCGCAGCTGGGCGATGCCGCCGCCGCACCCGCCTGAACCGTTTTCAACCCGCGCCAACCGGCGCACATTCCCGGAGGACACCATGTCCAATTCACCCAAAGAACTGCTGAACGAACTGATGAAAACAGAAGGCGCGATGTGCGCCGCCCTGGTGGACTACACCAGCGGCATGCTGCTGGAGTCGGTCGGCAGCGGCGTCGACATGGACATCGCCGCCGCTGGCAACACCGAGGTGGTGCGCGCCAAGCTCAAGACCATGAAGTCACTCAACATCGGCGGCAAGATCGAGGACATCCTGATCTCGCTCGACAACCAGTACCACATCATCCGTCCGGTGGAGAAACACGAAGGCCTGTTCCTCTACTACGTGCTCGACCGCAGCCGCGCCAACCTGGCCATGGCCCGTCGCAAGGCGCTGGAAGCCGAGGCCAACACGGTCATCTGAGCGCGCAGGGCCGCAGCAAGCCCTGCGGCGGCTGCGGCCGCGTGAGCCGGCTCAAGCCGGCAGCGGAATCCATTCCTGGTTGTCGTCCGGCGGCAGCGCCATGCGGCCGGCGGCCCAGTCGGCCTTGGCCTGTTCGATGCGCTCCTTGCGCGAGGACACGAAGTTCCAGTACACGTGGCGTTCGCCCAGCGGCTCGCCGCCGAAGATCATCAGCGTGCTCGCGCTGCGCGCGGTGATCACCGCATCGGCGTCGTCGCCGAACACCAGCAGCTGGCCGGGCGTGTAGGTCTGGCCGTCGTATTCGATCTCGCCGCGCGCCACGTACACCGCCTGCTCGCGGTGGCCACCCGGCAGCGCCTTGCTGGCCCCGGCCTGCCATTCGGTGTGCAGGTAGAACAGCGGCGAATGCGTCTTCACCGGGCTCTTCAAACCATAGGCCTCGCCGGCGATCAGGCGCATCCACACGCCGCCTTCGTCGCGCAGCGGCAGGTCGGCCGCGGGGTAGTGGGTGAAGGCCGGGTCGGTCTCTTCGTCCGCCTCGGGCAAGGCCACCCACAGCTGCATCAGCTCCAGGCCACCGCCAGCGAACGAGTCCGGGTGCGTGAAGCGCTCGGAATGGGTGATGCCGCGACCCGCGGTCATCCAGTTCACGTCACCGGGGTTGATGAACTGGTGCACGCCCAGGCTGTCGCGGTGCTCCACCTGGCCGCTGAGCAGGTAGCTCACGGTGGACAGGCCGATGTGTGGGTGCGGCCGCACGTCCGCGGCGCGCGTGTTCTCCGCGGGCAGCGTCACCGGCCCGGCGTGGTCGACAAAGATCCAGGGGCCGACCATGCGGCGTTTCGCATAGGGCAGCACACGTTTGACCTTCAGGCCGTGGCCGAGGTCCGCCTCGCGGGCATTGATCACCATTTCAAGCATCGTGGTTATCTCCTTGTTGTTTCGAAAAAATCATCGCCCGTCCAGGGCACCCGCGGAACCGGCCTTGCCGGCCCGCAGGGTGTGCCCCTCTCGGGGAGAGGGGCACAGGGTCACGCCGTTGCTCTCACGCGGCCCATCTTGCCGCTCTGGAAGTCGGCGAAGGCCTGGTGGATCTCGGCCTCGCTGTTCATCACGAACGGACCATACCCCACCACCGGCTCGTCGATCGGCTCACCCGCCAGCCACAGCACGGTGGCGTCTTCCAGCACCTCGAACGTCACGTCCTGTCCGGCGCGCGAATGCACCGCCATCTGCGCCGCCGTCACCTCCTGGCCGTCGGCCAGGCGCAGGCGTCCACGCAGCACGAAGGGCGCGGTGGTGTGCCCCTCAGCGGCGGGCAGCGTCACCGTGTGGCCGGCCTTCAGGCGCAGGTCCCACACCTGCATCGGCGTGAAGGTGCGGGCCGGGCCTTTCACGCCCAGCAACTCGCCCGCGATGACGCGTGCCGTGCCGGCGCCGTCGGGCAAATCCACCTGCGCGATCTGATCGCGCGTGATGCCCTGGTAACCGGGCGCGGCCATCTTGTCGCGCGCAGGCAGGTTCACCCACAGCTGCACCATCTCGAACGCGCCGCCTTCTTTTGCGAAACGCTCGCCGTGGTACTCCTCGTGCACGATGCCCGACGCCGCCGTCATCCACTGCACCTCACCGGGGCCGATGGTGCCGCCGCCGCCGCTCGAATCGCTGTGCGAGACCTCGCCGTCGTAGACGATGGTCACGGTCTCGAAACCGCGGTGCGGGTGCTGGCCCACGCCACGGCGTTTCGTGGTGGGTTCGAACTGCACCGGGCCACCGTAGTCCAGCAGCAGGAAGGGCGAGAAGCGCTCCGGCGCGCCGTTGTACGAGAAAACGCTGCGCACCGGAAAGCCGTCGCCGACCCAGTGGCCGCCTGCGCTGCGTTGGATGAAAGAAACGGTTTTCATGGGGTGTACTCCTGGTTGAGAGACGACTTTACCGGCTGGGTGTTCCCCTGATAAGTCGGTAAGATCGCAAATCATTTTTCAACCAAATGAATAATCAAGCCCCCGATCTCAACGACACCCTGGTGTTCGTGCGCGTGGCGCAGGCCGGTGGTTTCAGCGCCGCGGCGCGCCTCATGGGCATGCCCACTTCAACGCTGAGCGTGCGCGTCTCGCGGCTGGAGCAGCGCCTGGGCGTGACCCTGCTGCAGCGCACCACACGCCGCCTGCACCTGACCGAAGCCGGGCAGGCCTACCTGCAGCAGGCCTCGCTCGGGCTGGACCACATCCTGCAGGCCGAGGCGCAGCTCGATGCCGACAAACACGAGGCCCAGGGCCTGTTGCGCATCACCCTGCCGATCGACATGGGCGACGAGCCCTTGCTCGAAGTGCTCAGCGCCTACCGCGCGCGCCACCCCGGCGTGGCGGTCGAGCTGGTGTTTTCCGATGCGCGCCTGGACCTGGTGGCGCAGGGGCTGGACGTGGCGCTGCGCGCCGGCGAGCTGGCCGATTCCAGCCTGATCGCGCGCCAGATCGGCCTGGCGCGGTGGGCCCCGTTTGCCCACCCCGACTACCTGAAAACCGCGCCCCCGCTGCGCCAGCCCAAAGACCTCGCGCAGCACGCCGCCCTGTGCTTCAGCCCGCTCGGGCGCGACAGCTGGACGCTCATGCGCGGCAAGAGCCGGGTGAGCGTGCCGCTGCGCAGCGCCTTCGCCGCCAACGACATGCGGCTGATCCGCCGCCTGGCGCTCGACGCCCAGGGCGTGGCCCTGCTGCCCGACTACGTGTGCCGGCGCGAGGTGGACCACGGCGCGCTGGTGCCGCTGCTGCCCGGCTGGCACGCGCGCACCGATCCGATCCATCTCGTCTACCCGGGCCAGCGCTTCGTGCCGGCCAAGCTGCGGCATTTCATCGACGAGGCCGGGCCGGGGCTGGCTGCGCTGTTTGAACGGTGAGCTCCCCCCTGCGCCGCTTCGCGGCTTCCCCCCTCCGTGGCGCGCCTGCGGCGCTTCGAGGGGGGACGGCATCTTGGGCCGGCGGAGCCGTCCCTTGATGCCCCTGGATGAAGGCACTTCACGCGTTGCTGGTCTTGCCTCCTCTCCCTCTCCTTCTCCCTCTGGGGGAGGGCAGGGGTGAGGGCCGCTGCCACGCAAACCCTTTCCCTCTCCCGCCACCACGGGCGATGCTCCCGCCAGCAGCAGGCGCCACGTGCCTTTCCCCCTCTCCCTCCGGGAGAGGGTTGGGGTGAGGGCCGCAGGCATGCAAACCCTTTCCCCTTTCCCGCCACCACGGGCCGATGCTCCCGCCAACAGCAGGCGCCACGTGCCTTGCTCCCTCTCCCTCCGGGAGAGGGTTGGGGTGAGGGCTGCTGGCATGCAAACGCTTTCCCCCATGCCGTGGGCGAGTGTGCGGAGGCGAATTCGCAGCCCCCTGACTGGCGCTAAGCTTGCCGCTCCATGCGAATCCAAGACCTCCGCCAACGCCTGCAGACCCTGGGCGCCAACCCGCGCCACACCCAGCGCGTGCTGCGCCTGTGGGCGCAGGCCCTGCCACAGGACGGTGGGCGGCGCGAGCTGACGAGTTTTCTGCCGGCCACGTTGGTGGCGGCCTTGCCGGCGCTGAGCGAAGAGTTGGCCGGCATCGCCACGCTGGTGTCCGAGCACCCGGGCGAAGACGGCTCGGCGCGGCTGCTGCTGGCGCTGGCCGATGGGCAGACGGTGGAGAGCGTGCTGCTGCCGCGCGACGGCCTGTGCGTGTCCACCCAGGTCGGTTGCGCGGTGGGGTGTGTGTTCTGCATGACCGGGCAGGGTGGCCTGGTGCGCCAGGTCGGCAGTGCCGAGATCGTGGCGCAGGTCGCGCTGGCGCGCTCGCGCCGGCCGGTGAAGAAGGTGGTGTTCATGGGCATGGGCGAGCCGGCGCACAACCTGGACAACGTGCTCGAAGCCATCGACCTGCTCGGCACCATCGGCAACATCGGTCACAAGAACCTGGTGTTCTCCACGGTGGGTGATCCGCGCGTGTTCGAGGCGCTGCCGCGTGGCCGCGTGAAGCCGGCGCTGGCGCTCTCGCTGCACACCAGCAAGGCCGCGCTGCGCGAGCAACTGCTGCCGCGCGCGCCGCGCCTCACGCCGGAAGAAATCGTGGAGGCCGGTGAACGTTATGCGCGCGCCAGCGCCTACCCGATCCAGTACCAGTGGACGCTGCTGCAGGGCATCAACGATGGCGACGATGAAATCGAAGGCATCGTGCGCCTGCTGCACGGCAAGTACGCCATCCTCAACATGATTCCGTACAACACGGTGGACGAGCTGCCCTACCAGCGCCCGAGCTGGGAGCAGGCCGCGGCCATCGCGCGCCGCCTGCACCAGCGCGGCATCCTGACCAAGCTGCGCCAGTCGGCCGGGCAGGACGTGGAGGGGGGCTGCGGGCAACTGCGCGCACGCGCGGACAACCCGCGCGCACGCCGCGTGGTGCCGATCCGCGCCGACGCCGCGACGTCCATCAGTGCAGCGTCAGCGGACGCGACGTTGTCTTGACCCGCACCACCGCCGCACGCGCCTCATAGGGCGCTGGTGTGGCACCGCAGATGTCGGCGGCAATGGCGCGGGCCTGGCGTGCAATCGGTTCGATGAAGCGGCTGGGTTGTCCGTTGATGGCAATGCAGTCGCCCATGGCGTGGATGCGCGCATCGCTGGTGCGCAGTGTGGCCGCGTCCACCGCGATGCCGTTGTACCAATGCAGTCCGGCGCTCTGCGCCAGCCGCGACGGCGTCTCCAGCCCGGTGGCGGCAATCACCTGGTCGGCGACGAAGCGCTGGCCGTCGTCGGTGGTGAGGCGGTAGCGGCCGTGGAGCTGTTCGAGCTGCACGACCTGCACACCGCCGACGAAACGGATCGCCAGGTCCCGCCAGGCGTCGAGCAGAGCCCCGCCCGCCTGTTCGGCCGGCCAGCGCGCCAGCGGCGCGGCCTGCGGGTCGAGCAGGGTGACGCGGTGGCCCCCGAGCGCAAGGTCGTTGGCGATTTCGCTGCCGATCAGGCCGGCGCCGACGATCAGCACGTCTTTCGGCCCCTCGTGTTCCATGCGGCCCAGTGCCGCGCGCAGGCGCTGGTAGGCCGCCAGGTGGTTGATGCGCCAGCACAGCGCGGCCGGCAGGGCCGCTGGCAGGTTCGCCTGGGCGCCGTGCGCCAGCACCAGCCGGTCGTAGCGCAACACGCCGCGCGTGGTGCGCAAGGTGCGGGTGTCGGCGCAGATGCGCACCGCCTGCGTGTGGGCGAGCAGGCGCACGCCCAGACGCGCCGCCGCCGCGGCACCGCTCTCGCGAGCCAGGGCCTCGGGTGCCAGGCCACGCGCCATGGCGATGGACAACAGGGGTTTGTCGTACAGGTCGCCGGCGCAGTTGCTCACCAGGGTGATGGGCAACGAGGCGTCGAGCGCGCGCAGCGCCTCGGCCATCTGCCAGCCGGCGCGGCCGGCGCCAACGATCAGCACACCGGCGTTGCCGCCGCGTGTGGCCACAGTCGGCGCGCCGTGGCCTGCGATGGCCGCGCGCAGCGTCTCCAGCGAGGGCGGGGTGTAGGGCGAGAAGTCGGCCTTGCTCACACCGCAGAGCGCGCACGACCAGTCCTCGGGAATGTCGGCGTAGCGCGTGCCGGGTGGCAGACCGCCATCGGGGTCGCCGTCAACCTCGTGGTAGATGTAGCCGCAGGCGTCGCAGATGTAGGACTGGAACGGCGGGTCGCTGGCGTCCAGCGCCTGATGCACCGCGGCCGCGACGGCGGTGGCCGTGGTGGAGCTGGAGCGGGAGATGCGTTGCGCGTTGTTCATGACGGCATCACCTCGGCGGACAGGCGCGCGATTTCCTTGCGCAGGTGCTTGATGGCCGGCGTGACGATGGCCACGAAGTGCGACTCGCGCACGCGGCGTTGCACCTCCGAGCTCAGCAGGTAACCGCGCGCGCCCTGGTGCAGCAAGGCCGACTGCGCGGCGCGCAGGCTGAGCTCGGCGCCGTGGGCGCGCGCGTCGAGCACGTCGATGAAGAACTCCACCGAGTCGTTGAACGGCGTTGCGGCCAGCGCCATCACCCGCGCGCTGAGAGCGTCCAGTTCGGCCTGCAGGGCATCGGGCCGGTCTTCCAGGAACTGGTTCACGTGGCCGAGCTGCGCCTCCACCGCCCACATGCTGTCGATGGCGCCCTGCGTCACGCCCACCGCCATGCCGCACTGGAGCAACACAAAGGCGGCGCGGATGCGCGCAATGAAGGGTTTGGCCGGGTCGGCCATGGTGTCGTCGGCGCCGATGAACACGTCCTTCAGGCGCAGCGCGTAGGTGCCGGTGCCTTCCATGGCGGAGAAGCTCGGGCATTCGCGCAGCTCCACGCCCGGTGCGTCGCAGCGCAGCAGGAACATCAGCTCACGGCCCAGCGGTTCGCCGTGGTCGTCCACCACCGAGGCCAGCGCGCCGCAGCTGTGGCCAGGCCCGAGGTTGCTGACCCAGGGCAGCGTGCCGTTGACGCGGTAGCCGCCATCCACCGGCGTGGCCTTGAGCAGCAGGCTCTCGATCTGCGCATAACTCTTCATCGGGTTGGACATGGCGGTGCCGCCCAGCGCGGCGCCGCTGGCCACGGCCTGCAGCGCCGCGCCGTTCAGCGCCGGGTTGCCACTGGCCTGCATGTACAGGCCGCAGACCAGCTGGCACCAGACCATGAAGCCTGTGGCGCCGCAGACGCGCGAAACCTCGGCCATGGCGTGGATCGCCAGGCCGTAGTCGGCCCGGCCTACGGGCGCCTGCAGGTGGGCGCTGAAGGCGCCCAGCGCGCCCAGCGACTGCAGCACCTCGCGCGGGTAGTGGCCTTCGCGGTCGATGGCTTCGACCACCGCGGCCAGCGGACCTTGCGCCACGGCGCGCACGGCGCTCAGCAGTTCGTCCGGCGTGGCCTCATGGGTCAGTTCGCGGGGCAGGTCGTGCGGGTTCATTCAAGCTCCAACGGGGTGGGTGAGCCTTGTGACAGGCTCAGGGCGAACGGGGATTCGCGCAACCCGAACGAAACCACATCCGTTCGGGCCGAGCGGGTCGAAGCCTTCAGGCCAGCGCGATCTCGAACGGGATCGGGTTGCGCAGGGTGTTGGCCACCGGTGAATAGAAGTTGGCGTGCTGCACGATCTCGTCGAGCACCTCGCGCGGTGCATCGCCTTCCACCAGCACCTTCACGCGGATGGCCTGGAAGCCCATCTCCGGCGGCGTCTTCTCCAGCGCGCCACCGGCGCCCCAGGCGGCGGGGTTGCCGATGTCGCCTTCGAGGAGCACCTCCAGCTTGCTCAGCTTCACGCCCTTCCAGGTCGCCACCGCGGTGATGCCCACGGCCAGGCAGCCGCCCAGGCCCGAGAGCACGATCTCGCCGGGTGCCGGTGCGGTGTCCTGTCCGAACAGGTGCAGCGGCTCGTCCACCACCACCGGCGTGTGCTGGCCCACGGTGGAGAGCGAGCGGTACTGGCCCTCCATCACGGTGTGGACCTTGTTGGTGCCGCGGCTGGCCGGGTTGGCCTTGCCCTTGGCGGCGAAGGTGGCGAGGCCGCTGGCGTCGATCGGGCGCAGGTAGCTCTTCACGGTGGTCACGGGGGCGGTGGGTTCGAGGGTGTCGGTGGCGGACATGAGGTCTCCAGGGTATTGAAAGAAAAAGATGGGATCAGGCCGCGAGGGCCAGGCTGGGCTTCCTGCCTGACTTCGCCAGTGGCAGGCCGGTTTCGATGGGCAGGCTGTCGTCGCGCGACCATTCGTTCCACGAACCGAAGTACATGCGCACGTCGCTGAAGCCAGCCTGCTTGAGGGCCAGAAAGGTGTTGGAAGCGCGTGCGCCCTTGAAGCAGTAGAGGTACACCGTGTCGTCGGGCGCAATGCCGGCGGTGGCGCATTCGGCCTTCACCTCGTCGGGCGTCTTGAACACCGGGCCTTGCGCCGAGGGCTTCATGAAGCGGTACCACTCCACCCACTTCGCGCCGGGCAGGCGGCCCTTGCGCGGCGCGAAGTCCTTGCCGTAGGGCGAGGAGCTGTCGCCGATCCACTCGTCCACGTCGCGCACGTCGAGCAGCACGGTGTCGGTGCCGAGCGCGGCCTGCACGTCGGCCTGGGTCAGCATCACGTCGGCGCCTGTGAGCGTGGGGAAGGTCGCGGGCACGGGCGTGGCGGCTTCGGTGGACACCGGCAGGCCGGCCGCCTTCCAGGCGCTGAAGCCGCCGTTGAGCACCTTGATCTTGGGGTAACCCAGCCAGGTCAGCAGGTAGTAGCCGCGGCAGGATTGGCCGTAGCCGCTGTTCATCGCGTCTTCGTAGAACACGGCGGTCTCTGCGCCGGAGAGACCGGCGCCGCCGAGCGCTTCGGCAAAGGTGGCCTTGAGGGCCTGCAGGCCTTCGGGCGTGGAGGTGGCGAGATAGGTGAAGACCTCACGCAGGTTGACGGCGCCGGGGATGTGGCCGGCGGCAAAGGTCTCGGCGTCGCGGGTGTCGATGACCACCACGGGTTCGGACGACTGCAGGGCCTGCAACTGGGCGGGTGCGATCAGGATGGCGTCGTTGCTCATGGAAACCTCACGAAAGAACAGGGCGGGCGGGATTGCCTGCACCTTCTTTCGCAACCGCCGTGCCAACGTGGCGCGCTCGCACATCAACGCGCGAAGGCCGTTGATTTGCTTGGGTTTATGGGGTTTCTGGCGCGTGCGCGCTGGTGGCGAAGCGCCGTGGAGCGCGCCATTGCGTCGACACAATGTCAACACTGTGTGAGCGGGCGAGCGCTGCAAGAGCGCGGGCAAGCCCTTGTCATCCACAACCCGGTTCTGAGTGACACTCTGCCCAGGCGATGCCGGAACACACCTGCGGCATCCGGCTTCACGAACCCATGCTTGCGCGCCATGTTCCCACCCGAAATCCTCTTCGCTTACCTTGCCGCCGTTTTGCTTGTCGTGGTGTCGCCAGGGCCGGACAACATCCTGGCCGTGAGCCGTGGCTTGAGCCAGGGCCCGATGGCGGGCGCCCTGTCGTCGCTGGGAGCCGGCCTGGGCATCCTGGTGCACACCGTGGCGGCCACACTGGGCCTGGCGCTCTTGCTGCAGACCTCGGCCGTCGCGTTCTGGGTGGTCAAGGGTGTGGGTGCCGCCTACCTCCTGTGGCTGGGCTACAAGGCGATCACGTCGCGCAACCTCATCACGTTCCAGCCTGCGCAGCGGCAATCGCTCAAACGCGTCTTTTCAACCGGCCTGCTGTCCAACGTGCTCAACCCCAAGCCCGGCCTGTTTGTGGTGGCTTTCATTCCACAGTTCACCAGCCCGCTTCGGGGGTCGGTTCCGGTGCAGATGCTGGCCTATGGCGCCATCTTCGCCGTGCTCACGGCGCTGACGTTCTCGCTGCTGGCTTGTTTTGCTTCGCAGTTGTCGGCCTGGCTGACAAAGCGTCCTCGCGCCGTCGCCGCGATCAACGTCAGCGCCGGCCTCACGTTCATTGCGGCCGGCCTTTCCGTCCTGGCGCTCGATCGGCGCGGTCCTGCGTGACGCCATCCCTGTCACGGCACGGTGCTACCAACTCCCCGCATCCAGTGCCGGCGGTCGCAACAGGTCTTCGTCGATGCCCATGACGGCGCTGGCCCGCTCGATTGCACGCCACAGCACGGGCGGCATTTGCAGAATCTCTTCGGGTGAATCGGCGCGGGCGATCCAATGGCTGATCTGCCGATGCTCGTCGGGACTCAGCAAGGCCAGGTGAAGCATCTCGTCAATCGTTTTCATGGGCGTGCAGCGTTCGAGGGGGTAAGGCCGGCTCCTGTCTGCATCTGGGGTCGGGCCGGCGTGGCACAAGGGTTGCCGCGATGTTGTCATTCATACATGGGTTGGCCCTTGTTTCCCCCGGACCGTCACCGCAAACCGGCCTTGCGCAGCCGGTAGGCGAACTGCCGCAGCGTGAGGCCCAGGCTCTGCGCCGCGCGCGACTGGTTGCCATGGTGCCGCGTCAGCGCCTCCCGCAAGGCGTTGGCGCTGTGCGATTGCGCGCTCTGGTAATCGCGCACCACGGGCGCTTCGCCGAGTGCGGGCGGCGGTGGCGGTGTTCCCGAGCCCTCGGGCATGAAGCGCTCCAGCGTGGCGGCGGTCACCAGGGTGTGGTCGGCCAGCAGCACCAGGCGCTCGATCAGGTTGCCCAGTTCGCGGATGTTGCCCGGCCAGTCGTGCGCTTCCAGCCGCGCCAGCGCGTCGGGCGCCAGGTTCACGTTGCGCTGGTGCGTCTGGTTGGCGCGGTTCACGAAGTGCAGGGCGAGCGCGCGCACGTCCTCGCCGCGCTCGCGCAGGCTGGGCAGGCGGATCGGTATCACGTTGAGGCGGTAGTACAGGTCCTGCCGGAACCGGCCGGCCTGAACTTCGGCGGCCAGGTCGCGGTTGGTGGCGGCCACCAGGCGCACGTTCACCTTCAGCTCGCGGGTGCCACCCAGGCGCACCAGCGTGCCCTCCTGCAGCGTGCGCAGCAGCTTGGACTGCATGGCCAGCGGCAGCTCGCCGATCTCGTCGAGAAAGATGGTGCCGCCATCGGCCTGCTCGAACCAGCCCGCGCGCGCGGCGTTCGCGCCGGTGAAGGCGCCCTTCTCATAACCGAACAGCTCGGACTCGAACAAGGTGTCCGGAATCGCCGAGCAGTTCACCTTGATGAAGGGCTGGTCGTGCCGGCCGCTGGCCAGGTGCACGGCGCGCGCGAACAGTTCCTTGCCGGTGCCCGACTCGCCCAGCAGCAGCACCGTGGCCTGCGACTGCGAC
This sequence comes from Hydrogenophaga palleronii NBRC 102513, assembly GCF_001571225.1. Classification (GTDB taxonomy): domain Bacteria; phylum Pseudomonadota; class Gammaproteobacteria; order Burkholderiales; family Burkholderiaceae_C; genus Hydrogenophaga; species Hydrogenophaga palleronii. The sequence goes on from NZ_BCTJ01000022.1 coordinate 67,926, forward strand.
ACACGTTCGAGCTCGGCCAGTGCCTGCAGCAGCGCGGGCGAACGCCCGATCAGGCCGTAGCGTGCGCTGGCGCTGTCCAGCGCGCGGGCCAGCGCCGCGTTGCGTGCCACGAGCTGGCGCGTCTGCTCTGCCACCAGTTGCTCCAGCCGCAGCAGCTGACCGGCCAGCGTAGCCAGGATGCGCAGCACCGCCAGGTCGTCGTTGAGGTGGCGCTGGCGGCTGCGGATGCGGTGGCAACCGAGCACGCCGATGGTCGCGCCGTTGACCTCGATCGGCAGCGCAATGAAGGCCACGGTCTGCTGTGGCAGGCGCTCGCGCGGCACGGTGCGGAACAGGAACAGCGGTTCGGCGTCCACGTCCTGCACGATCGCCGGCACGCCGGTCTCCAACACCCGGCCGGTGACCCCCTCACCCCAGCGGAACACGCCGCGTTGCACCTCTTCGGCGGTGAGGCCGTAGGCGTGCCGAACCGCCGCGGTGCGTTCGGCGCCCGGCCGCGTTTCCCCGGCCAGCACCATGCGGCCACGGTTCAGGCCCAGCAGCTCGCTCATCAGGTGCAGCATCTCGCGCAGCACGAAGGCCGGTGCCAGGCTGCGGCCCACCATCTTCATCACCTCGCGCATGAGCAGCAGCTCCTGGGTGTTCCAGTCGGTGCCGGTGCCGGTGCCGGCGGCGTCGGGGTCGTTGTTGCGCAAGGGGGCCATGGCCGGGGCGCAAGCAAACATCGCACCAGTGGCACGCGGCCCCACCCCGAGGGGCTAAAATCGCGCCTTCTCAAGGAGCGTTGCAGCGCCGGCGGGCTTTCTTCAAGGCCTCCACCGTGCGTCAGGCTTGAGTGGGCGCGAACAGGCCCAAACGGCGCTCACCGGTCTGTTTTTCGCAAACTGCCTTGGTGAGCCCCATGTCCTCCGAAACCGCTTCCCCGTCGTCCACCCCCGTGCCGCCCATGCTGCTCTCCGGCCTGGAGCCGCTGCGCATTGGCGAGGGCAGCCTGTTCGTGAACGTGGGCGAACGCACCAACGTCACCGGCTCCAGGGCCTTTGCCCGCATGGTGCTCGAAGGCCGCTTCGAAGACGCCCTGGCCGTGGCGCGCCAGCAGGTGGAAAACGGCGCGCAGATCATCGACGTCAACATGGACGAGGCCATGCTCGACAGCAAGGCCGCCATGGTGCGTTTTCTCAACCTCATCGCCGGTGAGCCCGACATCGCGCGTGTGCCGGTGATGGTGGACTCGTCCAAGTGGGACGTGATCGAGGCCGGCCTGCGCTGCGTGCAGGGCAAGGGCGTCGTCAACTCCATCTCCATGAAGGAAGGTGTGGACGAGTTCAAGCGCCAGGCGCGGCTGGTCAAGCGCTATGGGGCGGCGGCGGTGGTGATGGCCTTCGATGAAAAAGGCCAGGCCGATACCTACGAGCGCAAGGTCGAGATCTGCGAGCGCGCCTACCGCATCCTGGTGGACGAGGTGGGCTTCCCGCCCGAAGACATCATCTTCGACCCCAACATTTTCGCCATCGCCACCGGCATCGAAGAGCACAACAACTACGCGGTCGATTTCATCAACGCCACGCGCTGGATCAAGCAGAACCTGCCGGGCGCCAAGATCAGCGGCGGCGTGTCCAACGTGTCGTTCAGCTTCCGTGGCAACGACCCGGTGCGCGAGGCCATCCACACCGTGTTCCTGTACCACGCCATCCAGGCCGGCATGGACATGGGCATCGTCAACGCCGGCATGATGGGCGTCTACGACGAACTCGAACCCGAGCTGCGCGAACGCGTGGAAGACGTGGTGCTCAACCGCCGCCCCGATGCCGGCGAGCGCCTGGTGGAAGTGGCCGAGACCGCCAAGGGTTCGGCCAAGGACGACAGCAAGAAAAACGAGTGGCGCGCGCTGCCCATCCGCGAGCGCCTGGCGCACGCGCTGGTGCGCGGCATCAACGACTTCATCACCGACGACACCGAAGAGATGTGGCAGGAGATCCAGGCCGGCGGCGGCCGCCCGCTGCACGTGATCGAAGGCCCGCTGATGGACGGCATGAACGTGGTCGGCGACCTGTTCGGCCAGGGCAAGATGTTCCTGCCCCAGGTGGTGAAGAGCGCGCGCGTGATGAAGCAGGCGGTGGCGCACCTGCTGCCCTACATCGAAGCCGAGAAGCTGGCGCTGCAGGCCGCCGGTGGTGACGCCAAGCCCAAGGGCAAGATCGTGATCGCCACGGTGAAGGGCGACGTGCACGACATCGGCAAGAACATCGTCACCGTCGTGCTCCAGTGCAACAACTACGAAGTGGTGAACATGGGCGTGATGGTGCCCTGCCACGAGATCCTGGCCATGGCCAAGGCCGAGGGTGCCGACATCGTTGGTCTGTCGGGCCTGATCACGCCCAGCCTGGAAGAGATGCAATACGTGGCCGGCGAGATGCAGAAGGACGAGCACTTCCGCAGCAAGGGCATTCCGCTGCTGATCGGTGGCGCCACCACCAGCCGCGTGCACACCGCGGTGAAGATCGCGCCGCACTACGACGGCCCGGTGGTCTACGTGCCCGATGCCTCGCGCAGCGTGAGCGTGGCGTCCGGCCTGCTGTCCGACCAGGCCGCGGCCTACATCGCCGAGGTCAACGCCGACTACGAGCGCGTGCGCCAGCAGCACGCCAACAAGAAGCAGGTGCCGCTGTGGCCGCTGGAGAAGGCGCGCGCCAACAAGACCGTGATCGACTGGAGTGCGTACACGCCGCACAAGCCCAAGTTCATCGGCCGGCGCGTGTTCAAGAACTTCGATCTCAACGAGATCGCCAAGTACATCGACTGGGGCCCGTTCTTCCAGACCTGGGACCTGGCCGGCCCGTTCCCCGAGATCCTGAAAGACGAGGTGGTGGGCGAAGAGGCGCGGCGCGTGTTCAGCGACGGCAAGCGCATGCTGCAACGCATGATCGAAGGCCGCTGGCTCAGCGCGAGTGCGGTGGTCGGCCTGTACCCGGCCAACAGCGTGCGCGACGATGACATCGAGCTCTACACCGACGAGAGCCGCAGCGAGGTTGCGCTCACCTGGCACGGCCTGCGCCAGCAGACCGAGAAGCACGAGTTCGAAGGCGTGATGCGCCCCAGCCGCTGCCTGGCCGACTTCGTCGCACCCAAGGGCGTGGCGAACGACTACGTGGGCATGTTCGCCGTCACCGCCGGCCTGGGCGTGGAGAAGAAGGAACAGCAGTTCATCGACGACCTCGACGACTACTCCGCCATCATGCTCAAGGCCCTGGCCGACCGCATGGCTGAGGGGCTGGCCGAGTGCATGCACCACCGCGTGCGCACCGACCTCTGGGGCTACGCGGCCGACGAGGCGCTGAGCAACGAAGAACTCATCAAGGAAAAATACCAGGGCATCCGTCCGGCACCGGGTTACCCGGCCTGCCCTGACCACGCGGTGAAGCGCCCGATGTTCGACGTGCTGCAATGCGAGGACATCGGCATGGGCCTGACCGAGAGCCTGGCCATGACGCCCGCGGCCAGCGTGAGCGGCTTCTACCTGGCGCACCCCGAGAGCACCTACTTCAACGTCGGCAAGATCGCCGATGACCAGGTGGACGACCTGGCCGCGCGCAGCCACGTGGCGCGCAACGAACTGCAGCGCTGGCTGGCGCCGAACCTCTGAAGGTTGGTTGAACACCATGGCATCGAAGAAAAAACCAAGCCCCAACGAAGACCTGCTGTGGAAAGGCGTGTTGTGCGCCGCCATCGGTGTGATCGTCCTGATCGCGCCGCAGCGCATCGAATCGCCGCAGTTGCGAGACATGGTGGCAGGCTCTTCCGGCCTGGGCTGGCTGGCCCTGGCATTGGGCGCAGGCTGCCTGGTGCTGTGGGGATGGCGCGGCTACCAGCAGCGGAAGCGGCCGTAGCCGTCGCAGTCGCAGTCGCAGTCGCAGTCGCAGTCGCAGTAGGCCACTGACCACGGAATGCCCAGCGAACCGGGCGCCCCCTGCGGCGCGCACCGGGAACCTCTTCATGCAGCGGTGGCTCAGCCTTGAGCACATCCCTTTTACCGTTGGCCCTTCAAAGGTCCTTCAAAAACCCCTTCAAAAACCTTCTCACCATGAACGCCATCAACAACCTCTTCAACCAGCCCCGCTTCGGTGTCCTCCTGCTGCGCTGGACACTCGCCATCCTCATGCTCTTCCACGGCTGGTCCAAGATCACCGGCGGTGTCGGCGGCATCTCCGGCATGCTGGTGAGCAACGGCCTGCCGGGCTGGCTCGCCTACGGCGTGTACCTGGGCGAATTCATCGCGCCGCTGATGTTGCTGGCCGGTTTCTGGGTGATGCCGGCGGCGTTGATCATCGCGATCAACATGGCATTTGCGGTGGGCCTGGCGCACATGGGCCATTGGTTCGGACTCGGCAACACCGGCGGCTGGCGCCTGGAGCTGCAGGCCTTCTTCTTCATGAGCGCGGTGGTGGTGGCGTTCACGAACCGGCTTGGTCCCAATAGAGGGTAGCACCCCCTG
>NZ_BCTJ01000023.1 GCF_001571225.1 Hydrogenophaga palleronii NBRC 102513
CAGGGGGGAGTTCAGTTCAACAAGCGCTCGGGGTTGGCCTCGAGCTTGGCCATGGCGTCGCGTGTGGCGCGCACCGTGAGTGCCTCTTCTTCGCTGGGCACCAGCAGGCCGGCCTGCAGGTAAGACGCCACCCGGGTCGACTGGATCAGGAAACAGCGCCCGCCATTGGTGACGAACATGTAGAGCTGGCCACGCTGGCTGCGCCAGGCCAGCTGCACGCTGTTGAGGCGGCCGTTGTGGTCGAGCCCGAACCAGGAGCCGATCTGCAACTCCACCGCCCACGAGCGCATGGCCTCGGTGGGCTGGCTGCCGCCCTGGTTGATCACCTCGATGTTGCTCGCATCGACGCCGGTGATCATCTCGATGCTCTCGGTGTCCAGATCCAGATCACCGATGCCGTTTTCCGGCAGGTAGTCTTCCAGATTCGCCAGCCGCTGCGACAGGTGGTCCAGGCTTTCCTGCGAGATCGCCTCGGTGCGCGACATGAAGGCGTCGGCCAGGGTGTCGCTGACCGACTTGATGTGCTGGTCCTGCAGGCTGGTCGGGAAACCGAGCAGGGCCATGCCCTGGCGCAGGCGCTGCAGCCGGCCGGGCAGCTGCTGGATCACGCGGGCACGGTCGTTGCGGTTGGGCTTGGCGCTGGCCGCCCACAACAGGTCGGAAGCGACCTGCTTGAGCGCCATGGTGTCTTCATGCTTGAGGCCGTGTTTGACGCTGGCCACGGCCAGCACATCGACCCAGACCTTGAACAGGAAATCACGCACCTCGTCACGCACCGGCACGTCGTCGAGCAGCTTGCGCAGCTCGATCGTGTACTGCACCGAGAGGGTTTCCTTCTGCTCGACCTGCTGCGCCACGCTGACGAAGCGGCTGGCGCTGCCCTGCTCGCTGAGGTAGGTGGCGAGGAATTTCTGGAACTCGTCGAACACCAGCTGGAACACGCGCCGGCCGGTTTCGGGGTACTGCTCGATCACCTGCACCACGCGTTTGATCTCGGCCTCCAGCGCGGCCGAACCGACGTTCGACTCGAAGCCCATCACGCACGAACCCATGCGGTCGATCAGGCGGCGCGCCGGATGCTGCAGGGCGCTGAAGAATTCGGGCTCGGCCAGCGCCACTCGCAGCACCGGGATCTGCAGGCGCGCGAACCACACCCGCACGCTGGGTGGAATGCGTTCTTCGGCCAGGATGCTCTGGAACATCAAGGCCACCACTTCGATGGTGGCCTTTTCGGTCGGCGTGCTGGCGGCCTGTTTGAGCTCTGCTGTGCGCTGACGCAAAGAGCTGGCGGCCCGTTCCACGTGCGCAACGTCGACGTACACACCGCCCCCTTCGCTGAGCGGCCCGCCTTGCGAGGGCAGGCCGAGGCTGGGCACAGCGGCTGCCTGGCGCTGGATCGCCTGCTGCAAACCGGGCGAGGGCGGCAGCAACTGGGTGGCTTCAAAGTCGCCGCCGACGCGGTCGATCAACAAACGTTTGAGCCGACCAACCACGCCCTGGGCGCGCATGCGCGCGCGCGCCAGCGGCGAGGTGCTGGTCATGAGCCGGGTTTCGTCCTGCACACCCAGCGCGGACGAGTGCGCTCCGGTGCGGCCGGATGCGGCGCCGAAATCGGAGCCCACCGGGCCGGGTGCGCTGTGGCCGGCGGCCTGCGGGTGGGCAGACCGCACGGGTGTCGGGGTCGGCTGGCCGCGCTGCGGCGCCAACGGTGCCGACGCCGACGACGGACCCTCGCTGCGGCTGCCGGGAACACGCCGGACCAGTGCCTGCAGATCGATCTCTTTCATCACGCCGCTGGAAACGAGAAACTCGTTGGTGGCCTTGTAGGCCTCGTGCAGCTTGTTGGCCAGGATCGGTGACATGGCGTCCTGCACCAGAGCCCAGGCCTCGCGTGTCATGTGCGCGTCCAGCCACTGATCCACCAGAATGCGGGCGGTGACGTCGGGCAACAACACATCGCCGCGCGGCAGCTCCATGCGGCCTTCGAGGTGCTGCACCCGCAGGCGCAGTTCGTTGAGTTCGGTGGACGACTTGTCCAGCACCAGCATGGCCAGGCGCGAGGCCAGGATCTGATCGTCGATCGCGCCTTCGGCAACCAGCTCGAGCTGGCCGGACACGCTGGAAGGACTGCCTGAATTGGAGAAGCGCGGCAGCAGCGAGCGCTGCAGCGCCTTGCGCGTCTGGTTGAGCCAGGTGGTCTGGTTCTTCTGGAAGGCGGTCCAGGCGTCGCGCCGAGCCTGCATCTCGCGCGCCGGGCCGGCCTGGTCGAGCACCGAGGTCAGACGCGTGTCGCAGGCCTTGACCAGTTCGGGTAAGGCGCGGCCCACCTGAACCACGAAGAGTTCACGTGCCTGTTTGGCGAGAGAAGAAACGTGCTGATCGGGAGGCGACACAATGCGTGCAGTATGACACGAATGGCTTAGCCAACCGCCCCCGAAACAGGAGAGGCGGGTCCGTGTTTACACCACTGCGCCAGCGTTCGGATCGTCCGCGCCGCCGGAGCCGCCTTCGGACTTGTTGGTCGGCTTGATCAGGTCTTCGCGCTTGATGCCCAGCCACATGGCCACGGCCGCACCGACGAACACCGAGGAGTAGATGCCGAAGCAGATGCCGATGGTCAGCGCCAGGGAGAAGTAGAACAGCGTCGGGCCGCCGAAGATCAGCATCGACAGCACCATGGCCTGGGTGGAGCCGTGGGTGATGATGGTGCGGCTGATGGTGGAGGTGATGGCGTGGTCGATCACCTGCTGCGTGTTCATCTTGCGCTGGCGCCGGAAGGTTTCGCGGATCCGGTCGAAGATCACCACCGACTCGTTGACCGAGTACCCCAGCACCGCCAATGTGGCCGCCAGTACCGCCAACGAGAACTCCCACTGGAAGAAGGCGAAGAAGCCCAGGATGATCACCACGTCGTGCAGGTTGGCCACGATGGCCGAGACCGCGTACTTCCACTCGAAGCGGAAGGCAAGGTAAATCATGATGCCGACGATCACCAGCCCCAGCGCCATCAGGCCGTGGGTCAGCAGTTCCTGCCCGACCTGCGGCCCGACGAACTCGGTGCGGCGCAGCTCCACCGCGGGGTTCTGCGCCTTCAGCGCCGCCAGCACGACCTCGCTCTGCTGGCCGGAGGACTTGCCGGCCTGCACCGGCAGGCGCAGCAGCACGTCGCGCGAGGTGCCGAAGTTCTGCACCGGCACGTCGGCGTAGCCCAGCGATTCAATGACCTTGCGCACCGACTCCAGGTCGGCCGGCTGTTCGTAGGCCACCTCCATCACGGTGCCGCCGGTGAACTCCACCGACAGGTGCAGGCCGCGCGTGGTGAGGAAAAAGACGGCGGCGATGAAGGTAATGACCGAAACCGCGTTGAGGACCAACGCATGTTTCATGAAAGGGATGTCGCGGCGAATGCGGAAGAATTCCATGGCGTGTGTTCCTGATCAGTCGGCCTTGGCCACGGCGTTCTGCGTTTCGGGGCGCCAGACGGTGCCGATGGAAACGGTCTTGAGTTTCTTCTGACGGCCGTACCAGAAGTTCACCACGCCACGCGAGAAGAACACGGACGAGAACATGCTGGTCAGGATGCCCAGGCAGTGCACCACGGCAAAACCGCGCACCGGGCCGGAGCCGAAGATCAGCAGCGCGATGCCGGCGATCAGCGAGGTGACGTTGGAGTCCAGGATGGTCGCCCACGCGTGTTCGTAACCGGCGTTGATCGCCATCTGCGGCGAGGCGCCGCGGCGCAGCTCTTCGCGAATGCGTTCGTTGACCAGCACGTTGGAGTCGATGGCCATGCCCAGCGCCAGCGCCATGGCGGCGATGCCGGGCAGCGTCAAGGTGGCCTGCAGCATGGACAGCAGCGACACCAGCAACAGCACGTTGAAGGCCAGCGCGATGCTGGAGAACACGCCGAACAGCGCGTAGTAGATGCACATGAACACCACGATGGCGATGAAGCCCCACAGCACGCTGTGGAAGCCCTTGGTGATGTTCTCGGCACCCAGGCTCGGGCCGATGGTGCGTTCTTCGATGATTTCCATCGGCGCGGCCAGCGAGCCGGCGCGCAGCAGCAGGGCGGTGTCGTTGGCCTCCACGGTGTTCATGGAGCCCGAGATCTGCACCCGGCCACCGCCGATTTCGCCGCGGATCACCGGTGCGGTGACGACTTCGCCACGGCCCTTCTCGAACAGGATGATGGCCATGCGCTTGCCAACGTTCTCGCGCGTCACGTCGCGGAACACGCGCGCGCCCTTGGCGTCCAGCGTCAGGTGCACGGCGGCTTCCTGGGTCTGGCTGTCGAAGCCGGCCTGGGCGTCGGTCAGGTTCTCGCCGGTCAGCAGCACCTCGCGCTTGACCACCACGAACTGGCCGCCGCGCTCCGGGTAACGCTCGGCGCCGAAGGGCACCGGGCCGGTGCCGCGCGCGGCCGCCTGGCCGTCCACGCTCTCGTCCACCATGCGCACTTCCAGCGTGGCGGTGCGGCCCAGGATGTCCTTGGCCTTGGCGGTGTCCTGCACACCGGGCAGTTGCACCACGATGCGGTCGGCACCCTGCTGCTGGATCACCGGCTCGGCCACGCCGAGTTCGTTGATGCGGTTGTGCAGGGTGGTGATGTTCTGTTTGAGCGCCTGGTCCTGCACACGGCGTGCGGCTTCGGGGCTGATGGTGCCGATCAGGCGGAAGTCGGCGGTTTCGGTGATCTGCAGGTCGGCGAACTGGGTGCGGATCAGGTCGCGGGCCGCGCCCAGGGTGTTGGCGTCGCCGGCGCGCAGTTCGACGGTCTGGCCGTTGCGGTTCACGCCGCCATGGCGTACACCTTTTTCGCGCAACAGGGTGCGCAGGTCGGCGGCCAGCACGTCGGCGCGCCGCTGCAGGGCGGCCTGCATGTCGACCTGCAGCATGAAGTGCACGCCACCGCGCAAGTCCAGGCCCAGGTACATGGGCGAGGCGCCCAGGGAGGCCAGCCAGTTCGGGGTGCGGGGCAGCAGGTTGAGCGCCACCACGTGGCTGACGTCGGCCGGGTCGGGGTTGAAGGCACGCTCCAGCGCGTCACGCGCCTTGAGCTGCTCATCGGTGCTGTCGAAGCGGGCCTTGACCGAGTTGGCGTCGAGCTGGATCAGGTTGCTCTGGATGTTCTGCGCCGCCAGCACCTGCTCCACGCGGGTGACCGTTGCGGGGTCGATGCGCACCGTGGACCGGGCTGCGGAGACCTGCACCGCGGGGGATTCCCCGTACAGGTTGGGCAGCGCGTAAAGCGCACTGACGAGCAAGGCGACCAGGATGATCGCGTACTTCCACAGCGGGTAACGGTTCATGGTGAAGCCGGGCCTGAGGCCTGGAATTGTTCAGCGAAGGCGGGAAACGTATCGGTGCGGGCCCGGCCACCAGAGCCGGGCGCCACAGCTTCAGACGTTCTTGATCGTGCCCTTGGGCAGGACCTGCACGACAGCGGTGCGTTGGATCTTGATTTCATGGCCGTCGCCAAGTTCCACGCCCAGGTAAATTTCACCGACCTTGGTGACGGTGGCAAGGAAGCCACCGGCGGTGACGACTTCGTCGCCCTTGGCCAGTGCGGACACCATGGCCTTGTGCTCTTTCTGGCGCTTGAGCTGAGGGCGGATCATGACGAAATACAGGACCACGAACATCAGCACCAGGGGCAGCATGCCGAGCAGGGTGGACTGGGTGTCGCCACCGGCAGCGGCTTGGGCGTAAGCGGAGGAAATGAACACGGGGAGTCTCCAAAACAGATTCGGGGGTCACGACAATGCCGAAGGCCCGGGGCGCCTGCAAGGCGCCGCCGGGCACTCCGGACTCAGCCGGCGATTGTATGTCGCGGGTGTTGCCGGCCGTTCAGGCGGCGCGGGCCAGGGCAGGGGCCGCCGGCTGGCGCCATTGCTGCAGCAGGGCCTCGCGCCGGCTGCGGGCGGCGGCCAGATGGCGCTCCTTGATGTGGCCGTAACCCTTGATCTGCTCGGGCAGCGCCGCGATCTCCAGGGCCAGCGCGTGGTTGCCGGCGTTCAGGCCGCCCAGCAGGGTTTCGATATCGGCGCGGTACTCGGCGATCAGGGCGCGTTCGGTGCGGCGCTCTTCGGTGCGGCCGAAGAGGTCCAGCGGCGTGCCGCGCAGGCGCTTGAAGCGCGCCAGCCACTTGAAGGCGGTGAACATGTAGGGGCCGAACGGCTGCTTGATGAGTTCACCGCGTTCGTTCTTCTTCGCCGTCAGCGGCGGCGCCAGGTGCACCTTGAGCTTGTAGTCGCCCTCGAACTGGTTCGCCAGCCGGGCGTGGAAGGCCGGGTCGCTGTGCAGGCGGGCGACCTCGTACTCGTCCTTGTAGGCCATCAGCTTGAACAGGTAACGCGCCACGGTTTCGCTTAGCGTGGTCTTGCCCAGCGCGGCTTCGGCGGCCCGCACCCGGTCCACGAAGCTGCGGTACTGCGAAGCGTAGGCGGCGCTCTGGTAACCGGTGAGGAACTCGACCCGGCGCGACACCAGGTGGTCCAGCGTCTCGCGCTGCTTGAACTGGATCACCTGTTCGCCGCTGCCGGTCTTCTGCCACAGCACGCGCACCGCGTCCGGGTCGTGTGCGGCACGCCGGCCCCACTCGAAGGCCGCCTTGTTCTTGTCGACCTGCACCGCGTTGAGTTCGATGGCGCGCATCAGCGAGGCCAGCTCCAGCGGCAGCCAGCCCTTCTGCCAGGCGTAGCCCAGCATCATGGGGTTGGTGTACAGGCTGTCGCCCATCAGGCGCGTGGCGGCGGTTTCGGCGTCGAAGCTGCCCACGGCATCGGGGCCCAGGCTCTGCACCAGCGCGTCCACACAGGCTTGCGCCGGGTTCTGCCAGTCGGGGTTCTTCACGAAGGCCGCCGTCGGCGTGGCATTGACGTTGAGCGCCACGTGCGTGCGGCCGGCGCGCAGGCGCTGCCAGGTTTCCTTGTTGGCGCTGACGATGGGGTCGCAGCCCAGGATCAGGTCGGCCGACGCGGCCGACACGCGCGTGGTGCGAATGTCGTCCTGGTGCGCGCCGATCAGCACATGGCTCCAGGTGGCGCCACCCTTTTGCGCCAACCCCGCCGCGTCCTGCGTGACGATGCCCTTGCCTTCCAGGTGCGCGGCCACGCCGAGCAGCTGGCCGATGGTGATCACGCCGGTGCCGCCGACACCGGCGACGATGACGCCCCAGGCCTCCGCGTCCAGGCGCGGCAAGGCCGGGAGTGGCAACGCGCCACCGGTCCATTCGATCTTCGTGCCCGCCTTGTCCTTCTTGCGCAGCTGGCCCCCTTCAACCGTGATGAAGCTCGGGCAGAAGCCCTTCACGCAGGAATAGTCCTTGTTGCAGGTGCTCTGGTTGATGGTGCGCTTGCGGCCGAACTCGGTTTCCAGCGGCTCGACCGACAGGCAGTTGGATTGCACGCCGCAATCACCACAGCCTTCGCAGACCAATTCGTTGATGACCACGCGCTTGGCCGGATCGACCAGGGTGCCGCGCTTGCGGCGGCGGCGCTTTTCGGTGGCACAGGTCTGGTCGTAGATGATGACCGTGGTGCCCTTGATCTCGCGGAACTCGCGCTGCACCGCGTCCAGCGTGTCGCGGTGCTGGATGGCGATGCCTTCCGGCAGGCCCTTCACGCCGTCGTACTTCTCAGGCTCGTCGGTGACGATGGTGATCTTCACCGCGCCCTCGGCGCGCATGCTCTGCGCGATCTGCACCACGCTGTGGCCCTCGGGGCGCTCGCCCACCTGCTGGCCGCCGGTCATGGCGACGGCGTCGTTGTAGAGGATCTTGTAGGTGATGTTCACACCGGCCGCGATGCTCTGGCGCACCGCCAGCAGGCCGCTGTGGAAGTAGGTGCCGTCGCCCAGGTTGGCGAACATGTGCTGGTCGTGGCTGAACGGCTGCTGGCCGACCCAGGGCACACCCTCACCACCCATCTGCGTGAAGCCGACCGTGGCGCGGTCCATCCAGATGGTCATGAAATGGCAGCCGATGCCGGCCATGGCGCGTGAGCCCTCGGGCACCACGGTGCTGGTGTTGTGCGGGCAGCCCGAGCAGAACCAGGGCTGGCGCTCGGCACCGGGCACGCCCTGCGTGAGCAGGGTGTGCATGGATTGCTCCTGCGCCGTCAGGATGGTGAGGTGCGCGTCCATGCGCGCCAGCACGTCCTCGGGCAGGTGGCCCATCTTCTTCAGGCGCTTGGCGATGGCGCGCGCGATGATGGCGGGCGACAGGTCGGCGTTGGCGCGCAGCAGGGTGCGCGTGCTCGGGTTCGGCAGGCTCCACTCACCGCCGCTGAAGTCGCCCTCGGCCTCCTCGAACTTGCCGAGCACGTTCGGGCGCACGTCGGGGCGCCAGTTGTAGAGCTCTTCCTTCAGCTGGTACTCGATGACCTGGCGCTTTTCTTCCACCACCAGGATCTCGCGCAGGCCGGTGGCGAATTCGCGCGTGGTCTGCGCCTCCAGCGGCCAGACCACGGCCACCTTGTGCAGGCGCAAGCCGATGCGGCGGCAGGTGGCGTCGTCCAGCCCCAGGTCGAGCAGGGCCTGGCGCGTGTCGTTGTAGGCCTTGCCGCTGGCGATCAGGCCGAAGCGGTCGTTCGGACCGGCGATCACGTTGTGGTTGAGCTTGTTGGCGCGCACATAGGCCAGTGCGGCGTACCACTTGTAGTCGAACAGGCGCGCTTCCTGGTCCAGCGCGTGGTCGGGCCAGCGGATGTGCAGGCCGCCGGGTGGCATCTCGAAGTCGGGGATGACGATGTTCACCCGGTCCGGGTCGATCTCGGCCGTGGCGCTGGACTCGACGATCTCCTGGATCGTCTTCATGCCGGCCCAGACGCCGCTGAAACGGCTCATGGCGAACGCGTGCAAGCCCAGGTCCAGGATGTCCTGCACCGAGGTCGGGAAGAACACCGGCAGCCCGCAGGCCTTGAAGATGTGGTCGCTCTGGTGCACGGCGGTGGAGCTCTTGGCGACGTGGTCGTCACCGGCCACCGCGATCACGCCACCCCAGGGCGTGGTGCCGGCCATGTTGGCGTGCTTGAAGACGTCGGAGCAACGGTCCACGCCCGGGCCCTTGCCGTACCAGATGCCGAACACGCCGTCGAAACGGTTGCTGCCGGGCGGCGCAAAGCCCAGTTGCTGGGTGCCCCAGAGCGCGGTGGCGGCCAGCTCTTCGTTGACGCCGGGCTGGAACACGATGTTTTGCGCCTTCAGGTAGGACGCCGCCTTCTGCAAGGCCTGGTCGTAGCCGCCGAGGGGCGACCCCCGGTAACCGCTGACAAAACCCGCGGTGTTCTTGCCCACCAGGGCGTCGCGCTGGCGCTGCAGCATGGGCAGCTTGACCAGGGCCTGGACACCGCTCATGAAGGCGCGGCCGTGGTCGAGGGCGTACTTGTCGTCGAGGGTGACCGTTTCCAGCGCGCGGCGGATGTGGTCGGGCAGTGGGGCGTTCATGGGCTTGTCTCCGTGGGGGGCTTGGCATCCCGCTTTGTGAGCGGGTTCTGAACGGGGCGCGCCGGGTAGGTGCGCGGCTCCAGTGTGGCGCACAGTGTATGCCCCGGTGCGCGATAGGTGTTTGCGTTTCATGCCCGATTTCAAGATGATCGAGAAAGATTCATTCTCGAAAGCCGCGATCCTGGAAACACTCGACAAGTTTGACATCGCCATCCTGCACGAACTGCAAAACGACGGCCGGCTCACCAACGCCGAACTGGCACAACGCGTGGGGCTCTCGGCAGCGCCGTGCTGGCGCCGCGTGCGGGCACTGGAAGAAGCGGGTTTCATCCGCGGCTACCGCGCCGAGATCGACCGCGAAAAGATCGGCCTGGGCGTGCTGGCCTTTGTGCGACTGGACGCCGACCGCAACAGCGGCGACGTCACCCGCAACCTGGAAAACGCCATCCGCCGCATCCCCGAGGTGGTGTCGTGCCACTACATCAGCGGCTCGGGCACCTTCGAGCTGCAGGTGGTCAGCCGCGACCTGAACCACTTCAGCCAGTTCGCCCGCGAGGTGCTGCTGAACCTGCCCAACGTCAAGGACCTGCACACCAGCTTTTCCCTGGGTGAAGTGAAGTCCGGCAGCGCCTTGCCGCTGCAGCACCTCTCAGGCAAAAAGTAGCAACACGGCGATGAGGGTGAAAACTTGAGCGTTTTTTTCGACCGCCTGTGCCCTGTTTTTCACCATTGACTAACAATTCGCCTGTAAGTCATTGAAAAGCGTGACTTTTTTCCTTAGGCCATATTGCCGACCGTAGTCCCTTTCCGTAACATTGCGCCGTCACCAACCCGTGGACGGCGTACCAAAAAGTACTCAGACCACACTTTTGTCTCTCTGTATCTTTTTGAAGGATTCGTCGTGAACAAAGCTCTGATGCTCAAAGCCACCCTGGCCCTGGCCCTTGCCACCCCGCTGCTGGCCTCGGCCGAATCGAACCTGGTCGCCACCGGCAGTGCCACCGCGCGCCTGGACTTTCGCGTGGTCATCCCGCGCGTGCTGTTCCTCGGCGTGGGCACCGGTGCCACCGTGATCCCGCTGGCCAACAACACCACCGTCGACATGGTGACCTTCGACTACACGACCAACCCGACCGCCATCGGCACGGGCGCTCCCGCCACCACCATCACCGGCAACGTGGTGCCGGTTCGTGTGGTCGGCAACAACGGCCAGATCACCCTGACCGCCAGCACCACCGGCGCGCTGACCAACGCCACCGGGGACACCATTCCATGGACGCAAATCACGTCCACCAGCAGCCTGCCTGCGCTGCCCAGCCCGGTCATTCCGGCCACGGGCGCCGGTGTGGCCTCCAACGTCACCCTGTCTTCCGGCACCCGCGTGACCGACCAATCCGCCAACTGGACCTTCAGCTACGCCAACGCGGCCACCGTCGCACCCGGTACCTACGGCACCAACAACGGCCGTGTGACCTACACCGCCGCCATGCCCTGATCGGCGTACGGGTCCGTTGATGGCGCGGCCTGCCCGCCGGTCAACGGCCCTCGCGGGGGAGGTGGTGTACGGCACCCGCCCCCGCGGCCTTTCATGCGCCGGCGCCACAGCTTGTGACCAAGCGGCCCGGCAGACAGCTCCGAACGCCATGCCCGCCAACACACCATGAAGCACATGCAGCGTCACAACACCATCCGGCTCGCCGCGAGTGCGGGCCTGGTCGCGCTGTGCCTGGTGGACATCGGCGCGGCCCATGCGTGGAACCTGGACGTCGTCGCCGGTTCGCGCCGCCTTTTTCTGCACGTCGGCAACGGTGCCTTGAGCGGCAGTGGAAACGGCACGCTCGATGCAGCGGTCGGCAGGAGCGGCCCCGTCAACCTGGTGCAGGTCACGGTGCCGGCGACCGCTGTCGGCACGGGCGCCGCGCAGCCCATGACCAGCAACAGCACCCAGTCAAACAGCCTGTGGGCCGACGGTTACCTGGTCTGCCCGGACCCCTCGCGCCAAATGCTCGTCGGGGCCGGTTACCGCATCGCCAGCGGCGCCACGACCAGTGCCTCCCTGAGCGTCGCACAGACCACTCCGCTCACCAATACCGCAACGACCGACACCATTCCGTTCTCGCAGATCAGCTGGACCGTCTCTGCCGCGGGCAGCAGCGTCCCCGGCGTGATTCCGGCCGGCACCTTTACCGGAGCCAGCCAGACGCTGGCCACCGTGCCCGCCAACCGGTATTTCGAGAACTGCCACACCTTCAGCTATGCCAACTCGGCGGTGCGTGCCGCTGGCACCTACAACGGGGGGGTGACCTACACCCTCAGCGCGCCATGACGACGCGATCAACCCGCCTGGCCATCGCGGCCGCCCTGTGTGCCTGCATGGCCAGCGCCGCCTGGGCCAACCCGCATCGGCTGGACGATTCGGCCAGCCACACCGTGCCACCCAATGTGCAGATGCAGTGGCTGCCGCTCACGCCCGGCCAGGCTTTCGCCGGTGGCATGGAGGCCACCCTGCGTGTCAACGTGCGCATCGACACCCGCGACTGGGTCGGCCGCAGCGGTCGGATCTACATGGTGCTGCCACGCGACCAGGCCTCCACCGTCGAGGCGGTGTGGTCCACGCAGGGCCGGCTGCAGGCCGGCCGGCTGACCTCTGGCGAACGCACCCTGGTGTACGCCGGACAGATCACCAGCCCGACGCTGGAAGACCAGCTGCAAGTGCGCCTGCGCTCGGCCCCGGACTGGGTGTCCAACTCGCGGCGCCTGAGCTTCCATTTCGAACTCGATGTCGACTGATACCCCCATGCGCCCTGCCGTTTCCCGCTTCCGCTCTCCGCTCGCACGGGCGGGCTGGCTTGCTGCCCTGGTGCTGGCCGGCACGCCGCTGGCCTCGCTGGCGCAAGGCTTCGCGGCCTACATCACGCCGCCGCGTTTCGAGGTGCAGGTGGCCCCCGGCCAGAACCTGCGCCAGGTGGTGGAAATCCACCACGTCGGCCCACAAACCGGCCACTACCGCATCTACACCAACGACTGGAGCTTCCTGCCCGACAACTCGGTGGTGTTCAGCAACGAGCTGGCGCCGGACAGCTGCCGGCCCTGGGTGGCGGTGGAGAAGCGCGAGCTGCAGATCGAACCCGGCGCACGCTACCGCTACCGCTTCGAGATCACGCCACCGGCCGGCACGCCGGCGCGCGAGTGCCGCTTCGCGCTGATGATCGAAGGCCTGGAGCCCTCGCAGGTCAAGGGCGACCTCAACTTCCCGGTGGGCGGGCGCATCGGCGTGATCGTCTACGCCAGCATCGGTGACGCCGCGCCACAGCTCGAAGTGGTCAGCAGCCGCACCGTCAACGTCAACGGCACGCCGACCCCGGTGGTCGAGGTGCGCAACCGCGGCAACGCCCACGGCCGCCTGGAGGGTTACCTCGACGGCACCGACGCCAACGGCGCGCGCCTGGAGATGGCGCCTGCCGACCTGCCGATCCTGCCGGGCGAAACGCGCAACGTTGCCATCGCCCCGGTCGCCGAACAGGGCAAGCCCTTGCCCACGATCCGCTTCCCGCTCAAGGTCAAGGGCAACCTGGAGTGGGGCAAGAACCGCATTCCGCTGGACGCGAGCTTTGCCCCATGATGAGGGCGGTGCTGCGCCCGATCCACTGCCTGCTGGCGCTGCTGGGTGCTTCCACCCCGTGGCTCCCGGCCTGGGCACAAGGCACCCCGACACCCACCGCGCCACCGGCCTATGTGGACCGCGTCATCGAAGGCCTGCCGCCCGAGCCGACGGCCGCGGCCGAGTCGCAGCCCTATGACCCGAGTGGCTGGCCGCGTTTCCTGCGGCTGGAGACCCGGCTCGGCACGCAGCCCTTCGACCAGAGCCACAAAACCCGCATCGGCTACGGCATCTACGGCCTGCTGGACACGCCCAACCACGGCACGTTGTCGATCGACGGCACCTACGCACCGCACGACAGCAGCGGTTCGCTCACGCTGCGCCAGCGTGCCATGCCGCTGTCCAACGGCTGGATGCTGAGCAACGAACTCGGTGTGATCACGCCGCCTTCGCCCGCCATCCTGCGCTTGCCCACCCGCATCTACCTGCCCACGGCCATCCTGCAAGGTGTCAGCACCGAATGGGAAAACCCGGGCAAGGGCCTGCAGCTGCAGGCCAGCACCGGCGAGCCCGGCCGGCTGGACTTTCTGCCCTCCAACGGCTTTCGCAAGCTGATGGGCCAGCGCACCACGTTCGGTGGCCAGTGGCGGATCAACGCCGACGACACCAACCCGCTGTCCACCCAGGGCTGGACGGTCGCGCTGCAACACGAAGACGCGCGCCGGGTCTCCAACCTCGACGTGCCCACGCAGCCCGGCGACATCGTCGACGCCAACGCCACCGTGCTGGCGCTGCGTTTCGAAGGCGCCGACCACCGCATCCAGGCGCAGGTGCTGCAGAGCCAGGCCAGCAACGTGAGCGGCTCGCGCAGCGGCTTCTGGATCGACGGCGAATGGGACGACGGCCCGCGCCGGCACGGCCTGGGCGCCTACCGCCTCGAGCGCGACCTGAGCTGGGCCAACCAGCCAATGGCCAACGACCTGGTGGGCGTCTACGCGCGCAGCAGCTGGCGCACGCGCCAGTGGTCGGCCGAAGGTTCGGTGGACTGGCTGGACTCGATCTCCGGGCGCAGCGACAGCGGTTACTTCGCCACCGGCTCGGCGCGCTGGCGCCTGGACCGCGACAACACCATCGGTGCCGGCGCCACGGTGCGCCACTTCGGGGGCGACGCCTGGAGCAGTTATGGCGACTGGCGTTTCCAGAACGGCTGGGGCAACAGCGGCCTGCGGCTGGAGTTCCAGCAGGCCGACAACGAAGCCGATGCGCGCTGGCTGACCTGGGACCAGGAGTGGCAGGTGCCGCAAGGCTGGAGCCTGTCCACCACGTTGGGTGTGGGCGCCTACGACGCCTACCAGAGCCGCCCGAAAGAGTCGGTCTGGCGCACGGCACTGAGCATGTCGGCGCCGATCACCGCCAAGGCCAGCCTGCGCGGCAACGTCAACACCGAGCGCAGCAACAACGGCCAGACGCGCTACAGCCTGAACCTGGGCGGCCACTGGCGCATCGACCAGCGCTGGAGCTTCGAAGCCAACTACAACCGCTACACCGGCCGCAACCGCTTCGACACCTCGCTCGACCCGCTGGCGCCTCCGGTCAACTTCTTCATCCCGCAGTCGGACCGCTCCTTCTACGCCGTGTTGCGCTACGAGCTTGAGGCCGGCAGCCGCAACGTGCCGCTGGGTGGGCGCGCCGCCGACGGTGGTGGCCGCATCGAAGGCACGGTGTACTTCGACGACAACCGCAGCGGCACCCAGGAAGCCAGCGAACAAGGCGTGCCCAACGTCACGGTCTACCTCGACAACCGTTACGCGGTGCGCACCGACAGCCAGGGCCGCTTCGAATTCCCGTTCGTCGCCAGCGGCCCGCGCACCGTCACCGTGCGCGGCGAAACCCTGCCGCTGCCCTGGAACGTGGTCAACCAGGGCCAGGCCCGGGTGGACGTGCGGTTGCGCGAGAGCGCCACGCTGTCGATACCGGTGCAGCGCACCGAATAACGCGCCGGGTGCCGCTCGACGGACGCTGCGCCGGCACACCGGCGCCGACTCAAGTTCCCGAAAGGGGGGTCGATAGTGGGTCATGTCCACCTCGAGATCCCTCACTCTTTCTGCACTGGCCGCCGGTGCACTGATGCTGGTGCCTGCCACCAGCATCGGGGAGAGCATGGTGACCAGCCGCGGCAACGCCAGCGCGGCGCTGGACTTCCGCATCATCATTCCGCCGGTCATGCGGGTGCTGGAGAACAGCCACCCGGTGGTGCTGGACGCCGAGGCCAATGGCGACTGGAGCGCGCAGCAGCGGCTGGTGGTGATGTCCAACCTCAAGCGCGGTTTCTGCGTCACCCTGCGCATGAGCGCCCCCGAGGTGGATGCCTGGCGCCTGCGCGCGGTGCAGGGCGACGGCCTGAACTTCAGCGCGGTCGACGACGGTTACCGCCTGTGCGCCGAGCGCGCCGGCCGCTACACCCTGCTGCTGGACCACGAGTTCGATGCCGCCGCCCGCCCATCCGGTGCCGGCCCATTGCGCTGGCCGGTGCAGACGGACATCGCGGCACTGTAAAAACCACCGCTCGCACCGGAGCGAAATGCCCCCTCCAGAGCGCACGGAACCGGCTCTGCCGGGCCGTAGCGTGCGCCCCCTTGAGGGGGGCGCGCGCAGCGCGGCGGGGGTGCTCCTACCTCGGCAACAGCGCCCACATCTGCAGCGGCTGCTTGAGCGCCGCGGCCGTGGTGTAGGCCTCGTCGTGCCAGTCGCCCCAGCCGGTGAACAGGTCGGCGCGCACCGCGCCGACGATGGCGCCGCCGGTGTCCTGCGCCAGCACCAGGCGCTGCAGGTTGAGCGTGGGCCCCTGCGTCGCCAGCCACACCGGCGTGCCGTAGGGAAT
This sequence comes from Hydrogenophaga palleronii NBRC 102513, assembly GCF_001571225.1. Classification (GTDB taxonomy): domain Bacteria; phylum Pseudomonadota; class Gammaproteobacteria; order Burkholderiales; family Burkholderiaceae_C; genus Hydrogenophaga; species Hydrogenophaga palleronii. Next base: position 15,930 of record NZ_BCTJ01000023.1, read on the forward strand.
GCTCTGCGGATCGACCGCAATGGAACGCCCCGGCGTGAGCGGCACGCCTTGCGCACCGCGCGGGCCGAAGCGCGCATCGAACTCGGACAAGGCCTCTTCGCGGAAGAACACCGTGCGCGGGTTGCTCCACAGCATCTGGTTCAGGCGTTGCGGGTTCTGCAATGCCCAGGCCTTGATGGCGGCCCACGACGGGTCGGTGATCGCGCGCTGGTCGAGCAACCAGCGGCCCACGCTCTGGTACGGGTGGCCGTTGTGCGCGGCAAAGGCCACGCGCACCTGGCGCGTGCGGCCATCGGCCTCGACGAGGTTCAGGCGGCCCGAACCCTGGATCTGCAGGATCAGCGCGTCGATCGGATCGGCCAGCCAGGCCAGCGCACGGCCCTGCAGCGCGGCCTGCGCGGCCGGCAGGGAATCGATCTCCTGCCGGCTGTACCAGGGCTGGCCGGCGCGCAGCCCGGCCGGCGGGCCGTAGAGCGGCACGCGGTAGGTGGCGCTGGGCACACGGCTGGCGGCCATGATGGGCTCGTAATACCCCGTCAGCAAACCGCTCGGCACTTCACCCGAGGTCTCGACCACGCGGTAGGGCTGGAAGCGGCGTTCCACCCAGGCCTGTTGTTCGGCCGCGGTGCCGATGCTCAGGCGGCGCAGCTCGGCGCAGGGCCCGGCCTGGCCCGGTGCCGGGCGTTCGCAGCCGCGCACCCAGGCGTTCCAGGCTTCGTGCAGGCTGTCCTGGCCCCAGCCGGGCAAGTCGCTCCAGCGCACCGGTTGCCACAGGCTCTTGCCGCGTTGCAGCGGCACCGCGGGGGCACCGTCGCCGGGGGCCGGCGTGGCCACCACTGGCGGTGGCGTGGTGCCACCCACCGGTGCGGGGGGGTAAGTCCGCGGGTCCACCGCGCAGGCGGCGAGGCTTCCTACAATGAGGGCCACCACGCCCCAGCGCAGCGCCATCAGGCCGCGCCCTTGCCCACCCACTCCGGAAGCACCGCCGCACCGCCCCATGACCCTGTTGTTGCTCGAAGCGCTCGGCGCGCTGTTGTTGTTCGTGTTCATCGTGTGGTGGACCATGTTTTCGGGGCGCAAGAAGGGTGAGTTGCCGGATGCCGCGGACAGTGAGAAAAAAGAAGCCGGGCAAGATCCGGCAGCGCCGCCTCCACGCGACTGAACCGCGCCCGCCTCACGGTGGCGGCCGCAACAGGTTGGCCAGCTCCACGGCCGACTTCACACCCATCTTGTCGAACACGCGCGAGCGGTGCACTTCCACCGTGCGCACGCTGATGTTGAGCTGGTCGGCCACCAGCTTGTTGGGCAGGCCGGCGATCACCAGGTCCATGACGTCGCGCTCGCGTTCGGTCAGGCCGTCGAGCCGCTGCTGCAGCCCGCGCCGCACCCGTTGTTCGGCCAGCACCCGGGCCGAGCGGTCCAGCGCCTGCTCCACCCGGTCCACCAGCGCGTTGTCGGAGAACGGCTTCTCGCAGAAATCGAAAGCCCCACGCTTGACCGCGTCCACCGCGGTCGGCACGTCGGCGTGGCCGGACAAAAAAATCACCGGCAACGCGGCCTGCCAGCGCAATTGCAGCAGGCGCTCGAACAGGGTCAGGCCGCTCATGCCGGGCATGCGCACGTCGAGCAGCACACAGCAGGGCGCCTGGGGCGCGTCGTTCCACACACCGGCGTCGGCCATGAAGGCTTCGGCGCTGTCGTAGCCTTCGCTGAGCAGGCGGCGCGTGCGCAGCAGCCAGGCCAGTGCTTCGCGCACCCCGGCATCGTCGTCGACGAGGTAGATCTTCGCGTCGGGGTGCTGCGTCATGGGGCGGATGATAGTGGAGGGCGCTCGGCGACCACGGCCGGCAGGGTGAAGCGAAACACCGTGCCGCGCGGCGGATTGTCTTCGTAGGTGAGCACGCCGCCGTGTTGTTCGATCACGGTGCGGCACAGGCTCAGGCCCAGGCCCATGCCTTCGGTGCGGGTGGTGAAGAAGGGCGTGAACAGCTTGGCCTTCACCTCGGCGCTCAGGCCCAGGCCGTGGTCGGCCACCGAGAAAGCCACCCAGGTCTTCTGCCGCTGGCCATCAGGTCCCTCGCCCGACTGCAGGCGCACCGCGCCCACCGACAGGCGCAGCACACGCAGGCCCGAGCCCGGCGCCGGGTCGCCCGGCGGCATGGACTGCACGCCGTTGCGCGCCAGGTTGAGCAGCACCTGCTCGACCATGGTGCGGTCGCACTGCACCGGTGGGCAGCCGGGCGCCACGTGGATGAACAGGCGGATGCCCTGCTTCTTGGCCTGCAGGCCGAGAAGCGGCAGGATGGCCTCGATCAGGCTGTGCGGCGTGACCGCCTCACGCACCTGCTCGCGCCGCCGCACGAAGTCGGCCACGCTCTTGATGACGCGCCCGGCGCGTTCGGCCTGTTCGCCAATGCGCCGCATGGCCTGCACCAGGTCGGCCTGCAGCGGGTCGCTGGCGGCGGGCCGGCCCGCCGCGGGCTCCAGCAGGTTGAGCGTGCCGCTGGCGTAGCTGGCAATGGCCGCCAGCGGCTGGTTGAGTTCGTGGCTCAGCAGCGAGGCCATCTCGCCCACCGTGGCCAGCCGGGCGGTGGCCTGCAGGCGTTCCTGCGAGGTGCGGTTGAGGTCTTCGACGCGGCGCTGCTCGGTCAGGTCGAGGATGGCGCTCATGAAGCCGGTCTGCTGGCCGGCCGCGTTGATCAGCGGCGCCTCGATGATCAGCACCGGGAAACGCGTGCCGTCGGGGCGCTGGAACAGGGACTCGTAGCCCTCGCGCGGCAGCGCCTGGTCGGCCAGCCGCATCATCTGGCGCTGTTGGTATTCGTCCACCAGCTCGGGCGGCCACCAGGGCGCGGGCAGGCCGGTGCCGACCAGCTGCTCGGCGCTCAGGCCGACCATGTCGCAGAAGGCAGGGTTCACGTAGGTGATGCGGCCGTCCATGTCGCGCGCGCGCAGGCCGGTCACCAGCGAGTCTTCCATCGCCTTGCGAAACGCCAGCGCCTCGGCCACCACCAGCTCGGCGCGCTGGCGCCGGCGGATGTCGCGCCCGAGCAGGAACAGCACCGACAGCAGCGCCAGCGAGAGCGCGCCCACCACCGCGGTGAGCACGTTGGGGAACAGGCCACGCGTGGCGCGCGGGCTCTTGAGTTGCAGCAGCAGGGTGTGGCCCGGCAGGTCGACCAGGGTGCGAGCGACCAGGGTGCGGCGCGACTCGGGCACCAGGCTGTGCAGCGCCAGCCGCGTGCCGTCGGCCTCGATGAAGCTCAGGCCGCGCCCGCGCAGCAGGGCGCGGTTGGTCATCTCGGACAACACGCCGGGCAAGGAATAGGTGGCGACCAGAAAACCGTTGGGCTGGCCGGCGCGCACCAGCGGCAGGCACATCTCGATCATCTCCACGCCCTGGCCGTCGCTCATCGGCCAGAAGTGGGTGTTGGAATAGGCCGGGCCCGACAGGCGCGTGGCGTTGTCGCAGGCCCGGCCGACTTCGGGCAGGGCCTGGTCGCGGCCGAGCAGGCCGAACATGTCGGGCATGTAGGGCGTGTCGCGCTGGGCCTGCAGCCGGCGCGCGCTGTCGCGCCATTCCACACGCACGATCTCGCGGTGCTGCACCAGCAGCTCGGCCGCCGGCACGCCCCAGGACTCGGGCGAAGGCACCACGCTGTAGAGCGACTGCAGGGTCTGCACGTTGCGCACCAGGTTGCTGCGGATGTCGTTGGCGATCGAGGCCGCGTCCTGGTCGAGCCCGGCCTGGTCGCGCGACTCTTCGTACTCGCCCGCCAGGAACACCAGCAGGCCGAGCACCGACACCACCAGCAACAGCATGGCGGCCCACAAGCGCCAGCGGCGCAAACGAAGTTGCTCGCGCCAGGCGTTCAGCCACTGCGGGCGCTGCATCGTGCGGCGTCCCTTCAGAGGCGGCGGTGCTGCAGCGAGGGCAGTTGTTCGCGCACGGTGCGCAGGCGCTGGATGTCCAGATCGGCCAGCACCACGCCCGGGCCTTCGGACTGCAAGGCCATCACCTCGCCCCAGGGGTCGATCACCATGCTGTGGCCCCAGGTGCGGCGGCCGTTCTCGTGCACGCCTCCCTGGGCGCTGGCGATCAGGAAGGCCTGGTTCTCGATCGCGCGGGCGCGCAGCAGCACCTCCCAGTGCGCCTGGCCGGTGGTGTGGGTGAAGGCCGCCGGCACCAGCAGGATGTCGGCCGCCAGCATGCGGTAGAGCTCACCGAAGCGCAGGTCGTAACAGACGCTCTGGCCAACGCGCCAGTGCTGGCCGCTCTGGTCGCGGCACTCGAACACGGTGGGTGTTTCACCGGCCACCAGCACCGTGCCTTCGTCGTAGTGCTCGCGCCCGTTGTCGTAGCGGAACAGGTGGATCTTGTCGTAGCGGCTCACGCTCTCGCCGCGGGGGTTGTAGGCCAGCGAGGCGTTGGCCGCGTGGCCCGGGTCGTCGGTGGCCATCGGCAGCGTGCCGCCAACCAACCAGAGCTTGAGGTCGCGCGCGGCGTCGGACAGGAAGTCCTGCACCGTGCCCAGGCCCGGGGTTTCGGCCAGCAGCAGCTTGTCTTCGTCGCGCGCGCCCATGAAGCAGAAGTACTCGGGCAGCACCGCGAGTTCGGCGCCAGCCGCCGCGGCCTGGCGCAGCAGGCGCATGGCTTCGCTGAGATTGGCGTCGAGGCTGATGCCCGAGACCATCTGGATGGCGGCGACTTTCATGAGGAAATCCTTTCGGGCGAACGGGCGAAGCAGCGTTGGCGGGACGCAGGGCCCGCAGCAGGGCCACAGCTTACTGCAGCACGCCGGTGGTCGGGTCGCGCAAGGCGGCGGCCGGCGTGGGCGCCGGGCGCTCGACCTTCTCGACCTGCGGATCGGCCCAGGTGCCGGTGATGCGGAACTCCTGCGTGGCGGCCGACTGCAGCGGCTGGCGCAACAGGAACTGGGCCAGGAAACTGCCCAGGCCGATGGCGGGGTTGATGGCGGTGGCGATCAGCGAGGCGGTGCCGGCGTTGATCTCGGGCACCACCACCACCTTGAGGGCTTGCTGCTCGCGCGCGATGTCGGCACTGCCCTCCATCAGCACGGCGGCATTCACGCCCTTCATCTGCAGGTTGTTGGTGTGCAGCACGCCCTGCTCGACGCGCGCGTCGCCGCGCACGAAGTCAAACGCGAAACCTTCGGAGAAGACGTCGCGGAAATCCAGCGCCAGCCGCCGCGGCAGCGACTGCAGGCTGAGCACACCGAGCAGGCGCGCAGCCCCCGGGTCGGCCTTGAGGAACTGGCCGCGCTCGATGTCGGCGTGGAGCTGGCCGGTCATGCTGGGGTAGTCGATGGCCAGCGGCGAGCCGACCCAGCCGATGTTGCCCTCCAGCCGGCCCTTGCCGCCACGCACCAGGCCGTCGCGGCCGAAGCGGGTGAGCAGGCGGCCGGCGTCGTCGATGTCGAGCCGGAAGTTCAGCACCGTGCGGCGCTGCGCACCGCCGCTGCCGCCGCCCGTGCCAGCCCAGTTGCCGGTGGCGCTCAGGCGCGCCTCGGGCGCGTCGAGCCGGAGTTTGGTCAGGCGCCATTCGCTGCCGCGCAGCGGTCCGCCGCGGTTGACGGCCTCGACCTCGACCCGGCCCAGGCTGCGGCCGGAGAGGTTGAAGTCGTCCACCACGATGTCCAGCGAAGGCACGCTGGTGGTGGGTTGCGACAGCAGGGTCTCGACCTCGCTGGCCGCCGCCGGCGCCAGGTGCAGGCGCTTGAGCCGCGCGTACACATTGCCCGCCGTGCCGGCGCCGGCCTGGCGCATCGAGAGGTAACCGGCCAGCTCATCGGCCTCCACATTGGCCTGCCACTGCGCGCCGTCGCGCGTGCCGCCCAGCACCACCTTGTTGAAGCGGTGGCCGTGCACCGTGATCCGGTCGGCCCGCAGCGACAGCGTGGTGGGCAGGTAGGCCTGGCTGCCGGCGACGTCGTTGGCCACCGGGTTCGCGCGCGCCGCTGCCGGCAGGGGCGGCAACGCGGTGGCGCCGGCCATGGTGCTGCTGCTGCGCGGCTCGGCCACAGTGCTGCCGTTGCCGACGCGCTCCCAGGCGTCCAGATCCACCTGCCCCAGTAGCACCTGGCCGCTCACGCCTTGCGCCGGCAGCGCGGCGGTGGTGGCCTCGGTGCCCGCGCCCAGCACCACCGCGCCACGCAGCACGCGCGGTTCGGCACTGGCGCCGCTGCGCTCGCGCTCGTAGCGCAGCGACAGCACCGGCGCGAGCGCGCTGCCGACCTGCACCACCAGCCGGTCGGTGCGCGCGTTGCCGTCGACCACGCTCAACACGCTGTTCTCGTAGTGCAGCGGCAGCGTGGCCTCGGCGCTCTTGTTCAGCGGCGCGGGCAGGTTCATCGCCAGGCCCTGCAGGTTGCTGTGGATCTGCAGCTCGGGCACACCCCCACGAAAACCGAGCTGGGCGGTGTAGGCGGCGCTGCCGCTGGCGTGCTGGAACAGGCGCGAGACGGCACCCAGGCCGCCGTCGCGCAGGCCTTCGGCACTGGCCACACCCTGGCCGCGGAACTGCACCACCGGCGCGGCACCGGCCGTGGCGGGCTGCATGCCGCCTTCAAAACGCAGCTCACCGCCGTACACGCGGGCCTGGCCGGCCTGCACCGAGAAGCCGCGTTCGCTGAACCCGAGCTGGCCGCTGGCCTGCGCCAGCAACGGCGAGTCGGGGCTGAACTGCAGGTCGTTGCGCTCCAGCTTCACCGTGCCGTTGACCTGCGTGTGCTCGGCATCCAGCAGCGGCACCTTGAGCGAGAAACCAACCTGCGCCACACCGCCGGCGCGCGCCTGCGCCAGCGCCTCGCCTGTCATGGCGTTCAGGGGCGATTGCTGCACGAAGCCCAGGGCCTCGTGCGCCGGCCCCTGGGCCTGGGCGTCCACCAGCAGCACGGCCTGGTGACCGAGGTCGGCAATGCCGACCCGGCCCTGGCTCAGGCGCACGCCGGGCGCGCCCACCACGCCGCCTTCGAGCTTGCCGAGCTGCAGCGACACGCGATCGAGCACCAGCTCGCCCGAAACGCCGCGCAGCGCCGGCCAGCTCGCCGGCTTGCTGGCCGCAGGGCCGCTGTGTTGACCGGCCGCGTGCAGGTAGTCCGGCAGGTAGTCGAAGTCCACGTTCTGCAGCGGCGCGGTGATGCGGAACTCGCCGCGCTCACCGGGTTTGTCGAACGGCACGTGATCGACCAGGCCGGCGACACGGAACACCACCTTGTTCGAGCGCCCGCCGCGCACCGCCTCGCGCACATAGGTGCGCGCATCGGCGTTCACCGTGAGCGGCAGGTAGCGGTGCACGCGCGTGGCGTCGGCGCGGGTGAGGGTGGCGTTGAGGTCGAGCACGCCGGGGAAGCGCGACGCGCCAGAACCCGGCGTCGCCTCGCCGGTGTGCCAGGTCAGCTGGCCCGTGCCTTCGGCGTCGGCGTTGGACAGGCGCAGCTTGTCCACCTGCAGTTCGATGTGTTCGCCCTGCACGCGCCAGACCGCCTCGGCCTGCAGGCTGTCGAGCGGGATGCGCGGGTCTTCAAACACGTCGGGCAGTTCCAGCGCACCCTGCACCACGCTGAGCTGGGCGCGGCCGCCGGCCTGGTTGAGATCAAAGTCCACGGTGGCACCCGAGATGCCGGGCCGCCCGGGCAACGGGTAACGCCCGCTGACCGACATGCGACCGCTGGGCTCACCCGCCAGCGCCAGGCCGACGGCGCGGCCGCGCGCCTGGTAGGTCTCGGGTGGCCAGGCCGCGCCCGGGGCCTGGCCGGCGCGTTCCTGCCAGCGCGCCGACAGGCCGTCGATGCGGCCGGCCGGCTGCAGCTGGGCCAGGCGCCGGTGCAGCTCGGCCGGCAGCGGCAGGCGGCTGGCGATGGCCGCCAGCGCGCCCAGATCCAGCCGCTCGGCGCTCAGCTCGGTGCTGGCGCCATGGCCGCCGAGGGCGGCGTTGTGCTGCAGGCTCAGGCGGCCGCTCGGCCATTGCAGGCCTTCGCGGGTGCGCAGGCGCAGGTCGTCGGTGGAGAACTTGAAGCCGGCTTCCGACCACTGCGCGAGCAGCCGGCCCTGCAACTCGTCGAGCGCCAGCGGCGGCAGGTCGCGGCCGAGCCGGGCATCAACGTCGCGCAGCGCGAGGTCGGCGGTGAGGCCGGCCACGGCGCCGTCCACCACCTCGGCCCAGGCGCGCAGCGCACCCCGGCCGGCCTGCACCTCCACGCCCCAGGTGGAGAGGTCCACATGGGCGCGCAGCTGCGCCACGTCCACATGGGTGAAGTCGGCATACAGCTCGCCGCCCCAGCGCCGCCAGGGCAGGGCGCCGGCCGGCTGCGGGCCGAGTTCGAGGTCGATCAGGGGTTCGCGCAGGCGCCCGAGCAGGCTCAGGCGTTCGCCCCACTCGGGCGGCGGCGTGGCGTCGAGGCGGAACTGGTGGGTGCGGGCGGTATTGCGCACGACCAGCGAGAGCTCGGCCAGCGCCAGCGGCGGCCGGGCGCGCAGATCGTCGGTCCAGCGCACGGTGCCGCCGCGGATGACGAACTCGCGCAAGGAGAAGAAGCTGTCGGCGGCGCTGCCGTCGTGCCCGCCCTCGCCACCGATGTCCAGCCCGGCCACTTCGATGCGGCCTTGCGCGGTGCGGCGCACGTCGAGCACGGGCTGGTCGATCACCACCTGCTCGAAGCTGCCACGCCAGAGCGAGCGCACCGACACCGCGGTGCGCACCAACGGCAGGTGCAGGGCGACGCGGCCTTGCGGGTCGAACAGCTGCACGTCGCGCAGTTCAAAAGAGGGCATCAGCGCGGGCAGCCAGGCCACGCCGTCGGCGCTGTGTTCGGCGCGGATTTCACCCACTTTCACCGGTGCCCCTACGCTCTGGCTGGCCCAGCGTTCCAGCTCGGGACGCCATTCGCCGATTCGGGGCACAATCCACCAATTCAGCGCGCCCCAGCTCAACACGAACAGGGCCCACGCCAGAAACACGGCCCACAAACCCACCCGGGCAGCCAGCGCAAGCATCTTGAGTGGGGTTCGCCGGGCAGAGGCGATGGGAGCCGGGCTTTGATTCATGTCCACCGCAAATTATGACGGCCAGCCACACCACAGGTTCCGCAGCGGACGAAGCCGCTTTGTCAACAAATGTGAGGTCCTGCCGAACCTTGTCGGAGGTTGATCGCCAGGCCGACCATTCGCGCTTCGTGCAGCGCGTGCGCCGGCGTTATGCGGCCGAGCTGGCCTGCCTGCCCGAAGGGGCGCCGGAACACGCCAGCATGCAGGTGGCACTGGCCCGGCTGCGCGAGCAGGGCCTGGCGCTGCCGGCGGCCTTGCGCGTGCTGCGCCAGCTGGTGCTGGAGCGCCTGGTGGTGCTGGACTGCGAGCAGGCCGCTGCGCTGAACGTGGTGACGCGCGCCGTCACCGAACTGGCCGAACTCGCGCTCGACGCCGCCTGCGCCCTGGCCTTTGCCGACCTCGACGAACTGCATGGCGCGCCGCTCGGGCAGACGCCACAGGGCCAGCCCCAGCGCGCCCAGCTGTGGGTGATCGGCATGGGCAAGCTCGGTGCGCGCGAGCTCAATGTGTCGAGCGACATCGACCTGATCTACGTCTACGACCAGGACGGCGACACCGCCGGCAACGCGCAGGGCCGCAACCGCATCAGCAACCACGAGTACTTCGGCAAGGCGGTCAAACACATCTACAACACCATCGGCGAAACCACCGAACACGGCAACGTGTTCCGCGTCGATCTGGCGCTGCGGCCCAACGGCAACTCGGGCCCGAGCGCGGTCTCGGCCGGCGCGCTGGAAGAGTATTTCCTGGTGCAGGGCCGCGAGTGGGAACGTTTTGCCTGGCTCAAGAGCCGCGTGATCGCACCCGTGGCCAACGTGCGTGACGGCAGCGCCAGCGCGCTGCGCGGCACGGTGCTGCCCTTCGTCTTCCGGCGTTACCTCGACTACGGCGTGTTCGACGCCCTGCGCGTGCTGCACCGCCAGATCCGCGACCACGCCTCGAAGCGTGCGGCCGGCAACCCGGGGCGCTCGAACGACGTCAAGCTCTCACGCGGCGGCATCCGCGAGATCGAGTTCACCGTGCAGCTGCTGCAGGTGGTGCGCGGCGGCCAGTTCCCCGAGCTGCGCACCCGCCCCACGCTGGACGCGCTGCAGCGCCTGTGCAAGGCCGGGCTGATGCCGCAGAGCACCGCCACCGCCCTGGCCGAGGCCTATGAGTTCCTGCGCCGGGTCGAGCACCGCATCCAGTACCTGGACGACCAGCAGACCCACGTCATCCCGACACGCGACGACGACCTGGCCTGGATCGCCGCCTCGCTGCAATACCCGGACGTCTGCGCCTTCCTGCACGCGCTGGACGCGCACCGCGAACTGGTGGCACAGGAGTTCGACACCCTGCTCGGCGGCCCGACCCATGGCGGCTGCAACGGCAAGAAGGGCTGCAGCAACAAGAACGGCGCCCAGGGCCGCAGTGCGGACGACCTGCAGAGCGTGCTGGAGCAGCTGCCGGCCGCCTTCGCCGCCCGCGTGGCGCAATGGGCCGGCCACCCGCGTGTGCTGGCCTTGCGCGAAGACACCCGCGCGCGCCTGGTGCGGCTGGTACAGCGCACCGGCGCGTGGCTCGACGAAGGCCGCGTGAGCGAAGAGGCGGCGCTGCGCATGGCCGACTGGATCGAGCCCCTGATGCGCCGCGAGAGTTACCTCGCCCTGCTGCAGGAACGGCCGTCGGTGCACGAACGCCTGCTGCGCCTGCTGGGCGCGGCCCGCTGGCCGGCGCGTTACCTCATTCAGCACCCGGGCGTGATCGACGAACTGGCCAGCCCCGAACTGTTGACCGAGCGCTTCGACGCCGCGCAGTTCGAGGCCGAGCTCGAAGCCCGCCGCACGGCGTTGCGCTCCACTGGCGAAGACGACGAGGAGGCCCTGCTCAACCTGATGCGCCGCGCCCACCACGCCGAGGTCTTCCGCACCCTGGCGCGCGACCTCGAGAAAGTGCTGAGCGTGGAGCAGGTGGCCGACGACCTGTCGGCCCTGGCCGACGCGGTGCTGCGCACCACCGCGCGCTGGTGCTGGGACCGGTTGAAGAACCGCCACCGCGAACACCCCAGCTTCGCCATCATTGGTTACGGCAAGCTCGGCGGCAAGGAGCTGGGCTACGGCAGCGACCTCGACATCGTGTTCGTCTACGAAGACGAGGACGACCACGAGAACGCCTCGGAAATCTACGCCGCCTTCGTGCGCAAGATGATCAACTGGCTGACCGTCAAGACCAGCGAAGGCGACCTGTTCGAGATCGACACCGCACTGCGACCCAACGGCAACTCCGGCCTGCTGGTCAGCAGCTTCACCGCCTACGCCAACTACCAGCAGCAACGCGGCAGCAACACCGCCTGGACCTGGGAACACCAGGCCATGACGCGCGCGCGCTTCGTGCTCGGCGGCGCGGCGCTGGCCAGCCGTTTCGACGCCGTGCGCGAGGCCGTCATCACCGCCGAACGCGATGCCGACTCATTGGCGGCTGAAATCGTGGCCATGCGCGCCAAGGTGCGCGCTGCCCACCCGGTGCGCGGCACGCGCTTCGATGTGAAACACAGCCCGGGCGGCATGGTCGACGTGGAGTTCGCCGTGCAGTACCTGGTGCTGCTGCATTCACGCGCCCACCCCGAGCTGCGCGCCAACACCGGCAACATCAACCTGCTGTGGCGCGCCGAGGCCGCCGGCCTGCTGGCGCCCGGCATGGGCGAAGCCGCGGCCCAGGCCTACCGCGAGCTGCGCCAGATCCAGCACCGCGCACGGCTGGACGAAGCCCCCACCCAGGTGGAGGCAGACGAAGTGCAGGCCGCGGTGCAGGCCGTGCTGGCGTTGTGGCAACACGTGCTGGGGCGCGCGGCGACACCATGAGCGCCCTGGTCGCGAGCAGCAAACGCAGCAGCGGCGACCGCCCCGGTGGTTTCATGGCCTGGCTCGCGCGCCACAGCTGGTTGCTGCTCTGCGCGCTGCACGCACTGGCCAGCCTGCTGGTCTGGACCTGGCGCGGCGGCGCGCTCGACAGCCTGGTCTGGTACGCCACCGACTGGACGACCCACGCCTGGACACTCTGGACCAGCGCCTGGGTGCACCTGAACATGGCCCACCTGCTAAGCAACCTGCTCGCGCTCGGCGCCCTGGCCACGCTGGGTTGGGCGGTGCGGCCCAGCCTGCCCTGCACGCTGGCCTGGTTGCTGGCCTGGCCGCTGGCGCAGGCCTCGCTGCTGCTGTGGCCCAAGGTCGGTTATGCGGTCGGCCTGTCGGGCCTGATGCACGCCGGCACCATGGTGATCGCGGTGCAGATCGCACTCGACCGCATCCCGATCCGCGGCGCGCGCTTCTGGGGCGGGCTGCTGGTGATGGGCGCGAGCACCAAGGTGCTGCTGGAAGAGGGCTGGTCCCGCCCGGTGGTCTGGGACGCCAGCAACGGCATGCCGGTGGTGCAGGCAGGCCACCTCACCGGCATCGTCTGGGGCGCACTGCTGGGGCTGCTGGTGGCCTGCCTGCCCACCTCGGCCTCGCGCCCGGCCGCCAGATACTGAGTCGGCCACCCGAACAACAAAAAAGCCCGCCGAAGCGGGCTTTTTGTTTCGCGCCGGGGCGCTCAGGCCGCCGTGGGTGCGCCGCCCGCCGACATCGCTTTGCGGAAGCGGTTCAGGTCCTGCACGCTCTTGAAGCTCTGCTCCATCAGCAGGCTCATGTTGTGCAGGATGCGCTCGACCACCTTGGTTTCCCAGACGGCGTCGAACTTGATCTGCGTGTCCAGCCAGTGCTCCAGCCACTCGGGGTTGGGCAGGCGGCTCTGGATGGTGTCGTTCGGGAACAGGGCCTTGTTCACGTGCAGGTTGGTCGGGTGCAGGGCCTGCGCGGTGCGCCGCGCACTGGCCATCAGCACACCCACCTTGGCGAACGCGGCGCGGGCCTCGTTGCCGAACTTGCCGATGGCGCGTTTCATGTAGCGCAGGTAGGCGCCACCGTGGCGGGCTTCGTCCTGGCTGAGGGTGCTGTAGATCTTCTTGATGACGGGTTCGGAGTGCCATTCGCTGGCGCGGCGGTACCAGTGGTTGAGGCGGATCTCGCCGCAGAAGTGCAGCATCAGCGTCTCCAGCGGCGGCGCCGGATCAAAGTCGAAACGGATGTCGTGCAGCTCCTGCTCGGTGGGCACCAGGTCGGGCCGGAAGCGGCGCAGGTATTCCATCAGCACCAGCGAGTGCTTTTGCTCTTCGAAGAACCAGATCGACATGAAGGCCGAGAAGTCGGAGTCGTCGCGGTTGTCGCGCAGGAACATCTCGGTGGCCGGCAACGCCGCCCACTCGGTGATGGCATTCATCTTGATGGTCTGGGCCTGCTCGTCCGTCAAGGCACTGGCATCGAACTGGTCCCAGGGGATGTCCTTTTCCATGTCCCAGCGCACGGATTCGAGTTGCTTGAAGAGTTCAGGGTAGAGCATGGTGGTCCTTCAGTAACGCGAACATTCTATTCGGCGGGCCCTTGCCGGGTTCCCAACCCCCCAGGGTATGGGGCAGGCGCGGGCGCGGAAAGTTCCGGCTCCGTGTGTTGAATCCGATCCGCCGGCACCTGCGTAAAACCAGACGGGCGCTGCGCACAAGAGTCTGCACGCTGGCGTTGTATCCGGGGCCGTGATGGAATGATTTTTTTGATTTGAGGAGTCGACACCATGAACCTGCCTGAAACACCCCGCCCGAGCCGTTCCACCCGGGCCACGGCCCTCGCCAGCCTGCTGCTCGGCCTGGGCGCCGCCGCCACCGGCCTGCCCGCCGCGGCACAGACACCTTCGCCACCCCAGGCCGCGGCCGCAGCCCCGGCCTGCCCCACGCTGCTGCAGCACGGCTTCGACCGGCTGCAGGACGAAAAGCCGCAGTCGCTCTGCCAGTACACCGGCAAGGTGGTGCTGGTGGTGAACACCGCGAGCTTCTGCGGCTTCACCAAACAGTACGAGGGCCTGGAGGACCTGCACGCCCGTTACCAGGCCCGGGGCCTGGTGGTGCTGGGTTTCCCGTCCAACGACTTCGGCAACCAGGAGCCGGGCAACAACCAGGCGATTGCCGACTTCTGCGAAAACACCTTCGGCGTGAAGTTTCCGATGTTCAGCAAGACCAGCGTGGTCGGGCGCAACACCAACCCGCTGTTCCGCCAGCTGGCCGCCAAGACCGGGGAAAGCCCACGCTGGAACTTCCACAAATACCTGATCGGGCGCGACGGCCAGACCGTGCACAGCTACGGCAGCGGCGTCGAACCGAAGAACCCGGCGCTTGTAAAAGACATAGAAAAGCTTCTCGAGGCCAAAATGTGACTGTATAGTCACGATAAAAACCAATGAGTATGAATTCGCTGTTTTCCACCCCTGTCCCATGGCGCGCTGTCTCCAAAGCGACGCGGCGCCATGGGCGCCGGAACTTTTGTGCCGCGTCCGGCGTCGTACTGCCCAGGTTGGCCAGCGTGCCAGCCACAGGGTTCCGTTTTGTACTGCGAAGCCTTCCGGGTTCATGTGATCCGGTTGAAATCCCAAGGCGCTTCTCCTCCTCCCTCCCTCCCTTGTTCGTCTGGGGGCGCTTCGCGGTCTTTTGTACATGGCACGGCGGCAGGCACACCCGAGCGGGTGCCGCTGCCCCGCTGTTCTGAGGTCTGTCCATGCGCACAGACCTCACCCCTCCCCCCAGCACCGGCCGACCCTCGCGGGTGGCCATCGTCGGCTCCGGCATCGCCGGCCTGGCCGCGGCCCACACCTTGCAGGGCCTGGCCGACATCACCCTGTTCGAGGCCGGCGACTACTTCGGCGGCCACACCCACACCGTTGACGTGACGCTGCCCGACGCGCGTGGGGTGGACACCACCTTCGGGGTCGACACCGGTTTCCTGGTGCTCAACGAGCGCACCTATCCCAACCTGCTGGCGCTGCTGGCCGCGCTGGAGGTGCCGATTGCGCCGTCCGACATGTCGTTTTCGGTGCAGGTGCCCGATGGCGCCGGCCCGGGCCGCGCGCTGGAGTGGAGCGGCAGCGATCTCTCCAGCGTGTTTGCGCAGCGCCGCAACCTGGCCAACCCGCGTTTCCTGCGCATGCTGGCCGACATCGTGCGCTTCAACCGGGTGGTCACGCGCCTGGCCGAACGCGGTGAAGACCTGCGGCCCGACAGCCCCTTGCTGCAGCCCCTGGGCGACTTCTTGCGCGCGCAGGGTTTTTCGGATGCGTTCCGCGACTGGTACTTCCTGCCCATGATGGGCTGCATCTGGAGTTGCCCGACCGACCAGATGCTGGCCTTCCCGGTCGCCACCATGGTGCGCTTCTGCCACAACCACGGCCTGCTGCAGGTCACCCAGCGGCCCCAGTGGTACACCGTGACGGGTGGTGCGCGCCGCTACGTGCAGAAGATCACCGACCGCATCGCCGACAAGCGCCTGGCCACGCCGGTGCAGAAGGTGCTGCGCGACGCGCAGGGCGTGCGCGTGGTCACGGCCGGCCAGGTCGAGCGCTTCGACGCCATCGTCATGGCCTGCCACAGCGACCAGGCGTTGCGTCTGCTGGGCGAAGAAGCCAGCGCTGCCGAGCGCGAGCTGCTGGGTGCGATCCGCTACCAGCCCAACCGCGCGGTGCTGCACACCGATGCCTCGGTCCTGCCGGAGAACCCACGCGCCTGGGCGGCGTGGAACTACGCGCGCGCACCGAGCGCCCCGCTCGAATCGGCACAGGTCTGCCTGCACTACCTGATCAACCGCCTGCAGCCGCTGCCGGTGGCGCAGCCGGTGCTGGTCTCGCTCAACCCGCAGCGCGAGATCAACCCGACGCAGGTGCTGGGCGAATACGCCTACGAGCACCCGGTGTTCGACCTCGCGGCGATCCGTGCGCAAGGCATGCTGCCGCGCCTGCAGGGCCAGCAGCACACCTGGTTCGCCGGTGCCTGGACCGGTTACGGTTTCCACGAGGACGGCCTCAAGTCGGGCCTGCAGGCGGCGCGTGCGCTGATCGACGCGCGCGGCCTGGTGCCGGTGCCCAGCGACAGCGAACTGCGGCGCGCCGCCCTGCCCGGGGTGTTTGCTTGACCGGCGCTGCGCCGGTGGCACAGATCGGCTTCGGCCAGGTGCGCCACACCCGCCATCGGCCGCAGCGCAACGCCTTCGTTTACCCGACCTACTTCCTCATGCTGCCGATGCGCAGCCTGCGCGCGCACGGCCCCGGTGCCCTGGCGCGCAACCGCCGGGCGGCCCTGGCCTTTCACGACGCAGACCATGGCGACGGTGGCGATGACAGCCTGGCCTGGCTCGACGGCGTGCTGCAGCAGCACGGCATCCACGACGCGCAGGGCGAGGTCTGGCTGCACACCTACCCGCGTGTGCTCGGCTACAGCTTCAAGCCGGTGAGCTTCTGGTACTGCCACCACCGCGACGGTGCCTTGCGCGCGGTGCTGGTGGAGGTCAACAACACCTTCGGCGAGCGCCACTGCTACCTGCTGGACGCGCCACGCTACGGCCAGCCCTGCGAAGCCAGCAAGGTCTTTCACGTGTCGCCGTTCTGCCCCCTGCGCGGCCGTTACCGCTTCGTGTTCCAGCGCACCGCCGGCGAGCGCCCGCGCACGGTGGCGCGCATCGACTACTTCGACCACGACGGCGCTGCGGATGCGCCACCGCTGCTCAACACCAGCGTGAGCGGTGCGCTGCTGCCGCTGAACCCGCAGACCTTGCGCCGCGCGTTGTGGCGCCATCCCGCCATGACCGTTGGCGTGATCGCGCGCATCCACTGGCAGGCCCTGCGCCTGTGGTGGCGCAAGGCGCCGTTTTTTCGCCAGCCACCCGCACCGGGTGATTTCGTGACCACCGCCACCGCCGTGCCCACGGCCCCCACCCCGAACGCGGAGCCCCTCCGACCATGAACAGCACCACCGCCCCGCGCAGCCCCGTCGGCTTTGAACTGCCCCGCAACGCACCCGCGGCCGCGCGCACCACCCTGCAGTTGCTGCAGCGCCTGGTGCATGGCAGCCTGACGCTGCAACTGCCGGACGGCACGCTGCAACGCTTCGGCCAGGCCGACGGGCCGCACGCCAGCATAAAGCTGCACAACTGGAACGTGTGCGGCGCGGCGCTCAAGTCGGGCGACATCGGTTTTGCCGAGACCTACATCGCCGGCGACTGGAGCACGCCCAACCTCACGGCCTTGCTGTCGCTGCTGGTGGCCAACCGGCGCGAGGTGGAAGACATGGTCTACGGCTGCTGGATCGGGCGCCTGGCCTACCGCGTCAAGCACCTGCTCAACCACAACTCCAAGGCCAACAGCCGCAAGAACATCCACGCCCACTACGACCTGGGCAATGCGTTCTACTGCCTCTGGCTCGACGAGACCATGAACTACTCGTCGGCCTTGTTCGAAACGCCCGACCAGCCCCTGGTGGACGCGCAACACGCCAAGGTGCGGCGCGCCTTGCAGGAGGCCGGCGTGCGCGCCGGCGACCGCGTGCTGGAGATCGGCTGCGGCTGGGGCGCGCTGGCCGAGAAGGCCACCACCGAGTTCGACGCGTCGGTGGTCGGCGTGACGCTGTCCACCGAACAGCTGGACTTCGCGCGCGAACGCCTGCAGGCCATCGACTGCACCGAACGCGCCGACCTGCGGCTGCAGGACTACCGCGACATCACCGATGCGCCCTTCGATGCGATCTGCTCGATCGAGATGGTGGAAGCCGTCGGCCGCGAATACTGGCCGACCTACTTCCAGAGCGTGGCGCGGCTGCTGAAGCCGGGTGGGCGCGCCTGCATCCAGAGCATCGTCATCGACGATGCGCACTTCGAGCGTTACGTGAAGGGCACGGACTTCATCCAGCAGTACATCTTCCCGGGCGGCTGCCTGCCATGCCCGCGCGAGTTTCGCGCCCAGGCCGCGGCGGCCGGGCTGGAGGTGGTGAACGAATGGGCCTTCGGCCGCGACTACGCGCGCACGCTGGCGATCTGGCGCGAGCGTTTCCTGCACGAGCAGGAGCGCGTGCAAGCGCTGGGCTTCGACACCCGTTTCCTGCGCATCTGGGAGTTCTACCTCGCCTACTGCGAAGCAGCGTTCGAGCAGGGCAGCATCGACGTCGTGCAGTACACCCTGCGCAAGCCCGGCTGAGGCCGCCGCCATGCGCGCCCGCGTCGCCCGCCGCCGGTTCTGCCCCTTGGCCCTGCTGACGGCCATGGCCTTGCTGGCCGGCCTGCCGATGGCCACGCAAGCCACGCCGGCCGACACCACGCTGGCCACGGCGCTGCAACACCAGCCACGCGTGGGCACGGCACGGCTGCGTTACTGGGGCTTCGATGTTTACGACGCCAGCCTGTACGCCGCCCCCGGCTTCGACATCCTGCGTTTTCAGGAACAGGGCTTCGGCCTGGAGCTGCACTACCTGCGCAGCTTCAAGGGTGCCGACATCGCCGAGCGCTCGATCCAGGAAATGAAAGGCCTCGCCACCATCAGCCCGGCGCAGGCGCAGCGCTGGCAGAGCACGATGGCCGCCCTGTTCCCCGACGTGGAGAAAGGCGACCGCATCACCGGCCTGCACCTGCCCGGGCGCGGTGCGCGTTTTTACCTCAACGGGGCGCTGCTCGGCGACATTGCCGACGACCCCTTCTCGCGCCTGTTCTTCGGCATCTGGCTCTCGCCCGGCACCTCGCAGCCGCGCATGCGCGACGCGCTCATCCAGTCCGTCGGCGCGGGCGCGCCACGTGCACCATGAGCGACGTCGCGGCCCGCTTCATCGGCCCCGGTGCGTGGCGCGAAGGCCTGCGCTACGGCCTGCTGGGTCTGCCGCTGGCCTTCGTCGCGCTGCCGCTCTACGTGATCCTGCCCAACCTCTATGCGCGCAACTTCGGTGCGCCGCTCGCGCTGCTGGGTGCGGTGCTGCTGGCCGCGCGCCTGTTCGATGCGCTGCTCGACCCCTGGATCGGCCGCTGCTGCGACCGCTGGTTCCAGCGCTCCACCGGCCACGTGCTCCGCGCCACCGCCTGCGCGGCGCTGCTGCTGGTGTTCGGCCTCTGGGCTCTGTTGTTCCCGCCTGCCGCGGTGCGCGCGGCCGGGAGCGGCGCGCTGCTGGCCTGGGCCGGCGCCTGGATGGTGCTCGGCTTCACCGCCTACAGCGTGGTCGCGGTGGCGCACCAGTCCTGGGGTGCCCGGCTCGGTGGCAACGAAGCCGAGCGCAGCCGCGTGGTGGCCTGGCGCGAAGGCCTGGCGCTGCTGGGTGTGTTGATTGCCGCCGTGCTGCCCGGCACCGCCGGCCTGGGCGCCACGGTGCTGGTGTTCGCGCTGTTGCTGGCCGCCGGCTGGTGGGCCTGGGGCCGCAGCGCCGCACCGGGCCACGCCGCGCCCAACCCCGCGCCGGCCACCACCCGCGCATCGCCCCTGGCGCAGCCGGCGTTCCGGCGTCTGCTGCTGGTGTTCGTGCTCAACGGCACCGCCAGCGCGGTGCCGGCCACGCTGGTGCTGTTCTTCGTGCAGGACCGGCTGCAGGCCGCGCCCGAGATGGAGCCGGCCTTCCTCGCCACCTACTTCCTCTGCGCCGCGCTGTCGATGCCGCTGTGGGTGAAAGCCGTGACGAGGCTCGGGCTGGCGCGCACCTGGTTGCTCGGCATGGGCCTGTCGGTGGCGGTGTTCGTCTGGGCCGCCACGCTGGGCCCCGGCGATGTGTGGCCCTTCCTGCTGGTGTGCGCGCTCTCGGGCGTGGCGCTCGGCACCGACCTCACCGTGCCCGGCGCCTTGCTCGCCGGCCTGATCGGCCAGCTGGGCGAACGCGGCCAGCGCGAAGGCGCGTACTTCGGCTGGTGGAACTTTGCCACCAAGCTCAACCTGGCGCTGGCCGCCGGCCTCGCGCTGCCCTTGCTGGCGGCCTTCGGCTACGTGCCCGGCGCGCGCGACGCCGCCGCGCTGCAGACCCTCAGCGTGGCGTACTGCCTGCTGCCTTGCGCGCTCAAGCTGCTGGCGGCAGGCGCGCTCTACACGCTGGTGATCCGGCATCAACCCAAGTGGATACCGGCTGCATCCCGTTCCGTTTCCTCCCCCTGAAAGACCGCCATGAAAAGACGCCTTCTGCTCGCCGGCGGCATCGCCGGTGCCGCCACCCTGAGCGGCTGCGCCGGCCCGCAGCTCGCACAGTACGCCGCCGAAAAACCCGTGCTCGACCTGCGCAGCTACTTCAACGGCACGCTCGATGCCTACGGCGTGTTCACCGACCGCTCGGGCGCGGTGGTGAAGCGTTTCACGGTGGTGATGCGCTGCAGCTGGAACGGCGACGACGGCGTGCTGGACGAAGCCTTCACCTACTCGGACGGCAGCACACAGACACGGGTGTGGCGCATGAAGCACCTGGGCCAGGGCCGCTTCAGCGGCACCGCCGACGACCTGGTGGGCGAAGCGCGCGGCGAGCAGCAGGGCAACGCCTTCCGCTGGGGCTACACGCTGCGCCAGCCGGTGGGCGAGCGGACGTATGAGCTGCAGTTCGACGACTGGATGTACCTGATGAACGAGCGCGTGATGCTGAACAAGGCGACCATGAGCAAGTTCGGCATCCGCCTCGGCGAAGTCACGCTGTCCTTCGTGAAGCGCAGCGGCGGCGCATGATGGGCACACCACGGTCCTTCGTCGAAACACCGGCGGCCGCACCGCCGCCCGCACAGCTGCGCCGCAACCGCTCGCTGCTGCCACCCATGAACCCGCCCCTGACCGACTGGCGTGGGCAACGTGTGTGGCTGGTGGGCGCCTCCAGCGGCATCGGCGCGGCCACCGCGTCGGCGCTGCACGCGCGCGGCGCGCAGGTGCTGGTGTCGGCGCGCCAGGCAGATGCCTTGCAGGCCTTCGTCGCCACACACCCGCCGCGCGACGGCCTGGCCGCGCAGGCCTGGCCGCTCGATGTGACGGACGCCGACGCCGTGGCCCGCACCGCGCGCGCCATCTTGGCGCAAGGCCCGCTGGACCTGGTGCTGTACTGCGCCGGCCACTACCGCGAGATGCGCGCGACCGACATGGACCTGGCCGACCTGGAGCGGCACCTGGACATCAACTACCGCGGCGCGCTGCGCGTGCTGGCCGAAGTGCTGCCGGCGATGACGGCGCGCGGCCAGGGCCACGTCAGCCTCATCAGCAGCGTGGCGGGTTTTCGCGGCCTGCCCAAGAGCCTGGCCTACGGACCGACCAAGGCCGCGCTGACCCACCTGGCGGAAACGCTGTACCTCGACCTGCACCCGCAGGGGCTGGGCGTGAGCGTGGTGCATCCGGGTTTCGTGCAGACGCCGCTGACGGCACAGAACCGTTTCACCATGCCGGCACTCATCACGCCGGCGCAGGCCGCACAGGCCATGCTGGAAGGCTGGGGGCGTGGCGCCTTCGACATCCACTACCCCAAGCGCTTCACGCGCTGGATGAAGCTGCTGCGCCTCCTGCCCTACCGCGCCTACTTTCCGGCAGTGCGCCGCTTCACCGGGCTATAAACCGCTCATGCAGACCCCACACCCCGACGACCCGCGCGCCGCCATTGACCGCCTCTGCGTCTGGTTCGAAGCGCTGTCGCCCGAGTCGCTCGCGCGGCTGCCCGAGTTCTACACCACCGACGCGCGCTTCAAGGACCCGTTCAACGACGTGCAGGGCATCCCGGCGATCACGCAGGTGTTCGAGCACATGTTCCGCAGCCTGCAAGCGCCGCGTTTCGTGGTGACCAGCCGCGTGATCGACGGCGCGCAGTGTTTTCTGGTGTGGGAGTTCCGCTTCCGCTTCCAGCGCTTCGACACCGTGACCGAACAGGTGGTGCGCGGCGGCTCACACCTGCACCTGGCCGCCGATGGCCGTGTGCGCGAACACCGCGACTACTGGGACGCAGCAGAAGAGCTGTACGAGAAACTGCCGGTACTGGGTGGCCTGATGCGCTGGCTGAAGAAGCGCGCGAACGAGGGGTAGCCAGACCAGGACAGCGCGGAACCGGCTTTGCCGGGCCGCTGCTGTCGCCCCCTGGGGGGTGACGCGCCGCAGGCGCGGCGCGGGGGAGTCAACTCGGCTTGCTGTCGACGAAGCTCGGACGTGCGTGCAGCTTCTCACCCAGGCGCGCCAGGTTGGGGTACTGCGAACGCCAGTCGATGGCGGGGAAGCGGAAGTCCAGGTAACCCAGCGCGCAGCCCACGGCCACGTCGGACAGGCTGAAGTGGATGCCCGAGCAGAAGGCCTTCTCGCCCAGGCCCTGGCTCATGGACCTGAGGCTGGCGTCGATCTTGGCTTGCTGGCGCTGGATCCAGGCGTCGCTGCGCTCACCCTCGTTGCGGCCCGGCCAGGTGGCTTCGAGGCGCGCGAGCACGGCGGCGTCGAGCAGGCCGTCGGCCAGGGCTTCCCAGGTTTTTACTTCCGCGCGCTCGCGGCCCTGCGTAGGAATCAGCTTGCCCACCGGCGAGAGTGTGTCGAGGTACTCGACGATCACGCGCGAGTCGAACACCGCTTCGCCACCTTCCATCACCAGGCAGGGCACCTTGCCCAGCGGGTTGGAGGTCATGATGGTGGTGTCGGCCGACCACACGTCTTCCAGAATGAACTGGTAGTCCAGTTTTTTCTCGGCCATGACGACACGCACTTTGCGCACGTAGGGGCTGGTGATGGCGCCGATGAGTTTCATGTCGCGTGAAAGGCTCGCAGTAAGGACAAGGGGGGCTTGAACCGCGATTCTAGCCAGCGCCCGACGGCCCCGGCCGCGCGGGGAGGGGCCTCCTACAATCGGGGCATGCGCCCGATCACCTCTTCCTCCACCGCCCCGTCTTCCTCCTCCTCCGCCGGCCTCAGCGCGATCTCCGCGCTGTCGCCGCTCGACGGCCGTTACGCCGGCCGCCTGGCGAGCCTGCGGCCTTTCATGAGCGAGCAAGGCTACATGCACCGCCGCGTGCAGGTCGAGATCGCCTGGTTCATCGCCCTGTCGGACGCCGGCTTCGCCGAATTCAAGCCGCTGTCGCCCGGCGCGCGCACCTACCTGCTGGGCCTGGTGAAGAATTTCAGCGAGGCCGATGGCCAGGCCATCAAGGAAATCGAGAAGGTCACCAACCACGACGTGAAGGCGGTCGAGTACTGGATCAAGTCCAAATTCGAGGCCCGCCCCGAGCTGGAAAAAGCGGCCGAGTTCGTGCACTTCGCCTGCACCAGCGAAGACATCAACAACACCAGCCACGCCCTGCAACTCAAGGGCGGGCGCGATGCCGTGCTGCTGCCCTCGCTCGACGCGGTCATCGACAAGCTGCGCGGCATGGCACACGCGTATGCCGAAGTGCCGATGCTCAGCCGCACACACGGCCAGACTGCCAGCCCGACCACCGTCGGCAAGGAGATCGCCAACGTGGTGGTGCGCCTGAGCGCCGCGCGCGAAAAGATCGCCAGCGTCAAGCTGATGGGCAAGATGAACGGCGCCGTGGGCAACTACAACGCCCACCTAAGCGCCTGGCCCGACTTCGACTGGGAAGCCTTCAGCCGCAACGTGATCGAACAGCCCGAGCCCCTCGGCCTGGGCCTGACCTTCCAGCCCTACAGCATCCAGATCGAGCCGCACGATTACATGGCCGAGTTGTTCGATGCGATCGCACGCACCAACACCATCCTGATCGACCTGGCGCGCGACATCTGGGGCTATGTGAGCCTGGGTTACTTCAAGCAGCGCCTGAAGGAAGGCGAGATCGGTTCCTCGACCATGCCGCACAAGGTCAACCCGATCGACTTCGAGAACGCCGAAGGCAACCTGGGCCTGGCCAACGCGCTGCTGCGCCACCTGTCCGAGAAGCTGCCGATCAGCCGCTGGCAGCGCGACCTGACCGACTCCACCGTGCTGCGCAACATGGGCGTGGCACTGGGTTACGCGGTGCTGGCCTACCACGCCATGGGCGTCGGCCTGGGCAAGCTGGAGCTGAACGAAGAAGCGCTGGCAAGCGACCTGGACGCGTCCTGGGAAGTGCTGGCCGAGCCAATCCAGACCGTGATGCGCCGCTACGGTGTGTCGGGCGCGTACGAGAAGCTGAAGGAAGTGACGCGTGGCAAGACGGTGACCGCCGAAGCGCTGCACGCACTCATCCGCAGCCTGGAGATTCCGCAGCCGGAGAAAGACCGTTTGCTGGCCATGACCCCCGGCAGCTACGTCGGCAAGGCGACCGAGCTGGCCCGCCGGGTCTGAAGGCGTTCCGCGCTCCCGGGCGGAGCGCGGCCTTGAAGTCGGCTCCGCGCCGGAGCCTGCCGCGTCAGCGGTTCGAGCTCAGGCGGCGACGGATGCGGAAGAACAGGCGCGACAGCACGGGCGGCAGCCAGTCCCGGATGTGCTCGTCCGCGCGGAATTGCCGCACTTCGGCCTGCACCTCGGCCGAGTCCGTGGGCCGCGCGTAATACATGGTGCCGTGGCTCGGCACTTCCTTGTAGACGTTGCGCGAGCTGGTGTAGTAATACAGCGCGATCGAGCGCCGCTTGACGCCCTCCGGCGTGTTCAGCGGATCCGGGTGGCCATGGAAGCTGTCGGCGTCGGTGCTGAACACCACGCAGCGGTTCAACAGCGGGAACACCTTCGAGTGGCAGGTCGTCATCTTGCGGTCCCACAACTCGAGCGCACCACCCCACTCCTCGTTCCAGTCCGGGTTCAGATAGATCAGCAGGTTGATGCGGCGTTCGAGGTGCAGGGTCTCGTTGATGCGGAAGTCGGCGTGCACGCCCAGCAAACCGCCCTTGCTGATTTCGTGAAAACCGCCACCTTCGAAATAGGGGTCGGGGATCAGGCCGTCGATGCCGGTCAGGCCTTGCAGGAACTGCAGCACCGCCTTGGAATTGAGAAAGGCGAACAGCGCCTGCGCATCCCTGTTGCAGTCGTAGGGCAGGATCTGGCGCTTGTGGTGCCCGCCGTAGTTGATGTCGAACACACGGTCCGACTTCAAGGGCTCGGCCGGGAAATTGTCCAGCGCCTGGTGCAGCACCGCCTCTGGCAGGATGCCGTCGAGCACGATGTGCGGGAAGGGCTCGGCCGAACGGTATTCCTGCGCCAGCATTTCGCCGGTGGCGCGGGCCTCGTCGGGTTCCATGCTCAAGGTGCCGTCAAAGCTGACCGGCAAGGTGAGGTCGAAGCGATTCATTGGGTCAAAACTCCACGGATCCGGGGATCCCATTCAAAACGGCTGGGGAGGGCGGCCGGCAGGCAGTCCGCTTGCTTCGGCAAAGGCCGGTCGACCTCTCGGGGGGTTGACGCGGCAGCAACCGCGAGCGCTACGGGGCAGCCAGGGTCTGGCCGCGGACGCCTACATCCAGCGCGATGATATCGAGCCTGAAGGGCAAGCACTGCATTCGAAGCGCGGCTTTCGTGCAATCCGATACAAAAGTGCACGGTCCTTGATCCAAGTCACCCTCCGACTGCCATCAGGCGGCCGGCACCACCCCGGTCATTTGTCCGTCGGCTCCAGCGCCCGCTCGGCATACCGGTTGAAGCGCCAGGCATCGCCCTCGATGGTGATGCGGCGCCAGCTTGCGCGCTTTTCGCCAGGCGTCATTTCGGTCCAGCGCTGCACCTCGTTGAAGTAGCGCCCACAACCCTTGCAGACCTCATCGCCCTGGCTGGTCGAGCAGATGGCAATGCAGGGCGTGTCCGGTGTGGTGTCGTACCAGGCCAGCCACGCCGCCTTGGCGGCCTCGGGCAGGGTGGCTTCATCGGCTTCGGGCTCGTGGAACCAGACCATCAGCGCGTACACCTCGGCCAGAGCGCGCAATTCCTTGCACAGCGACACGCCGTCCGGCGAGGGTGAACGCTCACGCCAGAAGTTGATCGCGGCTTCGATGTCAGTGATGTGGATGCCGGCCATGGGGGGTGGATCATAGCCAGTTCGACCGCCTTGAGTCGCGACCGGCGGCAGAACCGGCATGGGCCCTGTGGTAACTGCGTACCCCCGGCCTGATCCATAACGCACGGTGGCCCGCTACAATCTCGCTTCTCGAAGGGGAGTAGCTCCCAATTCCATCGCAGACGGGCCACAGCGCCCTGCTTCGGCGGATGTTCGGGTTTGTCGTCAATACGAAGCCCTCGGCTTCCGGCAACCCGGGCCCGGTGTCACCACACCAGGCTGAGCAAGACCTTTGATGGGCCCACCGGGTCGATCAAGGCTTGCCGTCCCTTCGCGCTGCGCAATTGCGCCATCGTGGGCAGATGAACAATGCCCCTGATTGCCCTGGTGGTCGATAGAAAAGAACGGGCGGGCAACGATGACAACGGGAACGACGCGCGTCCCGCCCTTGTGAGCAAACGACAACGAGGAATATATGGATTTCCTGACATCACCTGCGTTTTGGGTCGCGCTGGGTCAAATCATCATCATCGACATCCTGCTGGGGGGCGACAACGCGGTCGTGATCGCGCTCGCCTGCCGCAAGCTGCCACCCGCCCAGCGCACCAAGGGCATCATCTGGGGCACGGCCGGCGCCATCGTCCTGCGCATCATCCTGATCGCGTTCGCGATGACGCTGCTGGCGGTTCCGTTCATCAAGCTGGTGGGGGCCATCCTGCTGGTGTGGATCGGCGTGAAGCTGCTCGCTCCCGATGACGAAGGCCACGGCGACATCCAGGGCAGCGACCGCCTGTTCGCCGCCATCAAGACCATCATCGTCGCCGACCTGGTGATGAGCGTGGACAACGTGATCGCCATCGCCGGCGCCGCCCAGAATGCGGGCGAGCACTCGTTCCTGCTGGTGGTGCTGGGTCTGCTGATCTCCATCCCGATCATCGTCTGGGGCAGCACGATTGTCATCAAGCTGATGGCGCGCTTCCCCGTCATCATCACGGTGGGCGGCATGCTGCTGGGTTGGATCGCTGGCGGCATGCTGGTCACCGACCCGGCTTTCGTCAACCCCGACAAGTGGCTGTGGATGCCCAAGCTGGGCACGCTGGCCGCGGACGGCACGGCCGAAATCTCCACCACGCTGTACTGGGTGTCCCACGTGGCTGGCGCGCTGCTGGTGCTGGCCCTGGGCAAGTGGCTGGCCTCGCGCAAGCCGGCCGTGACGCACGAAGCCTGATCGGCGGCGAGCGCTTCGCGCCTGCCAGGGGCGGTGTCCGAAAGGGCATCGCCCTTTTTCTTGGTCGCGCCCGGGCTCGGGGTGCAGGCGCAGCGATGCTATGCTGGCCCCATGAAACTCATCCTCAACTGGTTGCTGGCCGCTTGTGCGTTGTTGCTCGTGGCGTATCTTTATCCCGGCGTGCAGGTGCAGAGCTTCACCTCGGCGCTGATCGCGGCGGCCGTCATCGGCCTGTTCAACGCGGTGCTGCGCCCGGTGCTGGTGATCCTGACCCTGCCGGTCACCATCGTCACGCTGGGCCTGTTCCTGTTCGTCATCAACGCGCTGATGTTCTGGGCAGCATCGGGCGTGCTCGGTGGCTTCCACGTGAACGGCTTCGTCGCCGCCCTCATCGGCTCGCTGATTTATTCGCTGCTGATGCTGGTGGTGAACGCGGCCACCCGCTCGGTCACGCGCTGAGCCCGCCCGCGGTGCCGCTGCACCGCGCGCCTTATTTCTCTTCGTTCACCGAATCGCGCAGCTGCGCCTCCACCTCGCGGCGGCGGCTGTCGACGATGGCGAGCTCCATCGCGTCGGTGCGCTGCGCCGCCGGCAGGGCCTGCGCCACCTTGAAGCGGTCCACCGCGCCACCGAAGTCGAGATGGGCCGCACGTGCCTCGGCTTCGGCGCGAATCGAGCGCAGCTGCTGACCCTGGGCCGCGTACGCACGCGACAGGGTCTGCCAGGCCACCGCGTCCCGCGGCGCCACCGCCACCCAGGCCTGCAAGCGTGTCACCGCACGCTGCGCTTCGCCGGTGGCCAACGCCGCCTGGGCACCGAGCAGCGCGCTGGCGCGCGAGGTGCCCGCGAGGGCCTGGTCGCGCAACTCCGCCAGCAACTGCGCCTGGGGTGCGGGCATGGTTCTGGTGGCACCGGGTGCCAGCAGCACGTCCATCAACAACGCATCAACCGTCGGCCGGGCATCGGCCGTGACCTCCGTGCGCAGGCGCTGCGCCAGGTCCAGGGCAAGATCGCGCTGGCCCAGACGCAGGGCAGAGAGCGCGGCGGCGTAACGGTCGCCGGTCGATGCGTTGGCGGCCTGGCCACTCGCCAGCCAGGCGCGTTGGCGGTCGGGGCTGTTTTCGGCCAGCACGCGGGCGCGGGCCGCCATCAGCGCGTGCACGGCGCGCGAGGGCGTGGGCAAGCCGATCGCCGCATCGCGCGCATCCCGGCCGCCGCCGCCCGGCAAATCCAGGCGCAGACCCTGGCTGCCGCCGGCCATCGCAGCGCCGGAACGGCTGGCCGCGGCCATCGTCGGCCCGCTGGTCGAGGCGGCCGGCCCCTGTGGCAAGCGCGAGCGCATGTCGGCGATGCGGTCGCCAGTCAAGGGGTGGCTGCGCAGATAGGGAAACGAACCGTCGTCGTAGCGCGAGGCCTGCTGCATCTTGTCGAACATGCTGACGAAGCCATGGCCATCGAAGCCGGCGCCGGTGAGCACACCGAAGCCGACGCGGTCGGCCTCGCGCTCCATGTCGCGCGAAAAGTTGAGCTGGCTTTGCGCCGCCACCGCGCTGCTGCCGGCGATCGCCGCACTGGCCACGTTGGCGTTGGAGCCCGCCGCGAGGGCGCCCAGGATCATCGCACCCATCATCCACGGCGCCATGCGGTCCTGGCGCGACATCATGCGTGCGATGTGGCGCTGCGACACGTGGCTGAGTTCGTGCGCCATGACGGAGGCGACTTCTTCCGGCCGGTCCGAGAGCGCCACCAAGCCCAGGTTCACACCGAGGTAACCGCCGGGCAGGGCAAAGGCGTTGACGCGTTTGTCGCGCGAGACCACCAGCTCCCAGGCCATGCGCTCGGCCAGTTCGGGCGGCACGTCGCCACGGTCACGCGCCGCGCCCAGCAAGGGCTGCCAGAGCGCCTGCAGGTAGTCGCCCAGCACCGGGTCGTCGATGTAGTCGGGGTCGCGGTAGATGTCGCGCGCGATGCGGTCGCCCAGCCGCCGCTCGGCACCGATCGACATGCCGTCGCCATCACCCAGACTGGGCAGGGCAGAAGCCGACGGACCTTCGCGCCCGGACGACGATTGCGCCAGGGAGGCCGGGGCCGTGAACAGCAGCGAGGCGGTGGCGGCCAGCGCGCACAGGCCCAGCAAAGCTTGTCGAACAGCGGTGGGCAGCGGGGTCGGAGTCAAACGCATCCCCGTATGATGCCGCCAAGTCCCGCAGGTTCTGTAAAGCCTGCGAAACAAGCCCAGATGCCCGATACCAAACCCTCATCCCCCCTGACCCATTTCGACGCCCAAGGCCAGGCCCACATGGTCGACGTGGCCGCCAAGGCCAGCACCCACCGGGTGGCGGTTGCCGAAGGCCGCATCCGCATGCTGCCCGCCACGCTGGCCCTGATCCAGGCCGGCACGGCGAAAAAAGGCGACGTGCTGGGCATCGCCCGCATCGCCGGCATCCAGGCCGCCAAAAAAACCAGCGACCTCATCCCGCTGTGCCATCCCATCGCCTTGACCCGCGTGGCGGTGGAGTTTGACATCGAGCCCGATCTGCCCGGCGTTCGTTGCCAGGCCACGGCCGAGTGCACCGGCCAGACCGGAGTGGAGATGGAAGCCCTGTCCGCCGTGTCCGTCGCACTGCTCACGATCTACGACATGTGCAAGGCGGCGGACCGCGGGATGGTGATGGACGGGGTGCGGCTGGTGGAGAAGCGCGGGGGGAAGAGTGGGGTGTTTTTTGTCGATCAGTCGCCCGAGCTTTGAGAGTCCCTCAGGACTTGCTCCAGTCTCATTGGCGTGTGGTTTCGCAACCGAGTATCCACGGCAAGCACCCAATCCCCGTTGAGGCCATCCAATGGTAGATAGTGCGTCAGTTCGACCCCGTTCACCGAAATGACGCCCGTGGTTTCTCCACCAAAAGCACGGGCCCTGTCCAAGATTGCGCCCCTCTGAGTTTGCACGTTGTCGACCCACCGAGAGGGGCGCTGCGGCAGATCGAAACCTGCCATAGCGAGCTCAATGGCTTCTAGACGCTCGAAGTCGTTCGAAGGACGAGTCGCCAGCAAGGGAAGAGGCCCTGACCACCTCAAATGATGAAGCGCGGCAAGATCACGCGATGTGAATTCTATGGTTCGCAGCTCGCTGGCGCGGACCAGCACAACCCGATCAACCGCATACACAAGCGCAACAGGACGCTCCGCCGCGAGAACTGAAAGGCTTAGCAGCGCTGTTGACAACAGTATCCACAGCAGCACACCAATGTCTGCGACAACCTCCGCGCCCACCTTCCTCCGGGTTCGCCAAGGCAACACCAGCAGCGCTGTAGTGACCACATGAACAACCACCGCATAGGCCCCGACAGACAAGACGCCGGAGCCCACCCAGAAGGAGCGGGGGTACCACCAGCCCAACACTGCCCACACGCCAAGCAGCAAGGTCAAGAGTGACACTCCCACCGCTCCCCAAAACATCGCGTCATGGCCTCGGCGAGTTGTCGTCATGGCGTCTTCGTATCTTTTGAGCTGAGCAGCCCGCACGCATTGAGCACTTCGGGACTGTTGATCTGCATGAATTCATCGTGTGCCGCAGGAAAAATTTGAGCAAACGATACGGCCGTCTCACCGGCTTGCAAGGCCCTGCCCAAGCGACACAGCGCTTCGAGGCGAACCCAGAAAACAATCGGATTGGGACCCACATTCAGCAAGCGATCCGTGACTTCCAACATGGCCGATGCGTTCGCGGAACTCAAGGCGACGCGCTCCACCAAAGCGCGATCAGCGTAATAGCGGAACAAAACCGTGCCCTGAGCACCAGTCACGCGCGTCATGTCGGTTGAAGCACGACCGTCTTCGCCGAACGCCCTAGCCACACGGACATAGTCCGCCAACGCCAGAAAACTGGAAACCAACAACAACGCGGCCAGAACCACAGTTCCCGCACTTGGAAAAGTACGGTTCGCGCGCGCCGCAACTGGCTCCGCTACCATCAATACGCCAAAAGCAAATGCTGTGGGCAGAAGGAAGTGCATGTACCAGGCCGGATACTCCAGGAGACTGTGCACACCCACCACTGCGATCAGCATCCAGGCCCATTGGGAGTTGGTATCGGCTAGCCGCCAAGGCAACCGCCGGCACAAAAACCAGACCATGGGGGCAAGAATCAGGAACGTGGTTGCGAATCCAGTTTCCGCCAGCAGGTGCAGCACCAGATTATGAGCATTGGTCGTATTGGAACCGGCTGGATTAAATGGCAACTCAAACAAGCGCGCAAAACCCAGATTGCCCCACCCCACACCCGCTATGGGGTGCATAAGCGCCAGGGACCACGCCTCTTGCCAATAGATGAACCGGATCGACACGGACTCCATGCCTCGTCCATGCACACCTTCCAGACCAAACCCGAACAAAGCTGACAGCGCATCCAGGAGTTGGGTGAGTAGAAGTACCCACAACGGAGCCAGGAAGAAGAGCTTGAACTCATGGGGCCTTGCGGTCTTGCGCCAGATACACAAGCAACCGGAAATCAAGAACAACTCAAGCAGCCCTGTTCTGGAGGCGGATAGGGCCAAACCTGAAAAGGCGAGAAAAGCGACCCCAAGCGACACCCTCAGCGTCACCTCGCGCTCTCGATACAACCACCATAGTGACACCAGTCCGAGAACGCAGAATGAGGCGAGATGGTTTGCCTGGCGCAGATTTCCGTAGGGGCGGTCGGACTCGTTTTGACTCACAAGCGGGTAGAAGATCCGCTCGATGTCAAAGTACTGAAGCCACGCCACCAACGCGTGAATCACCATTCCAATCAGCAGTGTCCACATCACCCCCCTCAGCAGGCTTCGCCGTGCCACGAACTGTGCACCCAGTCCGATGGAGATCCATGCACAAAGTGCGGCCGCAAGCAGCGCGATCAGAGAGAGCGGTTCGGATTGGGGCCCAAGCATGATGGCCACGAACGATGCAAGGAGCCAAATGCCAGGCCACTTGGGCAAGGATGGCCTACAGACCAGGCCGATCAAAGACACGGTGATCACGCCCATCAGAAAAGGCGTCACCATCAGCGATGGCCCATAGGCCCTCGGCCAGACCAGCGCTGCGAGAAGCAAAACGGCGATCCCTATCAGCCCTGAAGTTTTCTTCGACACGGATTGCGTCATCTCTACTGTCCAAGAATTAAAAAGGGCGCTCGAAGCGCCCTTTCTTGCATGCCACGGAACGATATCAGCGACGGCAATCCGCAGGTACCAGGCGCGCGTTGAGCAAACCACGGTTGCCACCCGAGGCGCTCGTCGTGCCTGCCGAGTTGCAATTCCAGGTCACGGAGCCGGTAACCGGCGGGGTGCCAGCGGTCAGGCCGTCGTCTCCATCACGCGGAGCGAGAATCAGCGTATTGCTACCTGCAGGGGCTACACGGGGGGTATAGGCGATGGTGATTTCGCCATTGCCCGAGTCAATTACCACAGAGGTCACGTTGGCCGTCGCGGTGGGCTGCGTCCAGCCCGAGCCGAAAGGCGCGCCATTCGCGGCGTTTTCGCTAACGGCCGTCTTGGCCGAACCTGCCAAGGTCAGGCCTTCGGTCACGCGAGCACGGATCGTGTAATCCTGATAAGCCGGCAGAGCCACAGCAGCCAGGATACCGATGATGGCCACCACGATCATCAATTCGATCAGGGTGAAACCTTTTTGCAGGGAACGCTTCATGGAGAACTCCTTGGAGAGAAAAAACAGAAACTGGGTTGAAGACAGTTCTGTATCAGCAGGCGCCGTGCCAACTTGAATTGGCCTGTTTTCTGCGGCCTATTTCACGCTTCACACGCTCGCAGTGACATTTGTTGACCGGTACTCCGGCATGGGAGCGACATTTTTTGTCACCGCCTGCCGTTCAGACAGGATTTGTCACAGCTCGAAGGTCTGCCCCGCGCTGAGCCAGCGGATGTCGTGGCGGCCGTCTTGCGGGCGATCAGGGGCCTGGTCGAAGCCCTGGATCTCTTCCATGATCTGGCCGGTTTCGGCCGGCTTGGTGTGGGTGATGTAGATCGGGTACTGGCGGCCGGGCGCGATCTGCGCCAGTTCGTCGGCCAGGGTGCCCGGGTCCAGGTGCAGGCTGCGTTGCGCCAGCGCGTGTTCGCGGGTGCTGAACGCGGTTTCGATCACCAGCTGTGCCACCGGCAGCTGGTTGATGCGCTGCCAGAAGGCCGGGTTACGTCCAGTGTCGCCGCTGAAGACCCAGTGGCCGGACGCGCTGGCAGCGGCAAAGCCCACCGCCGGCACCGTGTGCACGGCAGGCAGCACCTCCACCGCTTTGCCGCCCACGTGCAGCACCTCACCAACCGAGATCGACACAAAACGCATCAGCGGCGCATCGACGCTGGGAATGGCGGAAAAGTCGGGCCAGATCAGGTTGTTGAAGATGTGCACCTTGAGCGCGGCGATGGTGCCGGGCAGGGCGTGCACCTGCAATGGTGCGGCGCCCGCGGCCAGGCGCCGGGCGGCCACCGAGTCCAGCATCAGCGGCAAGGCCGCCACGTGGTCGAGGTGGGAGTGCGTGAGCAGCACGTGGTCGATGCGCGCCATCTCGTCCAGGGTCAGGTCACCGACCCCGGTGCCGGCGTCGATCAGGACGTCGTCGTCCAGCAGAAAGGAGGTGGTGCGGCAGCCATGGGCAATGGCACCGGAACACCCCAGAACACGAACCCTCATCGGCAGCTCAGCAGGCAATTGGCATGGCCGGTGCTGCCGGCGCATGACGGGTGGAATCTGGCTGCTCCAGGCCTGTCACAGACCGGGCGCAGCCGCTTCGCGCAGGCTAACCCGTCAGCACCGCGCCGGATAGGACTTTTTTGGCATTTTGGCCCGCGGTTGCAAAACGCAACGGGCTCGGGCGGGCACAGCCCCGTGCGGGGCATGCCGGTGTTCGTCAGTGCTGGACGAACTGCATCTGGGTGCCGGCCAGTTCCAGCAGGTCACCGTGGTACAGCTGCACGGCGTCGGAGCCGATCGGGTTGCCGTTGATGGTGGGTTTGTGCGTGCCTTCAACCAGCGCGACGACGTAGCCCTGGGGACGGCGCGTGATGGCGGCCACCGCCACTCCCGGCTTGCCAATGGTGGTCACCACTTTGACCAAGGGCACTTCGCGCCCGGCAGCGGTGCCCGACATCACCTTGATGGCGGCGTTGCCCACCGTGCTGCCCTGGGAATCGGCGCCTTCGACCACGGCGCCCCCGCTGATGACGGTGGTCTTTTCGTGGCTCTCGGTGGCGCCTTCGTGCACGAACTTGATCTTGTACTTGCCGATCTCGACCGTGTCACCGTTCTGCAGCTGCTGCTTCTTGATCGCCTTGCCGTTGACGTAGGTGCCGTTGGTGCTGTTCAGGTCTTCCAGGAAAACGTCCATGCCGGACATCTGCATGACGGCGTGTTCACCGCTGAC
The DNA here is from genome assembly GCF_001571225.1 of Hydrogenophaga palleronii NBRC 102513. Classification (GTDB taxonomy): domain Bacteria; phylum Pseudomonadota; class Gammaproteobacteria; order Burkholderiales; family Burkholderiaceae_C; genus Hydrogenophaga; species Hydrogenophaga palleronii. Next base: position 50,395 of record NZ_BCTJ01000023.1, read on the forward strand.
CGCCAGGTTGTCGATCACGATGTCGTTGTAAGGACGGCGTCCGAGCGTGGTGCGGTCTTTGGTGAGCTGCACTTCCTTGATGACGACACCGTCGATGGAAACGATCATTTTCGGCATGGCCGACTCCTGTGGAACCTGTGAAGTGGTTTCTGAATGGATGAACAGTATTACTTGCCGAGCATGCGCGACAGCAGGCCCTTTCGGACCGGTCTCGAGCGAGCATACGCCAGTATCACCGAAATATTGTCGCGTCCGCCCGCGTCGTTGGCCGCGTCAATCAGGGCATGCGCCTTTTCTTCCAGCGTGCCCGCCGTCACCAGAATGGCGGCGATTCGCTCGTCGGTCATCATGTCGCTCAGGCCGTCCGAACACATCAGATACAGGTCTTCGTCTTCGACCCGGTATTCGTTGACCTCGAGCAGCACCGTGTCTTCCACGCCGAGCGCGCGCGTCACCAGATTCTTGTGCGAAGCGTACTGGGCCTGCTCCAGCGAGATCAGGCCGGCGTCGATTTGCTCCTGCAGCAGGGAGTGGTCGCGCGTGATCTGCACGAACTCACCAGCACGCAGGCGGTAGCAGCGCGAGTCGCCCACATGGCCGACCATGGCGCGTGCGCCGTGGAATACCCCCATCACCAGCGTCGTGCCCATGCCAGCGTACTGCGCATTGGAGTTGGCGGCGTTGAAGATCGAGCGGTTGGCGTTGTCGATGCAGATTTCCATGGCGCGTTTGAGCTCGCGCGCGCTGGCCTCGTGCCCGCCTTCGGACATCCAGCGTCCCAGTTCGGTCTTGATGAAGGTGGTGGCCATGGCGCTGGCGACTTCACCCGCGTTGTAGCCCCCCATCCCGTCGGCCAGCACCGCAATCTGGTTGTCAGGGTCGAAGGACACGGAGTCCTCGTTGTTGTCCCTGACCAGGCCCGGGTCGGTCAGACAGAAATACTCGAAGATCATATTGTTGGATTTATAGGGGGATGGCGGCGCCGGCCCGCAGGGCCACGGTCGGCGCCCCCGGGGGCGCCGTGATCACCTTGGCAAGCAGGGTATTTTCGTCGTACGTTGGATCCGTCGGCGTCGGATTGTCGCTTGCGCGAACGCCACCGCCTGGCTCAAGCTGCCCGGATGTCCTGGACATAAGCCGGGCACACAGATCGGCCAGCTGCTGCGGCAGCCCCAGGCGCTGGGTGATCGGGTACGCCAACACCGCCGGCGCGGCCGCCATCACCCACAGGCCCATGAAGGGGTCGGGTCGCCAGATCCTGCCCTGGCCTCGATGGGGGGTTTTCCTGTTGTTCAACACGTCGCGCATTCTCCGTCTGGGTTCGCTGGCTGGTCGCCGCGAACTGCCCAAAGGTCAGAGACAAGCGCACCGTCGGTGTCCGGCGGCATGCCGGTCCGAGACGTAGCATTTTGTTGCAAGCCGGCTCGGTGGATCAAGGGGCTTTTGTGCGTTTGCGGCCCAATCTGCGAGCAGACATAAAAAAAGGCAACGCAAGCGTTGCCCTTTTCACGGTGGCGCTGAAATGCTCAGAGCTGCGCCTTGAGCAGTTTGCCCAGTTCGGACGGGTTGCGGGTGATGATGAAGCCCGACTCTTCCATGATGGCGAGCTTGGCGTCGGCCGTGTCGGCACCACCGGAGATCAGCGCGCCGGCGTGGCCCATGCGCTTGCCGGGAGGAGCGGTCACGCCAGCGATGAAGCCGACCACCGGTTTCTTCATGTTGGCCTTGCACCATTGGGCAGCTTCAGCTTCGTCAGGACCGCCGATTTCGCCGATCATGATCACGGCATCGGTGTCCGGATCGTCGTTGAAAGCCTTCATCACGTCGATGTGCTTCAGGCCGTTGATGGGGTCGCCACCAATGCCCACGGCGCTCGACTGGCCCAGGCCGACTTCGGTCAGCATGGCCACGGCTTCGTATGTCAGCGTGCCCGAACGGGACACCACGCCGATGCGGCCCTTGCGGTGGATGTGGCCGGGCATGATGCCGATCTTGATCTCGTCGGGCGTGATCAGGCCGGGGCAGTTGGGGCCCAGCAGCAGGGTCTTCTTGCCGCCGGCGGCTTCCTTGGCCTTCATCTTGTTGCGCACTTCGAGCATGTCCCGGACCGGGATGCCTTCGGTGATGCAGATAGCCAGGTCCAGGTCGGCTTCAACGGCTTCCCAGATGGCGGCGGCAGCGCCTGCGGGCGGCACGTAGATCACGGACACGGTGGCGCCGGTCTGCGTGGCGGCTTCCTTCACGGAGGCGTAGATCGGGATGTTGAAGATCGACTCGCCGGCCTTCTTCGGGTTCACGCCGGCCACGAAGGCGTTCTTGCCGTTCGCGTATTCCTGGCACTTTTCCGTGTGGAACTGACCGGTCTTGCCGGTGATGCCCTGGGTGATGACCTTGGTGTCTTTGTTGATGTAGATCGACATGTGTGTTCTCCGGGCTTACTTGACGGCAGCAACGATCTTGGTCGCGGCTTCGGCCATGGTGTCTGCGGCGATGATGGGCAGGCCGGACTCGGCCAGCATCTTCTTGCCCAGCTCTTCGTTGGTGCCCTTCATGCGCACGACCAGCGGCACGTTCAGGTTCACGGCCTTGCAGGCGGTGATGACGCCGGTGGCGATGGTGTCGCACTTCATGATGCCGCCGAAGATGTTGACCAGGATGCCCTTGACCTTGGGGTTCTTGAGCATGATCTTGAAGGCTTCGGTGACCTTCTCGGGGGTGGCACCGCCGCCCACGTCCAGGAAGTTGGCCGGCTCGCCGCCGAACAGCTTGATGGTGTCCATGGTGGCCATGGCCAGGCCGGCGCCGTTCACCAGGCAGCCGATGTTGCCGTCCAGGCTGATGTAGGCCAGGTCGAACTTGGAGGCTTCCACTTCGGCCGGATCTTCTTCGTCCAGGTCGCGGAAGGCCACGATTTCAGGGTGGCGGAACAGCGCGTTGGCGTCGAAGTTGAACTTGGCGTCCAGCGCCATCAGGTTGCCCTTGGAGTCGGCGTTCAGCGGGTTGATTTCCACCAGCGACGCGTCGGTGTCCATGTAGCACTTGTAGATCTTGGCGAAGATGTCCACGGCCTGGTCGATCGAAGCACCGGTCAGGCCGATGGCTGCGGCCACCTTCTTGCTCTGCTCGGTGGTGATGCCGGTCAGCGGGTCGATCATCTCGGTGATGATCTTCTCGGGCGTGGAGTGGGCCACTTCCTCGATGTCCATGCCGCCTTCGCTCGACGCGATCAGGGCCACCTTCTGCGTGGCGCGGTCGGTCACCAGCGACACGTACAGTTCGTTCTTGATGTCGGCGCCATCTTCGATGTACAGGCGGCGGACCTTCTGGCCTTCGGGGCCGGTCTGGTGGGTCTTGAGCTGCATGCCCAGGATTTCGCCGGCCAGGCGCTTGACGTCGTCAATGCTCTTGGCCACCTTCACGCCACCACCCTTGCCACGGCCACCGGCGTGGATCTGGGCCTTGACCACCCAGACCGGGCCGCCAAGCTTTTGTGCGGCTTCCACCGCCTCCTGCACCGTAAACGCCGCAATGCCGCGCGGCACGGGCACACCAAACTGGCGCAAGATTTCCTTGCCTTGGTATTCATGGATCTTCATGAGGACTCTCTCAGGATCTGGGGGGGATGGAACGGCAGCCAGACCAGGGCAACCGCAAAGGGGGCACTGAAAACAGCAGCCGGCAACTGTATCATGGTGCAACGCACCAATGCGGAACAGCGCGCCCAGGCCCGTTTGGGGGCCGCCTCCCAACTCTCTCTGACAAGGCACACGTCCATGGCCAAGGTTTTCATCGACGGCGAAGCAGGCACGACCGGTTTGCAGATTCGCGAACGGCTGCAAGGCATGCCGCAAATCGAACTCGTGAGCATCGCGCCCGAGCTGCGCAAGGACCCGGCGGCCAAGCGCGAACTCATGGCGCAGGTCGATCTGGTCATCCTGTGCCTGCACGACGACGCGGCGCGCGAATCGGTCGCCATGATCGACGCACTGCCGGGCCACCAGCCCAAGATCATCGACGCCTCCACCGCGCACCGCGTGGCGCCGGGCTGGGTGTTTGGTTTCCCCGAGCTGGCCGCCGGCCAGCGCGAGGCCATCGTGAACGCCAAACGCGTCGGCAACCCGGGCTGTTACGCCACCGGCGCCATCGCGCTGCTGCGGCCCCTGATCGACGCCGGCGTGCTGCCGGCAGACCACCCGGTCAGCCTGCCCGCGGTGAGCGGTTATTCGGGCGGCGGGCGCAGCATGATCGAGGCTTACGAACAGGGCAACGCCGCGGCCTACGAGCTCTACGCCCTGAGCCTGAAGCACAAGCACATTCCGGAAATCATGGCCTACACCGGCCTCACGCGCCGGCCGATCTTCGTGCCCTCGGTGGGCAATTTTGCGCAGGGCATGCTGGTGCAGTTGCCGCTGCACCTGGACACGCTGCCGGGCGCGCCCACGCTAGCCGACCTGAACGCGGTCTACACGAAGCACTATGCCGGCAGCGAGTGGCTGAGCGTGTTGCCCGCCACCGAAGACGGCAAGCTCGATGCGCTGGCCCTCAACGACACCAACCAGCTGGAAATCCGCGTGTTCGGCAACACCGAAGCGCACCACGCCGTGGTGGTCGCGCGCCTGGACAACCTGGGCAAGGGTGCCAGCGGCGCTGCGGTGCAAAACCTCAAGCTGATGCTGGGGCTGTAAAACCCCGCGGGCATCCGGGTCCGGCCGCACCGACGGTCGGGCCGTCACACAGGCATGCGATCCTGCGCCCGGCGTGTCGGAAACCGGGCCGATTCAACGTCGTGCTGTTGAACGGCGCAGCGGTACGGCTGCGGCGCTCGCGCCGGCCCGACCTTGAGGAAACCGCATGTCCCACGCTGCTCCCCCACACACCGAGATCGCCCCCGCGCGCGCCACACGGCGCGAATGGACTGCGCTGGCCGTGATCGCCCTGCCGTGCCTGGTCTATGCGATGGACCTCACGGTGCTCAACCTGGCCCTGCCCGCCATCAGCGCCAACCTGCGGCCCAGTGCCAGCGAGCTGCTGTGGATCGTCGACATCTACGGCTTCATGGTCGCCGGCCTGCTGATCACCATGGGCACGCTGGGCGACAAGATCGGCCGCCGGCGTTTGCTCATGATCGGCGCCGCCGCGTTTGCCGCCGCCTCGGTGGCGGCGGCCCTGTCCACCACCGCCACGGCGCTGATCGCCACCCGGGCGCTGCTCGGCGTCGCCGGCGCCACGCTGGCACCGTCCACGCTCTCGCTGATCTCCAACATGTTCCGCGACGAGCGCCAGCGGCGCGTTGCCATCGGCATCTGGATCTCCAGCTATTCGGTCGGCAGTGCCATCGGTCCGCTGGTGGGCGGGGTGGTGCTGCAGTACTTCGCCTGGCCGGCGATCTTCTGGGCCGCCGTGCCGGTGATGCTGCTGTTGCTGGCCGTCGGCCCGTTCCTGCTGCCCGAGTACCGCGACCGCGACGCCGGCCGGCTCGACCTGGGCAGCGTGGCACTCTCGCTCGGCGCGGTGCTGGCCGGCGTGTTTGCGCTCAAGCAGGCGGCCGAGGGGCATCTGGGCCTGCTCACCGGCGTGGCCGCCTTGTCCGGGCTGGCCGCGGGCATCGCCTTCGTGCGCCGCCAGCGCCGCATTGCCTACCCGCTGCTCGATCTGGCGCTGTTTGCGCAGCCGCGTTTTGCCGCCGCCATCTGCACCTATGCGTTGACCTCGTTCGCCATGTTCGGCGTCTACATCTTCATCTCGCAGTACCTCCAGCTGGTGCTGGGCCTGTCGCCACTGGTGGCCGGCATCTGCACCGTGCCCTGGGCCCTGTCCTTCGTGCTGGGTTCGATGCTCACCCCGGTGCTGGCCCAACGCTGGTCGGCGTCCAACACCATGATCGGCGGCCTGGTGGTGGCGGCCAGCGGCTTTGCCGTCACCAGCCTGCTCGACGGCAGCCACGGCCTGGCCGCGCTGATCGTGGGCATGACGCTGATGGGCATCGGCATGGCCCCGGTGTTCACCCTGGGCAACGACATCGTGATCGGCTCGGCACCGCCCGAGCGGGCCGGTGCAGCCTCGGCCCTGTCTGAAACCAGTTCGGAGCTCTCGGGTGCGCTGGGCATTGCGGTGTTCGGCAGCATGGCCACCGGCCTGTACCGCGCCGGCATGGGCGGCCAGCTGCCGGCGGGCCTGCCATCCGCGTCGGTGGAACAGGCTGCCACGCTGGGTGGCGCGCTGACCCTGGCCGACAGCCTGCCGGCGCCACTCGCCGAGAGCCTGCGGCTGGCGGCGCGCACCACCTTTGTCGATGGCCTGCAGACGGCCACCGTGCTGGGCACGCTGATCATGGTCGGCAGCGCGCTGATGGCCTGGCGCATGCTGCGCCCGCCATCTGGCCCGGGCTTGCCGGCACCGGTGGCGCCGCCGCGCTGAGCCGGGCTGGGCCGGGCCGCCGGGAGGGTGGCCACTCAGTCGTCCAGCGGCAGGCCCTCGGCGTCACCGTCGCCGAAACGATCGGTGGTGGCACCGCCGCGCAGCACGCGCCGCACCACTTCGCTGCCGAAGCCGCGCGTGAGCAGGAAACGCATCTGCTTGCCGCGCTCGGCGGCATCGCGTGGTGGTTCGCCGAACTTCTTGCGCCAGACTTCGCGCGCCCGCGCCTCTTCGCTGCCTTGCAGGCTGGCCACCGCGGCGGCCACCGCTTGCGGGTCCAGGCCCTTGGCTTGCAGCTCCTGGCGCACGCGCGCCGCGCCCAGCCGGGCCGAGCGCCGGTGCAGCACCGACTCCAGCACGCGTTGTTCGTTGATGAAGCCCTTGGCCTCGAGCTCGTCGAGCGCCTTGGCGAGTTCACCGGGCTCGGTTTCGTGCGCGCTCAGCTTGCGCTGCAGCTCGGCGCGCGAATGCTCGCGGCCGGCGAGCAGGCGCAGCGCTCGGCCCTTGAGAGAGATCTGGTCAAAACCCATGGGTCACCGCAATGACCGGGCCCGCGGCCACAGGGCCGGCGGGCACCGGGGCCTCAGGCCGCGGACGCGGCGTCGCTGTCCTTGGCGGCCTTGGCCGGCTTCTCTGCCTTGTCGGCTTTGTCGGCCTTGCCACCCTTGGCCGGCGCCGGCGCTTCGTCCACCGGCAGCAGCGGCACGCCCAGCTCGGTGCGCACCTTGTTTTCGATTTCCACGCGCAGCTCGGGGTTCTCGCGCAGGAATTCGCGCGAATTGTCGCGGCCCTGGCCGATCTTCTCGCCGTTGTAGGCGTACCAGGCGCCCGACTTTTCCACCACCCGGTGCAGCACACCCAAGTCGAGGATTTCGCCCTCGCGGCTGATGCCCTCACCGAACAGGATGTCGAACTCGGCCGTCTTGAAGGGTGGCGAGACCTTGTTCTTCACCACCTTGACCTTGGTCTCGTTGCCGATCGCCTCTTCGCCCTTCTTGATCGTGCCGGTGCGGCGGATGTCCAGGCGCACCGAGGCGTAGAACTTCAGCGCGTTGCCGCCGGTGGTGGTTTCGGGCGAGCCGAACATCACGCCGATCTTCATGCGGATCTGGTTGATGAAGATGACCATGCAGTTGGTCTTCTTGATGTGGGCGGTGAGCTTGCGCAGGGCCTGGCTCATCAGGCGGGCCTGCAGGCCGGGCAGGGAGTCGCCCATTTCGCCTTCGAGTTCGGCCTTGGGCGTGAGCGCGGCCACCGAGTCGACCACGATCAGGTCAACCGCGCCAGAGCGCACCAGGCTGTCGACGATTTCGAGCGCTTGCTCGCCGGTGTCGGGCTGGGAGATCAGCAGGTCGGACAGGGTCACGCCGAGCTTCTGCGCGTACTGGATGTCGAGCGCGTGTTCGGCATCGACGAAAGCGCACTGGCCGCCGAGCTTCTGCATTTCGGCAATGACCTGCAGCGTCAGCGTGGTCTTGCCCGAGGACTCCGGGCCGTAGATCTCGACCACCCGACCGCGCGGCAGGCCGCCGACGCCGAGGGCGATGTCCAGGCCCAGCGAACCGGTGGAGACGACCTGGATGTCCTCGATCACCTCACCTTCGCCCAGCCGCATGATGGTGCCCTTGCCGAACTGCTTTTCGATCTGGGCCAGCGCGGCCTGCAGGGCCTTGGATTTTTCGCTGTTGAGGGGGTTGTTCTTGACGGCTGCGTCCATGAGAAAGGCTCCTGAGCGGTTGGTAGGGTGGGCAACAACCTGTTCATGCGTACAGGCTGGATGTCTGAGCAGGAGTGTACAGGGGGATTAAATTCCAACAAGCCGATATTTGGTCAGTTTGCTTTACCATTTGACGCCCCCCTGCGCCGCTTCGCGGCTTCCCCCCGGGGGGACCACGCCTGCGGCCCGGCGAAGCCGGTTCCGCGGCGTGTGCTGGAAAAGCCCCTTCACTCCACCGCCACCCCATGCCCGAATTCACCTCCACCCCCTTGCCCGACGACCGCTGGCGTGGCGGCCACCTGGGCCGCCTCATGGGCCTGGCCTTGCGCCGTTTCGACGAGCGCGTGCTCAGCCTGATGGCGCACGACGCCAATGTGCCGCTGGCGCTGTCGCACCTGGCGGCGCGTGCGCAGGTGGGCGCGGCGCACATCCACATCACACGCCACCTCGGCCTGCAGGGTTCGCGGCTGACCGAGCTGGCCTATCAGGCCGGCATGAGCAAGCAGGCCATGGGCGATCTGGTGTCGCAGTGCGAGGCCTGGGGCCTGGTGCGGCGCGAGGCCGATGCGCGCGATGCGCGTGCGCGCCGCATCGTCTTCACCGACACCGGCCTGTCGTGGCTGGAAGCGTTCCGCCAGGCGGTGGCACAGGCCGAGGCCGAGTTCCGCGCCCAGGTGGGCGACGACGTGGCCACCGTGGTCGCGCTGGGCCTGGAGGCCTACGGTTCGGAAGCCCCGGGCGCGCGCGCTGCCGTGCCACCCCGGTGAAACCCCTGTGCCGGCGGCCACGCGCCACGCGGAGCGCGGCCTAAAATGTTTTGCACGCCCAGACCGACACAGAGCGGTGCACCGCCATCCAACGAGGAGACCCGCTCATGCGCATCCTGATTGCCGAAGACGACCACGTGCTGGCCGACGGCCTGCTGCGCAGCCTGCGCGCGGCGGGCGCAGCGGTGGACCACGTGACCAATGGCACCGAGGCCGACGCGGCCCTGCTGACCAACAACGAGTTCGACCTGCTGATCCTCGACCTGGGCCTGCCCCGGCTGCACGGCCTGGAAGTGCTGCGGCGCCTGCGCTCGCGCGGCTCGGCGCTGCCGGTGCTGATCCTCACCGCGGCCGACAGCGTGGAGGAGCGCGTCAAGGGCCTGGACTACGGCGCCGACGACTACATGGCCAAGCCATTTTCGCTGCAGGAACTGGAGGCGCGCGTGCGCGCGCTCACGCGGCGCGGCATGGGCGGTTCGACCAACACCATCCGCCACGGCCCGCTGGAGTACGACCAGGCCGGGCGCGTCGCCACCATCGACGGCAAGATGGTGGAGCTCTCGGCGCGCGAACTCGGCCTGCTCGAAGTGCTGCTGCAGCGCGCCGGGCGCCTGGTCAGCAAGGACCAGCTGGTCGAGCGCCTCTGCGAATGGGGCGAAGAGGTGAGCAACAACGCCATCGAGGTCTACATCCACCGCCTGCGCAAGAAGATCGAGAAGGGTCCGATCCGCATCGCCACCGTGCGCGGCCTGGGTTACTGCCTTGAAAAAATCGCCGCCTGACGAGCCAGCCACTGGCGAGTCCCTGCCGCCGGACACGCGGCCCGCGCCGGTTTCCTTCGGCCTGTTCCAGCGCGAACAGCGCAGCCTGTTCGGCGAAATTTTGGACTGGATGCTCACACCGCTGCTGCTGCTGTGGCCGCTCTCGCTGGCGCTGACCTGGTTCGTCGCCCAGGGCATTGCCAGCAAACCCTTCGACCGCGCACTCGAGTTCAACCTGCAGGCCCTGACCCAGTTCGTGGCCGTGCACAACGGCCAGGTCAGCTTCAACCTCAATGCCCAGGCGCGCGACCTGCTGCGCGCCGACGACAGCGACCTCGTTTACTACCAGGTGCTGGACCCCCGCGGCAAACTGGTCAGCGGCGAAAAGGAGTTTCCGCTGCCGAGCGAAGAAGAGGTGCCCGAGCCGGGCCGCGTGCTGCTGCGCGACGACATGGTGCGCGGCGACGAGGTCCGTGTGGCCTACACCTGGCTGGTGCGCAACGACCCCACGCAGCTGGTGCTGATGCAGGTGGCCGAAACGCGCGGCAAACGCTCCACGCTGGCGGCCGAAATCATCAAGGGCGTGATGGTGCCGCAGTTCGTCATCCTGCCGCTGGCGGTGCTGCTGGTCTGGCTCGCGCTGGTGCGCGGCATCCGCCCGCTCAACGAGCTGGAGCAGCGCATCCGCGCGCGCAAGCCCGACGACCTGAGCCCGATCGAAGAGTCGGCCATTCCGCAGGAGGTGGCGCCGCTGGTGTCTTCCATCAACGACCTGCTGACGCGCCTGAAAGCCTCGCTCTCCACCCAGCGGCGTTTCCTGGCCGACGCGGCGCACCAGCTCAAGACGCCGCTGGCTGGCCTGCGCATGCAGGCCGAGCTGGCGCAGCGCGAGACCGATCCGCACGAGATCCACGGCTCGCTGCAGCAGATTGCGCGCTCCAGCTCACGCGCGACCCACACCGTGAACCAGCTGCTGGCGCTGGCGCGCGCCGAGACCACCGGCCGCACGCTGCCGAGCGCGCGTGTTGATCTGGCGCGGCTGGTGAATGGCGTGGTGCAGGAGTCGGTGCCGCGGGCGCTGGAACACGGCATCGACCTGGGCATCGAAGGCGCAGAGCGGGTGCCCGACGACTGCCTGATCGACGGCAACCCGATCCTGCTGCAGGAAATGGTGCGCAACCTGCTGGACAACGCCATCAACTACAGCGGGCGCGGTGGCGTGGTGACGGCGCGGGTGCTGGTGGATCCGTTCAGCGGTGTGCAGATCCTGCAGGTGGAAGACAACGGCCCGGGCATCGTTGCGAGCGAACGCGAGTTCGTGCTGCAACCGTTTTACCGCGCGCTCGGCACCGACGTGGACGGCTCCGGCCTGGGCCTGGCGATCGTGCAGGAGATCGCGCAGCAGCACGGCGCCAGCGTGATCATGGAAGACGCGCACAGCGACCGCCACCCGCCCGGCCTGCTGGCCTCGGTGCGCTTCACGCCCAAGACGCCGCGCAAGCCGGTCTGAGTCTTCAGGATCGGCCGGGATTCAGGCCGGGCGCGGCTTGTAGATGTTGAGCACCAGGCGCTCGCGCTCGATGGCGCGCGCCACCGCCGGCAAGGCCGCATAACGCTGGGCCAGCGCCCAGGTGGCGGGCAGGGTAGTCGGGTCGATGCCGGCAAAGCCGCCCCAGCGCAGCAGCGTGAGGGCGTAGGCATCGAGCGCGCCCGGGCGCTCGCCGGTCAACCAGGGTTGCGCCTTCTCGGCCTGCGCCTCGATTTCGCCCAGCAGGCCGCGGTAGCTTTGCGTCGCATGGGCGCGAATGGCCTGTTGCGCGGCTTCGTCGTCGGTGAACTTGTGGGGCATGAACACGTGCGTGAACGTGGGGTGCACGGTGTTGTTCATCCAGGTCAGGGTCTGCAGCGCGCGCGTGCGCGCCAGGCCCGACGCCGGCAGGATGCCCGCTTCGGGCAGCTTGGCGTCCAGGTGCAGCAGGATGGCGACGATCTGCGTGATCACCTCGTCATCGTCCACCAGCACCGGCACCTGACCACGCGGGTTGATCGCCAGGTACTCGGGGCTGCGCTGTTCGTTCTTGTGCAGCTTGACGCTGTGCGGCTCGAAGGTCAGGCCGGAGAGTTCCAGCAGGCTGTGCGGCACGAAGGAGCAGGCACCGGGGGCGAAATAAAGTTTCAGGCTCATTGTCGAAACATCCTCTGAAAAACGATCAACTCAGGTGCGGGCCGAGCAGGCCGGCGATCTCGAACATGGTGACCTGCGGCTTGCCGAACACGGCGGCGAGCTTGGCATCGGCGTTGATGCGGCGCTTGTCGGCGGTGTCCTGCAGACCGTTGGCCTTGATGTAGTCCCACAGCTTCTTGACCACCTCGGGGCGCGACACCGCGCCTTCGCCGATCACCGCGGCGAGCGCGGCGCTGGGCTGCTTGCCGGTGGCGGCGGTGGTCTTGCGTGGCGCCTTGGGTGTCTTGGCGGCCGCGGTCTTCTTGGCCGCGGGTGCTTTCTTGGCGGCGGTCTTGGCCGCTGCGCCCTTCTTCGCCGGTGCGGCCTTGCCCGGTGCGCCGGCCGCGGTCTTGCGCGGCGGGAACTTGCTGGCACGCGGCTCGAACTCGAAGTTCACCTTGCCCGCTTCCTTGTCCCAGGCCAGGAAGGCCTTGAAGGCGCGGCGCGTGCGCATGGAGACGAACTTGTCGAGCAGGTCGGTCTTGCCGATGTCGAGCAGCTTGCTCATCTGCTCGCGCGCCACCGGCTGCTGCAGGATGATCTTGCCGCTCTTGAAGTCGCAGCTCGGCGTCGGCTGGGCCAGGGTGGGCACGGCCTTCTCGCAGACGTAGTTGGCGCCATGTTCAAACACCGAGCCACCGCACTTGGGACACTTGCCAAGCGCTTCGCTGCCGCTGAAGTCGACCAGCTCGCCGCTCTCTTCGTTCTTCTTGTCGTCGCCGAAGTCGAACTCGAGCTTCCAGTTCTTGTCTTCCTCGTTGAACTTGATCACGATCTCGGCCACGAAGGGCCAGCCCGCCTTGGAGCGGAAGCCTTCCAGCGGGCCGATCTTCTTGGTCGCCAGCAGCTGCTCGGCCTCTTCGGGCTCGAAGGTGCGGCCGGCAGGCGACTTGCCGAACGAGAAGCCGCAGCCCTCGCTGTTGCCGTCGGCGCCGGTGCAGGCGTAACGGCGGTAGTTTTCCTTCACCACGCCGCCGCAGTTGGGGCAGGGCGTGGACAGCGTGGCGTAGTTGCCGGGAATGGTGTCGCGGTCGTATTCCTTGGCCTTCATCACCATGCGCTCGGTCATGGCGGCGATCTGGCCCATGAAGGCGGCGCGGCTGAGCTTGCCCTGCTCCATCTGCGAGAGCTTGTATTCCCACTCGCCGGTGAGCTCGGCCTTGGAGAGTTCCTCCACGCCCAGGCCGCGCAGCAGCGTCATGAGCTGGAAAGCCTTGGCGGTGGGGATGATCTCGCGGCCTTCGCGGAACATGTACTTCTCGGTCAGCAGGCCTTCGATGATGGCCGCGCGCGTGGCTGGCGTGCCCAGGCCTTTTTCCTGCATGGCCTCGCGCAGCTCGTCGTCGTCCACCAGCTTGCCGGCGCCTTCCATGGCGCCCAGCAGCGTGGCTTCGGAGTAACGCGCCGGCGGCTTGGTCTTCAGTCCCTTGGGCTCCACGCTTTCGGTGCGCACGGTCTCGCCTTCGCGCACCGGCACCAGGTTCTGGCCCTTGTCGCCTTCCTTGGCGTCGGCCACGTCTTCGGCCGCTTCCTTGCCGTACACCGCCATCCAGCCCGGCTTGACCAGCACCTTGCCTTCGGTCTTGAAGTGGTGGCCCACCGCCGAGGTGATGCGGGTGGTGACCATGAACTCGGCGCTGGGGAAGAACACCGCGAGGAAGCGGCGCACCACCAGGTCGTACAGCTTCTGTTCGGCTTCGCTCAGGCCGCTGGGCGCCTGCAGCGTCGGGATGATGGCAAAGTGATCGCTGACCTTGCTGTTGTCGAAGACACGCTTGGTCGGGCGGATGTAGTTGTTGTCGAGCGCGGTCTTCGCGTGCGGCGCCAGGTGCTTCATGCCGCTGTCGGCCAGCATCGCGAACGTTTCCTTCACCGTGCCGAGGTAGTCCTCGGGCAGGGCGCGCGAATCGGTACGCGGGTAGGTCAGGGCCTTGTGGCGCTCGTACAGGCTCTGCGCCAGTTGCAGCGTGGTCTTGGCCGAGAAGCCGAAGCGGCCGTTGGCCTCGCGCTGCAGGCTGGTCAGGTCGTACAGCAGACCGCTGGCCTGCGTGGTGGGCTTGCTCTCGTCCTTCACGCTGGCGGCTTTGCCACGCACCGCCTCGGCAATCTCGAGCGCCTCGCGCTGGCTCCAGACGCGGTCGGCGCGCTGCTCGGCGTCGGCGTCTTCGCCGGTCGGTTTCTTGAAGGCGGGGTTGAACCACTTGCCGGGGTACTCGCCGGCCTCGGCCAGGAAGCTGGCGTGGATTTCCCAATAGTCGCGGCTCTTGTGCGCGCGGATCTTTTCTTCCCGCTCGACCACGATGGACAGCGTGGGCGTCTGCACCCGACCCACGGTGGTGAGGAAGAAGCCGCCGTCGCGCGAGTTGAAGGCGGTCATGGCGCGCGTGCCGTTGATGCCGACCATCCAGTCGGCCTCGGAGCGGCTGCGCGCCGCGTCGGCCAGACCCTGCATCTGCTCGTTGCTGCGCAAGGCCTCGAAGCCGTCGCGAATGGCGGCCGGCGTCATCGACTGCAGCCACAGGCGCTGCACCGGTTTGCCGAGGGCCTGGTAGCTGCCGCCCTTCAGGCCACCGGCGTACTGTTCGATCAGGCGGAAGATCAGCTCACCTTCGCGCCCCGCGTCACAGGCGTTGATCAGGCGCGCCACGTCCTTGCGCTTGACCAGCCGGACCACCGCCGACAGGCGCGACTTGGTCTTGTCGATCGGCTTGAGCTCGAAATACGGCGGCAGCACCGGCAGGTGGGCGAAGCTCCACTTGCCGCGCTTGACGTCGAATTCTTCCGGCGCGGCGATCTCCACGAGATGCCCCACGGCAGAGGTCACGACATAAGCGTCGTTCTCGAAGTGATCGTCGTGCTTGTCGAACTTGCCCACCACCGGGGTCAGCGCGCGCACGATGTCCTGGGCCACGGATGGCTTCTCCGCAATGACCAGGGTTTTGGCGGAACCGTCTGTTTTCATCTCTACAATCTGCTTTCACGCGCGTGTACACGCGCACATGGGCACGCGCACACTCGCGCGCACCTGCATGAAACAACCTTACCAAATATTTCGGCCGTGACGAAAAGCCCCCGCCAGAACAAGCCGCGCCCCGGCGCCAAAACCAGGGACGCAATCCAGGGCGGCCGACGCATCCAGACCCGCCGCTCCGGCGTCCACGGCAAAGGCGTCTACGCCGTGGCCGACCTGGCCGAAGGCGAGACCCTCATCGAATACGTGGGCGAGATCATCAGCTGGGACGAAGCGCTGCGCCGCCACCCGCACGACCCCAGCGACCCGAACCACACCTTCTATTTCCACATCGACGAAGACCACGTGATCGACGCCAAGGTGGGGGGCAACTCGGCGCGCTGGATCAACCACAGCTGCAAGCCCAACTGCGAAGCCGAGGTGGAAGACGGTCGCGTCTTCATCCGCGCACGCCGCAACATCGAGGCCGGCGAAGAACTGTTCTACGACTACGGCCTGGTGATCGACGAGCCCTACACCGCCAAGCTCAAGGCCGAGTACCCCTGCTGGTGCGGCGCCAAGAAATGCCGCGGCACGCTGCTCGCGCCCAAGCGCGAAGGCCGCGCCTCCAAACTCGGATGACCCGCCTGCGCCGCTTCGCGTCTTCCCTCCTGAAGAGGGGATGCACCCAGTGGCCCGGCAAAGCCGGTTGCACGGGTGCCCCGGGCGGTGTCCCGCGTGCCGGCGCAGCGCGGTGCCTGCCCTTGCCAAGGGCCCTCCATGTCTGACCTGCTCGCCCACGTCGAAGGCATCTGGCAGGCGGTGGCCCCCACGCTGCCGGGCTTCACCGTCGAGGTGTTGCCCAGCATCGACTCCACCAGCAGCGAGCTGATGCGCCGTGCGCGCAACGGGCTGATGGAGCCGGTGCTCCTGACTGCCGAACATCAGACCGCCGGACGCGGCCGCGTCGGCAAGGGCTGGCACAGCAAGCCCGGCCAATCGCTCACCTTCTCCCTCGCCCTGCCGCTGGCCCCGGCGAACTGGTCCGGCCTGTCGCTGGCGGTCGGCGTGAGCCTGGCGCAGAGCCTGCACCCGAGCCTGCGCCTGAAGTGGCCCAACGACCTCTGGCTGGAGCAGCGCAAGATCGGCGGCATCCTGGTCGAGACCGCCAGCACCGGCGAGGCTGGCCAGGGCCAGCGCATGGTGGTGGTCGGCGTCGGCCTCAACATCGCACGGCCCGACACCGGCGCCGTGAGCGCCCTGGTCCCCCAGGGCTCGACCGTGGCGGCCATGCCGCCGGCCGGGCTGTCCGAGCTGCTGGTGGGCATCACGCCCGGCGAAGCGCTGGCGCGTGTGGCGCCCGCCCTGGTGCAAGACCTGCAGGCCTTTGCCTCGCAAGGGTTTGACGCCTTCGCGCAGCGTTTTGCGCGCCTGGACGCGCTGCAGGGCCTGACGGTGCAGCTGTCCGACGGCACACGCGGCACCGCCTGCGGCGTCAACGAAGAAGGCGCGCTGCAGGTACTGACCGAACGTGGCATGCAGACCGTGACCAGCGCAGAAGTGAGCGTGCGCCCATGTTGAGGTGGGCCATCACCCTGCTGGTGCTGGCCAACCTGGCCTACCTCGCCTGGACGCGTGGTCACCTCGACGGCCTGGGCCTGGCAGCGCCCAGCCAGCACGAACCGGAGCGGCTGGCCGCCCAGGTCGCGCCCGAGATGCAGCGCCTGCTCAACGGCCCCAAGGGCTCGGGTGATGAGGCCGCCGCACCCGACACTCCCACACCGCCGCCGGCCGCCGAAGCCCCGCCAGTGCCCACCGCCACCGCCACCGCCACCGAGCATCCACCGGTGACGCCCGTGCCGGAGCCCACCCCGGCAGCAGCGGCTCCCGAACCCGCGCCGGCGCCCGCCCCACCGCCCAGCGTCGCCACAGCGGCGGCCAACGAAGCGCGCGCCTGCTGGCAGGCGACCGGCTTCACCGAAAACCAGACCGAGCTGCTGCGCGCCGAACTGAAGCTGCTCGGCCTGCCGGCCAGCCAGTGGCAGTTGAACGAAGTGCGCAGCAGCGGGCGCTGGATCGTCTACATGGGCCGCTACGACAACAGCGAACAGCTGGAGCGCAAGAAGGCCGAGCTGCGCGGGCTGGGCCTGCAGTACCGCGAGATCACGGCGCCCGGCCTCGGCCCGGGGCTGGCGCTGGGCACCTACTCGTCCGAAGCGGCCGCGCGCAAAGCGCTGCAGGAAACCGAACAAGGTGGCGTGCGCACCGCCAAGGTGGCGCAGGAACGGGCCGAAGCGGTGTCGTTCACGCTGCGCCTGCCCACCATCACCACCACCCAGCGCAGCGCGGTGGATGGCCTGCGCGAGGCCATGGCCGGCAAGTCCTTGCGCCGCTGCGGCTGACGCCGGCGACGGGATATCGACGAGGGGCCGGGCCGGCCTTCAGGCGGCGCGCTGGCGGCGCCGGCGCTGCGTGAGCAGCACCGCGATCACCCAGGCCCAGAGGCTGATACCCCAGAGCTGGCCGACCGAACCACCACCACCGCCCACCGGCGAGGCCGCAATGGCGGCCGGCATGGCGGCCACCGTGCGCACGGTGTCTTCGCCCACGCGGTTGAAGTTGTCGACCGCAGTGAGCGAGAACACGTAGCTGTCTTCGGCCACCAGGGTGGCGGTGGCCACCGCGGTGGCGGCCGAGTTGATCGTCACCGGCGGGCCCGACACCTGCACCCACTTGTACGACACGATGCTGGCGCCCGGAATAGCCACGCTGTCGCTGCCGTCGAGCGTGATCACGGTGCCGGGTTCCACATCGGCCAGCGGTTTGATCACCACCGCCGGGCCGGTGGCCAGCTGCACCGCGCGGCCGGCGTCGAGCAGGCCCTGGCCGCAAGTGGCGGTGGTGCAGTTGCAGGCGCCCGCGCCCGGCGTGCCGCAGTTGGGCAGGCCGGCGATGGGGTTGTCGAAGGGCCGTGCGCCGGCCTGCATGCGTTCGATCAGCTGGCGCGGGCTCAGCCGCGGGTTCACGGCCAGCATCAGGCTGGCCACGCCGGCGGCCTGCGGCGCGGCGAAGCTGGTGCCCTGCTTGAGGCCATAGGTGTGGTTGCCCGGCACCGTCGTGCCGTCGTTGTCGGTCGACAGCAGCATCGTGAGAATCCCGTTCGACGAGATCGAGCCACCCGGCGCGGCCAGGGACACGCGGTCGCCGAAGCTGGCGTAGTCGGCTTTGGCGCCGTCCTGCCGCACCGAGGTCACGGCCATCGCGCGTCGGCAGTCGGCCGGGCGGGTCAGGGCCTTGTCGGCGTTGCCGGCGGCCACCACCACCAGGGCGCCGGCGTTGGTGATGGCGCTGATGGTGCTCTGGTAAGCAGGACTGCAGGGCTGGTCGCCGCCGAAGCTGAGGTTGATCACGCGCGCCGGGTTGGGGTTGGTCGGCACGCCCGAGATCGGCAGGCCGGCGGCCCAACGCAGGCCGTCCAGCAGGTCGGACAACACGGCGCCGCATTTGCCCGACACGCGCACCGGCAGCACCTTGGCGCCCCAGTTCAGGCCGGCCACGCCTTGCTGGTTGCCGGTCGCGGCGGCGATCTGGCCGGCGATGAAGGTGCCGTGCCAGGAGCTGCGTGCCACGTCGCACTGTGCGTACAACGGGTTCAATTTGTCCTCGGCGCTCACCCAGTCGCCCGGGTCGCTCGGGTCGGCGTCGCGGCCGTTGCCGTCGTTGGACATGGACAGGTCGCTGACGAAGTCATACCCCGGCAACAGGCGCGGGCCCAGGGCCTGCAGATCGGGGTGGTCGGGCAGGATGCCGCTGTCCACCACCGCCACCACCACCGGGCTGCCGGTGGTGTTGCTCCAGGCCGCCGGCATGTTCAGACCGGCGAAGTTGGTGGCGCGGTCGGCCGCCTGCAGGTGCCATTGCTGCACGAACAGCGGGTCGTTGGGCAGCGGTGCGTCCAGGCGCGGCACGATCACGTCGGGCTCGACCCAGGCCACGTCGGGGTGCAGGCGCGCGCGGCGCACGGCGTTGTCCAGCGACTGGCCGCGCAGGGGTTGTTTGAAGCGCAGCAGGCGCGCGTTGCCGGCCTCGGCGGCCATGCCTTCGGGCAGACCGGCTTCCGCGGCCAGGCGGGTCAGCCGTTCACGCCCTTCGCGGGCCTGGCCGATCCACCGCACGCGGGCGCGCTCCTGGCGCGACACCCAGGGGCCGCGCTCCAGGGCTTCAGCCGCAGGGCTTTCGACGTCATCACCCTTGAGGCCGATGATCAGGCCGACCGCCGCACCGGACGCCGGCCCGGACCCTGCCCACACGCTGACGGGCGCGGCCACGCAAAGAAGCAGAGCCGCGAGCGATCGCCGCAAGGTGGGGTGGTTCATGGACGAAAACGGTGATACGGAAGACGGAGAACGAGGTAACGGAAGATTCTGACACGCCCGTTTTTTTGATTCCATCGATGCACACCGCATTCGGCAATTCCGCACAACTTCGGCGGCGCTGGGCTCAAACGCTGGACATCGGCCTCGAATTGGTGTGCAGCGAATCGAACCAATCCAGCGCCTCGTTCCACAGGGGCGCGGCCTTGGGGCGGAAGTAGCCCATGTGCCCGATGGGCCCGAGACCGGCCGTCCGCGGGTCGATGGTGAGCGTGCGCACGGTGCTGTTGCGGTAACCCGCCATGAAGGCATCGCGCGAGGCCGGCGGAGCCCAGGCATCGTCCAGCGCGTTGGCCGCGACGATGGGGTAACGCACCTCGGCGAAACGCGCCGTGGTGGCCGCCATCTGCGGGTCGTCGAAGAAATAACGCGGGAAGCGGCACCAGTGGCGCCACTGGCGGTACACGTCCAGCGGCAGGTCTTCGCCCATGCCGAGCCGGCTCCAGGGCAGGTAGCCGGCCAGGCGCGTCCACACCGGGCCCAGCACGCGCCACATGAAGAGCACACGCAGGCGCTCGCCCGGCGGCATCCAGCCGTGCCAGCCGGCCCCGGTGGCGAAGGTCCAGGCGCCGGCGATGCGCTCCTGCTGCGGCAACAGGCCCAGCGCGTGGCCACCATACGAATGGCCGACGATGTACAGCGGCCGGTCGGGCTGGTGCATGGCATCCACCGCGGCGGCGAGGTCGAGCCGGCCCCAGTCGAGGTAGTCCATGCGAAAGCCCTTGAGCGAGGCCGGCGCCGAGCCGCCGATGCCGCGGTAGTCCAGCGTCAGCACGTCGAAGCCGCGCCGCGCGGCGTGTTCGGCGAAGCGTTTGTAGAAACCCTGCGGCACGGCGGTGGCGCCGCCGACCACCAGTTGGGCGTGCGCGGGCGTCGGGCTGCGGTAGCGCTGCGCGGCCAGCGGATAACCATCGGCCGCGGTCAGCGTGAGGCGTTCGATCTGCACTGGCGCGGGATGCACTGGCACAGTGGGCGTGGCGGTGGTGTCGGTCATGGCAATGCCTGCTCGGTTCAGCGCGGCTCAGCGCGCGGGACGCGTGGCCAGCAGACCCAGCAAGGTCTGCATGGCCTGCTGGATCGGCTCGGTGCTGTGCGCCACACGCGCCTGCAGCAAACCGCCCTCGTAGGTGGCGACGATCAGCGCCGCCACGCCCTGTGCCGAGGCGGCCGGTTCGCCGGCCTGCTCCAGCGCCTGGGCGATGCGCTCGCGCAGCGTGGCAAAGGCGCGCGCCAGGGCCTGGCGCAACACCACATCGTCGGGCGTGCTCTCCAGCGCCACCGTGGCCAGCGGGCAACCGGCGTTGAAGCCGGTGCTGCTCAGGCGTTGCGTGGCGCCCAGCATCCACAGCCGCGCGGCTTCGATCGGGTCCACCTCTTTCGCCAGCAGGCCGTCGAGCCAGTCCAGCATGCGCACCACCACGTCGTCGATGGCGGCCACGGCCAGCTCGGTCTTGCCACCCGGAAAGTGGTGGTACAGCACCCCCTTGGGCGCGCCGGCCTGCGCCAGCAACTCGGTCAGGCCGATGCCGTGCAGGCCGCGCCGGCGCAGGGCGTCGGTCATGGCGTGGATCAGGCGTTCGCGGCTGCCGGGAGCGGGCGTGTCGGTCATGGGCCGAATGTATAGACCGATCGGTCTAGCGGCAATGCCCTGGCTGTCACGCAGGCGGCAGGTCACAAAAAAAGGCGCCCGAGGGCGCCTTGTTCGAGAGTGTGAGAGCTCGCGCTTACTTGGCGACCACGCGCACCATCTCCAGGCACTTGTTCGAGTAACCCCACTCGTTGTCGTACCAGCTCACCACCTTGATGAAGGTCTTGTCCAGCGCGATGCCGGCGTCTG
>NZ_BCTJ01000024.1 GCF_001571225.1 Hydrogenophaga palleronii NBRC 102513
CACGCCACGACAGAAGTGACGCCCCTTCAAAAGAGACAGGCCCCTCTCCCCACTCCTCTCCCAGAGGAAGAGGGAGCAAGAGAAAACCTCAGCGCCCAAGGTACACCTCAATCACCCGCTCATCCGCCTGCACCTGATCCAGCGTCCCCTCCGCCAGCACTGCCCCATCACACAACACCGTCACCTTCTCCGAAATGGTGCGGATGAAGCTCATGTCGTGCTCCACCACCATCAACGAGTGTTTGCCTTTCAAAGACAGGAACAGCTGCGCCGTGCGCTCGGTTTCTTCGTCGGTCATGCCGGCCACAGGCTCGTCGAGCAGCAGCAATTTCGGGTCCTGCATCAGCAACATGCCGATCTCCAGCCATTGCTTCTGCCCATGGCTCAGCAAACCGGCGAGGCGCGCGGCGCTGTCGGCGAGGTGGATGGTCTGCAGCACCTCGCCCAGGCGGTCCTTCTCCTCGCCGGTGAGCGCAAACACCATGGAGTGGCGCACGCGCTTGTCGGTGGCCAGCGCGAGCTCCAGGTTCTCGAACACGCTCAGGTGCTCGAACACCGTGGGCTTCTGGAACTTGCGGCCGATGCCCATGGCGGCGATCTCGGCCTCGCGGTAACGCAGCAGATCAATCGTGCTGCCGAAGTACACCTGCCCCGCGTCGGGCCGGGTCTTGCCGGTGATGATGTCCATCATCGTGGTCTTGCCCGCGCCGTTGGGGCCGATGATGCAGCGCAGCTCGCCGGGTGCGATGTCCAGGCTCAGGCCGTTGATGGCCTTGAAGCCGTCGAAGCTCACGTGCACGTCTTCCAGGTACAGGATGCGGCCGTGCGTGGTGTCCACCTCGCCGCTCACCACCGGCCGCGAGAAGCCGGCCTGGCGGCCGCCGGATTCGGTGGCGCTGCCAGCGGCGAGCACCGCCACACGTTCGGCGCGTTTCGCGCCCTCTTCCATCAGGTCGGGCGTCATGCCTTGCCCCCTTCCTTCGCGGCCGGCCGCAGTTTCTTCACCAGGCCCACCACACCGTGCGGCATGTAGAGCGTGACGACGATGAACAGCGCGCCCAGCACGTAGAGCCAGTATTCGGGAAAGGTCACGGTGAGCCAGCTCTTGGCGCCGTTGACGATGAAGGCGCCGATGATCGGGCCGATCAGCGTGGCGCGCCCACCCACCGCCGCCCAGATCGCGATCTCGATGCTGTTGGCCGTGCTCATCTCACCCGGGTTGATGATGCCGACCTGCGGCACGTAAAGCGCACCGGCCACACCGCACATCACGGCAGAAATGGTCCAGATGGTGAGCTTGTAGGGCAGCGGGTTGTAGCCACAGAACATCACGCGGCTCTCCGCATCGCGCACGGCCTGCAGCACGCGGCCGAACTTGCTGCCCACCAGCCAGCGCGCGAACAGGAAGAAGCCCAGCAGCGTGAGGCCGGTGAGCACGAACAGCGTCATGCGCATGTGCTGCGTGGCCAGCGGCAGATCAAGAATGCGCTTGAAATCCGTGAAGCCGTTGTTGCCGCCAAAGCCGGTCTCGTTGCGGAAGAACAGCAGCAGCGCGGCGAAGGTGAGCGCCTGCGTGATGATGGAGAAGTACACGCCCTTGATGCGCGAACGGAAGGCGAAGTAGCCGAACACGAAAGCGACCAGGCCGGGCACGAGCACGATCAGCAGCAGCGTGGCGATGAAGCTGTCGCTCAGCGCCCAGTGCCAGGGCAGCTCCTTCCAGTCGAGGAACACCATGAAGTCGGGCAGCTCGCTCTTGTAGTTGCCGTCGGTGCCGATCTGGCGCATGAGGTACATGCCCATCACGTAACCGCCGAGCGCGAAGAACAGGCCGTGGCCCAGGCTCAGGATGCCGGTGTAGCCCCAGATCAGGTCCATGGCCAACGCGCAGATGGCGTAACACATGATCTTGCCCAGCAGGCCGACCATGTAGTCGCTCAGGTGGAAGGCGCTGCCTTCGGGTACGAAGAGGTTGAGCAGCGGCGCCACGGCGCAGACCACCAGCAGCGCGACGATGAAGGCGCTCCAGCCAGCGCGGGTGAGCAGCGGGCCGTGCGACGGCAGGACGACGGGGGTGATGGGCGCGGCGCTCATGCCTCACGTCCTTTCATGGCGAAGATGCCTTGAGGTCTCTTTTGAATGAAGACGATGATGAAGACCAGCACCGCGATCTTGGCGAGCACCGCGCCGGCCCAGCCTTCAATGAACTTGTTGAGCAGCCCCAGGCCGAGCGCGGCGTACACCGTGCCGGCGAGCTGGCCCACACCGCCGAGCACCACCACCATGAACGAGTCCACGATGTAGTTCTGGCCCAGGTCGGGGCCGACGTTGCCGATCTGGCTCAGCGCGCAGCCGGCCAGGCCGGCAATGCCCGAGCCGAGCGCGAAGGCGTAGGTGTCGATGCGCGCGGTGTTCACGCCCATGCAGGAGGCGATGGGGCGGTTCTGCGTGACGCCGCGCACGAACAGGCCAAGACGTGTCTTGCCAATCAGCAGCGTGACGCCCAGCAGCACCGCGAGCGCGAAGCCGATGATGATGATGCGGTTCCAGGGCAGGTTGAGGTTGCCGAGCAAGGTGATGCCACCGCTCATCCACGACGGGTTTTCCACGCCCACGTTCTGCGCGCCGAACAGGCTGCGCACCGCCTGCATCAGCACCAGGCTGATGCCCCAGGTGGCGAGCAGCGTTTCCAGCGGGCGGCCATAGAGAAAGCGGATCACCGTGCGCTCCATCGCCGCGCCCACCAGGCCCGAAGCCAGGAAGGCCACCGGCATGGCGACCAGCAGGTACCAGTCGAAATACTCGGGCAGCGAGGTGCGGAAGAAGCTCTGCACCAGCCAGGTGGCGTAGGCGCCGATCATGATCAGCTCGCCATGCGCCATGTTGATCACGCCCATCAGCCCATACGTGATGGCCAGGCCCAGCGCGGCCAGCAGCAGGATGCTGCCCAGGCTGATGCCGGTGAAGGCCTGGCCGAGTGCGCTGCCAATGGCGAGCGTGGTGTCCAGGCTGGAGAGCGAGGCCTTCAGTGCAGCCTTCACGTTGGCGTGTTCTTCCTTCTCCATCTGCGCGAGCAGCAGCGGACGCACGATGGGTTGTTTGGCCTCGCCCAGTTTCTCGGCTGCGGAAAGCCGCTGCGCCGGGTCTTCGCTCGCGAGCAGCACCGCTGCCCGCGCAAGCTCCAGACTCTGGCGCGCACGCGGGTCGAGCTCACCGGCCAGCGCCTTGTCGATCAGCGCGAGCTGGCTGGTGTCAGGTTCGTCGAACGCGGTGCGCTGCAACGTGAGCGCCGCTTCGCGCTGCCGCGCGGGTGGCGCGTCCACCAGTTCCATGCCGGCCAGCGCGTTGTCCATCGCGCTGCGCAGGCGGTTGTTGATCATGATGTCGCCAGCGTCTTCGGGCAGCGCCGCGAGCTTCTCGCCGGTGACGGCGTCGATGGCACCGTCGCCATCGACGATGAGCACGCGTTCGCCCTGCACACGCACGGCTTCGTCGGCCATGGCCTTGATGAGTGCGGTGGCGCGCTCATCGGGCGTGGCGGCCAGGCGGTTCAGGGTGTCGATGCGCACGTCGGTGTCGCCATCCACCAGCGCGAGCGCGTCGGCTGGCGTGAGCGCCTGGGCCGCACCCACGGCCATCCACAGCGCGAACCCCAGCCCCAGGCAGCGGAGCCAATGCATCTTCATATCAATCCTCAACAAGGCAATACCCCTTCACGCGTGCCCCTCACCCCAGCCCTCTCCCCCAGAGGGGCGAGGGAGGAAGAAAGAAGACACGCAACGCGCGAAGTGCCTCCATCCAGAGGCATCGCGGGACGGCATCCGCCGGCCCCAGATGCCGTCCCCCCTCGAAGCGCTGCAGGCGCGCCACGGAGGGGGGAAGCCGCGTCAGCGGCGCAGGGGGGAGTTACTTTTTCTCCGGCACGTTCTTCTTGCCCTTGTTCTCGGCGATGTAGTCGCTCCACGGGTCGGCGACCACCGGGCCCGGCGTCTTCCACACCACGTTGAACTGGCCGTCGGCCTTCACTTCACCGATGAACACCGGCTTGTGCAGGTGGTGGTTTTCCTTGTCCATGGTGCTGGTGAAACCACCCGGCGCCTTGAAGGTCTGTCCGGCCATGGCGGCGATGACCTTGTCGGTGTCGGTGGACTTGGCCTTGGCCACAGCCTGGGCCCACATGTTGATGCCGATGTAGGTGGCTTCCATCGGGTCGTTGGTCAGCGGCTTGTCCTTGTGGCCGGGGATGTTCTTGGCCTTGGCGTAGGCGCTCCACTTCTTCACGAACTCGGTGTTGGCCGGGCTCTTGATGCTCATGAAGTAGTTCCAGGCGGCCAGGTGGCCCACCAGCGGCTTGGTGTCCACGCCACGCAACTCTTCTTCACCGACCGAGAAGGCGACCACCGGCACGTCCTTGGCCGACAGGCCGGCGTTGCCCAGCTCCTTGTAGAACGGCACGTTGGAGTCGCCGTTGATGGTGGAGACCACGGCCGTCTTCTTGCCGGCCGACGCGAACTTCTTGATGTTGGCGATGATGGTCTGGTAGTCCGAATGGCCGAAGGGGGTGTACTCCTCCATGATGTCGGCGTCTGCCACGCCCTTGCTCTTCAGGAAGGCGCGCAGGATCTTGTTGGTGGTGCGCGGGTACACGTAGTCGGTGCCCAGCAGCACCCAGCGCTTGGCCGAACCGCCGTCCTTGCTCATCAGGTATTCCACCGCGGGAATGGCCTGCTGGTTGGGCGCGGCACCGGTGTAGAACACGTTCTTGCTCAGCTCTTCGCCTTCGTACTGCACCGGGTAGAACAGCAGGCCGTTGGCCTCTTCCACCACAGGCAGCACCGACTTGCGCGACACCGAAGTCCAGCAACCGAAGATCACGGCCACCTTGTCCTGCGTCAGCAGCTGCTTGGTCTTCTCGGCGAAAAGCGGCCAGTTGGAGGCCGGGTCGACCACCACGGGTTCGAGCTTCTTGCCCAGCACGCCGCCCTTGGCGTTGATCTCGTCGATGGCCATCAGCACCGTGTCCTTGAGCACGGTTTCCGAAATGGCCATGGTGCCCGAGAGGCTGTGCAGCACGCCGACCTTGATGGTCTCCTGCGCGTGCGCGCTCAGGCCGGTGAAACCGAGCGTGGCAACCGTGGCCGCAGCGGCCAGGGTCTTGAGGGTGAAACGGCGGGCGTTGGGGGTGTTCGACATGGTGGCGCTTCTCCAGTGTTTCCAGGGGTCCCGTGAGGGAGTGTTTGGCGCCGCCGGCCCGCCTTCTTCAGGCGGTGCTCGACGGACAACTGGATGCTAGGGAAGCGCCTTGATGGCGTATGTACGCCGGGTGGCGTACGTCCGTGGAGGACGTACACCATTGCCACCTTCAGCAGCAACGCCCCGTCGCCGAGCCATACCGCGCTGCCTGCCGTTCCCGGAAGAATGCCTCGTAGTTCATCGGCTCCTGGTCCGGGTGCGTGGCCTGCATGTGTTTCACATAGCTGCCGTAGTCGGGCACGCCGACCATCAGGCGGAAGCTCTGTGTGAGGTAACGGCCGGCCCGCCCGAGGTCTTCGAGCAAGCCGCCGTTGCCGCCGCTGGTGGTGTCAGCCACCGACGCTGGCGCCGGCGGGCAGCGCTTCGTAGGGCGTCTCGGCCACCGTCGGCTTGCGCTCGGTGCGTGCCTTGCGGATGCTCTTGATGCTGTAGAACAGCACGCTGATCACCACGAACATGAACAGCGCGCACAGGGCGGCGTCCAGGCGGTTGTTGAAGACGATGCGCGACATGGCTTCCGGCGTCTTGGCCGGGGCGATCAGCACGCCTTGCTGCAGCGCGTCGGCGTAGCGGCTGGCGTTGGACAGGAAGCCCACCTTCACGTCGGCAGAGAAGATCTTCAGCCAGCCGGCCGTCAGCGTGCAGACCAGCAGCACGGTGGCCGGCACGATGGTGACCCAGGCGTAGCGGTCTTTCTTCATCTTGAACAGCACCACGGTGCCCAGCAACAACGCCACGGCGGCCAGCATCTGGTTGGCAATGCCGAACAGCGGCCACAGCGTGTTGATGCCGCCCAGCGGATCAACCACGCCCTGGTACAGGAAGTAACCCCAGGCCGCCACACACAAAGCGGTGGCGATCAGGTTGGCGGGCAGCGAGTCGGTGCGCTTGAGCGCGGGCACGAAGGTGCCCATCAGGTCTTGCAGCATGAAGCGGCCGGCGCGTGTGCCGGCGTCCACCGCGGTCAGGATGAACAGCGCTTCGAACAGGATGGCGAAGTGGTACCAGAAGGCCATCATGGCCTTGCCGCCCACCACCTGGTGCAGGATGTGGGCCATGCCCACGGCCAGCGTGGGCGCGCCACCGGCGCGCGCCAGGATGGTGTTCTCACCCACGTCCTGCGCGGTCTGCACCAGCATCTCGGGCGTGATCACGAAGCCCCAGGTGGAGATCGTCGCGGCCACCGCTTCGGGCGTGCTGCCGACCAGCGCAGCCGGGCTGTTCATGGCGAAGTAGATGCCCGGGTCGATACAGGCCGCGGCCACTAGCGCCATCACGGCGACGAAGGATTCAGCCAGCATGCCGCCGTAGCCGATGAAGCGCGCGTTGACTTCGTTGTCCAGCATCTTGGGCGTGGTGCCCGAGGAGATCAGCGCGTGGAATCCCGACACCGCGCCGCAGGCGATGGTGATGAACAGGAAGGGGAACAGGTTGCCCGACCAGACCGGGCCGTTGCCGGCGGCGAACTGCGTGAAGGCCGGCATTTCCAGCGGCGGCGCGACCACCACGATGCCGATGGCCAGCGCCACGATGGTGCCGATCTTCAGGAAGGTGGAGAGGTAATCACGCGGTGCCAGCAGCAGCCACACGGGGATGGAGGCGGCGACGAAGCCGTAGCCGATCAGCATCCAGGTCAGGGCCTTGCCGTCGTAGGTGAACAGCGGCGCCCAGGTCGGGCTCTCGTGCACCCACTGGCCACCGATGATGGCCATCATCAGCAGCACGAAGCCGATCACCGACACCTCGCCGATGCGGCCGGGCCGGATGAAGCGCAGGTAGACCCCCATGAACAGCGCCACCGGAATGGTGGCCGCCACGGTGAAAGTGCCCCAGGGCGATTCGGCCAGGGCCTTGACGACGATCAGCGCCAGCACCGCCAGGATGATGATCATGATCATGAAGGCGCCGAACAGCGCGATCACGCCGGGCACGAAGCCCAGTTCCTGCTTGATCAGGTCACCCAGCGAACGGCCGTCGCGCCGCGTGGAGATGAACAGCACGATGAAGTCCTGCACCGCGCCGGCGAACACCACGCCGGCCAGGATCCACAGCAGCCCGGGCAGGTAGCCCATCTGCGCGGCCAGCACCGGGCCCACCAGCGGGCCGGCGCCCGCGATGGCGGCGAAGTGGTGGCCGTACAGCACGTACTTGTGCGTGGGCACGTAGTCCAGGCCGTCGTTGTGGCGCCAGGCCGGTGTCATGCGGGTGCCATCCAGACCGAATACCTTGGTGGCCAGGAACAGGCTGTAGTAGCGGTAGGCGATCAGGTAGACGCAAACCGACGCCACCACCACCCAGAGCGCGCTGACGGCTTCACCCCGCCCCAGCGCCACGGCCGCGAGCGCAAAAGCGCCCAGCACGGCGACAAAAAACCACCCGAGGTGGCGACCCATTGCAGACATGTTTGTCTCCTCTTGTGCGGTGGCCGCGCCCATCGGGCCACAGTGCGCCGGGCAGTATCTGCCGCGGCTCGCACAGGCGCATCCGTTGCACCGCGTGCCATGGCACGTGGTACTACGTAGGAAAAAAAACAGCCGCGTGTCATGCGGTCTTCAAGCTGTGCCGCAACGCGACCCGCAACGAAAGGGGCAACACAGACCAGAGGCAGCAAGGGTCCGGCCCCGCCGGCCCAAGCTCGCAGCGCCGAAGGCGCGCCACGGAGGGGGAAGCCGCGTCAGCGGCGCAGGGGGGCGCCCTTCAAATCGAGCGCGCGTGTTCAACCGCGTACTTGATGAGCTCCGCCTGCCCTTCCAGCCCCAGCTTGCGCTTGATGCTCTGGCGGTGCGTCTCCACCGTGCGCACGCTCAGGTCCAGCGCCTTGGCGATCTGCTTGCTGGACTCGCCGCGGCCGAGCGCGCTCAATATCTGGCTCTCGCGCGGTGACAGCAGCGGGCGTGGCGCGTGGTGGCGGAACAGCCGGCGCGACACGCCGGGGCTGAGGTAGGTGCCGCCGGCCACCACGGCGTCGATGGCGGCCACGATCTCGCCGGCCGGCGCGTCCTTCAGCACATAACCCCTGGCACCGGCCTGCAGCGCACGCTGCACGTACTCGGGGTTGTCGTACATGCTGAACATCAGCACACACAGCCCGGGCCAGCGCGCCAGCATGGCCTGCGCCAGGTCGATGCCGTTGCCCTCCTTCAGGCCCACGTCCTGCAGCACCACGTCCACCGCCGTCTGGTCCAGCAGGCGCATGGCCTCGGCCGCATCACCGGCCTCCCCCACCACGGCCAGCTGGGCCAGGCTGGACAGGCGCGCGCGCAGGCCTTCGCGCACCATGGGGTGGTCGTCCACCAGCAGGATGCGGATCAACGAAGGAGGGGTCATCGCGTCTCTCCAGAACTGCCGCGGAAGCGGCTTGGCCGGGCCGCTGGCGCCGCCCTCTTGAGGAGATCGCGCGAAGCGTGGCGGAGGTGTTTCATAGGCTGGCTTCCACCTGTGTGCCGTGGGCGGGCTGCGAATGGATGGACAAACGGCCGCCGATGGCGGCCAGGCGTTCGCGCATGTTGCGCAGGCCGATGCCACGCTCGGGGTGCAGGTGCACCGCCCGGTCGTCGAAGCCCCGGCCATCGTCGGTCACGCTCATGCAGACGCTGCGCCCGTCGGGCTCGAAACGCAGCAGCAACTCCACCCGCTGCGCCTGCGCGTGCTTCAGCACATTGTTCAGGCTCTCCTGCGCCACACGGAACAGCGCGGTCTTGGCATCTTCACCCAGCTCATGTTCCGTGCCTTCGATGCGCACCGCCACCGGCAGCCCGCTGGCCTCCTCGAACTCGCTGCCCAGGTGCTCCAGCGCGGCGGGCAGGCCCAGGGTGTCGAGCAGGGCCGGTCGCAGGCGGTGCGAGATGCGGCGGATTTCCACCAGGTTCTGGTTGAGCCCTTGCAAGGCCTTGGCCAGCGGCTCGGGTGCGCCGGTGTCGACGCTGGTTTCCACCAGCAGCTTGGTCGACACCAGGCTCTGGCTGATGCCGTCGTGCAGCTCGCGCGCGAGGTGGGCGCGCTCGTCTTCCTGCGACTGCTGCACCTGCCGCGCCAACAGGCGCAGCTTGTTCTCGGCCACCCGGTGTTCGCTCAGGTTCAGCGCCAGGCCGCTGGCGCTGATGAGCGCGATGCCGAACACCGCGATGCCGGCAATCCACAACAGCGTGGTGGCCACGTTGCGGTTGGCCTCGGCCTCCAGCCGCGCCAGCGTGGCCTGGATGCCGTCGAGGTAGAGGCCGGTGCCCATCATCCAGCCCCAGCGTTCGTAGGCCATCACGTAACCGAGCTTGGGCGTGTCCTGGCCGCTGGAGGGCTGGCGCCAGTAGTAGTCGACAAAACCACCGCCGGCGCGCGCCTGCGCAATCAGGCGCTGGATGGTGGGCCGGCCCTTCGGGTCGCGCATCTCCCACAGGTTCTGGCCGTTCAGTTCTGGCTGGCGCGAATGCATCAGCACGCGGCCCTGCAGGTCGTAGACGAAGAAATAACCGTCCCGGCCGTAGTCCAGCGAAGCCAGCAGGCGCAGCGCCTGCTCGCGGTCGGCCGGGTCGTTGCCGCCGCGGTCGTACAGCGGCTGCACGGTGCTGGCGGCCAGCACCACGTAGTTGTGCAGCTCCGTGCGCCGCGCCTCCATGTAGGCGCGCTCGACCATGGCGTACTCACGCCGGGCAAGGTCGTGCTCCTGGTGCTGCACCGCCAGCGCAATGAGCACCAGCGAGGCCAGCAGCGGCAGGAGGGCCAGCAGGAGGATCTTGGTTCGCAGTCGCATCGGGAAGGGAAAGACGCCGAAGCGCCATTGTCGTCTGATGCCAACCCGCACCGAATGAGACAACGCGGACCAGGGGTGTTCACTCCACCGGCGCGAGACCCACACCGAACGAGACAACCCCCATCCAGGGGCATCCAGGGTCCGGCTGCACCGGCCCGAGATGCCGCCCCCCTCGACTACGGAGGGGGGAAGCCGCGCAGCGGCGCAGGGGGGAGCTACCCCAACAACGACACACGGTTGATCGCCATGGCGGCGGCCGCCGTGCGCGTCTCCACCCCCATCTTGGCGTGGATGCGCTCCAGGTGCTTCTTCACGGTGGCGGGGCTAGCGCCGAGGATGTCGGCGATGTCGCGGTTGATCTTGCCCTTGACCACCCAGTACAGCACCTCGGCCTCGCGCGCCGTCAGCCCGAAGGCCGCGGCCAGGCCCGAGAGCACGCTGGCGTCCGAGGTTTCCTGCATCACGATCAGCCAGTCGCCGCCCTCGCCGTTGGCCTCGTCGCCCACGCACTGGTGCAGGCGGAAGGTGAGGCGGCGCGGCCCGTTCTCCAGCGTCAGGCGCGGCGGTTCACGCTGGTCCAGCGCATCGCCCAGGTGGCGGCGCAGCCACTGCAGCACGGCCGGCGGCGTGGCCGGCGCCTCGGTGCCGCAGTGGTGGCGCAGCAGGTCGCGCGCCAGCGGCGTCTGCCACATCAAACGGCCGTCGCGCTCGCGCACGGTGATGGTGGCGTAGCCGAAGGCGTCGAGCGCGTAACGCGCCTGGCTGCGCTCCACCGCGCCCTGGCGCACGTGGCGCGCGGTGCGCAGGTGCACGCCCATGCGCGCCATCACCTCGCGCGGCTTGATGGGTTTGGTCACGTAGTCGGCGCCACCGGCATCGAGCGCGGCCACCAGGTGTTCGGTTTCGGTGAGGCCGGTCATGAAGATGATCGGGATGTGTGCCGTGGCCGTCTGCGCCTTCAAGCGGCGCGCCACCTCGAAGCCGTCCAGCCCCGGCATCACCGCGTCGAGCAGCACCACATCGGGCAGGGCCTGGGTGGCGCGGCGGATCGCGCTCTCGCCGTCCAGCGCCACCAGCACGGTGTAGCCGGCTTCGTCCAGCGCGTCGTGCAGCGGCGCCACGTTGTCGGGCACATCGTCGACGATCAACACCACCAGGGCGTCGGTGGGCGGCAGCACCGTCGCGGGTATGGGGGTTTCAGCCGGGTGCGACATGGTGTTGCAGCAGTTGCTGTTCGATGGTTTCAAAACGGAACTCGCGCGCCAGCGTGCGCAGGCCCTGGGCAAAACCGGCCTGCTCGGGCCGGCGCTGCACCCAGTCGTCGAGCCACAACACGATGCCCTTGTAGTAGCCCAGGCGCACCAGCTCCAGCAGCGGCTCCAGCTCGGCGCGGGTGGCGGGCGCGGCGGTAGTGGCAGTGGGCGCGGCCACGGGTTCGGGCGGCGTTTCGGTGATCCATTCGAGCGAGAGCTGTTCGCCGAGCCAGGTGAGCAGGTCGTCGCGGCGCACCGGCTTGACGAAAAAATCCTGCGGGTGCTGCTGGCCCGCTTCGGCATCGGCGGTATTGCCGTCGTGGTCCAGCGGCAAGCCCTTGTCGAAGGCGTTGGCCGAGACGATGGCCATGGGCAGTGCAGACCAGCCCGCAGCGCGCAGGCGGCGCAGGGTTTCCCAGCCGTCGAGGCCGCTGGTGGCCAGCATCACCTCGAAGCCCAGCGGCGCGAGCCAGCGCGCGAGCAGTTCGCGGTCGGCCTCTTCGTTGTCCACCACCAGCACCCGGCGGCGCGCACCGGTGTAGCCGGTGTGCACCGGCAGCGCATTCGGCGCCGGCAGCAACACGCCATGCAGCTCGGGCAGGAACAGGCGCACGGTGAACACCGAGCCCTCGCCCGGCGTGCTGCGCACCGTCATCTCGCCGCCCATGAGGTCGGTCAGCATCTTGGCAATGGTCAGGCCCAGGCCGGTGCCGGTGGCCGGTGCGCTGGTTTCGCTCTGGCCGCGTGCAAAGGGCTCGAACACGCGGTCGAGTTCATGCGGGTTCATGCCGGGCCCGGTGTCGTGCACTTCAAACTGCGCCATCTCGCGCGCATGCGCCACACGCAGCCGCACTTCGCCACGGCCGGTGAACTTCACCGCGTTGCCCAGCAGGTTGAAGAGAATCTGGCGCAGGCGTTTTTCGTCGGCGCGCACGGTGTCGGGCAGGCGGCTGCCGGTGTCGTAGGCAAAGCGCAGGCCCTTGGCCGCGGCCTGCAGTTCGAACATGCTGGCGACCTCGCGCATGGTTTCGGCGAACGCCATCGGCTTCACATCGAGCGCGAGCTTGCCGGACTCGATGCGCGCGATGTCCAGCGTGCCTTCGATCAGCGAGAGCAGGTGTTCACCGCCGCGGTGGATCACGCGGATCGCCTGCGCGCGGTGCGGCGCCACGCCGCTGTCTTCCTGCAACAGCTGCGCATAACCCAGGATGCTGTTGAGCGGCGTGCGCAGCTCGTGGCTGATGGTGGAGATGTAGCGCGTCTTGGCCTGGTTGGCCTGCTCGGCGGCGCGGCGCGCCTGCTGCAGCGCCTCGTCGGTGCGCTGGTGCGATTCGATTTCCTGCATCAGCAAACGGGTCTGCCGGTTCGATTCTTCCTGCGCCACCTCGCGGCTCTTGTGCGCCAGCACCAGCCACCAGGCCACGGTGGCGGCGATCAGCAGCAACACCGCGTAGACACGCAGAAAACCCGAGCGCAGCGCGGCGTCGAGCAGCGAGGTGTTGGCAGCCACACCCAGGCCATCGGCCAGGCCTTCAACCTCCTGCCGGTACAGCAGGCCAAGCACGGCGGCCAGCACCGGCGCCACCACCAGCATGAGCAACAGGTAGTGCGCCAGGCCCGCTTCGAGGAAGGGCCAGGCGCGGCGTGGCGAGACACGGCGCAGCGCCGCCATCCATTGTTCGGACAGGCGGGCGTGCGGCTTGCACAGGTCGCCGCAACGCGCGTCCAGCGTGCAGCACAACGAACAGATGTGGCCCTGGTAGGCCGGGCAGTGCGCCATGTCGGGCGCTTCGTATTCGCGCTCGCAGATCACGCAGGTCTGGGTGACACCCCCCGCGCCGCCTGCGGCGTCACCCCCCTGAAGGGGGGCCGCACTGGCGGCCTGGCGGAGCCAGATCCTCGGTGCGTCTGGTCTTGTCTCGCCGCCGCTTCTGGCGATGTAGTAACGCCCTTGTGTGGCCCAGGCAATCGCCGGCGCCGTGACCAGCGCCGTCACCATCGCGATCACCGCCGAGAAGGCCTGTGCGCCCGGCCCCATCAGGCCCATGTGCGCCGCGATGGACAGGGCCGAGGCCAGGCCCATCGCGCCCACGCCGACCGGGTTGATGTCGTACAGGTAAGCGCGCTTGAACTCGATGCCCTTGGGCGACCAGCCCAGCGGCTTGTTGATCACCAGGTCGGCCACCACCGCCATGATCCAGGCGATGGCGATGTTGGAGTACACGCCCAGCACCTCGCCCAGCGCCTGGAACACGTTCATCTCCATCAACATGAAGGCGATCAGCGTGTTGAACACCACCCACACCACGCGCCCCGGGTGGCTGTGCGTGATGCGCGAGAAAAAGTTGCTCCAGGCCAGCGAGCCCGCGTAGGCGTTGGTGACGTTGATCTTCAGCTGCGAAACCACCACGAACAGCGCCGTGGCCGCCACCGCCCAGCCGTAGTCGCTGAACACGTACTCGTAGGCGGCGAGGTACATCTGGTTTGGGTCCACCGCGCGCTCGGGTGACACCATGTGGCTGATGGCCAGGTAGGCCAGCACCGCGCCGCCCAGCATCTTGAGCACCCCCAGCAGCACCCAGCCCGGCCCGCCGGCCAGCACGCCGGCCCACCAGCGCAACGCCTTGCCCGGCTCTTTCGCCGGCATGAAGCGCAGGTAGTCGGCCTGCTCGCCCATCTGCGTGATGAGCGCAATGCCCACCGTCAAGGCCGCACCAAACAAGTGCCAATCAAACCGACCGCCCGCACCAGATTCGCCCGCGTACCGCACCACGTTGGTGAATGTCTCGGGCGCCATCCAGGCCACGGCCGCAAAAGGCACCAGCATCATCACCAGCCAGAGCGGCTGGGTCCAGACCTGGAAGCGGCTGATCACCGATACCCCGTGCGTCACCAGCGGAATGACCACCAGCGCGCAGATGAGGTAACCCCAGGCGGGCGGGATGTCGAGCACCAGCTCCAGCGCGTAGGCCATCACCGCCGCTTCGAGCGCAAAGAAGATGAAGGTGAAGGTGGCGTAGATCAGCGAGGTGATGGTCGAGCCGATGTAGCCAAAGCCCGCGCCTCGCGTGAGCAGGTCCATGTCCACACCATGCCGGGCGGCGTAGACGCTGATGGGCAGGCCGGCCAGGAAGATGATGAGCCCCGTGCACAGGATCGCCAGCGCGGCGTTGACGAAGCCGTATTGCACCAGCAGGGTGGCGCCCACGGCTTCGAGGATGAGGAACGAGGCGGCACCGAACGCGGTGTTGGCCACGCGCCATTCGCTCCACTTGCGAAAGCGCTGCGGCGTGTAGCGCAGCGCGTAGTCTTCCATGGTCTCGCTGCCGACCCAGCTGTTGTAGTCGCGCCGCACCTTGATGATGCGCTGCGGCGCGTCCTGCCCGGCCGGTGCAGGCGTGGACGCGGTGGGGGTGGGAAGGTCGGTCGCGGGGCGGGGGGTCACACCGGGATTTCGCAGCTTTCATGCCACGCCCCGAGGCGGGGCACGGGAATTGCTGAATCACCCTGCCCCTGAACACTCAGGGCCACCACCTCCCAAGAACGATCTCGCACCACCACCATGGAACTCACGCCCCGGGGTTCGGCCGCGTGCCGGCCGCTCGGGCTGATTTGAGCGAAGCGAAAGTAAGCGAAGCGATATGGAACTGACTCCCCGAGAAAAAGACAAGCTGCTGATCTTCACCGCCGCCTTGCTGGCCGAGCGGCGCAAGGCTCGTGGCCTCAAGCTCAACTACCCCGAGTCGGTGGCGCTGATCAGCGCGGCCGTGATGGAGGGCGCGCGCGACGGCAAGACCGTGGCCCAGCTGATGAGCGAAGGCCGCAACGTGCTGGGCCGCGCCGACGTGATGGAAGGCATCCCCGAAATGATCCCGGACATTCAGGTCGAGGCCAGCTTTCCCGACGGCACCAAGCTGGTGACGGTGCATCAACCCATTACTTGAAAGCACCCCGCCGCACTGCGCGCGCCCCCCTCAAGGGGGCGGTGCCTGCGGCCCGGCGGAGCCGGTTCCGCGGCACCTCTGGATGGGACACTTCACGCCTGACACGCATCTTTGAACTGGAGCACAAGCACATGAAATACAAGCACCTGATTCCCGTTGCCCTCGCGGCCCTGTCGTTCTCGGCATTCGCCCATGTGGGTGAGGCGCACCACGACCATGGTGGTTTCATCACCGGCTTCCTGCACCCCATCACCGGGCTGGACCACCTGGCCGCCATGCTGGCGGTGGGCGTGTGGAGCGCCATGACCACGCGCCGCCTGTGGCTCGCGCCGCTGTCCTTCGCGGCCCTGCTGCTGGCAGGTGCGCTGCTGGCGCAGGCCGGTGTGGCCTTCCCGGCCATCGAACCCATGATCGCCGCCTCCATGCTGGTGGTGGGTCTGTTGCTGGCCGCACAGGTGAAGCTGCCCGAGACCGCGGGTGCGGTGCTGGTGGGCGCGTTCGCGTTGTTCCACGGCGCCGCGCATGGCCAGGAACTGGCGGCCGGCACCGCGCTGGCCGGCATGGTGTTGGGCACGGCCCTGCTGCACGCCGCGGGCATCGCCATCGGCCTGGGCTTCCAGCGCGCCCACCGCTGGTTGCCGCGCCTGGCCGGTGGCGTGGTGGCGCTGATGGGCTTGAACATGGGCTGGTCCCTGCTGGCAGGGTGAACACCATGATTCCTGGCGAACTCCTCATCGACGAAGGCGAGCACACGCTCAACCCCGGCCGCCGCACGCTCACCCTGGTGGTGAAGAACGGCGCCGACCGGCCGATCCAGGTCGGTTCCCACTACCACTTCGCCGAGACCAACGGCGCGCTGGACTTCGACCGCGCCGCCGCACGCGGCATGCGCCTGAACATTGCCAGCGGCACCGCCGTGCGCTTCGAGCCGGGCCAGCAACGCACGGTGGAACTGGTGGACTACGCCGGTGAGCGCCTGGTGTATGGTTTTCGCGGCCTGACGCAAGGCGCGCTCGGCTGACAGGCAGCGCCCCCCCCCGCGCCGCTTCGCGGCTTGCGGGCTCAGTACGAAATCGCGGAATTCGTCACCACCGGCTGGCCCGCGCCGGCCTGGATGAACATGCCCGGCAGGCCTGCGGTGCCGAACTTCGACGCGGCGTTGCGCACGAACTGCGAGTCGCTCAAGGTCACGCGCCCGGTGAGGTTGTTGCTGACGAAGAAGACCGCACTGCCGCCCTCCACCGCCGTGTTGTCGCTCACCACGCTGCCGTAGATCGACAGGCTGTAGGTGTTGCCATCGGTCGCGATAGCGCCGCCATTGCCACCACCGGGCGAGGGCAGTCGGCCGGTGGCGGTGTTGTGCGTGAAGAGGCTGTTGTAGATGCTGTACGACACGCCGATGGTGCTGAGCGCACCGCCGCTGGAACAGCTGTTGCCCAGGCCGGCGGCGCCACCGAAGGTGCTCTGCACCACGTACACCGGACGCTCCTGGTAGATGGCGAGCACGCGCACCGCACCGCCGCCGATGTCGTTGCCGGAAGACTCGCAACGGTTGTTGGTGAACACGCTGTTGACGATCTTGAACTGGCCGCCGCGCACGAAGATCGCGCCACCACCGCCGCCGTCCGTGAGGTCTCCGGTGGAGTTGCCGTTGGCGAAGCGCATGTTCTGCACCGTGAAGCGCGGCGTTTCCTGGTTGTCGCAGTTGGCACTGGTCCAGACCTGGGCCTGATCGCAGGTGTTCTGGTACAGGATGCGCCGCGCGCCGCCACCGTCCAGGGTGATCAGGCCCTGGCCATCCAGCGTGACATCGGGTTTGTTGTTGAACACCTTGGCCGTGCTGGTCATGGGAATGGTCACCGGGTTGGGGCCGCAGTTGAAGCGGATCTTGCCGCCCTGCGCCACCGCGTTCACCACCGCTGCGCTGGTGCAGCTGGCCGGCGTGCCGGTGCCCACCACCCGGTCTGGCGCGCTGGTGTCGACCGCCTGGCCCGCAGCCGGCACACCCACCTGGCCGCTGCCGGTGCCCGCCCCGCCGGTGGAGCCACCGCCGCTGCCCGAACCACCCGTTGAACCACCGGAAGAGCCGCCGCCTGTGGACCCGCCGGATCCGGTGGAGCCACCCGACCCCGTGGACCCGCCAGAACCACCCGATCCGGTGGAGCCACCATCGGATGGCGCGTCTCCACCGCCACCACCGCATGCCGCAAGGCCCAGCAGCAGCGCGGCCATGAGGACGCTGGTGCGCGCAGAAAACGGACGAAGGTGCAGTGGGGTATGGGACATGGCTGGGAGGGAATGGAGTTCGGAGGAGCGCCGGTGCGCCGCTCGGGAGCGGGAAGGCTGTGGCTGGCACGATCCGTGCTGACGAGCACTGGCCAGATCGGAAGCCACTGTAAGCCCGACTGCCCGTCAGACCGCACGGCGGCGTGCAACGGTGTGTGACCCTGTTACACCTCCCGCCCGCCGCTGCAGTGCCATGCAGACCTTTTCGCAGGACACACCAACACCATGAGCAGCATCTCCCGCAGCGCCTACGCCAACATGTTCGGCCCCACGGTCGGCGACCGCCTGCGCCTGGCCGACACCGGGCTGATGATCGAGATCGAAAAAGACTTCACCCTCGCTGCCGGCGGTTATGGCGAAGAGGTGAAGTTCGGCGGCGGCAAGACCATCCGCGACGGCATGGCGCAAAGCCAGCGCACCCGGGCCGAGGGCGCGGTCGACACGGTGATGACCAACGCCGTGATCATCGACCACTGGGGCATCGTCAAGGCCGACATCGGCCTGAAGGACGGGCGCATCGCCGCCATCGGCAAGGCCGGCAACCCCGACACGCAGAGCGGCGTGGACATCGTCATCGGTCCGGGCACCGAAGTCATCAGCTGCGAGGGCCACATCGTCACCGCCGGCGGTATCGACAGCCACATCCATTTCATCTGCCCGCAGCAGGTGGACGAAGCGCTCACCTCCGGCATCACCACCATGCTGGGTGGCGGCACCGGCCCGGCCACCGGCACCTTCGCCACCACCTGCACGCCCGGACCCTGGCACATCGAGCGCATGCTGCAGGCCGCCGACGGCCTGCCCATGAACATCGGTTTTCTCGGCAAGGGCAATGCCAGCCTGCCGGCCGCGCTGCACGAACAGATCCTCGCCGGTGTGATCGGCCTCAAGCTGCACGAAGACTGGGGCACCACACCCGCCGCCATCGACAACTGCCTGAGCGTGGCCGACGAGGCCGACATCCAGGTGGCGATCCACAGCGACACGCTGAACGAATCGGGCTTCGTCGAGAACACCATCGAAGCCACCAAGGGCCGCACGCTCTGCGCCTTCCACACCGAAGGCGCGGGCGGCGGCCACGCGCCCGACATCCTGCGCGTGGTGGGTGAGGCCAACTTCCTGCCCTCCTCCACCAACCCGACCATGCCGTACACCGTCAACACGCTGGACGAGCACGTGGACATGCTGATGGTCTGCCACCACCTTGATGCCGGCATTGCCGAAGACCTGGCCTTCGCCGAGAGCCGCATCCGCCGCGAGACGATTGCGGCCGAAGACATCCTGCACGACATGGGCGCCATCAGCATGATGAGCAGCGACAGCCAGGCCATGGGCCGGGTGGGCGAGGTCATCATCCGCACCTGGCAGGCGGCCGACAAGATGAAGAGCCAGCGCGGCAGCCTGCCCGAAGACAGCGCGCGCCACGACAACTTCCGCGTCAAGCGCTACATCGCCAAATACACCATCAACCCGGCCATCGCACACGGCATCTCGCACATCGTCGGCTCGCTCGAAGTCGGCAAGTGGGCCGACCTGGTGGTGTGGAAGCCGGCTTTCTTCGGCGTGAAGCCCACCATCGTTCTCAAGGGTGGCAGCATCGCGCTGGCTGCCATGGGCGACCCCAATGCCTCCATCCCCACGCCGCAACCGGTGCACTACCGCCCCATGTTTGGCAGCTTCGGCGGCGCGCTGGCGCGCAGCAGCCTGAGCTTTGTCTCGCAGGCCGCACTGGCGGCCGGTGTGGGCGCGCGTTACGGCCTGCAGAAAACCCTGAGCGCGGTGCAAGGCTGCCGCGGCGTGAACAAGACCCACATGGTGCACAACGCCCTGCTGCCGAAGATGCAGATCGACCCGCAAACCTATGCCGTGCACGCCGACGGCGTGCTGCTGCGCTGCGAGCCAGCCAGCGTGTTGCCCATGGCGCAGCGCTATTTCCTGTTCTGAATGTTTCCCGCTTCCCCATGTTGCAAGTCTCCAAACTGATTCCCCTGGGCCAGGGCCTCGCCCCGGTGCTGGTGCGTCGCTCGGCACACCTCGAACTGGACTGGGACATCCGCCAGAAAAGCCGCTTCGACGCCACCACCTCCGACGGCCGCCACGTCGGCGTGTTCCTGCCGCGTGGCACTGTGGTGCGTGGCGGCGACGTGCTGCTGACGCAGGACGGCTCCCTGCTGCGCGTGGTCGCCGCACCGCAGGCCGTGCTGCGCATCACGGCCTGCCCCGACCACCCGGCACAAGACCAGGCCTTTGACCTGATGCGCGCCGCCTACCACCTGGGCAATCGACACGTGCCCATCGAACTGCAGCCCGACCACCTCAAGATCGAGCCCGACCATGTGCTGGCCGACCTGCTGCGCGCCATGCACCTTACGGTGGTGGAAGTGCGCGAACCCTTTGAACCCGAGGGCGGCGCCTACGGGGCCCATGGCGCGTCGGGCCACGGTGGCGGTCATGCAGGGCACGGACATCACCACGGCCACCACCACCCTCACGGACATGACCACGGCTGAGGCCACGCCCGCCGTGGGCGCACGCTCGGCCGCCAGCCTGCTGCAGATCCTGTGGCTGGCCTCGCCCGCCTTGCCGGTGGGCGGCTTCTCGTACTCCGAAGGGCTGGAGGGCGCGGTGCACGCAAGCCTGGTGCACGACGAGACGAGCGCCGCGCTCTGGCTGACGGACCAGCTGCACCTGGGCCTGGCGCGCAGCGACCTCGCCGTGGCGGCGCAAGCCATCGTGGCCTGGCGCGCCGACGACCTGGAGCGCATCCGCGCGCTCAACCGCTGGGTCTTGCAGACGCGCGAGACACACGAGTTCCGCCTGCAGTCCGAGCAGATGGGGCGCTCGCTGATGGAATGGGCGCGCCAGCTCGGTGAGCTCGGCGCCGGCGTGTTCGAGCGCCTGCACGCGGCGCAACTCACCCCACCCACCTACCCCGTGGCCTGCGCCTGCGCCGCCGCCAGCACCGAGGCCAGCGTGCGCGACAGCCTGCTGGGTTATGCCTTCGGCTGGGCCGAGAACATGGTGCAGGCCGGCATCAAGTCCGTGCCGCTGGGCCAGAGCGCGGGCCAGCGCATGCTGGCGCGGCTGGCCCAGCAGATTCCCACCGCGGTTGAACACGCCATGGCCCTGCCCGACGGTGAACGCCAGGCCTTTGCGCCGGTGCTCGCCATCCTGTCCGCACGCCACGAAACGCAGTACTCCCGCCTCTTCCGCTCCTGAGCGAACACCTCCGAAAGCCCTTCGCATGACCTCCGCCCTGCACCACATCCCGAACCGCACCAAGACCCTGCCGCCGCTGCGCGTGGGCATCGGCGGCCCGGTCGGCTCCGGCAAGACCACGCTGCTGGAGATGCTGTGCAAGGCCATGCGCAAGCAGTACGACCTGGTTGCCATCACCAACGACATCTACACCAAGGAAGACCAGCGCATCCTGACCGTCAGCGGCGCGCTGCCCGCCGAACGCATCATGGGCGTGGAAACCGGCGGCTGCCCGCACACCGCGATCCGCGAAGACGCCTCGATCAACCTCGAAGCCATCGACCGCATGCTCGACCAGTTTCCCAATGCGGATGTGGTGTTCATCGAAAGCGGCGGCGACAACCTGGCCGCCACCTTCAGCCCCGAACTGAGCGACCTCACCATCTACGTGATCGACGTCGCCGCGGGCGAGAAGATTCCACGCAAAGGCGGCCCCGGCATCACCAAGAGCGACCTCTTCGTCATCAACAAGACCGACCTGGCGCCGCACGTGGGTGCCAACCTGGACGTGATGAAGGCCGACACCGCACGCATGCGGCCCGACGCCGCCCGCCGTCCCTGGGTCATGACCAACCTCAAGACCCTGGCCGGCGTGCAGGAGGTAGTGCGCTTCATCGAGACGCGCGGCATGCTGCGCAGCGAGACCGGCGCGACGGTGCCCGCATGACACAGCGCGCAGGCTAAAATCCCACCCGTGCCATCGCTCCCGGAGACTTGGGTGAGCGGTTTAAACCAGCAGTCTTGAAAACTGCCGACCCGCAAGGGTCCGTGAGTTCGAATCTCACAGTCTCCGCCATGACAGTAGTAAACAAGCGCCTTCCGGGGCGCTTTTTTTATTTTTACACCATTGCTTCTACCAATTTGCCCGCCCCTTAAAACTACGGGGATGCGACAGGTAGAACGCTTGCACCGCAGTCGCCAAAGGTCTATGAATCGCCCCGGGTTTGAACTGACCCCCAGAAGTTGGACAAACTTCAAGGGGTTTCATGAAGAAGTACGAAACGGAGCTCAAGCTGGAAGTGGTCCAGAGCTTCTTGGCAGGCGAAGGCGGCGCGAAGCTTCTGGCTCGGCGGTGGTCTGTTCCCGAGGAGAAGGTGCGGACATGGGTGAGCCACTACCGCCTGCACGGCGTCGATGGCTTGCGCCCCAAGCGCAGCGCGTACAGTGCGCAGTTCAAGTTGCAGGTGCTTGCTCATCAGGATCGCCAGAAGCTTTCCAGCCGTCAGGTCGCGGCGCTCTATGACATTCGCAATCCCAACCAGGTTGTGGTCTGGCGACGCAATCTCGATCAAGGCCGCTTGCACGCGAGCGCGAGTAGGATAGAAGAACTGCCCAAGATGAAGCTAGAGCGACACTCTGCAGCACCGCCGAGCGCGGTCGTTGCCGATGCGGAGAAAGCCCTGCGGGAAGAGAATGAGCGACTGCGCGCGGAGGTCGCGTACCTAAAAAAATTGCAGGCCTTGATCCGATCGAAGAGATCAGCTGCGCCGACAAAGCGCGCCTGATCGTCGGGTTGAGGCATGACCATAAACTGGCGGACCTGCTGCAGGTGGCGGGCCTGGCGCGCAGCACGTTCTACTATCAGTGCCAGGCGACCCAACGTGCCGACGCGCAGAGCATCCTGGCGGCCCGGATTCGCACTGTCTACGACGAGCACAAAGGCCGTTACGGCTTCAGGCGGATCACTGCCGCGCTACGCCGTTCGACGGAGGAGCCGGTCAATCACAAGTGCGTGCAGCGTCTGATGCAGAAGATGGGGCTGCGCGCATTGATTCGGGCGAAGAAGCGCGTTCGGCACGTTACGGGCATGAGCGACGAGCAAGTGCCGAACATTCTGCATCGCGACTTCTGCGCGACCGCCCCGAACCAGAAGTGGGTGACCGATGTCACCGAGTTCAATGTGAGCGGCCATAAGCTTTACCTGTCGGCCTGCATGGACCTGTACAACGGCGAGATCGTCGCGTATCGCATGGCAAGGCGCCCGGTCTTCGAGATGGTTTCCAGCATGCTTGAGACCGCGCTCTCACGGACCAGCTGCGCCGCCGGCCTGATCGTGCACTCCGACCAAGGCTGGCACTATAAGATGCAGCCCTACCGAGCGATGCTCGCGCGACACGGCGCCAAACAGAGCATGAGCCGCAAGGGCAACTGCTTCGACAACGCGGCAATTGAAAGCTTCTTCGGCACCCTGAAAGCCGAGTATTTCCATCTCAAAAGACCCGACAGCGTTGATGCGCTCGAAGCGGGCGTGCATGATTACGTCCAGTACTACAACCGCGAGCGCATCAAGCTCGGGTTGCAGGGGCTCAGTCCGGTTGAGTACCGATTGAGAAGCACCGCCTGATCGGCGGAATCGTGACCGTCCAACTTCTGGGGGTCAGTTCAATCCCGGGGCGATTCAGTCTTCTGCCCGTTCTGCCGTC
This sequence comes from Hydrogenophaga palleronii NBRC 102513, assembly GCF_001571225.1. Classification (GTDB taxonomy): domain Bacteria; phylum Pseudomonadota; class Gammaproteobacteria; order Burkholderiales; family Burkholderiaceae_C; genus Hydrogenophaga; species Hydrogenophaga palleronii. The sequence goes on from NZ_BCTJ01000024.1 coordinate 23,165, forward strand.
ATAGCGCCGATGCTAAACAGTGGTTCACCTCTGATCAGGCCGAACACATGAAGCAGCAGGCGCTCGCACACGTATCAGGCCTCATCGATGAATCCATGCATGAAGACGCACTTGCTTGGAATCGACGTCAGTCGGGCAATCGCTTCTTGTCTATGACGATGAAAGTCTCCCGCAGTACCCGAGAGGTGGTCCTGCCCTTGGCTGCAGCCCAGCCGATGCGCCTGAAGGTCGAATGTGATCAATGCGCCTGCCGCTTTGCTGCAGTGGGGGCCGCTTTCTTTTGTCCTGGCTGTGGTTACAACGCAGCCGACCGAGTGTTTTCGCAGTCGCTAAATACCGTGCGGGCGGCACTGGAAGCTGTGACTGCAGTGCGTACCAGCATGAGTGACGCCGATGCGGCAGAGAACACCGCACGCACATTGATCGAGAGCGGATTGCAAAACGCGGTCATGGCGTTCCAACGGTTCGCAGAAGCTCTTTTCACCCTGCAAGTGCAACCACCTCGAGCCCGTCGCAACGTCTTTCAGAATCTGACTGAAGGCAGTGCTCTGTGGGCCACCTCGTTTGGCAACGCCTACGATGCCCATCTGTCAAAAGATGAAATAGGCAAGTTGACGCAGTTTTTTCAGCAACGGCACCTCCTGGCACACCGAGAAGGTATTGTTGACGAGGACTATTTGGCTCGCAGCGGAGATACGCGATATCGCGCCGGCCAGCGCATTGTGGTCCGCGAGGATGCTGTCAGGCTATGTGTTGACCTGGTAGAAAAGTTGGCCGCTGGCATGAGTAGAGATGCCGGTAACACCCAATCTCGCAACAAGTAGTCCAGCAAGACGCCTGCCGGACGTGATCCGTTACACAAAAACTACGGCGCAGGTCAAGCTGCGCTGAGCAAAAATCTTTAACGCCCCTCTACAAGACCTCGCATGTGTACCGAAGTTCGCGCATGTGAACCAAGCAAGCGTGATGTCCTGCCGAGCACACTCATACCAGGGGTGGGTATTCACCGATGGGTGAAAAACACGCCCAAATGCGCGGCACAATCGTCCAACGATGGAGCCTCTAGACCTGCAAGACCAAGAACTGATGATTCAGGCGCACGAATGGAGAGCGAGTGCGCTGCGTGGCGACAAACAGGCGCGCGGCATCGCGCATGCGCTCGAGTGCGAGGTACGACGTCGCTTCACGGCGCCCTCAAACGACACCGCGTACGACACCCTGGATCTGCGCCCATTGGAGGAACGGCAAGACGAAGCGCGACGGCCCGCGTGGAAGTTCTGGTAGGCCGTGACCGGCCGCACTGCCTGATGCGGTCGGGTGCACAGCTAAGCAGACACTTGCTGACGCCATGTCGGTAGGCGCCCTGCTCTGTTGGGTGGTCGCGATCAGCGACGGCGACACCCTCAAGGCACGCTGCGGTGTGCCTGGGGCCTATGAGCAGATCACCATTCGCATCGCTGCCATTGATGCGCCCGAGAAGGCGCAGGCCTTCGGCAACGTCTCTCGCCAGCACCTCTCGGCACTGTGCTTTCAGCAGACCACCGCGATCACCGTCAGGGGCACCGATCGGTCCCGGTGCAAGATCGGGTTCTGTCGCAATAGCAGCACCGGGCCGAGCATTGACGAGTAGCGCATAACGCTCAGAAAGCCAGTGAGTAGAACTTCGCTAGCCCTGACGAGGCTTGACCTTTGAAGCAGTCCAACATCTGCCCCTTCCTGATCGTATGCATGGCCTCGATGCCGGCAATGAGTGCTCGGGCCGATCGGAATGATTTGAATCCCTGCATCGGCCGCACGATGCGCTTGATGGCCCGGTGGTCAAGCTCAGATACTTCCACTGGCCGGTGACCTTGACGCAGGTCTCATCCATCCGCCAGCTCGCGCCTACAAGCCGCTTTTGCCGCCGGAATACCGCAGCCAACACCGGCAGGATCCTGATCGACCACCGGTGAACCGTGGCGTGATCAACGACTACGCCACGCTCGGCCATCATTTCCTAAATGTGGCGCAGGCTCAACGGGTAGGTCGCATACCAGCGCACGCAGGTGAACATCACCTCCAACCGTTAGTGCATGCGCTTGATCACCTTCTTCGGGGCTTTGAGCATTGGTGGTGCTTCAGATTTCATCCAGCCGAATACCGTGCGCCGCTATTGCGACAGAACCCCAAGGGCCCCCCTCGTAGCCGCAGCGCATCATGCAGCCAGCGGGACCGCCGGACGCACAGGACGATAGTTCCGCACCCTCCAGATCTTCGATCACGCGCTGGATGTTTTCCGGGCGCAAGCTTAAACAAGCAATCAAGGGGCCGAACTGCAGAGGCTTTTGACGTACACAAGCAACTGAACCCCGAGAAAACATGTATGCCCGCAGCGAATTCCGACTTTCATGCTTGGCAGTCATTCCATGATCGCGAGTTTCAAAGAAACTGCCTGCTATCCGGCCATGTGTGCTCCACCGTTCACCGAAAGATGCTGCCCCGTCACGTACGACCCCGCATCGCTCAGTAAAAATGCGATGGGTTGCACAGCCTCTTCCGCTTCGACGAAACGGCCCAGAGGGATGTTGGCCAGCATTTTTTCGCGAAACTTTTCGCCGCGGATGACTTCGGTCATCTCGGTAGCCACCACCCCGAACGCGATGCTGTTGACCCGGATGCCATAGCGCCCCCATTCGCGCGCAGCGCTCATGGTGATGCCCAGAACACCCGCCTTCGCAGCACCGTAGTTCACCTGTCCGATCGTGCCCTTGCGCCCAGCGTCTGACGATATGTTCACGATGGCGCCCGGGGTTTTGTCGCCGGCCTCGGCGCGCCGTTTCATCTCAACGCCCACCAACTGCAGGCAGTTGAAAACACCGGTCAGGTTGACGTCCATCACCTGGTGCCACTGCTCGGGTGTCATCTTGTCGATCATGGCCGCTCGCACGATGCCGGCGTTGTTCACCAGACCGTGCACGCCACCGAACCGCCGCGCCGCTTCGTCCACCACACCCTGGATCTGGTCACGATTCGTCACGCTCGCGGGCACAGCCAACACCCGGTTCGCGTCGAACGCCTTCGCGGCTTCGGCGAGTTTGTCTTCGGATGCATCCACCAGCGTCAGCTGGGCGCCCAGTTCGTACAGCAGGTGGGCTGTCGCCAGACCGATCCCTTGTGCAGCACCGGTGATCAGCACGTTGCGACCCGTCATATCCAAAAGCTTTGCTGCCATGTGTTCCTCGTTGGTTGGTCTGAACTTTTCCATCATCCGATAAAAATACAATTGGATGGACCATTTAACCATTGTATTATCAACCAAAAACATGCATCATCCCCCCCGCCATCAACAGCCACCGGAGACATCCATGCAACGAAGAACGATCCTGTCCACCCTCGCCCTGACACCCATGCTCGGGCACTTTTCCTCCGCCACCGCAGCAGAGTCGGCCGAGTCCTATCCGTCCAAGCCGATCCGTCTGGTCGTCCCGTTCGCACCGGGCGGTCAGTTCGATGGCCTTGCGCGCCTGTTCGCCGAGAAGCTCTCGGCCAGCTGGAAGCAAACCGTCATCGTGGAGAACAAGACGGGTGCTGCCACGATGATTGGCGCGGCGTTCGTGGCCAAGTCACCTGGCGATGGCTACACCATCCTGTTCGGCGCCAGTGGTGTGGTGCAAAACCCTTCGCTGTATCCCAAGATGGGCTACGAAGCGTCCGAGCTCACACCGGTCGCTCGCATGCACGACATTCCGTTTTCGCTCGCGGTGCTCACGTCCTCGGGGGTGAACACGCTTGCAGAGTTCATCGCCAAGGCGAAAGCGGCCGACGGCAAACTGACCTACGGACAGATCTCCACCACCAGCCAGGCGCTCGGTGAAATCTTCCAGCAAAGTGCGGGCATCAAACTCGTCGGCATCCCGTACAAAGGCGAGGCCAACGCGGTCACCGATTTGCTGGGTGGTCAGATTGACGCCACCTTCGTGTCACCGGGTACCGCCGCCAACTACCCCAACAAAGTCAAAGTGCTCGCCATCACCGGCACCAAGCGCGTGGCGCGCCTGCCGGACGTGCCCACGTTCGACGAGGCCGGCATTACCACGCTGAAGCAATCGGGCTGGGGCGGCATCTTCCTGCCGTCCACCACGCCCCGCCCCATCGTGAACAAGTTGTCGGCCGAAATCGCGCGCATCGGCGTGCTGCCGGAGGTCGTGCAAAAGACCAACAACGCGGGCTACCCGGTCTCCGTCGCGGAGGCCCCGGAGTTCGAGCGCTTCGTGAACAGCGAATACGGCTACTGGCGCGACATTTTCAAGCGTTACAACATCAAGGCGGAATGAGGCGGCGCACCGACATGAACCGTTCCGATGCTGCCGTCATCTCAGGCATTTACGAGATTCCCACCCGCCTCTCGCCCGACAAATCGATCGCCATGCTGCATGCCGAAGCCGCCCGAGGCGCGCTGGAGGATGCAGGGCTGACCCACCGCGACGTCGACGCCTACTTCTGCGCGGGCGACGCGCCCGGCTTTGGTCCGGTGTCGATGGCCGACTACATGGGTCTGAAGCTGCGGCACGCCGACTCGACGGAGTTCGGCGGCGCGTCCTACATCTCGCACGTGGCCCGCGCATCAGCCGCGATCGAATCGGGGCGCTGCAACGTGGCGCTCATCACGCTGGCGGGGCGCCCCCGTTCGGAGGGCCGCGCGGTGGGCACCACCGCGCGCACCGCTTCGCTGCAGGTGCCCGACACCGCCTATGAGACGCCCTACAAGCCGAACGTGACCACGCTCTACGGCATGAGCGCGAAGCGGCACATGCACGAATACGGCACCACGAGCGAACAGCTGGCCTGGATCCGCGTGGCCGCTTCGCAACATGCGCAGCACAACCCGAACGCGCTGCTGCGCAAGCCCGTGTCGGTGCAGGACGTGCTTGAGTCGCCCATCGTGGCCGACCCGTTGCACCGACTGGACTGCTGCGTGGTGACCGACGGGGGTGGTGCCATCGTGGTCTCGCGCCGCGAGATCGCGCGCGACACCGGTCGCCAGCTGGTGGCCATTCGCGGCGCGGGTGACGCGATCTACCACCAGCAAGGTGGCGCCATCAACCTCACCACCACCGGCGCGGCCGCGTCGGGGCGGCTCGCGTTCGAACAGGCGGGCATCACCCCCGCCGACATTCAGTACGCGTCGATCTACGACAGCTTCACCATCACCGTGCTGCTGCAGATCGAAGACCTGGGCTTCTGCGCCAAAGGCGACGGCGGCAAGTTCGTCGCCGACGGCAACCTCATCTCCGGCGTCGGCAAGCTGCCCTTCAACACCGACGGTGGCGGCCAGTGCAACAACCACCCGGCCAACCGGGGTGGCCTCACCAAAGTGATCGAGGCCGTGCGCCAGCTGCGTGGCCAGGCCCACCCTGCCGTGCAGGTGCCGAACTGCCAACTGGCGGTGGCGCAAGGCATCGGCGGTTGGGTCGGCTCTCGCCACGCCAGTTCCACTCTCATCATGGAGCGCCTCTGACATGAGCACCCCTACGACAAATACCGCACCCACCGGCTACGAAGCCATCCTCGCCGAGCAACCGGAATCGGCGCCCTACTGGAACGCCATCGGCCAAGGCGAACTGATGGTGAAGCAATGCGCCACGTGCGAGCGCTTCCACCACTATCCCCGCGCCATCTGCCCGCACTGCTTCAGCGACGACACGCGCTGGGTGCGCGCGGCGGGCAAGGGCGAGATCTACACCTTCAGCGTGATGCGGCGCGCCGAGGTGCCCTACGCCGTGGGCTACGTGATGCTGGACGAAGGCTGCGCCATGCTGACGAACTTCGTGGAATGCGACTTCGACGCACTGCACATCGGCCAACGGGTGCAGCTGCGTTTCGAGCGCTGCGACCAGGGCCACGTGATGCCGGTGTTCACGCCCGACTGAACGCCACCACCGTCGCATCACCATGCCATTGAACGCCTCTCTGCTGGTCCAGAAATCTTTTCCCGTCGTCGAACAACGCTACGGCCCGACCGACGCGATCCTGTATGCGCTTGGCCTGGGGCTGGGCCTGTCACCCACCTCGCCGCAAGAGCTGCCGTATGTGCTCGAAGATGCCGAGGGCCAGGTGCGCATGCTGCCAGCGATGGCCAGCGTGCTCGCTTTCCCACCGCCCTGGGGCCAGGACCCGGCCATTGGCGCCGACTGGCGCCGCGTGGTGCACGCCGAGCAGCGGGTGGACTTCCACACGCCGCTGCCGCCGAACGCCACCGTGCGCGCCGAGACGCGCGTGGAACGTGTGACCGACAAAGGACCGGGCAAAGGCGCGCTGGTGCAGGCCACCCGCTCGGTGCTGGACGCTGCCACCGGCCACACGATCGCCGACGTCACCATGCTGTCGCTAGCGCGCGGCGACGGGGGGTGCGGCCATGCCGAACGGCCCGACGCCGCCACCCTCGCCGATCTGCCCGACGTGCCCGCGCGAGACGCCGACGGCAGCGTGGACATCCCCACCTCGGCGCAGGCAGCGCTGGTCTACCGGCTCAGCGGTGACCGCAACCGCTTGCACGCCGACCCGGCCACAGCAAAAGCCGCGGGCTTCGACCGACCGATCCTGCACGGGCTGGCCAGCTTCGGCATCGCCACGCACGGCCTCGTCCACCACGCGCTCGACGGCGACGCGTCGCGCCTGGCGTCGATCGGCTGCCGCTTCAGCGACGTGGTGTTCCCCGGTGAGTCGCTGCGCCTGGCGTACTGGCACGCACCGCAGGGGCTGCACTTCCGTTTGAGCGTGCCGGGCCGCAACACCGTCGCGCTGTCGCGCGGCTTCGCAGCCCTGCGCCTTCCCTGAACTTCTGGTTGCCCTGACGGCACCCCCTGCTCTCACCGACTGCTCTCTTCATGACCTCCTCCCCTCACCCTCTCGCCTCCCGTGCGGTGCTCAGCCCCACCTCGATCGCCGTGATCGGCGCCTCGTCCGATGCCGAGCGCATCGGCGGCATCCCCATTGCCAACCTGCTCTCGCAAGGCTTTGCGGGCGACATCTGGCCGGTCAACCCCAGCCGCGACACGGTGCAGGGCTTGCGCAGCTTCGCCTCGGTGGATGCACTGCCCGGCGCGCCCGAAGCGGCCATCGTCGCCGTGCCGGCCGACCTGGCCGTGGCGGCCGTGGAAGAACTGGCGCGCATCGGCACGCGTTCGGCCATCGTCTTCTCCGCCGGGTTCGCCGAGACCGGCGAGCGCGGCATCGCCATGCAAGCGCAAATGGCCGACGCCGCGCGCGAGCACGGCATGCGGCTGTTCGGGCCGAACACCATCGGCCTGTTCAACGCGCACGCGAACTACTACCCCTTCTTCACCACGGCGTTCGAACGCGGCTTTCCGCGCGGCGGGCGCGTGGGCATTGCCAGCCAGTCGGGTGCGTTCGGCTCGCAGATCTTCAACATCGCGCGCAACCGCCGCATCGGCACACCCATCTGCATCACGACCGGCAACGAGGCGGACGTGACCATCGGCGAGGCCATCGGCTGGCTGGCCGAAGACGACAACATCGATGTCATCGTCGCCTACCTCGAAGGCCTGCGCGAACCCGAGAAATTCCTCGCGGCACTGGAGACCGCGCGGCGCGCGCGCAAGCCCGTCATCGTGCTCAAGGCAGGACGCAGCGTGCTGGGTGCCAGCGCGGTTCAATCGCACACCGCGTCGATCGCCGGTGACGACAAGTTGTTCGACGTGACGCTGTCGGAGCTGGGTGCGGTCCGCGTCGAGCACGTGGAGGAAATGCTGGACGTGGCCCATGTCGCGACCCGCCGCATCTTCCCGGTCAGCGGCACACTCGGCGCCCTCACCCTCAGCGGCGGCGCGGGCATCCAGATCAGCGACGCCGCCGAAAAATACGGGCTGGACATGCCCCAGCTCGACCCGGACGCACAGGCCGAACTCAAGCGCTTGCTGCCCATCGCATCGCCCGTCAACCCGATCGACATCACCGCGCAATCGCTGAACAACATGGGCGTGGTCGCCGAGTTCGCGAAGGTGGTGGCCGAGCGCGGCAACTACGCGGCCATCGTGGCCTACCTCGCCGGCGTGGGCGGGTCGGCCAAAAAAGGGCCAGAGCTGCAGAAGACCTTTGGCGATGTGGCGCGCGCCCACCCGGACCGGCTGTGGGCCATGCTCACCACTGCCGAGCCCCACCACATCGAGGCGTTCGAGCGCGAAGGGCTGCTGGTGTTTGAAGAGTCGGCGCGCGCGGTGAACGCGATCGCGGCCATGAGCCGACTGGGGCAAGCGTTCGCTCGCCCGACTGCTGTCGAGCCGGCGCCCCTGCCAGGCCCGGCTCTGTCGGCGAAGGCCCCCAACGAAGCCGAGGCCAAGGCCTGGCTGTCCAGCCATGGCATTGCGGTGACGCAGGAACGCGTGGTGAGCACCGAAGACCTGGCCGTGCAAACCGCACTCGAATTCGGCTATCCGGTGGTGTTGAAGATCGTGTCGCCCGACATCCTGCACAAGTCGGAGGTCAACGGCGTGAAGCTGAACCTGCGCGACGACGAAGCGGTGCGCTTGGCCTATCGCGAGATCCTCGCGTCGGTGGCGCAGGCCCGGCCCGACGCCCGCATCGAGGGCATTCTGGTCGCGCGCCAGGTGGAGAACGCCGTCGAGTGCCTCATGAGCATCCACCGCGATCCGCAGCTGGGCTTGTTCGCCGCGTTCGGCCTGGGCGGCATCTACGTCGAGATCCTGAAGGACGTCGCGTTTGCCCGTTGCCCGTTCGACGAAACGCGGGCCGAGGCGTTGATCCGCAGCATCCGCTGCATCGGTCTTCTCACTGGCGCGCGCGGTCGTCCTTCTGTCGACGTGCCGGCCTTGGCGCGCACGCTGTCGCGCCTCTCGCACATCGCGCACCAGCACGGCGAGCGCCTGCAATCGATCGAACTCAACCCGGTGCTGGCGCTGCCGGAGGGCCAGGCACCCGTGGCCGCCGACGCGCTGATCGAACTGCTGAGCGCGCCCGGCGCTGAAGGACAGCCTGCATGAACCTGGACTTCACTCCCGAACAGGAGCAGCTGCGCGCCGAGGTGCGCCGCTACATCGAGGCCGAGCTGCCCCCCCCCGTGCAGCAGAAGGTGCGGCGCGGTGAGTTCCTCGACAAGCAAGAGGTCGTGCGCTGGCAACGTGGCTTGCACCAGCGGGGCTGGGCAGCGCCGCATTGGCCCCCCGAACACGGTGGGCTGGGGTTGAAGCCGGTCGACAAACTGATCATCCAGGAAGAGCTCTACCGCGCCTGCGCGCCCATGCCGCTGGTGTTCAACGTCGACATGCTGGGGCCCGTGGTGCTGCGCTTCGGCACCGATGCGCAGAAAAAGGACCTGCTGCCGCGGCTGGCAAACGCCGACCTCTGGTTCTGCCAGGGGTTCTCCGAGCCGGACGCTGGATCCGATCTCGCGTCGCTGCGCACCCGCGCGACCCGCGAAGGCGACCACTACGTCGTCAATGGCCAGAAGATCTGGACCACGCACGCGCACCTGGCAGACTGGATTTTCGCGCTCGTGCGCACCGACCCGGATGTCAAGCCACAGCGCGGCATCTCCTTCCTGCTCATCGATCTGAAATCGCCCGGCGTGGTGGTGCGCCCGATCGACACCATCGACGGCCAGCACCACCTCAACGAGGTGTTCTTCGACAACGTGAAGGTGCCCGTGTCGCAACGACTGGGCGAAGAAGGCCAGGGCTGGGACTGTGCCAAGTACCTGCTCACCAACGAGCGCACCGGCATCGCCCGCGTGGGCTACTGCCGCGAGCGGCTGCAGCATGCGCGCGACTTGCTGGAGCGCCGCAGAGCCGACGGGCTGCAAGAGGCCGAGGCGCAGGACTTCCTGATCGAGATCGCCAGGCTGGAGGCCGAGCTGCGCGGGCTGGAGCTGATGAACTGGCGCTTCATGTATTCGCAGGACGCCGCGCGCGGCGTTCCCGCCCATGCATCGCTGATCAAACTCAAGGGCGTCGACCTGCAGCAAAACATCGCCGCCTTGCTGATGCACATCTCGGGCCGGCACAGCCTGCGCCGGACCGCGCCGCAGGACTGGGAATCCATCGACGGCCTGCAGACTGCCACCTCGCGTTACCTGTACGCGCGTTCGGTGAGCATTTACGGTGGCGCGACCGAGGTGCAGAAGAACATCATCGCCAAGACCCTGCTGGATTGACCCCATGGATTTCGACCTCTCCGACGAACAACGCGCCTTCGGGCACAGCGTGTCGCGCTTCCTGCAGGAACGCTACCCTTTCGAGCACCGCCGCCGCAGTCTGCGCGCTGCCCCGGATGACACCACTTGGCAGGGCTTGTCCGAGCTCGGCGTGCCGATGCTGCTGTTGCCGGCATCGGCCGGTGGTGTGGACGGTGGCGCCAGCGATTTGTTGAGCGTGTGCGAAGCCTTCGGCGGCGCGCTCGTGCTGCAGCCCTTGCTGTCCAGCAGCGTGATGGCGACGGTGGCGCTGAGCAGTGCCATCCAGGCACCCGAGGTGCACGCCCTGCTCGAACGCATGGCCACCGGCGAAGCCCGGGTGGGCTGGGCGCATGGCGAGGGCCACCTGGGTGGCGCACTGGCGACCCGGGCACGCCGATCGCCAGACGGCCAATGGCGGCTCGATGGCCACAAGGTCGACGTGCTCTACGGCATGGGTGCCGATGCCTTCGTGGTCAGCGCATTGGAAGACAGTGACACGGGCCGCACCGGTCTGTTCCTGGTGGACGCCGCGCTGCAGGCCGTGCAGCGTTCCGCGCTCACGCTGGTGGACGACACGCCAGCCGCCGACATCGCCTTGCAGGACTGCCCTGCCCTTCGCCTCGACGTGGATGCGACCGCGACCATCGAGCGCGCGGCGCTCTGGGGTGCGTTCGCGTCCTGCGCCGAGCGGGTCGGCGTCATGGACGCTGCGCTGCGCATCAGCCGCGACTACCTCGGCCAGCGCAAGCAGTTCGGGCAAGCGCTGTCCACCTACCAGAGCCTGCGCCACCACATTGCAGAGATGGCCGCCGACGTGGAGATCTGCCGCGCTCTCGCCATTGGTGCCGCCGTGGCGTTGGACGTCCTGAGCCGGGACGGTGGCGATGCCGCATGGCAGGAAGCCCGCCTTCGCATTGGGCAAGCCAACCTGGTCACAGGCAGTGCGGCGCAGCGCGCGTGCGAAGCAGCGGTGCAACTGCACGGCGGCATCGGCATGACCGAGGAACACCCGGTGGGCTCGCTGTTGCGACGCGTGGTGTGTCTGAACGCGTTGTTCGGTCAGGGGCGGGCGCTGGCGAGGGAACTGGCATTGCCCACTGCGAACAGGTAAGCCACACCACGGCGCTCCTGGAGACGGAGCGCTCTCAAATTTGAAGTCGCTTAGTGTTAACCCTGGTTTCAATGTCTCTACCATTGATACAAAATACCAATATCAAACTTGGGTAACACTGGCATGCAGTTCATCGACTTGGCTTCTATTCTGTCCATCACCCAGCTTGCCAACGCACTGGCGCTCGCCTCGCTGCTGACGATTTTGGCCAGCGGACTGGCGCTGATCTTTGGCTTGCGCGACGTGATGAATTTCGGGCACGGCGCTTTCTACATGTTGGGCGCCTATTTGGGCTATTCGATCGGCGCACGACTGGGCTTCTGGATGGCGATGCTGCTGGTGCCCACGCTGCTCGCCGTGGTGGGCGTGGTGTTTGAAGTTGCACTGCTGAGGCCATTGCAGAAGCGCTCGCACATGGACGTAGCCTTGATCACCTTTGGCGTGGCGCTCATCGTAGGCCCGACGATCATCCAGATATGGGGTGCAACACCTTTGACCGTGGCGGTGCCCGATGTGCTGTCTGGCTCTGCATCGCTCATGGGTGAGCCGTATCCGATATACCGCTTGTTTCTGATCGCAGCAGGGTTCAGCACGTGTCTCGCACTGGCAGCCTGGCTGCGCTGGACGACCAGCGGCATGTATGTGCGCGCAGTGAGCCAGCAGCCACACGTCGCTCGCATGATGGGCGTGAACACCGATCGCTTGAGCCTGCTGGTGGTCTGCCTCGGTACGGGCTTCGCCGGCCTGGCTGGCGTTCTTGCGGGGCCCTACCTGTCGGTCGAACCTTCCATGGGGGCCAGCTTCCTCATCACCTGTTTGATCATTGTGGTTGTGGGTGGACTCGGCAGCATTGGCGGCGCGATCGTGGCCGCGCTGGTGTACGGGTTCATTCAGGTCATCGGCAGCGTGGTAGTGCCATCGCTCGCTGCTTTGGCACCGTATCTGTTGCTGTTCATCGTGCTTCTCTGGCGGCCGCAAGGATTCGGCCGAGGCCGCGTGGCCTGAATTGCACGCAACACCTCTTCCTCTCCCATCCATCAACCGAATCGCTGGCGTCATTGCCGCGCACCACCTACGTGCGTGAATGTGGCGACATGCACCACCCATATGCCTGCACTGCAAACCTTTCCGATAGAACGCGCGCCAACGACCACGGGTCTCGCATCGCGAGCCTCGCAGGGCACATGGCCTTTCGTGTTGGCCGCACTGTGCATCGGCGCTGGATTCTTCTTGCCGCAGTTGCTGAACAATCCCTTCTACATCGGGCTTGCTCAGCAGGGCATCGTGCTCGGTATCGCCGCTGTGGGCATCGGCTTCCTGATGCACCAATGCGGATTCGTGATGTTTGGTGTCGCCGCATTTGTAGGCTTGCCCGCCTACCTGGTCGGCATCTCGGTGCACAACCTGGGCCTGAGCACTGCTGCGGCGGTGGGCGTAGCGCTTCTGGGTTCCACTCTCTTCGCGCTGCTGGTCGGTGCCCTGGTCGTTCGTGCGCGTCCATTGCCTTTCGCGATGCTCACCCTGGCCCTGGCCCAGATGCTTAAAACGGTGTGCACCCTCCAAGCGATTCGCCCGTTCACCGGCGGTGACGACGGACTGTCCATGAACTTCGAAGGCAGCTTTCTGGGCCTCACACAGTCCGAGTTTGGCAAGCCGATGCAGTTCTGGCCCATTGCATGGGGTACGTTGTGCGTCTCGATGTTGCTCGTATGGACGGCTGGCCGCTCTCGCCTTGGTGCTGTGCTGCGTGCCATCAAGTCCAACGAGGAGCGCATGCGGTTTTCGGGATTCGACACCTACATCCCGCGCCTCGCCGCATTCGCGCTGAGTTGCTTTGTGGTGTCGTTGTCGGGCGTGCTGATCGCGCTGAGCGGCGCATTTGCGTCGCCAGAGCTGCTCGACTTCGTCACAGGCGGAAGTGCGCTCACGGCGATGCTGGTGGGAGGCCCCGCCACGGCGGGGGGTGGTGTGCTGGGCGCATTGCTCTACACCTGGGGACAAGACATTTTTGGCACCACGGGGCACCTGGAGTTGCTCACCGGGATTGCCATGGTCGTGGTCATCTGGTTCTTTCCCCAAGGCGCCATGGGCTTTGTGCAGCGTGTTGGCTTGCGATTGCGGGCCCTCTTTCGGAGGGGAAACTGATGCTTCGCATTGAAGACCTCAGCGTGTCATACGGCAATGTCCAGGCCTTGAGCGGCATCCACCTTGAAGTGAAGCAACGCGGCGTCCTTCATGGCGTGATCGGGCCCAACGGTGCAGGCAAGTCCACCTTGATGGATGCCATCACGGGTCGGCGCAAGCCAACCAGTGGCAAGGTGTTCATCGATGGGCAAGACATTACGCGGCGATCGGTGCACTGGCGGCGGCGCATGGGCATGTCCCGTTCGTTCCAGCGCACGAGCATCTTTCCGGGGTTGACCGTGCGCGATCAACTTGAACTTGTTGCATCGCAACTGGGTGAACCAAATCTGGATGAAATCGTTGACGCCTTCGAGCTGCGCGCCGTCTACGACGAGCAAGCCGATTCCATCGCCTACGGCGACCAGAGGCGGGTGGACGTTGCACTGGCGATGGTCGGAAAGCCGAGCCTCTTGTTGCTGGACGAGCCGGCGGCAGGACTCTCGACGACAGAGACGATTGCACTGTTCGAACACCTGCGAACGCTTGTGGAAAGGCGAGGCGTTACGGCGCTGGTCGTCGAACACGACGTGGATGCCGTTTTCCGCTTCTGCGACAGCATCACCGCGCTGGACCTGGGCCAACTGATCGTCACTGGAAAGCCTGTGGATGTTCGGAGCGACCAGCGTGTGATCACCGCTTACCTGGGAACAGCGGCATAGCACCACGCGGCGTTCAGCGGTGTGGAAACAAAGACGTATCTACCAGGAGGGATTCATGAGTTTTCTCAAGATCGAAGGCCTTAGCGCCGGGTATGGAAAGTCGGTGGTGCTGCGCGGCATCAACCTTCAAGTCGCCGAAGGAGAGGCCATCGCGGTGGTGGGCAAGAACGGGGCGGGCAAGTCTACGCTGCTCAATACCTTCTTTGACGGCACCACCGTGCTCGGCGGCGTCATATCACTCGGCGGCATTTCGCTGCTGGAACGGCCTGCTTATGCGGCACCCAAACTCGGCGCCACGCTGTCACCGCAAGGGCGAATGATTCTGCCGCACCTTACCGTGCGCGAGAACCTGATGCTCGGTGCCGCATCGGGCCGCAAAGGCCACTGGACACTGGCGTCCGTTTATGCGTTGTTTCCGGTGCTGAAAGAGCGTGGTGACAAGCCTGGAACGGCGCTCAGTGGCGGTCAGCAACAGATGCTTGCGGTAGGGCGTGCCTTGATGGGCAATCCCCGGATTTTGCTGCTGGACGAACCTTCAGAAGGTTTGTCCCCGCTGTTGGTGGACGAACTGGCCGGCGTACTGAAAAACATCCGCAGCGAGGGCACAGGCCTGTTGTTGGTTGAACAGCATCTGAGTCTGGTGCGCCGCGTTTGCCATCGCTTTTCAGTGATGGCAAAGGGGGCGTTCATCGACCACGGACTGATCGGAAACATCGATGGCGAACAGCACCGCGCGTCGCTGGCCTTTTAACAACCCAACAGGAGCACCCATGATCAGAAGAATCGCCATCCCTATCGGCGCGGCCATCTGCGCCGCCATGACCTTGAGCGCGGCAGCGCAGGACAAAGAACCCATCCGTGTGGGTCTCATGACCGCGGATGCCGGATCACTGGCATTCGTCATGCCGCATTTCATCGAGCCCGCAAAGCTCGCTGTTGACATGTTCAATGCCCAAGGTGGCGTGCTGGGCCGCAAGTTCGAGGTTGTTCTGCAGACGCACAACGCCACGCCAGCTGGTGCGCTGGCCGCCGCCACCCGCCTAGTGCAGCAGGAGAAGGTGTCGTTCATCTCCGGTTTCACCACGTCAGGGATATCGCTGGCCATCGCACCTCGCCTCGATGGGCTCGGAGCCCTGCTGCTGGACAGCACGGCGCAGTCGAAGGAGCTCACGACAAAAAAATGCTACGCGAACTACTTCCGCAGCTCGGTGCATGACGGCATGAACGTACGTGCCCTTCGCAACGTGGTGCGGGACTCCGGCATCAAGAACTGGACCGTGGTCGGGGCAGACTGGGCCTTCGGTCGCGACTTCGATTCGGGCTTTCGCGAACTGGTTGCCGAGTTTGGCGGCACGGTTCAGAACTCGGTGTTCACCCCCGTGGGTACCTCGGACTTTGGCTCTGCGATTGCACAGCTCGGCAGCAGACAGACCGAGGGTCTGGCCGTGGCCTTGTCCGGCAACGAAGGTATCAATTTCGCGAAACAGCAAAAGCAGTTCGGGCTGTTCCCCAAGTTCAAAACAGTGGTTTCGGTGGGCTTTACCAGCGACATGGTACTGGGTGCGCAAGGCGACAGCACGGTGGGTGTGTACGCCCCTCTGGGCTTCGCACCGGAGTATCCCGGCGCGAAGTCACAGGCCTTCGTCAAGCTGTGGCAGGAGCGTTTCAAGCGTCCGCCCAGCAACCTGGAAGCGGACAGCTGGCAGGCGATTGAGTTGTTGCACGCGGCGATTCAGCGCGCTGGTTCGACGGACGTGGCAGCCGTGCGCAAGGCGCTGTTGGGATTGAAGGCGAACACTGTCGTCGGTGATGTCGAGATGCGCTCTTCCGATCACCAACTGATGCGAAGCATGGCCCTGGTGCAGATCGAGTCTGCCGGGGAAGGTAAGTCACGCCAGGTCCTGCGCAATTTGGTGCCCGCCGATCAGGCGACGCCGGCCGCCGTTCTGAACTGCAACTGAGATGGCAAACATGGCCATCCGCATGAATCGCTTTGACGGTCAGATCGTCATGGTGACCGGAGGGGGTTCAGGGATTGGTGCCGCCGTGGCGCGACGCTTCGTGGACGAAGGCGCCCGCGTCGCCTTGGTGGATCGAAACCCCGCCGTGACCGACGCAGTGACCTCGGCACTGGGAAGCGCGGCTTTCGCCTGTACCGCAGACGTCAGCGACGAAGCCCAGGTGGCCGCCGCTGTGGAAGAGACCGTGCGCCGCTTCGGCAGACTGGACGTGGCGGTCAACGCCGCGGGTTTTGGACTGCAGAGTCACATCGTCGACACAACGCTAGAGCAATGGCACAGCGTGTTGAACGTGGACCTCACGGGCATTTTCCTCTGCGCAAAGCACCAGGCTCGGCAGATGCTGCGTCAAGGGTCGGCAGGTTGCATTGTCAACATCTCTTCGACAAACGCGGTGCAGCCGGGCGAAGGTCTGAGCGCGTACTGCGCGGCGAAGGCGGGTGTGGCCATGTTCACCCAGGTCGCGGCCATGGAGTTGGCACCCCATGGCATTCGCGTTGTTGCGGTCGGCCCGGGTCTGACGGAAACGCCGCTGACCTCCCTGATGCTGCAAAACGAACACACGCAACAGGCTTGGCTGCGCAACATTCCGGCGGGCAGACCAGCGGCTGCGGATGAACTGGCGTCGCTGGTCGCCTGGGTCGCGTCCTCTGAAGCCGCCTACATCACGGGCGAGTCCATCTACATGGACGGCGGGCTGAGAACCCGCAGCTATCCCTCCATGTCGGACCGAAAACTCAACAACCCGCCGGGCTCGGCCTTTCACCAATCCTTGTCGAGGTCGGCATGAAAGCCCTTGTATACGAAGGTCAATGCGATTTGCGCCTGCGCCACATCGCAGCGCCCTCCCCATTGCCCCATGAAATATTGGTGCAGGTGGCTGTCACTGGCATCTGTGGATCTGACATCGGCCTGTTTCGAAAGACTTCGAGCATCATGCCGCCATCCACAGTGCCCGGACACGAGTTCGGCGGCTGGACGAGCGACGGCAACTTCGTGGTGGTCAATCCCATGCTGTCCTGTGGACACTGCCCCAACTGCCAGATCGGGCACACGCATCTCTGCCCGGAACGCCGGGTCATGGGCATCCAGACGGCTGGCGCCTATGCAGAACAGGTGGCGGTTCCGCGCCGCAATCTGGTGCCCGCACCGGGATTGACGCCCATCCAGGCGGCACTGGTCGAACCCATCGCGAACGGCCTGCATGCGTGGGTGCGCGCAGGAAAGCCGGTGCATTCTGCAGCAATCATCGGCGCGGGCGCGATCGGTATGTGCTTGCTGCATGTGCTGCGCCAGCACGGCGTGAAGGACATTTCAGTCGTGGACCCCGTTCAGGCGCGGCTGGACCACGCGATGGCGGGCGGCGCCACAAAGGTGATGGGCAAACTCGAAGGTCGCTACGGCGTTGTTTTCGATGCGGCGGGCACACGCTCTACCCGTGAAGACGCCGTTGCCTGCACCGTGCCGGGCGGCACCGTGGCGTTCATCGGATTGCATGACGACATCCTTTCGCTGTCGGCTGCCGCGCTGGTCGTTGGGGATCGCACGCTTTGCGGCTGCTTTGCCTACACGGAGCAAGAGTTCCGGGACTCGGTGGTCCTCGCTCGTGACATCCACGCACCCTGGGCCGAAACAGTCCCCATCGATGCAGCTGAAGAGACGATGGTCGAGCTGCTTGCCGGCCGGAGTCCACCAGAGCGCATTAAGACACTCATTGCATTTGCGAATCAATGATATGACGCCCGATACCGCCGTCTGCGCGCACACATCTGCAATCACTTTCTCTTCACCATGACGACTATTCGAATCACTTATGTGGAGCACACAGGCGCAACACACACTGTCGAAGCCAGAGTTGGCCGGTCACTCATGCTCGCGGCCATTGACAACGCGGTGCCTGGAATTGACGCGGATTGCGGCGGCCAATGCGTGTGCGCCACCTGTCACGTCTATGTCGACGAGCACTGGAGCGAGCGCCTCGTACCCGCCTCTCAAACCGAACAGTGGACTTTGGACGGCTCCGTGGATCTGGATCCCGCGCGTTCAAGGTTGGCATGCCAGATCGTATTGACCGAAGCACTGGATGGCCTGACGGTCACCCTGCCGCAGAGCCAACGCTAAGACGCTACTTCAACCCACCCTGGAGAACGACCATGAACGACAGTGAACAAAATCCCATCTCCGAGCCAGCCGCCGTGAGAAAGAGTGCCGGGCGCATCGAGATTTTCCGAGCAGACAAAGCGGTGAATCTGGATGAGGCGGGCATCATGCATGCAGAGGCGCCGCCGCCAGAACGCGCGCCCTTGAACGGCATCTTCAAGGAGGCCGTGGAACGCGGGATAGCGACACGGTTGCTGTTCCGGGAGCCGCGCCCCGATGGCTTCAGTCTCGTCTACGCATGGTTCAAAAGCGGTTACCCCCTGCCCGCGCATTCGCACAACGCCAACTGTTTGTATTACGTCATTTCGGGTGAGCTGACGATGGGCACCGAGGTTCTGAAGTCGGGCGACGGATTTTTTGTACCGGCCAACGCCATCTACTCGTATTTCGCGGGACCACAAGGCGTTGAGGTGCTGGAGTTCCGCAATGTGGCGGAGTTCGACCTGGTGTTCCGCGGCGGCACACTGCCCATGTGGGAGCGCGCTGCGGCTATATGTTCTGCGGGCTTCGAGCGCTGGAAAACAGAAGAGCCTCCCGAACGGCAGTCTGCCGGCCTGGGCTGAACGCGGCAACGGGATGCAGGCGGCGCCATGCCGCTTGTACTCGCCTGGGCCCGATCAAGCCGCGTCGACGATGAATAGCTCGCGCACCATCGCGGCGTCCCTGAGCTTGAGCGCTTCGGCGTATTCGGGTGAGTCGTACCAGCGGCGCGCGGCCTCACCCGATTCGAACTCCATGATGATGACCTTGCCCGGGCGCGCGGGATCGCCTTCGGCAAACAGCTTGTCCTTGCCACGCACGAGGAAGCGCCCGCCGTACTTCACGATCGCCGCGCCCGCGTGCTGGCGGTAGGCGTCGAGTTCGGGGCCGGGCTTCATGTCGGCTTGTACCACCACGTAAGCGCTCATTCGGTTGTCTCCTTCAGTGCTTGCGGTTGTATCGATGCGGGTGCAGGCACTAACCGGGCACGGTACTTCATGAGGCGGCCCGCCGCGTTGCAACCGGCCACACCAATGAGCTGGCCTGCGCGCAGGTATTCCGCCAAGAATGCGCCCTTGGTCTCGTCCTCGAACACGAAGCGCACCTCGTCGGCGTGCTGCGGCGTGCCCAGCGCCTGGATGCGTTTGCCGTGCATGTCCGACCAGAAGTAAGGCACGTATTCGGCCCACACCGGGCCGGTCTGGCCGCAGATGGTGTGCGCGACGATGCGTGCATGCTCGCGCGCGCTGGTCCAGTGTTCGTCGCGGTGGCGCGCGGCACCATCGGTCGGCGCCCAGTTGGCCACGTCGCCTGCGGCGAAAAGGCCGGCGTGCGAGGTGCGGCCCCAGGCGTCGCAGACGATTCCATCGGCCACCTGCACGCCCGAGGCTTCGAGAAATTCAACGTTGGGCAACGCGCCCAGGCCGGCCACGACCACGTCAGCCGGGTGCACCGAGCCGTCGGACAGCCGCAGCGAGAAACCGTCGCCCGCGCGAGACACCTGCTCCACGCGCACCCCGGTTTTCACCTTCACACCGGCAGCCAGGTGAAGATCGACCAGGCGCTGCGCGACCGCAGGACCGAGCACGCGCAAAAATGGCAGCGACTCGCATTCGTACACGGTCGCCTCCAGGCCAAGTTGGCGGGCGCTCGACGCCACTTCCGCGCCGATGAAACCGCCACCGATCACGGCCACGTGCTTCGCGCTCGCCATCACCTGCTTGAGGCGCAGACCGTCGTCGAGGTCGCGCAAGGTGATCACACCCTCGCACGAGCAGGCGGAGGGCAGCACCCGTGCGCGTGCGCCGGTGGCGATGACGATGAAGTCCGCCGAGAGAACGGTGCCATCGGCGAGCGTCACGCGGCGCGCGGGCGCGTCGAGCGCGGCCACGGGCACGCCCAGCCGCAGCTCGATGTTTTTCTCGCTCAGCTCCGCAGGCGTTGCCAGCGCGATGCTGTCGGTGGTCGCCTCGCCGGTCAGGATGGCCTTGGACAAGGGCGGGCGGTCGTAGGGTGCGTGAGGCTGCCCATCGACCAGCACGATGCGGCCTTCGAAGCCACAACGCCGAAGCTCGGTGGCGGCACCCACACCGGCAACCGAGGCGCCCAGGATGAGAACGACGGGTTGGGTCATGGCCGGCTCCGTGTCAGATGATGCCGCGCTGGTGGTAGTCCCCCAGCTCGCTTGCCGAGAGGCCGATCACACCCGCGAGGATCTCATCGGTGTGCTCGCCGAGCAAGGGCGGGCAACGCAGCGCTGGCGTGGGCGAGTCGGACATCTTTACCGGCCAGCCCGGCAACACCACCTTGCCACGCACCGGGTGGTCCACTTCGGTGAGGATGCCGGTGGCGCGCAGCGATGGGTCGTTGATCAGGTCGGCGCTGTCGAGCACCGCACCCGCTGGCACGCCGGCGGCGTTGAGCAGCTCCATGGCACGGCGCTTCTCCTGCGTGGACATCCACGGCGTGATGATCTCGTCGACCTCTTCCTTGCGCTCGAAGCGCGCCGACGGCGTGTTGTAGCGCGGATCGTTCACCAGGTCTTCGCGGCCGATAACCTTCAGCAGTGCGTTCCATTGCTGGTTGCCGGTGAAATCGTCGCGCGCGGTGTAGATGAAGCAATAGTCGTTCGGGCCACCGCCTTCGCAGGGGTACAACGAAGACGGTGCCGAGCTGCTGCTGGGCGATGCATTGCCCACGCGCTCGGCGGCACGGCCGGTGACCTGCTGGCGCGCCAGCGACATGCGCGAGAAGGTGATGGTGGCTTCCTGCATGGCCACTTTCACGTGCTGACCTCGCCCGGTCGTGTGGCGTTGGAAGAGCGCCGCGATCACACCGCTGGCGAGGTACATGCCGGTGCCGGTGTCGGCGAAGGTGGGGCCCGGCTTGAGTGGCGGGCCATCGGATGTGCCGGTGATGGCCACCGCCCCCCCCATGGATTGCGCCACCGCGTCGAAGCAGCGAAAGTCGCGGTACGGACTCTGGTCGCTGAAGCCCTGGATAGAGCCGTAGACGATGCGCGGGTTGAGCTCGCTCACGGTCTTGTAGTCAAAGCCCAGGCGCTGAATGGTGCCCGGCGCAAAGTTCTCCAGCAACACGTCGCTCTCTTTGATGAGGCGGCGCAGCAGGGCCTTTCCCTCCTCTTTCGACAGGTCCAGCGTCACGCCCTTCTTGTTGGTGTTGAGCACCAGGAAGTAGAGCGAATCGGCGGTCGGGTTGTCGACCGATGCGATGCGCGCCGGATCTCCGCCCTTGGGCCGCTCAATCTTGAGCACGTCGGCGCCCAGAAAGGCCAGCGAGGTCGCGGTGGTCGACCCGGCTTCCCACTGGGTGAGGTCAAGCACACGGATGCCGGTGAGAGCCCGCGGCACGTGGGCGCCGACGGCTGGGGTGGGGGTAGTGATCATGAAGTCGCTTTCCGTGGTGGCGGGGTATTGGGTTCGCATGCGCACCGCTTTCAGTCCCAGGCCAGCGGCAGTTCGTGCACGCCGTACACGAACATCTCATGGCGAAATTGCAGCGCTTCGAACGGCACCGCGAGGCGCAGGTTGGGAAAGCGCTTGAACACCGATTCGTAGACGATCTGCAGCTCCGCGCGCGCCAGCACTTGCCCCAGGCATTGGTGGAAGCCGTAGCCGAAGGCCACGTGCTGGGAGGCATTGCGCTCGATATTGAACTGGTCCGGCTCGGGGAACAGGGTCTCGTCGCGGTTGGCCGCTGGCGTCGAGCAGATCACTCCCTCTCCCTTCTTCACCAAGTGGCCGTTGATGTCCACGTCTTCCAGAGCGACACGCCGCGCGCCGATGTGAAGTGGCGAGGTGAAGCGCAGGATTTCTTCCACCGCGTGGGGAATCAGCTCGGGGTCGGCGCGCATCAGCGCGAGCTGGTCGGGGTTTTGCAGCAGTGTGAGCACGCCCATGGCGGTCATGCTCTGCGTGGTCTGGTGCCCCGCGCTCAGCAACAGGCGGATGATGTTGATCAGCGTCTCGCGGTCCACGTGGCCGGGCAGCAGCTGCTCGTGCACCAGGCGCGAAATGATGTCGTCCTGCGGACTCTCAGCCTTCTTGTCGATCAGGTCGCTGAGGTACTGGGAGATTTCCTTGAGCGAGGCGCGCACCTCGTCGGGCGTGGACTTCGTGCCGAACTGGATGCGCGTGGCGCGGTGAAAGATCTCGTGGTCGCCCAACGGCACGCCCAGCAAGTTGGAGATAACCTCGGTGGGCAGCGGCGCGGCCACGTGTTCCACGAAGTCCGAGCCCTGGGGCATTTTTTCGTAGGCGTCGAGCAAGCGGTCCACCAGGGCCTGCATCACTGGCCGCAGCGCGTTGATCTTCTTGACGGTGAACTCCCTGGTCACCATGCGGCGTTGCCGGTCGTGCTCGGGGTTGTCCATGCGCAGGAAGGAACGGTCGGCCAGGTCGGCCGCCTTGCGGCCTTCGAACACGTGCGGGTACGAAGGATTGATGGCCTGCGCGCTGAAGCCCGGGTGCGAGAGGATGAGCTTGATGTCGTTGTAGTTGGTCACCAGGTACGGGCTGGTGCCATCCCACAGGCGAACCCGGGCAAACGGCTCTTCGCGTTGCAGGCGTCCGTACTCGGCGGGCGGGTGGAAGGGGCAGCCACGGGCCATCGGGTAGGTGAGTTCGGCCTTGTCCTGCACTGTTGGTTCTGCTGTCGTCATCGTAATCTCCTTGGTTTCAATTCGGGGTGGTTTCGGCGCTCGGCTGTGTGCGCAGAAAAGCCTTGTTCATGCTTTCGATCCAGCGTTGGCGGTCGCTCGCGCGGCGTGCCTCGTAGTCCGCAACACGGGGGTGCGGCAGGATGAGAAATTCCCCTTGCGCCATGCGCTCGAGCGCGTGACGCGCGACCTCTTCGGCTTCGAGGAACACCATGCCTTTGCCCGCCTTTTCGCTGCTGGCCTTGGTCATGCCGGTGCGCACGCCCTCAGGGCAGATGCAGTGCACGGCAATGCCATCGCCACGGCAGGTGATGGCCAGCCACTCGGCGAGCGCCACGGCCGCGTGTTTGGTGGCGGTGTAGGGCGCGGTGCGGAAATCGCTGAGCAAACCGGCGGCCGATGCTGTCACTACGAAGCACCCTGCGCCGCGCTGCTTCATGCCCGGCAGCACCGCCTGAGCGGCGTGCACGTGGCCCATGACATTGACGCCCAGCGAGCGCGCCCAGTCCGTCGCATCGCCCAGGCCCTGGCCGGCGTTGATGCCAGCGTTGGAGCACCAGAGGTCGATACCGCCCCAGGTGGTTTCCACTTGCACGGCCAGCGCGCGCACGGCGGCTGCGTCGCTCACATCGAGCGCGGCAGCCGTGGCACGCGTGCCCAGTGCGTCGGCCACGCGGCGCGCGACGTCGATCTGCACGTCCGCCACGATCACGTGGCGCGCGCCACCGGCCAGCAAGGCCTCGCACAGCGCACGGCCGATGCCGCTGGCACCGCCTGTGACGACGGCGACTTGATCCTGGGGCTGAAACGTTTTCATGATTTTAGGTAGTATGGTTGGACCATTGAACTAGATTATGTCAGAAAAGTGCGCGACGTGCAGCGGCCGTTACGCGGCCCGTAGCAGGCGGCTGTCTTCGGCCTGCAGCACCGCGAGCACAGCGGGGCGGTGCACCATCCGGTCTTTCCAGGCGGTGTAGTGGGTCAGGGTCTCCATGGGCAAACGCATGCGCCGCCCGAAGCCCCAGAACGGCAACGCGTGCGCGTCGCAGACGGTGAACCGCTCGCCAAAAACCCACGGGCCGGCGGCGCCGATCAAGGCGTCGACTTCCTGCAGCGCGGCCCAGTAGGCTTCCATGCCGGCGTTCCTGATGCTGTCCAGCGCCTCGGGCTGGTGGCTGAAGCGCCCGGGTTTGACGACGTGCGCAAACGTGGGGTGCACGGTGCTGGCCAGCCAGGCCAGGATGGACATGCACTGCGCCTCGCGCAGCGGGTCTTGCGGCAGCAGCTGCGCCGCGGGAAAACGCCGCGCGATATAGAGCAGGACCGCACAGGTCTCCACCAACGTGGTGTGCCCATCGACCACCAATGCCGGCACCCTGCCGCGCGGGTTCAACTGGAGGTACGCCGCGCTTTGGGTTTCGCCATCGTTGACGGAGACGGAGCGCCGTTCGTAGGCCACGCCAGCCTCGTGCAGCGCGATGTGCACCGCCATGGAGCAGGCGCCAGGGCTGTAGTAGAGAACCAGCGACATCGCCACGCGACCCGCTCAGTCGACTTCGATCTTGGCCTGGCGTCCCAGCGCCGTGAAGCGCTTCATGTCTTCTTCCATCATGGTCTTGAAGCGATCGGGCGCGGCGATGACAGCCTCCTGCCCGATGGCCAACAGCGCCGGCTTGCCTTCCGGTTTTTCTGCCTCTTCGTTGATCACGCCATTGATGCGCTTGACCAGATCGGCCGGCATGTTCGCCGGTCCGAGCAGGCCGATCCAACTGCCGATCTCGAAACCCGGCACGGCCGACGACACCAGCGTCTTCGAGCCACCGGCCAGATCGGAGGGCGCGTTCGAGGCCACGCCCAGCAATTTGATCTTCTTGGCCTGCACTTGCGGCATGGCGTTGCCGGCGGTCATGAAATACACATCGATCAGTCCGGCAATGACGTCCGCGGAACCTGGCGCATCGCCCTTGTAGGGGACGTGGATCATCGAGACACCCGCTGCGTTGGCGAACCACTCACCCGCCAGGTGGTTGGTGGAGCCGATGCCGGCCGAGCCGAAGGTCACCTTGCCGGGGTTACGTTTGGCGTACTCGATCAATCCTGCGGCGTCGTTGGCCGGGAACGAATTGCGCGCCACGAGCACGTAGGGGAACTGGCCAACGATGGCCAGTGGCGTGAAGTCCTTGAGCGGGTCGTAGCGCGGTGCTTTCTGCAGCGACGGTGCAATGGTCAGCGCGCCGCGTGGAATGGCCGCGAGCGTGTAGCCGTCGGGCTTGCTTTGCATGAGCAGCTGGATCGCCACCTGGCTGTTCGCGCCGACGCGGTTGTCCACGATCGCGGGCTGGCCCAGGCGCTCGGACAACCAGCGCGCGGCCAGGCGGGCCGCCAGGTCGGTCGGGCCGCCAGCGGCCGACCCGCACAGGATCTTGATCGGCTGGCTGGGGTAGGTGTTGGCAAAGGCGGGCATCGCGCCGGCCAGAGGGGTGAGAAGCGCAGTGGTGAGCAGCTTGCGCCGGTCGATGGAATACATGTGTGTCTCCTGAGGGTGGAAATGCGAACCGTGGTGGGCGTCCCTGCGCTCTTCTGGTGATGCTCACGGGCCGCAAGGGGTCCCGGTGAGACGGCAGCTTCAGTCTTCGTAAACCTTGATGGCTTCGGCCGGGCAGAGACGCGCGGCGGCTCGCACCGAATCGGCCAGCTCGGCCGAGGGGTTGGCGTTAAGCAGGATCACGATCCCGTCGTCTTCGCTCTGGTCAAACACCTCGGGCGACTTGAGCACGCACTGCCCTGCCGCGATGCAGCGCGCTCGTTCGATGGTTACTCGCATGGTTATCTCCTTCGTGGGTTTCGTGTGTCGGTGTGTGTGATGGGCGGGTGCTCAGGCACCGGCCCAGACCGGATCGCGCTTCTCCAGGAAAGCGGTAGAGCCTTCCTTCGCGTCCTGGGTTTTAAAAAGGCGCTGCTGCGTCGCTTCGGTCAGCTCGTCGTAGCTGGGGCCTGCCGTGGGCAGCAGGTGCCGCATCAGCGCCATGGTCCCTCCGATGGCCAGCGGCGCGCTGGTCATGACGCGCTGCGCCATCTCTTTCGCTGTGGCCAACGCGTCGTCGGCCACAGCGTTGACCATGCCGTACTGCAGCGCTTCCTCGGCGGTGATGCGCCGCCCGGTAAGCGCCACATCCCAAGCCACGGACAGCGGCAGGCGCGAGAGTGCAATGGGCAGGCAATCGCCACCGGCGATCAATCCGCGCAGCGGTTCGGGCAGCGAGAAACTGGCATTGGGTGCCGCCACCACCAGCTCGCACGACATGGCGATCTCCAGACCGCCACCGACCGCATAGCCATTGACCGCCGCAATGAAGGGTTTGCTGCGCGGACGCCTCACGAAACCGGCAAAACCGTACGGCGGGAACACCGCCCGGGCCTCACCCCGGGCACGTGCCCGCAAGTCGGCTCCCGCGCTGAAGGCCACGCCGCCGGCGCCTGTGATGATGCCGACGCGGATCGATGGGTCTTGTTCGATCTGTTCCACCACTTCGGTCAGTCGCCGGGCAGCGGCCAGGTCGATGGAATTCCGCACCTTGGGGCGGTTCAGCGTGATGGTGGCAATGGCGCCTTCGACATGCAGGTCGATGGAGCCGTTTTCGGGGTCTGACATGGACATCCTTCGAATGGTGTGGTCAAAGGTTTAGAATGGGCTCTAGTTTAATGGTTGAACCATTGATAGTCAACATTTTCTGATCGTCTGCTTTCAAAAACGGGGGCCCCATGACATTCAACGTTTTTCAGTCCGGCCTCGGCTTCATCGAAGGACCGGTGTGGACGCCCGACGGCCGTCTGTGCGTGACCTCGATCAGCCAGGGCTGCATCTACGTGCTGGGCGGCGACGGGGTGGTGCTCGAGCGCCTTCCCACGGGTGGCGGCCCCAACGGTCTGGCGGTCGGCCAGGACGCGCTCTGGGTGGCGCAGAACGGCGGCATCTTTGGCGCCTCGGGCGTCACCAGGGGCGGCATTCAGAGGATTTGCGACGGGAAGGTGGAACTGCTGTTCGCCGGCATGCTCACCGCACCCAACGACCTCTGCTTCGGCCCGGACGGCCGCCTCTATGTGACCGATCCGCTCACCGACCGGGCGCTGACCGAAGAGATCGAAGGCAGCGTGTTCGCCTGCGACGTGGAGACAGGCGAGATCGAGACGGTTGTGTCACAACGTCTGTTTCCCAATGGCATTGCCTTCGACCCCAGCGGCACGGTGATGTACTTGGCGCAGACCTACCCGCGCGTGATCGAAAAATTCCGCTTCAGCGCGGGCCGCCTCACCTCGGAAGGCGTTCTTTGCACGATCGCCAAAGGCCGGCCCGACGGCATTGCGGTGGACCGCGAGGGCAAGCTCTGGGTGTGCACGCCCGGCACCGGCGGCCTGGAAGTGTTCGGCCCGGATGGCCAGCCGCTGCGCCGCATCGAATTCGGCGATGGCACGATGACCACCAACTGCTGTTTCGGCGGGCCGGCCATGACCGACCTGTTCGTCACCGCCGCCGGCCGTGGCAGCGTGCTTAAGCTGGATGCGGGCGTGGCCGGGCTTCCGTTGTATCCGCGCGCCGCAGTGCTTACTTAGCCTTCGCGGTGCGCCGGGGGGCGGCCACGCGGCGGGTCGCCGACGCCGTCGGCTCCTCGACCACGACCGCTTTGGCGGCGGCCTTGGTGGCCGCTGTGCCCGCAGGCCTGGCGGCAGCGCGCGACGCCGGCGGTTTTGCGGCTGGCGCGGGCACCGGGCTGGTCGGTGCGCGCTGGCCTTGTTCGAGTCGCGCGAGATAGCCCTTGTGCACGACGCGCAGGTTGTCTTCCATCTCGGCCGCTGCCACCTCGGCGTTGCGCGCGCGCAGCGCGGCAATGACTTTCATGCGCGACTTGAACACATCGGGAATCTGTGGCGGCCCGAGCGTGTCGATGAAGTGCTCCATGATCGAAATCAGGCCGTCCATCACGGCGACAAAAATCGGGTTGTCGGTCGTACGCGCGAGCACGCGGTGGAAGTTCAGGTTGATGCGCGAACGCAGCACCACGTCGCCATCGCGCTCGGCTTGCTGCGCGTCGGCCACGTTGCGCTCCAGGTCGCGAATGTCTTCTTCCCGGATGCGCTCGCACGCCACGCGCGCCACCGCCGCCGTGATGTGCAGGCGGGCTTCGGTCAGTTGCCCGGCCGTCACACTGCCAAACTGGAACATGTCTTGAAGCGCGCCAGCGAGCGTGTCGCCACCGGGTGCCACGAGGAAAGCGCCACCGTAGGCGCCCTTGCGCAGTTCGAGCACGCCCGACATTTCCAGGCCGCGCAGTGCTTCGCGGATCGTGTTGCGGCTCACGCCGAGT
This sequence comes from Hydrogenophaga palleronii NBRC 102513, assembly GCF_001571225.1. Taxonomy (GTDB): domain Bacteria; phylum Pseudomonadota; class Gammaproteobacteria; order Burkholderiales; family Burkholderiaceae_C; genus Hydrogenophaga; species Hydrogenophaga palleronii. Next base: position 51,506 of record NZ_BCTJ01000024.1, read on the forward strand.
TTGAGCGCCAGATCGCGCTCCGAGGGCAGACGGTCACCGGGTTTGAGCTGCCCCTGAACGGTGAGCCGTCGAAGCTGGGCAATCACCTCTTCAAAAGCACGCGAGGTTTGCACCACTTCGTACTCGATCTCCGACCGTTCGCGCTTGACCATGTATTCTCCAGCTTTTGCGAGGGCCATCTCCCGTGGCCCCACCATTCAGCCGATTCTCGCACGCCATGGGCGCATCAACGGGCGAAAGCGGGCTGGCACAGGGCAGCAATGCGATCCGCGGCGCGCAGACCCGTCACAGCCGCTTTCGCCAGTCCACCCACATAGCCGATCGACTCGCCCCCTTCGAGCCCGCCCGACGCGCCGCCCGCTGCGAACAGTCCCGGAAACGGTGTGCCTTGCGCCGTCATCGCCTGGCCCCATTCGTCAATGGCGATGCCGCCCATGGTGTTGGTGATACCCGCCACCACCGGCACCGCCAGCAGCGGCCCCTGCAGCGGAGCTGCGCCGCGGGGGCCGATGCTGCGCGCGGGTGTCAGCGTGCCGGGTGTACTCGCCGACAGCGCCGCGTTGTAGTGCGACAGCGTCGTCTGAAGCGCGCCGACCGGCAGCCCCATCTGCGGCTCCAGCGCCGCTGCGGTGTCCGCGCGCACCACGCGCCCCCCCGCCTGCTCCAGGTGGGGATTGGGCGGCAGGAAGCGCGACTTGCCGGCCGTGCTCCAGACTGCTTCGTCGAACACGACCCAGGCGCCCTGCGGATCGGGCAGGCGCGCGATCGCGTTGGCGCCGTAGATGCCGCCGCGCCCCTCGTCGGTGAAGCGCTGGCCATGGCCATCGACCAGCACCGAAGCACTCACGATGTCGTCCAGCCACGGGTAAGGCCACAAGCGCGGATTGCTCAGCGCTTCGCGGTGCTGGACGTGGCCGTAAAAGCCCCGCAAGTCGCTCAAGCGCGCACCGGCGGCCTGCGCCATGCGAAGACCATCGCCACGGCTCGCACCTGCATTGCGCGCCAGAACCGCAGTAGGTTGGGGGGTGATGTGCGCCTGCAGCAGCTCGGGCGCGTTCTGGAATCCGCCATCGGCGATGAGCACGAACGCGGCGTCGATCGCGAAGTCGGCGCCTTGCGCGGTGGTGCCGCGCAGGCCCCGGCAGTTGCCGTCTTCCACGCGCAGTGCGGTGGCGCGGTACCCCCGCAGCACGCTGCCACCGGCCTTGACCAGTGCAGCTTCGAGCAGGCGCAGCGTGGCATCCCCGCCCCGCCCTTTCCAGTCCAGCCCTTGACGGTGCAGCGCTGGCGGCGCCAGCACGAAATTCTGGTGCGGCTCGGCGCTGCCCCTGATGAACCGTGCGCCCTTGGACTGCAGCCACTTCACCGCGCGGCGCGTGTCGTGCGCCACAGCCCGCGCCAGTGCCGGATGGGCGTGTCCGCCCGTGACGCGCAGGATTGTCTTCTCCAGCACGTCGGGGTCGGTTTGGATATCCGTCACGCAGACGTGGAACACGCCGCCCGTCAGGCGCGAGTTGCACAGGTACTCCCGCTCGGACGACTGCTCCAGCACCAGAACCTGCACACCCTGCTCGGCGGCTCGCAGTGCCGCCGTCAGGCCCGCCAGGCCTGCACCCACCACACACAGTTGGGTTTTCAAAGCGGGCATGGTTACCTCGGCATCAAGGTATCGGCCACGAGAGACACCACGTCCACCGCGACCCGCACCACGAAGTGCAGCACCCATGCGGCGAAGGGCCCCGCCAGCAGCAGTTCCGGCCAGCCGGTGCGCCAGGCCAACCAGCCGAACACCACCAGCACCGCAAGCGAGGCACCCCACGTCCAGGCACGCGCGTGGCGGATCAATGCCACGACAGCGGGATACGCCGGTGTATTCAACTCGGGTTCGTCATTCATGCAGCGTCTCCTTTAATGGTCCTTCCATTGTACTATTCGATTTTTTCTCTGGAGGCACCATGGGCCCGTTGACCGGCTACCGAGTTCTTGAGTTCGCCAGCATCGGCCCTATTCCGCTGTGCGGCATGCTGCTGGCGGATCTGGGTGCGGAGGTGATTCGCATCGACCGCACAGGCGATACGGATCTGGGCGTGCGCCGCGATCCCGCTTTCGAATACACCGGTCGTGGCAAGCGCAGCATCGCGGTGAACCTGAAGCACGCCGAGGGCGTGCAGACCTTGCTGGGCCTGGTGAAGCAGGCCGACGTGCTCATCGAAGGCTTTCGCCCTGGCGTGATGGAGCGGCTGGGGCTCGGCCCCGACGTCTGCCTGGCCACGCAACCCCGACTGGTCTATGGCCGCCTCACGGGTTGGGGGCAGCAAGGCCCCCTGTCCTCCGCCGCAGGACACGACATGAACTTCCTCGCGGTCACGGGCGCTCTCGATGCGATCGGCACGCGCGGCGGTCCGCCGGTGGCGCCGTTGAACCTGGTGGGCGATTTCGCCGGGGGCTCACTCTTTCTCGCGCTGGGCATTGCCGCCGCCCTCGCCTCGCCGCAGGATCGGGGGCGTGGGCAAGTGATTGACGCGGCGATCACCGACGGCGTGTCGGCAATGATGGCCTCGATCCACGGCCAGGTGGAAGCCGGCACCTGGCCCACCGGCCGTGGCGAGCACTTGATCGGTGGCGGTGCGCCATGGAACGCGGCTTACGAGACGGCCGATGGCCTGTATGTCACGGTGTGCCCGATCGAGCAGCGCTTCTTCGACATCCTGCTGGACAAACTGGAGATCGACCCCGCCACCATGCCGGACCGCATGGACCGCGCCCACTGGCCCGCCTGGCAGCAGCGCTTCGAGGCCGTTTTTCGCAGCCGAACCCGCGCCGCCTGGCGCGACCTGCTCGAAGGCACGGATGCCTGCTTTGCGCCGGTGCTCAGCGCCGCCGAAGCCCGCGCGCATCCGCAGGCCACACGGCGGCAGATGTTTGTGGTGCACGAAGGCAAAACCCAACCAGCGCCCGCGCCGCGCTTCAGTGGCACGCCGGCCACCCTCGGCAGCCCACCCGTGCTGCGGGCGGGGCAACACTCTCTTGAGGTGCTGCAGTCGTGTGAATTTTCGGCTGCCGAGATCGATCGCCTGTTGGCGTCGGGCGCCGTCGTGGAGACAGCGGCGCCCACTTGACGGCGTGCGGCGACGGGACCGCCCGGTCCCGTCGCCGCCATCGGCGGCTGTCTTATTCGACGCTGATCTTCGCGTCGGTCGCCACCTTTGTCCACACACCCAGCTCCTTCTGAATGCGCGCGGCGAACTGTTCGGGCGTGACGGCCACCGGGTCCTGACCAATGCTGGCCAGCGACTGCAGGTACTGCGGCTGCTTCAGGCGCTCGTTGATCGCGGCGTTGAGCTTCTTCACCACGTCGCGCGGCATGCCGGCCGGGCCGACGATGCCGATCCAGCTGCCCATGTGGAAGCCGGGCACGGTCTTGGCGACCACGTCCTTCACGCCCGCCGCCAGCGGTGTGGGCGCGGTGGAGGCAACACCCAGCACCTTGAGCTTGCCAGCTGCGGCCTGTGGCATCGCCAGGCTAGGCGTCAAGAAGTACACGTCCAGCCGATCGGCGAGCAAATCGCCGATGGCGGGCGCATCGCCCTTGTAGGGCACGTGTTCCATCGAAATTTTGGCCATGCTGTTGAACCACTCCCCGGCCAGGTGGTTGCTTGAACCAATGCCCGCCGAGCCGTAGTTCACCTTGCCAGGATTCTTCTTCGCGAAGTCGACCAGGCCTGCCACGTCGTCGGCCGGGAAACCGTTGCGCGCCACTAGCACAAAAGGGAACTCGCCCACGATGGCGATGGGGGTGAAATCCTTGATGGGGTCGTATCCCGCATTCGCTTTCACCGCCGGCGTGATGGTCATCATGCCGGCCGTCACCGCCAGCAGCGTGTGGCCATCGGCCTTGGCGCGCTTGAGCGCCTGGATCGAAATCAGGCCATTGGCGCCGGCGCGTGTGTCCACGACGACCGGGTCCTTGAAGCCATCGCTGAGCACCTTGGCCGCCAGGCGCGCGGCGACGTCGGTAGGTCCACCGGCGGCAAAGCCACTGAGAATGGTGACCGGTCCAGCAGGAAAAGTCGCGGGGGTTTGGGCGTTGGCCGCCAGCGCCAGGACGGCGCTGACCAGACCGACAACGGTCTTCTTGAGGATGGATTGCATGGGGAAGTGTCTCCTGTGTTTTGAGGGGTCGCGCGGCGAAGGGTTCAACGGCCAAAGGGATGCGGACAGGCGGTTGGTCCTCGTGCACTAAGCCGATTATTCAACAGAAACGGATTTGGACCTATGGTCCATCCATTAGATTATTGATTTTTCAGGTTTCTCAGGCGAAGCTGTCGGCCATTTTTCCTGCAGGACTATATCAATGGTCCAATCATTGGTATATTTGCGACCCGAGATGGCGCTTGGCTGCGAAGGCCACGCTGCATGGCAGACCAATAGGAGAACACGATGATTGAAGAGACACCCGTCCTGATTGTTGGCGGCGGGCCCGTGGGCCTGGCGCTGGCCGGTGACCTGGGCTGGCGCGGCGTGAAGAGCACGCTGATCGAGAAGAGCGACGGCATCATTGCCCAGCCGCGCATGGACATGGTGGGCATTCGCAGCATGGAGTTTTGCCGCCGCTGGGGCATCGTGCCCTGGGTCGAGGCCGCGGGCTACAACCGCGACTACCCGCAAGACTGCGCCTGGGTCACCGACCTCAACGGCTACGAGTTCGGCCGCGAATTTTTCCCCTCGCCCGCCGCCGAAAAAGCGCCGCCGCACAGCCCGCAAAAGCGCGAGCGCTGCCCGCAGAACTTCTTCGACCCGGTGCTCGCACGCTTCGCCAAAAGCACCCAGCTCGCAGATCTGCGCTACCGCAGCACCCTCGAATCGTTTGTGGACCATGGCGACCACATCATCGCCACCGTGAACGACGAAGCCGCCGGCACGCAGCGCCAGATCCGCGCGCGCTACCTGGTCGGCTGCGACGGCGGCGCGAGCACGGTGCGCAAAGGCATGGGCATTCGCATGGACGGCGACGGTGTGCTCACGTACACCACGAACGTGATCTTTCGCTGCGACGGGCTGGAGAAGCTGCACAAAATGCAGCCCGCATACCGCTACATCTTTATCGGCCCCGAAGGCACCTGGGCCACTCTGGTGGCGATCAACGGCCGCGACCAGTGGCGTTTCTCGCTCGTAGGCGACGGCGAAAAGCGCGACCTCACCGAGGCCGATCTGCGCAGCGCCATCGTGCGCGCGGTCGGGCGCGAGTTCGATTTCGACATTCTTTCCGTGCTGCCATGGATCCGCCGCCAGCTCGTGGCCGACCACTACCGCAAAGGCAACGCCTTCATCGCAGGCGACGCAGCGCATCTCACCTCGCCCACCGGCGGTTTCGGCATGAACACCGGTCTGCTCGACGTGGTGAACCTGAGCTGGAAGATTGCGGGCGTGCTGCAGGGCTGGGGCGGCGAACACCTGCTCGACAGCTACGAAGCCGAGCAGTACCCCGTGGCCGTGCGCAACGTGACCGAGGCCGGCGAGAACCTGCGCCGCATGCTCTCGCCGCGCGTGCTGCGCCCCGACGCTGCGGCCTTCGACACCAGCAGCCCGAACTTCGAGCAAGCCCGCAAAGAGTATGGCGACCGCTACACCGAGATGATGAAGCGCGAGTGGTTCTCGGTCGGCATCCACCTCGGCTATGTGTATGAGAACTCGCCGATCGTCGTACCCGACGGCACGCCCGCGCCGGTCAACCAGGTGTCGCGCTACGTGCCCACCGCGCGCCCGGGTTCGCGTGCGCCGCACGTCTGGCTGACGCCGGAACAGTCGACGCTGGACCTGTTCGGACGTGAATTTGTTCTGCTGCGCTTTGGTGCCGAGCCGGTGCCGGTGCAAGCCCTAATCGAAACGGCGGCGCGCGTCGGTCTGCCACTAAAGGTCTTGGACATCGACCACGCCGAAGCGGCGACGCTCTACGAGAGCCGTCTGGTGCTGGTGCGGCCCGATGGCTCTGTGGCCTGGCGCGCAGACGTCTTGCCGGCCGATGCGCAACGCATTGTCGACACCGCGCGTGGCGCCGTGAGCCCGGTGCCCGAACAACTCGAGCGCCGCGAATACGAACTCGCCGAGGCTTGAGATGGACAACATTTCCGAAGAAAGCGCCGCCCGGCGGCGCGAGCTCAAGGAACACCTGGCGCGCTTCAACTGCCGCGTGCACCAGGCTGGCGACCCGCCTTTCTTCACGCGCGAACCCAAGCCCGACATGCAATCGGTGCACTGGCGCTGGAGCGATCTGCAGCCGCTGCTTGAGCGCATCGGCCACGAGGTCGACCTCGCGGCCGCGGGGCCACGGCGTACGCTGCGGCTGCACAACCCGGGGCTGGCGGTGGGCACCACGCACACGTTCTGGGGTTCGATCCAGGTGATCCTGCCCGGCGAGGTGGCCACCGCGCACCGCCATAGCGCCAGTGCGCTGCGCTTCATCATGAAGGGCCAAGGCGCGTGGACCACGGTGGAGGGCGAGTGCTACCCGATGGCCGAGGGCGACCTCGTACTCACACCGGCCTGGACCTGGCACGACCACGTCCACAAAGGCGATGAGCCAATGGTCTGGCTCGACGTGCTCGACATCTCGCTCATGAAGTCGATGGAAGCCACGTTTTTCGAGCCCTATGCAGGCGACGTGCAACCTGTGCACACGCTGCCCGACAGCAGCTGGCGCGCGTTCGGCAGCGGCCTGATGCGTCCACCGGGCGCGAAACCTGCCACTGTGAACCCGTTGCTGGCCTACCCATTCGGCATGGCGGAGACCGCGCTGAACGCCGCCGCCGGACTGCCCGCCGACCCGTGCGACGACGTGATTCTGGAATACCAGAACCCGACCGATGGCTCACCGGCCATGCGCACGCTGGGCATGCAACTGCAGTTGCTGCGCGCCGGCTTCAACGGACAGCGCCGGCGCCACACGGGCAGCAAGCTGTACTACGTGGTGCGTGGCCAAGGCGTCACCACGGTGGAACAGGAGCGCTACGAGTGGTCGCAAGGCGACTTCATGGTGATCGCGCCTTGGGCGTGGCATCAACATCAGAACAACACCTCGCAGGACGCGATGCTGTGGCAAGTCAACGACCTGCCCACGCTCAAGCTGCTGCACTACTTCCGGGAAGAATTCCAACCATGAAAATCGCCAGCTTCAATGACTTCCGCATCGGCATCGTCGAAGACGGGCAACTGTTCGACATCACCTCGGTGGTGCCGGCCGCGTTCGATGCCTTGCCACAGCAACGCCTGAACTGGCTGATCGCGCAGTGGGCACAGGCGCTGCCCGCTGCACAGGCAGCGCGCGCCAGCGTATCGCCAGTCGCGCTTGCCAGCGTGCAATTGCTGGCGGCCACGCCCTGCCCCCCGCATGTGTTCGCCGCTCCGGCCAACTACCGCAAACACCTCGGCGAACTCGGCGACCGCACCGTGACAAAGAAGGGCCGCAGCGCGCGCGAGCAGGGCTTCTTCCTCAAGGCGCCCGCGTCGGTCGTCGGCGCGGGCGGGGCGATCTTCGTGCCCAAGGGCTCTGCGCGGCGCTTCGACCACGAGTCCGAACTGGCCGTGATCATCGGCAAGGGCGGGCGCGACATTCCGCGCGCGAAGGCCATGGAACACGTGTTCGGCTATGCCTGCCTGCTCGACGCCACCATGCGCATTGAAAAGGACACTTTCGAAGAAGAGCGTTCCATGCGCAAGTCCTTCGAGGGCTTCACACCGGTGGGGCCGTACATCGTCACCGCCGATGAGGTGCCCGACCCGGCGAATCTCGCCAACCGCCTGTGGGTGAACGGCGAGCTGCGCCAGGAAGCCAACACCAGCGAGATGATCGTGGACATTCCAGAACTCATCGAACTGATCTCGTCCGTGCTGCCGCTGGTGCCAGGCGATTTGATCGCCACCGGCACACCCGAAGGCGTGGGGCCGTTCGCGGCGGGCGACACGGTCACCATCGAGATCGAGGGCGTGGGCCGGCTCAGCATGCCGGTGCGCGAGCGCGAGCACGTTTCGCCGCGCGCTTACTGAGGCCACAGACGATGGGCCAGCGATACCGCGCCGCCTTCATCCGTGGCGGCACCAGCAAGGCGATCGTCTTCCGTCTCGAAGACCTGCCCGCCGACCGCGCTGCATGGGACGCCATCTTCCTGCGCGCCATGGGCACGCCCGACCGCTATGGCCGCCAGCTCAATGGCATGGGGGGCGGCGTGTCTTCTTTGTCCAAGGTCTGCGTGGTCGGGCCGGCGACGGTGGAAGGCGCCGATGTGGACTACACCTTCGCGCAGGTGCAGATCCGCGAGGCGCGGGTCGACTACAGCGGCAACTGCGGCAACATGTCGTCGTCCATCGGCCCGTTTGCGATCGACGAACGCCTGCTGCCCACGCCGCCTGATGGCCCCATCTGCGTGCGCATCCACAACACCAACACGCGCAAGATCATCCACGCGCATTTCGAGGTACGCGATGGGCAATCGGTGGAAGCCGGCACGTTGGAGATTCCCGGTGTCGACGGTCCGGGCGCGCCGGTGCGGCTGGACTTTCTCAGCCCGGGTGGCGCGTCCACGGGTCGCTTGCTGCCCACCGGGTCACCGCTGGATGAACTGCAAACAACCGCACTCGGCGCCACGCGTGCGTCGCTCGTCGACGCCGCCAACGCCTGCGTGTTCGTGCCGGCGGCGGCAGTAGGCCTGGTCGGTACCGAGTTGCCCGACGAGATCGCCGCGCACCCGACGGCGCTGGAACAGTTGAAGCAACTGCGCCTGGCGGCTTCGGTCGCGATGGGCATTTCGGCATCGCTCGAAGAAGCCGCGGCGAAGCCGATGATTCCGCTGATCGCGATCGTGAGCCCGCCCGCCGACAGCATCACGCTCGATGGCGAACGCATCGCCGCGTCGCAGGTCGACCTGGTGGTGCGCATGATCTCCAGCGGCCAGCCGCACCGGGCGCTGCCACTCACAGGTTCGCTGTGCACCGCCGTGGCGATGCAGATCGAAGGCACCGTGGTGCATGAGGCGGCGCGCGCTGAGCGCGATGCCACCGCATTGCGCCTGGCCATGCCCTCGGGCGTGCTCACCGTGGCCGCGAAGGTGAGCCACGGCGCCAGCGGCTGGCATGCCGATTCCGGTTGTTTCTACCGCACCACGCGGCGCTTGTTCGATGGCCATGTCTACGCCTGAACCCACCGCACCACGCCGGCCACTGACCGGTGTTCGCGTGCTGGACTTCAGCATGTTCATGGCAGGTCCGTATTGCACGCGCTACCTCGCCGACCTCGGCGCGGACGTGATCAAGGTCGAACCCGTCGAGGGCGACAACCTGCGCCATTCCACACCGCAGCGTGACGGTTGCAGCAGCTACTTCGGCCACATCAACGTCGGCAAGCGCAGCGTGGTGATCGACCTGAAAACCGAGCAGGGACTGCAGCATGCGCGCCGCCTCGCCCGTGAGGTCGATGTGATCGTGGAAAACGGCAGACCCGGCACAATGCAGCGCTTCGGGCTCGACCACGCGAGCTTGCGCAAGGCGCGCCCCGCGCTCATCTACTGCTCGATTTCGGGCTACGGCCAGGAGGGCCCGGGCGCGCACCAGCCCGCGTTTGCGCAAACCATGCACGCTGCCTCGGGCCTGGACCTCGCCTTCGCGGGCTACCAGGATGGCGAACGCCAGCAACCACCGAACACAGGCATCTTCACGGCCGACATCCTGGCCGGTCTACATGCCTTCAGCGGCGTTCTCACCGCGCTCTACGACCGCGAACGCACCGGCCACGGTCAGTTCGTCGACGTGTCCCTGCTAGACGGCATGCTTAACTTCCTGCCCTACGAAGTGCAGGAAGCGCAGTTTCCAAGCGCCACACGCCGCCCGGTCTACAAACCCATGCGCACGCGCGACGGCCATGTGATGCTTGGACTCATCACACAGAAGAATTTCGAGGCCATGTTCGAGCTCATGGGCCACCCCGAGTTCATGGCGGACACGCGTTACGCCACACCCGCAGCGCGCGCACAGCACTGGGATGCGCTGATGGACTCCATCCAGGACTGGACCACACAACACAGCAGCGCGAACTGCGTGGAGCGAGTGTCTCAGGCCGGCATTCCCGGCACGACCTACCACACTGTGGCCGAGGTGATTCGCGATCCACAGGTAGCATTTCGCGGCAGCTTGTCGACGGTGAGCGACCGTGCGGGTGAGTTCCAGGTGACCAACCTGCCATTCAAGCTCTCCGGCGCGGAGACCCGCTCTTCCGGGCGCGTGCCAGCGCTCGGCGAGCACACCGATCAGGTGTTGGGCGACAGCGGATCAACGCCATCGTCCTGAGGCCCAACCTCACTCGAGGGTGACGCCCGCCGCCTTCACCTGCTCGGCCGTGAGGCGGCTCTCATCCTGGATCACGCGGCGCAACTGCGCCGCGTCGCCCGCCACCACAGTCAGCCCTTTGGCGGTGACCTGCTTCTCGGCAAACGAAGGATCCGTGAGCACCGAGCGCACGTCGGCATGAATCTTCGCGATCACCGCAGCGGGCATGCCGGCAGGTGCGAACAGGCCGTACCAGATCGAGGTCTTCACATAGGGGTAGCCCTGCTCCGTGCTGGTGGCGGTCTGGCCGTACTGCACCATGCGCGACGCACCGGCCACCGCAATCGGCTTGATCTTGCCCGCCGCGATCAACGGCCCGGCCACGGCCGCGCTGCCCGTGCCCAGCATCACCTCGCCGCCCGCCAGCGCGGTAAGCATGGGCGTCACGCCTTTGTAGGGCACGTGCAGCAGCTTCACGCTCTCGCGCGCGCCGATGGTTTCGAACAACAAGTGTGGCTGGCTGCCGTTGCCGAACGACCCGTAGGTCAGGCCGCCTGGTTGGCGGCGCGCGGCCTCGACCACGTCCTTCAAGGTATTGCCCGGAAAGGTCGAACTGGCGATCACCATCTGGTCGCTGTTCACCATCAGGGTGATCGGCTCGAAGCTCTTGTCCGGATCGTACGGCAGCGAGCGGTAGAGGAACCGGTTGCTCACCAGCGTCTGGTTGACGGTGGCCAGCAGCGTGTAGCCGTCGGGCGCGGCCTTGGCTACCGCCTCGGCGCCGATCAACGAGCCCGCACCCGCGCGGTTCTCGATCACCACGGGCTGCTTCCAGCGCGTGGACAACTCGGTCATCACCGAGCGCGTGAGCACGTCAATGCCGCCACCGGGCGCAAACGGCACGATGATGCGCACGGGCTTGTGCGGCCAGTCGGTGGTCTGGGCGGTGGCGTTGGCGGCGGACAGCGCGGCGAGGGCCGCGCACAGAAGAACGCGTCTGGTCTGCATGGGAAATGTCTCGATTTCTGTGGATGGAATGCTTATGATATAGGCCCTACCATTGGACATCAATACCTTTAATTCCACGCTGCCATGAGTCCTCCCACTTCGCTGCTCGACCTCCTGCAACCGGGTGCCGGCACCGTGATCCCTGGTGCGTTCAACGCGATGACGGCACGCATGATCGAATCGGCCGGCTTCCCGGTCGTCTACCTCACCGGCGCGGGCATCACCAACGGCCACCTGGGCGCGCCCGACCTGGGCCTGATTACCGCCACCGAAATGGCGACCCAAATCGCCGCTTGTCGTGACGCGGTGCGCGTGCCACTCATCGCCGATGGCGACACCGGGTTTGGCAACGCCCTCAACCTCGTGCGCACGGTGCACCTCTACGAGCGCGCGGGCGCCAACGCAATCCAGCTGGAGGACCAGGTGTTTCCCAAGCGCTGCGGCCACTTCGACGGCAAGGGTGTGGTACCCCTGTACGAGATGGTGCAGAAGATCCACGCGGCCGTGGACGCACGCCGTGATGCGGGTTTTCTGGTGATTGCGCGCACCGACGCGCGCGCCGTGGAAGGCTTCGACGCGGCTCTGGAACGCGCCGCGCGCTACCGAGAGGCCGGTGCGGACGTGTTGTTCGTGGAAGCACCGCAGACCGAAGACGAGTTGCGCGCCATCCCGCGCGCCCTGCCCGGCCCGCACCTGTGCAACATCGTGCACGGTGGCAAGACGCCCATGCTGCCGCAGCAGACGCTGGCCGCCATGGGCTTCGGCGGCATCCTGTACGCCAACGCGGCCTTGCAGTCCGCCATGCTGGCGATGTCGCGCACGCTGGCGCATTTGAAAAGCGTGGGCTCGCTCGAAGGCGCACAAGACCAGCTCATTGGCTTCGCGCAGCGCCAGGAAATCGTCGATTTCGATCATTGGACCGGGCTTGATCGCAAATACGCACAACTGACGTCCTCACCCGCACCAGCAAAACCACAGCCATGAGCACCGCCGCCAAGATGCGCGCCTGGATGCCCCAGCCCGCAAGCGTTCAGGCCGTGGAAGAGCAAGGCGAACGGATCGACGTTCCCCATGACGGTGGCTTCGTGTGCTGGCGCCGCTTCGGCGAAGGTTCGCCGCTGGTGCTGCTGCACGGCGGCCACGGCAGCTGGATGCATTGGCTGCGCAACATCCCGGCGCTTGCCGAGCGCCATACCGTGTGGGTACCGGACTTGCCAGGCTTTGGCGACTCGTCCGATGTGCCAGACGATGGCACCCCGCACGGCCCACTGCAGCGGCTGATGGATGCCCTCGACGAAACGCTGAGCACCGTGCTCGGCGACTTGCCCGAGGTCGACGTGGCCGCGTTCTCTTTCGGCGCGTTGGTCACCGCACATCTGCACCGACGAGGCCGGCTCATGCGCCGCATCGCCTTGCTGGGCCCCGCCGCGCACAGCGGCCCGCGTGGCCCCGAGGTGAGCATTCCACCGTGGCGCCATACGGACACTGCCGCCACGCGCGAAGACGCCCTGCGCCGCAACCTCCTGGCCTTCATGTTTCACCGTTCCGCGTCGGCCGACGCTGCGGCGCTATACGCGCAGGAATATTCGAGTCTGCGTTGCCGACTGCGTGTTGTGCGCGAGGTCTCGCGCGCGAGCCGCCTTGGCGAGCTGTTGCACGATTTCGAGACGCCGATGCTGTGCGCCTGGGGTGCGCAGGACTGCACCGCGATAGCCGCCGAAGTTGGCCCGATGCTCTGCGACAACAGCCCGCAGCGCACCTGGCGCGTGCTGGATGGTGCAGCGCACTGGGTGCAACACGAACGCGCCGATGCCACTAATGCCTTGTTGTTGTCGTGGTTCGCGGCGAATGTGGAGCAAGTGGTATGAGTGCACCCATGGCTGTAGGCTTCGCGGGTCTGGGCGAAATGGGCGCACCGATCGCGGCCCACATCCAGCGCGCGGGTTTTTCGCTGCACGTGCACAACCGCACGGCCGCGCGCATGCAGCCGCTGTGCGCGCTGGGCGCAACCGCGTGCGACACGCCGCGCGAACTCGCGGCGCAGGTCGACGTCGTCCTGTTATGCCTGTTCGATGCGGACGCGACCGACGCCATGCTGTTCGACAACAACGGCCTGCTGCAGTCTGCGCGCCCCGGCCAACTGGTGGTGGATCTCTCCACCTCTCCACCTCTCCACCCGCACGCGCACGCGACTTTGCGACGCGCCTGCGAACGCACGGCATCGGCTGGGTGGACGCACCGATCTCCGGCGGCCCTCAAGGCGCGCAGTCCGGTACGCTCGCGGTGATGGCCGGCGGCGAGGCGAACGACGTGGAACGCGCGACCCATCCTCACGAGCTTTGCATCGCAGGTCACGCATGTCGGCCCCGCCGGCTGCGGGAAAGTGGCCAAAGCCTGCAACCAGATGATCAACTTCGGCAACGCCGCACTGATCGCCGAGGCCATGCACCTGGCCGCGCGACAAGGGCTGGACCCACGCATCCTCCCCACCGCGCTGGCCGGTGGCTTTGCCGATTCGGGCCTGCTGCGCCACATCGGCCTCATGATGGCAACCGGCACCGTGTCGGGCAACACCTTGATGACGATGAAAGACATGGAGATCGCGCTGGAGCTGGGGTGCGCTTCGGGCATCTCAAAATCTTGGCAGCAGCTGCGCATGGCCTGAAGCAGCTCCAATGGGTCGATCTCATCGCCCTCTTCCGCCAACACCAGGCTGCGCGCGGACATGAAGTGTTTTCGCCCTCCGTCACGCGAGCGGTCGAATCGTGTTGCCAGTACCACCGGAGAACGGATGGGGTGCATCAGAGCCACATCCACGACATCAATTCCAACCTTCTTGGCGAGGTGTGCCATGAGGACTTCAACCCGGTGAACCGGGTATGTGTCGAAGACGCTGGGAAACCGCGCGACCGCGAGCTGGCCATCTTTCCGGACCCAGGTGCACTTGGGACGGGATCCACCCAATCCCGTCGCGCAGAGCAACAGTAACTGCAGCTGACGCAAGTCTTCTTGCCCGCGCTCGAACGCGGCGACGGCCACGCCGATGTTTTCCAGGTCGCCTCGACAGGGGAGCAAGAACTTTTGCTGAGCGACGTCGACCGTCGGCTCACCGGCGGGGTGCAGCCGCATGGCACCCTGTCGGGCGATGTCCAGCACGGCGCACAAGGAGTCCAAAGACTCAGAAGCTTCCGCGGCTGCTCTGAACCCATCGAGCAGCCCGCGCGCCCGTGCCCGTTGCACCACCGAACGCGCGAAACCCGAAGGCACCGTGTCGGCCAATGCCGCAAAAACGTTGCGCCCGCCTTCGTGCGGCGCCTTGCGCCACTGCGGGGACAGCGTCTTGTGCAATTCGGGCGACAAGGAGAAGAAGCGCTTGTTCTGCAACCAGTCGCGCGAATACGCGAAGGAAGACATGCGCTGGTCACCCCAGGCGTGAAAGCCCAGGCGCCCTACCCGGCCCATCTCGCCAAGGCTGACGTCCAGCCCCGCATCTCCCTTATGCCAGGCGTTCCCAGGAGGGATGAGCAGTTGCACCTCGCTGGATCGGCCATGTCTAGACCAGCGCGGCGCCCGCGCTTGGGCAGGTACGTCTCCTGGGCCACCAGGCCGACCGTGTCCTGCGCTGGATCGAGCAGACGGTTGAAGTCGTCGAGCAGCTGCAGCGCTTGCAGGCACCTGAGCATTGTGTAAAGCGCAACACCCGGTTCGCCGTTTTCGAGGCGCTGTGCGGTGATGCAGGACACGCCCATGTGCTCGGCAAACTCTTGGCGGGTTTGGCCGCGGCGGAGGCGGGCTTGGCGGATGTTGGCACCCAATTTCTTGAGAGCCCGGTCCACAGGCAGGTTGGAGAGGTTCATGGCAGCGTGCTGTTGGTCGTTGACTCCCACATTGGAATGTCACGACGACCCAGAGCAGCCAGTCCGCATCAATTTTTTCAGATCTGAACACTTGGCCGGAACACTCGTTCAGATCTGACCTGGCCGCGGCCGCCCTACCGCCTCAACCGGCGAAAACATCTGGTGCTTCCTTTATGCTTAGTTCATATCTGAGCAGTTGTCCTACGCAATCATGCAAATCTGAACTGCCGCGGGGGCCATCAAGAAATCTGCCTCGGCGTCATCGAGTCAGCCGTGGTGCATCTCCACGCATGTCCAGCCCAATACGACCTGAGCACCAGGAGATCGTCGGCGGGGCGCAACAGTCACGCGTCGGAGCCGCGCCTACACGGCCAGGCGTCGACCACCGACTTCATCGCGGGGCAGCGCGGTCCCGTCCGCCCCGCAGATGCCCGCGCTACGCAGATTTGACCGTCGCGGTCGGGGCATTCGCCTTCACCGAAGCGATACCGCTCTCCATGGCCGACGCGGACGAGTACATCTCGCTTCGTCCGATCGGCTCCCCATTGGCGGCCACAAGCACAAAGAACGGTGAGTTGTCCTTCGCAACTTTGCGTTGGTAGCGGGCGTCGTTCGGGGCATTTTTTTTCACGGACTCAATACCACCTTCAGCAGCAGCCTTCGAGCTGTACTGCTCGCTCGTCAAGATCACTTGGTGGTTGGCCGCCTTGAGATTGAACATGTACTGAGCGTTGGACGACGATTTGAGCTCGAAATAGCCTGCCATAGGGTCTCCAGAGATTGGTTGAACATCGCGGGCCATGTGCCCACTTGGAATCTAGGTGGACACCGCCTCGCTGTCCACCGGTGGAAGTACCACGCTGCTTGACCCTGGACCACCCGCACTGGTCGAGTTAGTCGATATAATCCTATGAACTATTCATAGATAATTCATGAGCACACCATATCAGTCAAACGCCATACCCGGGGATCAACGCGCCGATGGGCTGCTGCGGGCTCTTAAGTCAGGGCCACGGAGTGCAAGTGAACTGATCAGAGCACTCGGCATAAGTCAGCCAACACTATCACGAACTATTCAGAGAGTTCCACAAACGCTCTCGTTTCGTCGGGCTGGAATGCGAACGCCCCAGTACGCATCGCTGCGCTCGTTGCCAGGAGGACTGGCGGCGCGCCAGAAGATCCACCGCATTCTTAGCACAGGCTCCGTTGTCCCCTTTGCAGTGGTCGAATTCATAGAAGGTGGCGGAACACTGGAACGGATCGGCGGCCAGGCGCAGCTGTATGACGGCTTGCCGCCCTATATGGCTTTCTCGTCGCCCTCAGGTTTTCTGGGACGCCAGCTGGCGCGAGCTGTTGCGACCGACCTGCAGCTACCTGAAAGCCTAAAGGACTGGGGCGACGATGAGCGGATTGCCTACCTGTTCTCCCGCGGGATGAACTTGGCCGGCAACTTGGTCTACGGTGATCTCCCACTGCAAAAGGAGCTCGATTTCCGGGGATGTGTTCCTATGCCCGCAGGTCAAAAGCTCGGCCATTACGTCGACGTGGCGACCGAGCTCAAGGGCACGGCCTACGGCTCCAGCGCGGGAGGCGAGCAACCCAAGTTCCTGGGCTTCAACGAAGACACGGGACACGTGATCGTCAAGTTCGCCAAGCGGGGCTCGCGGATGGCGGAGTTGCTGCCCTTGGAGCATCTTGCGTTGCACATCCTCTCCGAGACGGGGGTGCCATCGGCGAGAACCGCGATCCTTTCTTCTAAAGACTATGTGTTTCTCGAGGTCCAGCGGTTCGACCGCGTCGGCAATTTCGGGCGCGTGGGCATGCTCTCGGCCGGCTCCGTGGACGATGAGTTTTTTGGAAGGCGAGACACCTGGTCTGAATTCGCTGCCCGCTGCGAAAAGGCCAAGTACATCAGCGCGCGCGACGCATGGAACATCGATGTCATGGCCGCTTTTTCTGAGCTCATCGGCAACGGGGACCGCCACCTCGAGAACATCTCGCTGCTTGTTGATGACGAAGGCGAATACCAGTCGGTGGCCCCCGCGTACGACATCCTGCCGATGGACTACGCGTCCATCGGTGGAGGCATCGATCCCGATCTGAACCCGATCAAGCCGAAGGTTGGCACCATCGGCGCAAGACCGGACATCTGGGCGCCTGCGGCCGCCGCTGCCAGCGCCTTCTGGTCGACAGTTCGAGACAACCATCTGGCCCTGCCCGCAACGCAAGAGATGCGCGATCTCGCCGCGCGAAATGTGGAAGTGGTGAAGGCGTTCGTGGCGCCGCTTGTGCCCTCTTGAAAGCGGGGGCATCCAAGAGTTAGACCATCGCGATATACGTGCGCAGTTCCTCCTCGGGTTCCATGTGAATTCACAGGATGATTCGGACATCAGCGAACGCGTAACAACGCAGGGCTTCCGGAGTCCAGCGAAAAAGGCAAGACACGACCCTCTTTTCGATCGGTTCCCCCTAGGTTCCTTTTCTGGTTCCCCCCAACGATTTCGCTGCATCCGGCCTCACCGCGATCACTTGACGGAAAATCACGGACTCGGCCGCTGTGCCCCTCGCTGGGCGAACTTATCGCCCCACTTTCACGCCGGTTCCCCCTTCGGTTCCTTCTCCGGTTCCCCCCAACGTTTTCGCGACATCCCGCCTCGCTCAAGATCGTTGCTGAAAAACCATGGACTCGACGCTCTGCGTCTTCTTAACAGGCAACACACTCGCTTTCACACCGGTTCCCCCCGCGGTTCCTTTTTGGGTTCCCCCCAACGTTTTCGCTGCACCCAGCGCCGTCAAGACGGCAGCGTCGCGGTTCATCGCGTCGGCCACGGTGCGTGTTGCCGAGTGACCAACACAACGGAGCCCGAGCGCCAGGGGATCACTGACGGGGCAAGGGATCCTGGTGACCGGTGAACACCGTGCATTCCACTGACCGCGCCGGCTCCAGTACACGGCCGTTCAGGATGGGCATCCGCCAGGCGAGGACGCGGCCGTTCGATCGACCTCGTTGCTGGAGTCGATGGCGACAAAGACCTCGCCACAGGCCGCATCCGATCAACCGAGGACGCCGCAGACTCCACCCGCCCGGCAATGGGCTGTGATCAGCAGGCGGATTGCCATCCAGAGGCCGTTTGGGAAGCGCACCGGGCGTGCACAGCTGGCGCAACGCCGAGGGAGAAAGCCCGCCTTGGCCCGGTAGTCGCCTTCTCGCACCCATAGCGACCCGAGCCCCCTTATTTGCGCACGCCCGCACACGCGCGCGTTCTTTTTTATAGGGGTGCAGAAAACAGAGGGGCCGCCCCCACTTTGAAATATCTGAGCCATCGGGCCTAGAATTGGCTTGAGAACGGTTCGCTGGTTCCTTGCGCCACCGCCACGACACAAGCAAATATGCGGCCTCCGGGCCGCTTTTTTGTTTTTTACACCATCACTTCTACCATTAAGTGAAGTGCTTGCTCAGCGACTCGAGGCAACCTATACAAGGGAGTCTTCAGAATCTCAATTGCCGCTTAGGCGCGATAGGACATCGTAGCCGAGCGGCCAAAAAAAGCCCACCGAGAGGGCGTTATGTGTTAGAGGTGGCTTAGGGGTGGGCGCGAACCCCTTTGTGTAGCTCAATCCAATGTGAACCGGCGCCGTATTTCTCATTGCCCGCTGCGCACATGGCGCGGAGCATGTTCATCACGACGGGATCGGCATCACTCCATTTGCAAGAAGTGCTTTGCTCTTGTTTGGCCTTGCAAACCTCGTATGTCCAGCAGATTCGCGCCTGCGGCCTCAAATGAGGGGATTCGTGTTCTTCTTTCTCTTTGATAGGTTGCCTGTTCATGGACGGCTCCTGATGGTGGTGGAATCAACTGCCCCACCACTGAGCACGGTGCGCGCTATCTACCAGGCTGTCTACTGCCAGGCGCATATAGCTGGGTAAGTACATGTAACGGCACTCTGGGCTACAAGCTTGGAACGTCAAAAAGCCCGCGCGCGGCGGGCCTAGCTGGCCAGAATCTCTGGGCGGCAGTCTTACCGCTGCGGCACTGCTGGGTCGCCGGGTTTGCGGTCGGCAGGATTGGTCTGCGGCTGGCGGTCAGGGTTGCTGTCTCCTGGCTGGCGCTTGTCGCCTGGCTTTTGCTGGTCCTGCTGCTTGCCGGGGGTCTGGCCTGGTTGATTCGATCCGGGCTGCTGATTCGCCATGGTGTGCTCCTTGCAATTCGGACAAGAAGTTGTCCGAAAGACCACTGTGCACTTGTCTAGCGGGGCTGTTTGTGCGCCGCGGTACATAGAGCCGACAGGCCGATGGGAGGTTAGCGTCGGCAGCGACCACTCAAGAAAAAGCCCGCTGAGAGGGTGGGCGTAGGGGGATACCGGGTTGAAGAAGATCTACCAGCGGACCAAAAAGGCGACGGCTGCAAGCCCAATAGCGGGAGCACCTCCGAGCCGCCATAACTGAGCTCCTCCCGGACAACGCCAGCCTTTTGCAGTGCCCACCAAATGCCGTCGCCGAATGCACTGTGAATACAGCGTCTATCACGGGCGTGGACGTTTGCACAGGGGCCGAGTCGTGGTTGTTCGTGCAAGGCCGTGTTGGCGATGTGCCTACCCATCCCCACATCTAATTTTTACCCGGATGATATTGGAGTTTTTATTTTATCCGGGTAGAATAAAAATGAACGAGGCCATGCCAACACAGGTCTCCGGGATGCTCTGGGCCAGTCCTGCTGCATTTCAGGCCACGCGTGTGCTGCACACA
>NZ_BCTJ01000025.1 GCF_001571225.1 Hydrogenophaga palleronii NBRC 102513
GCCTTCGGCGCTGGGAGGGGGGACGGCATCTCGGGCCGGCATAGCCGGACCCTGGATGCCTCTGGATCGCTGCACGCGCTCCGGCCAGCGTGGCCTCGGCTCCCTCTCCCGCTTGCGGGAGAGGGTTGGGGTGAGGGACCGGCATGCAAAAGCCAGCCCCTTCTAAACCACCAAGTCTTCTCTCTTAAGTTCTCCGTGATCCTTCTCGACAACATCCACCAGACCTACCGCGGCCCGAAAGGCCCGGTGCATGCCTTGCGTGGCGTGAACCTGCAGATCCGCGCTGGCGAGGTCTTCGGCGTGATCGGGCGCAGCGGTGCGGGCAAGAGCTCGCTGGTGCGCACCATCAACCTGCTCAACCGCCCGAGCCAGGGCACGGTGACGGTGGCCGGGCGCTCGCTCACCACGCTGAACACCGCCGGCCTGCGCGAAGCGCGGCGCGACATCGGCATGGTCTTCCAGCACTTCAACCTGCTGACCTCGCGCACGGTCTACGACAACGTGGCGCTGCCGCTGGAGCTCGCCGGCCTGTCGCGCCAGCAGATCAAAACCCGCGTCAACCCGCTGCTCGAACTGGTGGGGCTGGGCGCACTGGCCGACCGTTACCCGGCGCAGATCAGCGGCGGACAGAAACAGCGCGTGGGCATTGCGCGCGCGCTGGCCAGCCAGCCCAAGGTGCTGCTGTCGGACGAAGCCACCTCGGCGCTCGACCCCGAAACCACGCGCGCCATCCTCGCGTTGCTGCAGCAGATCAACCGCGAGCTCGGTCTCACCATCGTGCTCATCACGCACCAGATGCAGGTCATCAAACAGGTGGCGCACCGCCTGGCGGTGATGGAGGCGGGCCAGATCGTCGAACAGGGCGAGGCCCTGCAGGTCTTCAGCCACCCGCAGAACGAAACCACGCGCAGCCTGCTCGACGACGTGGTGCCGCGTGAACTGCCGGCCAATGTGCTGGAGCGTGTGCGCGCCCTGCTCGGCGTGCCGGGCCAGCCGCCGGCCAGCCTGTTGCGCCTGGTGTTTGCGGGCGTCGAGTCGGACCGGCCGCTGCTGTCCGACCTGGTGCGCCGTTTCGGGCTCGACCTGAACATCGTGCACGGCCAGATCGACGAGGTGCAGGGCCACCCGTTCGGCACGCTGGCCGTGCTGGCGCGCGGCGCACAAGACCAGCTCAACGCCGCCATCGGCCACCTGCGTGGCGCCGGCGTGCAGGTGCAGGAGGTGGCCCATGCTTGAGCAACTGCAAAGCTGGTTCCCGCCCGCGCTCATCGACCTGTTCGTGCTCTCGTTCTGGGAGACGCTGGTGATGGTCGGCATCTCGGGCTTCGTGGGTGCGCTCATCGGCGTGCCGCTGGGTGTGCTGCTGCGCCTCACCGACCACGGCGGTGTGCTGCAGAACGCGGCCTTCAACCGCAGCGTGGGCGGCATCGTCAACGCGGTGCGCTCCACCCCTTTCATCATCCTGCTGGTCGCGATCATTCCGTTCACGCGCTTCATCACCGGCTCGTCCATCGGCACCGCCGCCGCCGTGGTGCCGCTCACCATCGCCGCCGCGCCCTTCATTGCGCGCCTGGTGGAAACCTCGCTGCGCGAGGTGGACAGCGGCCTGATCGAAGCCGCGCAGGCCATGGGCGCCACCACTTCGCAGATCGTCTTCAAGGTGCTGCTGCCCGAGGCCGTGCCCGGCATCGTGGCCGGTTTCACCATCACCCTGGTGAGCCTCACCGGTTATTCGGCCATGGCCGGCGCCATCGGCGGCGGTGGCCTGGGCGACCTCGGCATCCGCTACGGCTACCAGCGTTTCCTGCCCGAGGTGATGGTGGCCGTGGTGCTGCTGCTCATCGTGTTCGTGCAGGCCGTGCAAAGCCTGGGCGACTGGCTGGTGCGCCGCTTGAACAAGAAATGAAACACCCCCCTGCGCCGCTGCGCGGCTTCCCCCCTCACTTGCGCGCCTTCGGCGCTTGGAGGGGGGACGGCATCTTGGGCCGGCGAAGCCGTCCCTTGATGCCTCTGGATCAAGACACGCGCTCCGGCGCGGTAAACACTTTTATCAACCACAAGGAACCCTGAAATGATCAAACGGCAACTGCTCCAATCCACCCTGGCCCTCGCCCTGGCCGCCACCTTCACCACGCCCCTGCTCGCGCAGGACAAGCCGATCAAGATCGGCGTCACCGCCGGCCCGCATGCGCAGATCTTCGAACAGGTGAAGAAGATCGCCGAGAAGGACGGCCTGAAGATCCAGATCGTCGAGTTCAGCGACTACGTGCAGCCCAACGCTGCCCTGGCCGCCGGCGACCTCGACGCCAACAGCTACCAGCACAAGCCGTATCTGGACAACCAGATCAAGGACCGTGGCTACAAGTTCGTCTCGGTCGGCTACACGGTGAACTTCCCCATCGGCATCTACAGCAAGAAGGTCAAGCACCTGAAGGACCTGCCCGAAGGCGCCAAGTTCGGCATTCCGAACGACCCCACCAACGGCGGCCGCGTGCTGCTGGTGCTGCAAGACCAGGGCCTCATCAAGCTCAAGCCCGAAGCCGGCCTGAAGGCCACGCCGCTGGACGTGATCAGCAACCCGAAGAAGATCCGCTTCGTCGAACTCGACGCCGCCCAGCTGCCGCGTTCGCTCGACGACCTGGACGCCTCGGCCATCAACACCAACTACGCACTGTCGGCCGGCCTGACTCCCGCCAAGGACGCGATTGCGCAGGAAAGCGCGAAGAGCCCCTACGTGAACCTGATCGCGGTGCGCGAAGCCGACAAGGACAAGCCCTGGGTCGCCAAGCTGGTGAAGGCCTACCAGTCGGCCGAGACCAAGCAGTTCATCCAGACCGAGTTCAAGGGCGCGGTCCTGGCGGGGTTCTGAGAGAGCCCCCCCGCCGCGCTTCGCGCGACCCCCTCAAGGGGGCGACACCTGCGGCCCGGCAGAGCCGGTTCCGCGGTGTCTCTGAAAACACAAGCAACACCGTCTTCCACACAACATGACCACCCCTCGCCAGATGCACCTCGGTGCTTTCTTCTTCGGCGCCGGCCACCACCTGGCCGCCTGGCGGCACCCGGACGTGGTGCCCTCGGCGGGCGGGCAGATTGCCGCGCTCACCGAATGGACCCAACTGGCCGAGGCGGCCAGGTTCGACGCCATCTTCTTCGCCGACAACGTGGGCCTGCCCGGCCCGCCCGACGAAGCGGTGGCAAAGAACGCGCTCTGGTATCCGCTGGACCCGCTGCTCACGCTGGCCGCGTTGTCGCAGCACACCAGCCACATCGGCCTGGTGGCCACAGTCTCCAGCACCTACCTTCCGCCCTACCACCTGGCGCGCAAGTACGCCTCGCTCGACCAGTTGAGCGGTGGCCGCGCGGGCTGGAACCTGGTCACCTCGGGCAGCGACTTCGAGGCCCGCAGCTTCGGCCTGGACCAGCAGATCCAGCACGCCCAGCGTTATGAGCGTGCGCGGGAATACGTGCAGGTGGTCAAAGGGCTGTGGGACACCTGGGAAGACGACGCCTTCATTGAAGACAAGGCCAACAACCGCTTCTTCGACCCCGCCAAGCTGCACCGCGTGGCACACGAGGGCACGCACTACAAGGTGCACGGCGGCCTGCAGACGCGCCGTTCGCCGCAGGGCCATCCGGTGCTGGTGCAGGCCGGGTCTTCCAGCGACGGGCAGGACCTCGCCGCCGCCAGCGCCGAGGTGGTGTTCACCGCACAGCAGACCGTCGAAGGAGCACGCCAGTTCTACAGCAGCCTCAAGGGCCAGCTGGCGGCCTACGGCCGTTCCACCGATTCACTCAAGATCCTGCCCGGCATCTCGCCCTTCGTCGGCCGCAGCGAAGCCGAGGCGCGCGAGAAATTCGAGCGACTGCAGTCGCTCATCGACCCGGTGCTCGGCGTCGGCCTGCTCTCCACCTTCCTCGGCAACGTGGACTTGTCCAAGTACCCGGTGGACGGGCCGTTCCCGCAAGACCTGCCGGTCACCGAAGGCTGGCAGAGCCGCCAGGAACTGTTCGCCAATCTCGCGCGCCGCGAAGGCCTGACGATCCGCCAGCTCTACGAACGCGTGGCCGGCGCGCGCGGCCACTGGACGGTGGTGGGCACGCCCGAGTCCATCGCCGACCAGCTTGAACACTGGTTCACCACCGGCGCGGCCGACGGCTTCAACGTGCTCGCGCCCACGCTGCCACACGGCCTGAAAGACTTCGCGCAGCTCGTCGTACCCGAGCTGCAGCGCCGCGGCCTGTTCCGCACCGAATACACCGGCCGCACCCTGCGCGAGCACCTCGGCCTGCAGCGCCCCGCGCACCCGGCCACAATGCAAGCCGCGCACGAACCCGTGTTGCTTGATTTTTGAATTACAAGGAGCCTCTCTCATGTCCAACCAATGGAAGTTCGAAACCCGCTCGGTTCACGCTGGCTACAAACCCGACCCCACCACCAAGGCCGTCGCCGTTCCGATCTACCAGACCGCTGCCTACGCCTTCGACAGTGCGCAACACGGCGCCGACCTGTTCGACCTGAAGGTGCCGGGCAACATCTACACCCGCATCATGAACCCGACCAACGATGTGCTGGAGCAGCGCATCGCTTCGCTCGAAGGCGGCATTGCCGCGCTGGCGCTGGCCTCGGGCCAGGCCGCGGTGACCTACGCCATCCAGACCATCACCGAAGCCGGTGACAACATCGTCTCCAGCACCGCGCTGTACGGCGGCACCTACAACCTGCTCGCGCACACGCTGCCGCAGTACGGCATCACCACCCGCTTCGCCGACCACCGCGACCCGGCCAGCTTCGAGCCGCTGATCGACGAGCGCACCAAGGCGATCTTTGTCGAGTCCATCGGCAACCCGCAGGGCAACATCACCGACATCGCGGCCGTCGCCGCCATCGCGCACAAGCATGGCATTCCGCTGATCGTCGACAACACGGTCGCATCGCCCTACCTGCTGCGCCCGATCGAACACGGTGCCGACATCGTGGTGCAGTCGCTCACCAAGTACCTGGGCGGCCATGGCACCAGCATCGGCGGCGCCATCATCGATTCCGGCAAGTTCCCGTGGGCCGAACACAAGGCCCGCTTCAAGCGCCTGAACGAACCCGACCCGAGCTACCACGGCGTGGTCTACACCGAAGCGCTCGGCCCGGCGGCCTACATCGGCCGTGCACGCGTGGTGCCGCTGCGCAACACCGGCGCGGCCATCTCGCCCTTCAACGCCTTCCTGATCCTGCAAGGCATCGAGACGCTCTCGCTGCGCATGGACCGCATCAACGCCAACACGCTGCGCGTGGCGCAACACCTGGCGCAACACGCCAAGGTCGGCTGGGTCAACTACGCCGGCCTGCCCAACCACCCCGACCACGCCCTGGCGCAGAAGTACATGGGCGGCCACGCCTCGGGCCTGATGACCTTCGGCGTGAAGGCCGCGGCCGGTGAAGGCCGTGCCGCCGGTGCGCGCTTCCTCGACGCGCTGCAGCTCTTTACGCGCCTGGTGAACATCGGCGACGCGAAATCGCTGGCCACGCACCCGGCCTCCACCACCCACCGCCAGCTCTCGCCCGAAGAACTGGCCAAGTCGGGCGTGTCGGAAGACGCAGTGCGCCTGTCCATCGGCATCGAACACATCGACGACCTGCTGGCCGACCTCGAGCAAGCCCTGGCCGCCGTCTGACATCGGACCCCTCA
This sequence comes from Hydrogenophaga palleronii NBRC 102513, assembly GCF_001571225.1. Taxonomy (GTDB): domain Bacteria; phylum Pseudomonadota; class Gammaproteobacteria; order Burkholderiales; family Burkholderiaceae_C; genus Hydrogenophaga; species Hydrogenophaga palleronii. The sequence goes on from NZ_BCTJ01000025.1 coordinate 5,682, forward strand.
CGCCCATGAACTTCCAACAGCTCCGGTCGGTGCGCGAAACCGCGCGGCATGGCTTCAACCTCACCGAAGTCGCCGCCATGCTCTACACGTCGCAACCCGGCGTGAGCCGCCAGATCCGCGAGCTGGAGGAAGAACTGGGCGTGACCATCTTCGCCCGCGCGGGCAAGCGCCTCACCGGCCTCACCGGGCCGGGCCAGACGTTGCTGCCCATCGTGGAACGCCTGCTGCAGGAGGCCGACAACCTGCGGCAGGCCGGCAAGGATTTCGTCTCGCGTCTCGAAGGCGGCCTGTCCATCGCGGCCACCCACTCGCAGGCGCGGTACGCCCTGCCACACGCGGTGCGCGACTTCCGTGCGCTGTTCCCGCAAGTCACGCTCAACCTGCACCAGGGCTCACCCAAGCAGGTGGCCGAGATGCTGATCGCGGGCGAGGCCGACATCGGCATCGCCACCGAAGCACTGGCCAGCTACCCGCAACTGGTCACCCTGCCCTGCTACCGCTGGACGCACAGCATCGTGGTGCCACCGGGCCACCCGCTGTTGCGCGTGGAAGGCCCGCTGAGCCTGCAGCAGCTGGCCGAGCATCCCATCATCACCTACGACCAGGGCTACACCGGCCGCTCGCACATCGACAGCGCGTTCGACAAACAGGGCCTGCAACCCAACGTGGTCATCACCGCGATGGACGCCGACGTGATCAAGACCTACGTGGAGCTGGGCATGGGCGTGGGCATCGTCGCCTCGATCGCCATCGACAGCGAGCGCGACCGCCACCTTCACGCACTGGACGCACGGCACCTGTTCGAGATCAACGTCACCCGCCTCGCGGTGCGCCGCGGCACCTGGCTGCGCGGCTACGCCTACAGCTTCATCGAGAACTTCGCCCCCAGCCTCACGCGGCAGGTGGTGGAAGAGGCGTTGAACGACGAGATCGTGACGGTCTGAATTTCCGGTGGCGCCGCGTTCGCGGCAAATCTGACGGCAATTGCATCTGTTGCGTCGGCGTGCAACCCAAAGCGCTCATTTAGAGGCCGCTGTGCATCGCCGATTCGAGCCACCACGGCCCGCTCAAGCAACAGCGTCGCACCATGCGCGTCACGGTACTGAGGTGGGTCATCAGAATGGGGATGGCACCGCGACCCAATCGTGAAAAAAATCGCTCCTCGGGATGAGGGCTGGGTCCCGCATGCAGGCGTTCTGGTCGCTGTGCCGGGCGCCGGGTGAGTACGTGTTGCAGCCTTGAAGGGGATCAGCGCGCCGCAACACTCACGCGCTCCCCGAGGCGGCTTACCTCAACAGTTCACGGCGCGCGAAGCGCACCACGGTCACGCCTTGGCGTGCCTGGCGGGTTGAGGGCATCACGAGCACGCAGTCGTCGTACGGCGTCTTCACTGGTTCGCCGTCGTTGTCACCGATCACCGTGCCGGCCTTGGCAATCACTTCCAGGCCCTGGAATGCCTGGCTGAAGGTGAAGCCCTCGCTGCGTGCCACCACCGCGTCTGTCACGTGCAAGGCCCATTGCGTGGCGGCGTCGGGCATTTGCCAGCCGGGCAGGCTGCGTTGTGCGGTGGCTTCCGTGAGCGTGCCCGCCGTCACCAGAAAACGCGCGCACTGGTCGCGCGCCACGTCGAGGCTGGCAAGGTCACCGTGGTACCCGCACTCCACCAGCAGCGAGCGGGTGTCGGGCTGGTCTGCGTCGGGCTCGTTGAAACGGCCGTAGTCGCGCATGCGCACGCCGTCCCGGTGGCCGGCGTCCACTACCACGTGCGCCGGGGCGCGCAACTGGCGAGCCAGCTCCAGGTTGCGCGGGTGCATGCCCACCAGCAACAGCGGCAGACCGGGTTCGTGCATCGAATGCAGATCGAGCAGCCAGTCGGCGCCTTGCACGAACGGCGCCAGCGCGGCTGCGCGCCGGCGTTCGCGCGTGCCGGCCTGGGCCAGGCGCGCCGGCACCCACTGCCGGTTCATGTCTTCATCGACGAAACGCGAGGCGTCGCCGTTGTTGGCGTCAAAGTGGTCGAAGGCGTCGAGGTTGCAGAACGCCAGGGTGAGAGAACCGCAAGCCGGCCGGACACCGGCCTCCAGCAGTTCCTTCAGAGCCCATGCGCCGCACAGCTCGTTGCCGTGCACCAGCGCGCTCAGCATGACGCGGCGCCCCGGCACATCGGCGTCGAAGTGCCACACGCCTTCAACACCGGTGTTGCCGGCGCGCCATGGGCCGAGATCGGGAGGGGTCAACGAAAACACGATGCCGCTCACTCCTTGATGTTCGCGAACTCGACGATCTTCTGGTACTTCGCGGTCTCGTCCACCAGGAACTTGCCCATGTCGACATTAAGCGGAGCAACGACGGAGCCGGTGTCTTCCAGCTTCTTGCGGAAATCCGGCGTCTGCAGGATCTCGGCAAGCGCCTTGCGCAGGCGGGTGGCGACGGCCTCGGGCAGGTTGGGCGGCGCCATGAGGGCGGACCAGACACCGATGTCCATGTTGGAGAGCGCCGGGTGGTCGGCCAGCGGCGCGATGTCCGGAGCCACAGCCGAGCGTTTCTTCTCGGTGATGCCCAGCGCCACCAACTTGCCGCTGCGGATGTGCGGCAACCCGCTGGACAGCACGAACACGCCGAAATCGACGGTGCCGCTGTACAGGTCTGTCGTCAGCGGACCGACGCCGCGGTAGGGAATGTGTGACATGAAAAGGCCGGCCTGCTGCTTGGCCATTTCGGCGGAAAGATGCAACGCCGTGCCCACGCCCGAACTGCCGTAGGTGTACTTGCCGGGACTGGCCTTGACCGCGCTGACGAATTGGTCCGCCGTCTTGATGCCGCTCTGGGTGGAGGCCACCAGCACCATGGGCGTGGACGCGACCAGCCCGATGGGCGTGAAGTCCTTGTAGCTGTACTTCACCGAGGGCGACACGAGCCGGTTGATCGCGATCTCGTTGTTGGCGCCGAGCAGCAGCGTGTAGCCGTCGGGTGCCGAGCGCGAGACCCGGTGCGCGCCAATGGCACCGCCGGCACCACCCACGTTCTCCACGACCACCGCCACGCCCAGCTTCTTCGCCAACTGGTCGGCCACGGCCCGGCCGGCCAGGTCGGTGCTGCCGCCGGCGGGATAGCCGACCACGACCGTGATCGGACGGTCCGGGTAGGTGCCGGCCTGCGCATGTGCCGCGGGCATCAGGCCGGTGGCCAGCACCAGCGACAGGACCGAAGAAAGGCTTGTGGGGATGAATCGCATGGGGGTCTCCTGTTTTTAGTGCTTGCCATTCTTGGTTCGATGTTTTCCGGTTGATGTGCCAAAACGGCACCGGCCCGTGCTTTTGTCGAATGGGTGTTGTCAACGGGACGTGGACTGCTCCCACAAGGTCTCCGCCAGCGGCGACAGGCGCCGCTTGGAGCGAACCATGCGCACCTCGAAGGCGACTTCCAGCGCCTTGCCCGCCAGCGGCGCGAGCTTGCCTTCCTTGTACGCGCCCACCGCCAATGACCACGGCAGCCAGGCCACACCCAGGCCTTTGAGCACGTACTCCAGCAAGGCATCGGCTGAGTCGCATTGCAGGATGGGTTTCAGGCGCGGTGCCTGCGCATGGTTCGAGAGGTGGTCGGACACCAGTTGCCCCAGCGCCAGGGTGTTGGCGTAGGCCAGGTAGGGCACGGGCTTGCTGGTGGAGAAACGGAAAAGCGTCTTGCCTCCGGCATTGGCGCGCGACACCGGCACCAGCCGGTCGTGCGCCATGGTGTGCTGGAGATACAGGGACGGTTTCAACCGCGTGGTGACCGCGGGGTGGTAGTAGGTCAACATGAAGTCGACCTCGCCGCGCTCGAAGCGTTGCAACGTCTCCGCCATGGAGCCGGTTCGCACCTGCACGCGCGCCGCGGTGGTGTGCGCCCGCATGCGCCACAGCCAATCCGCGGCAATGGTTCTTGCCAGGGTGCGGCCGGTGGCCAGCGTGAGCACGCCCTGCCCCGGCAAGGCGTTGTCCTGGAATTCGCTGCGCGCGGAGGCGAGCGCCTCCACCGCCTGGCGTGCGTGCTGCAGCAAGGTCTCTCCCGCCGCGGTGAGCGTCACCGGGCCCGCCTCCCTCAGCACCAGCTCGACGCCGGCCCATTCTTCAAGGCTCTTGATCCGCCGGCCAAAAGCCGGGTGCGTCACATGGCGCTGTGCGGCAGCCCGCACAAAGCTTCGCGCCTCGGACAAGGCTATGAGGTCTTCCAACCATTTGATCTGCATCGTGCATCCTTCGTTGAGCAGAGACACCTGTGCGGCTGCACGGCAAACGCGCGACAGGGTGGCCTGCGGCGACTTTATCCGGGGCAGAAGGCGCGGCCTTGCCGCTCAGGAATGCGGGCGCGATGTTGTTGGCGAAGCAGTGCAAATTGCACTCGCTCCGAATTCAGGCGCACCCGCTCACGCCATGGCGCGTGATGGCGGCCGGGCGCAACAAACGTCAGTGCCGCCCCAGCGTCGCCGAAGGCGATTCCCCGAAGCGCTGGCGGTACGCCGCGGCGAACATGCCCAGGTTGGCGTAGCCCCAGGCTTCGGCAACGTCCCGGACCTTGGCGCCGGCCAGTGCCACCAGCAGTTCCCCACGCACGCCGTTCAGGCGTGCTTCGCGCATCGCCTGCATGGGCGTGCAGCCGCGGTAGTCGCGGAACGCGGCGTTCAGCGTGCGCACGCTCACGCCGGCGCTGCGGGCGAGCTCACTGAGGGTGGGCGCTTCGCGGGCGTGATCGCGGATGTGTTGCTCTGCCAGCAGCACATGGCGCGGCGCGAGACGGTGCAGCGTGGGCGTCTGCGGGCTGTCGAGCTGCTGGCGCCACAGCGTGAGCAGGTGCACGCCGATCATTTCTTCGAGATGCCGGCCGAGGGGTCCGTGCTCCACGGCGTCCGGCATTTCGGTGATGCAGCGGCACACGTAGGACAGCAGGCTGATCCAGCTCGACTGCGAGCCGCCGAAGCGGAACTTGCGAACCCACATGCGTTCGTCGGCCGGCGCGCCGAACCAGCGCTCGTGCAGCGCGGCCATGGCGTCGTGCTGGAAGGTGAGGTTGAGCTGGAGGTGCTCCGCGTCGGCGTCCAGCCAGTAATGGGTGCGCGAGTTGTCGACCAGGAAGGCTTCGCCCACGCCGGTGTCGCTGTGCTCGCGACCGCTGGACCAGTGACGTATGGCACCGCGCAGCGTGGTCAGCACGATGCCGGTGCCCGCCTCGGCCGAGAAGCCGTTGAGGTGCACCGGCACGCCGTAGCTGAACCGGCTGAGGGTGAAGTGCCCGATGCGGATCGCGTCCAGGATGGAGTTCGGCTGGCGCACGCTCCCGGCAGGGGTGACGTCGAACGGCATGTAGATCTGCCGGCACCAATGCTGGGTCTCCTCCCAGTCGGTCGACGTCATGAGGCGGTGCCGTGTGCTCGGCGCGCCATGGACGTCGGTGACCAGGACGTTGCGGATCGCTTCCATGCCGGTGTCTCCTTGCGCGGCACGCCTCGGGGTGGGCGGCTCAGCGGTGATGGTATACGGCCGTCTCGAATTCCACGAAAGCGGGGTACGACACCGCGTCCTGGAACGGCAGGATCTGCGTTCCCCAGTAACCACCGATGCCGGCCTCGCGGTCGATCCAGTAGAAGCAGTTGGCCAGGCCCGCCCACATGAGCGAGTTGGCAGACCGGCCCGATGGCGCACGCTCGCGGTTGGTCATGAAGGTGTAGGCCCAGCCCTTGTCCGTGCCGGGCATGAACTCACCGGTGTTGCTGAGCGAAGGAATGGAGGTTGCCCAGCCACCGACAGACAGGCCCATGGCGGGCAGCCCGTCACGGCTCATGGCGTTCACCGTTTCGGGCTTGAGCACGCGGCCGTGCGGCCCGGCGCCGTCGTTGAGGATCATGCGGATGAACTTCATGTACTCGCCCACCGTGGCGTACAGGCCGTGCCCGCCCATGTCCATCGGCGGCGGGTCGGGCAAGGCCAGGTCGGGCAAGGGGGTGAGCTTGCCGTCGGCGGCGCGGTCGTGGATGGTCACGCGGCGCTGGCGCATGGACTCGCTCAGGCCGAAGCCGATGTCTTTCATGCCCAGGGGGCCGAAGATGCGCTCGGCCATGACAGCGCCCAGGCGTTTGCCGCGCCGCTCTTCCACGATGAGGCCGAGCCAGTCGATGTTGGCGCCATAACTCCAGGCGGCGCCGGGTTCGTGCACCAGCACGGTCCGGATCGATTCATAGCTGCAGCCGACCACGGTGGGGATGCCCATGGCGGTGCGGTACTTCAAATCGTCGGTGCTGAAGAACTCGTAAGACAGGCCCGAGGTGTGCAGCATCAGGTCGTTGATGGTGATGCGGCGCCGTGGTGCGCGGGTGCGCGGCTGGCCGTCTGCATCGAAGCCGTCGAGCACCTGGATGCGGTCGATGTCGGGCACGTACTTGCCGGCGGGTTCATCGAGCCGGATCAGGCCTTCTTCCACCAGCTGCATCACGCACACGCCGGTGATGGCCTTGGTGGTGGAGAAGATGGCGAACACCGCGTCGGTGTCCATGGGCCGGTCCTGGCCGAGTTCGCGGGTGCCTGCGGCGCCTTCGTAGAAGTTGCCGTTGCGGTCGGTGGCCATGGCCACGACGCCGGGCACGCCGCCGTGGCGTTGCGCGGTCTGGGTCAGGATGGCGTCGAGCGCGGCCTGGGTCTTCGGGTTCGTCATGCAATGTCTCCTGGGTGTTGTGATACGCCAGGAGGCCGGCCGGGTGCCGGTCTCGCTGGCTGGCACCAATCTAGGTTGTCGGCCGAAAAAGGGCTGTCCGGTTCTGGCAAACCGCTGTCTGGATCTGGCAGGAATTGCGCGGCCCCAACGCCTGCCGCGGCAAACGGCTGGCGTCGGGCGTGCATGGCGCTGCATGGCCCTGCCCGCCCGGCGCGGCGGCAGGGCTTGTACAGTGCGGGCTCTTTCTTTCAACCCATTGCCGGAGAACACGAACATGGCCAAGGCCTACTGGATTGCTACCTACCGCTCGATCAGCGACCCCGCCGCCCTCGCCGCCTACGCCACCCTCGCCGGCCCGGCGATCCAGGCCGCGGGCGGCCGCTTCCTGGCGCGAGGCCTGCCCGCCAAGGTGTACGAAGCGGCGGTGCACGAGCGCGCCGTGCTGATCGAATTCGACAGCGTGGCCCACGCCACCGGCGCCCACGACAGCCCGGCCTACCAGGAAGCGCTGAAGGCGCTGGGCCAGGGTGCGGTGCGCGACATCCGCATCATCGAAGCCGCCTGAGACTACACGCCCGCCAGGGCGTAGGACGCGTCCGATAGCCCTGGCACGGGCTTTCTGGACCAATGGGACGTTGCTTCACCACCACCGGAGAAACACCATGCCCCTGTTCCAGATTCCCTCGTCCAGCACCGGCAACAGAACACCCGGCAACACGCCGATCCACCTGCACTACCAGGATGTAGGCCAGGGCAAACCGGTGGTGCTGATCCACGGCTGGCCGCTCAGCGGCCGCTCCTGGGAGGCCCAGGTGCCGGCGCTGGTCGACGCCGGCCACCGCGTGATCGCCTACGACCGCCGCGGCTTCGGCCAGTCGTCCCAACCCTGGGACGGCTACGACTACGACACCTTCGCCAGCGACCTCAACGCCCTGCTCAACGGGCTCGACCTGAAAGACGCCACCCTGGTCGGTTTCTCCATGGGCGGCGGCGAGCTGGCGCGTTACGTCGGCACCTATGGCAGCCAGCGCATCGCCAAACTGGTGTTCGCCGGTGCCGTGCCGCCCTACCTGTACAAGAGCGCCGACAACCCCGAGGGTGGCCTGGACGACGCCACCATCCAGCAGTTTCAGGACGGTGTGAAGAAAGACCGCATGGCCTTCCTGGAAGACTTCACCCACACCTTCTTCAGCGTCGGCAAGTCGCTGAAAGTGAGCGAGCCGCAGCGCCAGTACGCGCGCGACATCGCCGCCATGGCCTCGCCCAAGGGCACGCTGGACTGCATCACCGCCTTCGGCCGGACCGACTTCCGCGAAGACCTGAAGAAGATCACCGTGCCCACGCTGGTGCTGCACGGAGACGCCGACAGCATCGTGCCGCTGGAGGTGAGCGGCGCGCGCACCCACAAGGCCATTCCGGGCAGCCAGCTGAAAGTGATCAAGGGCGCGCCGCACGGCTTCAACCTCAGCCACGCGGACGAGTTCAACCAGGCACTGCTGGAGTTCCTGAAGGGCTGACGCGGCCGTTGCCGGGCCGTGCTTAGTCGGTTTTCGCATATGCCTGCTCGGTATTGATCGTTCCCTGCGCGGGCAGCCCTGCCTAGCATGGCCGGCATGACCCTTGTCGCGTCCCCTCCGGTCCAGCAGGACTTTCTGATCCGCCCCTTGAGCAGCGCCCTTGGCGCCGAGGTGGTCGGCCTCGATCTCACCCGGCCGCTCGCCGACAGCGACTTCGCGCGCCTGCACCGCGCCCACCTGGAGCACCACGTGCTGGTGTTCCGCGATCAGCGCATCACGCCGGCACAGCAGGTGGCCTTCAGCGAACGCTGGGGGCCGCTGCAGCGCCATGTGTTGCACCAGTTTGCCCTGCCCGAACAGCCGGCCGTACTCATCGTCAGCAACATCCTGGAGGACGGTAAGCCGATCGGCCTGGGTGACGCCGGCGTGTTCTGGCACTCCGACCTGTCGTACAAGGAAAAGCCCAGCCTGGGCTCTTTCCTGCACGCGCAGGAATTGCCGGCCGACGGCGGCGACACCTTGTTCGCCAACCAGCACAGCGCCTGGGACGAACTGCCGGCCGACTTGCGTCAGGCGGTGCAGGGCCGGCGCGCCGAACACAGTTACCTCAAGGTCTACGGCGAGTTGCAGCGGCGCAACCCGTGGCGCCCCGACCTCTCGCCGGCGCAGATCGCCGCCGTGCCCACGGTCAGCCAGCCCATCGTGCGCACGCACCCGGAAAACGGCCGCCAGGCGCTGTTCGTCAGCGAGCACTTCACCACCCGCATCGAGGGCCTGCCCGACGATGAGAGCGAAGCCCTGCTGCAGGCCCTGTACGCGCACAGCACGCAGGAGCGTTACGTCTACCGCCACCGCTGGCAGGCCGGCGACATGGTGTTCTGGGACAACCGCTCGGTGCTGCACCTGGCGGCGGGCTGCCCGCCCGAACAACGCCGCCGCCTGTACCGCACCACCATCGAAGGTGATGTGCCGGTCTGACCGGCACCACCGCTGTTTCCGTTTCTCCCTTCCTTCACCAAAGCCCTTCATGAAAAAACGCTCCTTCGTCCAAGGCCTGCTGGCCTCCGCCCTGACGGCTTCGACCCTGCTGGCCGCGCCGCTGGTGGCACACGCCGAAGGGCAGATCCGCATCGCGCAGCAGTTCGGCGTGGTCTACCTGCTGCTCAATGTGGCCGAAGACCAGAAGCTGATCGAAAAACACGGCAAGGCCGCCGGTGTGGACGTGAAGGTGGAGTTCGTGCGCCTCTCGGGCGGCAGTGCCGTCAACGACGCGCTGCTGGCGGGCCAGATCGACATCGCCGGCGCCGGCGTCGGCCCGCTGCTGACCATCTGGGACCGCACCAAGGACAAGCAGAACGTGCGCGGCGTGGCCTCGCTGGGCAACTTCCCCTACTACCTGGTGACCAACAACCCGGCGGTGAAAACCATCGCCGACTTCGGCGACAAGGACCGCATCGCCCTGCCCGCGGTGGGCGTGTCGGTGCAGTCGCGTGTGCTGCAGCTGGCCTCGGCCCAGCTCTGGGGCCAGGACCAGTACAACCGCCTCGACAAGCTGCAGGTGGCGGTGCCGCACCCGGACGCGACCGCGGCCATCATCAAGGGCGGCACCGAGATCACCGGCCACTTCGGCAACCCGCCGTTCCAGAACCAGGCCCTGGCCGGCAACCCCAAGGCGCGCATCGTGCTCAACAGCTACGACGTGCTGGGCGGCCCCTCCTCGGCCACGGTGCTGTACGCGACGGAAAAATTCCGCACCGACAACCCCAAGACCTACCGCGCCTTCACCGCCGCGCTGCAGGAAGCCGCGCAGTACATCACCGCCAACCCCGAGGGTGCGGCCGACATCTACCTGCGCACCGGCCAGGGCGCGATCGACCGCAACCTGCTGCTGTCCATCATCAAGAACCCGGAAGTGCAGTTCAAGCTGACGCCGCAGAACACCTTCAAGCTGGCCAGCTTCATGCACAGCGTGGGCGCGATCAAGAACAAGCCCGCCTCGGCCAAAGACTACTTCTTCGACGACGCCCACAGCCAGGCAGCCAACTGATGAACCTCGCGCACGCCCAGGTGCTGCACCGGCACGCCATCGGCACGCCGATGCAGGACCTGCTGCGCGCCACGCGCGAGCAGGAAGGCGGCGCGGTGGCCGGCACGGCGCAGCCGCCCACCGCGGCCCTGCCCCGACCGCTGCTCGACTTTGACCAGGTGTCGCTGGAGTACGCCACCGACCAGCAGGTGGTGCGCGCCACGCACCGCGTGAGCCTGTCGGTGTTCGAGTCCGAACGTTATGTGCTGCTCGGCCCCTCGGGCTGCGGCAAGAGCACGCTGCTGAAGGCGGCGGCCGGCTTCATCGCGCCGCGCGAGGGCCAGATCCGGCTCGACGGCCAGACCATCCAGGGCCCGGGGCCCGACCGCATCGTGGTGTTCCAGGAATTCGACCAGCTGCCGCCCTGGAAGACGGTGCTGGGCAATGTGATGTTTCCGCTGCTCGCCACGCGCCGCCTGGCGCGCGCTGATGCGCTGGAACGCGCGCACGCGGTGCTGAAACAGGTGGGCCTGGCAGACTTCGCCAACGCCTACCCGCACCAGCTCTCGGGCGGCATGAAGCAGCGTGTGGCGATTGCCCGCGCGCTGGCCATGCAGCCGCGCGTGCTGCTGATGGACGAGCCCTTTGCCTCGCTCGACGCGCTGACGCGCCGGCGCATGCAGGAAGAGCTGCTCGCGTTGTGGGACGAGGTGCGCTTCACCCTGCTGTTCGTCACCCATTCGATTGAAGAGGCGCTGGTGGTGGGCAGCCGCATCGGCGTGCTCACACCGCACCCGGGCCGGCTGCGCGCCGAAATCCAGGCCCACGAATTCGGTCTGGCCAGCAGCGGCGGCCCCGCGTTCCAGGCCGCCACCCAGCGCATCCACGGACTGCTGTTCGACGAGGCGGCCCCATGAGCGCGAGCGACGCCCTGCCCCCGATCCGGCCCGAGGCCGAATACCGCCTGCCCGCGCTGACCGACACGCCAGCCGAACGCCCGCTGCCCTGGGCGCGCCGCGTCTGGCAACAGGCCTGGCTGCGCAAGAGCGTGATCCTGCTAGTGCTCGCGGTGTTGTGGGAAATCATCGCGCGCTGGCAGAACAACGACCTGCTGCTGCCGACCTTCCTGCAGACCGCCAACGCCTTCGTCAACGGCCTGCTCGACGGCGAGCTGCTGCTCCGCGCGCGCGCATCGCTGGTGGTGCTGCTGCAGGGTTACCTGCTCGGCATCCTGGCGGCCTTCGTGCTGACCACGCTGGCGGTGTCGACCCAGATCGGGCGCGACCTGTTGGCCACGCTCACCTCCATGTTCAACCCGCTGCCGGCCATCGCGCTGCTGCCACTGGCCCTGCTGTGGTTCGGTCTCGGCACCGGCAGCCTGGTGTTCGTGCTGGTGCATTCGGTGCTGTGGCCGCTGGCCCTGGCCACCTTCTCTGGCTTCCAGGCGGTGCCCGAAACCCTGCGCATGGCCGGGCGCAACTACGGCCTGCGTGGCGTGCGCTACGTGCTGCTGATCCTGGTGCCCTCGGCCCTGCCGGCCATCCTCTCCGGCCTGAAGATCGGCTGGGCCTTCGCCTGGCGCACCCTGATCGCCGCCGAGCTGGTGTTCGGCGTGTCCTCCGGCAAGGGCGGGCTGGGCTGGTATATCTTCCAGAACCGCAACGAGCTCTACACCGACAAGGTGTTCGCCGGCCTGGTGATGGTCATCCTGATCGGCCTGCTGGTCGAAAACGTGGTGTTCCAGACGGTCGAAAAACTCACCGTGCGGCGCTGGGGCGTGACCCGCTGACCGTCCCACGCCGTACCGCATCCGCATTGCATTGCCCCTGAGGCGTTCCACAGGAATCTTGTGTCGTCCGAAACCGCTCCTTCCACCCCACGCCGCGTCACCATCGTCGGCGGGGGCTTCTCCGGCGTCAGCGCCGCCGTGCAACTGGTGCGCCACAGCCCGGTGCCGCTGGCGATCACGCTGATCGAATCGCGCGACCGCGTTGGCCCCGGCCTGGCCTACGCCACCCACGATCCCGACCACCGCCTCAACGCCCCAACCTGGGCGCACGCCGTGGACCCGGTGGACGGCGAACATTTCACGCACTGGTGCCAGGCACGCGGTGTGTTTGAAGCCGACCCGGAGGCCATGCAGCCCAGCGGCTCGGCCTTCGTGCGCCGCGCCGTGTTCGGCGCCTACCTGGAATACATGGTGCACAGCCACGCCAGCGGGGCCGCCACCGGCTCCACCATCCGCACCCTGCAAGACCGTGCGCTGCACGCCACCCAGGTCGGCGATACCGTGAACACCGTCACCGAACGCGGCCAGACGCTGACCGCCGACCTGCTGCTGCTGGCCACCGGCAACGCCGAGCCGCGCCTGCAGGCGCCGCTGGACCCGGCGCTGGCACAACATCCCGGCGTGATCGAGAACCCGCTGGTGACGGCGCGCCTGCTCGGCATCCCGCGCGACGCGCGCGTGCTCATCATCGGCAGCGGCCTCACTTCGCTCGACGTGGTCTCCACCCTGCAACGCCAGGGCCACACCGGCGGCATCACCGTGGTCTCGCGGCGCGGCCTGCGTCCGCGTGCGCAACCACAAGCCAGCGGCCCGGTCGAGCCTCCGGTGGGCCGCCAGAACCTGGACCGCCTGCTGGCCCCCGCCCCGGCCTTCCTCACCGGCGTGCAGCCCGAGCTGCGCACCTGGGTGCGCACGCTGCGCGCCCAGATCCGCGCCAGCGTGGCGCGCGGCGAGACCTGGAACCTGCCCTTTGACGAACTGCGCGATTCGGTCTGGCAACTCTGGCCCACGCTGCCGGCCGCACAGCAACGCCGCTTCCTGCGCGTGCTGCGCCCCTGGTACGACGTGCACCGCTTCCGCTCGCCACCACAAACGGAAGCCATCAACCGCGAGGCACTGGCCACCGGCCGTGTGGTGCACATCGCCGCGCGTCTGCGCTCACTGGCCGCGCCGTCCCACGCCCACCGCATCGAGGCCTTGCTGCAACCCGCGGGTGGCGGCACGCCGATCACCGACAGTTTCGACGTGGTGGTCAACTGCACCGGCCTCGACGCCACCGCACGCACCGCCGGCAACCCCTTGCTGAAAGCCCTGGTGGACCAGGGCACCCTGCGCGCCGACGCCTGCGGCATCGGTTACGCGGTGGATCCGCACTGCCGGGTGATCAATGCCCAGGGCGAGGCCCTGTCGCGCATCCGCCTGATCGGCCCGCCGACCCTGGGCACTTTCGGCGACCCGGGCGGGGCCATGTTCATCGCGGCGCAGATCCATCGCATGCTGCCGGATGTGTTGCGTTTTCTCGGTGAGCGGGCACCGCTGCCGGGTCTTGCCGACCAGGCCGCTTCGCTGAGCGCCGCCTAGGTTTCGTTCGCGGGTGCGTCGGCCCCGTCAGTGTCAGCGCCAGGCGCCAGATCCTCGATCCATCGGATCAGGCACCGGATGAGCGGGGCCACATTGCCGGCGTGGCAGGTCAGCACGATGTCCTGCTGGTACGACACCCGGCCCGGGCACACCGAACGCAGCGCACTCAATGCCCGCGTCTCCTGCACCACGTGGTCGGGCAGGTAACCCGCGAACCGCCCGGTGGAGACGAGCAAGGCCACACCCTCGATGCTGTCGGCGCGGATGCGGGCGTTGGCGGCGAACAGCGTTGCCAGGCCGGGCAGCGGTATCGAGTCGAAGTATGGGTCGGTGACCAGGGCGAGCTGGCGAAAACCGTCCTCATCCAGCTCACGCTCCGGATCGGCGTGACAGGGATGCCCGGGCGCCACGTACAGGCTGCTGCGCTCTGAATAGAGCCGGTACTGGGCCAGCCCCGCGGCGGGTGGCCGCGCGGCGAGAATGCCGCCGTCCAGGCTGCCGGCCAGCACCTCGCGTTCGATGTCAACCGGCCGCATCGTGCGCAGGTTCAGGCGCACACCGGGCTCGGCATCGATCAGCCGTGCCAGCAGACGGGGCACATGCCCAGCCCCCGCGCAGCCCTGGGCGGTGACGAGTGCGTCCACCACGCCAAGCCGCAGCAAGGGCCTGCTCGCGGCGCCCAGTGCCGTCAGGTTGTCGGCAAAGTCGGACGTGGTGCCAAACCATTCGCGGGTCAGCACATGCAGCTGTTCGCCCGCCGGGGTGAGGCTGAAACCGCTGCGCCCGCGCCGCGCCAGTGGCACACCGAGCCAGGCCTCCAGTTCGCGGAACTGCCGGCTCACGGTGGAGAGGTCGATCTGCAGCTCCACCGCCGCGGCGGACAGGCCGCCGGCCTCGACGGCGGCGAGGAACGCGCGCAAGAGCCGCAACTCCGCTTCGCCAATGCCTTGCGTGAGCAAGCGCTGCGCGGGCCCGCCGAAGCTGGCACGCCGTGCAAGTGAACTCGACATCTTGCGCAATCCGACCCCCTTGAACTTCCCCTAGTCTGGCGGCGTGACAGCCGCGGCCCATTCTGCACCGGCCGGCCACGCCGCCGCCCACGGCCTCGACTGCCTGGGTACACCTCATCACAACCCAAGGACTCCCCATGCTGCCTTCCTTACTCGCCGCTGTCCGCCACAGCACCACCCATGAACGGCTCGGCGCCATCGCCCTGCTGGGGCTGAGCGCGATGGTCGTGCTCGCCAGTTGTGGCGGCGGCGGCCATGGCGCGCCGGCGGCCGACGTGGTGCTGCGCAACGGCTACGTCTACACCGTCGACGGCCAGGACCGCGTGGCCCAGGCCGTGGCCGTGCGCGACGGCCACATCGTTTACGTCGGCAGCAACGAGGGCGCTGCAGTACACCTGGGCCACAAGACCCGCATCGTCGACCTGGAGGGCCGCATGGTCATGCCCGGCATGATCGACGGCCATGTGCACCCTCTCTCCGGCGCGGCCTCCACGCTCAAGTGCAGCCTGGAGTTCCAGCCGCTGACGATTGCCCAGATGCAGGCGCGGCTGCAAGCCTGCCTGAGCGCCAGCACCAACGCATCCGCCGACACCTGGCTCGAAGTCGTCAACTGGGACCGCCAGGCCATGAACACCGCCGACCGCGACCCCACCCGCCTTGATCTGGACGCGCTGAACACGCCGCGGCCGATCATGGTTTCGTCAATCGACCACCACAGCTTGCTGGTCAACACGCGGGCGCTGCAGATCGCTCAGATCACGGCCACCACACCGGACCCGGCCGGGGGCCGCATCGGCCACGATGCGAACGGTGAACCGAACGGCCTGCTGGAAGACGGTGCTTCACTGCTGGTGGAATCCAGATTGCCGCCCCTGACGGACGAGGAACGCCTGAAGCACGCGCGCATCGCACTGGACCTGTTCCGGCGCAACGGCGTCACCGGTTTCATGGCGGCGCTGAGCGACGAAAACGAAGTCAAGGCGTTCTCCACCTTGTCCAGATCCGGCGAGCTGACCGCACGCGCCGAGTTCGCAATGTTGATCGACCCGGGCGCCGCCGCCGCAGACCCGGCCGGCGCGGTGGCCGGCGTCAAGGCGGTCGCGCAGCGCTACGGCCAGCCGGCGAACTCGGCCACGCCGGTGGTGGAAGTGCGGCACGTGAAGTTCCCGGCGGACGGTGTGCTGCAGGCACCGGCGCAGACGGCGCGCCTGCTCGAACCCTACAACGTCAACACCGGCACGCCGCAGGCGCCCGTCTGGACGCCTGGCACGCAGTACGGCGAGGTGTACTACAGCCAGCCCGTGCTCAATGCCGTCACGCTGGAGGCGGCGAAGGCCGGCTTCGACACCCACCTGCACGCGATTGGCGACGCCACGGTGCGCATGGGTTTGAACGCGGCAGAGAACGCACGCGCTCAAGGTGCGCCGGCCGACTGGCGGCCGAGCATCGCCCACGTTGAACTGGTTGACCCGCAGGACTACGGCCGCTTCAAGGCCGCCAACGTGGTGGCCAACATGCAGTTCCAGTGGGCGCAGCGCGCACCCTACTCGGTGGACGCCGTGCAGCAACAGCTCGGCCCGACCCGCTTCGAACGCATGGAGCCGGAAGGCAGCCTGATGGGGGCCGGCGCACGCATCGCCTACGGCAGTGACTGGCCTGTGGACCCGATGGGCTACTTCTACAACCTGCGCGTCGGCGTCACCCGCAGCAGCGACCCGAACCACCCCGCCAGCTTCGGGCCGGCCTACGCCGGGCGGCTCAATTCAGACCCCCTGCTGTCCCGTGCCGATGTCCTGCGTGCCATTACCGCCAACTCGGCCTACCAGCTGCGCCTGGACGCCAAGGCCGGCTCCATCGAACAGGGCAAGTGGGCCGACCTCATCGTGCTCGACCGCAACTTCATGACGGCGCCCGAAACGGAAATGGCCTTCACCGGTGTGCTGTTGACCATGGTGGGCGGCAAGGTGGTCTGGGCCACCGCACCGTTTGCCACCGCCTTCCCCGAGGCACCGGCCAGTGCGCCCGCGCGTTGAACCCCGCGATTGCCCGCACTGCCGCACCCCGGGCGGCAGGCGTGCCGGGCCGCCCTCAGCGCGCAGCGCTGCTGGCGGTTTTCGGCGCGGCAATGGCCTTCTTCAGCAACTCGTACTCCGCACACGGCCTGGCGGTGCACAGCAGCTCCAGATAACGCAGGTTCTTGCGCGCCTTGTCCACCTGGCCCAGGGCCAGGAACAGCTCACCCTGGTACTCCAGCGCGGGGCGGTGCTCGGGGTCGTACAACAAGGCCTGCTCGTACCAGCGCCCGGCTTCGTCGTAGCGCTTGAGCTGGCGCAGGCTGTAGCCCAGCAGGTTGTAGACCTCGGCGTGCTCCACCGTGCGCGACAGCTCGGTGAGCCGCTGCACCGCCTTCTCGTACTGCCCCGCGTACACCTGGGCGCGCACCGCCGACAGGTCGGGCAGATCGGACGACGGCGGCGCACTCGCCGCACCCAGCACCATATGAGCGGAGCACAGGGCCAGCGCCAGCGCGGCGCGGTGCCAGAGCACGCTCAGGCCTCCACCGGCAGCGCGGGCGCTGCCGGGTGTTGTGCCACGGTCTCGCCCATGGCCTCCAGGATCTCGCGCTTGAGCGCGGCGAACCCGGTGCTCACGCGGTCGCGCGGGCCGGGTGGCAAATCCACGCGGATCTGCTTGACGATGCGGCCCGGGTTGGCGTTCATCACCACCACGGTGTCGCTCAGGAAGATGGCCTCGTCCACATCGTGCGTCACCAGAATCATGGTCACGCCTTCAACGCGCCAGATGCGTTGCAACTCTTCCTGCAGGCGCACGCGGGTGAGCGCATCGAGCGCGCCCAGCGGTTCGTCCAGCAGCAGGATCTCGGGCTGGCCCACCAGGCCACGCGCAATCGCGCCGCGCTGCGCCATGCCGCCCGAGAGCTCGTGCGGGTAGGCCTTCTCGAAGCCCTGCAGGCCCACCAGCGCGATGTGCTCGCGGATGGTCTGGGCCTTGCGCTCGGGCGACCAGTCGGCATTGGCCAGGGCCAGGCCGATGTTCTGCTCCAGCGTCAGCCAGGGCAGCAGGCGGTGGTCCTGGAACACGATGCCGCGCGTGAGGCTGGTGCCGGCAATGCGTTCGCCGTGCAGCAGGATGTCGCCCTCGTAGTCCTTGTCCAGGCCGACGATCAGCCGCAGCAGCGTGGACTTGCCGCAGCCGCTCGGGCCGACCAGCGAGACGAAGGCGCCGGGTGCAACGTCGAAGCTGGCGTTGACCAGCGCATCCAGGCGCGCACGGCCCGGCACGGAATAGCTCTTGGAAACGGCCTTGACTTCAAGGCGACCGGGTTCAGCCATGGTGGGGCTCCTAAAAGATTTGATCGAAGCGAAGTGCCTGGTCCAGCAGACACCGTGGATCGGGCTCGGCCCGTTCACGGGTGTCGCCCCCTTTGAGGGGGTGACACGCCGCAGGCGTGGCGCGGGGGTGGGTCTGTCTAGCCCTCATAGCCTTGTTTCCAGCGCAGCACGCGGCGCTGGGCGTGGTACATCAGGCGGTCGATGCCGAAGCCCACCAGGCCAATGATCACCATGCAGACCAGCAACTGGTCGGTCAGCAGCAGGCCCTGGGCGCGGAAGATCAGGAAGCCCAGGCCTTCGAGCCCGCTCAGGCCCTCGGCCACCACCACCAGCGCCCAGGCCAGGCCGGCCGCGTAACGCAGCGAGACCATGATGGTCGGCGTGGCCGCCGGCAGGATGATCTTGCGCACCAGCTGCCAGCGCGTGAGCGTCAGCACGTCGGCGAGTTCGATGTAGCTCTTGTCCACGCTGCGAATGCCTTGCAGCGTGTTGAGGAAGACCGGAAAAAACACCGTCTTGGCGATCACCAGGATCTTGGCCGGTGCACCCAGGCCCAGCCACAACACGATCAGCGGAAACCAGGCAATGCCGGGGATGTGGCGGATGGTGTCGAAGGTGGGCGAGAGAAACTGCTCGAACCGCCGCGACAGGCCAGCGGCCACGCCCAGCACCACCGCCGCGGTGGCTCCGTAGAGGAAGCCTTGCGAGACCAGCGCCAGGCTGACGCCGAAGTCGGTCAGCAGCCGCTGCTCGGTCAGCATCTTGAAGAAGGCCTCGACCACCTTGATCGGCGCGGGCAGGAACACGGGGTCGATCCACGCGAGGCTGGCCGCCGTCTGCCACAGCGCCAACACGCCGGCCGGCAACAGGAAGCCGATGGCGCGGCTGGGCACCAGCCATTGCCGGAGCGTGGCGGTGAAAGTGGGCGCGTCGGACTCGGGGGCGGTCGCCGCGGGCAGGTTGTGCGTCAGGGTGTTCATGGCGGGCGTGAGAGACAGCGTGAGAGACAAAGAGGAAACAACCGGCCGGGCGGTCCGTGGACCGCGCCGGCCAGCGCGGAGGGCATGGGCGCTCAGCGGTAGATCGAGTGCGAGCCACCGGCGAAGAAGCGGCCGTCCACGAAGGCGTCCACCTGCGCGTCGGTCAGGCTGCGTTCACCCAGGATGTCGTCGCCCTGCTTCGTGTAGTAGCTGATGAAGGTCTTGATCGAGTTGCGGGCGCGCGCGGCGTTGGGCTCACCGGCCATGAACTCCCATTGGCCCAGGTGGGTGATCTGGAACTTGGCCACTTCCACCGGCACCCGCGTTTCGCGAGCGACGATCTTGGCGGCCTCGTCCACGTTGTCCAGCGTCCAGGCCATGGCGCGTTCGCGCGAGGCCAGGAAGGCCTGCACCGCCTCGGGGTACTTGTTGACGAACTCGCGCTTGGCGAAATACGTCACGCGGCCCGCGTGGTTCACGTACACGCCGTCGTCCGGCACGTGGCCGATCACCTTGAGCTTGCCCGTGAGCCAGGCGCCGGTGGCGTTGCCGGCGGCCAGGTGGGTGGTGGTGGCATCGAGCGCACCCGAGAGCACCGCGGCAATGGCCACGGTGGGGTTGTCGATCGACTCGTAACGCACCCGGCCCTTGGTCTGGCGCGTGTCCAGCGGCAGGCCGACCGAATTCAGCGCCTCGGTGGGGGCCGACCAGTAGCAGCTGATGCGGCTGCTGCCGAACTTCTTGCCGTCCAGGTCGGCCAGCGTGTTCACCGACTTGTTCGACACCGCGGCCAGCACAGGCGCGCGGTAGCGGTTGGAGGTTTCAGAGGCCCAGATGATCACGCCGTCCAGGCCGTTGGCGCGGTGCACCGTGGCCGGGTAGATCATGCGCTGCGCGATCGAGATCGCGCCCTTGCTGAGCGCACCGGTTTCGGCGCCGACCAGCTCCGCACCACCCGAAGCGATGAGGTTCACTTCCTTGGTGCCGACCTTGTTGAACTCTTCCTTGAAGATGCCTTTTTCACGCGCGATCACCGTCCAGGGCGTGAGCTGCAGGTTGATCGCGGGCAGCACTTCGGCGGCGGCCATGCCAGGTTGCGCCAGCAGGCCGGCCACGATGGCAGCCGCCGCGCCGAGGGCATGCAGGCGTTTTCGTGTGCGGGTTGGGGTGGGAATGAAAGTGGTCATCGGGTTCTCCAGGGTTTGACGACGGTGTTGTGGATGAAGCGGAACGCGCCGATTCTTGAACCGGATGCGGCCCGCACCAACGAAGGAATTCGGCGCCCCATATGCAGCCCCAAATCGCGCAGATGCATATGCGCATTTCGCGCCACGGCGCTGCGCATCGCCGCCCAGAATCAGCGGCTTGTTCGCCCCCGCCACCGCCCCCATCACCACCCGATGCCTGCCATGCGCCCTGCCCCCGCCCCAACCGAACGCGCGCTGCGCAAGACCCTGCTCCTGACCGCGCTGGGCATCGGCGCGTTGTGCGCCGCGGTGTTCGTGACGATGCAGTCGCGCGCTGCCACGGCCGCGCCGCTGGCCCTCGGTGAACTGCGCATCGGCGTGGCGCCCGCCACCCTGCCGGTGAGCACCGGCGAGCGCGACTACACCAACGGCGGCTTCGAAGCCGTGTACGCGCAGGAGCTGGCGCGCCACCTGGGCGTGCCGGTGCGCCTGGTGACGCTGCCACACGAAACCCAGGCCCAAGCCTTGCGCCATGGCGAGGTGGACCTGGTGCTGGCACGCGCCAGCAAAAGCGCCACCGCCGAACCCGGCCTGCGCGCCATCGACACCGGCTACCGCTCGGGCGTGAGCGTGGCCATGCGCGCTGACACGAAGGTGCGCCGCTGGGACCAGCTCGCGGGGCAACTGCTCTGCACCTCGGCCGACAACCTGGGCGCACAAGCACAGGCGCGCCAGGTGAAGGGCCAACTCAAGGTGTTCGACGCACCCGCGCAGGCGCTGCTGCACGTGCGCACCGGCGAGTGCGCGGCGGCACTGCTCGACCGCTCGCAACTCGAGACCTTGCTGGCGCAGAAGGAGTGGGCCAAGTTCTCCGCCACCCTGCCCGCCACCGAAGCCACGGCCCTGCAGGCCTGGCTGCCCGAAGCGCGCGCAGATCTTGCGACGCCCTTGCAGGCCGCCGTGCGCGAGATCGGCAGCGCCACGCACTGGGCGCAGCGGCGCCAGACCTGGGCCTCCAACGTGGCCTTCGAGGTCTACTTCGACCAGACCGGCCCGGATTGCCATTGAGGCAACCCATGCGGCTGCTCGCGCTGGCGCTGACGCTGTGTGGCGCGGCCGCGCTTGCCACACCGCAGACAGCCCATACCGACCAGGCACTGCGCCAGGCCTACGAGCGGCCACCGGCCGAATGGCCCGCCGCCACCACGGACCCGGGCGTGGCCTTCGTGGAGCTGGGCGCGCTGGCCGCCGCACCCGCGCCCGCCACGGCACACGAAGCCCAACTGGCACGGTTGGGCCGACAACTCTTCTTCGACCCGCGCCTCTCGGCCGATGGCCGCGTGTCCTGCGCCAGCTGCCACCGCCCCGACCAGGGCTGGACCGTGCACGGCCCCACGGCCACCGGCGTGGCAGGCCAGGCCGGCCGGCGCAACCCACCCGGCTTGCAGGACGTGGCCAGCCGCCCGCACTGGGCCTGGGACGGCGCCAGCGGCTCGCTGGCCTCGCAATCGCTGCGCCCGCTGACCGACCCGCGCGAGATGGGCAACCCCTCGCTGGCGGCGGTGTGGACGCGCATCTCGCAGGCACCCGAATACGCCACGCTCGCACGCGGCGCCAACGCCTCACCCGCGCGGCTGGGCGAAGCCCTGGCGGCGTTCCAGCGCACGCTGCACACACGCAGCCGCTTCGACCGTTTCGTGCAGGGCGACCACCGCGCCCTCAGCGACCAGGCGGTGCGTGGCCTGCACCTGTTCCGCACCCAGGCACGTTGTGCCAACTGCCACTTCGGCCCGACGTTCAGCGACGGCCGCTTCCACAACCTGGGCATCGCCTTTTTCGGCGAACCCTCGCAAGACCTGGGGCGCTACGCCGTCAGCGGGCAGTGCGAGGACGTGGGGCGCTTCCGCACCCCCAGCCTGCGCCAGGTGGCGCGCACCGCGCCCTACATGCACCACGGCCTGTTCGATTCCCTGGCCGGTGTGCTCCAGCTCTACCAGCGCGGCGGCGGCGACCCGCGCAACAGCCGCGCCGGCGTGCGCGAACACCCGCTGTACCGCTGCGCCACACAGGTCTCGCCGCACCTGCAGCCGCTGCATTTGAAGGCCGAAGACATCGCGGCACTGCTCGTTTTCCTGCAGGCGCTGTGAGGGCGCCGCACCGCACGGCGGCGGTGGTGGCGAAGGCGCATTGGATGGCATTTTCTGAACAATGAATCCCGCCCGCGAGGGCTGACCGCGCGTGTGCCGCTGCCTAGACTGGCTGCTCCTTCCATCACATTCAGAGAGAAACACATGGCAGACCATTCCATCAAGGGCAAAGTGGTGCTCATCGCCGGCGGTGCCAAGAACCTGGGCGGCCTGCTGGCCCGGGACTTCGCCCAACACGGCGCCAAGGCCGTGGCCATCCACTACAACAGCGCGGCCACCAAAGCCGACGCCGACGCCACCGTGGCCGCCGTCAAGGCCGCTGGTGCGCAGGCCGCGGCCATCCAGGCCGACCTCACCACCGCCGGCGCGGTCGAGCGCCTGTTCAACGACACCATCGCCCTCGTGGGCCGGCCCGACATCGCCATCAACACCGTGGGCAAGGTGCTCAAGAAGCCGATGGCCGACATCAGCGAAGCCGAGTACGACGAGATGACGAACGTGAACGCCAAGTCGGCCTTCTTCTTCATCAAGGAAGCGGGCAAACACGTCAACGACAACGGCAAGGTCTGCACGCTGGTGACCTCACTGCTCGGCGCCTTCACGCCCTTCTACGCCGCCTACGCCGGCACCAAGGCGCCGGTGGAGCACTACACGCGTGCCGCGGCCAAGGAGTTCGGCGCGCGCGGCATCTCGGTGACCGCCGTCGGCCCGGGTCCGATGGACACGCCCTTCTTCTACGGCCAGGAAAGCACCGACGCCCAGGCGTACCACAAGAGCGCGGCCGCACTCTCGCCCAGCTCCAAGACCGGCCTGACCGACATCGAGGATGTGGTGCCCTTCATCCGCCACCTGGTGAGCGACGGCTGGTGGATCACCGGCCAGACCATCCTCATCAACGGCGGCTACACCACCAAGTGAGGGCTGCGCGATGCACATGGCCCTGGTGATCGTCGCCGGCCTGCTCCTGCTGGCCGTGTTCCTCATGTTCGGCTGGCTGTGGGGCGCGAGCGCAGCGGGCGTGGCGCTGGCGGGCAAGGTGTTCGTGCCCGTCTGGTTGCTGGTGGCGGCAGCCAACCTGTGGGTGGGCGTGGCGCACGCGGGCTACACCGTGCGGGAGGAACTGCCCATTCTGCTGCTGGTGTTCGCCGTGCCGGCCATTGCGGCCGGCGTGGCCGTCTGGCAACTCAGCCGCGCCTGATACCGGGAACGCAAGCCATGGGCTAAATTCCGCCCATGGACAAGATCGACCAGTACCGGGTGTTCGTTCAGGTGGCCGAGATGCACAGCTTCATCAAGGCTGCACACGCGCTGGACCTGCCACGCGCCTCGGTATCGGCCGCCATCCAGCAGCTCGAATCCAGCCTGGGCACGCGCCTGCTGCACCGCACCACCCGCCAGGTGCAGCCCACCGCCGACGGCCTGCAACTGCTGGAACGCGTGCGCGCCTTGCTGGCCGACGCCGAAGACATCGAGCAACTGTTCCTCACCAGCCAGCGCAAGGTGTCGGGCCGCCTCAAGGTGGACATGCCCAGCCGCATTGCCCGGCGCCTGGTGGCACCGGCCCTGCCGGGTTTTCTGCGCCGTTTTCCACGCCTGCAGGTGTCGCTCGGCTCCTCCGACCGCACCATCGACCTGGTGCAAGACGGTGTGGATTGCGCAGTGCGCTTCGGCAACCTGCATGACAGCAGCATGATCCTGCGCCCGCTCGGGCACGTGGCGCTGATCAACTGCGCCAGCCCCGACTACCTGAAGGAACACGGCGTGCCCGTGCACCCGGACGGGCTGGCGCAACGGCACTGGGCGGTGGGTTATGCCTCGCCCTCCACCGGCCGGGAGCTGCCCTGGGAACAACCGGCAGCCGCCGGCCAGGCCAATGCGTTCCTGATGCCCAGCCGTGTGCTGGTCAACAACGCAGAGAGCTACATCGCCTGCTGCGCCGCCGGCATGGGCCTGATCCAGATTCCCCGCTTCGACGTGCAGCACCTGCTGGACCGCGGGCAACTGGTCGAGGTCATGCCGGGGTTTCGTGCCGCCAGCATGCCGGTGTCGCTGATCTACCCGCACCGCAAACAGCGTTCACGGCGACTGGCCGCCTTTGTCGACTGGTTCGAGGCCCTGATGCAGCCGCATCTGGAGCCCTGACACCCAGCGCGCCCAGACGCCCAGACGCCCAGGCGTTCAGGCAGCGAGCCGCGCGCCGCTGGCGTGGCGGCTGACCGGGCGCTCCAGCCCGAGGTTCTCGCGCAGCGTCGTGCCCTCGTAGGCGGTGCGGAACAGGCCACGCCGTTGCAGCTCGGGAACCACCAGATCAACAAACTCGTTGAGCGAAGCCGGCAGCACCGGCGGCATCACGTTGAAGCCGTCGGCAGCACCGTTTTCAAACCACTCCTGCATGCGGTCGGCAATCGTCTGCGGCGTGCCGATTACCACCCAGTGCCCGCGCGCGCCGGCCAGGTACTCGTACAACTGGCGCACCGTGAAGCGCTCGCGCCGCGCCAGTTCGATCACCACGTGCGCGCGGCTGTTGATGCCCTTGGGCGGCTCGGGGTAGTACGGCGGCGGCGCATCCAGGTTCCAGCGGTGCAGGTCTTCGTCGGGCCAGTACGGCACCAGGGTGCTCAGGCCCACCGAGGGGTGGATCAGCGCCTGCAGCTCGGCCCACTTGGCCTGCGCTTCTTCTTCCGTGCGGCCGATCACCGGCGAGATGCCGGGCAGCACCAGCAGTTGCTCGGGGCGGCGGCCGTATTTGGCCATGCGGTCCTTCACGTCCTTGTAGAAAGCCTGCGCCTCGCCCAGGCTGGTCCAGGCGGTGAAGATCGCCTCGGCGGTGGCGGCCGCCAGCTCCTTGCCGTCTTCCGACGAACCGGCCTGCACGATCACCGGGTGGCCCTGGCGCGAACGCTCCAGGTTCAGCGGCCCCTTCACCTTCAGGTATTTGCCGATGTGGTTGAGCTCGTGCAGCTTCGACGGGTGGAAATACACGCCGCTCTCGCGGTCGCGCACGAAGGCGTCGTCGTCGAAGCTGTCCCACAGGCCTTTGACCACGTCGACGAACTCGGTCGCCTTGGCGTAGCGCTCGCCCGGCGAGGGGTGCGCGTCGAGGCCGAAGTTGCCGTGCACGCTGTCGTTGCTGGTGGTCACCACGTTCCAGGCCGCACGCCCCTTGCTGATGTGGTCGAGCGAGGCGAACTTGCGCGCCAGCAGGTAGGGGTCTTCGTAGGTGGTGGAGGCGGTGGCGACGAAGCCGATGTGTTTTGTCACCGCCGACAGCGCGGCCCACAGCGTGACCGGCTCGAAGTGCGAGATGCGGCCCTGGCGGCTGAACGACTCGTCGTCGCCCGTGCCCCAGATGCCCGGGCTGTCGGCCACGAAGACCTGGTCGAACAGGCCGCGTTCGGCGGTCTGCGCGACCTCGATGTAGTGGTCGATGTTGGTGCCCGAGTCGATCTGCGAACCCGGGTGCCGCCAGGCCGCCACGTGGTGGCCGGTGGCCATGATGAAGGCGCCGAGGCGCAGTTGTTTGTTGCCCATGAAGGTGTGCTTACGGTTGGATGGAAGCACGCAATTTAGAAGCGGGCACGCGATGCGCCAACGAAACAAAGCGCATATCCATAGCCGTTCTGCTTCGTTGCCGCCGTGTGGCGCGGTGCCTAGCATCGGTGCACCAGTGTTTGAAAAAAACGGACTGGTCCGGCCGATGCGGGGGCATGTTGAGAACCCTGGTTGTCTCCTGGGGGGGAGGATTGCATCGGCCGGTTTTTTTTTGGACTCGTGATGGTGCGCCCACGGATGAGTTCGTAATGAAGAAACAAATAAACAATGGTTTGTGTGTGGAGGAAGCGCTTTTAGAGTGCTTTGCATGCCCGGCGCAACCGGCGCGGGCTTCACACACGAAAGGTTTATCCAGATGACGGTCGCCACCGAATCCCCCGCCTCGCTCGACGCCCTGGCGGGCATTGAACAGGCCGCACGCGCCGCCGGGCAGAAATACGCCGGCAGCGTGCCACCCCAGCTGGCGTGGTCCCTGTTTGCAGCCGGCGACGCCAGGCTGGTGGACGTGCGCAGCGCCGAGGAGCGCAAGTTCGTCGGCCATGTGCCCGACAGCATCCACGTGCCCTGGGCCACCGGCACCAGCCTCACCCGCAACCCGCGTTTCGTGCGCGAGCTTGAAGCCAAGACCGGCAAGGACGCGCGCATCCTGCTGCTGTGCCGCAGCGGCAAGCGCTCGGCCCTGGCGGCCGAAGCGGCGGCCGCGGCCGGCTTCACGCAGGTGTTCAACGTGCTCGAAGGTTTTGAGGGCGAGATCGACGCACACCACCACCGCGGCGACCAGGACGGCTGGCGCTTCCACGGACTGCCGTGGCAACAAGATTGACGAGCCCGCCATGTCCGATTCCCTGGAACGAACCGGCGAGCCCCGCGCCTCGCTGTTTGACCTGCAACAGGTGGTGCGCGGCCTGGCCGATGTGCGCCAGCGCTGGCGCATCGCGCAGAAACGCTCGCGCGAACCCGGTGGGCGCGAGCTGCCGTCGCGCGATGCGCTGTCGGCCATCGTGGACGGCCTGCGTGGCGCGCTGTTTCCCATGCGCCTGGGCCCGCTGGACTTGCGCCAGGAGAGCGAAGACTTCTACATCGGCCACACGCTCGACGCCGCGCTGCACGCCCTGTTCGGCCAGGTGCGGCTGGAGCTGCGGCACCAGCAGCGCCACACCGGTGCCGCCGACGAAGCGGCCATCGAACAACAGGCACGCACCCTGGTGCGCGACTTCGCGCACAGCCTGCCCGCCATCCGCGAGTTGCTCGACAGCGACGTGGTGGCGGCCTTCGAAGGCGACCCCGCCGCGCGCAGTGTGGACGAGGTGCTGCTCTGCTACCCCGGCATCCAGGCCATGATCCACCACCGCGTGGCGCACCGCCTGTACGAACTGGGTGCGCCGCTGCTCGCGCGCATCGTGGCCGAGCTGGCACACGGCGCGACCGGCATCGACATCCACCCGGGCGCCTCCATCGGCGCGGGCTTCTTCATCGACCACGGCACCGGCGTGGTGATCGGCGAGACCGCGGTGATCGGCCAGCGCGTGCGCGTGTACCAGGCCGTCACGCTCGGTGCCAAACGTTTCCCCACCGACGAGAACGGCCACCTCAGCAAGGGGCTGGCGCGGCATCCGCTGGTGGAAGACGACGTGGTGATCTACGCCGGTGCCACCGTGCTCGGGCGCGTGACCATCGGGCGCGGCGCCACCATCGGCGGCAACCTCTGGGTCACGCACGACGTGGCACCCGGCGCCAACCTGAGCCAGGCTCGATCCAGGGAGGTCAACACCAACCCCTGATCGACCGCCGCACCCCGCCCCACCCCTTCACCCATCCCTTTTTTCGCGTCGCTCGCAGCGCACGCGCCGGGTTTCCTTTGCCTCTCGTTTTCAACCCATCCCTGTTCCGGAGTCTTCATGTCTGACCACACCCCCTCTCAGCTTGCGCTGAGCGACAACGCCGCACGGCAACTGGCGAACGCCACCAAGACCGCACCCGTGCTGTCCACCATCAGCCCGCGCTGGCTGACCCACCTGCTGCAATGGCAGCCGGTGGAAGCCGGCATCTACCGCCTGAACAAGGTGAAGAACCCGCAAGACGTGGAAGTGCTGTGCGCCAAACGCGACGAGAGCGAACTGCCCTCCACCTTCGTGGACTACGAAGAAGCCCCGCGCGAGTACTTCCTGAACGCGGTGTCCACCGTGCTGGACGTGCACACCCGCGTGTCCGACCTGTACAGCAGCCCGCACGACCAGATCAAGGAACAGCTGCGCCTGACGATCGAGACGATCAAGGAGAAGCAGGAAAGCGAGCTGATCAACAACGCCGACTACGGCCTGCTCGCCAGCGTGCACCCCGACCAGATCGTCTACCCGCTCACCGGCGCGCCCACGCCCGACGACCTCGACGAGTTGCTCACCAAGGTGTGGAAAGAACCCGCCTTCTTCCTGACCCACCCGCTGGCCATCGCCGCCTTTGGCCGTGAGTGCACGCGCCGTGGCGTGCCGCCGCCGACCGTGAGCCTGTTCGGCTCCCAGTTCCTGACCTGGCGCGGCATCCCGCTGATTCCCAGCGACAAGGTGCCGGTGGCCGATGGCAAGACCAAGATCATCCTGCTGCGCGTGGGCGACAAGCGCCAGGGCGTGGTCGGCCTCTACCAGCCCGGTCTGGCGGGTGAACAGAGCCCGGGCCTGTCGGTGCGCTTCATGGGCATCAACCGCAGTGCCATCGCCTCGTACCTGATCTCGCTGTACTGCTCGCTGGCGGTGCAGACCGAAGACGCGCTGGCGGTGCTGGAAGACGTTGAAGTGGGCAAGTTCCATGACTATCCAGACACCTACAAGTGAGGCGCCGGGCGCCGCAGCGCCCGCCGGGTTTCCCGACCTCGCCGCACTGAACCAGCTGGCGGGCGCGTTCTTCGCCGCCCTGCCCGGTTCGCCGCCCACACTGCCGACCACGGCACTCGGTGGCGTGCCCGCCCCGGTGAACGTGTTGCCCGGTGGCAGCTCGCTCGGGCCGTTCGGGCAGGGCCCGCAACTGCCCGGCACGCTGGTGCCCGGTGCGGGCCTCACGCCGACCTCGCCACAGAGCGTGCTCTCATTGGGCGCGTCCGCACCTTCGCTGGTGCCGCACTCGACCGCGCCCAACGGCCTGCCGGACAACGCGGCCATCGTGCCGCCCGCGCTGGACAGCCGCTTCGGCGGCCAGGCACTCGGTGTGCCACAGGCCGGCCCTGCGCCGGGCACCGACCGCCTGAGCGCACAGTCTTTCGGCCTGCCGGGTGCGGACGCCCTGCGTGAGCTGCTGAACACGCCGCCGCGCCACAGTGGTACGCCGTCCACGCCGGGCAGCCCCGGCGCCGTGCCGGTGTCGGCCCCGCCCGCCAGCGCCTACTACTTCGCGCAGGACCGGCAGGCGCCGCAGGGTTTCGCCACCCAGGTGCCGCAGGCCGATGCCGCACGCCACCCTCCGTTTGACGTCAACGCCGTGCGGCGCGATTTCCCCATCCTGCAGGAGCGCGTGAACGGCCGGCAGTTGGTGTGGTTCGACAACGCGGCCACGACGCACAAGCCGCAATCGGTGATCGACCGCATCTCGTACTTCTACGAGCACGAGAACTCGAACATCCACCGCGCCGCGCACGCCCTGGCCGCGCGCGCGACCGATGCCTACGAGAGCGCGCGCGAGAAGGTGCGCAACTTTCTGGGCGCGTCGTCGGTGGACGAGATCATCTTCGTGCGCGGCGCAACCGAAGCAATCAACCTGGTGGCCAAGACCTGGGGCGCGCAGAACGTGGGCCAGGGTGACGAGATCATCGTCTCCCACCTCGAGCACCACGCCAACATCGTGCCCTGGCAACAGCTCGCGGCCGAAAAAGGCGCGGTGATCCGCGTGATCCCGGTGGACGACAGCGGTCAGGTGCAACTCGACGAGTACCGAAAGCTGCTCAACAGCCGCACGAAGATCGTCGCCGTCACGCAGGTGTCGAACGCGCTGGGCACGGTGGTGCCGGTGAAGGCCATCGTCGAAATGGCGCACCGGGCCGGCGCGAAGGCGCTGGTGGACGGCGCGCAGTCGGTCAGCCACCTGCGGGTGGACGTGCAGGCCATCGACGCCGACTTCTTCGTCTTCTCCGGCCACAAGATCTTCGGCCCGACCGGCATCGGCGTGGTCTACGGCAAGCGCGCGCTGCTCGACGACATGCCTCCCTGGCAAGGCGGCGGCAACATGATTGCCGACGTGACCTTCGAGCGCACCGTGTTCCAGCCGCCGCCGAACAAGTTCGAGGCCGGCACCGGCAACATCGCGGACGCGGTGGGTCTGGGCGCCGCC
Source organism: Hydrogenophaga palleronii NBRC 102513 (assembly GCF_001571225.1). Lineage (GTDB taxonomy): Bacteria > Pseudomonadota > Gammaproteobacteria > Burkholderiales > Burkholderiaceae_C > Hydrogenophaga > Hydrogenophaga palleronii. The sequence goes on from NZ_BCTJ01000025.1 coordinate 35,822, forward strand.
ATCGACTACGTGCAGCGCATCGGCCTGGAGAACATCGCGCAATACGAGCACGACCTGCTGGCCTACGCCACGCACCACCTCAAGCCCATTCCCGGTGTGCGCCTGATCGGCACCGCGCAAGAAAAAGCCAGCGTGTTGTCCTTCGTGCTGAAGGGCTACACCACGGAAGAAGTGGGCAAGGCGCTGAACGAAGAAGGCATTGCGGTGCGCTCCGGCCACCACTGCGCGCAGCCGATCCTGCGCCGCTTCGGTGTCGAGGCCACGGTGCGCCCTTCGCTCGCGTTCTACAACACCTGCGAAGAAGTCGACCGCTTCATCGCAGTGGTGCGCAAGCTGAGCTCGGCGCGCCAGCACTGAGCGGCTGCAGTACCGCAAGCCAGGGTTCGACCACGGTCGGGCCCTGGCTTTCTTTTTTTGTGATGGCAGGGTGCACCGGCGATGTTCCCCGATGGCTCACTCAGCAAACCACTCGCCCGCACAATCAACGCCGTCACAGCCCCGGAGAAACCACACCATGACATGGTCAGCCCGCACGTACTCGGTGTTTGAACAGGAACGCACGCGCCCGGTGCGAGATCTGGTCGCCGCCATCCCCACGCAGACCACACGCACCGCCGTTGACCTCGGTTGCGGCCCGGGCAACTCCACCGAGGTGCTGGCCGCGCGTTACCCGCAGGCCGAGGTGAGCGGTGTGGACAGCTCCGACGACATGGTGGCCGCTGCGCGCCAGCGTTTGCCCGGCCTGGCCTTTGAGCTGGCCGACATCGCCACATGGCACGCCACCCGGCCGTGTGACGTGATCCTGGCCAATGCCTCACTGCAGTGGCTGCCCGACCACGCCACGCTCTACCCGCGCCTGGTGGCGCAACTGGCCGAGGGCGGCAGCCTCGCCGTGCAGACGCCGGACAACCTGGAAGAGCCCGCGCACCGGCTCGCGCGCGAGGTCGCGGCCAGCGGCCCCTGGGCACACAAGATCGCCGGCGTGCGCCACCCGCCGCGGCACGAAGCGGCGTTTTACTACCAGCTGCTGCAGCCGCACTGCAGCACGGTGGACGTCTGGCGCACCACCTACTTTCACCCCCTGGCCGGCGGGCCGGCGGCGGTGGTGGAGTGGTTCAAGGGATCGGCGCTGCGGCCCTTCATGGCGCCGCTGGACGAGACCGAAAAGGCCGCTTTCCTGGAGCGTTATCTGGCGGCCGTCACCGAGGCCTATCCCGCGTTGCCGAATGGCACGGTGCTGCTGCCCTTCCCCCGGCTGTTCATCGTGGCCACGCGCTGAGCGCCCGGGCGCCTGAAGCGCTCTGGCCTCACGGCCCCTCGATGTCCTCGCCCAGTGCGTGCAGCAGTTGCGCGATGAAGGCGTCCATGCCGGGCAGCGTCGGCGGCAGCGGCTTGCCCGTGTGCAGCGGGAACCAGCCGCGTGTGCCTTCGCTCAGGCGCAGAAAGCTGAGGTCGGGCGAAGCTCCGGCGTCGAACACGTGTGGCATGCCCGCCGGCAGCAGCACCCAGTCGCCCGCCTCGCACAACAGGCCGGTGAAACCGGAGGGCGTGCGCAGGTAGATCAGGGCCGTGCCTTGCAGGAACGCGCAGGCCACGCCACCGTCGCTGCGGAGCTCCAGCGGACGCGAGGCCTCCAACACCTCAGCCTGCGGCACACACTGCACCCGCTCGGCCACGTGCAGGCCGAGATGGCGCCGCAGCGCGACCAGGGCCCTGGACTGGCCGACCTCGGCTTCGTCGGTATCGACGGCCGGGTGGCCGTCCACCCAACGGCCCCAGCGCATCCCCGCCGACGCGGCCACGGGGCAGCTCGCCCCTTCACACACCGAGGTGGATAGCCAGAGACCGTGCCGATCGAATGTCGCGAGCGCTGCCATGCGGATCAGTGTGGAGCGCCGGGCCTCAAGGCACAACGACGCATTGCGGCTGAGCTCATGCGTTGAGCGAGTAAGGGCAGCAAGAGCTGCAAGGGCCGTAAGGGCCATATGCCTCAAGCCCATAAACAAACTACTTCATAGTCGTTTGCTTCTCAGGGCGGCCTTCGCAGAATGCAGTTTTGCATTTTCAAAGGAGCCCTTTCATGAGCACGCTGCGCCTTGGCGACACCGCACCCGATTTCACGCAAGACTCCACCGCGGGGCCGATCAGCTTCCACGCCTGGGCGGGCGACTCCTGGGTGGTGCTGTTCTCGCACCCCGCCGATTTCACGCCAGTCTGCACCACCGAATTGGGCAAGACGGCCGCGCTCTCGGGCGAGTTCGCCAAGCGCAATGTGAAGCCCATCGCGGTCAGCGTCGACCCGTTGGACTCGCACGGCAAATGGGTGCTCGACATCAACGAGACCCAGAACACCACGGTGAACTTCCCCATCCTGGCCGACGCCGACAAGAAGGTCGCCACCCTCTACGACATGATCCACCCGAACGCCTCGGCCACCGCCACGGTGCGCAGCGTGTTCATCATCGACCCGAAGAAGGCGATCCGCACCACGCTGACCTACCCCGCCAGCACCGGCCGCAACTTCGACGAGATCCTGCGCGTGATCGACTCGCTGCAACTCACCGACAGCCACAAGGTGGCCACGCCCGCCAACTGGCAAGACGGCGACGACGTGGTGATCGTGCCCAGCCTGCAAGACCCGGCCGAGATCGCCCAGCGTTTTCCCAAGGGCTACAAGGCCGTGCGTCCCTACCTGCGCCTGACGCCACAACCGAACCGCTGAGCCGGCCCACTGCATGAGCGCACCCACCGTCATCATCATTCCCGGCTGGCGCAATTCCGGCCCCGGTCACTGGCAGACGCTGTGGTCCGACGCCCTGCCCTCGGTGCTGCGGGTCGAGCAGGACGACTGGGTCGCGCCGCTGCGCAAGTCCTGGGTGGCGCGCCTGAGCGAGACCATCGCACGCGCGCCCGGCCCGGTGATCGTGGTCGCCCACAGCCTGGGCTGCATCACGGCCACCCACCTGCCACCCGAGGTGGCGCAGCGCATCCAGGGTGCGCTGCTGGTGGCACCGGCCGATCCTGAGCGCCGCGGCGTGCTGGCCGACTTCGCCCCCGTGCCCCACCAGCGCCTGCCCTACCGCAGCATCCTGGTGGCCAGCGGCAACGACCCCTACTGCCCGGTGCGCACCGCCGGTGCCTACGCGCGCGCCTGGGGCAGCGAGTTCGTGCGCCTCAACGACGCCGGCCACATCAACGTCGAATCCGGCCACGGCAACTGGCCGCTCGGCCTGGCCTTGCTGCAGTCGCTGGGCGCCGAGGTGCCGTCCTCCTTGCGCCTGGCAGAGCCCGTGGTGGCGCCTGCTTATGCCCAAGTGGAATAACGAAACAAAAACAAAGTCGTTTGGTTTCTCAGGGTCGCCGCCCAGAATTCGTCACATCCTGTTTCCTTCCCTGGAGTCCTTCATGAAAAACACCTTGCGCGCGGTCATCGCCGCCGTCGCCCTGTCCACCTCCGCCCTGGCGGGCGCACAGACCTCGCTGCTCAACGTCTCGTATGACGTGGCACGCGAGTTCTACAAGGACATCAACGTCGCCTTCGCGGCGAGCTACAAGAAGTCCACCGGCAAGGACATCAAGGTGGATCAGTCGCACGCCGGCTCCAGCGCACAAGCCCGCGCCGTGGCCGATGGCCTGGACGCCGACGTCGTCACCTTCAACACCACGACCGACGTGCAGTTCCTCGCCGACAAGGGCGTGGTCGCCGCCGACTGGGCCAAGCGCTTCCCGTACGGCGCCGCACCCACCACCTCCACCATGCTGTTCCTGGTGCGCAATGGCAACCCGAAGAACATCAAGGACTGGGACGACCTGATCAAGCCCGGCGTGCAAGTCGTGGTGGTCAACCCCAAGACCGGTGGCAACGGCCGCCTGGCCTACCTGGCCGCGTGGGGCTATGTGCGCAGCAAGGGCGGCAGCGATGCGGACGCGGCCGAGTTCGTGGGCAAGCTCTACAAGAACGTGCCGGTGCTGGCGCGTGGTGGCCGTGACGCCACTGGCGTCTTCCTGCAACGCAACATCGGCGACGTGCTGATCACCTTCGAATCCGAAGTGGTGTCGGTCAACAACGAGTTCGGCGCCGGCAAGGTCGATGCCGTGCACCCGAGCGCCTCCATCGTGGCCGAGAACCCGGTGGCCATCGTCGAACGCACGGTGAACAAGAAGGGCACCGCCGCCGAAGCCAAGGCCTACCTCGACTTCCTCTACAGCCCTGAAGGCCAGGAAATCGCCGCCAAGCACAACATCCGTCCGCGCAACGAAGCCGTGTTGAAGAAGTACGCCGACGCCTTCAAGCCGATCAAGTTCTTCACCGTCGCCGACTACTTCGGCTCGCTGTCCGAAGCGCAGAAGGTGCACTTCAACGACGGCGGCCAGTTCGACAAGCTGTACACCGTCAAGTAAAGAGGCACCCCCCGCCGCGCTTCGCGCGTCCCCCCTCAAGGGGGGCGGCGCCTGAGGCCCGGCGGAGCCGGTTCCTCGGCACCTCTTGATAGAGCCATCTCTCGCGCACAGCGATCTGGACACACGACATGACCACCGCGACGCTGCCCCATGCAGCCCTTCCCGAAACCGGCCGCCGGCGCGCCAGGCGCCGTGTGCTGCCGGGCTTCAACATCACGTTGGGCTTCACGATCTTCTACCTGAGCCTGATCGTGCTGATCCCGCTCTCGGCGTTGATCTTCAAGACCTTCACGCTGACCTGGCCGCAGTTCTGGGAAGCGGTCTCCGCTCCGCGCGTGGTGGCTTCCTACAAGCTCACCTTCGGCGCCTCGCTCATCGCCGCCACCGTCAACGCCGTGTTCGGCTTGCTGGTGGCCTGGGTGCTGGTGCGCTACAGCTTCCCCGGCAAGAAGATCGTCGACGCGCTGGTGGATCTGCCCTTTGCGCTGCCCACCGCCGTGGCCGGCATCTCGCTCACCGCCATCCTCGCGGGCAACGGCTGGATCGGCCAGTACACCGAACCGCTGGGCCTGCAACTCGCCTTCAACCCCAACGGGGTGGTGATCGCGCTGATCTTCATCGGCCTGCCCTTCGTGGTGCGCACGGTGCAGCCGGTGCTGGAAGACACCGAGAAGGAACTCGAAGAAGCCGCCACCTGCCTGGGCGCCACGCGCTGGCAGACCTTCAGCCGCGTGATCTTCCCCAGCATCGCCCCCGCCCTGCTCACCGGCTTCGCCATGGCCTTCGCCCGTGCCGTCGGTGAATACGGCTCGGTGATCTTCATCGCCGGCAACATGCCCATGATTTCCGAGATCACGCCGCTCATCATCATCAGCAAGCTCGAGCAGTACGACTACGCCGGCGCCACCGCGGTGGCGCTGGTCATGCTGATCTTCTCCTTCGTGCTGCTGCTGCTCATCAACGGCCTGCAAACCTGGCAACGCAAACGCTCGGGAGGGAACCTGCAATGAGCGCCGTCAACTCCGTGCGCACTGCACACAAAGGCACCACCGAATCGGCGTGGGTGCGCCGCACCCTGATCGGCATCGCGCTGGCCTTCATGTTCCTGTTCCTGGTGCTGCCGCTGGCCGCGGTGGCCACCGAAGCGCTGCGCAAGGGCTCCGAGGCCTACTTTGAAGCGCTGAAGGAACCCGATGCCTGGGCGGCCATTCGCCTGACCTTCCTCACCGCGGCCATCACCGTGCCGCTGAACCTGGTGTTCGGTGTGGCCGCCGCCTGGGCCGTGGCGAAGTACGAGTTCCGTGGCAAGTCCTTCCTGACCACGCTGATCGACCTGCCGTTCTCGGTCTCGCCCGTGGTCGCCGGCCTGATCTACGTGCTGGTGTTCGGCGCGCAAGGCTGGTTCGGCCCCTGGCTGGCCGAGCACGACATCAAGATCGTGTTCGCCGTGCCCGGCATCATCCTGGCCACCATCTTCGTCACCTTCCCCTTCATTGCGCGCGAGCTGATCCCGCTGATGCAGGCGCAGGGCAACGACGAGGAACAGGCCGCCATCGTGCTCGGCGCCTCGGGCTGGCAGACCTTCTGGTACGTCACCCTGCCCAACATCAAGTGGGGCCTGATCTACGGCGTGATCCTGTGCAACGCACGCGCCATGGGCGAGTTCGGCGCGGTCTCGGTGGTCTCGGGCCACATCCGCGGCCAGACCAACACCATGCCGCTGCACGTGGAGATTCTGTACAACGAGTACCAGTCGGTCGCTGCCTTTGCCGTCGCGTCGCTGCTGGCCCTGCTGGCCCTGGTCACGCTGGTGATCAAGTCGATTGCCGAATGGCAGATGGAGCGCGAGATGAAGGCACTCGCCGAGCTGCCACCGGAACGCCCCACGCCGGCCGCCGCCGGAACGCCCACGCTGGCGACGCAGACCCCATGAGCGCCGCCACGCGCCGCACCAAGGACATCCCATGAGCATCGAAATCCGCAACATCAACAAGCAGTTCGGCAGCTTCCAGGCGCTGAAGAACGTCAACCTCGACATCCACTCGGGCGAGCTGCTGGCCCTGCTCGGCCCGTCGGGCTGCGGCAAGACCACGCTGCTGCGCATCATCGCCGGCCTGGAAACGCCGGACACCGGCAACATCCTGTTCAGCGGTGAAGACACCACCGACGTGCACGTGCGCGAGCGCAACGTGGGCTTCGTGTTCCAGCACTACGCGCTGTTCCGCCACATGACCGTGCTGGAGAACGTGGCCTTCGGCCTGCGCGTGAAGCCGCGCGGCCAACGCCCGAGCGACGCGCAGATCAAGGCCAAGGTGCTCGACCTGCTCAAGCTGGTGCAGCTCGACTGGCTGGCCGACCGTTACCCCTCGCAGCTCTCGGGCGGCCAGCGCCAGCGCATTGCCCTGGCGCGTGCGCTCGCGGTGGAGCCCAAGGTGCTGCTGCTCGACGAGCCCTTCGGCGCGCTCGATGCCAAGGTGCGCAAGGAACTGCGCCGCTGGCTGCGCCGCCTGCACGACGAGCTGCACGTGACCAGCGTCTTCGTCACCCACGACCAGGAAGAAGCCCTGGAAGTGGCCGACCGCGTGGTGCTGATGAACCAGGGCCAGGTCGAGCAGGTCGGTGCACCGCAAGAGGTGTGGGAGCACCCCGCCAGCCCCTTCGTCTACGGCTTCCTAGGCGACGTGAACATGTTCCATGGCCGCGCCAACGAAGGCCAGCTGCACCTGGACGGCGTGTCCATTGCCTCCCCCGAACACGCGGCGGCGCAGGATGCCAAGGCCTTTGCCTATGTGCGCCCGCACGACATCGAAGTGCAGCGCTACGCCGCGGGCCTGCCCGGCATCGTCGCCAGGCTCGACCGTGCCGTGGTGGTGGGCCCCATCGCACGGCTCGAACTGCTGCCGACCGAGCCGGGTGCACAAGCCGGACAGGACACGCTGATCGAAGCACGCCTGCCGGCCGACCGTTTCCAGGAACTCGGTTTCAAGGAAGGCGACATCCTCGTGGTGTCGCCGAAGAAGGCCCGCGTCTTCCTGCAACCGCAGGCGGCCTGATCGCCTTCAACTGAAGCCCGCAGCGCGGGCCCCTGCAGCCCAAGCAGCGGCGGCTGCGCGTTCTACACGCGCAGCCGCCGTTTTGTTTTTTCAGGCGCGGCGTTGCATGCGCGGCGTCATGCGCCGAGTTCGATCTTGCCCTCGGCCACGTAGCGCTTGAAATCGACCAGGGGCATGGCGGTGGAGCCTCGCACCTCTTCGTCCACCCAGCTCAGGGTGACGTCGTTCAATCCGGTCTCGACCTTCACCGGACCCGGGCGGATCACGATGTTCGGACCATCCCCCTCGCGGTATTCGACCTTGCCGACGATCTGCGCGGTTTGTGACATGCGTGTACTCCTTGAACAGTGCCTGCAGCATGGCTGCGGAACAGGGATCGGTCTGTGTGTTGAGGCACAGACCGGCTTCAGGTCGCGGCGTGGCAGGCGCAGGCCTCGCCATGCGCGGCCGAGACCAGTTCGGTGAGGATGCCGCAGGGCTCGCCGTCGCCGTGTTCGCCATCGCAGCGCGAACGCAGCTGCAGCAATTGCTTCTCCAACGCGCGCATGCTCTTGAGGCGCGCACGCACGCGGCTCAGTTGTTCGTCCACCAGCTCGTCCACGTTCACGGAATGCCCTTGGGGGTCGTCGACGAAACCCAGCAGGCGCTGCACGTCGGCCAGCGGCATGTCGAGCGCCCGGCAATGGCGGATGAACGACAGCCGCTCCAGGTGCGCCTGGGCGTAGTTGCGGTAGCCGTTGTCCAGCCGCGCCGGCGCCGGCAACAGGCCTTGCTTTTCGTAGAAGCGGATGGTCTCGATGTCCACGCCGGTGGCGCGGGCCAGTGCATTGATCTGCATGCGGTGCTCCTTGAGTCCCCGGCCGCTGTCCGCGGCCAGTGTTCAAACACTGTAGCCACTTCACGGTTTCCCGGGCGTCGGCCGGGCAAAGACCCTGGCGCTCCTACAATCGCGCCATGCGTTACCGGCTTGCCGCCTGTTGGGTGTTTCTGCTGCTCCTGCTGCCTCTGCAAATGGGCTGGGCGGGCATGCACGTGCCCGCGGCACAGCAGAGCACACAGGCCGGCATGGGCCTGGCCGCATCACATTGCCGCCACGTGTTGACTGCCGACCGGGCGGACTCATCACTGGTGCAGGCTCCGATGCAGATGCAGGCCGATCACGGCCACTGCGGCAGTTGCCACGGCGCCATCGCCCTGCTGGCCGAAGCGCCCCGCCGCTTCGCGGGCGCACCCTTCGCCCCCGTGCCGGCTGCGGCCCGTTGGCCGGCGTCCCAGCCGGCCGGGCTGCCCGACCGCCCGCAGTGGGCCGCCCGGGGCTGACCCGGGCAGGCACCCTCGTCCCCGCCTGACGCGCCACGGCGCGTCGCACCGGCGGTCTTGATGCCGCCATGGCCTGGCGCCCGGTGCGCCCTGTCCTCCTGACCAAACCATCCGACGCAGGTTGCGCCGTACCGCGCCAACGCGCGTCGTCCACCCTCTCCTGCCTTTCCTGTATTGACCCCTCGGAGATCCGAAACCATGTCACTCCCTGTTTACCGACGGCGCTGCCGTCGCACCCGGCCATGAAGCAGGCCTGGCCCCTGCTGCTCGGCGCCTGGCTGGTCGCCGTGATCGCCACCGCCGGCGCCCTGTTCATCGGCGAAATCATGTTGATGGTTCCGTGCCAGCTCTGCTGGTACCAGCGCATCTTCATGTTCCCGCTGGTGCTGGTGCTTGGCATGGCCTGCTACAGCCAGGACCGGCGCGGCGCCATCTATGCGCTGCCGCTCGCCCTGGGTGGTGCCGCGATTGCGGTGTACCACTGCCTGCTGCTGGTCGGCCTGATCCCCAAGGCCTGGATTCCCTGCGGTGCCGGCGTTTCCTGCGCCGACCAGAAGCTGGAAATCCTCAACGGCATTCCCATTCCCTGGCTCTCGCTGGCGGCCTTCGCTGCCATCGCCGTGCTGCTCCTGATGTTTCTGCGAAAGACTTCCCGATGACCGCCCAACAACGCACCGTCTCCCTCATCGTCGCCCTCGTGGTGGCGGCCTTCGCGCTCGGCGCCTTCCTGTACCAGAAGCAGGTGCGGGATTCGCAGATGGAAAAAGTGGCCCAGCAGGACGGCCGGCTGGTGCGCATGCACTCGCCGGTGTTCGGCCCGCAAGGCGCGCCGGTGACCCTGGTGGAGTTCTTCGATCCCGCCTGCGAAACCTGCCGCGCCTTCTACCCGGTGGTGAAAGACCTGCTGGCGAAGTACCCGAACGACCTGCGTCTGGTGATCCGCTACGCGCCGTTCCACCAGGGTTCGGACCACGTGGTGAAGCTGCTGGAAGCGTCCAAGCGGCAGAACAAGTACACCGAGGTGCTCGAAGCCGTGCTGGCCGCGCAGCCCCAGTGGGCCGACCACGGTCGTCCCGACATCGCCCTGGCGTTCAATGCGGCCAAGGCGGCCGGGCTGGACATCGAGCAGGCGATTGCCGACGCCCAGCGGCCCGAGGTGGCGGCCGTGCTGCAGCAGGACGTGGAAGACCTCACCGCACTGGAAGTGACCCGGACCCCGACCTTCTTCGTCAATGGCCGCGGCCTGCCGAGCTTCGGCCGGGAGCAACTCAACGCCCTGGTGGCGGAAGAAGTCGCCAAGGCCCGACAACAGAACTGAGGTGGAACCGGCCGCAGCGCCCTCAGGCCTTGGGCACGTAGGCGCTGCACCAACCCTGGGCCGCCACGCTCTTGCCCGGAAAGATGCCGCAGGCGCCAGCCCCGTCGCCGGCGCGCCCGCTGTAGAGATGGCAACCGGCGCAACGCTGGCGGGGGTTGTGCTGCGGGAACTTGCGGGCGTCCACCTTCTGGGTGTCGGCGATGTAGCCCAGGGCGGCGGCGGTGGCGTCTTTCTCGCTCACCATCACCACCTGGGCCGACGCGCCCCCGGCCCACAGCAGCGCGCTGCCGGTGGCGGCCGCAGCAGCGGCGTGGCGCAGGAATTCACGGCGGTCGGTGGGCTTGTTCATGGGGCGCTCTCGTGGGCACTTCGTGGGGGAAAGCATCCTACACCCGGGCACCGGCGCGCGGTGCGTACACTCACCCCCCATACCGTTTCTCCCCGCATGAGCCCACAAGACTACGTCCAGCAAAAGGCCGCCGCCTCGGGCAGCAGCTTCTACTACGCTTTCCTCTTCCTGCCCGCCGAGCGCCGCGCCGCCATCACCGCCTTCTACGCCTTCTGCCGCGAGGTCGACGATGTGGTGGACGAGGTCAGCGACCCGGCCGTGGCGCAGAGCAAGCTCGCCTGGTGGCGCCGCGAGGTGGTGCAGTCGTACGCGGGCGAAGCCAGCCACCCCGTGATGCGTGCGCTGATGCCGCTTGCCGGCACCTACGGCATCGAATCGCGCCACCTCACCGCCGTCATCGACGGCTGCCAGATGGATCTGGAGCAGAACCGGTACCTCGATTTCGCCAACCTGCAGCGCTACTGCCACCTGGTGGCCGGCGTAGTGGGCGAGGTGGCCGCGCGCATCTTCGGTCAGACACAGGTTGCCACCACCCAGTACGCGCACCACCTGGGCCTGGCGTTCCAGCTCACCAACATCATTCGCGACGTCGGGGAAGACGCCACGCGCGGGCGCATCTACCTGCCGGTCAACGAGCTGCAGAGCTTCAACGTCAAGGCCCATGAGCTGCTGCAGCGCGGTGCCGCACCGGGCACCGACACGGCCGATTTCCAGCGCCGCTTCACCGCCCTCATGCAGTTCCAGTGCACCCGCGCACTGCAGACCTACGACGAAGCCCTGGCCCTGCTGCCCGACGCCGACCGGCGCGCACAGAAACCCGGCCTGATGATGGCCAGCATCTACCGCACACTACTGCAGGAAATTGCGGACGACCCGCTGGCGGTGCTCACGCAGCGCGTGAGCCTGACGCCGTTGCGCAAGTTCTGGCTGGCCTGGAAGGTCCAGGCCCTGGGCCGCCTGTGAGCCCGCTGGCACACCCCAGCCGCGCCCTGCGTCTGCACCGGAGCCGCCCATGCTGAAGCTGGCCGTGGTCGGCGCCGGCTGGGCCGGCATGGCCGCCGCAGTGGAAGCCGCCTCGCGCGGTGCCGAGGTCACGGTGTTCGAGGCCGCGCGCACGCTGGGTGGCCGCGCCCGCGCCCTGCCCGCCATCCTGCCGGACGGCTCCACCGCTGCGCTGGACAACGGCCAGCACATCCTGATCGGCGCCTACGCCAACTGCCTGGCCTTGATGCAGAAGGTCGGCATCGACCTGTCGCAAGCCCTGCTCAGCCTGCCCCTGTCACTGCCCCATGCGGACGGCTCCGGCCTGCACACACCTTCCTGGGCCATCGGCTGGCCCGCGCCGCTGGACGCGCTTGCCGCCATCGCCACCACACGCGGCTGGCGCTGGCGCGAGCGGCTGGCGCTGGTGGGCACTTCGTTGCGCTGGCGCCGGCAAGGCTTCAACTGCGACCCGCAGTTCACGGTGGCCGAGCTGTGCGCAGACCTGCCGGTGCGCGTGCAGCAGGAGCTGATCGAGCCCCTGTGCGTATCGGCCCTGAACACGCCGATGGTGAACGCCAGTGCGGCGGTGTTCCTGACCGTGCTGCGCGACGCGCTGTTCGGCCCCGGGGTGGCCGGCTTCAGCGGCTCCAGCCTGCTGCTGCCACGCACCGACCTGTCACAGCTGTTCCCCGACGCCGCCGCGCGCTGGCTGCAGCAACAGGACGGCAGTACCGGCACGAGCCGTTTGCGCATCGGCACCCGCGTGAGCATGCTGCGGCCGCAGGGCGCGCAATGGGTGCTGGGGCACGAAGACGGCGAAGACGTGTTTGACGCCGTGATCTGGGCCACCGCCGCGAGCCCGGCCGAAAAGACCGTGCGCCAGGCCGCCGACGCCTGCGACGACGCCACCGGCGCGGTGCTCATGGCCTGGGCCCGTTCGGCACGGGCCCTGAACCACACCGCCATCAGCACCGTGTACGCCTGGTCGGCCGACGCCCGCCTGCCTGCTCCCATGCTGGCACTGCGCGCCGAACCCGCAGGCGGTGCCCCGGCACCCGCCCAGTTCGTGTTCGACCGCGGCCAGCTCAACCCGCTGGACCGCTCCGCGCAAGGCCTGCTGGCCTTCGTGATCAGCGCCAGCAGCGACGACCGCGACACGCTGCAGGCGCAGGTGCTGGAGCAGGCCGCCCGCCAGCTCGGGCTGCACGGCCTGCAGCCGGTGCAGACCGTGGTGGAAAAGCGCGCCACCTTTGCCTGCACCCCCGGCCTGGTGCGGCCCGCGCAGGCCATCACCCAAGGCCTGTGGGCCGCCGGCGACTACGTGGAAGGCCCCTACCCCGCCACGCTCGAAGGCGCGGTGCGCAGTGGCCTGGCGGCGGCGCGCAGCGCCACCCCCGCACCCTGATCTCACATTGGGCGGAACCTCTGGGGCCCGGGGTGTTCACACGGGGTGACATTTGTTTCACCCCTCAGAAAAGAAGGAGCCTTTGCGGATGAACGCCACCCACCCCGCCCGACAACTCATCGCTGCCGTCGGCCTGTGCCTGCTGGCACTGGGCAGCAGCGCGGCGCAAGCGCAGAACATGGTCAGCGTCAGCGGCAGCACGCTCAACATGCGCGACGGCCCGGGCACCAACGCGGCCGTGCTGTGGGAACTCAAGCGCGGTTACCCGCTGCAGATCACCGAGCGCCGCGGCAGCTGGGTCAAGGTGCGTGACTTCGAGGGCGACACCGGCTGGGTGGCGCGCTCGCTCACCGGCAACGCGCCGCACCATGTGGTCAAGTCCAAGGTCGCCAACATCCGCAGCGGCCCGGGCACGCAGCACCGTGTGGTCGGCAAGGCCGAATACGGTGACCTGCTGCGCACGCGCGAAAAACGCGCCGACTGGGTGCGTGTGGAGCGCGAAGGCGGCGTGGGCGGCTGGATCTCCAGGCAGCTGCTCTGGGGCTGGTGAGCACGGCAACCCCGGGCTGAAAAAGCCTCTTCAACCACACCGCGGAGCCCCCTACGGGAGGAACGCGAAACGCTGCGGCAGAGTCAGGTCTGCGACCACTGCCGCAGCAGGTTGTGGTACACACCCGTCAAACGCTTGAGTGACGGATGCCCCGGCGTGTCCAGCGCCAGTTGCTGGATCGCGCCATCAAGCTCCAGCATCAAAGCGCGCTGGGCATCGTCACGCACCAGGCTCTGCACCCAGAAGAACGAGGCCAGCCGCACGCCGCGCGTGACCGGTGTGACGTGGTGCAGGCTGCTGCCCGGGTACACGACCATGTCGCCGGCCGGCAGCTTCACGCTGTGTTCGCCGTAGGTGTCCTCCACCGTGAGCTCACCGCCGTCGTATTCATCTGGATCGCTCAGGAACAGCGTGGCCGAGAGGTCGCTGCGCACGCGGTGCGGCGTGCCGGGCACGCTGAACACGGCCGCGTCCACGTGCGGGCCATAGGTGCCGCCGCCCTCGTAGCGGTTGAAGCGCGGTGGCAGCACCTTCAGCGGCAAGGCGCCCGAGAGAAACAGCGGGTGGCGTCCCAGCGCCTGCAGCACCAGATCGCCCAACTCCCTGGAGGCGGGTGCGTCTTCAGACAGCTGCAGGTTGTTCTTCACCTGCGAGGCCAGATGCCCGGCGGTGGCGCGGCCGTCGGTCCAGTCGGCCTGGGCCAGCCGTTCGCGGAAGTGCCGCACCTGTTCGGCGGTCAGAACCTGGGGAATGGTGATCATCATGTCGGGGGCTTTCCTGTGGCTGGGTGGCGGCAACCGCAAGTCTATGCCCTGCAAAACACAAAGGTTTACGTGGTTTACAAGGCAAATGAGATTGATTAACATCCGTCTTAAGGTTTCCGTAATTATCAGGAAACCGTCATGTCACGGTGGCCCTGTCAGGCCGCCGTTTTTTTGCCCCAAACCTCCAGGAAACCTTTTCCATGTCCGCTCCAGACCGTCGTCGCCTGCGCCTGACCCCCCTTTCCACCGCGCTCTGTGGCGCCCTGGTGGCACTGGCAGCGGCACCCGTTCATGCACAAGGCACCTCCCCTGCCGCCACCCTGTCGACCGTCACCGTGACCGCGTCGCCCGAGGGCGAGGTGTCGTCGCCCAAGGCCACCTCGGCCGCCATCGACACGCCGCAGACGATCAACGTCATCCCGCAAGAGGTGTTCAACGAACAGGGCGCCCGCAACCTCACCGATGTGCTGCGCAACACGCCCGGCATCAGCTTCAATGCGGGTGAGAACGGCTTCGGCTCCAACAACAACAACTTCAGCCTGCGCGGCTTCGACACCAGCGGCAGCGTGTTCGTCGACGGCGTGCGCGATTCCGGCAACTTCGCGCGCGACTCGTTCAACCTGGAGCAGGTGGAAGTGATCAAGGGCCCATCGGCCGACAACGGCCGCGGCGGTGCAGGTGGCTACGTCAACCTGGAAACCAAGACACCCAAGGCCGAGAACTTCACCACCGGCAGCGTGGGCCTGGGCATTGACCAGTACGACTCGAAGAACCGCCTGCGCGGCACGCTGGACCTGAACCGCCAGTTCTCCGAAAGCGGCGCGGTGCGCCTGAACCTGCTGGTGGAAGACAGCGGTGTCGCCGGCCGCCAGCACGCCAAACAAAGCAGCATCGGCCTGGCGCCCTCGGTGGCGTTCGGCCTGAACACGCCCACGCAGGTTTCGCTCTCGTGGCAACACATCAAGCAGGACGACCGGCCCGACTGGGGCGTGCCGGCTGCCATGGTGAAGGGCACGGCGCGTTACGACCCGTCCTTGGCCGGCATCAAGCGCGACACCTACTTCGGCGTGCTGGGCGACAGCGACAAGGTGACATCCGACGCCCTGACGGCGCGCGTCGAACACCGCTTCTCGCCCACGCTCAAGCTCACCAACCAGACCCGCTGGTCGCTCACCGACCGCGAGGCCTACTTCACGCTGCCGCACACCTACACGCCTGCAACGCAGATGCTGCGCACGGACCGCGCGGGTTACTCACGCAAGAACACCTCGCTGACCAACCTGACCAACATCAGCAACCAGTTCACCACCGGCAGCCTGCGCCACAACCTGGCCACCGGCGTGGAGCTGACCTGGGAGGACGCGAAGAGCGGCCGCTACCCGGACGCCACCATCGGCAACATCAGCGTCTTCAACCCCGATCCCACCCGCCACCCGGGCGGCGCCATCGCGCCCACCCAGACCGGCCGGGTCAAGATCGACACCGTGGCGGTGTACGCCTATGACACGATCGAATTCGATCCGAAATGGCAGCTCACCGGCGGCTTGCGCGTGGAGCGCTACAAGGTCCAGATGTCGAGCCGCACGATTGCGGGCGCATCGCAGGGTGCCATGGACGGTTATGAGCGCAGCGAGACCTCGGTCGGCGGCAAGCTCGGCGTGGTCTACAAGCCGGTGCAGAACGCCAGCGTCTACGCCTCCTACGGCCAGTCGGCCGTGCCACCGGGCTCCTGGCTGTCCACCCCGGACAACAGCCGCGTTGGAGACAACGCCTTCCCGGGCTGGGACGGCCAGAACTACCAGAACGCCAAGGAACAGAAGCTGACCAACCTCGAACTCGGCACCAAGTGGGAGTTCTTCGACAACAAGCTGAGCACCACGGCAGCGATCTTCCGCACCGAGCGCAAGAACGTTGCGATGCGCTCGGCTGGAGGCGGTGTGCCCAGTGGTTATGGCGAGCAAACCGTGCAGGGTATCGAACTGGGTGTTTCGGGCAATGTGACCAGCGCCTGGGCCATCTACGGCGGCCTGGTGCTGCTCAACAGCGAACGCCGCCACAACGCGGCGGTGGACGCCGCCTTGAGCAGCGACTACGGCACCGGCGGTGCGGCGAACCCCGACTACACCGCAGTGACGTCCACCAACGGCGACGAGCTGGCGTTCACGCCCAAGGCCACGCTCAACCTCTGGACCACCTACCGCCTGAACAACGGCCTCACCCTGGGTGGTGGCCTGCAGCACGTGGGCAGTTCGTGGGTGGGCCGGCCCGACACCGCCGACCGTGTGATCCCCAACGGCAAGGGCGGCAAGGTGCCGAGCTACACCGTGTTCAACCTGATGGCCTCGTATGAGCTGACGCAGAACGTGCGCCTGCGCCTGAACATCGACAACGTCACCGACAAGACCTACGCCTCGTCGCTGAACTGGGGTGCCCAGCGCGCCTTCCTGGGTGCGCCCCGCACCTTCCTGGTCAGCGCGGACTTCCGTTTCTGATCGGCCTCTGACTGGCCTCTGACCCGCGCGCCTTCACACGAAGGCCGCGGGGCACGGTGCGCTCGGGTTCGCCGGCTTCAGCCGAGCTGACGGCGCAGCGTGTGCAGATCGGCCACGGTGGTGTGGGGCTGCAGCGGTGCAAGCTCCCACGCATCGCCGCTGCGGTTGAGCCAGGCGGCCTGCATGCCGGCACCGAGCGCGCCCACCACGTCCAGCTGGGCGTCGTCACCAATGTGCAGCACCTCGTGCGCACGCACACCCGCGGCCTCGGCGGCGGCGTGGAAGATGCGCGGATCGGGCTTGCCGACGCCAAACAGCTGCGCGCTCAACGCGCCCTTGAAGTGTTCGCCAATGCCCACTCGGTGCACATCGGCATTGCCGTTGGACAAGGCGATCACGGGGTAACGCTGCGCCAGCCATTCGAGCGTGGGCAAGGCGTCCTCGAACAGCTCGACGCGCTGGCGCTCGGCAAAGAACACATCAAACGCCGCTTCGGCCAGCGCCGGGTCGTCGCCCGCGCGCTGCAGGACCAGGCGGATCGATTCGCGCCGCAGCGCACTCAGGTCGTGCGCCAGATCGGGCCGCAGCGTGTGCATCTGGTTGCGCACCTCGCGCAGCGCCACCGGATCACCCCACTGCGCGGCAGTGGCCGGCGCGTGTGTCGCCAGCCAGGTGGACAGGGAGGCTTCGGCGCGCGCGATGATGGGCCAGATCGGCCACAGCGTGTCGTCCAGATCGATGGTGATGGCGCGGATGCGGGCCACATCCAGCGCCGTGGTGAGGGGGGTATTCATGTCTGCGGGAGAATAGCGCATGCCCTTTCGCCCCGAACCGACGATCCCCCATGGCCAGGCCGCGCGCACGGCCATCGTGTACTGCAACCTCGGCACACCCGACGAAGCCACCGCCCCGGCGTTGCGCCGCTACCTGGCCGAGTTCCTGGCCGATCCGCGTGTGGTGGAAATCCCGCGCCTGCTGTGGCTGCCGATCCTGCACGGCATCATCCTGCGCACGCGGCCGGCCAAGTCGGCCGCCAAGTACGCCAGCATCTGGACACCCGAAGGTTCGCCGCTGAAGGTGTGGACCGAGAAGCAGGCCACGCTGCTGCGCGGTTACCTGGGTGAGCGCGGGCACCAGGTCACGGTGCGCCACGCCATGCGTTATGGCAACCCCTCCATCGCAGCCGTGCTCGACGAACTCAAGGCCGAGGGCGTGACGCGCGTGCTGGTGCTGCCGGCCTACCCGCAGTACAGCGGCACCACCACAGCCAGCGTGATCGACGCGGTGACGGCCTGGTCACGCGACGTGCGCCACCTGCCCGAGTTCCGCTTCGTCAACCGCTACCACGACGACCCCGGCTACATCCAGGCGCTGGCGCGCCGGGTGCGCGCGCACTGGATGGCGCAAGGCGGCCCGGGCGAGCACCTGGTGATGAGTTTTCACGGCGTGCCCGAACGCACCCTGCACCTGGGCGACCCGTATCACTGCGAATGCCGCGTGACCGCCCGCCTGCTGGCGGAACAACTGGGACTGCCGGCGGAGCGCTACACCCTCACCTTCCAGTCGCGCTTCGGCAAGGCCAAGTGGCTTGAGCCCTACACCGAACCCACCCTGGTCGCCATGGCGAAAAGGGGCGTGAAGAGCGTGGATCTGCTGTGCCCCGGCTTCACCAGCGACTGCCTGGAAACGCTGGAAGAAATCAACATGGAAGCGCGTGAGGCTTTCCTGCATGCTGGCGGCGAGCGCTTCGAGTACATCCCCTGCGTGAACGACACGCCGGAATGGATCCGCGCCCTGACCGACCTGGCCGAGCGGCACCTGCAAGGCTGGCCGACGAAGCACGCCAACAACCCGATGGCCCTGCAGGCCAGCCGCGAACGCGCGCTGGCGCTGGGCGCGAAGCAGTAAGACCAAACCCGGCCTCGACCCGGGCAGAGCTCCGGCATATATGAAACGTATATACTTCGAATACGTTTCATACAGAGGTAAGCCATGGGCATTGTCAAGATTTCGGACCTGATGCACGAGAACCTGCGGGTGGCAGGCAGCGCGCTGAGCCGCTCCATCAACGCGCAGGCCGAACACTGGCTGCGCATCGGCATGCTGGCCGAAATGCACCCGGACATGGACCACCGCGAGATCTGCCAGCTGCTGGTGCGCGCCGAACTGGCGGGCGGCCTGGACATCGGCGTGGCGTCCACCGCGATCGCCAGCAAGCCGCGCACGGCCTCGACGGGCAAACACTAGTGGCACGCGGCATCACCCTCAAGTCGCCCGAAGACATTGCGATGTCCCGGCGCGCCGGCCAGCTGGCCGCCGAGGTGCTCGCCATGATCGAGCCACACGTCGTGCCCGGCGTGAGCACCGCGGAGCTTGACCGGATCTGCCACGAACACATCGTGAACGTGCAGGGCGCGATCCCTGCCAACGTGGGTTACCAGGGCTATCCCAAGACCATCCTGACCTCGGTCAACCAGGTGGTGTGCCACGGCATTCCCTCGCCCGAGAAGATTCTGAAAAAGGGTGACATCGTCAACATCGATGTCGCGGTCATCAAGGACGGCTGGTTCGGCGATACCAGCCGCATGTTTTTCGTCGGACCGCCGAACACCCTCGCGCGGCGCCTGGTGGAGACCACCTACGAGGCCATGCTCGCCGGCATCCGGCAGGTTCGGCCGGGTGCGACCCTGGGCGACATCGGCCATGCCATCCAGTCGGTCGCGCAGCGCGAACACTTCAGCGTGGTGCGCGAGTACTGCGGGCATGGCATCGGGCAGATCTACCACGACGAGCCGAACGTGCTGCACTACGGGCGGCGCGGCGAAGGCCTCCGGCTGGAAGCTGGCATGGTCTTCACCATCGAGCCCATGCTCAACGCCGGCAAGCGCGAGATCCGGCAACTGCCCGACGGCTGGACCGTGGTGACCAAAGACCGGTCTTTGTCGGCGCAATGGGAACACATGGTGGCCGTCACGCCCGACGGCTATCAGGTGCTGACCACCTGGCCCGGCGGCACCGGCCACTACGCGCCCATCTGACACGCCGCCACCGCCGGGTTGGCCCCACCCGGCTTCGCACACCACCGCCAGCGCAACCCGCACAGTGGCCGCTGTCGCGGCTGCGATCGCGCACGCACCGCCTGATCAGGTTCTGGTCAGCAAACCCCTTCTAAGCTGCCTTCACCGTCCTGAGTGCCGTCTGGCGACAGGACCTCGCTGGTGCACGCGTGTGCCGAACCATATCCCTCCCGGCGCCTCGCGCCTTGTCCATTCCATGAAAACCACTCGAGACCTTCACGACCTGGTCGGCGGCCTGTTGATGACAGCGGCCGGCCTGTTCTTTGCCCTCTATGGCCGCGCCTACGACTTCGGTGACACCGCCCGCATGGGCCCGGGTTATTTCCCCGTGGCACTGGGCTGGCTGCTCGCGGTGCTGGGCCTGATGGTGGCCGTGCCCGCCTGGTGGCGGCGTGGCAACGCCATCAGCGTGCAATGGGGCAACCTGTTCTGGTGCTCGCTGAGCCTGATCGTGTTCGCCCTCGGCCTGCGCTTCCTGGGTGTGGCGCTGGCGACCTTCGTCGCGGCCCTGCTCTCGCTGGTGCCTTCGTCGATGAATCTGCGCACGCGGCTGACGGTCTGTGTGGTGGTGTCCATCCTCACGGTGGCGATCTTCCCGTTCGGCCTGCAAATGATTCTGCCGATCTGGCCCTGGAGCATCTGAGCCCCGACACAACAACAAGGAATCCACACCATGGAACTGCTCGGAAACCTCATGCTCGGCGCACAAGTTGCGATCGAGCCCATCAACCTCGCCTACTGTTTCTTCGGCGTCTTCCTGGGCACCGTTGTCGGCGTGTTGCCCGGCATCGGCGCCCTGGCCGCGATCTCGCTGCTGCTGCCGCTGACGTACCACATCCCGCCCACCGCAGCCATCATCATGCTGGCCGGCGTGTACTACGGTGCGCAGTACGGCGGCTCCACCGCCTCCATCCTGCTGAACCTGCCGGGCACACCGTCATCGGCGGTGACCTGTCTGGACGGTTACCCGATGGCCAAGAAGGGCAAGGCCGGTGTGGCCCTGTTCGTGACCACCATCGCCTCGCTGGCCGGTGCGATGTCGGGCCTGATCCTGCTCACGCTGTTTTCGCCGGTGATCGCTGAAGTCGGCCTGAAGTTCGGCCCGGCCGAGTTCTGCTCGATGATGCTGCTGGGCCTGGTGGCCGCTTCGTCGGTGAGCTCCGGCTCGGCCATCAAGGGCCTGTGCATGATGGTCTTCGGCCTGCTGCTGGGCATGGTCGGCACCGACGTCAACAGCGGTGTCGCACGCTTCTCGTTCGACGTGCCCGAGCTGATGGACGGCATCAACCTGGTGGCGCTGGCCATGGGCCTGTTCGGCATTGCCGAAGTGGTGCGCTGCATCAACTCGGCCGACACCAACCAGAAGCCCGACAAGGTCACGCTGCGCTCCATGGTGCCGACCTCGGACGAGTTCAAGGCCACCATCAAGCCGATGATCCGTGGCTCGGCGCTGGGTTCGGCGCTGGGTGCACTGCCCGGCGTGGGCCCGTCGATCGCGTCCTTCATGTCCTACGCCATCGAGAAGAAGGTCGCCAAAGACCCGAGCCGCTTCGGCAAGGGCGCCATCGAGGGCATCACCGCCCCCGAATCGGCCAACAACGCCGCCGCCCAGACCGCTTTCGTGCCCTCGCTCTCCCTCGGTATCCCGGGTGACGCGGTGATGGCCGTGATGCTCGGCGCGCTGATCATCCACGGCATCCAGCCGGGCCCGATGCTGATCTCCGAACAACCCGGCCTGTTCTGGGGCCTGGTGGTGAGCTTTGGCATCGGCAACATCATGCTGGTGATCCTGAACCTGCCGACCATCGGTCTGTGGGTCGCGCTGCTGCGCATCCCGTTCTCCTGGATGTACCCGGCCATCATCGTGTTCGTTGCGCTCGGCGTGTACAGCGTGAACAACAACGTCTTTGACATCTACATGGTCACCGGCCTGGGCATCATGGGTTACCTGATGATGGTGCTGAAGTTCGAACCCGCGCCGCTGCTGCTGGGCTACATCCTCGGACCGATGATGGAAGAGTACCTGCGCCGCGCCATGCTGATCTCGCGCGGCGACGCCACCATCTTCCTGCAGCGCCCCATCAGCGCCACGCTGCTCGCGTTCACCGCCGTGCTGCTGGCCTGGGCCTTCTGGTCCACCCTGCGCAACAACCTGCGGGCGAAGGAAGAACTCGACGCCATCAAGCAACAGCAGGCCACTTGAAACCCACGCCGTCGCCTTCTGCTAGCCTAGAGACCATGCGGATCTTGCTGGTTGAAGACGATGCGGTGTTGAGAGAGGTCATCACACGCAGCCTGGAACACGAGGGCCACCGTGTGGACCCGGCTGTGAGCGCACAGCAGGCCAGCCACCTGTGGCGCGTGCAGCCGTTCGACGCCGTGCTGCTCGACCTCAACCTGCCCCAGCACGACCGGCCGGACAGCCCCATGGGCAACGGCCTGAGCGTGCTGCGCGAGGCACGCGCACGCGGCGACCGCACCCCCGTGCTGGTGCTCACCGCACGCAACCGCACCGACGAACGCATTGCCGGGCTGGACACTGGCGCCGACGACTACCTGGGCAAGCCGTTCGACCTCGCCGAAGTGGAAGCCCGCCTGCGCGCCCTGGTGCGGCGCGCCCTCGGCACCGACGACACCGCCCAGCTGGGTGACCTGCGGCTGGATCGGCGCGCGCGCCGCTTCACGCTGGCAGGCGAGCCGCTGGAATTGCCGGCGCGTGAGTTCGAGGTGCTGTGGGAGCTGATGAGCCCACCCGGCCACGCCGTGAGCAAACGGCAGCTGTCGGACAAACTCTCCGGCTTCGACGAATCCCTGGGTGACAACGCGCTGGAGGCCTTCATCTCCCGGCTGCGCAAGAAACTCGCGGGCAGCGGCGCCTCGATCCGCACCCTGCGCGGCATTGGCTACCTGCTGGAGCCCGAGGTTTGAACATCGCCGCGCCGCGCAAGTCGGCGCCCTCGTTGCGCATCCGCATGCTGCGCCACGTCATGCTGCCGCTGGCGCTGACCTGGCTTGCCGGCACCGTGGCCACGCTCAGCGTGGTCAGCCATTTCACCGAGCAGGCCTTTGACCGTGCCCTGCTCGACGACGCTTACTCCATCGCCTCGCATGTCTCGCCCAACCCGGACGGCGGCGTGGCGCTGCAACTGACCCACAGCGAGCTGACCGCGGCCCTGTTCGACCAGGCCGAAGCGGTGCACTTCGCGGTGCTGCGCCCCGACGGCTCCTTGCTGGCCGGCGACGCGCTGCCTCCGGTGCCCGAGCCGAAGCCCGATATGGACTCGCGCTACAGCAACATCGTTTACCAGGGCCTGCCGGTGCGGGCCGTGTCGCTGCGCCACGAGGTGCAGGGCGAGGTCTACCACGTCGTCATGGCGCACACCACCTACGTGCGTGCTGCGCTGGTGCAGCGCATGCTCCTGTTCGGCGCCCTGCCCCTGCTGCTGTTGCTGGCCCTGCTCGCGTTCTGGCTCTGGCGCGGCATCGAACGCGACCTGGCGCCGCTGGCGCGGCTGCAGGACACCCTTGCCCACCGCGACGCCAACGACCTCACGCCGGTGGTGATCTCGCCGTCCACGCGCGAGATCGAGCAGGTGGGCCTGGCGGTGAACGACCTGTTCGACCGCCTCGCGCGCAGCGTGCGCTCGCAACGCGAGTTCGCCGGCAACGTGGCGCACGAGCTGCGCACGCCGCTGGCGCGCATCCGCGCCCTGGCCGACTACGGCCAGGCACACCCCGACGCCTCGGTGTCGCAACAGCAGCTGCAGCAGATCGCCACCAGCGCCGAGCGCGCCGGCCGGCTGGTCAACCAGCTGCTCGACCTGGCCGTGGCCAACGAAGCCGAAGTCGCGCT
Source organism: Hydrogenophaga palleronii NBRC 102513 (assembly GCF_001571225.1). Lineage (GTDB taxonomy): Bacteria > Pseudomonadota > Gammaproteobacteria > Burkholderiales > Burkholderiaceae_C > Hydrogenophaga > Hydrogenophaga palleronii. The sequence continues at coordinate 59,388 of NZ_BCTJ01000025.1, forward strand.
GCAAAAGGAACGCCTGGCGCTGGCGCCGCTGGTGGGCCACGTGGTGATGCGCCACCTCGACAAGGCCGACGCGCGCGGCATCGACCTGGGCGCGCGCGGCCTGGACGACGGCGAAGACATCCACGTCTGGGCCGACACCTCGCTGATCGAAGGCATCCTCGACAACCTGATCGACAACGCGCTGCGCTACGGCGGCCCCACGCTCACGGTGGAGCTCTCGTCCAACCCGGAGGCGGGAACCTGCGTGCTGGCGGTGGTGGACGACGGTCCGGGCATCGAGGCCTCGGCACGGCGCGAGCTGATGCGGCGCTGGACCCAGGGACCCGAAGGCGAAAGCCTGCGCCAGGGGGCGGGCCTGGGCCTGTCCATCGTGTCGCGTTACGCGCAGTTGCTGGGCTCGGAGCTGCAGCTCGACAGCGCCGACCACGGGCGCGGCCTGCGCGCCAGCCTGGTGCTGCCGCTGGCCTGAACACCGCCAGGGCGCGCCGCCGAGACACATCGGCGACACGGATATTCCGCCTCCGTCCTACACACGCGGTCGGCACACACCCCTACAGTGGGGCTCATTTCAACCCAGCCAAGGAGAGCACCGTGGTCACCAGAAAACGCGTTGACGGAGGTTCCAGCCGAGCGGTGTCCACCGTCCGGCCCGCCAGACCGGTGCCGACCAGCCGCGACAACCTTTCGGGCGGCGACTGGCTCTTGCTGGGTGCCGGCGTGGCGGCCTGGGCGTTCACGCGTGTGCACCCCTCCGGCGTCGTGCGCACCGCCGGCCTGCTGGCCGGCACCGCGCTGGTGGGCCACGCCGCCAGCGGCCACCGCGGCCTGCGCAGGCTGCTGGGCTGGACACCACTGGGCGCCCGCATCCGCTGACGCCACCGGCTGCGCGCCGCGCCCCTAGCGGGCGCGCGTGCCGCTTCAGTGCCCGGCCAGAAAACGCTGCACCAGCTCGAACTGCTCGGGCACGTTGAGTGCCGGCGCGTGGCCACAACCCGCCATCGTCACCACCAGCGCGCGCGGCCCGCGGTCGCGCATGGCTTCGGCCGTGTCGGCGAGCAGCAGGTCGGAGTCTGCGCCGCGCAGGCAGAGCACGGGAATGTCGATGCGGTCGTAGGTGGGCCAGAGGTCGTAGTCCGCCGGGTGGTGGGTGAACTGCTGGGCCATCGCCGGGTCGTAGTGCGGCGTCACGCGGCCGTCGGGCAGGCGGCGCGTGGAGCTTTCCGTGAGCAGGCGCCACTGCGCGTCGCTCAGGAACCCGTAGGGTTTGTAGACGGTGCGGAAGTACTGCTCCAGCTCGCTCACCGTGTCGAAGGCAGAGGGGTTGCCGGCGTAGGTGCGGATGCGCTGCACCGCGTCGTCGGCCAGCTTGGGGCCGATGTCGTTGAGCAGCAGGCGCTCGATGCGCCCATGCAGCGGCCCCGCAGCGCACACCATGCCGATGGCGCCGCCCATGGAGGTGCCCACCCAGTGAAAGCGTTTGAGGGCGAGCTGGTCCACCAGCGCGGTGGCGATACGCGCGTAAAAGTCCAGGCAGTACTCGGCTTCGGGGTTCGGGCTCCATTGCGAGAGGCCGCGGCCGATGGTGTCGGGGCAGATCACGCGCCAGCCCAGCGCGCTGAGGTGCGCGGCCAGCGGGTCCATGTCGCGCCCGGTGCGCGCCAGGCCGTGCCAGGCGATCACCACCTGGCCGGTGGGCTGCTCGGGCTCCCAGTCCATGAAGTGGATCTCGCGCCCCTCGCAGGACAGGTAACGCGAGCGTGGTGTGACGGCGGTGCGGCTGCTCATGGCCGCCCCTTGCCCTGCGCCAGCTCGGCGCGCTCGCGCAGTTTGCCGACGATGCCGGTCGGGAAGTAATAGACCGAGAGCACGAACAGAATCCCCAGCCAGAGCAACCAGCGGTCGGGCGTGAGCAGCGCGGGCAGCAGCGGCAGCCCCTGGGTGGCGTCGCCCGCCAGGCGCAACAGATCCTGCAGGTAACTCTGCGCCACCACGAACAGCACGCTGCCGATGAAGGCGCCATACAGCGTGCCCATGCCGCCGATGACGACGATGAGCAGGATGTCGAGCATGATCTCGAACGAGAGCGAGGTGTCGGGCCCGTTGTAGCGCAGCCAGAGCGCGAGCAGGCAGCCCGCCAGCGTGGCGAAGCCGGCCGACAGCACGTTGGAGAGCGTGCGGTAGACCACGGTGCGGTAGCCCAGCGCTTCGGCGCGGAAATCGTTCTCTCGAATCGCCTGCAGCACGCGGCCGAACGGCGAGTTCACGATGCGCAGGATGGTGAGGAAGATCGCCGTCACCGCCAGGAAGATCAGGTAGTAGGTGATCAGCCGGCCGTTCAGGTCAATCTCGCCCAGCGGCGTCTGCAGCGGTTCCTCGGTGAGCGTGAAGCCGGGCGACAGCAGCTCGGGCACGCGGAAGGTGAGGCCGTCTTCACCACCGGTGAAGTCCGACAGCTGCGAGGCCAGCGTGAGGAAGGCCGAGGCCACCGCCAGCGTGATCATGGCGAAGAAGATCGCCTTCACGCGCAGCGAGAACAGGCCGATCAGCAGCGACAGCACCAGCGACACCAGCAAGGCGCAGACCACGCCCAGCAAGATCGCGCCCCACGACGGCGTCTCGGCGGCGTTGAGCGCAATCGCCACGCCATAGGCGCCGATGCCGAAGAACATGGTGTGCGCAAAACTCACGATGCCGGTGTAGCCCAGCAGCAGGTCGAAGCTGGCCACCAGCGCCACGAAGATCAGCACCTTGGCCGCCACGTTGAGCGCCTTCACGCCGGGGAACAGGAACGGCGCGAACGCCAGCCCCAGGAACAGCACGATGAGCAGCGCGACGAGCCAGCGGCTGCGCGGAAGATCGTTGGAGAGGAGTCGGGAAATCATGCAGTGCTCCTGTTCAACGGTTCGTCACGGGGTACACGCCCTGCGGCCGCCACAACAAAATGGCAACCATCAACGCGATGTTGGAGAACAGCGCGACCTTGGGCATCAGGAAACCGGTGTAGTTCGCCATCAGCCCCACCAGCAGCGCGCCGATGAGCGCGCCCAGCGTGGAGCCGAGGCCGCCGATGATGATGACGATGAAGATCAGCACGTTCACCTGTGCGCCCATCTGCGGCAGCACGGTCTGCTGGTACAGGCCCCACATCACGCCGCCCAGGCCGGCCAGCGCGCTGCCGACCACGAAGACGCCGATGAAGAGTTGCCGGATGCGGTAGCCGAGCGACTCGACCATCTCGCGGTCCTGCACGCCGGCACGCACCAGCAGGCCGACCTTGGTGCGGTTGAGCGTCCACACCATGGCGGCGAAAACGGCCGCACCCACCAGCACCGCGAGCAGGCGGTACTTCTCCACCGAGGCGTCACCGAAGATGAAGGAGCCACGCAGGGTTTGAGGCAGCGGCAGCGCGATCTGCCCCGGGCCCCAGATGACCTTGATCATCTCTTCACCGATGATCATGCCGCCCATGGTGATGAGGATCTGCTTCAGGTGCATGCCGTACACCGGGCGGATGATCAGGCGCTCGAACACCCAGCCCAGCGCGCCGGCCACCGCCATGGCCACCAGCATGGCCGGCAGCAGCGCCATCAGGTTGAGCCACAGGCTGTCGGCCGTGGTGTAGCTGCCCATGCTGGCCAGCACGGTGGTGGCGACGAAGGCACCCAGCGCGATGAACACGCCGTGGCCGAAGTTCAGCACGTCCATCAGGCCGAACACCAGCGTGAGGCCCGAGGCAATGATGAAGACGATCATGCCCATGGCCAGGCCCGCCACAGTGAGCGTGAGCCAGGTGGAGCCGTTGCCGATGGCGGGCAGCGCGATCAGCGCCAGCGCGGGCACCAGCGCCAGCGGCTTCCAGTCGAAGTCGGCGTTGAGGAATTTCATTGGTGTGCTCCGAGAGAAAGGCCGAGCAATTTCGACTGCAGGTTTTCATCTGCCGCGAGTTCGGCCATCGAGCCGCTGTGCACCACGCGGCCGTCGTCCATCACGGCCACGCTGTCGCCGAGCTGGCGCGCGAAGTTGAAGTTCTGCTCCACCAGCAGGATCGTGGTCTTCGCGGCCTTGAGTTCGCGGAAGGCCGCGATCATGTTCTGGATGATGGCGGGCGCCAGGCCCTTGCTGGGCTCGTCGATCAGCAGCAACTGGCGCGGTTCGACGATGGCGCGCGACACCGCCAGCATCTGTTTCTGCCCGCCACTGAGCTTGCCGGCCGGGTGCAGCCAGAACTTCTTGATGGCCGGGAACAGGCCGAAGATCCATTCGAGCCGCTGGGTGTCGATGTCGTCCAGGCTGCGTGCGCCGCGCGCGGCCAGCAGCATGTTCTCGCGCACCGAGAGGTCGGAGAAGATGCCCATGCTTTCGGGCACGTAGGCCACGCCACTGCGCGCGATGTCGGGCGTGGGGCGCTGCGTGATGTCCTGTCCGGCCAGCGTCACCGAACCCTGGCTGGCGTGCCACAGGCCCATGATGGTGCGCAGCGTGGTGGTCTTGCCCGCGCCGTTGCGGCCGAGCAGCATGGTGAGCTGGTTGGCGGGCACGGCGAGGTCCACGCCGTGCAGGATGTGGTACGCGCCGATGTGGGTATGAACGCCCTTCAGCGTCAGCAGGTTCTGGCTCATGCACTCACCTCTTCTTCAGGATTGATGCCCAGATACGCCTGCTGCACCACCGGCGAAGCGATGACGCTGGCGGGTTCGCCATCGGCCACGAGTTCGCCGTTGTGCAGCACGATGATGCGGTCGGAGAGTTCGCGCACCACGTCCATCTTGTGTTCGACCAGCAGGATGGTCTTGCTCTTGTCGGCCTTGAGCTGGCGGATCAGGTTCAGGATCACCGGCACCTCGTCCACGCTCATGCCGGCGGTGGGTTCGTCGAACATGAAGACCTGCGGCTCCAGCGCCATCAGAATGCCCACCTCCAGCTTGCGCTGGTCGCCGTGCGGCAGGCTGCTCGCCAGCGCGTCGCGCTTGTCGGCCAGGGCCACGGTCTCCAGCACTTCGTCGGCACGCTGCAGCAAGTCGCGCCGGTCGCTCCAGATGCGCCACAGGTTCAGGCCGGCACGCGCCTTGGCCTGCACCGCCAGCCGCACGTTCTCCTGCACCGTGAGTTTGGGAAACAGGTTGGTGAGCTGGAACGCCCGGCCCAGCCCCGCCTGCGCACGCGCCGGTGCCCCCAGCGCCGAGATGTCGTGGCCACCGAGCCGCACGCGGCCCGCGCTGGCCTTGATCTGGCCCGAGATCAGGTTGAAGTAGGTGGTCTTGCCCGCCCCGTTGGGGCCGACGATGGCGGTGAGCGTGCCCGGCGCGAACGCGCAGGAGACGGCATTCACCGCCACGTGCCCGCCGAAGCGGACCGTGAGGTCTTGGGTTTCAAGCATGGGAGATCCGGAGAGCGTGGAGGTCAGGTCGCCGCGGGTGCGACGACCTTCCAGAAACACGGCGGAACTGGCTTTGCCAGGCCGCTCGTGTTGTCCCCCTTCCAGGGGGAAGCCGCCTCAGCGGCGCAGGGGGTCAAGCGCTCAGCGCTTGTTCCGAATCGGAATCGCCAGGTCTTCCGGCTTGATCTCGCGCACCAGCTCCGGCACACCCCAGGCAAACGCCGGGTCGGCCTTGATCTTGAAGTGGTACATGCTCTGCATGGCCTGGTGGTCTTCCTTGCGGAAGGTCATGGTGCCCTTGGGCGTCTCGAAGCTCATGCCTTCCATGGTCTGGATGAGCTTGTTGGTGTTGGTGTCGCCGTTGGTTTTCTTCAGCGCCGTCACCACCGCCATCGCGGCAGAGAAACCACCCGCGGTGAAGAAGTCCGGCGGCGTCTTGAACTGCTTGTAGTGCTCGGCCACCATGGCGTCGTTCACCGGGTTCTTCGGGATGCCGAAGTAGTAATACAGCGCGCCCTCCATGCCGGGGAACTGCTTGTAGGCCACCATCGCGGGCAGGATGTTGCCGCCGGTGGCGAGCTTGATGCCGTAGCGTTTTTCCAGCTCCATCTCGGCGATCTTGGGGAACGGCGTGGGCGCGCCCGACCAGCCCACCGAGATGTACTTGGTGCCGGGCTGGTCCTTGAGCTTGTCGACGATGCGCAGCAGGCCGGCGGTGAAGTCCGTCGTGCCCACCGGCAGGTACTCCTCGTGCACGATCTTGGCCTTCTTGGTGAAGTCCTTGGCGGCCTTCACGCCGTCGCGGCCGAAGGCGTTGTCGTTCGCCAGCATGGCGATCACGTTGCCCGGCTGGTCCAGCGCGACCGCGTTGGCGGCAGCGTCCTGGCTGCTGTTGCGGCCGGTGCGGAAGATGTACTTGTTCCACTTGTCGCCGGTGATGGAGTCGGCCACGGCGGGCTCGACCAGCAGGATCTTCCTGTACTCCTCGGCCACCGGCAGCATGGCCAGGGCCACGGGCGAAGCGGTCGGGCCGATGGCCAGATCGACCTTGTCGTCGGCGTAAGCGGTGGCCAGCAGGCTCTTGCCCACGTCGGGCTTGCCCTGGTCGTCTTTCTCGATCACCACGATCTTCTTGCCGGCCACGGTCATCGTGCCGCCGGTGGCGTAGGACAAGCCCATCATCAGACCGGCCTGGGTCTGCTTGGCATAGGCCTCGAGCGGGCCGGTCTTGCTGTGGATGTGGGCGATGCGGATCTCACCCTTGTTGGCTTGCGCGCTGGCGAGGCTGGTGCCGAAAGCAGCGGTGCAGGCGAGCGCGATGACCGCCAGGCGGCGGGTGGTGTGTGTCATGTCATGTCTCCTGGTTGTTGGACCACAGCGCTGTGCGCCGTACCCCTCGCATTGCAGGGTTCGTGCCAATGTGCCGGGCCCTTGTTTTCAAAGGCTTTTCAGCACCTGCTGCCCAACAGCGTCCAGATTTCAGACAGCCTTGATGGTTCCGACTGTCTGAAATTCAGGCAACCGTCTGAATTTCAGACACATCACCCTGGGCGGCCAGCCGGTCGTAGAGGCTGGCGCGCGAAATGCCCAGCAGCTTGGCTGCGGCCGAGCGGTTGCCGCCGGTGCGCGCCAGGGCCTCGGCGATGGCGCGCTGCTCCAGCTCGGCAATCTGCTCGGGCAGCGTGCGCCAGGCGGACGGTGCATCAACCACGGTGCCCACAGCCGCCATGTGCATCGCCGCGGACGGCGGCGCCTGGGTGCCGAGGGTGAGCGCCGGCAGGCCGGCCTCGCGCAGCACCGCCCCCACCTGCGCGGCGGCGATGTGGTGCGTGTCGCTGCGCAAGGCCAGTTGCTCCAGCACGTTGCGCAGCTCGCGGATGTTGCCGCGCCACGGCTGCGCCGCCAGCAGCGCCTGCGCGTCGGCCGTCAGCTCCAGCTGCGCGCCGCCGCCGCGCGCGGCGATGTCTTCGCACAGCGCCTCGATCAGCAGCGCGATGTCGTCCTGCCGCTCGCGCAAGGGCGGCACGCGGATGGGCAGCACGTTGAGGCGGTAGTACAGGTCTTCGCGGAAGCTGCCGTCGCGCACCATCTGCTGCAGGTCGCGCGAGGTGGCGGCGACCACACGCACGTCGAAGCGCACCAGCTTGTTCGAGCCCAGCGGCTCGATCTCGCCTTCCTGCAACGCGCGCAGCAGCTTGACCTGCACCGACATCGGCATGTCGCCGAGTTCGTCGAGGAACAGCGTGCCGCCGTCGGCCAGCTTGAACTTGCCGTCGCGCCCTTTCTTGTCGGCACCGGTGTAGGCACCGGGCGCCACGCCGAAGAACTCGGCTTCCAGCAAGGTGTCGGGCACGGCCGCCATGTTCACACTCACGAAGGGCCGGCCCGCGCGCGGCGACGCCGCGTGGATGGCGTGCGCCAGCAGCTCCTTGCCGGTGCCGGTCTCGCCCAGCAGCAGCACCGGGCTGGCCGACTGCGCGGCACGGCGCGCCTGGCGCTTCACCTCCAGCGCGGCCGTGCTGCTGCCGACGAAACTGGCAAAGGTGTACTTGGTGCGGCGCTGGCTGGCCAGCTCGCGCCGGGCCTCGCTCAGGTCCTGCTCGAGCCGTGCGAACTTGCTGATCAGCGGCTGCAAGGTGGTTTCGGGGTGGTCGAACAGCACGATGCCGAGCACACCGATCACCTCCCCCGCGCCATCGCGCAGCGGAATGCGACTGACCACGAAGGTACCGGCGCGGTTGGTCAGGAGGTCGATCAGGATGGGTTTGCCGGTGGCCAGCACCTGGTGCATCTGCGTGTGCTGCACCACGCTGGAAACCGGGTGGCCGACAAAGTCTTCTTCGCGCTCAAAGCCCAGGGCGGGCAGGAAGCGCCGGTACTGGTCGTTGATCCAGACCACGCGGCCGTCGCGGTCCACCAGCAGCATGCCCTCGCTGGCATTGGCGAACAGCTCGAACATCGACCTCGCGGCCAGTTCAAGAATGCTTTGTGCGTCGCGCGGAAGGCGGGTCATGCCGGGATGGTACCCCGTACCCGTATGCGCGCAAACACCGGCCGCGCCCTCTGGCGTGGCCGGTGTGCAGCAGCAGCGCGCGGGCCGTCAGGCCTTGCTGCGGCCGGCCAGCAAACGTGGCAGCACCAGCACCGCCACCACCGCCGCGAGCAGGGTGGCCGACATCGGGCGCTCGAGAAAGACCATCCAGCTGCCCTGCCCGATGGACAGCGCGTTGCGCATCTGCGCCTCGGCCATCGGCCCCAGGATCAGGCCGACGATCACCGGCGCGGTCGGGAAGTCGTAGCGGCGCATCACCAGGCCGAGCAGGCCCAGGCCGTACATCAGGAACAGGTCGAACGCGCTCTGGCGCATGCCGTACACGCCCACGGTGGCGAAGATCAGGATGCCGGCGTAGAGCTGCGGGCGCGGGATCTTCAGCAGCTTCACCCACAGGCCGACCATCGGCAGGTTGAGCACCAGCAGCATCACGTTGCCGATGTAGAGCGAGGCGATCAGCGCCCACACCAGCGCCGACGAAGTCTGGAACAACTGCGGCCCGGCGTTGATGCCGTAGTTCTGCAAGGCGCTCAGCAGGATGGCCGCGGTCACCGACGTGGGAATGCCCAGCGTGAGCAGCGGCACCAGCGTGCCGGTGACGGCGGCGTTGTTGGCGGCCTCGGGGCCGGCCACGCCTTCGATCGCACCGGTGGTGCCGAACTCGGCCTTGTGTTCGGGCGAGGCCAGCTTGCGCTCGGTGGCGTAGCTCAGGAAGGTGGGGATCTCGGTGCCGCCGGCAGGGATGGTGCCGAACGGGAAACCGATGGCGGTGCCACGCAGCCAGGCGGGCCACGACCGGCGCCACTCGCGCCGCGTCATGTGCGCCTTGCTCATCTTGTTCATGCTCGTTTCACTGCGGCCTTCGTAGAGCGCGTTGTAGAGCGCCTCGGTGACCGCAAACAGGCCCACGGCCACCAGCACCACTTCGATGCCGTCCATGAACTCCAGCACGCCGGCGGTGTAGCGCACCTGGGCGGTGATCTGGTCGATGCCGATCAGGCCCAGCGCCAGGCCGAAGAACAGTGCGGTGAGACCCCGCAGGGTGCTCTGGCCGAGCACCGCACTCACCGTGGTGAAGGCCAGCAGCATCAGGCAGAAGTACTCGGGCGGGCCGAGCTGAACGGCGAAGTCGGCCAGGATGGGGGCGAACAGCGTGACCAGGATGGTGGCGATGGTGCCAGCGATGAAGGAGCCGATGGCCGCGCTGGCCAGCGCAGCGCCCGCGCGCCCGCTCTTGGCCATCTTGAAGCCTTCGAGCGCGGTCACCATGGTGCCGGTTTCACCCGGGGTGTTGAGCAGGATCGAGGTGGTCGACCCGCCGTACATGGCGCCGTAGTAAATGCCGGCGAAGAAGATCATCGAGGCGGTGGGCTCGACCTGCCCGGTGATGGGCAGCAGCATGGCCACCGTCACGGCCGGGCCCAGGCCCGGCAGCACGCCGATGGCGGTGCCGAGCGCGCAGCCGGCAAAGGCCCACAGCAGGTTGATCGGGGTGCCGGCGGTGGCGAAACCGCCGAGCAATTGTTGGAAGGTGTCCATCATGGTGTTGGCCTCGGGTTCAGATCCAGCCGCTGGCGGTGATGCCTGGCAGGTTCACGGCGAGCACCTTGGTGAACAGCCAGTACACGGGCGCGGCAATGAGGATGCCGGTGACGGCGTCCTTCACCGTCTGGGGCAGCCCGCCGGCGGGCTTGCCTTCGCTCATGCGCAGGCCACGCACCGCGAGCACGAAGCACAACGAACAGCTCAGGATGAAGCCGATGGTGGTGATCAGCGCGGCGTTGAGCAGCACGCCGGCCGACACCCAGGCGAGTGCGCGCCAGTCGCCGCGCGCGGCACCCGAGGGCTCCGGCATCTGGCGGTAGCCACCGGTGAGCACCTCGCGGATCAGCAGGACGCCGCAGACCGCCAGCGCCGCGCTCACGACCCAGGGCAGGAAGTTCGGGCCAACGCCCGCATAACCCGCGTCGGACGGGATGGACAGGGCGCCGATGGCCAGCACGGCGGCCACCAGCAGCGCGCCGATGCCCATGGCCAGCTGGCCGGGGCGGTGGTTGGGGGTGGGCGAGGTGGGGCTATTCATAGCGGTGTTCCTGAAAGCTGAAAACAAGAACCGAAGCAAGGGGCATCAAAGGGTGCAACGCAAGAAGCAACGCCCATCAAGGGGCAGCAAGGGTCCGGCTGTGCCGGCCCAAGCTGCCGTCCCCCTCCCAGCGCCGCAGGC
>NZ_BCTJ01000026.1 GCF_001571225.1 Hydrogenophaga palleronii NBRC 102513
TTTTTCCCCGCACCCCTGTGCTGCTCAGCCCGGCCTGACGGCAGGGGAGCGGGGCCGGGAACGGGAACGGGAACGGGCTTCCCCTCCGGCGTGCGGGCATCGCTCCCTCTCCCCCTGGGAGAGGGTTGGGGTGAGGGCACCTTGACCGACGACCTCTCTTCCTTGAAATGACCTGCCTCGTATTCACCGCCCACCGGGTCTCGGCCTCACGGCCGTCGCCGCCACCGCAGCCGGCACCTCCCGGGTCGCCCTCCTGCTGTGAGCAGGGGCGGTGGTTTCCCCCGCACTAAACTCTCCCCCCATGTCTCAACCGACCCCTACCTCTTCCCCCAGCCTCAGCGACCCGCGTGCCCTGCTGCGCCACCTGTACGACGTGGCGGTGCAACGTGCGCTGCCCCTGCACAACACCGCTGCCAGCCTGCCGGCGCCGCCCAAGGGCCGCACTGTGGTGCTGGGTGCGGGCAAGGCGGGTGGTGCGATGGCGCAGGCGGTGGAGGCGCTGTGGCCGGCCGATGCGCCGCTGTCGGGCCTGGTGGTCACGCGCTACCACCACACGCCGCCCCGGCCCGAAGGCCTGGCGCAGCGCATCGAGGTGGTGGAAGCCTCGCACCCGGTGCCCGATGCCGCCGGCCTCCAAGCCGCGCAGCGCATCCTGCAACTCACCGAAGGCCTCACGGCCGACGACCTCGTGCTCTGCCTCATCTCCGGCGGTGGTTCGGCCCTGCTCACGCTGCCGTGCGATGGCCTCACGCTGGAAGACAAACAACGCATCAACCGCCAACTGCTGGAAAGCGGCGCGCACATCGGCGAGATGAACACCGTGCGCAAGCACCTCTCGGCCATCAAGGGCGGGCGGCTGGCGGCGGCCTGCGCGCCGGCGCGGGTGGTCACGCTCACCATCAGCGACGTGCCGGGCGACGACGTCAGCGTGATCGCCAGCGGCCCCACCGTGCCCGACGCCTCCACCTGCGCCGAGGCGCTGGACATCCTGCGCCGCTACGGCATCGAGGTGCCGGCGGCCGTGCGTGCGCAACTGGAGAGCGGTGCGCTGGAAACCCCCAAGCCCGGCGACGAACGCCTGCACGGCCATGCGGTGGAGCTCATCGCCACGCCGCAGCAGAGCCTGGAAGCCGCGGCCGAAGCCGCGCGTGCGTTGGGCCTGAACGTGGTGGTCCTGAGCGACGAGATCGAAGGCGAGTCGCGCGAGGTCGGCAAGGTGCACGGCGCACTGGCGCGCTCCACCGCGCTCGGCCGCAGCAGCTTCACCACCCCCTGCGTGATCCTGAGCGGTGGCGAAACCACCGTGACGGTGCGCCCGCGTGTCGAAGGCCAGGCCCGGGGCCGTGGCGGGCGTGCCGGCGAGTTCTGCCTCGGCCTCGCGCAGGCCCTGGGTGGGCAGGCCGGCGTCTGGGCGCTGGCGGCCGACACCGACGGCATCGACGGCGTGGAGGACAATGCGGGTGCGCTGGTGACGCCCGACACCCTGGCCAGAGCCGGCGAAAAGGGCCTCAAGCTCACCGACCACCTGGCCCGCAACGATGCCTACGGCTTCTTCGAGTCCATCGGTGATCTGGTCATCACAGGCCCCACGCACACCAACGTGAACGATTTCCGGGCCGTGCTGGTGCTCTGACACCGCCGCCCATCTGCTTTCTGTCCTGATCGATCAGCGCGTCCGCAAGGACGCCCCTGCCCCAATTTTTCTCCCGTGCGCAGCAGCCAGTTCAACCGTCCCGCCCTCGTGCGCCAGCTCGCCGGCTGGTTGCCCGTGTCCGCGGAGGCCACGGCGCCGCGCCAGGACATCGCCGAGCGGCTGGGTGAATGGCTCAACGTGGCCGATGCCATCGCGCTGAAGGCGGTCCACCAGGCGCTGCCCGCGGTGGGCCGCGCACCGCGCCGCGCGGATGCGCTGCCCGAAGCGCGGCAGGCGGAGCTGGAGGCCGAGCTGCAGCGGGTGCGAGACACCCTGAGCCGCTCCATCACCACCCCGCCGGTGCCCGCGGTGCAGGCCGAAGACACCCTGTTCACCCCGTACCACAAGCGCTGCCAGGACCAGCAACGGCGCATGGAAATGAGCATCGACGCCTTGCGCGGGCACCTGCGCCAGACCTTGTCGGCCGCGTCGCCCCGGCTGGCGCAACTGGCCACGCTCGACGCCACGCTCGACCAGATGCTGGGTGGCCGCGAACAGCGGCTGCTGGCCGGCCTGCCGGCCTTGCTCAAGCAACGTTTCCAGCAACAGCGCCAGGCCCATCCCGAGACCTGGCCGGCGCTGTTCGAACACGACTTCCAACAGGCCTTGCTGGCCGAGCTCGAGCACCGGCTGCAGCCGGTGCTGGGCATGATCGAAGCGCTGGCCGAGGCCAGCCGCACCGAACCGAACTGAATCCATGAACCGCTCCTCCTTGAACCGCCTGTTTTTTGCCACCGCTTTTGCGCTCGGCCTGTTGTCCATCGCCTGGGTTGGCGCCGGTTTTGTCGGCAGCAGCGCCTTTGCGCTGGCCATGACGCTGCTCATCGGCGGCGTCTTCCTCATCGGCGCGCAGGAACTGCGGCGCTACCGCCAGGCCACCGCCGCATTGTCCGAAGCGCTGGGCCAGGTGCCGCAGCCGCTGGACAAGCTGGGCGACTGGCTGCAACAGGTGCCACCCGCGCTGCAGCACGCGGTGCGCCGGCGCATCGAGGGCGAGCGTGGCGCCTTGCCCGGCCTGGCGCTCACGCCCTACCTGATCGGCCTGCTGGTGATGCTCGGCATGCTCGGCACCTTCCTCGGCATGGTGGTCACCTTCAAGGGCGTGGTGTTCACGCTCGAAGGATCGGCCGACCTGCAGGCCATCCGCTCCGCGCTGGCCGCGCCCATCAAGGGCCTGGGCCTGGCCTTCGGCACTTCGGTGGTGGGTGTGGCCACCTCGGCCATGCTGGGCCTCATGTCCGCCATCAGTCGGCGCGAGCGCACCGAGGTCGCGCGCCAGCTGGAGGCGCTGACCACCACCGTGTTCCGCCCGTTCTCGCTCGCCCAGCAACGCCAGGCCACCTTCGACGCCCTGCAGCAGCAGGCCGGTGCCCTGCCGGCGGTGGCGGAGCAACTGCACGCGCTCATCGGGCAGATCGAACGCCGCAACCAGCAGCTGGACGACCAGCTGCTGGCGCGCCAGGCGCAGTTCCACGTTGAAGCCGGCGAGTCCTACCGCCGCCTGGCGCAGTCGGTGGAACGCTCCCTCGCCGACAGCCTGAGCGCCAGCACGCGCGTGGCCGCCGAGAGCCTGCAGCCGGTGGTGCAGCAGGCCATGGAAGGCGTCGCGCTGGAATCCAACCGCCTGCACGAGCGTGTGCAGGCCGCGGTGCAGGCGCAGATGACCGGCCTGACCGAACGCTTCGGCGCCACCACCCAGACCGTGGCCGACACCTGGAGCGGCGCGCTGCAGCAGCACACGCGCGCCAGCGAACAACAGGCGCAAGGCCTGGAGCGCGCACTCGCCGCCTTCACCAGCACCTTCGAAGAGCGCAGCGCCGCCCTGGTGGGCAGCGTGCACGAGGCGGTGAACCGAACGCAGGCCGAGCAGGCCGGCGCCGAGCAACAGCGCCTGACGGCCTGGACGCAGGCATTGCAAAGCCACGCCCAACTGAGCGGACAGCAGGTGCAGGGCCTGGACCGCGCACTCACCGCCTTCACCAGCACCTTCGAAACCCGCAGCGCTGCCCTGGTGGACAGCGTGCACGAAGCGGTGAACCGAACGCAGGCCGAGCAGGCCGGTGCCGAACAGCAGCGCCTGACGGCGTGGACGCAGGCATTGCAAAGCCACGCGCAATTGAGCGAACAGCAGGTGCAGGGCCTGGACCGCGCGCTCAACGCCTTCACCAGCACCTTCGAAACACGCAGCGCCGCCCTGGTGGACAGCGTGCACGAGGCGGTGAACCGCTCGCAGGCCGAGCAGGCCGGTGCCGAACAACAGCGCCTGACGGCCTGGACGCAGGCGTTGCAAAGCCACGCGCAATTGAGCGAACAACAGGTGCAGGGCCTGGACCGGGCGCTGAGCGCCTTCACCAGCACCTTCGAAACCCGCAGCGCCGCCCTGGTGGACAGCGTGCACGAAGCGGTGAACCGAACGCAGGCCGAGCAGGCCGGTGCCGAACAACAGCGCCTGACGGCCTGGACGCAGGCGTTGCAGGAACACGCGCGCCTGAGCGAACAACAGGTGCAGGGACTGGACCGGGCGCTGGGCGCTTTCACCAGCGGCTTCGAGGCGCGCTGCAGCGCACTCATCGCGGGCGTGCAGGACAGCGCGAGCCAGTCTCAGGCGGCACAAACCGCCACCGCTCAGGCGCAGCAGGCAGAGGCGGTGCAGGCCTTGCAGGCCATGGCCGCCACGCTTCAGGCCGAGTGGCAGCAGCTCGGCGCGCAGACCCTGGCGCAGCAGCAGGCATCGGCCGACACGCTGGCGCAGACCGCCACGCTGTGGCGCGACGAGATCGCCAACCTGCGCCGCGACGAAGCCGCGCGCAGCGATGCCAGCGCGCAGCGCCTGGCCGAACTGCAGGCCTCGCTGAACGCGCAGGTGACGGACCATCTGCAGACCCTGGGCACCGCGCTGGAAGCGCCCATCACCCGCCTGATTGACAGCGCGGCCGAGGCGCCCAAGGCGGCGGCCGACGTGATCGCACAGCTGCGCGGCGACATGGCCCGCATCGGCGAACGCGACAACCTCGCGCTGCAGGAGCGGGCATCGCTCATGGGCCAGATCGATGGCCTCCTGCAGAGCGTGCAGCAGGCCACCGGCGAGCAGCGCGCGGCCATCGAGTCGCTGGTCGGTTCGGCCGGTGCGGTGCTGGAACAGGTCGGGCGGCAGTTTGCCGACACCGTGGGTGCGCAGGCGGTGCGCGCCGAAGACGTGGCGGCCCAGGTCAGCGGCAGCGCGATCGAACTGGCCAGCCTGGGCGAAGCCTTCGGCCACGGCGTGCAGCTCTTCAGCAGCAGCAACGACAAGCTGGTCGAGAGCCTGCAGCGCATCGAGGCCGCGGTGGGCCAGTCGATCGCGCGCAGCGACGAACAGCTGGCCTATTACGTGGCGCAGGCGCGTGAGGTGATCGACCTCAGCATCAGCGCGCAGCAGGGCATCGTGGAAGACCTGCGCAGCCTGCGCGGCCCGGCACCGAAGGCGGCGGCCGCATGACGGCGCTCGACGACACCGACATCGACAGCGATGGCACCGAGCGCAACGCGCCGGTGTGGGCCGTGTTCGGCGACCTCATGGCTGGCCTGGTGGGTGCCTTCGTGCTCATCCTGGTCGGTGTGCTGGTGGTGCAGATGGACCTTGTCACCAGCCTGCAGGCCGAGGTGCAGAAGCGCCAGCAGGAAGAACAACGCCGCATGGCGCTGGAGAAGGCCCTGGCCATTCCGCTGCAGAACGGGCGCGTGACGCTGGACAACGGCCGTATCGGCATCAGCGGCAGCGTGTTGTTCGCGCTCAACTCCGACCAGCTGCGGCCCGAAGGCCGCCAGGTGCTCCAGAGCCTGGTGCCACCGCTGCAGGTCTACCTGGCCGAGCGCGAAGAAATGTTGATGGTCAGCGGCTTCACCGACGACCGCCCGGTGCAGGCGAGCAACCAGCGGTTTGCCGACAACCTGGAGCTGTCGGCGCAGCGTGCACTCACCGTCACGCGTGCGCTCATCCAGGAAGGCATGCCGGCGCATCAGGTGTTCAGTGCCGCCTTCGGTGCAGAGCAGCCGGTGGCGTCGAACGCCGAAGAAAGAGGCCGCGCGCTGAACCGCCGCGTGGAAATGGCCCCGGTGCCCAAGAGCGCGCCGTCCAAACCGGCAACGCCGAATGGGTGAGCACGCCAGCGCGGTGCGCGCCCACCAGCAGGCCGCCCTGGCGCGCCGCCTGCAGACCGCCCCCGAGGCGGTGCGGGCGCTGCTGCAAGCGCGTGTGGCGCAGGAGGCACAGCCGGCCGATGGCCCCGCCGTGGCGGACACACCGGCACCGCAGCAACCTGCCCGCAGCCGGCCGCGCGCCGCGCCGGCCAAACCGCTGACCCCGCTGGGCGAACTCAACCGCCACATCAGCGAACGCACCGGCCTGCCCGCCGGTGCGCGCAGCGAACTGCGCAGTGCGCAAGCCTTTCGTGAGACCTGGGCACGCCTGTGTGCCGAGGCCGAGGTGGTGCAGGCGGTGCGGCGCGGGCCCGAGAACGCCGGGCCGCTGAACTCCCACATGCTGGTGCTGCGCACCCTGGGCCTGCTGAGCGACTGCTCGCCCGACTACCTGCGCCGCTTCATGGCGCAGACCGACACGCTGCTGTGGCTCGAGCACACCAGTGCCCGCCTGAAGCAGCCCGCGGCCAAGACCAGGGCCCCCCGGCAGAAGAAATGAGCCGGGTTTTGTCCGGGTTTTCCCCGGGGACAGGCCTCGCCGGATGGGTGGCAGGGCGACAAAGTGTCTGTTTTCACCCCAAAAATGCGCGAACCAGCACCCAACTTGCTGGCCGGGTTGGACGGGAGGGGACTCCTGACGCATACTGCGGCCCGTGCAACGCGAAAAATTGCGTGCACAGGTGAGGTGATTGGTCAGTTTCGCGCGCGACGGCGTGACTTTCGGGTTTGTTGAGCTTTCGGGACCCCATCGCTTTGTTTTTTGTATTTTGAGGAGTCCCCCATGGGCAACAAACTTTACGTCGGCAACCTGCCTTACTCGGTGCGCGACGAAGACCTGCAACAGTCTTTCTCTGAATTTGGCTCGGTCAACAGCGCCAAGGTCATGATGGAACGCGAAACCGGCCGCTCCAAGGGCTTTGGTTTCGTCGAAATGGGCAGCGATGCCGAGGCGCAAGCCGCCATTTCCGGCATGAACGGCCAGTCGCTCGGCGGCCGCAGCATCACCGTGAACGAAGCCCGTCCGATGGAACCCCGTCCCCCCCGCACCGGCGGCTACGGCGGTGGCGATCGCTCGGGTGGCGGCGGCTACGGCGGCGGCGGTGGCGGCTACGGTGGTGGTGGTCGCGGCGGCTACTAAGCCCTGCACCTGACGGCTCCGGCACAGCCCGGGGCCGCACAGCCAAAAACAAAAGGCTTCAGAACCACGGTTCTGAAGCCTTTTTTGTTTTGTCCTTTGTTTTCTGCCGCCGTGTGGCTCTCAGCCTGGTCCGCAGCGCGTCCGGGCCGGCCCACGCCGGGGCTGGTGGCGGTGCCTTGTGTTCATCGGATGGACCCACCCGATGAAGGCACCGCTCCTGCGTGCGTCAACCGCCGCGCAGGTCGATGCGCACGACGCTGTCGCGCGCATCCTTGCGGTAGGCCGGGTGCTTGTCGCCGTGCGGGGCTTTCACCGTCACGTACAGCGTCTGGCCGTCGGGCGAGAGCGCCAGGCTGTTCGGGTGCACCGGCAGGTCCAGGCGGCGCTTGACGGCGAAGCTGTCTGCGTCGAACACGGTCACGCCGCCCGAGCCCTGCGGGTTGCTGTTGTTGACACCGCGGTGGCTGACCACGACCTCACGGCGCTGGGTGTTGTAGACGATGTCCAGCAGGCCCACACCGTCCACCGGCACTTCGCGCACGAAGCGGCCGCTGGTGATGTCGGCCACGTAGACGCGGTTGGTGTTGGGGTCCACCGCGAACAGGCGCTGGCCTTGTGCGTCCAGGGCCAGGTTGATGAAGAAGTGCTTGGAGTCCTTGTTGTCCTTGGTCTCGCCCGTGCTGAAGCGGCCGACCACCTTGCCCGCATCGGGGTCGATGGCCAGGATCTCGTCCACGCCGCCCTGGCCCACGTAGAGGCGGTTGCGCTGCGCGTCGTAGGCGCCGCCGGCCGTCCAGATGCCGTCGCTGGTGATGGTGTGGGTGAGCGTGCGCGTCTTGCCGTCCACGATCCAGACCAGGCCCGGGCGGCCCGGGCTGGTCACGAACACGCGGTCGTTCTTCTCGTCGACGATGACCTTGCGCGTGTGTGGCGTGACTTCTTCGCCCTTGTCGTTCTTGCGCGGCGTGGCCATCTGGATGGTGGCCTGCACCAGGCCGCTGGTGGCATCGATCACCGAGATGGAACCCTCCATGGTGTTGCCGGCGTACAGCGTCTGGGTGCGGTGGTTCATGCCGAGCGCGAAGGAGCGGCGTGGCAGTTGCACGGTCTGCTGGATCTGCAGCGTGCGCGGGTCCAGCCGGTGCACGAAGCCGCCGTTCTTCGCATCGAAGCCGGTGATGTCGGCGACGAACACCGATTGCCCGTCGGCGGTGGGTGCGACCTCGTAGACGCCAGTGAAGGCGTCCTGGCGCAGGATCGGCGCGCTGGCCTGGGGCGCAACTCCGGTGGGCAGCGACTGGCATCCGGCGGCGACGAGGGTGGCCGCGAGCACGGCGAAGCGGAGGTGGCGAGGGAAGGAGAGAGACATGGATGGTGTCCTGGTGGGTGATGAAAAAGAAATGAAGGGCCTCAGAAGTCGTAGCGCATGGCGACGTTCACGCTGCGCGGAGCGCCCCAGGTGTAGAACAGGCCCTGCGAGGTGAAGTTGGTGACGCCGGCGAAGTACTTCTTGTCGAACAGGTTGTCGATGTTGAGACTCAGGCTCAGCTGGCGATTCACCTGGTAGCGGGCCATCAGGTCGGTGACCCAGTAGGCGTCCTGGCGCAGCGTGGCCGCACCGCGGCTGGTGGAGATGGGGCTTTGCCAGCGCACGGCGGCGCCCAGCGTCAAGCCTTGCACGGCGCCCTTGTCGATGCGGTAGCTGCTGGCGAGCTTGAACTGGTGCTCGGGGGTGGTGGACGCGCTGCTCAGGTTGCTGCTGTGGAGCACGTAGCTGCCCTGCACCTGCCAGCCGCGCGCCACTTCACCCGACAGCTCCAGCTCGTAGCCGCGCCGCGACGCGCCCTGGACCGCGCGCGAGATGGTGTTGCCGTTCGCATTGATGCCGACCGTTTCGGCCGTGTTCTCGGTGCGCATCCAGAACGCCGAGATGCTGGCGTTGAGGCGCTTGTTGAAGAACTCGCCCTTGGCACCGATCTCGGTGGTCGCGCCTTCTTCCGGGTCCAGCGTGCGCTCGTTGATGTCCTTGGCGCTCTGCGGCTTGAAGATGCTGGCGTGGCTGGCGTAGACCGAGACGTTGGGCGACACGTCCACCACCAGGCCGGCGTAGGGCGTGACCACGCCGCGCTCGCGCATGCTGTAGTTGTACCAACTGACGTCGGTCACGTCTTGCTGGTCGTAGTCGCTCACGCGCGCGCCCACGATGAGCTTCACCGGGTCGGCGAGGTTGATGCGGCTGGTGGCGTAGACGTAGCGGTTCTTGCGGCTGAACAGGTCGTTGGAATAGGCCAGGCCGCCCCAGCCGGGTTCGACGATGGCGCCGCCGCCACCTTCGTAGGTGAGGCCGGCCGCGGTCAGCGACGAGCCCGGCGCGCTGCCGCGCTGCAGTGTGGTGCGCGCGCGCGTGATGCCGGCGCCGAGCAGCAATTCGTGCCGGCGGCCGAGCAGTTCGAACGGGCCCTGCACGTCCACGCTGACGCTGTCGTTGCGGTCGTCGATGTCGGCGTAGCGGCCGTACTGCACCGCGCCGGGCAGTGCGTACTGCAGGTAGCCGATCTTCAACTCGGGGGTGTCCACCGTGTCGCGCGCGAGTTGCAGCTTGCCCGTCCAGCCGTTGCCGAAGCGGTGCTCCAGCCGCGCGAACAGGCCCAGCGATGTCTGCTCATAGCCGCCCCAGGAGGCGCCGTTGGTGTACGAGCGCGGCATCAGCGGCACGGCCACGCCGGTGCCCGAATAGGCCTGGATGGGGGTGGTGCCCGAGCTGCCGCGCAGCTCGCGTTCCTTGTAGATCAGGCCGCCGCTGAGCACGGTGTCGGGGGCCAGGTCGGCCTCCAGCGTGCCGTAGAGCGTGCGGGCCTGGCTGTGCTGGTTGTCGCGGAAACTGTCGGCTTCGCGGTGCGCGGCAACGAGGCGGCCGCGCAGCGTGCCGGCCGCGTTGAGCGGGCCGCTGACGTCGCCTTCGACGCGACGGCTGCCCCAACTGCCCGCACCCGCCTTCACGTTGGCCTGGAACTCCTGCGTGGGCCGCTTGCGCACCAGGTTGACGGTGCCGCCGTAGTTGCCATCGCCATTGACCAGGCCCGAGGATCCTTTGAGCACTTCGATGCGGTCGATCTCGACCATGTCATCCAGCGTGTAGAGGGTGTGGCTGTTCCAGCCCCAGCCCGTGGACAGCAGGCGGTTGCCATCGACCTTGAGGTTGGCCGTGGAGCCGCGCATGTTGAAGGTGGTCATGTCGCTCTGGCGGCTGACCGCCACGCCCGGCGTCTGCTCCAGCACTTCTGCCAGCGTTTCCAGCTGGAAGTCTTCCATGCGCTGGCGCGTCATGATGGTGACGGACTGCGGCGTCTCGCGCAGCGTCAGCGCCAGGCCGGTGGCGGCGCCGCTGGGGCCGGCGGCGGTGTAGCTGTCGATGCCTTCGGTGCGGCCGTTGCTCTCGGCCCTGGCCGTCACGCGCACCTCGGCCAGGGACGCGCCATCCTGGGTGGCCGCGGCGGCGGGAGCCGCTGCCACCGGTGCGGCGGCTGCCGCGCGGCGCAGCGTCCAGGTGCCGTTCTCGGCCACCACGGCCTGCAGCCCGGAGCCGGACAGCAGCGTTGCCAGCGCCTGCGCGGGGGCGTGCGGGCCCTGCACGCCGGGGCTGCTCTGGCCGCGCACCAGTTCGGGCTGGTAGACCAGCAACACGCCGGAGGCGCGCGCGAAAGCCGTCAGCGCGCCGTCCAGCGGGCCGGCGGGAATGGCGTAGGCCACGGCCGTGGCGGAGGCGGTCTGGGCCCGCGCGGCGGGCGCAGCCAGCAGACCGGTCAGCGTGAAGGCGGCGGCCAGCGCGGCGGCCAGGGTGTTGGCGGGGAAGGCGCGGCGGCGTGGCTGGGGCAGGGCGGATGGGGAGTGCAGGTGGCTGGGCATGTGTCTTGGAAAGGAGGAAGGGGAAAGAGGCTCTCCCTTCCTTGACGCACGAGCGGCCAAAAGGTACAGACCGGCAGCACGTCGCCGCGCGTTTTTTTCTGGAAGCGCTCTCTCGTCAGCCAACCGGCCCGATGCGCACCCAGTACTTCACCGGCACCTGCACCCGCACCGGCAGCGCCTGCACCAGCGCCAGCAGGATGCGGTCGGTGTCGGCCAGCGGGAACACGCCCGAGAGCCGCATGCCGGCCACCTCGGGCGCGACCTGGAGCAGGCCGGGGCGGTAACGGCGCAGTTCGGCGATGAAGGCGTCGAGCCGCATGTCGGAGGCGATCAGCAGGCCCTCCACCCAGGCCGGCGCCGGAGCCGGGGGCAAGGCCTCGGCTGCGCTGTCGCCGGTGCGCAGCCGTGCGGTCTGGCCGGCGTGCATGTGCAGCGCCGTGCCGCCCGTGGCCTGCAGGTCCACCGCGCCTTCAAACACCTCGACGCGGGTCGCATGCGCCTGAGGGCCGTCGCGGTCGTGGCGCACCGTGAAGCGTGTGCCCAGGGCCTGGGCCCGTCCGGCCGGGGTGTCCACCACGAAGGGGCGGTCGAGGGGCAAGGTGTCTGCCGCGGTGCGCACCAGCAGTTCGCCGGCATGCAGCCGCAGCCGGCGCAGCGTGCTGCTGAAATCGACATCCAGCGCGGTGGCGGTGTTCAGCAGCAACTCGGTGCCATCGGGCAGTTGCAGCCGGCGTTGTTCACCCTTGGCGGTGCGCAACTCGGCCAGCCAACCCTGGGCGGCCAGGTGTTCGTGGCCGAGGTGGACAGCCAGGCCCGCCACGGCCAGCGAGGCCATGCCGCCCAGCACACGCCGGCGTTGCACCCGGCCGCGCACATCCACCAGGGCCGGTGCCAGGCCGGGGGCCTGCACGCGCCAGCGCGCGTCGGTGGCCTCCACGTGGCGCCAGGCCTGTTCGTGCAGCGGGTCGGCGTCGCGCCAGCGCTGCCACTGGGTGCGGCTGGCGGTGGTGGCTTCGCCGGACCACAGGTGCACCAGCCAGCCGACGGCGGCGTCCACCACCGGCGCCGGCAAGGGGGCGGGCTGCGTCATGCCGCGGCCTCGGGGAAATAACAATGCCGGATCGCTCGTGCCATGTACTGCTTGACCGAGCTGAGCGAGACCCCGAGCCGCTCGGCAATCTCGGCATAGGGCATGCCATCGAGCTGCGCCCACAGGAAAGCCTGTCGCACCCTGGCCGGCAGGCCGTCGAGGATGCGGTCGATCTCGCACAGGGTTTCGAGCACGATGGCGCGCTCTTCCGGCGAGGGCGCCAGCGCCTCGGGCAAGCGCGCCAGCGCGTCGACGTAAGCGCGCTCGACCTCGCGCCGCCGCAGGTGACTCAGCATCACATGCCGGGCCACCGTGGTCAGGAAGGCGCGCGGTTCGCGGATCTGCTCCAGCGCCTGGCGCGACTCGATCACCCGCAGGTAGGTGTCTTGCGCGAAGTCTGCCGCATCACCGGCATGGCCGAGGTGCCGGTACAGCCAGCCCCGCAGCCAGCCATGGTGCTGCTGGTAGAGCTGGGTGAGGGAGTGTTGCGGCGTCACGGCGGTTAGATGCGAAAGATTCGCATTATCACACCCCGCCGCAGGCGGGTGTGACCGCCCTCAGGCGATGCCGTTCAGCGGCGGAGCTTGTAGCCGGTCTTGAACACCCACCAGATGAAGCCCAGGCACAGGGCCATGAAGACCAGCGTCATGCCGGTGCTCACCGCGATGTGCACGTCGGCCACGCCGTAGAACGACCAGCGGAAACCGCTGATGAGGTAGACCACCGGGTTCACCAGCGACACGGTCTGCCACACCGGCGGCAGCATGTTGATGGAGTAGAACGCGCCACCCAGGAAGGTCAGCGGCGTGACCACCAGCAGGGGAATGACCTGCAGCTTCTGGAAACTGTCGGCCCACAGGCCGATGATGAAACCGAACAGGCTGAAGGTGACGGCGGTGAGCAGCAGGAAGCCGATCATCCAGAGCGGGTGCGCGATGTGGTACGGCACGAAGACCCGCGCGGTGAGCAGGATCAGCAGGCCCAGCATCACCGACTTGGTGGCCGCCGCGCCCACATAACCCAGCAGTGCCTCGATCCACGACACCGGCGCGGACAGCAGCTCGTAGATGGTGCCCGACCACTTGGGCATGTAGATGCCGAACGAGGCGTTGGAGATGCTCTCGCTCAGCAGCGACAGCATGACCAGCCCCGGGATGATGAAGGCGCCGTAGCTCACACCGTCGATGTTGCCCATGCGCGAGCCGATGGCGGTGCCGAAGACGATGAAGTACAGCGAGGTGGTGAGCACCGGCGCGACGATGCTCTGCGTGAGCGTGCGGAAGGTGCGCGCCATCTCGAAGCCGTAGATGGCCCTGATGCCGTGGTAATTCAAACTCATGCGCGCGCTCCTGGTTTCTTGTGGACGAGGCTCACGAAGATGTCTTCGAGCGAGCTCTCGCTGGACTGCAGGTCCTTGAAGTCGATGCCCTGTGCGCCCAGCGTGCGCAACAGTTCGGCGATGCCGGTTTCGTCCTGCTGGGTGTCGAAGCTGTAGGTGAGGGTGTGGCCGTCGGCCGAAAGCTCCAGTGGCCAGCGTGCCAGCGCTTCGGGCAGGTGCTCCATGGTCTGGCGCAGCGTCAGCGTGAGCTGCTTCTTGCCGAGCTTGCGCATCAGCACCGCCTTGTCTTCCACCACGATCAGTTCGCCGTGGTTGATCACGCCGATGCGGTCGGCCATGTCTTCGGCTTCTTCGATGTAGTGGGTGGTGAGGATGATGGTGGTGCCGCGGTCGCGCAGCTCGCGCACCATGCGCCACATGTCGTGCCGCAGCTCCACGTCCACGCCGGCGCTGGGCTCGTCGAGGAACAGGATGCGGGGCTCGTGCGACAAGGCCTTGGCGATCAGCACGCGCCGCTTCATGCCGCCCGAAAGCTCCAGGATGCGGTTGTTGCGCTTGTCCCAGAGCGAGAGATCACGCAGCACTTTTTCGATGTACGCCGGGTCGGGTGCCTTGCCGAACAGGCCGCGGCTGAAACTCACCGTGGCCCAGACGGTTTCGAACGCGTCGGTGTGCAACTCCTGCGGCACCAGGCCGACGATGGCGCGCGCCTGGCGGTAGTCGCGCGCGGTGTCGAAGCCGTCGGCCAGCACCACGCCTTCGCTGGCGCGGGCGATGCCGCAGATGATGCTGATCAGCGTGGTCTTGCCGGCGCCGTTGGGGCCGAGCAGGGCGAAGATTTCGCCGCGCCGGATGTCGAGGTCAACCCGCTTGAGGGCTTGGAAACCACCGGCGTAAGTCTTGCTCACGCCACGCACGGACACGATGGGGTCGGCGGGCTGCGCCGCCAGTGAAGATGAAGGCATGGGGTCTCCTGAGACGCTGCACTCTACACTGTTTTTGTGTACAGTCGTCTTCCCATGCCGAACGTCCACATTCCCATTCAGGCCATCAAGGGCCGGGGCGTCAGCCACCGGCAGGCGCACCGCTTAGAGGCGGTGGCGCGCGATGCCTTCGACGATGGCTGGGGTGCATTGGACGAGGCCGCACTGGCGCGGGGCGAGGCGCCACCGCCGGTGACCGAGGTGCGCTGGGAAGACTGCAAGAGCGCCATCAGCCACAACGATTCGCCCGACGTCGGCTTCAACCTCGGCCTCAATCCCTACCGGGGTTGTGAGCACGGCTGCATTTATTGCTACGCGCGGCCGACCCACAGTTACCTCAACCTGTCGCCCGGGCTGGACTTTGAAACGCGGCTGATCGCCAAGCGCAACATCGCCGCCGTGCTGCGGCGCGAGCTGGCGAGCCCGCGCCACGTGCCGGGCCTGCTGGCCATCGGCACAGTGACCGACGCCTACCAGCCGGTCGAGCGCGAATGGAGGCTCACCCGCGCCTGCCTGGAGGTGCTGGCCGAGGCGAAACACCCGCTGGCCATCGTCACCAAGGGCAGTGGCGTGGAGCGCGACATCGACATCCTCGCGCCGATGGCGGCGCAGGGCCTGGCCGCGGTCTACATGACCATCACCACGCTGGACGGCCCGCTGGCGCGCCGCCTGGAGCCACGCGCGGCCGCGCCCCACCGGCGCTTGCGCACGCTGCGCACCCTGGCCGATGCCGGCATTCCGGTGGGGGTGAGCGTGGCGCCGCAGATTCCCTTCATCAACGACGACATGGAGCAGGTGCTCGAAGCGGCCTGGGAGGCCGGTGCGCGGCGCGCTTTCTACACCGTGCTGCGCCTGCCCTGGGAGGTTGGCCCGATGTTCCGGCAGTGGCTGGAGCAGCATTACCCGGACCGCGCGGCGCGTGTCATGGCACGTGTGCAGGAGATGCGCGGCGGCAAGGACTACGACGCCGACTTTTCGCAGCGCATGCGCGGGCAGGGCGTCTGGGCCGACCTGATCCGCCAGCGCTTCCACAAGACCTGTGCGCGCCTGGGCTACCACACCGAGCGCGAGCCGCTCAACACCTCGCTGTTCAATCCGCAGGCGCTGCGTGCGCAGCAGGAACTGTTCTGAATTCTTGGCGCTGAACGGTGAGCGCTGGGCGCCGCCCGGCCTCAGCCTTCCACGCTCAAACCCAGCCGGCCCAGCCGGTGCGCCAGCTCCACGGTGGACTGCACCTGCAGCTTGCCGAAGATGTTGGCGCGGTGGAACTCCACCGTGCGCTGGGTGATGCCGAGATGGTCGGCAATGTTCTTGTTGTAGTGGCCCTGCAGCACCTCGCGCAGCACCTCACGCTCGCGCCCGCTCAGCGCCGCCACGGCCTGTTGCAGGCGCAGGCGTTCCTGTTCGTTGTGCTGCTGTTCGATGGCCGCCTGCCGCGCGGCCGCCACCTTGTCCACCAGCAGGTTGTTCTGGAAAGGCTTCTCCAGAAAATCCCAGGCACCGTTCTTCACCGCGGCCACGGCCATGCTGACGTCGCCATGGCCGGTCAGGAACAGCACCGGCCAGGGCCAGGCCATGGCCTTGAGGCGCTCGAAGGTGGCCAGGCCCGAGAGCGGCTCCATGCGGATGTCCAGCAGCAGGACGCAGCAGTCGGCCTTCACCGTGCCGCTGCGCAGCGCCTGCAGAAAACTCTCGCCGCCGTTCCAGGGGTGTGCCACGAGGCCGCGCGATTCGAGCAGCCACACCATGCCGTCGCGGAAATCCGCGTCGTCATCGACCACGTGCACGGGAGGGTTCAGGGGTTCAGGGGCAGCCACAGCGTGAATTGTGCCCCCAGCAGGTCCGGGCTCCTGGCGAGTTCGATACGGCCGTGGTGCGCCTCGGCGATGGAGCGGCTGATCGCCAGCCCCATGCCCATGCCGCCGGGGCGGTGGCTGCTGAAGGCGTCGAACACCTTGGTGGCCTGATCGGGTGGCACGCCCGGCCCGTTGTCAGACACCCGCACGCCAACCTGGCCGCTGCCGGGCGGCATCACCAGTTCCACCCGCACGCAGGGTGTGGCGTGCTCTCCGAGTGGTGCCCACTGGCCGGCGTTGACGACCAGGTTGCGCAAGGCGTGCTCCAGCAGCATGGCGTCGGCGGGCACCACCGGGCCGTCGCCGCCGGGCAGGTCGAGCACCCGTTGCACGCCCTCGGGCAGGTCTGCGCCCGCTGCCACCCGCGCCACGAAGGGCGCGAGCGCCAGGGGCTGGCGCGTCATTTCCTGGCGGCGCGCGAAGGCGTTGACGCGCTGGATCACGCGGCCGGTTTTCTCCGCCATGTGTTCGATGCGCTCGACCACCGGAACGATCTCGTCGTAGCCGATGCGCTGCTCGCGCATGCGGTTGAGCAGGCCGGTGGCAAAGCTGCTGAGTGCGCCCAGCGGCTGGTTGAGTTCGTGCGCCAGCGTCGAGGCCACCTCGCCCACCGCCACCAGGCGGCCCGAGGCTTCCAGTTGCGCCTGCTGCTGCGCGGCCAGCCGCTCGATGCGCTGGCGTTCGGTGATGTCGAGCACCGAGCCGATCCAGCCGGCCACCTCGCCGCTGGCCAGCAAGAGGGGTGCACCGTGGGCCAGCACCTCGATGCGTTGCCCGTCGCGGTGCTGCAGCTGCCAGGCGTGCCCCAGTTGCTGGCTGTCGGGGTCGCTGGCGGCTTCGCGCAGGCGTTCAAACGGATTGCCCTGTTCGGGTGGCCAGCAGGGCAGTGGTGTGCCGGCATCCGCGGCCAGCCGCAGCAGCTCTTGCGGAGACCAGCCGACCAGGCGACCGAAGGCCTGGTTGACGTGGATCAGCCGGCCATCGCGGTCCCAGGCGCACAGGCCGAGCGGCACCGAGCGCTCCATGGCGCTGCGCAAGGCCAGCTGGGTCTGCAGCCGCGCCTCGGTGCGCTGGCGGCGCCGGTTGTCGCGCCACAGGCGCGCCAGCGCCAGCAGCATGCCGGCCAGGCAGACCAGGGCCATGGCGAAGAACGCGCGCGGTGCCAGCGGCGCCTGGTCGCCCAGGGCCTGCACCTGCAGCGCCAGCCGCGCGCCCGGCAGGTTGATGGGGGCGATGAAGCTGTCCAGCCCGGGCGGTGCGTCGTCGTCGGCCAGGGCCACCCGGTGGTCCTGCAGGAACCAGTCGGGCAGGGTGTCGGCCAGCAGCCGGTCCAGCGCCACGGCTGCCACATAGTCGCCGACGAAGCGGCCCTGCTCGAAGCCGGGCACCGCCAGCCAGAGCCATGGGCTCTCTGCCTGCGTGGCCGTGGCCAGCGGCCCGGCGTAGGCCGCGCGCTGCAGGCCGCGTGTGGTGTCCAGCATGGTGGCCAGAGCCTCGGCCGCGCCCGGTGCCAGCGTGTGTGCCGGCAGCACGGCGGCCGGTGCACGGCCCGCCGGCACCCAGCCATGGAAAGCCACCTGCCCGGGCCGTTGCCACCATGGGCCGCCCAGCCCGCTGGTGCGTGCGGGCCCGTCGGCGCCCTGCGCCCGCAGCGCGAGCACACCGAGGTCGGCTTCGAGCCGGCGCAGGTGAAAACGCAGGGTCTGGTCCAGCCACTGCGCGTCGGCCGTGCGTTGCCGGTCGGCCTCTTGCAGTTCTTCGGCGCGCAGGTACAGCACCATCAGCACCGCGGAGGTGGCAACCAGCAGCAGCAGGGCGACCAGCCAGCCCAGGGCGCGCCGCGTCAGGGCCGACGCGTGGCGCGTGTCCAGGTCCAGCGTGTCGACGTCGGGCAGTGGAGCGGGTGGGGCGGCGGCGGGTGGCATGGTGAAGAGGCCCTAGCATAGCGAGCATGTTCCCGCCGGCCACACCACCCCGCTTCGATCAGCTGTGCCGCCGCGCCTGGCTGGGCGCCGGTCTGGCCGCGGTCGCCACGCTGGCCGCACCCGCGCTGGCGGCGCGGCGCCAGCCGCTGCGGCTGCGCTTCTCGCACGTGGTGGCGCCGGACACGCCCAAGGGCCGCATGGCGCAGCGCTTCCAGGACCTGGTGCACCAGCGCGCGGGCGAACGCATCCGCGTGCAGGTGCACCCGGACTCCAGCCTGTACGGCGACGACGACGAGATGGAGGCGCTGCGCCTGGGCGCGGTGGAGATGCTGGCGCCGTCCCTCTCCAAGTTCGGCATGGCGGGTGTGCCGGAGTTCGACGTGTTTGATCTGCCCTACCTGTTCAATGACCTGGTGCAGGTGCGCCGCGTCACGCAGGGTGCGGTGGGGCGCGAGCTGCTGCAGCGGCTGGCGCGCCAGCAAATGCTGGGCCTGGGTTACCTGGACAACGGCTTCAAGCAGATGAGCGCCCTGCGCCCGCTGCTGCAACCGGCCGACTTCCAGCACCTGCGGGTGCGCGTGCAGGCGCCCGGCGTGCTGCAGGCGCAGATGCAGGCCTGGGGCGCGCGCGCCGTGGTGCTGCCCTTTGCCGAAACCCAGCGCGCCCTGGCGGGGGGTGTGGTGGACGCGGCCGAGAACCCGCTGTCCAACTTCCTCACCCAGGGGCTGGCGCCCTGGCAACCGCACGTGAGCCTGACCGGCCACGGTTACCTGGGGTATGCGGTGGTGGCCAACCCGCGTTTCTGGAGCAGCCTGGCGCGGGCAGACCGGACGCTGCTCGGCGAGGCGCTGGCCGAGGCGCTGGAGAGCGGCAACCGGCTGTCTGCCGAGCTGGACTCGCAGGCCCTGCATCACCTGCGGCAGATGCCGGGCGTGCAGCTGCACGTCGTGCCCGAGGCCACGCGCGAGGCCTTGCGCGTGGCGGCGCAGCCGGTGCATGCCGGCCTGCAGCGCCGGCTCGGCACCGGCCTGCTGGATGCGGTGCGCCGCGCATTGAAGACGGCCTGAGCCTGGCCTGAACCGGGCCGGCGCCCCCTGTACGTAGTAGTACGCCTGTTGAACGCCACAGTTGGCGCGGGCGAGCGCGCTGCGTATCGTGCCGGCTGTCCCGCCAAGGGGACGCGCGGCCTCTCAGCCTCTGGCGGTGGGTGGCCATTCCCACATCGAACAAGGCCACCAAGGCCCGGAGACAACACCATGTCAACGCCGATTGCGCGCAAGCCGTTTTACAAGTCGCTCTACGTCCAGGTCCTTTTTGCCGTCGTCATCGGCGTGCTGCTGGGCCACTTCTACCCCGAGCTGGGGGCCAAGATGAAACCGCTGGGTGATGGTTTCATCAAGCTGATCAAGATGGTCATCGCGCCCATCATCTTCTGCACCGTGGTGGTGGGCATCGCCGGCATGGAAGACATGAAGAAGGTCGGCAAGACCGGTGGCCTGGCCTTGCTCTACTTCGAGATCGTGTCTTCGCTGGCGCTGATCATCGGCCTGATCATCGTCAACGTGGTCAAGCCCGGCGTCGGCATGCACATCGACCCCGCCACGCTGGACACCAAGAGCATCGCCACCTACACCGAACCCGGCAAGATGCAGGGCACGGTGGACTTCCTGCTGGGCGTGATCCCGACCTCGGTGGTGGACGCCTTTGCCAAGGGCGACATCCTGCAGGTGCTGCTGTTCTCGGTGCTGTTCGGTTTTGCGCTGCACAAGTTCGGCGGCCGCGGCACGCTGGTGTTCGACTTCATCGAGAAGTCTTCGCACGTGCTGTTCGACATCGTCGGCTTCATCATGAAGGTCGCCCCCATCGGTGCCTTCGGCGCCATGGCCTTCACCATCGGCAAGTACGGCGTGGACTCGCTGTTCTCGCTCGGCAAGCTGATGGGCACCTTCTACCTGACCTGCCTGCTGTTCGTGTTCCTGGTGCTGGGCACCATCGCGCGGCTGCATGGTTTCAGCATCGTCAAGTTCATCCGCTACATCAAGGAAGAACTGCTGATCGTGTTGGGCACCTCGTCGAGCGAATCGGTGCTGCCGCGCATGATGGAGAAGCTGGAAAACCTCGGCGCGCGCAAGTCCGTCGTGGGCCTGGTGATTCCCACCGGTTACTCCTTCAACCTGGATGGCACCTCCATCTACCTGACGATGGCTGCCGTGTTCATCGCCCAGGCCACCGACACGCCGCTGGACATCACGCACCAGATCACCTTGCTGCTGGTGCTGCTGCTCACCTCCAAGGGCGCGGCGGGCATCACCGGCTCGGGCTTCATCGTGCTGGCGGCCACGCTGTCCGCCGTGGGCCATGTGCCGGTGGCAGGCCTGGCGCTGATTCTGGGTATCGACCGCTTCATGTCGGAAGCGCGTGCGCTGACCAACCTGGTCGGCAATGGCGTGGCCACGCTGGTGGTCGCCAAGTGGACGGGTGACCTCGACATGCAGCGCCTGCACGAAGGGCTGAACAACCCCACGGTGCAGGAGCAGGAAGAGCCCGAGGCCATCCTCGACCTGCAGCAGGCCCACATGGCGGTGCCCGAGGTCAGCCCTCGCTGAGGCTGGGCGCTGCTGCTGCCGGTGACGGCAGCAGCAGCGCCAGCGCGTCCTCGCGCCAGTGGTGCAGGGCGGTGTAGTAACCCTCCCAGACGCAACCGTTGCAGCCGCGCCCGCAGCAGGTGGCGGGTTCGGGCGGCGGCGGGCGCAGGGCACTGTCCAGCTCGATGCCCTGGCGCTGTGCCCGCCCACGCAGATGCGCCACCAGCGCCAGCGCGGTTGGCAGGTCCGCCAGCGGTACCTGCGCCGGTTCGTGCCGCGTGAAGCGCGGCTGCGAGCGGCCTTCGAACTCACCCACCTCGGCGAACATCAACGCCGGCCGCACCCACAAGCCCCAGCCGCCGTACAGCGCACGGTACAGCGTCATGCCCTGCAGGGTCTCGCTGCAGCGCACGGTGTCCAGCACCTCGTACCAGCCGCCCTTGTAGTGGCGGTACAGGCCGGGTGGGGTGGGGTTCAGGGGAGGCAGGTCGTTGTCGGTCATGGTGGCGAGTTTAGGTGCTGGCCTTGAGCGGAATCGATGACACCGGCACGTAGAACTCACCCCCCGCGGCCTTGAACTCGGCCGACTTGCCGGCCATGCCCTGCGCCAGCGCCTCCTGCTCGCTCAGGCCCTGCTGCGCCGCGTAGTCGCGCACGTCCTGCGTGATCTTCATGGAGCAGAACTTGGGGCCGCACATGCTGCAGAAGTGCGCTTCCTTGCTGCTGTCCTTGGGCAGGGTTTCGTCGTGGAAATCGCGCGCGGTGTCCGGGTCCAGGCCGAGGTTGAACTGGTCGTGCCAGCGGAACTCGAAGCGCGCCTTGCTCATGGCGTCGTCGCGCGCGCGGGCACCCGGGTGGCCCTTGGCGATGTTGGCCGCGTGGGCCGCGATCTTGTAGGCGATCAGGCCCTGCTTCACGTCGTCGCGGTCGGGCAGGCCCAGGTGTTCCTTCGGCGTCACGTAACACAGCATGGCCGTGCCCATCCAGCCGATCATGGCCGCGCCGATGGCCGAGGCAATGTGGTCGTAGCCCGGTGCGATGTCGATGGTGAGCGGGCCCAGGGTGTAGAACGGCGCTTCGTGGCAGTGCTTGATCTGCTCGTCCATGTTGGCCTGGATCATGTGCATGGGCACATGGCCCGGGCCTTCGATCATGGTCTGCACGTCGTGCTTCCAGGCGATCTGCGTCAGCTCGCCCAGGGTCTTGAGTTCGGCGAACTGGGCTTCGTCGTTGGCGTCGGACGCGCTGCCCGGGCGCAGGCCGTCGCCGAGCGAGAAGCTCACGTCGTAGGCCTTCATGATTTCGCAGATCTCGTCGAAGTGCGTGTAGAGAAAACTCTCTTGGTGGTGCGTGATGCACCACTTGGCCATGATGGAGCCGCCGCGCGAGACGATGCCGGTGCGCCGGTTGGCCGTGAGGTGGATGAAGGGCAGGCGCACGCCGGCGTGGATGGTGAAGTAGTCCACGCCTTGCTCGGCCTGTTCGATCAGCGTGTCGCGGTAGATCGCCCACGTCAGGTCTTCGGCCACGCCGCCCACCTTCTCCAGCGCCTGGTAGATCGGCACCGTGCCGATGGGCACCGGCGAGTTGCGCACGATCCAGTCGCGCGTGGTGTGGATGTTGCGGCCGGTGGAGAGGTCCATCACGTTGTCGGCACCCCAGCGGATCGCCCACACCAGCTTGTCCACCTCTTCCTCGATGCTGGAGGTGACGGCCGAGTTGCCGATGTTGGCGTTGACCTTCACCAGGAAATTGCGCCCGATGGCCATCGGCTCGACCTCGGGGTGGTTGATGTTGGCGGGAATGATGGCGCGCCCACGCGCCACCTCGTCGCGCACGAACTCGGGCGTGATGCGTTCCGGCAGGTGCGCGCCCATGCCGTTGCCACGCAGGCGGGTTTCGCGCGCGGCGTCACCCAGGTACTCGGCCATCCATTCGCGCTTGCCGTTCTCGCGGATCGCCACGTACTCCATCTCGGGCGTGACGATGCCGTGCCGCGCGTAGTGCATCTGCGTGACGTTCATGCCCGCCTTCGCGCGCCGCGGTGTGCGCTGCAGGCCGGCGGCCTGGGCGCGCAGCGCCTCGATGCGTTCGATGGTGGTCTCGTTCTGGCGCGCCTCGTTCTTCACACCGTCGTCCAGCGCCTGGCGGGCGCGGCCGGCATAGGTTTCGCTGTCGCCACGCGCTTCGATCCACGCACTGCGCACACCGGGCAGGCCGCGGGTGACGTCGATGGCCGCCGTTGGCTCCGAGTAGGGGCCCGAGGTGTCGTAGACCACGACACGCTCGCCGTTGGTGAGCGCGATCTCGCGCATCGGCACCTGCACACCGGGCGTCTGGCCGGGCACGTGGATCTTGCGGGAAGCGGGGAAGGGTTCGCGGCTCTGCGCGAGCAGTGCGTGGGCCAGCGGGGCGTGGGGGTCGGGGGCGTTCATGCGGGCAATCTCCTGGGGTTGAGGATGGATTGCTCCGCATCGCACCGATATGGACGCAGGCACGCACCCCACCACGGGGCGCACGCCGGCCAACACAGGCACTGCAGCTCTTCTTACGCTGGTACTAACCAGATCAAGTTCGCGGTTCCGGCGGTCAAGTCCGCCATCTCAGCACGCCTTACGTGCACCCCGGAGCGCTGTGGAGTGTAGGCCGACACACGCTTTGTCACAAGCATCCGCCGCCACAGGCCTAGATTGCAGGGCGTGATGTTGTGCAAAGAAAGGAAACACAGATGGACAAGTCAATGATGAAGGGCGTGGCGGTCGGCGGTCTTGCCATGGTGGTGATCAGCGCCGCCAGCGTGACGGGCTACAACACCTTGATGAAGCCCCAGGTGGCCGACGTCGTGGCGGTGAAAGAGGTCATGGAGACCGTGGTGACGCCGCGCGAACAATGCGAGAACGTGGCCGTGCAACACCAGGCGCCGGTGAAGGACCAGAACCGCATCGCCGGCACGGTGATCGGCGGTGTGGCCGGTGGCCTGCTGGGCAGCGCCGTGGGTGGTGGCAGCGGCAAGACCCTGGCCACCGTGGCCGGCGCAGCCGCCGGGGGGTATGCCGGCAACCAGGTGCAGAAGAACATGCAGCGCAAGGATGTGACCACCACCACCGAGCGCCGTTGCAAGACCGTGAACGAGAAGTCGCAGAAGCTCAGCGGCTACAGCGTTACCTACCGCCTGGACGGCCAGCAGGGCACCGTGCGCACCTCCTTCAAACCCGGCGCCACGCTGCCGGTGAAGGACGGCAAGGTGGACACCACACCGCCCGCCGAACCGAAGTCCTGACACTGGCAGGTGAAGCAGTTGCAAAAGAGTGAAACGGTGGAGCCGCTGGCGCTGCGGCCGGTGATGCCCTGGTGGCGCGTGCCGGGCACGGCCGAACCGGCGCCACCATCGCAGGACGGAGCGCCGCCGCCGGGCAACCAGAAACTGCCCTGGCCGCTGGACTGAGGCGGCCTGCGCTCACACCAGGGGAACTCTGCTGCACCTGGGCGTTCCATACGCAGAAGCCTTTTCTGCACAAGAACGACAACCCAGGAGACAAGCCGGTGCAACCCCGAAGGACATGGCATGGCCGATTCGCGTCGGTCTGAACCACAGGCACAGCTGTCGGTTTTCGATGCGGTCGTGATCATGGTGGGGCTGGTGGTGGGCATCGGCATCTTCCGCACGCCCTCCATCGTGGCCAGCGGCGTGGACTCCGAGTGGATGTTCATCCTGGTCTGGGTGCTGGGTGGCCTGGTCACGCTGATCGGCGCGCTTTGTTATGCCGAGCTGTGTGCTGCGCACCCGCACGCGGGCGGCGAGTACCACTTCCTTTCGCGCGCCTATGGCCGCCCGCTGGCCATGCTGTTCGGCTGGGCGCGTTGCACCGTGATCCAGACCGGCTCCATCGCCCTGGTGGCGTTCCTGCTCGGCGACTACCTGGCGCAGGTGGTGCCGCTCGGCCCGCACGGACCGGCGCTGTACGCGGCACTGGCGGTGCTGGTGCTCACGGCGGTCAACATCGCCGGCACCGCCGCCGGAAAGAACCTGCAGATCGTGGTCACGCTGATCCAGGTCGCCGCCATGCTGGCCATCATCGTGTTCGGCTTTCTGGGCACGGCCGAGCCGGGCGTGGCCGCGGCACCGCCGCTGCCGCCTTCCGAGCAGGCCGCTGCGCTGGGCGTGGCGATGATCTTCGTGCTGCTGACCTACGGCGGCTGGAACGACACCGCTTACCTCGGTGGTGAGCTCAAGGACGCGCCGCGCAACATGGCCAAGGTGCTGACCATGGGCACGGCCCTGCTGGTCACCTTGTACGTGCTGGCCAATATGGCCTTGTTGTCCGTTCTCGGGCTCGACGGCCTGCGCGCATCGGACGCGGTGGCCGCCGACATGATGCGCCTGGCGGCGGGGCCTTCGGGTGAGATCCTCGTCACGCTGGCCATCGTGGTGGCTGCGATCTCGACCCTGAACGCCAGCATCTTCACCGGGGCGCGCGTGTTTTACGCACTGGGGCGCGACGTGCCCGCGCTGCGCTGGCTCGGGGTCTGGAACGGCCGCGGCCGCACACCCGCCAACGGACAGATCGTGCAGGCCGTGCTGGCACTGGCGCTGATCGGCATGGGGGCGATCACGCGCGACGGCTTCAAGGCGATGGTGGACTACACCGCGCCGGTGTTCTGGTTGTTCCTGTTCATGGTCAGCCTGTCGCTGTTCGTGTTGCGCTGGCGCCTGCCTGGCCGCGAGCTGCCTTTCAAGGTGCCGCTGTATCCGCTCACGCCCGCCGCCTTCTGCCTCGCCAGCCTCTACATGCTGTACGCCAGCGTGGTGCACACCGGCGCCTCCGCGCTGGTCGGCCTGGCGGTGCTGCTGGCGGGCGTGCCGGTGCTCTGGCTGTGGCGCCAGCCCCGACAAGCTGCCGCGCAGCCACCGACACACGCGCTGGCCGCACCCGATGCGGCCGTCTTCCATCCACCCCACACACCAGGAGACCCACCATGACCCTCAAGCGCACTGCTCTCGTGGCCACCCTCGCCTTGTGCACGGCCATCGCCGCTGCGCCCGCGCGGGCACAGCCGGCCGCGGCCGCATCTGCCGCCAACGACCCCGGCTACGTGCCCTCGGCCGGCCAGGCCGGCAAGGACGTGATCTGGCTGCCAACTTCACAAAGCCTGGTGGACCGCATGCTGGAGATGGCCGAGCTCAAACCGGACGACCACCTGGTGGACCTGGGTTCGGGCGACGGCCGGCTGGTGATCACCGCCGCCAAACGCGGCGCCACCGCGCGCGGCATCGAATACAACCCGGACCTGGTGGCGCTGTCCATCCGCACCGCGGCGGCCGAGGGCGTGGCGGCGCGCACGCACTTTGAAAAGGCCGACCTCTTCGAGTCCGACTTCTCCAACGCCACGGTGGTCACCATGTTCCTGCTGCCGGAGCTGAACCTGCGCCTGCGCCCGATCCTGCTGGCCATGAAACCGGGCACGCGCATCGTGTCCAACTCGTTCGACATGGACGAATGGAGCCCCGACGCCACGGAGGAAGTGACGTCCGACTGCAGCACCTACTGCCAAGCCTACCGATGGACCGTGCCGGCCCAGGTGGCAGGGAACTGGCGTCTGGGGGACGGTGCGGAGCTGGCGCTGCAGCAGCGCTTCCAGATGCTGGAGGGCACGCTGCGCCGTGGTGGCCAGCTGCTACCGGTCAGCGAGGCGCGCATGCACGGCACGCAGATCCGATTCACCGCCGGTGGTGAAAGCTACACCGGCCAATGGAGCGAGCGCCAGTTGCAGGGCACGGTGAACGGCGGCGCGCGCGCCTGGCGCGCGGTGCCGGCACCGGGCTGACGCAGCGCCGTCCGTGTCGGGCGGCCTGCGCTCGGAAGATCAGATCGGGTCGCCCAGCAGCTTGGAGAGCGCGGCGATGTTGGCGGCGCTGGGCACTTGCGGCTTCATCTCGTCTTCTTCGGCGGTGGCGTTTTCGTGCGCCTGGATCGCCGCGACCATGGCGTACTGGTTCTCCCAGGCCAGCGTCTTGCCTTCCGGGCACATGTCGCGCACGGTGCCGTACCAGTAGTACCCGTCCTTGCCACCGAACAACTGGTCGATGCCGCCGGCGTCGCCGGTCTTCAGGCCCTGGGCGGCCAGGATGAGTTTGAGCTTGTGGTGCGAGAGGGAGTACTGCATGGGGTTTGATGAGGTTGCGGGTCGAGGATTGTACTGAGGCACCGCCGGTGTTGCTGCACTGTCCGCCGGACAGAACGCCCCAGGCAATCAGCCCAGCAGCGAGCGCACCGCCGACGCACGCGTGCGCAGGCGTGTGGTGCGCTGGAAGAACAGGCTGTTGGGCACACGCAGGTAGGAGGGCTCTTCGCCCTCCGCGGTGTTTTCCTTCAGCGTGGTGTAGATGAGGTTGATGTCCATCACCTCGCCACCCAGGCCGGGCTTGTCGCCGTTCTCCAGAATCTCGATGCGGTCGTGCAGGCCGAACGGGCGCGAGGTGAAGATGAGCACGGCGCAGAAGATGTTGGAGAGCACGCTCCACGCGGCGAAGAACGCGATGGCGCCGACCGTGACGAAGCCGGTGAACCCGGTCCAGATGACTGCGCCCGAAATGCCCACGCGGTCCAGCGCCAGCAGCAGCGCAAAGCCCAGCAGCAGGAAGGTGACGATGCGCCGCCCGCCCACCACGAGCTCCAGCGGCAACTGCTTTTCCTGCCCGATCCGGCCAATGAGGCGGTGCAGCACGGAGCGCAGCAGCAGGGCGATGAAGATGATCAAGGCGATCTGCAGGCCGATGGTGATGGCGTCAAGAAACGGATGCGCCTCGATGGGCAGAAAGTCTTTCATGTCGGTGGCGGGTGCGTGTTGGGAAAGGCCGTAGCTTATTCGCCCTGGTGTGTGCCCTGATGTGAGCCTTTGTATGGCCCACACCCGGACAGCCGGCGTTAGAGTGTCAGACCCTATCCACAGGAGACCGACATGGCCAAGGGCAAGGCAGTGGCTTCAGCGGGCGCGATCCGCTCGGGCGTCGGCGGCTGGACCTACGAGCCCTGGCGCGACAACTTCTATCCCAAGGGGCTGGCACACAGCAAGGAGCTGGCCTACGCCAGCGAG
Organism: Hydrogenophaga palleronii NBRC 102513; assembly: GCF_001571225.1. Lineage (GTDB taxonomy): Bacteria > Pseudomonadota > Gammaproteobacteria > Burkholderiales > Burkholderiaceae_C > Hydrogenophaga > Hydrogenophaga palleronii. Next base: position 27,790 of record NZ_BCTJ01000026.1, read on the forward strand.
CGGCTGAGCGCCATCGAGGTCAACGGCACCTACTACAGCACCTTCAAGCCACCCACCTTTGCGAAGTGGCGCGATGAAACGCCCGAAGGCTTCGTGTTCTCGCTCAAGGCCAACCGCTTCACCACCAACCGCCGGGTGCTGGCGGAGGCGGGTGATTCGGTCCAGCGTTTTGTCGGCAGTGGCCTGAGTGGGCTCGGCCCCAAGCTCGGGCCGCTGGTGTGGCAGTTCGCGCCCACCAAGGTGTTCGACCCGATCGACTTCGAGGCCTTTCTGAAATTGCTGCCGGCCGAGGTGGATGGCCTGCCTTTGCGCCATGCGCTGGACGTGCGGCATCAGAGCTTCATGGACCCGGCCTACCTGGCGCTGGCGCGCCGCTACCGTTGTGCGACGGTGTTCACCGACTCTGACGGCTACCCGTCCTTCGCCGACCTCACGGGCGACTTCGTCTACGCCCGCCTGATGCGCACCGAACCCCGCTTCAAGACCGGTTACCCACCGAAGGCGCTGGACCGCTGGGCCGATGCTGCACGCAACTGGGCCGGCGGCGGCGAACCGGCCGACGTGCCACGGGTTGAAGACCCCGGCCAGACCGCCGCGCAGCCGCGCGACGTGTTCATGTACTTCATCAGCGGCGCCAAGGAGCGCGCCCCGGCGGCGGCCATGGCCTTGCTGGAGCGGCTCGGTCAACCGGGCTGAGTCGGCGCGTCAGGTCGTCAGAGCGTCACCCAGCGCGCGTTCTGCCGGTGGCTGTCGAGCACGGCTTCGATGAAGCGCATGCCGTCCAGCCCGTCCCGCAGGCCCGGCATCAGGCCGCTCTCGCCACCGCGCCAGGCGCGGGCGAAGTCGCGGTACAGCGTGGCGAAGGCTTCAAAGTAACCCTCGGGGTGGCCGGCCGGAATGCGGCTTTCGCTGGCCAGCGAAACCGAGTGAGGCGCCATGCCGCGGCGCAGCAGGCGCGCCGGCTGGCCCTGCGGGGCGAACCAGAGTTGTTCCGGTTGCTCCTGGTCAAAATGCAGCGAACCGCGTGTGCCATACACCCGCAGCCGCAGCGCGTTGCAGGCGCCGCTGGCAACCTGGCTGGCCCACAACATGCCGCGCGCGCCGCCTTCAAAGCGCAGCATGGCCTGCACGTGGTCGTCCAGCGTGCGGCCCGGCACGAAGGTGCTGAGATCGGCCGAGAGCTCCTGCACCTGCAGGCCGCTCACGAAGCGCGCCAGCTGGTAGGCGTGGGTGCCGATGTCGCCCAGCGCCCCGGCGGGGCCGGCGCGTTGCGGGTCGGCGCGCCACTCGGCCTGCTTGTTGCCTTGTTGCTCCACCGGCTCGCCCAGCCAGTCCTGCGCGTATTCCACCTGCACGATGCGCAGTTCACCCAGCTCGCCGGCCTGCACCAGTTCACGCGCCTGGCGCACCATGGGGTAACCGGCGTAGGTGTGGGTGAGCAGGAACAGCAGGCCGTGCGCCTGCACCACCTGCGCCAGGGCCTGGGCATCGGCCAGCGAGGTGGCCAGCGGCTTGTCGCAGATGACGTGGATGCCGCGTTCGGCGAACGCGCGCGCCACCGGCACGTGCAGGTGGTTGGGCGTGACGACCACGACCGCGTCGATGCCGTCGTTGCGCTGCGCCTCGGCCTGCGCCATGGCCTCGTAGCTGGCGTAGCTGCGCTCGGGGTTGATGTGCAGCTTCACCGCGCTGGCGTGCGCGCGTTCGGGTGAGGACGACAGCGCGCCCGCCACCAGTTCGAACTGGTCGTCGATGCGCGCCGCGATGCGGTGCGCCGCGCCGATGAAGCTGCCGTCGCCACCGCCGACCATGCCCAGCCGGATGCGGCGTGTGGCGCTTTGGGGATCGGGTTGGGCTCTCATGCGGTACCTCGGTTCAGGCCCAGCAGGCTGGACAGGGTGGTGGGGTCGGCGGCGCTGGCGGCGAAGTCGTCAAAGGCCCGGTCGGCCACGCGGATGATGTGTTCGCGGATGAAGGCCGCGCCTTCGCGCGCACCGTCTTCCGGGTGTTTGATGCAGCACTCCCACTCCAGCACGGCCCAGCCGGCGTAGTCGTGTTGTGCGAGTCTGGAGAAGATGGCCTTGAAGTCCACCTGGCCGTCGCCGAGCGAGCGGAAGCGGCCGGCGCGGTCGATCCAGTTCGAGAAACCGCCGTACACGCCCTGTTTGCCGTTCGGGCGGAACTCGGCGTCCTTCACGTGGAAGGCGCGGATGCGCTCGTGGTAGTGGTCGATGAAGGCCAGGTAGTCGAGCTGCTGCAGCACGAAGTGGCTGGGGTCGTAGAGGATGTTGGCGCGCGGGTGCTGGTCAACGGCGTCGAGAAAACGCTCGAAGGTCACGCCGTCGTGCAGGTCTTCACCCGGGTGCAGTTCGTAGCAGACGTCCACGCCCGCGTCGTCGAAGGCGTCGAGCACCGGGCGCCAGCGTTTCGCCAGCTCGGCAAACGCCGCTTCCACCAGACCGGGTGGGCGCTGCGGCCAGGGGTAGAGGTAGGGCCAGGCCAGGGCGCCGGAGAACGAGGCGTGGGCCTTCAGGCCCAGGCGCTTCGAGGCCTTTGCGGCCAGCAGCAGTTGCTCGTGTGCCCAGGCGGTGCGGGCGGCCGGGTTGCCGCGCACCTGGGGTGCGGCGAAGGCGTCGAACTGCAGGTCGTAGGCAGGGTGCACGCAGAGCAGCTGGCCTTGCAGGTGGGTCGAGAGTTCGGTGATCTGCAGGCCGCGCGCGGCCAGCTTGCCCTTCACCTCGTCGCAATAGGCGTCGCTGCTCGCGGCGCGCTCCAGGTCGAAGATCGCCGGGTCGGAGGTGGGAATCTGAAGCCCCTGGTAACCGAGCGATGCGGCCCAGCCGGCCAGGCCGTCGAGCGAGTTGAACGGGGCGGCCATGCCGATGAACTGGGCCAGGAAGATTCCGGGGCCTTGAATTGTTTTCATGTGGGTACTCCTGACAAACCCGGTGCTTCCATCCAGCAGCGCAACGCACGCGAGGCCTCAACCAGAGACACCGAGGAGCCGGCTCCGCCGGTCCAAGGTGTCGCCCCCCTTCAGGGGGGTGGCGCGCAGCGCCGCGGGGGGCCTCAGAAAGGCGAGTTGGGGAAGTAGAAGTCCTTCGCGTTCTCTTTGGTGATCAGCACCGAAGGCACGATGGTGTTGGCCGGCAGCTTCTCGCCCTTCATGCGCGCCAGTGCAGTGAGCTTGATGGCGTCGTAGAGGAACTTGGGCGAGTAGGACACGTTGGCCTGGATCAGCGGGTTGCTGCCGTCCATCAGCGTCTTCACCATGGCCTTGGCACCAGCGCCGCCGAAGACGATCTTGATGTCCTTGCGTTTGGCCTGTTCGATCGCGCGCAGCACGCCGAAAGCCATGTCGTCGTCGGCCGCCCACACGGCGTCGATCTCCTTGAAGCGCGTCAGGTAGTCCTGCATCACCTTGAAGGCGTCGTCGCGGTTCCAGTTGCCGTGTTTGGCGTCGAGCAGCTTGATGCCCGGGTGGTTCTTCATGACCGCGTTGAAGGCGTCCATGCGCTCGTTGTCGAGCGTGGTCGGGATGCCGCGCAGCGCCACGATGTTGCCCTTGCCGTTGAGGGCCTTGGCGAGGTACTCGGCCGGGATCTTGCCGAAGGCGGTGTTGTCGCCGGACACATAGGCGTCTTGCGCACTGGTGTCGGTGAGGCCGCGGTCAACCACCGTCACGTACACGCCCTTGGCCTTGGCCTGTGCCACCGGGCGTGTGAGCGCCGCGGATTCGAAGGGCAGGATCACCAGCGAGTCGATCTTGGTTGCGGTCACCAGGTCCTGCAGCTGGTTGGCCTGTTCGGGCGCGCCGCTGGCGGTCTTGACGGTGACCTTGATGCCCGGGTGGTCCTTCTCCAGTTCCTTCTTGGCTTCGTTGGCCCAGTACACCAGGCCGGCGGCGAAGCTGTGGGTGGCGGCCGGAATGGCGACACCGAGGTTGACCTTGTTCTGGGCCTGGGCCAGCAGCGGGTTGGCCAGGCCGAGTGCCGCAACGGCGGCCAGTGCGAGCAGACGGGTACGGTATTTCATGGTGCTTGTCTCCAATGGTTTGTGCTGACAGGGAAAGAGAGAATCAGAAGGCTTGTGGGGCGCGCCTTCAGGGACGCCGCCGCTGCATGAATGCCACGGCGATGATCACGAAACCCTGCACGGCAGCGTTGAGGTACACGCTGATGATGCTGGTGAGGTTGAGGATGTTGCTGATGACCGAGAGCAGGATGGCGCCCACCACGGTGCCGCCGATGCTGCCGGCGCCGCCGCGCAGCGCGGTGCCGCCGACGATCACCGCCGCAATCGCTTCGAGCTCCCACAGCAGGCCGGTGGTGGGCGAGGCCGAGCCCAGGCGCGGCACGTACAGCAGGGTGGCGATGCCCACGCAGACGCCGAGCAGGGCGTAGGTCAGCACCTTGGTGCGGTCCACGTCCACGGCGGCGTAACGCGCCACCTGTTCGTTGGACCCGATGGCCTGCACGTAGCGGCCGAAGGCCGTGCGGTTGAGCAGCACGGCGCCGCCCACCGCCACCAGCAGGAACACCACGACCGGCAGCGGAATGCCGAGCACGCTGCCGTAGTAGACCGGGCCGTAGACGTCGGCCAGTTCGTTGTCGAGCGCGAGCGCGCCGCCGTCGGCGAAGTAGGTCAGGTAGGCGCGGTAGATGCCGAGCGTGCCCAGCGTGACGATGAAGGGCTCGATGCGCCCGCGCGTGATGAGCAGGCCGTGCGCCAGCCCGAACAGCGCGCCCAGCAGCACCGCCGTGGACATGCCGACCATCACCACCACCACCGGCGGCCAGCCGAGCGGGGCCAGCTTGTTCATGAGCAGGATGGTCACGCCCGCAATCAGCGCGGCCATGGAGCCGACCGAGAGGTCGATGCCGCCCGAGATGATCACGAAGGCCATGCCGACCGCGATGATGCCGATGAAGGCGGTTCGCGTGAGCACGTTCATCGCGTTGTCGGCGGTGGCGAATTCGCTGTTGAGCAGTGTGCCGATGACACACAGCAGCACCAGCCCGAGCAGGGGCCCGACAGCGGGCAGGCGCAGCACGCGGCGCGCAGCGGGGGGGCGGACCGAATCAGTGGGTTCCGGTTGCATGGGCGATGATCTCCTGTTCGTTGAGGTCTTTGGCCGACAGCGTGGCCTGAAGGCGGCCGCCGCGCATCACCGCGACGCGGTGACACAGGCCGATGAGTTCCATGAGCTCCGAAGAGATCACCACCACCGCGCGGCCTTCGTCGGCCAGGCGGCGGATCAGCGCGTAGATCTCGCGTTTGGCGCCAATGTCCACGCCGCGCGTGGGTTCGTCCAGCACCAGCACACGCGGGCCGGGGTGCAGCACTTTGGCCAGCGCCAGCTTCTGCTGGTTGCCGCCCGAGAGCGAGCCGGCCTGCACCGACAGGGCGCCGGCGCGGATGCCGAAATCGCTCACCGCCTGCTTCAGCGCCGCCTCTTCGCTGGCCGGATTCAGCCAGGGCTTGGCGTGGCGCTGCAGCGCCATCAGCGTGAGGTTCTGGCGCAGGCCGAAGTGCACGTGCAGGCCGCGTCCCTTGCGGTCTTCGCTCAGGTAGGTCAGCCCGGCGTTGGCGGCGGCGCGCGGCGATTCCGGCAGGCCCTCGTGGCCGGCGATGTTCACCGCCTCGGCCGAACGGTCGCGCAGGCCGAGCAGGCCTTCAAACAGTTCGGTGCGGCCCGCGCCCACCAGGCCGGCAAAGCCGAACACCTCGCCCGCGCGCACCTCGAAGCTCACGTCCTGCGCCCAGCCGGGCACGCTCAGGCCGCGCACCGAGAGCAGCACCGGCGCGCCGCCCGGCACTTCGGCGTGGGGCGGGTACAGGTCGGCCAGTTCGCGGCCCACCATGAGGTTGGCCATCTGCGAACGGGTCAGCGTGGAGGTGGGCTGCTGCGCGACCAGGCGGCCGTCGCGCATCACCACCACCTCGTCCGTGATGCGTTCGACTTCGTCCAGCTTGTGTGAGATGAACACGATGGCCACGCCATCGTCCTGCAGGCGCTCCATCAGCTGGAACAGGCGGCCGGTCTCGCCCGGGGTGAGCGTGGCGGTGGGTTCGTCCATCACCAGCACCCGGGCCTGGCGCGACAGGGCCTTGGCGATCTCCACCAGCTGGCGCTCGGCCACGATGAGGTCGCGCACCCGTCGGTCGGGGCTCACCTGCGGCAGGCCGACGTCGTTGAGCACACCGCGCGTGATGGCGCGCATGTCGTCGTCGGCCAGCCACCAGCCGCGCCGCTGCTCATGGCCCAGAAAGATGTTCTGCGCCACCGTGAGGTCTTCGGCCAGGTTGAACTCCTGGTGGATCAGCACGATGCCTTCGGCTTCGGCCGCGCGCGGGCCGTCGAACGCGACCACGCGGCCGTTCACTTCGATGCTGCCTGCGCTCGCTTGTTCGTAGCCCGAGAGGATCTTCATCAGCGTCGATTTGCCGGCGCCGTTTTCACCCAGCAGCCCGTAGATGCGGCCGGGCTGCAGCGCCAGGTCCACACCGTGCAGCACCTGCACCGGGCCGAAGCGTTTGACGATGCCGCGCATGTTGATCTGCACGGCAGCGGGAGAGGGGGGCGGGTTGGAGTGGGTCACACGGCCTCCATGTTGCGCAGGCTTTCCTGCATGGCGAGCACGCCCGCGCCGATGAGGCCGGCGCGGTCACCCAGCGGGGTGTACTGGATGTCGAGGTGGCGCGTCGACAGCGCCAGCGAGCGGTGGTACACGCTCTGGCGCACCGCTGCCAGAAAGAGGGGGCCGACGCGCATGATGCCGCCGCCGATGAACACGTGGGAGGGGTTGAAGAAGTTCACCACCGAGGCCAGCATCTGGCCCACCAGCGCACCCGAGCGCTGCACCACCTGGTTGGCCGCCATGTCGCCGGCGCGGCTGGCCTGGGCCACGTCCTGCAGGCGCAAGCCACCGCGTTCGGCCAGCAGGCGCGCCAGCATCGGGCTTTGCCCGGCTTCTGCGGCGTCGGTTGCCATGCGCGCGATGGCCGGGCCGGCGGCCATGGTTTCCACGCAACCCAGGTTGCCGCAATGGCAGCGTGGGCCGTCGGGCACCACGCAGATGTGGCCCACGTCGCCGGCCGAACCGTTGGCACCGCGGTAGACCTGGCCGTGGCAGACGATGCCGCAACCAACGCCGGTGCCGACCTTGACCACCAGAAAATTCTGCAGGCTGCGCTGCCGGCGCCAGAGTTCGCCCAGCGCCATCAGGTTGACGTCGTTGTCCACGAACACCGGGGCGTTGAAGTCCTGCGCGATGTCGTCGCGGATCGAATAGCCGTCCCACTGCGGCATGAGCGGCGGGCTCACCAGCTGGCCGCTGTCGAAATCCACTGGGCCGGGCACGCCGATGCCGATGGCGATCACCTGGCGCGGCGCCACGCTGCAGCCGGCCAGCAGTTCGCGCATGAGGGCGCGGATGCGCGAGAGCACCGGCCCGGGGCCGTCGCCCACATTGGCCGGTTCGCTGTGGTGGGCCAGCACGGTCAGGTCGGGGCTGAGCACGCCCACTTCGAGCCCGGTGGCGCCGACCGCCACGCCGATCAGCACACCCAGGTGGCGGCTCAGGCGCAGGGTTTCGGCGCGGCGCCCGCCGGTGGGAACCTGTTCGCCGGTTTCCTCCAGCAGGCCCTGCTCCAGCAGTTCGGCCACGGCGGCATTGGCGCGGGTCTTGGAAAAAGCGGAAGCCGACGCCAGCGCGTCGCGCGAGATGCCGTTGGCCCAGAACACGTGGTCCAGCACCGTCCGCTCACCGCTCTTCAGCCCTTTGAGGTTCACGTCTTGTCTCCGTTGTGTGCCATCGTGGTGTGGCACTGGAGACGGATGCTAGGTGGTCGAACTCGACCCGACAAGATCGAACATAGACCCAAATCGGGTTGAAGTGCGAAGTATCACGGCCGAGGATGTCAGTGCCACGCCGCCCACAACAAGGACAGGCCCGAGGCCAGCATCAGCGCGTCCAGCAGCAGCGACAAGGTCTCGGGCCGCAGGCGCAACACCACGGCCTTGCCGACAAAGGTGCCGGCCATGAGCGAGCTGCCGACGATCACGCCCTGCAGCAGCGTGCTCGGCGGCAGCGCGCCCAGCTGGTGGAAGGTGAGCACCTTGCTCACATAGAGCAGCAGCGAGCTCGCGGCCTCGGTGGACAGGAAGGCGCCGCCGCTGAGGCCATAGGCCAGGAACACCGGCACGCTGAGTGGCCCGGTGGACAGCACCAGGCCGGTGAGGAAACCGATCAACGCACCGGCCAGGGCGATGTGGTGCAGCCCGAGCCGCCGACCGCGGCCGGTGTGCCGGCGCCGCCAGGGCACCATGGCGAGCAGGAACAGGCCGAGTGCCGCCTCGATCACTTCCGGCCGCAAGGCCAGCAGGGTGCGTGCGCCGAGCGCGGCACCGAGCGCGCCGGGCAATGCGTAGGCGGCCACGGCCTTCCAGTCCACCAGCCGCCACCAGGCCAGCACACGCGCGGCATTGGCCATCACCGCCGCCACCGCCATGATGGGTACGGCCTGTTTGGGGCCGTAGGCGAACACCAGCACCGGCAGCAGCATGAGCGACGAGCCGGTGCCGATCACGCCGCTCACGGCGCCCGCCACCAGCCCGACTGCGAGCACGAAGAGATAGGAGGTCATGTCTGAATGCGCCCGGCAGGCGGGCGCATTCTCATTCTGCCTGCGGGCTGCGGCGTGGCCGTGCAGGTCGTGGAGGGCCGAAGCTCAGTCGGCCGTGGCCAGCGCCGCCTGCGGCACGATGCGCTCGGCGAAGGTGTAGGCCACCAGGCGCTCTTCGCGCACAAAACCCAGCAGCAGCAGGCGCGCCTCCAGCGCCAGATCCACCGCCATCGCGGTCGGTGCCGACACGGCGGCCAGCACCGAGACGCCGGCGTGTGCGGCCTTTTGCACCATCTCGAAACTGGCGCGGCTGGTGACGGCGATGAAGTGCTGGCGGCTGTCGATGCCCTGGCGCAGGGCCGCGCCGATGAGTTTGTCGAGCGCGTTGTGCCGGCCCACGTCTTCACGCGCGAGCACGATGGCGCCGTCGTCCAGGCGGCACAGCGCCGCCGCGTGCGTGGCGCCGGTGATCTGCTGGCGCGGCTGCTGTGAACGCAGGGCGCGCACCGCGTGTGTAACGGCAGCGGGCGTGACCATCACCTCGGGCAACACCGGCAGGGTCTGGCGCACCATCGACAAGGAATCGGTGCCGCACAGGCCGCAGCCGGTGCGCCCGGTGAGGTTGCGCCGGCGTTCCTTGAGGCGCCACTCGCATTCGCTCGACACCTCCAGGTGCACCTCGATGCCGGCCGGTGTGGGCAACACGTCGATGCCGCGCAGTTCCGAACGGTCGCGCAGCAGGCCTTCGGTGAGCGAGAAGCCGAGCGCGAAGTCTTCCAGGTCGGCCGGCGTGGCCATCATCACGGCGTGCGAGATGCCGTTGAAGATCAGCGCCACCGGCACCTCGTCGGCCAGCCAGTCGCTGGCGGCGGTGGCGCTGCCGTCGGCAAGGGCCACGACCTCGAACGGGCGCACGCCGCTGGGCGGCGCGCCATCGGTGTGGACCGGCAACGGTGCCTTCATGCGGCGTCCACCGCCGGGGGCAGGGCCTCGGCGCGTGCGCGCCCGGCGGGCGTGAGCTGTGCGATCCAGCGCTCTTCGTGCTGGTGCACCTGCACCCAGCCCGGGCCGCGCACACCGCCGATGGCGGCGTCGCCCATCAGGGACAGCTGGCGCAGCAGAACGCTCACACCCTGGCCCAGGCGTTTGCCCAGGCGCGGCAGCGACATGCCGGCGTCCCCGGCGCGCGTTTCGGCGGCGAGTTCGCGCAGCAGGGCCGCCGCGAGGGGGGTGAGGGGATCGAAGCCTGTCATGGCCTCAGGCCGTGGCCGCTGCGGTGGCTTCGGACGCGGCCGCGTCGGGCGCCAGCAGCTTGCTGTCGTGCTTCAGTTCGTGTGGCTTGAGCAGCACCGGGATCGCCTTGGAGGTCGGCGTGCCCGCCACGATGGCGGTGGCCGAGAGTGGCACCAGCGGGTTGGTCTCGGGGTAGTAGGCCGCCAGGCAACCACGCGGGATGTCGTACGCGACCAGCTTGAACTTGTCGGCGCGGCGTTGCTGGTCGTCGTTCCACACGGTGTGCAGGTCCACCCAGTCGCCGTCGCGCAGGCCCAGGGCGCGGATGTCTTCGGCGTTGATGAAGACCACGCGGCGCTGGCCGAACACGCCGCGGTAGCGGTCGTCCATGCCGTAGATGGTGGTGTTGTACTGGTCGTGCGAACGGGTGGTGAGCAGCGAGAAGACGATGGTGTCGCGCTGCTTGTCCTTCATCGACTGGCGCGCGCGGTGCACCGGTGTGTCGCGTGGCACCGGGTGCGGGAAGAAGGTGGCCTTGTTCGCCGGCGTGGCCCAGACCCGTTCGCTCGCGGTGTTGCGCAGGCGGAAGCCGCCGGGCACGGCGACGCGGGCGTTGAAGTCCTTGAAGTCGTCGAACACCTTCTCGATCTGGTCGCGGATGCGTGCGTAGTCTTCGATCAGCCACAGCCACGGGGTCTGGCTCCTTGGCCGCCGGGCCGCCCCAAGGCCGGGGGCAGCCCCCTCGGGGGGCAGCGGACCTCGCGTTGCGGGGGAGCGTGGGGGCTCGCCACTGCCCAGCGTGGCCGCGGCCAGGCGCGCGACGATGGCGGGCTCGGACAGCAGCAGCTCACTGGCCGGCGGGTTGATGCCGGTGGAGATGTGCACCATGCTCATCGAGTCTTCCACCGTCACGCCCTGCGGGCCGCTGGCCTGCATGTCGATCTCGGTGCGGCCCAGGCAGGGCAGGATCAGCGCTTCCTTGCCGTGCACGATGTGGCTGCGGTTGAGTTTGGTGGTCACGTGCACCGTCAGCTCGCACTGGCGCAAGGCCTTCCAGGTCTGGTAGGTGTCGGGCGTGGCGGCGGCGAAGTTGCCACCGAGTGCAAAGAACACCTTGCCCTTGCCGTCGAGCATGTGCTGGATGGCCTCCACCGTGTCCACGCCGTGTTCGCGCGGCGGCTCGAAGCCGAACACCTGTTGCAGCCGGTCCAGCAGCGCGGCCGGCGGCTTCTCCCAGATGCCCATGGTGCGGTCGCCCTGAACGTTGCTGTGGCCACGCACCGGGCAGGCGCCCGCGCCCTCGCGGCCGAGGTTGCCACGCAGCATGAGCATGTTGACCATCATCTGGATGGTGGCCACCGCCTGGTGGTGCTGGGTGATGCCCATGCCCCAGCAGAAGATGGCACTTTTGGCAGCGGCGTAGATGTCGGCCGCGCTGTGGATCTGCTCCAGCGTGAGGCCGGCTTCTTCGGTGATGAGTTCCCACGATTCGGCGCGCAGGTCGGCCGCGAGCGCGTCGAAGCCGGTCGTGTGTTCGGCGATGAAGGCCTGGTCCAGCACGTCTTCACCGGCGTCCTGCCGTTCCAGCAGGCGTTTCATCATGCCCTTGACGGCCGCCAGGTCACCGCCGCCGCGCAGCTGGAAGTAGTGCGTGCTGATGGGCGTGGAGCCCAGCGTGGCCATTTCCATCTTGCTCTGCGGGTCCTGGAAACGTTCCAGGCCACGCTCGCGCAGCGGGTTGAAGCTGACGATCTGCGCGCCGCGCTTGTGCGCCGCACGCAGCTCGCCCAGCATGCGTGGGTGGTTGGTGCCGGGGTTCTGGCCGAAGATGAAGATCGCCTCGGCGTGTTCGAAGTCTTCCAGCGTCACCGTGCCCTTGGCCACGCCGATCTGCGGCCGCATGCCGCTGCCCGAGGGCTCGTGGCACATGTTGGAGCAGTCGGGGAAGTTGTTGGTGCCGTACTCGCGCACGAACAGCTGGTACAGGAAGGCCGCCTCGTTGCTGGCGCGGCCCGAGGTGTAGAACATCGCCTGGTTGGGATCGGGCAGGGCATTGAGGTGGCGCGCCACCATCACGAAGGCTTCGTCCCAACTGATCGGGCGGTACTTGTCGGTCAGGGCGTCGTACACCATGGGGTGCGTCAGGCGGCCCTGGTCTTCCAGCCAGAAGTCGCTCTGTTCGGCCAGCTCGGCCACGGTGTAGCGCTCGAACAGCTCGGGGCCGGCGCGCCGCGCCGTGGCTTCGGCGGCCACGGCTTTCACACCGTTCTCGCAGAACTCGAAGGTCGAGGCGTGGTTGCGGTCGGGCCAGGCACAGCCGGGGCAGTCGAAACCATCGGGCTGGTTGGCCGACAGCAGCGTCTTGGCGCCCTTGATGGGAATGTCCTGCCGCAGCAGCGCGTTCTTCACGCTGTTCAGGGCGCCCCAGCCGCCGGCCGGGCCGGTGTAAAACTCGATCTTCTGTTCGTTCATGGCGGTGTATTCCTGCGGGTCCACGGTGCGCGTGGCGGGTGGCCCGATGTCACGGGTTGCTGCGCCGGCATTCCGGGCGAGAATCACGGCGGCGCCATGACGTGCGTCAATCATTCCCTCGACCGACACCCTGCGCAATATGAAGAAAACCTTCCAGTGCAATGGCACCGCGCTGCATATGCGCAACCCGCACCGAGTTCCATGAAGCAGGTTTCCATCCGCCCGGTGTGGACCATCCAGGACCCGGAAGGCCCTGCCTTGCCGGCACGCCTCATCGAGCTGCTGGTGCAGGTGGTCGAGACCGGCAGCCTGCTGCAGGCCGCGCGTGTGCTCGGCATGTCGTACCGCCGCGCGTGGGACGTGGTGCGTGAGGGCGAGCAGCTGTTCAGGACACCGTTGATGGTGATGGAGCGTGGCAAAGGTTCAACGCTCACCGAACTGGGCACGCGCATCGTCTGGGCCGACAAGCGCATCCATGCGCGGCTGCGTCCGGCGCTGGAGAGCCTGTCCTCCGAACTCGCCGAAGAGCTGCGCGGCCCGCTCAGCGAAGGCCCGGCGGTGCTGCGCATTCAGGCCAGCCACGGCTTTGCCATCGAGCGCCTGATCGAACAGCTGACACGCGACGGGCTGAAGCTGGCGTTTTCCTATGCCAGCAGCTCCGCCGCTGCCGCCGCGCTGCGCGAAGGCGCGTGCGACATCGCGGGTTTGCACATTCCGCTCGGTGCGATGGAGGGCGCGGCGCTGGCGCACTACCGCCCGTGGTTGCAAGGCCTGGGCCTCACACTGGTCGACATCGCCACCCGGCGCCAGGGCCTGATGGTGCGCGCGGGCAACCCGAAGGAGCTGTACAGCCTGGCCGACCTGACGCGGCCGCAGGTGCGGCTGATCAACCGCCAGTCCGGCTCCGGCACACGGCTGCTGCTGGAGGGTTTGCTCAAGGCCCAGGGCATCGTGCCCACGGACATTGCCGGCTTCGAACACGGCGAGTACACGCACGCGGCCGTGGCCGCCTATGTGGCCAGCGGCATGGCCGATGTGGGCTTTGGCCTGGAGACCCCGGCGCGCCATTTCAAGCTGGACTTTGTGCCCATCGCCAGCGAACGTTACTTCCTGCTCTGCCGCGACGACCTGGTGCCCACGCCCGCCCTGCAGGAGGTGCTGGCCTCGTTGCGCAGCCCGGCCTTTCGCGACACGTTGGCCACCCTGCTGGGTTACGACCCGACCTCGGTGGGCACCGCGATGCCGCTGCACGAGGCCTACCCGGGCCTGTTCAGCGACCCCGTCTGACGCTGCCGGCGAGCCGCGCCGCTCAGGCCATGAACACGGCGATGAAGGCCAGCATGAAGATCAGGATGGCCGCCATCACCGGCAGCACGAGGGGCATGAAGTGCACCACCGACTCCAGCAGGTCCTGCGCCTGTTCGTCGGCGTACTCCTTCAGCTCCGGGTCCGAATAGTCCCCCGGCCGCTCGGCCAGGGCCTGATCGGGTGGCAAGGCGTGGTGTGGGTACATCTGGGGCCTCCTCTGGAGTGGGTGCCCCGTGCGCGGCAAATGGCGTGCCCGGAAAATGCGCCATGCAGGCGGTGGATGTGCCCGCGCTTGCGGCAACATCTTCTGTCAATCCGTGTGCGCGCTGCTGCCTGCACGCCGCAGGCAAAGGCTTCAGGCGAACGGCAAGGCGAGCAGCGAGAGGCCGCCGGACAGGACCGCCGCGCGCAAGGTCCAGCGCGGCCGGTAGGGCAGCGTCAAGGCGACGAGCAGGGCGCCCGCGGCGAGCCAGGCGCACCAGGCAACCAGGCCCACGCCCAGGCCGCTGGCTTGCAGGCAGGGCCGCAGGGCCAGCAGCAGGAGCAGCGTGCCGAGGCCGCGCCGTGTGAGGCGTTGCGCGCGGCTCGGTTCACCCCGCCCATTGAGCTGTTCGTGGTGGCGGTCCATGGCCAGGCTCAAGGCGGCCATGCCGGCGAAACACAGGCCGAACGCCAGCAGGGACAAGCACAGGCTGTTCATGCGCTCTGCCTCAACCACCACAGCAGCGGGCCGAGCACGGCCGCGGTGATGCCCAGCCCCAGCCAGGCACGCCGGGCGCTGCGTGTGGTGAAGACCCACATCACGATCACGGCGCCGATGGCGAAGCTCCAGAGCGAAGCCACCAGCACGGCCTCGGCGCGCGTGGTGACGCTCAGCCGGGGCAGCAGCAGGGCCAGTGTGGCGGTGGCGAGCGAGGTGAGGGCGTAGGCCCCGAGGCTGGCGGCCAGCACGCGGGCGGCCACGCTGCCGCGGTAGCGCAGGTCCGCGCCCGGTGTGCACACGCGCCGCAGCATGGCCACGCTGGCGGCGGCGGTGGGTAGCGTCGTCTTGAACATGGGTGATTCCTGAAAACCGGTGTGGGTATGGCGAAGCGTGCGCAAGGCGTTCACGCGGGCTCGATGCCGGTGGCGGCCTTGCGCGGCACACGGGCCGGCGCAGCGCCGGGTTGCAGCTTGCGCCGCACGCGCAGGGCCGCCCAGGCGAAACACAGGCCCAGTGCCAGCGCGGTCAGGTCAAAACCGGCCAGCACCCAGTCTCCGGCTGGCACGGTCACGCCCAGGTGCCGCTCGGTGGTGAACAGGTTGAGCACGGGCAGCAGCGCGAAGGCCGCGGCGGCGAGCCAGAGCTCGTCCACCCAGGCGCGCAGGGCCGGGCGCACGGCCGGGTAGACCAGCATCAGGCCCCAGGCGATGAACATGGCGTGCACCTCCCAGTCGCGGCGGCCGGCGAAGTCGGCGGGGATCAGGCGGTTGGCCCAGAAGTACACCGCCACGGCCACCGGCAGGCCCGCGATGCTGCCGATGTTGAGGCACTGCACCAGGCGAAAGCCGAACGCCGGGCCTTGCCCGGCCTTGGCCCGCTTGTCCTGCTGGACCTTGCGTTTGGTGGTCCACAGCACCAGGCCGGTGGCGATCATGGCGCAGCCCAGCAGGCCGGCGAGAAAGTAGAGCCAGCGCAGCAGCGGCCCGGCAAAGTGGCCTTCATGCAGGGCCAGCAGGGTGCTGGAGGTCTGTTGTGCGCCGCTGGGCGTTGGGGGTTCGGGCAAGGCCTCGCCCGTGGTGCCGTTGAAGCGCAGGGTGGCGCCGTGCACCGCGTTGTTGCGGTCGGTGCGTGAGCGCACGGTGATCACGGCCGCGGCGTCGCCGGGGTGGCGCACCGAGACGCTGCCCACCTGGCCCGCGCCCCATTGCTGCTCGGCCTGTCTGGCGATCGGTGCCAGCGGCACCAGGGGTGCGGCCTGTCCCGATGCGCGCGAGCGGTTGCTGTTGCGTTCCAGCGGGGAGAGCTCGGCCTGAAATTGCTGGCGGCCCGCCTGTTCCATACCGTAGACCGCCTGCACGCCGGCCGGCATGTACTGGTACATGAAGAACACCAGGCCGCTGTAGGTGATCATCAGGAAGAAGGGCAGTGAGGTGACGCTGATCAGGTTGTGCGCGTCGAGCCACGAGCGTTGCCCCTTGCCGGGCCGGAAGGTGAAGAAGTCGGTGAAGATTTTCTTGTGCGTGACGATGCCCGTGAGGATCGCAATGAACATGAACATGGTGCAGATGCCGACCAGCCGGATGGCCGTCTGGTACGGGATGTAGCGCAGCTCGTAGTGCATGCGGTAGAGCAGGTGGCCGCCGCCGGTGGCGCGCACCGTGTCGCTCGGCACCACCGAACCACTGAGCGGGTCGAGCGTGGCGCGTTCGGCCCGCACGCGTTGCCCTGGCGTGCCACCGGGCTTCTGCCACGACACATCGAGCTGCGGCTGGGTGCGCCCGCCGGGCAGCTGGATGGTCCAGTTCTGCGCCCCCGTGCCGACCTGCTGCAGATGGTGCTGTGCCTTGTCGATGGCGTCGGTGATGTCGACGGCCTGGGTTGATCGCAGCGGCAGCTCGGGCCGCATCCAGCGGTCGATCTCGAAGGCGAAGTAACCGGCCGTGCCGGTCACGAACACGAAGTACAGCACCCAGCCGACGGTCAGCCCGGTCCAGGTGTGCAGCCAGGCCATGCACTGGCGAAAACCTTCTTTCATTCAGCAGGCCTCCGGCATCACCGGGTGGTGGGGCGTGGGTTTCATCAGAAGGTCCCGCGCAGGGTCAGCATCACGTTGCGCGGCTCGCCGTACCAGTTGCCGCCGCTGCTGCTGCCGACGTTCTTGTAGTACACCTTGTCGAACACGTTGTTCAGGTTCAGTGCCGCCGTCCAGTGGCGGTCGAAGCGGTACTGCACGCTGGCGCCCCAGACCGCGTAACCGGCCTGTGTGAACTTGAAGGGCACGTTGGCACCGTCGAACTGGCCCGAGACCGGGTTGTAGGCGCGTGCCGTGCCGTTGACGAAGTGCGCGCTCTGCAGGTTGACACCACCGCCGACGGTCCAGCCCGACAGTTCGTCGCGCAGGCGGTAAGAGCTCCACAGGCGCAGCAGGTGGCGCGGCGTGATCGAGTGGTAGTTGACGTTGGTGACCTTGTTGCGGTTGCTGTTGTAGGTGTAGCCGGCGTAGAGCTGCCAGCCGGGTGCGAGTTCGCCGTTGATTTCGGCGTCCAGGCCCTGGCTGGTGATCTGGCCCTGGTCGAGCCAGCAGCAGTTCAGGCCGAGCGTGCCGACGGCGGTGCTGGGGTAGCTCGGGTCGCGCACGGCCTGGCCGTTGCGCTCGATACGGTAGAGCGAGAAAGCGGTGGTGAGCCGGCCTTCGTTGAACTCACCCTTGGCACCGATCTCGTAGTTGCGCCCGGTGATCGCGTCCAGCGGCTGGCCCGGCAGCGGCGCCTTCAGGCGGTTCGCCTGCGACTTGTGGATTTCGGCCACGCTGGCGTAGGTGGTCCATTGGTCGTTCAGGTCGTAGACCAGACCGCCGTAGGGAATCAGGATGCCTGACTCCGAGTAACCGCTCATGCCAGTGCTGGTGACCGCACCGGTGTTGTCGTAGCGGATGCTGGGCGACTGGTACTTGAAGCTGCTGTAGCGCGCACCGGCCACGGCGGTGAGCTGGTCGGTGAGGCTGAGCTTGGCGCGCGAGTACAGGCCTTTCTGTGTCGAGCCAAACGCCGGCCAGTTGGTGTACATCCAGCTGTTGATCGGCGCCGGCACGTTGCCCGGCACAAAACTCCAGATGTTGTAACGCGGCACGGCCTGCGCAAACTCGACGTTGGAGAAGGCTTCCTGGTGGTGCACGTCCTGCCAGTCGCCGCCCACCAGCAGGTGGTGCTGGCGGCCCAGCAGATCGAAGGAACCGTTGGCGTTGACGTCCAGGCCCTTCTTGGTCGACGCATGGGTGAAACCATACGAGTCGAGCACCAGGCCGTTGCCCGTTGCCGGGTCGATGGCGCCCGCTGCGTTGCCGGCGAGGCGGTAGCTGTTCAGGCGGTTGTAGTTGGCCTGGACCTTGAGTTGCCAGTCGCCCGCGAGCTTCTGGTCGAGTTGTGCGAAGACTTCGCGGCTGCTCATGTCGTAGCGGTTCCAGGCCGCCATCAGCGAGGTGTTGCGGGGCAGGCCGAGGTCGGCCCCGTTCGCCGCGCGCGGCAGGCCACCGGCCCAGGGGTGGTCGGTGACGCGCTCGTAGCTGCCACCGAAACTCAGCTGGGTGTCCGGACCCAGGTCGGTTTCCAGAATGCCGTACACAAGGCTGTTGCGCGCGTCGGCGGCGTCGTAGTGGAAGTCGCGCTCCTGGTGCGAGATCACGGCACGGCCGCGCAGCTTGCCGTCCCAGGCGATCGGGCCGGTGGCGTCGAGTTCGGCGCGGCGCTGGTTCCAGTTTCCGGCGGCCAACGTGGTCTGCACCTGCGGTGTGGCTTGTGGGCGTTTGCGCACCAGGTTGACCGAGCCGCCGGGTTCGCCGGTGCCGGCGAACAGGCCGTCGGCGCCACGCACCACCTGCACACTGTCGTACTTGGCCAGGTTGGGGTTGAAGAAGTTCTGGCTGAACGAGTCAACCGCCGCGCCGTCGACCTGCATGCTGCTGATTTCAAAGCCGCGCGCGTAAAAGCCCGACGCGTCACCACCGCTGCCACCGTTGGCCACGGTGACGCCGGTGGTGTGCTGCATGACCGACGCAATCGAGCCCATGTTCTGGTCTTCGATGCGCTGGCGCGTGACCACACTGATCGACTGCGGCACTTCGCGGATCGACTGGCCTTTGCCCAGCGAGACCTGCGACGAGGTATAGGAGCCTGTGCCCTCGGTCGCTTCGCTGCGTTCGGCCTGGGCGGTCACGGTGACGGCGGCCAGGGAAGACTCGCTCTCGCCCGCAGCAGGCAGGCGGCGGATGGTGACCTCGCCCTGATGCACCTCGGCCACCAGGCCGCTGCCCGCGAGCAGGCGGTCGAGCGCCTGGCGAGGCGTGAGCAGGCCGGACACCGCGGGTGCGGTTTTGCCGGCCACCCAGGCTTGTTGCACGGCGAGCTGTGTGCCGGTCTGGCGCGCCCAGGCGTTGAGCGCATCCCCCAGGGCCTGCGAGGCAATGCGGATGTCGCGCGCGGCAGCGGCAGCGGGAACGTCGTTGGGCGGGGTGGTCTGAGCGCCGATGGGGCTGGTACCGAAGGCGAGGGAGACGAGAAGGGCGAGCGGCGCTTGCCGCAGCAGCAGACGGGTCATACAGGGCTTCACAAACAAGATGGGAATGGTTCTCATTTGTGTAAACGCACCAGCCCGGACTTTGCCGGATGTGTTGCGCAACTTTTTTTGCGCAGGGTCGCCAGACCCGCCGCGCGATCAATGCGCGATGTGCACTTCCAGCCCGTCGCGGCCGGGCTCGATGGTGATGGGCAGGGCGTGAGCCAACAGCCGGCGCGCCGCCGCGGCCTTGCGCGGGTCGATGGTGCCGCTCAGGCGCAGCTCGGCCGCCGCGGGGTCGATGCGGGAAATGCCCAGGTCGCCATAGCGCGCCATTTCGGCCAGGGCCTGGCGCAAGGGCACGTCGCTGAAGCTCAGCGGCATGTGGCGCCAGGCGGCCACGCCCTCGGGCTCCAGCTCCACCCGCACCGGCCGCTGGCCGTCGGCGCCGAACACCAGGCGCTGGCCGCCGCTCAGCAGGATGTCGTCGGCCGCCTGCACGGTGCCGGCCGGCGTGCCAGCCGCCATGCTCACCCGCACGCGGCCTTCTTCCACCGCCACTTCCGGGCCTTCGCGGCCCGGAATGCCCGGTGTCAGGCGCACCGCGAAACGGGTGCCGACCACCGTGATCCGCACGCCGCCCGCCGTCACCACGAACGGCCGTTGCACATCGGCGGCCACGGCGAACATCGCCTGTCCTTCCTCCAGCAGCAGCTCGCGACGGCGCGGGAAGAAGCGCGCCGTCAGACGGGTGGCGGTGTCCAGCCGCAGCGTGGAGCCGTCGGGCAACTGCAATTGGATTTGTTGCCCCCGGTGGGTGCTGAAGGCCTGCTCGTAGACCGGTTGGGCCAGGTGTTGTTGCCAGGCCAGCCAGCCGCCGGTGGTGGCCATGGCGGCGGCGCCGGCGAGGGCCAAACCACCGGCCAGCAGGCGCCGGCGTGCGGGCGCTGGGCGGGACAGGGCGGGGGTGTGCACCGTCGGGCGGGCGCGTTCGGCGGCAACCTGCGCGCGCAGGCGCGTGGCAGAGGCCGGTGGCAGGTGGTCCATCAGCTGCCAGTCGGCCTCCCACGCGCTGTAGGCCTGCCGGTGCCCGGGCTGGTTCAGCCAGTGCTGGAAGGCCTGCTCGTCCTGTGCGTCCCAGTGGCTGTCCTGGCGGCGCAGGAACCAGCCGACCAGTTCCTGGCGCTGGCGCGAGCCGTCGTCAATGGGGGCGGTGGACATCATCGCGTGGTGGGTGTGCTCGAAGGTGTAGACGCACCGGCGCTGCGATTGCCGGATGCGGCGGGGCGATGCCGTGCAAAAAAGACCGGAGCCATCACCCGGACCTTGGCTTTCTGGCTGCCCGCGCGGGCGCCACCGGTGGCGCGCCGTCGAGTTCCTGCAGACGGCGCAGGCAGGCCTGCATGGCGATCTGGAGGTGGGTCTCGACCGTCTTGACGCTCACGCCCATGGCGGCGGCGACCTCGGCGCGGCTCAGGCCGTCGAGCTTGTAGAGCACGAACGCCTCGCGCGGGCGCGGTGGCAGCGTGCCCAGCACCTGCTCGATGGCGGCCAGGCGCTGGCGGCCGTCGAGCAGGGCATCGGGCTCGCGCGAGGCGGGGCCGATGCGGTTGTCTTGGGTGCCGGTGTCGTCGGCTTCGGGCACCAGCACCTGGTCGCGCACGGCCATGCGGCGGTGGTGGTCGGTCACCAGGTTGCGTGCGGTGGTGTAGAGCAGAGCCCGCGGTTCGGCGACCTCACCCGGGCGGTGCGCCGTGTACACGCGGGCATAACTTTCCTGTGCCAGGTCGGCGGCGAGTTCGCGGTCGCCCAGCTTGCGCGCGAGGAAATTCAGCAGTTCGCGGTAGTAGCGTTCAAACAAAGGTAAACCACGTCCAGTAGTCGATGACGAGCCCATGCACAGGCTGGCTTCAACGGACGTGGCTGACCTGGTTGCGGCGCATGGAGAGGGGGCCATTATCCCCGACGCCCCATGCCCGCGGCCCGCGCGCTGCCGGCGCGGGCGCGCCGGTCAGCGTGCGATCAGGCGCTGGTCAGCGCGCGCAACACTTCTTCGGCGGTCGCCGGCGCGTTCATCACCAGCGGCTCGCCGCCGGCCTGGCGCACCGCGTCGCGCAGCGCCTCGAACACGCTGATGGCCAGCATGAACGGCGGCTCGCCCACGGCCTTGCTGCCGTGCACGTTGTCTTCGCGGTTGGCCTCGGGCCAGAGTTCCACCTTGAAGTGCGCCGGGATGTCGCCGGTGGCCGGGATCTTGTAGGTGCTGGGTGCGTGCGTGGCGAGCGTGCCCTTGCCGTTCCACACCAGCTGCTCGGTGGTGAGCCAGCCCATGCCCTGCACGAAGCCGCCTTCGATCTGGCCGATGTCGATGGCCGGGTTGATGCTGCGGCCGACGTCGTGCAACACGTCCACCTTGAGCACGCGGCTCTCGCCGGTGAGCGTGTCGATGGCGACCTCGGTGACCGCCGCGCCATACGCGAAGTAATAGAACGGCCGGCCGGTGAGGGTGGTCTTGTCGTAGTGGATCTTGGGCGTGCGGTAGAAACCGTCGCTCCAGAGCTGGATGCGGTTGGCGTAGGCCGCGTGCACCACGTCCTCGAAGCTGCGCGTGGTCTTGGGCGTGATCACCTGGCCACCTTCGAAGCGCACCGCGCCCGCGCCGCAACCGTCGAGCCCGGCCACGAACGCGGCCAGGTTGTCGCGCACGTTGCGCGCCGCGAACTGGGCCGCGCGGCCGTTCAGGTCGGTGCCGCTGGAGGCGGCGGTGGCGCTGGCGTTGGGCACCTTGCTGGTGTCGGAGGCGGTGGAGAGCACGCGCTCGAACGGCACGCCGAGTTCGTCGGCGACGATGGCGGCCACCTTGGTGTTGAGGCCCTGGCCCATCTCGGTGCCGCCGTGGTTCACCTGCACGCTGCCGTCGGTGTACACGTGCACCAGCGCGCCCGCCTGGTTGAACAGCGTGGCGGTGAAGCTGATGCCGAACTTCACCGGCGTGAGCGAAATGCCTTTCTTGATGACCGGGCTCTGCGCGTTCCAGGCCGCGATCTGCTCGCGCCGCTCGCGGTAGTGGCTGGTGTCGGCCAGCGTGGTCATGAGCGGTTCGAGGATGTTGTCCTCCACCTTCATCTGGTAGTGCGTGACGTTGCGGCTCTCGATGCCGTAGAGGTTGCGCAGGCGCACGTCGAGCGGGTCGAGGCCGAGCTGCTGGGCGATGTCGCTCAGGATGCGCTCGATCACGATCACGCCCTGCGGGCCACCGAAGCCGCGGAAGGCGGTGTGGCTTTGCGTGTTGGTCTTGCAGCGGTAGCTGGAGATCGTCACGTCTTCCAGGAAGTAGGCGTTGTCGGCGTGGAAGATCGCGCGGTCGGCCACCGGGCCGGAGAGGTCGGCGCTGAAGCCGCAGTTGGCCAGCATTTCCAGATCAAGCCCGCAGAGCAGGCCGCTGTCGTCGAAGCCGGCGCGGTAGCGGTAGGCGAAGGGGTGGCGCTTGCCGGTGATCATGAAGTCGTCGTCGCGGTCGAGCCGCAGCTTGACCGGGCAGCCCAGGCGGCGTGCCGCCACCGCGGCCCACACCGCGAGGTGGCCGGCTTGCGTTTCCTTGCCGCCGAAGCCGCCGCCCATGCGCCGGCATTCCACCGTGACCGCGTGGTTGGCAATGCCCAGGGCGTGCGACACCCAGTGCTGCACCTCGCCCGGGTGCTGGGTGCTGGAGTAGACCCACCACTGGTTCTGTTCCAGCGGCAGCACGTAGGCGATCTGGCCTTCGAGGTAGAAGTGTTCCTGGCCGCCGACCTCAAAGCCGCCTTCGAGCTGGTGCGGCGCACGCGCCAGTGCCGCGACCGCGTCGCCGCGTTTCACGTGCACCGGCGGCAGCACGTAGCTGGCCTGTGCATGGGCTTCCTGCACCGAGAGCACGGCGGGCAGGGGCTCGATGTCGAGCTTGACGAGACGCGCGGCGCGGCGCGCGGTCATCACGTCGTCGGCCACCACGATGGCGATCACCTGGCCGGTGAACTGCACGGTTTCGCTGGCGAACACGGGTTCGTCGTGCGCGAAGGCGGCCAGGGTCGGGTCGCCCGGGATGTCGCTGGCGCCGAACACGCCGCGCACGCCCGGCACCGCCAGTGCAGCGGACGCGTCGATGCCGCGCAGCTTGCCGTGCGGCACGTTGGAGCACACCGGGGCGGCCTGCAGCGTGCCGCGCACCTCGGGGATGTCGTCGATGTAGGTGGCGGCGCCGGCCACCTGGGCGCGCGCACTTTCGTGGAAGCGCGAGACGCCGGCGGCGCGAGGGGCTTCCGCGGGTGCGGCGGTGGCTGCGCGGGCCTTGGCCTTGGCCTCGGGTTCGGCCACGGCGTCCGCCCGGGAGGAGATCACCACAGGGGTGTCGGTCGGGTTCTGATCGCGTGCGTTCATGCCAATGCCTCCAGCGTGGCCGCGTTGAGGTTTTCCAGGTTGATGTGCTGCAGGCCCTGGCTCTCCAGCCAGTAGCGTTGCAGCAGGTTGCCCAGCACGGTCTGGCGGTAGGCGGCGCTGGCGCGCATGTCGGAGATCGGCTGGAATTCGGCGCGCAGCGCGGCGATGCCGGCCTTCACCGTGGCGGTTGACCAGGTCTGACCGCGCAGCGCGGCTTCGGTCTGGCGCGCGCGCGCCGGCGTGGCGGCCACGCCGCCGGCTCCGATGGACACGTCCTGCACCACGTCGTCCTTCACCGTCGTGCGGATGGCCAAGCAGACGGCGGAGATGTCGTCGTCGAAGCGTTTGCTGATCTTGTAGGCCTTGAAGCTCTCGCCGGCCGTGGGGCGCGGCACCTTGATCCAGGCCAGCAGTTCGTCGGGCCGCATCACGTTGGTGCGGTAGCCGGTATAGAGGTCTTCCAGGCGCAGCTCGCGGTGCGCGATGCTGCGGCGCTTCGCGTCCCAGCGCATCAGCACCACGCTGGCGCCGAGCGCGATCAGCATCGGCATCGAGTCGCCAATGGGCGAGCCGTTGGCCACGTTGCCACCCAGCGTGCCCGAGTTGCGCACCGGCAGGCCGGCAAAACGCTGGGCGAAGGTCTGGAGCTGGGGGCGCTCTTCCACCAGGGCGGCGTAGGCGTCGGTCAGCGTCACGGCCGCGCCGATGGCGATGTGGTGCGGGTACTGCTCGACCTGGCGCAGCTCGTGCACGGCGGTCACGTCCAGCACGCGGTCAAAGCGCTTGTGCATCTTGGTGACCCACAGGCCGACGTCGGTGCAGCCGGCCACCACCTGGGCCTGCGGGTGGGCGGCGCGCTGCTGCAGCAGCTCGGCCAGGGCGGTGGGGCGCATGTAGGCGCTGTCGGCCGGGTGCTGTGGCAGCGCCTGCAGCGCCGCCACCGTGGCGGCTTCGTTCACGCCGCAGCCGGCGGGCAGGGGCAGAGCGCCCATCTGCTGCGCCGCGTCGAGGATGGGGCGGTAACCGGTGCAGCGGCACAGGTTGCCGGAGAGGTCGGCCTGGGCCTGGGCGCGGTCAATGCCCTGGCCGCCACCCGTGTTCTGGTACATGCCGAACAGGCTCATCACGAAGCCCGGCGTGCAGAAGCCGCACTGGCTGCCGTGGCACTGCACCATGGCTTCCTGTGCGGGGTGCAGCTCGCCGTTGTCGTTCGCCAGGTCTTCCACCGTCCAGACCGCCAGCCCGTCGACCGAGTGGGCGAGGCGGATGCAGCTGTTGATGGCCTTGTACTCCAGCTGGCCGTTGACGGCCTCGCCCAGCACCACGGTGCAGGCGCCGCAGTCGCCTTCGCCGCAGCCTTCCTTGGTGCCGGTGCAGTGCAGGTCTTCGCGCAGCACCTCCAGCAGGGTGCGGTCGGGGGCGACGTCGTGCAGCGTCACGGCCTGGCCGCGGCGCAGGAATGTCAGGGTTTTTGCGGATATTTCAGTGCTCATGCGTGCCAGCATAGCGCCAGCCTCCTGGCACAACATATGCTCAGCGATATGTCCAAAATGCCCAAAACACCATTCACCCGCATATGACAAGGGTTTGAAATACATGTCCATGTTCGACAAGATTGACCTGCACCTGATCCGCGTGCTTCACACCGTGCTCACCGAGCGCAGTGTTTCGCGTGCGGCGCTGCGCCTGGGCATGTACCAGCCGGCGGTCAGTGCGGCGCTCAAACGCTTGCGCGATCTGGCCGGCGACCCGCTGCTGGTGCGTTCGGGCGCCGGTATGGTGCCGACGGTGGCGGGCCTGCGCATGATCGAGCCGGCGGCGGACATCCTGCGCAGCGCCGAGGTGCTGTTCTCCGACGCCCGCGCCTTCGACCCGGCCACCGCCACCCACCGCTTCAGCCTGGCCGCCAGCGACTACCTCGACCCGCTGTTCCTGCCGCAGCTGGTGTCGCAGATCAAGAGCCAGGCGCCCAGTTGCCTGATCGACATCCACCCGCTCTCGCGCGATTCCGACTACCGCAACCACCTGGCCCAGGGCGACGTGGACGTGGTCATCGGCAACTGGCTGCAGCCGCCGGAAGACCTGCACCTCGGGCGCCTGTTTGGCGACGAGGTGGTGTGCCTGGTTTCCGAGCAGCACCCGGCCGCGCGGCGCGGCTGGGATGCGGAGGCCTGGCTCGGCGCCGAACACATCGCGCCGACACCCACCCACCCCGGCGCGCGCGGCTTCATCGACGAACACCTGGCCTCCCTGGGCCTGACGCGCAACATCACCGCGCGCTGCCCGCACTTCGGGCTGATTCCGGCCATGGTCGCCGGCAGCCTGCTGGTGCTGACCACCGGGCGCCAGTACTGCGACCGCTTCACCGGCGTGTTGCCGGTGAAGGTGCTGCCGACCCCGGTGGTGTTCCCCCGCATGATGTACTACCAGCTCTGGCACGAGCGTTCCCACGCGTCCAACGCGGGGCGTTGGTTGCGCGAGCAGATCAAAAGCGTGGCCGCGTCGCTGAAGCGGCCCGACGCCGAAAATTGAGCGCCCACACGACCACCAGGCCCACAGGGACCACAAGGAGACCCATGACCACGACACGACTGCAACTCAGTGGCATCACCAAGCGCTATCCGGGGGTGGTGGCCAACAGCGGCGTCTCGCTCACCGTGCAGCCCGGCGAGGTGCATGCCGTGCTGGGCGAGAACGGCGCCGGCAAATCGACGCTGATGAAAATCATCTACGGCTCGGTCAAGCCCGACGAAGGCACGGTGACGTTCAACGGCCAGCCGGTGCACATCCGCAACCCGCAGGAAGCGCGGGCGCTGGGCATCAGCATGGTGTTCCAGCATTTCAGCCTGTTCGACACGCTGACCGTGGGCGAAAACGTCTGGCTCGGGCTGGACAAGTCGCTCACGCTGTCCGAGGTGAGCGCGAGCATCACCGCCAAGGCCACCGAGTACGGGCTCGACATCGACCCCTCGCGTCCGGTGCACACGCTCTCGGTGGGCGAGATGCAGCGGGTGGAGATCATCCGTGCGCTGCTCACCAACCCGCAGCTGCTGATCCTCGACGAGCCCACCTCGGTGCTGACGCCGCAGGCGGTGGAAAAGCTTTTCGTGGTGCTGCGCAAGCTGGCGTCCGAAGGCTGCAGCATCCTCTACATCAGCCACAAGCTGCACGAGATCCGCGAGCTCTGCACCGCCTGCACGGTGCTGCGCGGCGGCCAGGTGACGGGCGTGTGCGACCCGCGCCAGGAAAGCAATGCCTCGCTCTCGCGCCTGATGATCGGTGCCGAGCCGCCCGCGCTGGAGGTGCGTGAACTGCACGCCGGCGCGCCGGTGCTGGAGGTGAACGGCCTCACGCTGCAGAGCGACGACCCCTTCGGCACCCACCTGCACAACGTGGCGCTCACCGTGCGCGCCGGTGAGGTGGTGGGCATTGCCGGCGTGTCGGGCAACGGCCAGAGCGAACTGCTCTACGCGCTCTCGGGCGAAGACCGCCGCGCACCGGCCAACAGCATCCACCTGGGCGGCCAGGACGTGTCGCACGCCGGCCCGGGCCGGCGGCGCGCGCAGGGCCAGCATTTCGTGCCCGAAGAACGCCTGGGCCGTGGCGCCGTGCCCACGCTGTCGCTGGCGCACAACCTGTTGCTGTCGCGCCAGGACGCGCTGGGCGCGGGCGGCTGGATCCGCGTCGGCGCGCTCAAGGCGCAGGCGGCCGACATCATTGCGCGCTACAAGGTCAAGGCCAACGGGCCGGACGCGGCGGCCAAATCGCTCTCGGGCGGCAACCTGCAGAAGTTCATCGTCGGCCGCGAGATCGAGGCCAAGCCCAAGCTGCTGATCGTGAGCCAGCCCACCTGGGGAGTGGACGTGGGCGCGGCGGCCCAGATCCGCGGCGAGATATTGAAACTGCGCGACGCGGGTTGCGCGGTGCTGGTGGTCAGCGAAGAGCTCGACGAGCTCTTCGAAATCAGCGACCGCCTGCACGTGATCGCCAAGGGGCGCCTGTCGCCCAGCCTGGACCGCGCCGAGGCCAGCATCGAACGCATCGGCGAATGGATGTCGGGCCTCTGGGACGACGCCGCGCAACGCCAACACCACCAGCACAAGGAGACCGCCCATGTTGCGGCTTGAAGTCCGTCCCCAACCGTCGGCGCGCTGGGGCCTGGCCTCGCCGCTGCTGGCGCTGCTGATCACCGTGGTGATCGGCGTCATCCTGTTCGCCGTGCTCGGCAAAGACCCGGTGCGTGGCCTGCAAGTGTTTTTCTGGGAGCCGATCAAGAGCAGTTATGCGCTGTCGGAGCTGATGGTGAAGGCCACGCCGCTGCTCATCATCGCGCTCGGCCTCGCGGTGTGTTTCCGCTCCAACGTGTGGAACATCGGCGCCGAGGGCCAGTACATCATCGGCGCGATCTTCGCGGGCGGCGTGGCGCTGATGGCCGACAAGAACACCGGCGTCTGGATCGTGCCGGCCGTGCTCGCCGCCGGGGTGCTCGGCGGCATGTTGTGGGGCGGTATCACTGCGCTGCTGCGCGACCGCTTCAACGCCAACGAAATCCTGGTCAGCCTGATGCTGGTGTATGTGGCGATCCAGGTGTTGAACTTCCTGGTCTACGGACCGTGGAAAGACCCGCAGGGCTACAACTTCCCGCAGACCAAGACCTTCGAGGCCGTCACGCAGATGCCGCGGCTGATGCAGGGTTCGCGCGTCAACATCGGCCTGCTGATTGCGCTGGCCGGCGTGGGCGCGGTGTGGGTCTATCTGTTCCGCACCTACGGCGGTTATGCGCAGCAGGTGGGCGGGCTGGCGCCGGCGGCGGCGCGTTATGCCGGCTTCTCCTCGCGCAAGGCGCTGTGGGTGGCGCTGCTCACTTCGGGCGGTGCGGCCGGCCTGGCCGGTGCATTGGAGGTGGCGGGCCCGATCGGCCAGCTCACGCCCCATGTGCCGGCGGGTTACGGCTTCGCGGCCATCATCGTCGCCTTCGTCGGGCGCCTGCACCCGGTGGGCATCGTGTTCTCGGCCCTGCTGATGAGCATGTTCTACATCGGTGGTGAACTGGCGCAGTCGCGCCTGGGCCTGCCCAAATCGATCACCGGCGTGTTCCAGGGCCTGCTGCTGTTTGCGCTGCTGGCCTGCGACACGCTGATCGCCTACCGCCTCGTCTGGAAAAAATGATGACCACCCCCGTCGCTTGCGCGCTGCGCGTCGCCGCATCCCCCCTCAAGGGGGCAACGCCAGTGGCCCGGCAGAGCCGGTTCCACGGCGTTTCCGGATCGCGGTGCCGTGTTCGTTGCGCTTTCTCTGCTGAATGGAGTTTTTGACATGGAATCCATCGCACTCCTGATCGCCGCCTCGCTCAACGCCGGCACGTTGCTCGCCATCGCCTCGCTGGGCCTGCTCATCAACGAGAAAGCCGGCATCGTCAACCTCGGTGCCGAGGGCATGATGCTGTGCGCCGCGCTGGCCGGCTTCGCCACCGTGGTGCACACCGGCAGCACCACGTTGGGCTTTGCCGCCGGCATGGCCGCCGGCGCGCTGCTGGCCGCCATCTTCGGTGGCCTGGTGATCTGGCTCAACACCAACCAGTACGCCACCGGCCTGGCGCTCAGCCTGTTTGGCGGCGGTTTCTCCGCGTTCGCCGGCGCCGGCTACGTGCAGGAGAAACTGCCCGAGCAGACGAGCCACGCGATCCCGCTGCTGGGCGACATTCCGCTGATCGGGCCCGCGCTGTTCCGCCACCACCCGATGGTCTACGTCTGCGTGGGGCTGGTGCTGTTCCTGATCTGGTTCCTCTACCGCACGCGCGCCGGCCTGGTGCTGCGCAGCGTGGGCGAGAGCCCCGAGTCTTCGCACGCGCTGGGTTATCCGGTGCGCCGCATCCGCCTGCTGGCGGTGATGGCCGGCGGCGCGCTCTGCGGCCTGGCCGGTGCTTACGTGTCCACCGTGTACACGCCGCTGTGGGTCGAGGGCATGATCGCCGGCAAGGGCTGGATCGCGCTGGCCCTCACCACCTTCGCCACCTGGCGCCCGGCACGCGTGTTGCTTGGGGCTTACCTGTTCGGCGGCGTGACCATGCTGCAGTTCCACCTGCAGGGCATGGGGGTCAACGTGCCGAGCCAGTTCCTGACGATGATGCCCTACCTCGCCACCATCGTCGTGCTGGTGCTGATCTCGCGCAACCCGACCTGGATCCGCATCAACATGCCTTCCTCCATCGGAAAACCCTTCTACCCGGGCGCATAATCTTTTTTCCGTTTTGATCTCCGTTTCCGTATCACCACTTTTCCAACAAAGAGGATATCCATGACAGACCTGAGCAAACGTTCCCTGATGAAGGTTGCCGCACTCACCGCGCTGAGCAGCGCCGTGCTGATCGGCTGCGGCAAGAAGGAAGAGGCGGCAGCGCCTGCTGCGCCGGCACCTGCCGCCGCCGAAGCGCCCAAGGCCGAGCCGCTGAAGATCGCGTTTGCCTATGTCGGCCCGGTGGGCGACGGCGGCTGGAGCTTCGCGCACGACAATGCCCGCAAGGCGCTGGAGCAGGAGTTCGGCGACAAGATCGTCACCAGCTACGTCGAGAGCGTGCCCGAAGGCGCGGACTCCGAGCGCGTGATCCGCGACATGGCCGCCCAGGGCAACAAGCTGGTGTTCGGCACCACCTTCGGCTACATGGAGCCCATGCTCAAGATCGCCCCCGACTTCAAGGACGTGAAGTTCGAGCACGCCACCGGCTACAAGACGGCCGAGAACATGCGCACCTACGACAGCCGCACCTACGAAGGCGCGTACATGGCTGGCGTGATCGCTGGCGGCATGACCAAGAGCAACACGCTGGGTGTGGTGGCTTCGGTGCCTATCCCGGAAGTGCTGCGCAACATCAACAGCTTCACGCTGGGCGCGCAATCGGTGAACCCGAAGATCAAGACCCGCGTGGTCTGGGTCAACGGCTGGTTCGACCCACCGAAGGAAACCGAAGCCGCTACCTCGCTGATCAACGGCGGTGCTGACGTGCTGTTCCAGAACACCGACTCGTCGGCCGTGCTGCAGACCGCTGAAAAGCTGGGCAAGCGCGCCTTCGGCTGGGATTCGGACATGACCGCCTACGGCCCCAAGGCCCACCTGGGTTCGGCCGTGATCAACTGGGCGCCGTACTACATCAAGTCCACCAAGGACGTGCTGGAAGGCACCTGGGCCACCGGCAGCTCCTGGTGGGGTGTGAAGGAAGGTGCGATCGACATGGTGTCGGTGGCCGAAGACGTGCCGGCCGACATCAAAGCCAAGGTGGACAGCGTGCGCGCCGGCCTGAAGGACGGCAGCCTGTCGATCTGGAAGGGCCCGATCCTCGGCCAGGACGGCAAGGAACTGCTGGCCCAGGACGTGGTTGCCGACGACGCCTTCCTTGGTGGCGTGAAGTTCTACGTCAAGGGCGTGGAAGGCAAAGTCCCTAACTGAGATCGGCTACTGCGCGGGCGCCATGCGTCGTTGGGCGGTGCTCGGAATCCTCACGTACAGGAAGTACGTTCCGGTTCCTGCGCTCCGTCCGCCTAGCCTGGCACCCGCTCGCTACCCCTCCGGTGGTGGCGTGCGACCAAGCCGCCTTCGGGCGGCTTTTTTGTTTGTTTGAATGGACCCCATGATCGAAGCTCAGCTCTGGCATCCCGTGATCGCAGCGAACCAGGTGCGCGACACGCCGGTGGCCTGCACCCTGCTCGGGCAGCCGCTGGTGCTGTGGCGCGAGGACGCGCACGGCGGCCACCGGGTGCATGCCTGGGCCGACCAGTGCCCGCACCGCGGCGCGCGGCTCTCGCTCGGCCGCGTGTTGACCGGCCTGCACGGCGCGCGGCTGGAGTGCCCGTACCACGGCTGGCAGTTCGGTGGCGCAGGCCGCTGCGAACACGTGCCGGCCGCGCCCGACTTCACGCCGCCGGCCAGCCACTGCGCCACCCGCTACGAAGCGCGTGAACAACACGGCCTGGTGTGGGTGCGCCTGCAGACGCCGGACTACGCCGGCCTGGCCAGCGGGCCGCTGGCCGAGCCGCCGGTGTTCGCGCCCGCGCAGGACGCCGCCTGGCGCACCGTGTTGTGCGGCCCTTACCAGCTGCGCACCAGCGCGCCGCGCCTGGTCGAGAACTTTCTGGACCTGAGCCACTTCGGTTTTGTGCACGAAGGCTGGCTGGGCGAGCGCGGCCATGCGCAGGTGCAGATCGGCGTGGTGGAAGAGGGCGCGGGCACCGATGGTCTGGAGGTGCGCGACGCACGCGCCTGGCAGCCGCGTGCCTACGCGGGCGCCGACAGCGGTGCCTGGATCGCCTACCGCTACGAGGTGCCGCACCCGTTCTTGGCCGTGCTGCACAAGGACGCCGCCGACGGCGACCCGGTGAGCAACGCCATTGCGCTGTGCATCCGGCCCGACGGCGACGAAGCCTGCACCGCCTGGTTCGTCATGGCCACGCGCGGCGACAACGCCAGCGACGCGGAGCTGATCGCCTTCCAGGACGCGGTGTTTGCGCAGGACCGCCCAGTGGTGGAATCGCAATCGCCGCGCGCGCTGCCGATTGGCCGCACCACCCCCGTTGCCGAAGTGCACGGCCCGGCCGACCGCGTCTCCAGCGCCTACCGCCGTTACCTCAAACGCCTGGGCATCGCCCTGGGCACCTGTTGAATGGCCCATCCCCGCCGCGCTACGCGCGACCCCCTGAAGGGTGCGGCAACTGCGGCCCGGCAAAACCAGTTCGCATCGCCTCCGGATGGCATCATTTCGCCGGTGGCGTGTGCCGCGCCGCACTTCAAAGAGAGTTCTGACATGACCCTGATGACCCCCGCCCAACTCGCCGCCGCCGTTCCCAAGGCCGAGCTGCACATGCACATCGAGGGTTCGCTGGAACCCGAGCTGATCTTCGCGCTGGCCCAGCGCAACGGCCTGAGCCTGCCCTATGCCAGCGTGGAGGCCCTGCGGGCGGCCTATGCCTTCATCGATCTGCAGAGCTTTCTGGACATCTATTACGCCGGCGCCAGCGTGCTGCTGCACGAGGCCGACTTCCACGACATGGCCTGGGCCTACTTCCTGCGCGCCGCGGCCGACAATGTGGTGCACACCGAAATCTTCTTCGACCCGCAGGCCCACACCGCACGCGGCGTGCCCATGGACACGGTGATCCAGGGCCTGGCCAGCGCCTGCGCACGTGCGCAGGCCGAGCTCGGCGTCAGCGCCGCGCTGATCCTGTGTTTCCTGCGCCACCTGAGCGAAGAAGACGCCTTCAATACGCTGGAAGCGGCCTTGCCGTACCGCGAGCACTTCATCGGCATCGGCCTGGATTCGAGCGAGGTCGGCCACCCGCCCTCCAAGTTCTCGCGCGTGTTCGCGCGCTGCCGCGAGCTCGGTTTCCATGTGGTGGCCCACGCGGGCGAAGAAGGGCCACCGGCCTACATCTGGGAAGCTCTGAACGACCTGCAGACCGAACGCATCGACCACGGCGTGCGCTCGCTCGAAGACCCGGCGCTGGTGGCCGAACTGGCGCAGCGCCGCATTCCGCTCACGGTGTGCCCGCTCTCCAACCTCAAGCTCTGCGTGGTGGATGATCTGAAAGACCACCCGATGAAGCGCCTGCTCGACGCCGGCCTCTGCGCCACCGTCAACTCCGACGACCCGGCGTACTTCGGCGGCTACATGAACGCCAACTTCGTGCAGACCGTCGAGGCACTGCACCTCACGCGCGAAGACGTGATCACCCTGGCACGCAACAGCTTCGAGGCCAGCTTCGTGAGCGATGAACGCCGCGCGGCGCTGCTGGCCTTGCTGGACAACGCGGTGGCTTAAAATCACGCCCAGCGAGCCCGGTGCTTCCCCGGCTCGCTTTTTCATTCACGGAAGCCATGTAGAGGAACACCATGTACAAAAACCTCGTGGCCCGGTGCGCCTGCGCACTGGCGGTCGCCTGTTTTTTATCCCCCCTTTCCACCGCGCAAGCCCAGACGCCAGCGCCGCCGCTCAAGGCCGCGTTCGTCTATGTCACGCCACTCACCGAGGCCGGCTGGGTGCGCCAGCACGAGCAGGGCCGGCTGGCCGTGCAGGCCGCGCTGGGCAACCGGGTGGAGACGCGTTTTGTGGAGAACGTGCCCGAGGGCGCCGACGCCGAACGGGTCATCCGCGACCTGGCGCAGCAGGGGCACCGCATCATCTTCACACCCAGCTTCGGCTACATGGAGCCCACGCTCAAGGTGGCGCGCGATTTCCCGGACGTGAAGTTCGAGTCCATCACCGGCTACAAGACCGCACCCAACGTGGCCGCCGCCAACGCGCGCTATTACGAAGGCCGTTATCTGGCCGGTGTTGCCGCCGGGCGCATGGCCACGCAGGCCGGCTACATCGCAGGCTTCCCGATTCCCGAGGTGATCCAGGGCGTCAATGCCTTCACGCTGGGCATGCGCTCGGTCAACCCGCGCGCCACCGTGAAGGTGGTGTGGCTGGGTGAGTGGTTCAACCCGCCGCGCGAGCGCGATGCCGCCATGACGCTGATGAACCAGGGCGCCGAGGTCCTGGCCTTCCACACCGGCTCCACCGCCGTGATGGTGGCCGCGCAGGAACGCGGCAAGCTGGCGGTGGCCTACCACTCCGACATGCGCCGCTTCGGCCCCGATGCCCAGATCGCCGCCGTGACCCACCTCTGGGGCGACTACTACACGCGCCGCGTGCAGGCCGTGATCGACGGCACCTGGCAGAGCGGCAGCGTGTGGGGCGGTGTGAAGGACGGCATGATCCGTGTCGACAGCTTCGGCAGCAAGGTGCCCGAAGCCGTGCGCAAGGAAGTGCTGGCGCGCCAGGCCGACATGGCCGCCGGCAAGCTGGTGGTGTTTGCCGCCGGCAAGGCCGGTGTGCGCGACAACCAGGGCAAGACCGTCATCGACGCCGGCCAGTCGCTCAGCGACGGCCAGATCCTGGGCATGAACTGGCTGGTCGAGGGTGTGCAGGGGTCGGCTGAAAGGTAGCGGGAACACCCCCCTG